>CAWIWX010000001.1:0-278686 GCA_963839965.1 uncultured Solirubrobacterales bacterium
CGGCGTACATCATCAGCCGCGGCCGCGCGATGCGTGCGCAGGTGCTGCGCGCGCCCGATCTGCGCGCGCCGCTGCCGGAATTGGCGGGGCCGGACGTCCCGGCAGACTCCGAGAACACGGGCGCCGCCCCACCGGCCGAGGGAGTCGGCGAAAAAAACTTGCGGGCAGACTGTCCCGTTTCGGGTGGTTCGTCGGAGAAGGGGGTAGGGACCCTCCCGTTCTGAACCCCCAACACAAGGAGACGATCTCGTCATGAGCTCTCGTTTGAACCGCTGGCTGTCCTCCCTTCCCGTGCTCGCGCTCTACGCCGCGACCGTATTGCTCGAAGCGCCTGTGATCTTCGCGCGCTGGCTACTGGCGCTCGCCGGCGCGGCGCTCGTGTTGCTCGTGCTCCACCATTCGGTCGCCGGCGCGAGCGGTCTGGCGCAGCTGGCGCTGATCCCGACCGCGTGGTCGGTCCTCGCGCTGATCACGCCGTTCGGGGGCGGGTGGTGGTGGCGGCAGAACCTCGGCGGACGCGAACCCTCCGAGCGCGAGCGCACCGCCTATCACGACGCGCTCGATCTCTTGCGCCATCGCACGCTGATGGCGCTGCGTGAACCGTCGGGCTGGTTCGTGCTCGACGATCCCCAGCCGGATGCCGCGGTGTGTGGCAACACGCTGATGCTCTCCCGCGGCCTGCTGGAAAGCGATCATCTGCCTGCCGTACTCGCGCACGAGCTGGGACATCTCGCGAGCACCGACGGCAGGCTCACCGCCGCGCTGAACCGCCTGGTCATTCACGCGCCCCCGAAGCCCGCCGAGCGCCAGCCGGTCAAGCGCCACGCGCTGATCCTCTCTGACGATCGGGCGCTGCTGACGGTCACGATCCTGGGCTCACTGCTGTGGGTGTTGCGCAGGACGATCGTGTTCGCCAAAGGCGGTCTGGGATTGCGCGCGACCGCGCCGTTCTGGGGTTCGCACTGGCGCGAACGCGAGTACACCGCCGACCGGTTCGCGGCCGGTCTCGGCGAGGGTGAGGATCTCGCGGACTTCTTGGAGGTCCACGCCCTCATGCACGACCACCCCGTCCCCTTCGTCTGGCTCACCGAACACACCCACCCCCCGACAGAGCTACGCATCGACAAGCTCAGAAACGCCATGCTCGGCGGCCAGCCATCCAGTACCGCGAGGAGCGGACCGTTGCCGGGACCATCACAACCAGGATCGCTACCCGCATGAAAGACCGCTCTCTGTCAACCAGCGGAGGCGAAGTACTTCGCACGGACCCGCCCGCGGGACCATGCGAAGCGGCGCAAGTGGCACGCCTGTCAGAACCATGTCAAGTCCACCCTTCGGGCCGCCTACGGCGGGGCCTGCCGGCCTGGACTTGACAGAACCTGCCAGGCGTGCTGCCGGGCACTCAGGACGGCAGGGAAAACCCTGCCGTCCCCGACGACGACAAACACAAAATCATGGAGGCCAAGATGCGAACGCTCACGATCACACCAAACCCCCACAGGACAGACCCTCCCCCGTCGCCGATGGCGGGCCGTGGACGGTTCGCGCGGGCGCGTCACGCCGCCGCCGAGATCGCCCCCGAGACGATCGAGCGCATCGCCCAGCGCGTCGTGCAGCTCATGCGCCACGAGCCCCAGCCCGCCGGTCACGACGCAGTCGTGCGAGACGACCTGATGGACGCCGGGCAGCTCGCGCGGCATCTCGGGCTCACCCGCGCATGGGTCTATGAACACGCCGAGGCACTCGGCGCGATCCAGCTCGGCGACGGACCACGACCACGCCTACGCTTCGACCCTCAGACCGCCAAACAGGCTCTGCACGACCGCCAGCGCAGAAGCGAACCAGCCCCGGCAAAGGCCAACGGGCCACGGCCAGGGCGACCACGCCGCCGACACCCGTCCGCAACAGTGCCCCTCCTGCCTATACACGGACCACGCCGCCGAGGCATCTTCAGCCGCTGGCGCGGATTGTAGACTAAGGGTCACGCTGATGGCACGCCAAGCAACAGGGCAAGTAGTCGAACGGCAGACCGGTCACGGGGCCGTGCTCGCGCTGCGGTTCCGCGCGTACGGGACTCGCCGCTACGTGACGCTGGGATACCGCGAGGAGGGCTGGACACGCGCTAAGGCTGAGCTTGAATTACAGAACGCCCTCGCGGATGTGCGGCGCGGCATCTGGCAGCCGCCGCAGCCCGTGACGCCGCCGCCGGAGCCGACGGTCGAGCCGACCTTTCACGTGTTCGCATCGCAGTGGCTGGCGGAGATCGAGCCGACGCTGCGGCCGAACACGGTGCTCGACTATCGCTGGCAGCTCACACATCATCCGCTGCCGTTCTTCAAAGATCACCGGCTCTCCCAGGTCACGGTCACTGAGGTGGATCGCTACCGCACGGAGAAGGTACGTGAGCAGCGCCTGTCGGCGTCCTCGATCAACAAGACCCTCACGCGGCTCGGGCAGATCCTCGACGTGGCGGAAGAGCGCGAGCTGATCGCGCGCAACCCGATGAGCGTCAACCGCCGTCGCCGCAAGCTGCGCGCCGCTGCGCCCCAGCGGACCTACATCGACCAGGCGATCCACATCGAGACGCTGCTGAAGGCCGCCGGTCAGCTCGACCGCGAGGCGCGCGAGGATCGCCCGACGCCCCGCCAGGCGATTCTCTGCACCCTGACCCTGGCGGGCCTGCGCATCGGCGAGCTGATCGCGCTGCGCTGGTGTGACGTGGACCTCGCCGGCGGGCGCCTGCACGTCGGACAGGCCAAGACCGACGCGGGCATCCGCGAGGTCCGTATTCTGCCGGCGCTGCACGACGAGCTCGCGGCGCTCAAGGCAACGACACAGCCAGAACCAGGCGATCTCGTGTTCGGGACCGCGCGCGGGAGACCACAATCGCCGAGCAACATCCGCCGGCGGGTGCTCGACCGCTCGTGCAAGCGCGCCGACGAGCTCCTGAAGCAGCGAGAAGCCTCGCCGCTGCCCGGCGGCCTGACGCCCCACTCCCTGCGGCGGACCTTCGCCTCGCTGCTGTTCGCGTTGGGCTGTTCCGCACCCGAGGTCATGGAGCAGCTCGGTCACACCGATGCGCGACTGACGTTGCGCATCTACGCGAAGGCGATGCGCCAGGAGGCGGGTGAGCGTGAGCGTCTGCGTGCCCTCATCGAGGGGCGCCCGTTGCGCAAGACCGGGAAGCGGGGCCGGGTTCGTCAGCGTGCGAGCACCCCCAAGCGTGCTGCCTCAAGCAGAGGGGGATGATTTGCCGATTCGGCAAGACGGACTGGTATTGTTTGCTTTACGACCAAGGAGATGATGATGAGCGACCGTACAGTGATCGGCCAGCGCATCAGGCATGAGCGGGAGGCAGCCGGCTATACCCAGGCTCGGCTCGCCGAGATCGTCGGCATCGACGACACGGTGCTTTCTAAGATCGAGAACGGCCAGCGTGGACTCGACAGCCTGATTCTGCGTCGGATCGCACGTGCCCTGGACGTGCCGATGGATCGATTCTTCGCTGCCGCTGAGCCGCTGACGCTCGCGCGCGAGGCCGATGGCGAGACGATGCACGAGATGGCCGATTGGGCGCGCAAGATGAAGGCCGATCTGGCATTCGTCCGCGACGAAGCATCCCGCCTCTATGGTTAGCGAACAACCGGCGCACGTGCGCGGCACACAGGCCGCTCAAGCGCTCCGTCTACGCGAGGAGCTGGGATTTGGCCCGGTCGATATCTGGCAGCTGTTGGAGCGTCTTGAGATCCCGACCGCCCTGCACGAGTTCGGGCCCGACGCGGGCGACGGGCTCTACCTCTGGGAAGACGGCGAACCGTTCATTGCCGTCAACGCCAGCACGCGTGCGAGCCGCCAGCGCTTCACCGCGGCACACGAGCTGGGGCACCACGAGATGCACCGCTTCGAAACTGAACGACTCTTGATCGCCGATCAGGACATCTTCCGCGCGGGCGACCCGCAGGAGATCGAGGCCAACGCCTTCGCCGCATATCTCCTCGCGCCCGATCAGGCTGTCCGCCGCGTCGTCGGCGACCGCAGGGGCGAGCAGGTCACGCAAGACCTCGTCGTTGAGCTCATGGGCGTCTTTGGCCTGTCCTACGACGCGACCACCTGGCGCCTGCTCAATGCTGGGGTCATCACTCACGCGCAGCGGACAGCGCTCGCCGAGAACCCGAAGGTCGAGGAGCGTCTGCGACGAGCCGGCCTGGATGAGGAGGCGATCTTCAAGGCGCCGGCGCATTTGCCGCGCTCGCACATCAACGCCGCGCTGCGCCTGTATGAAGACCACGTGGTATCGCCCGAGCGTCTCGCCGAGCTGCTCGACATGACCCTGCCCGACGCGCTCGCCTTCGCAGAGGAGCGGGACGTACACCCCGTCAGCGAGCTGCCGGTGGACGAGGACGCCGTCGATGCTCTCTTGCGCACCCCATGACCTCGCTGCCCACCGGCAGCGCCTGGGTCTGCTTTGACACCACCGCCCTGATCCACTTCAACGCGATCGGAGAGCTCGACACGCTCGGCGCCTGGTTTCCCAGCGCCTTCGCGCCGGCTGTCGTGATCGAGGAGGAGATCCGCGCCCACCTCCACACCTACCCCAAGAATCAAGCCATCCTCGAAGCATCGTGGCTGCAGACCGCCTCCATCACCGAGCCATCAGCGCTGCAAGACGTCGCGAACATCCACCGCCGCTACGGTCGCCAGGCCGGGCAAGACCGCGGCGAGGCGGAGGTCGTCGTGCTGTGCGCCAGCCAGGGATGGACCGCCATCATCGACGACTCCAACGGCCAAAAGGCCGCACGGGACTACAAAGCCCCGCACTGCTCAATCCTCACGATGATCCTGGCCGCCGCCGGACACGAGCTCATCGACGCCAAGCAGGCATGGAAGCTGCACACCGACCTCGAGGCCAGCCGAGGGTCCGGCCGCTCGGCCCTCACCGCCCAAGCTGTCCACCGGCCTGCCTTCCAGGCTTGCATCCAGAAGTTCGCCCAGATCGTCAAGCAGCGCAACCTCGACTGGCCCCACATCCTCGGCGATCCCGGCGCGGACGGCCTCGTCATCCGGATCAGGAATCAAACGCCCTGACCCCCAAGCGCCCCGCTTGCGTAGAGCGGCTGCCACCGCCGACCGCACATGGGGTATCGAGTCGGCGGTCGCCGCGCTGACGACTCCAGCATGGCCCGCAGGCCGGGGCCCGACGCAGGTTTGATTGGGCACTATTGGGCACTGGCCCATTCCCCGCCCTTCACGAAGTCCATCAAATGTCTCCCTCTCCAACCAAAAAACCGCCCGTTTCCAGGCTGTTTCGTGATGGGCGCGGCGGGTTTCGAACCTGCGACCTCTCGCGTGTGAAGCGGGACTGCGGTCGGGCGGGTTGGGGCGGTTTTCCCTGCAAATCCGTGTGGTTTGGGTCGCTGGCCGGACTGCGGAAACCGGCTGATTTGGGTCCAATTCGGCTGGGTTTGGGCCGGCGAAGGGCTCCACTGGCCTAAACGTTTCGGCGAACAGTCGCCAGGTTCTTGCTCTTGACTGCACGAAGTCGTCAGGCTTCGTCGGCGAGTCGCAGGCGCCGGGGGTTGGGTGGGAGACCTCGCCAGATGTCGCGCTTGGTCACCTTGGGCCGGTGCTCGGCCGGGAGGTTGGCGGAGAACAGCGCGAGGGTCTCTCCCTGCCCGCTCGCCGCCGGCGCGATGAGCCCAGCGAGCCCGAGCTGGTGCGCGGCCGATCCGATGGCTTGGCAGGCGGCGTAGTCGCCGACGTCCGAGAGGAGCTGTGCATCGGTCAGGGAGATGGCTTGACGGATTTGGTCTGGGCGGAGGTCGAGGATGTTGGGTACATCGATCTCGCAGGTCACGATGCGCCGCTCCAGGACGTTGGCCGCCAGCGCTCCGGCTGTGTCGTCAAGCTCGTCGTCAACGAGGTGACGGTATGCCTCGATCACGACGCTGCTGCGCGGGCGCCCGAGGTAAAGAACCTCGTAGGTGCGGCGCGCGCCCCAGCGTCCGCCGGCGGCGCTGGGCTGCAGCTCATCCCGGCGCAGCGAGGTGTGCCGCTCGAATGTGCCCTGCAGGTGGATCGGGTCGAGACCGGAGATCGCGGCCAGCAGGTCGCGCTGCCTCACATGGCCCCCGCGCGTTTGCGCTCAATGGCGTCGAGTACCTCCTCATAGGCTCCCTCCGTGAGCATGTCGACCGGACGGCGGCCGGCGAGGCTGCGTTTGCGGCCGTGCAGCCAGATCTCGGCACCCTCGCGTGTGTAGACATCGCGCAGGGCCTGCGTCACGTAGTGCAGCTCGAGCAGGCGGTCGCGGTTGCGCCCGCTCGGGGTGTTGCCGCCGGAGGTCCAGTTGCGAACCTGGCGTTCGGCGACTCCGACAAGCCGCGCGATGTCGGCGGTGCTCAACCCGCTGTCGCGGATCTCGTTGACGATGCGGGCGTAGAGCGCCTCCGTACGGCCGGGCGAGGGAAAGTCCTCGAGGTCTGCGGTATGCGCGGCGGTTCCACGGGCCATCTTCATCCTCTTTTCTGCACTTCGAATATCCGCTAAGACTTCCTAGTAGATTTCCGCAGGATAGCAGCATAACAACTGCCTTGGCGTCCAGGCCCGTAGGATATATTCAGCCATGTCACTGAAGTCAGGAGCATATGCGCTGAGCGAGCACGGCGGTGTGCTCGCAACCCGCGCGCTCGGGCGCGCGGTCGGACGCAAGCTGCAGGACGCGCTAGTCGACACGCCTGGACTCGTGCTCAGCTTCGCGGGTGTCGAGGTCGCCTCGCCGCCGTTCCTGGATAAGCTGCTTTCGAGCATCCACGCATCTCTGCACGGTGCAGACGCCAACAAGTTGATCGTCGTCGACAGCCTCAACGAGGACGTCAGGGAGAGCCTGCTGCTCGTCCTGGAACGTCGTAAGCTCGCGCTTGCGAACCTCGAGAACCACCAGATCAAGCTCCTGGGCGGCAGCCGGCAGCTGCGGGAAGCGCTGCGCGAGGCGCAGCGCATGGGCGAGTTCAGCGCCCCCGATCTGGCCGAGCGCCTTCAGATCAAGCTCCCGGCGCTGCATCAGCGGCTGCAGGCGCTCCTCGAGACCGTGCCGTGAGTCGCACGCGCGACAGCGCACGCGGGCGAGGCCGCCACGCCTACCACGCGCCGGAGCCCCGGGACCTCGAAGCGTTCACGATCCGGTAGGTAGTCGAGTCTCCGTGCCGCCCGCAGCGCTTGACCTCGCTCTCACGGGCGATTTGACGACTTATACGTGGAGTCTGCGTCACCGGTGTGGTGACGTGCGCTCCATGAAGTATGCGAAATTCCGAAAGTCGCGGTCGACGAGGGCGGGCTGAAACACCTGCCCATTACTGCCCATCGCATCGAAGGATCCTGGCATTCCTGGAGCCGTACTATTGTCACGGATATATCCGGAGAACCCGTAGATTCCAGTGACAGTTCGGTGATGGACCGGCTGTACGAGATCGCCGAGGCCCAGGGCGGGTTCCTCGCCGCGCATCAGGCCGTGGCCAGCGGCATTCCACGCTCCACGCTGTCCTACCACGCCACCGAGGGCGACGCGCTGGAGCGCGTCGGGCATGGCGTCTATCGAATGCGACGGTTTCCAACGCCACCGCACGGTCACGTGATCGCCGGATGGCTTGCGCTCGTGCGTGCCGACGGCGTGGTTTCCCACGAGAGCGCGCTGGAGCTCCTCGATCTCACGGACGTGATCGCCGACGAGGTCCACATCACCCTGCCACGCGCCAAGCGAGGGTTGCGCACTCCACCCGGTGTGCACATCCACTTCACCGACCGGTTGATCGACCGCCGGGCTCGACGCCTTGTGCTCGGCACCCCGGTGACCGGTGTCGAGCGCACCGTTGCCGATCTGCTGCGCAGTGGTGGATGGACGGAGCAGACCGACCTCGCCGTCCGTCAAGCCATTCGGCGTGGCCTCACGACACGCCAGCGGCTGGAGATGGAACTGCCGGCCAAGTGGCGCTCGCGGCTCGACGGCACTATCGATCGGGGACGCGACGTGAAGTACCGCACATCCGCGGCGTTTCGCACAGCGCTCGAGGCCCGTCTCAAGGCGGCGCAGCAAGATGGCGTCGGCTTGGCGCGACTCCGCAAGCGCGTGGTTTCCATAGTGCGTTGTGCCCCATGTGGTTTGGATGTTGGAAGATGAACTGTGCCCAACTACGTTGTCTCAGTGTGAAAAGAAGTGCTTGACACGCTCCCATCGCCCGCGCTTTCTAGCGCTCGTTGGCTTGGCTTTGGCATCACCTGGCCCGCCAGCCCCGTCGCCATAGAACGCAGCACTCATCTCTCGCGCATGTCCCCGGACAGCTTCGATCTCTTCCTTGGTCATTTGTGCAGCCCACCGCACCCGACTTCCAAGCACCCAGTAGTGGGATTTGCAGTCGAAGTTCCAGTTTCCAATCGAGGGGCACAGCCAGATGTTCTCGCCGTCAAAGGTCATCCTCCAGCGGTTCGGCCGCAGCGGCGTGAGCACCTTCTCCCTGCAGCCGCAACAGCACAGGTGGAGTGCGGTGCCGAACTCCATCGAGATGTACAGGACGCCCTCCCGCGGCTCGTCCGGTAGCTGCACGACGAACTCGTGCTCAAGCTGCTCGACGCTGCTCGTGCTCACGCTTGCTCCTCGTTCGTCAGTTCGTTGTCGAAGGTCGCGTAGGTCGACTCGTGCTCGGTGTCCCCGTCGATCGCGGCGTAGAACCCAGTCCACTTCTTCCAGCGGATCACCGCCATCGTCGCGTTGAGCGCGTTGAGATCTGCCACCTGGATAGCCCGTTCGTAGTCGTCCGCCGCCGCCGTCTCCAGCGGCAGCCGCTTCTTCGCTTCGCGGCACTGCGGCGTGCTCGTCGTCGTGCGCACGAGCCCGGCCAGGCCCTGCTCTCCGTGATACACGCCCAGGCCGGTGTCGATGAACGCCACGCCGAACTCTTCCAGCTTCTCCACGATGAGCTTTCGCGAGGGTCCGTGGTCGATGCAGAGGAACACGAAGTCCATGCATCGCAGCTCCTCCACATTCCCCTCGTCCACCCGGCAGTCGTGCACCGTGACCCCGAGCTTCATTCGGCTGTACTGGCTGGCCCAGTAGTAGACCTTCTGCGGCACTTCCTCTAGGCGTTCTTTGCTCGGCGCTCCGGGACCTCGGAAAGCATTGTGCTGGACAAATCGATCCCCGTCCCAGAGGTGGATCTCCTTTACGTGCGTCTTCGCCACCAGGTCAAGCACGTAGGAGCCCGTCCCTCCGAGGCCGACAATCGCGATCTTGTAGTCGCGCAGCCGTTCAGAGTAGGCCGTGATCTGCACTCGCGTTGAAGCCGTGTCGCTGTACACGAAGCGCGGATCCTCCTCGTCATCCTCGTACACGGGGTAGGTCTTCGCCGTCACGCCTGGATCGAGTTCTCTCGCATGCCTGCTCAAGAGACTCGCGTACGTGGTCATCTTCTGGTGGTAGTCGGTGTAGCCTCCGGTCGGTTTTTGCGAGAACAGGTGATCGACCTCCAGCCCGTCGGCGAGCACCCGTCGTCCGCTGGAGTTGATCAACGCCAGCGGTTTCCCGCTCGAGTCGCACGGCGCCTCCCCGGCGAAAGAAACTTCGTGCTGCGAGGGTTTCACGGTGACCTCGCCGCTCAACTCCAGCGTGCTCACCAGCCGTCCGTACGCCACCTCCTTCGCCGGAGTGACGTACGGCACATGCTCGATCACGAGGTGGTCTGCGATCCATCGCACCTCGTACCCGTCTTCGCGGAGCCGTACGAGATCGTCGCTAAGACTTATCCGTCGGTGTGACATCGAAGATGGTCCCGTCCTTGATCTCGACCGATTCGCCAGGCAGGAGCTCGCCCTTCTCCTTCTTCCCGGCGGCCTTGCGGTAGTCGATCGTGTATTCGTAGTTCGGCCCGGATGGCAACGGCTGCGCGAGTCCCACGACTTTGTCAAACGTCAGCACCTTTTCGCTGACCTCCGTCTCCTTCGTGTTCACATAGATCTTCCACTCGTGCTTGCGCTCGGCCTCGTCCTGGTCGACCTGCTGCTGAGACTGCTCGGGATCTGAATCCACCACCTGGGGCTCCTTTGGTCTGAATTTTCTGGGCACACTCTCGTGCTCCATTCACCCTGAACGGAGCATCGGCCCAGGTGTTCAGATCGCCGGTTAGGGGCGGACCTTGTTGATCGCGCGCGCGCTCATGAGCGCGTACACCAGCACCTGGCGGCTGACCCCGAAGTGCTCCCTGAGCACCTTCGCCGACGGGGTCTTCGCGATCGTGGCGCCCAAGTCGGCACGTGGGATCAGCAGCTCGGAGGCGAAGGCGTTGGCCTCCGGCTCCAGCTTTGAGCGCTCGCCCTCGTGCCGGAGTACGTAGTGGCCGATCTCGTGCGCGACCGCGAATCGCTGCACAACGGCGCTTGCGCTGTTCGGGACCTCGATGCGCTCGCCGACAAGCAGCCCGTCGTGACCAAAGCTCCCGTACACGATCTCCAGGCCGAGCTCCGCAACAAGCTCGTCCAGCTCGTACGGAGGCCCTGGAATCGTGTGCTCGCGGTGCAGCTTGCGGGCCGCCTCCTGTGCCACTTTGAACTCGGGCTCGTCGCGCACGTCCTTTGCCTCGTTCGCCGGCACCAGCGCCCTCCCGCAGATCGGGCACGGGTCGTCCACAGAGGTGGGCGTGCTCTGCGCTTGCTCGTCCTCGGCCCACTCGGCGTCGGGCCTGGTAGTCGTGTTGACCTTGTATCCGCAGTACTCGCAGCGAAGTTCCCGCTCGATCGGGTCGTAGGCGTCCTCCGGCTCGAGATCCTCTGACCCGCACTCAGTGCATTCGGCTTCGAAGCGGCTTCTCAGAACGTTCGGGTGCCCGCACGCTCGGCAGACCATCACGGTCATAGCCCAAGCGCCTTCGCGAGCTCGGAGGTGTACCGCTCCGCAGCCGCATTCGCCTCGTCTGGGTCCGCGCTCCGTTGAGGCACGATTCCACTACGCCGGCGTGCCTTGGCGCGATGGGTAGCCTCAGCTGCCGGGCGATGGTGTGCCCGAACGGACTCGCCGGCAAGGTCGAGCACGCGGCGACTCGCGAGCAGCCCGAGCTTTCGGACCGCCTTAGCGAGCGCAGTCACGGGAACATTTTCGTAGGGGTCGGCCTCAGCGGCCTCAAACGCCTCCCAAGCGCGCGGGTCGACATCGATCTGCTCTGTCCACGTCCCCAGGCCGATCCCGATCTCATCGCGCCGATCTCTCAGCACCGGACCCAGCTCATCGGCGATATGCAGAAGCGA
Organism: uncultured Solirubrobacterales bacterium; assembly: GCA_963839965.1. GTDB lineage: Bacteria > Actinomycetota > Thermoleophilia > Solirubrobacterales > Solirubrobacteraceae > Palsa-744. Next base: position 11,287 of record CAWIWX010000001.1, read on the forward strand.
CCACGGGGTGTAGAACGGGCGCAGATCGTCGGCTATGGCGGCGTGAGCGTTCACGCGCGGGTCTGTATCGGCGCGTACTGGGGGCCCGGCCGGATCAGAAAGCGCCTCGCCCGCGAAGAATGCGTCATATGCGTCCAGCAGGTGCGCAAGGCGCTCCTCGGAGAGCATCCCGACTGGCTCGGCGGCCTGCTCGATGAGGATGTGGTCGCCGGCCCAAACCGGGGCGAGCGCGGGATATCCGAGGATGTCTTGCGTAAAGGCAACATCGGCGTCTGCGGGCCAGCTGGTGTTCTCCAGCAGCGGCACGATCAGTACGTCGCTCTCGCCCGCATCGAGGACGGCTCCGACGAGATACTCATCGACGGAGGGCGCCCAGAACGTCCATACTCCGCCTTGCTTTGGTGGAGGTCCAGCGGCTCTCGCTTGCTCAGGCTCCGTCACGTCATCCGGGACACGCCCGCCACCGCCGACGCGTGCCACGATTGCTCGACATCGTGCGCAATCGCGCAAGTGATCCTCAAAGCGTGACGATACATCGACAGTGCATAGCTCCGTGACTGGTGGACAGGTCATACCTCCTCTAATAACAGAGCATCGACGACTTGGTTCAGAACTTTTGGCGCGTATGTCCCGAGGCGAGCCAAGATATCGGCGATCTGCGCTTTCTCGTGGGAGATCGTTCCTGTCGAGCAGCCCACCTGTGCAGCGAGCTCTCGCACCGGAACTTTGTTCACGAGCCCAACGAGAACTCTTGCTTGCCGCGCGGTCAATTCAGCCAGCGTGGTCGTGACGAGATCCGAAACCACCACCTCAGCGCCTGGATCGCCGCCAACCCTTGCGTGTGCCTCGGGATCGTACTCAGTTGACAGCGATTGATCATCAAGCGAGAAGCGCATCTGCATTGCTCGCATGATTGTCCCCGTCGTCATCGCGCCCGCCCGCAGCATGCCTGTAACGAAGCGCTCAAGCTCCTCGGCTTCAAGCAACGGCGATAGCTTCTTCGCGTCGATGTCGTAACGGATCACCTTGAAGTGCCCCAGCGCCCAAGCCACCCCAAGCAGCCGCTGGTCTTCGCCCTCGAACGGCTCCTCAGGACCACCCATGAGGCGCCAGAGCCGCCCGCGACCGGAACCCGTCCCCGCGAACTTCTGCTCGTCCAGGAGGAGCTTTGCAACCCGCTCGTACAGGTTCGCCGACTGCGATCGCGTCAGCCGATCCACTAGGTGCTGGCGCACGGATGTCTCCGCCATCCTACGGAACACCTGAAGCGCAGGAGATCGCTGCAGCATAGCCAGCAACTGCCCACGACCGATCAGCCGCACAGCCACCCAGTCAGCGAATATTTCTTCAACCGCCTCCTCGCTCCAAACACCAACCGGCGAGTAGAAGGCTGGCAGCCCCGCGGTGTGGATCAGCAGCCTCACCGTATCTCGGCAGTCATCCAGCAGCGATGCCGGCGGGTCCCCGCCCGCGATCACCGCCGAGCGCGCTCGCTGGTACTCGGCTCTCGTCATTTCCGCCTCCGGCTGAGCACCAAGACTTCGCCTCGATAGGGCTCGGTGAGCTGTCGGTGGTTGTCTGCCGCGAGTGCAGCTGCCAGCCCAACTCGACAGCGCCATCCACTGAAGCTCCCGGGCTTCGTAAAGGCGGTTGAGGCGCCCACCGGCGTTTCGACAGGCCCCTTGACCGACGCCGATCTTGGAGCCACCACGACTACGGACGAGGCGATTGCAACAACCACGCACGGACGCATTACATTCTTGTTCGAGGCGCCTGTGTCGGCGTCATGGAGAAGCAGCACATCTCCCACGGCGATCACCGGCCGTGGAGTGTCGCATGCGACGGGCAGCCAGCACCAATCTGCAGATCTTCCTCTGTACAGCCCACGCGGACAATTCCTACATCTCGCAGAGTCTCGACATGAACGGTGTAACGATCCTTCGGCACCGTCCACTGGCTAGTGGCAGGGCATCGGTGCGGCAAGCCCCACTCCAGCAGTCCAGCGGCGAGCAGGCCGTCCTTTGCCTTGCTCCACGTGCTGGCGGCGATTCCGTAGTCCTTGGCAATTTCGTCGCGTGTCTTCTCCCACTGGTGCAGGCCGAACTTATTGACCTGCCGGCTCTCCTCCGCGAGCGCGATGAGCAATCCGCCGATCTCTACGGAACTCAGTATCCTGTGCCACTCATTCGAGAAGAGCGGGCCAGTCGGCACGTGGATCACCCCATTCTCCGATCTGCACGGCATCGCATAGCTGCCGCCGCGGCCATCAAGCCCAAGCAACTGGATGACCACGCCCCCGTTCAATTTCTGCTCGACTGTGATCAGGTTGAGCCTGGTGAGCCGCGCCAGCATCCGTGAGACGGTGCTCCGCAGAGAACTCCCGCTGCCCTCGTCCACGAGACCGAGGCAGCGTGATGCAAAGCACCGATACCAACGGATGTCAACTGTGGCACGGTCGGGACTTGCGGCGGCGGCAAGCAGAAGCCAGACGGGCAGTGCCCAGCGCCCGCCGCGGATGAGCTCCGCGACCGGTCCTCCGCGTGTCACCGAACTCCGAGGAAGAACGGTGATCGCCTTGACCATCAAAGGCCCGCAGCTATAGCGGGTATGGGTGGCCGCCGTTTGCACGCGATCACCTGGCCTTCACCGGCACCGGCAAGCTCGTCCGTGCCCAGCTCACGATGCGCTCGGCCAAGCGCCTGACGTCTCCTCCACGAGCCTTCGGCGCGTGCGCGCCCGGCTCGACGATCCCCGTCTCGGTCCAGAGACCGGGCTCGACAGGCGCTGCCATGTGAGGACGCAGTGAGGCCAAGAACATCACGATCTCGTCATCGCTGAACGGCTTCGGCGTGGGCTCGCCGCGGGGCGGCGTAGGATTCGAGAGCTCGTGGTAGACACCCGCGAGAACGCGCAGCATCGTCGCGGAACCGAGCAGACTGCCGTTCGGTCCGTCGCCGCGCAGCTCTCCCGGCAACAGGTCTCCGTCGACGATCGCCTGTAGCTCCGGGAATGCCTCGGCGAGGATGGAGAAGAAGCGGTCCGTAGCAGCCACGAGCTCATCCTCGTCGAGCTGATCTTCCTTCTTGCGGCTGATGCGCCCCCCGACGCCGACGGCGACAGCTCGGATGATCTCTGCCACGTGCTTGGCAGCCAGGAACTGCTCGTCCGTCTTCACACGATCGAGCTGGTCCTCGACGCGACCGTTGAGCAGCGGATGCTGGATGACCTTCAGCAAGGCGCGGTTCACAACCTTCCTGCTGTCGAAGCGGGCCTGGATCGTCTTTGTGATGCCCTTTGCGTTCTCGGCGATGTCGACGAACATCTGCTTGTAGCCACGCTCATCGTCCTCCAGAACGATCTGGACCGAGATACGCTCCCGCGCAAAGCGGTCGCGCTGCACCAAGAGGTTCTTGACGACGTTCTCCCAGTGCGCGACCTGCTCCGGGCTGCTTGTCCGAGCTGTCTGCAATTCCTGTCGTGCTTTTGCCAGCTCGTCCGCGATGTCCTCATAGGCGATGTGCAGGCCAAGGATGCGATGCTGGCCATCGAGGACTCGGAGATCGGTGCGTGCGATCCGAGGAACGCTGAGTCTGCCGAACTCAGAGCCCCCGATCTCGGCCTCTCGCTCGAACTTGAAGATTTCCTCGTGTGCCCGCAGGATGACCGCTGGGCAGACCCAGTCCTTCTTCTCGCGCACGTACAGGCCGAAGTCCCGTGCATGTTTGGGGTCGATCTTGCGGTTTCCGGGCACGGGATGATCTGGATCGGGCCGCGGCAGGGTGGCCACGATGCCCGCGAGGGAGAGATCGAGTGAGAAGACGCGCCGCGTGCCCTGGGAGTAGAGGGAGGCGAAGTAGCGATCGTCAGGATCGTATCCAGTGAGGTCGTCAAGCTTTAGATTCAATTCGCTATCTCCTTACATAAGTCGCTATCCACCTATTTAGGAACTAAGCTAGCACAATAAATCACTATAATGGCCTACAGCGGCTTATTGTGCTGCAGCTCGCGGACGCCTGCAGCGCCCGGAGTAGCTGGGGTGACGGCATACGGCAGGTGCTCCGGAGTCAAGATCACGGCTCTGCGCGTACTGCTGTCCACCATCAACACGCCGAGTGCTGACCTGGTGTCAAGCCAGCTTGATGTTCCCGCCGTGCTGTCGGACGACGCAATCGATGAGTTGGGCGGCGTCAGCAGATGACTCGTGTTCCCACACCCGGATGACTGTCCACCCGGCCTCGGTGAGTGCGGCGTCGTTGCGACGATCGCGGGCGACGTTGCGGTCGAGCTTTTCGCGCCACCACTTGCCGTTGGCCTTTGGTGCTTGGGCGTGCAGTGGGCAGCGATGCCAGAAGCAGCCATCGACGAACACAGCGACCCTTGCCCGCGTGAAGACGATGTCGGGTCGCACTGCCAGACCGTTGACGGTGAGGCGAAAGTCCTTGCGGAACCTCAACCCTCGGGCGTGCAGGCTCGATCTGAGCCCGAGCTCAGGCACGGTGTCCGTTCTGCGATTGGCCTCCATCGTGCGCTGCGCCACGTAGCTGCTCGGGGGTGGTGAACGACGGTCGAGTTCGGCGGGCGGGCGGCCTGGCGCCATCCCCGGGAGACTATCCCGTGTAGGCGTCCAGCGCGCGTGCCACAGCGAGCCCGACACGGTGGGCGACTGGGGGTGCGACCGAGTTGCCGATCTGCCCGAGCGCCATGTATACGGCGCCGTGGAAGGACCACGATGCAGGGAAGCCCTGGAGGACTGCGCAATCCGCCACAGAGAGGCGGAAGTGTCCGTTCTCCGCCGGGAAGCAGCGCGCGGCCTCGCGCGACGCGGCAACACCGTTCGGCCAGATGCCGAGCTCACGCCAGATGCGCTGGGCCGAGGCGCTGCTTAGCACCGAGGTCGTGTGCCGTGGGCCTGTGAGCGTGCTGCGCAGCGTCGGAGCCAGCGCATCGAAGCCGGTGTCGGGAAGGCCGAGTGCAGCCCGTGCACCCAGGGTGAGCGCGGTGGCCCCGATCGCTGCCGCCGGTCCCCGCGCGAGGTGATCGGCCCGATGCGTCGGTGCTGGGCATTCGAAGCGGGCGGCATCCTTCTTCTTGAGGAATCCGACGAAGAAGATGCGATGGCGCACTTGGGGCACGCCGAAGTCGTGGGCACTGAGCCGGAAGCGGACGATGTGATGGGAGCGCGACAGCGGATCGACGAATGCCTCTGCCAGATAGGGCGCGAACTTCGGCCCTGCCAAAGCGGGGACGTTCTCGGCGATAAAGGCCAACGGTCGAACCTCGCGCACCGCGCGGACGAACTCCGGAAGCATGTTTCGCTCGTCCTGCTGTCCGCGCTGTCGGCCAGCAGTCGAGAATGGCTGGCATGGCGGACCACCGTGGATCACATCCGCCTGATCTCGATACTCACGCCAGTTGACGTCGCGCACATCCCCCTCCGTCCCGGCCTTGATCGGCCAGCCAGGTCGATTGCCGCGCAGCGTGAGGCCAGCAGCCTCAAGCGTATCGTAAGAGGCGACGTGGCCGTAGCCTGCACGCTCAAAGCCGAGATCCAATCCTCCACCTCCGGAGAACAGCGAGAGCGCGCCCAGGCCGTGAGCCGGTACCGCAGGCATGAGATCGGCCGGGTTGAGCGTAGGGGTGTTGACGGGATGCAGCGGCTCCTCGGTGCCTTCAAGGGCACGGAGCTTGGCCTCGCGTGAGCGTGTGGAGCGCGCACGGAAGAACTCCCGCTTCTCGTCAGAGATCGTCCAACCGCGATACCACGGTGCGGCTGTGCCGCCCTGGTGGTCGAACAGGGTGTCCTCAACTGGGTCGCTCATTGGCTGTCCACCCTATGAGCGGGGGCGGACGGCGCCGCGACGGCCTTGGATGCCCGTGCGACTTCCTCTCAATGCATCGAGAACCAGCTCGCGCAATCTGGCGGCATGGTCATCGGTGATCCGCTCCCAATCGGCGAAGTAGGCGGCGCTGATGTGCGGGTTGTTGAGGGTCAACCCGCGCCGAATCACGTACTCGCAGCGCTCGCGCAGCAGGCCGAGCATCGCCGCTCGGGAATAGCCGCCGTCGGGAAGGTCGGCGGCCGCGTCGTACTGCTGCGCGTCGTACTGGTTCTTCATCAGTCGGCGGGCATCGTCGTGGCTGAACTCGCGGGCGGTGCCGAGGATCGAGCGGAGTGTGTCATCGGTGATCAGCGCGGGCACATGCTCGACCAGCGCAACATCAGGCGCGATATACGCCGCCATCCGATCGAACCATGGCTTCATCGCGGCCGGCGATCCGTAGAGGCAATACTGCAGGACTTGATCGCCCCGCTGGTCGCGGCCGTACACGCCGAAAAGCCAATGCAAGTCACGCCACTTCTTCAGGTAGTGCAGTCCGAAGTCACGGACGGTCGAGATGTTGGGGCGGCCACCGGTCGCCGACTTCAGCTCGAACAGAACCTGCCGGCCGCGCAGTTCCGCTGGCACCATCCGGCCCTTCAGCTCCAGGACCGCGTCAACGTCTGCGCGCCCGTACTCCTCCGGACGCACGAGGTTGAAAAGCGTCCGCATCTCCCGCTCGCGTGCGTCGTCCTGGGCAGCCATTATTGAGCATTCTTCGACCCGGCCAGCACGAGCCCTGCCGTGTTTGGCCGGCACCGACGGTAATTGGTCCCTGAGGAAGACGAGGGTCTGTCCTTCGCCGAGCGATCGGAATGGCGGCGATTCGTCGTCGAGCTACGGTACCGGCGGGGCGGGCTCTCGCTGTCGCTCGTACTTTTCGGGCAGCCTCGCGACGGCGATAGAACGAGCCCCCGCGCGCAATCGCATTGCCGTATCGGTGGTGACCAAGGAGACTCCCCGGCCGGTGAGCTGTCGGAAGCTCTCGCATGTCTCAAGGATCTCCTCGTCGGCGTCCGCAAGACGTCTCCGGGGGCCTGGGTCGACAAGAACCTCGACGGTAACGCTGGGACGGACTGCTCCGGGTAGACCGTCAGCGCCCACGATGCCCTCGAGCTGAGAAAGAGCGCGCCGTGCCCGGTCTGCGAGATCGGTACGTCGCGCATACTTCTTGGCGTCGAGCTCCTCGATCACGCGCAAGGGCACGACGAGGCGGACGGACGGCTGGTTCATCGCTGCCGTCCAATCGATTTGATCCGGCGGCAGGAACTCCAGCCACATGTTGGTGTCGAGCACTGTGATATGGCCTGGGGCTTGGGACAGGCGCTCGACGCGCGTCTCGAGATCGCGCTCCATGCGCTCAAGCGCCACTCTCTGACTTTCTATCTCGGCGCTGACCAGAGGCCACGGCCGCGCGGTGCTCTCGTCGATCTCGCGGATGTGCCAGTAGCGCTCTGTCTGTAACATCGCCAGCGTGTCCGGCTGGATCGCCAGGTTTGATAGCTGGAGCTCAGCGCTCTCGACCCAGTCGAGGTACTTGTCTCGCAGCATCAGGGCGCGATGGGGCAGCCCCCCTGCCACCGCAGCGGGGATGTTGCGTGCGCCGGTTATCAGCTCGCGCAGGGTTTCCGCTGCACGCTTGGGGTCAACGCCGTCCTTCAGGTAGAGCTGGCTGGTGGGCATGGACCACAGCCTATGGCTCATCGAGTTCCCGGCCTTCGAGTCGCACGACAACGCGTCGCCAAACTCTCGTTTCCTCGTCGATCGAGCGTCTTGGCTCAGCCATCGATTGCAAGCATCATCCTGGCGCCTGCCTCGGCTCTGCATTGCTGTCGCGCGCCGACCCGTCAGCCCGCCTCGAAGGCCTTCCTGCCGCCCCGCTTCGCTGCGCTCCGCAGCGCGGCACACAGTTGCACCCAAGGGTGCTGATCACGCGAAGTTGGATCGCAGGAGGGTGTCCAAATGCAGACAACAGGCCTCGAAGACGGGCCGCTCCGTATATACGATTGGCGGGCGTAGATCAGCGCAATCTGAGCTGAGGACGTTTGGCGAGTGAGCCGCACTGCTGTCGCCAACCGCCGGTAATGTTTAGGCAGCGCCGAATGCTGCGTGCCGCAGGCGCGACTGGCAACCGTGGGAGGAAGTACGACGCATCCGCACCGCACAAACAGACTCGATCGGCGGCTCTGATGGCCCGCCCCAACACCGGCGAGGTCACGCAATGGTCGTGGAAGGACGGCAAGACGATCACCTACGGCGCACGCCTCTACGCGTATGGACGTCGCCACCGGCTGGTCTTCGGCACCAACACCCAGGGCTGGAACGACGTCCGCGCCGAGATCGAGCTCGAGTCGATCCTGCAGCAGGTCGAGCGCGGCACGTGGGCGCCGCCGGAGAAGAGGACATCGGTTGTGCGAACGGAGGCCGCGCGGCCTGACGGCCACCAGCCCTTCGGGCCGTTCGCCCGCAAGGTCGTGGACACGAAGAAGAACCACGGTCTCGACGACAACACGATCGCCGACCTCGAGTGGAAGCTCGGCTATCTGATCGGGCACTTCGGCCGCATGGAGCTGCTCGAGATCGACGTCGCGAGCGTCGACGGGTTCCGCGACGAGCTCGCGCACCGCTCGCGGGTGATCCGCGAAGCCGAGGCTCGCGGCAAGCCGCTGATCGAGACCGTCAAGCGCAAGCCGGGGAAGCCCTACAAGCGCCGCAAGCGACCGCTGTCGAACACGTCGATCAACGGGCTGCTGGCCCTGCTCAGTCAGATCATGCAGCGCGCCGTGGACTACGGCTACGATCGCGCACAACCCGCTGAAGGTCGGCGAGCGCAAGGACCGCTTCCTGCCGTCGGTCAAGCCCGACCGGACGTTTCTGGAGGTCGACGAGCTGCTCGCACTGCTCGACGCCGCCGGCGAGCTCGACTGTCGCCGCTCGCCGTGACCGGCGGGTGGGGCGCCGCGCCGCGCTGGTCACGCTCGGGCTGTCCGGCTTCAGGATCTCCGAGCTGTGCGACATGCGCTGCTCGCAGGTCGATCTCGCGCGAGCCCGATTCAAGCTCCCCGACGCCAAGACTCCCAAGGGCATCCGCGAGGTCGAGATGACGTTGTGGAATCGCGGCGAGCTCGTTCGCCACCGGGAGCAGCGCCTGCGCGACGGCTTCCCGATGGAGCCGGCCGACCACTTCTTCGGCACCGCGAACGGACGCCGACGCGATCCCGACCGTTTCCGTGATCGCGTGCTCGCGCGCAGCGCTCGTCTTGCGAACGAGCGGCGCGCCGAGCAGGGCCTGCCGTCGTTGCCGAAGATAACGCCGCATTCGCTGCGGCGCACCTGGGCGATGCTCGCCGCGCAGGCTGGCCGCGACCCGCACTGGATCGCCGATCAGATCGGCCACACCTCGGCGGCGTTCACGTTGCAGGTCTACCAGCAGACCCGCAACCGCCGCTTGACCGACCGGGAGCGCCAGGCGATCTGGGAGCTGATGCGCTTCGCCGATGAGCCCGCCGAGTGCCCGTTCACGCACCAGGTCACCCGCACAGACGACCCGGAGTTTGGGCCAGTGAATGGGCCAGTGAGCAATTTCAGTCCCTCAACAGAGCTGGACGACCTTGCCAGCGATGAGTAAAACTGCTCTGTTTACAGGCTATTCTGTAATGGGCGCGGCGGGTTTCGAACCTGCGACCTCTCGCGTGTGAAGCGAGCGCTCTCCCACTGAGCTACGCGCCCTGGACGGTTGATTCTATTGGGCTTTGGATGTCCGTGACCGGTTCGACGGCAGCTCTCATGCTTACGCTGCTGCCCGTTGCTGCCCAATCGGGGTTTTAAGGCGATAAAGAATGCTGCCCCTATCTCTGGTAGAGCGCTGCGCGAGCGGCTCCAGAGGACCTTCGGGTCGGAGATCGCCAATTGGAAAACGGCCCCAGAGACTGGGGATCGACAGGAAGGAGCGCATCACGATGGTGAGCGCAACACTAACGGCTATCGAGGCCCGTCGGATCCACGATCCGAACTTTCCGGACGCCGTCGAGCATTTGTTCACGGTCAACGTTCTCGACTTCCCGGAGCTTCCGCTGGGGTCGAACCCACGGGAGCAGAACACCAACAAGCAGGTCTACCGTGACGTAGCAGAGTCGCTACGAAACGAGGACGGGGCTGATAATGCCTTCCTCGGTAAGAATCTCGGTGTCTACGCATGTGCAGCCGAGGTGGAGAAGGTGGCGGGCAAGGAGAACGAGTATGTCCTGAAGTTCTCGGAGGGCGAAAACGTCCTCGAAGGGCTGGACGGGATTCTAAATGGTGGCCATACGGCAAAGATCATTTGGGACAACCAGGGCGTGATTCGTGAAAGGATCGCTGAAGGACGGAACATCGAGCAGTTCGTGCGCCTCTATGTGCGCCGGGCCGTTGCCGGGTCGAAGCGCAGGCGAGGCTTTGGGCCGGTCCCAATCTGAATGGCGCCGAGTTCGTCACGGTGGGCGTAGACCCACGAGCGCTCGACGCCCAGCTCGGTGGCGAGTGTCGCCGCATCGACAAGCCGCCGGCCGGCGGGGGAGTCGCCTTCGGTGCGGATCAATTCGACAACGGAGAGCCTGTCTCGCGCGTGGCGGCCCACATGGTCTGCAACCAGGTCGCCAACCTCGACACGGCTGGACGGAATCCCGTCCCGACCTCAGAATTGCTGGCAACGTATAACGACGATCCTGACCGGCGTGCACCGTGGATCGAACCCTTCATGGGCGATCCGACGTGGAGGTCCCAGATGTGGGGCTCGATCGTCGCTCTTCACGGGCGCTATCCAAGGGAGCTGGGACATCTCAAGGACGGCTGGTGGGACGACACAGCCCACGTCGAGACCCTGTGCGCACTCGTCGTCTGGCGCGACTGGATCGATACTGCCGCAGACGATCCGCGACACGAGCTGGCGTTCCACGCGCAACTCGGCGACTACAGCCGGGAGCTTCGCCAAGAGGGTGGCGGTGTCACGCGGGCGTGGAAGCCTGGCGCCCCACCAGACGGTTGGATCTACTGATCTTCGCTGGGAAGCGAGCCGGCTACGCGTGTGCCAGCTCGCGCATCTGGCGCACGGGATGGCGACCCAGCCGGCTCGCGGTCGCATAGGGCGCGACGTGCCCGTGGGTACGGTGAGCGACGTTCACGGCGACGTGCCCACGCAACCGATCGACCAAACTGCGGCGCAGCGGGAAGAGCAGCAACTCGGCGTCCTCGCTGACGAGGACGGTCGGACGGCCTTCGGTGAGGTTACGCCAGAGCACGTCGTCGGCCCACTCCTGGTCCCCGGGGACGAACTCGACCTCATCGGGGTAGCCGAGGTCGTCGTCGCTGAGCGACGCGGTCATAAAGAGGTCCCAGGTCTTGTCATAGACGGCGTTCATCGGGTGTTCTCCCAGCTACGCACGATATCGAACCAGCCTCCCCGGAGCTTGACTTCGGCGGCGTGCATCGCGTCGTTCACGGACCCACGCGTGACGATCGGCTCCTGCTTCTCGGAGCCGACGTAGTGGTGCTCGTGGTGCTCGTTCGAATCGTGGGCATTGTCGAAGACGCGCACCGTGTGCCACTGCCCGTCGCGCTCGACAAGCAGCATGATCGCGTACTCGACCGGATGAGTGCTTGAGCGCTGGATCTCGACGAGCACGTCTGGAGCGAGGCGATAGCGCCGAGTCCGATCCTTGGGCACGGACCGAATGATCCCAGGACGCGAGGCGGCGCCAGCAAGGCAGCACTCAGGGGATGCGCGAGGCGGTGACCGAGGGCGCGCGAGAGGACAACGGGCAGTCTCTACGCCGGGAGTTGTTGCTGACGGGCCGCCCCCGCCTATCGACTGGAGCGCAGCGCGATCACTCGTTCAGCGGCCTGTTCGGCACTCGCTCGGTTGAGCCGGTCGGTTGCGAGCGCCGAGGCGACACCATGCAGGACAGCTATCCCCTCAGCCGGGCTGTTTTCTTCGACGTGCGTGGCTGAGCAGAGCAACAGGTCGGCTCCGGCGCTCGCGGCGAGCACGCCACGCTGCGCAGGGGTGCCGAAGCTGCGGCCGTCCGGCGCTCAGCTTCGCCTTCCACGACAACCAGACGATCCGTCCGTCCACGGTCAAGGACATCCTCTGCAACCAGGTCGGCCTCCCCGAAGAGGAGGCCCTGGCGCTACTCTGATGATGTTATGACCGTGCGCGTGCTCTACCACCAGGACGAGGATACGTGGGTCGCCACGTCGCCCGACGTGCCGCGCTGGACTGTGGTGGCGGACTCCTACGCCGAGGCGCACCGGCTCGCCGAGGGGGGCGTGCGCTTCGCGCTTGAGCGTGACGACGTGACGATCGAGCACTACGTGCCGGCCGGTGTCGCGGTGGCGGCGTAGCGAACCGCTGGTTCGCCCGGCCCAAAGCTCCCGGAGGGCTGATGTGTCGCTGGCTCGCATATACCGGCTCGCCGATCCTCCTCTCCGAGGCGCTCTACGCCCCCGCGCACTCCCTGATCGACCAGAGCCTGCACGCGCGGCTCGGGGCGGAGGCGACCAACGGCGACGGGTTCGGCATCGGCTGGTATGACCCGATCCCGCCTCCCCCGCCTCCGGGCACGACCACGGCTCCCGGCACGACGCTCACGCTCACCCCCGGCATCTTCCGCAGCATCGAGCCGGCGTGGAACGATCGCAACCTGCACGAGCTTGCCGACCACGTCAGCTCGGGGCACTTCTTCGCGCACGTGCGCGCCGCGATCGGGTCGGCCGTGCAGCAGACAAACTGCCATCCCTTCCGCCACGAGCGCTGGTTGTGGATGCACAACGGCTTTATCGCCGAGTTCGCCTCGCTCAAGCGCGACCTGGTGCTTGCGGTCGATCCCTCGCTGTACCCCCAGATCGAAGGCAGCGCCGACTCCGAGGTCCTGTTCTTCCTGGCGCTCACCCTCGGCCTCATCGAGGATCCCCCCAGCGCGGTGGCGCGGGCGATCGGGCTCGTCGAGGAGTGCGCTGGCCGGCGAGGGGTCGCCGACCCGTTCCAGGGCACGATCGCGACGACCGACGGCGAGCGCATGTGGACGTTCCGCTACTCGAGCGCCGGCGACTCACGCTCGCTCTTCTACACCGCCGACGTGCCCACGCTCAGGCGGCTTTACCCCGAACGGCAGATCCTGCGGGAGGTCTCATCCGACGCGCGACTCGTCGTCTCCGAGCCGATCGGCGACCTGCCCGGCGCCTGGCGGGAGATGCCCGAGGCCAGCTGCGGAGTGATCGCCAAGGGACACGACGAGATCCTCCCCTTTGCGCCCATGCGATGAGCCATGCCCTATGACCCGAACCGAATCCCCACGTGCGGCTGCAGCCGGGCGGCTGCTTCGGAGTAGGTGTCTCCCAGCGAGTCCACTTCCGCCTGCGTCAACGAGCCCCCGAACTCGGCCTGCCCCCCGAGTTCGCGGTAGCCGCTCATCAGGCGCTTGTCGATCTGAGCCAGGTCGAAGTGGCCGTCATACACGCTCTCGATGTACAGCCCGACATTCGCCCGCGCGAACCGGGCACTCGCCGGCGAGCCGTGCTCGATCTCCTCGATCGCCGCGGCGATCAGCGTCCATCCGCGTGTGGTCAGGCCGGCGTAGGTCCTGAACATGCCAGCGATCGGCGAGCCCGGCCCGGTAAGCGAGACCGCTTGGGCTTCGCTCAGCAGCGGCGGCGTTCGGATCCTCCTCACGCTCGCCGCCGCTGAGGAGATCGGCGCGCGTGCGGCGACCAGCGCGTTGGTGGCCCTCGGCAGGCCGTTGACGACCAGCGGCCAGGCTCGCCTGGCCGCCGCCAGCTCGTTGGCGACCGGGCTCTGAACCCGCTCGAGGGCCCTGCTCACCGCGACGAGGTCTTCGCGCTCGAGCCTCAGTTCGGCCGGGCTTCGGTGCGAGCCGCCACAGCCTGACAGCGCCACTGCGACGGGGACGACCAGCAGGAGCAGGCCCGGCCCCCGGATCGCCCACCGCACAGACGTCGCGGACCGGCCTACGCGCTCAGCAGGTCAACGACGAACACGAGCGGTTCGTTCGGCGGGATCGTCGGGGGGGAGCCTTTGGCGCCGTAGGCCAGCGAGGCCGGGATGATCAGCTCGCGGCGGCCTCCCACCTTCATCCCGATCACGCCCTGTTCCCAGCCGGGGATGACCTGGCCCTTGCCGAGCGTAAAGGGGAAGGTTTCATTGCGTTTCCAGGATGCGTCGAACACCTTGCCGGTCTTGTACAGAACGCCTACGTAGTTGACCGTCACCGCGTCGCCGGACTTCGCTTCGGTGCCGGTGCCGGTGATGATTTCCTTGGTTTCCAGCTTCCTCGGCGCCGGGCCGCTCGGCGGGGTGACGTGCGGTTCTTTGGACAGCGCCCCGGTCGTCGGCGTCTTCACCGCCGCGGTCGCGGTGGGGCTCGTGCTGGTCGAGCTCGTTGTGGACGCGCTCGCGTTGGCCAGCGCTTCGTCGGCCTTGTTCTCGTTGCCGACGGTGATCGTGCTCGACCCGCCGGAGCCGCAGCCGGCGATCAGGACGGTCGCGCCGAGCGCGGCGAGTCCCACGCTGAGACGGGGGTGGACTCGGGGGCGGGTGCGGCGGCGCAAGCGTGTGGAGGCATCTCTGAAGTAGGTCACGCCCGGGGAGCCTAACGCACCGGGGGGCGATCGTGTGCAGATGTTCTCTCGGGACGTGCCGCGCGTGTGTGTGCGCGCGCGCGCGGCACGTCCAACGAGACAGGCAATGCCGCCTGGCCGAGGTCCGGCGCTCCGCTCACCCAACTCGCTACGATCCGTCGCGGACCGTGCTAGGCGGGGATGTAGCGGCGCCCTGAATCCGCAATCCGCTCTAGCGGGGCTGAACTCCCCTTCGAGGGGCTTTCGTCCCGGTCGCCCCGCCGCCGCGGGCGTCGATGGTTCGGGTCCCGCGCGGTGCCGGCTCGCGAACCAGGTCAGGTCCGGAAGGAAGCAGCCTTAAGCGATAACCGGCAGGCGCAGCGGGGGCTCCCGGACCGGAGTCTGCGGTGACGATCAGGCAACCGGATGCGATCGCCACGACGAGGGGTGCACGGTCCGCTTCGCGCGGGAGGGGTCAGGCCCCCCGGCGGGCGGGTACCCCGGCTGTGGTGGGCGCAGACGTCGGGCCGGCAAAGCCGGCCCTTGTGGCACGGGACGTGGCTGCTGGCCAGACTCGGGCTACGCCTACGAGCAGCGCGTAAAGATCAGCCACGAGCGGTTGGCCGCCCCCTCGCTGAACCCCGGGGGTACGCTCACCGCCAGGTGCGGGTCCTTCGGGTCCAGCACGTAGTCGTCTTCGACTTCCCGGCTCGCCGGGTCGACGTAGGTCCCGTATTCGATCTGGTGCACCTGCGCGCTGATCACGTTCGCGGGGCTCGTTTTCAAGTACAGCGACAGCAGCGGGATCGGCGCGTGGTTTGGTACCTCGACCGGCCCGCACCGAAGGCCGATCGCGCGATCGCGCACGAGCGCGACGAGTTCGCCTTCGATGCGCTGCTGCACCGCCAGTTTGTCCAGTTGGCGATGCGCCGAGTGGTACTGGGTCGGGATGTAGGCGATCAGCCCGACAAGCACGATCAGTCCACCCGCCATCCACCAGCGCCGCCGCGGGTCCTCCCGCTCGAGCTGGGTCCAGCCGAACACGCCGGCGCCGCAGAACACGCACAGGATCGCCGCGGCCAGGAACGCGTAGCGCGTGTTGATCGGCAGCCCGACCGTGGCGAACGCCGCGAACACGATCACCGACACCACTCCCACGATCGCGCCCAGCCGCGCCCGCGTGGGCAGCCGCCACAGCGACAGCACCCCGCCCAGCGCCGCCCCCACGAGCACGGGCGGGCTGAGGATCTCGCCGATCCGTCGCGGTATGTACTCGGGTACGTTCGCGATCCCGGTCACGCGGTCCAGCACTTCGGCGGTGTGTCGGGTGTTCGTCAGCGACCACACCGGGTCGCCGGTGATCAAGAGGTCGCTGAGCACCCACGCCAGCGGCGCCGCCAGCGCGAGCAGCGTCAGGCCGGCGAACTCGCGCTGTGAGCGCCCCGGAACCCAGGTGCTATCCGGTGGCGGTCCGTCCGACCCGGCCGGCTTCCGGCTGGGCGACTCCGTACCGGTGCGCCCGGGCTTGTGTGGATCCAAATAGCGACTGAGCCATCCCGGCGCGTGCCACGCATGCCCACCGCCCCCCGCACGCCAGGCCGGCCAGGCGAGCAGGTACAGCCAGTACAGCCCGGAGAACGCCCACGCCTCCGGGCGCAGCAGCCCGGCGAGCGCCAGCAGCGCGAGCACCGGCCAGCCCGCCCGGGACCGGCGGGACTCGACGAGCAGCGCGCCGAGCACGAGCAGCAGATACGGGACGTCGATGTATGCGCGCACGCCGTATTCCAGCACCGGCACGCGCGTGATCAGCAGCAGCGCCGCCAGTGCGCCGGCCGCCCGCCCGAACCAGCGGGCGGCGAGCGCGTAGATCAGCCAGGCGCACGTCGACAGCGCCAGGAACGCCAGCGCGACGGTCACGTGCAACACGCCCGCAGGACCCAGTGGGGCGAGCACCAGGCCGAGGATCTCGACCAGCGGGTGGGGTGTAGGTGCGATCGGTATCCAGTAGGCCGGAGTCGAGCCGCGCGAGAGCTGACCACCCCAGGCGAGCGCATACAGCGTGTCGTAGTTGACGAACCCCACGCCCGCGATCACCCGCAGCACGACCGCGCCCACCACAATCGCGGCGGGGGTGGCCAGGCGTTTGATCCAGGCGGTCACGCGCGCGGACGCTATCGGGCCGGGCCGCTTGCGAGCGCACCCGCGCATCGACGACGATCGTCGAAGTCTGAAGTCCGGTCCGAAGGGCCACGCGCGCGCGGGCGCAAGGCTCGCGTCGGGCCGGCGCTGGCGAGAGTCCGCCCGTGGGTAGACTCAGCCACGGTGCCAGATCAGACCCAGGAGCAGCAGCAGTCCCTGTATCGCCGGCACAGACCGCGCACGTTCGAGCAGGTCGTCGGCCAGGAGCCGGTCGTGCGCACTCTGCGGGGCGCGGTGCAGCGCGACCAGGTGCATCACGCCTACCTGTTCGTCGGCTCGCGCGGCACGGGCAAGACCTCGATGGCGAAGATCCTCGCGGCGTGCCTGAACTGCGAGCGCGGCCCGACGATCGAGCCCTGCGGCAGTTGCGACTCCTGCATCGCGATCGCTCGCGCGAGCTCGCTGGACGTGATCGAGATGGACGCGGCGTCGAACAACTCGGTCGACGACATCCGCGATCTGCGCGACTCCGTCGCGTTCGCGCCGGTGTCGGGCAGGCGCAAGGTGTACATCCTCGACGAGGCCCACATGCTCTCGACGGCCGCCTGGAACGCGTTTTTGAAGACGCTCGAGGAGCCACCCCCGGGGACGGTGTTCGTGCTCGCCACCACCGAGGCTCAGAAGGTCCCTGCGACGGTGGTCGATCGCTGTCATCGGTTTGACTTCCAGCGTCCCTCGGTCGAGCAGATCGCGCAGGTGCTGCGCAGCACCGCCGAGTCCGAGGCGATCGAGATCGGCCCCGAGGCGATCGCCGCGCTCGCGCGCTCGGCCACCGGGAGCTTCCGCGACGCGCTGGGCACGCTGGAGCAGCTGCTCGCCTACAGCGGCCCTGAGATCGCCTTGGAGGACGTGCTCGCCGTGCTGGGCGTCGCGGACGCGGCGCTGCTCGAGCGGACCGTCAACGCGGTCGCCGCCGGGGATGCGCGCGCGGCGCTGCTGGCGCTCGCTGAGTGCGCCGACTCCGGGCGCGACGCGAGCTCGTTCGCGACCGATCTGGAGAGCAGGGCGCGCGAGCTCTTGATCGTGCAGACCCTCGATGAAGTGCCGCCCGAACTGGCGCTCACCCACGAGACCGACGCGCGGCTGCAAGCCCAGGCGCGACGCGTGGCGCACGCCACGGTGGTGCGCCTGCTGGAGCTGATCGGCTCCGCCCTCGAGTCCGTGCGCGCGGGCGCGGACGCGCGCACCAGCCTGGAGCTGGCCCTGGTGCAGGCGGCCAGGCCCGAGGTGGATGCCTCGACGCGGGCGCTGCTGGCGCGCATCGAGCGGTTGGAGGGCGGCGATGCACCTGCGCTTACGCCTGTGCCGCCGCCATCGCCGCCGGTCCAGCCTGTGGCGAGCGAGCCCGAGGACACCGTCGAGGAGCCCGAGGACGCCGTCGAGGTCGCGCCGGTGGTCGAGCCCCCCGAGGATCTGCAGTCGCTCATCGACCTTTGGCCCGCCGTGGTCGAGCTGGTCGAGGCCGGCAATGGGATGGTCGGTGCGGCGATCGCCCCCGCGACCCCGGTGGATATCGCCGGCGAGGATCTGACCGTGGGGTTTCCGGCGAGCGCGTCGTTTTTCAAGAAGAAGGCCGAAGCCCCCGCCAACCGCCAGATGGTGACCGACGCGCTGCGCCAGCTGGCGGGCGGGCGCTGGCGGATCTCATACGAGCTGCGCGAAGGTCTCGACGTCGCGAACGGCGCTGACGCCTCGCGCATATACACCGAGGAGGAATGGATCGAGCGGTTCAAGTCAAAGCTCGACGCGCAGGAGATCCCGATCAAGCCCGAGCCCGAGCCCGGCGAGCCCACGGCGGCGGGCAGCGAACGTCAGGAGGCGTGACCGTGGCGAAGGGACCCAGGGGACCCAAGGGACCGAGACAGCAGGGCGGCGGCATGCCGAACATGCAGCAGATGATGGCGCAGGTTCAGCAGATGCAGCACGACATGGAGGCGGCTCAACAGCAGCTCGTGCACGAGACCGTTTCGGCCTCCGCCGGCGGGGGCATGGTCAGCGTGCAGATCACCGGCGACCTGCGCGTGACGTCGGTGAGCATCGACCCCGAGGCCGTCGACCCCGAGGACGTGAGCATGCTCGCCGACATGGTCATGGCGGCCGTCAACGAGGCGCTCCGCTCCGCCCAGGAGCTGGCCGCGAGCAGGCTCGGCGGCGCGACCGGCGACCTTGACCTCGGCGACCTCGGTGGTCTCGGCGGCCTGGGTCTGCCGGGTTTGCAGCCGTGAGCAGCTACGCGCCGCCGGTCCAGCGCCTGGTGACCGAGCTGTCGAAGCTGCCCGGCATCGGCGCGCGCACCGCGCAGCGACTGGCGTTCCACGTCCTGCGCGCGTCCGATGAGGACGCGTTCGCGCTGGCCGACGCGATCCGCGAGGTCAAGGAACGGATCGGGCTGTGCGAGGTCTGTTACAACCTGACCGACGCCTCGCGCTGTCTGATCTGCCAGGACAGTCGCCGCGACCACGGCCTGATCTGCGTCGTGGAGGAGCCGGGCGACGTGATCCCGATGGAGCGCACACACGAGTACTCCGGCGTGTATCACGTGCTGGGCGGGGCGCTGTCGCCGATCGACGGGATCGACCCGGAGGATCTGAAGATCGCAGAGCTGTATACCCGCGTGGCCTCGCAGACGCAGACCGTCCGGGAGATCGTGCTCGCCACCAACCCGACGACCACGGGCGAGGCCACGGCGCTGCACATCGCCCACGAGCTGCGCGAGCGCGCGCCGGCGCTGACTGTCACGCGCCTGGCCAGCGGGCTGCCGGTGGGCTCGGACCTGGAGTACGCCGACGAGGTGACCCTCGGCAAGGCGTTCGCCGGGCGTAGGGCCTTGTAGCCTCAAAGAGTGTCCGACTCCGACATCGTCGTGAGCGAGAACGCGGCGGTGTCGAGCGCTTCGGGACCAACACTCGGCTGGATGACCAGGCCCGATCGAGGTGCTGCGCAGCGCTGAGAAGCCTGAGCAGTAGCGCTTGGACGAGCGGTCTCAGCGCGATCGCGTCGCCACCCGCATGCCTCCCTTAACGCCCCCACGGAGTGGATCGTCTACTGGCGATCTGGCTTGATTACGCGGAATTCGAGTCGCGAGGCCCGCGCACAAATGCCTAGCTTAAAGGTATTGACCCGTGCGGCAGGGGTGTAAATGATCCGCCCGCGTGGACGGCGAAGCGAATGGGAGGGATTGGGAGGGCGAGGCGAATGCGAGCGAGGGGGCGCTCGATCCGTCTGCGTCCACCCGAGATGACGAGCGTCCCGGGAGCGGTTCGCGCCCAGCGGGCGCCGGGCAGGCGCGTCTCCGGGCGGCGAGCCGGGCGCGGATGATCGCGCTCGCCCGGGAGCTCGTGCGCGAAGGTGGCTACCCGAGGCTCGAGGTGGGCGAGGTGGTGGCTCGTGCGCGGGTGTCGCGCATGACGTTCTACGAGGAGCTCGAGAGCCGGGAGCACTGCTTTCAGATCGTGCTCGAGGAGACCGTCGCGCTCCTACAGGACAGCGTGCGCGACGCGTTCGCGGCGACGGCCCCCTCCGGCTGGTGGGCGGGCGTCAGGGCCGCGCTGCAGACGCTGCTCCTGTTCGTCGAGGCCGAGCCGGGGCTGGGATCGGCGCTGATCGTGGACACGCTCGGCGCCGGTCCGGCCGTGCGCGCCTACCGGGCACGGGTGCTGCACCGGCTCGCCTTGGCGATCGAGATGGGAGCCGTGGCGGCGGAGAGCGGGCAGGAGCCGGAGCCGCTGCCGCTGGCGGCGGAGTGGGTGGTGGCGGGCGCGCTCGGGCTGATCGGGGCGCGCCTGGCTGGGCGCGAGCGCTCGCGGTCCGCGGTCGAGCCTGCGGCGGGGCCGGCCGCTGGGCCTGCATCCGAGCCCGCGGCAGGGCCCGCGACGCTGGTCGAGCTCGTGAACCCGCTGATGGCGCTCACGGTGCTCGCCTACGCGGGCCGGAGGGCGGCGGCGCGAGAGCTCGAGCATCCGGTCGGGGCGGCGCCGCCTGCGTGGACGCCGTCGCCCGCGAGCGACCCGCTGGCGAGCTTGGATGTGCGCATCACCTATCGCCGGCTGCGCGTGCTGGAGGCGATAGCCGGGGCGCCGGGATCCCCGAGCAGCGCCGTCGCGCACGACGCCGGCATCAACAACGCCGGCCAGGTGTCCAAGCTCCTCGCCCGGCTGCGGGACGCGGGACTGGTCGAGGACGCCTCGCAAGCGCACGGCCGCGGACAGGCCAAACGCTGGCGGCTGACAGCGCTGGGGGAGGGGGTGTGGCGGGAGCTGCGCGGGTCCGAGGGGCCGTGACGCCCACCATCGACGCGCCCCGGCGCCGCGCGCCGGCGATCTCGTGCGCAGGCTGGCCCGGCGCGCGCTCACGCCCCGCGCCTGCGTGGACACGGCACCGCCGTCCTCGCCGCGGCGTGGCTGCGCAGAAACCTAGCGGTGTCCCCCGTGCCTCGGGCACGGGACTGCCGTCCGTGCGCTCGCGCGATCGCCGCCGAGGAAGCCGAGCGCGATCGCGAACGGGTAGCCGCCGCGGGGGCAGCGTGCGGGCAGGCGGATGCCGTTGGGGGTGTAGGGGACGAGCCTGTCGTGCACCCGTTCGTAGTAGGTCAGCCCCGGCGGCCCGAGCACGAAGCTCAGTTCGCCGACCGACAGGTCGGGATCTTCGGGGATGCTCTGCACGAGTGGCACGGCGATCTGAAGGCGCCCCCCAAACGGCCCGTCCGCTTCCAGCAGCCGGCCGGTCAGGATCAGATCGGCGCTGACGCCCGTCTCGCCATAGACGTAGAACAGCATCGCCAGGTGGTTTTCGACTTCCGGCCCTCTGAGGATCGCCACGCGCGCGTCTTCGCGAAACGGTTCGTGGTGAATCGGCAGCTCGGCCACCGCCTCGCCTTCGCCCATCCATGAGTCGGCCGGGCAGGCCGGCGGCCCGGCGGTTTCGAGCGTCGCCGCCGAGCAGGTGTCGATGCCCAGGCCGCTGAGCGTGATGTCCAGGCCGGCGGGGTAGCTCACGCTCACTTCTCTCAGCGGCGGTGGGACGACTTCGCCGGCCCCATCGCCGCCGGGGTCGAGCCGCACGGCGAACGCCACGGTCGTGACATGGCCCGGGTTCTCGGGGTGAAAGGCGGCGTGCAGGCTCACCGTGGGCGCGCCCGCCGCGCCGGCCGGCAGGCAGGCCGCGGCCGCGAGTGCCGCTGCCCCCAGCGCCGCCGCTCGCAGCCACGCCGCCCGAACGGCTCCGGGGACCGTGGCGGTGACCGCGCTCGCCGGCGATCTCAGCGGACCGATTTGGCGCATGATCCCACCGCGCCGGGCTTCAGTAGGAGATGCTGCCGCTCGTCTGGATCACCAGCGCGAACGTTCGCCGGTCGAATGTCCCGTACAGACCGGTCTGGCCGTGCGCGTGCGCGTAGCGGCCACTGCCGCCGGTGATCTGAAGCGTGCCGCTGAAGCTCTGGTAGCGCCCGGAGCCGTGAGGAGTGGCGCGGCCGTGGCCGGTGATCGTGCCGCCGGCGGTGTAGATCGTGCAGGTGCCCGTGAACACCGAGCCCACTTCCAGCTGCGCGCGCATGTGCCCCGGCAGCGCGCCGGTGGCCGCGCCTTCCTCGAACACGACCGTTTCCCGCTGGCGCACCAGATGCAGGTGCGCCGTGTCGGTCCCGTCCAGGGTGCGTGCGGCATGCGCGCCGCGCCGCCCCGCGCCGGGGGCGCCGCGGCTTGCCGCGCTCGCCGGCGTTGCCGTCGCCAGCATCCCCGTGGTCAGCATCCCCATCCAGGCCACGACCGCGATCGCGCCCGCGATCCGCCCCGTGTGTCCGCGTCCCGTGTGTCCGATCCCTCCGAAACCCCTCATCTCGCTGCCTCCCTTTCTCCCTTTATTGCTCTAACACCCTGCACGTCTTACCGCTGCGGTTGACCGAGGCGGTGTGTGGCTGTCAACATGCGCACGCGCCAGGCGGGCACGACCGCGCGGCCCGGTGTGCGTCCGAACCCGTCGCGTTCGAGCTGGCGCAGGATCTCGCGGTAGAGTGCGGCCGCGAGCGCCATCGCGCGGCGGCCCTCGCGCAGCAGCGGGATCGCCTGCACGCCCTGCTCGTACAGCTCATCGGCGCGGGCGATCCCCTCGCGCAGCAGCTCCTCGCGCGCACCCGGCTCCGGGAAACCGAAGCGCTCGATCGCCGCGCCCGAGATGTACACGCGCCCGTGCGCCAGGTCCTCGTCGATGTCGCGCAATATGTTGGTCACCTGCATCGCCCGCCCGAGCGCCGCCATCCGCGTCTGCCCCTCGGGGCTGCTCGTGCCGAGGATGCTCGCGAGCACGATCCCCACCGAGCCCCCGGCCTGCTGGCAGTAGCGTTCGAAGCCCGCCTCTTCCCGCACGCACGCGCGCGCGATGTCGTGGCGCATCGCGCAGCAGAACTCCAGCAGCGACTCGCGCGGCAGCGGGTATCGGCGCGCGAGGTCCGCGAGCGCCCGTGTCTCGGGGGTGTCCGCCTGCTCGCCCCGCGCCCATCCTGCGACGGCCCCGACTCTCTGCGCCGCTCGCGGGTCGTCCTCGTCCACGAGATCGTCGAGCGTTCGCAGCACGCAGTACAGGCGATGGACGTCAGCTTTCAGCGGGTCGGGCAGCAGCATAAGCGCGGGCGCGAACGTGCTTCCGTCGGTCGTGATCGCATCGAGCTCCATGGTGGACGTGGGGATGATCGCAAGCTCGCTCATGTGCTGGAGAACGCCGCTTTGGGTTGCAGTCCGCCGATGCGCACGACCGCGATCAGGGAGGCGGCCAGCGAGATGACGGCGGCGATCAAAAGCGTGCGCAGGCCGAGCTGCCAGGCGGGGTCGAACTGGACGGGGGAGCCTGTCGTGTGTGCCAGCCAGCCGTCGATCAGGTACTGGCCGGCCAGGCCCGCGGCGGCGCCGATCGCACAGCCGCCGAGCAGGACGGTGCCGCTCTCGTAGAAGATCAGCCTGGCGAACTGACCGGAGCTCATGCCGATCGAGATCAGCGAGTGAAACCTGCGCCGGCCCTGCCAGACCGCCGCCATCATCAGCGCGATGACCGACGCGATCGCGGTGATCAGCACGACGATCGTGATGTCGTTCAGGCGCGAGAGGGTGCTGCCGAGCACCGCGCTGACTTCCGCGCGCCGCTGGCCCGCCGTCTGCACGGTCAGCGAGGAGCCGCCCGGCAGGGCCCGTTGCACGGCCCGCTGGCCCTGCTGGGGGAGACGCCGGGCGCGAGCGTGACGGCGAGCTGGGTCGCTTCGGTGTCGCCCCACAGGCGTGCGTGTTCGGCTGAGTTCATCACGATCGCGCCCGACAGCCAGCCGTAGTTGGCGGTGGTCGCCGCCAGGCGCAGGGTGGCGTAGCCGGTGGGTGTGGGCAGGGTGAAGCGCTCGCCCAGGCGCAGGTGGCGTTCGCGCGCGAGCGTCTGGCTGATAGCCGCCCAGCCGCCCGCACGCAGGCGCGCGTCGGCCACAGGCAGCGAGCCTTCGCGCAGCTGGCTCGGCACGATCTGCGCCGCTTGGGAGCGGGGGACGCCGAGGACCCACACGCGCCGTCCGGGCAGGTCAAGGAACGAGTCCTGCCAGGGCTCCACGGAGCTGCACGACCGGCAGGCGCGCAAGCCGGCGCTGGACGTCGGCCGAGGCGAACGGTTGGGTGGTGTACACGTTCTCGGGCCCGCCCGGCTTGACCCACACGCCGGCGCCGGAGAGCAGGCCGCCGGCGCCCTGGTGCACGGCGGTCTGCACGTCTTTGACCGAGCCGCCGATCAGGACCATCAAAAACGCCGCGATCGTGCCCGTGGCCAGGAGCGCGACCGAGCGGGTGGGGGAGCCGCGCAGCTCTGCCACCGACAGGCGCGCGGCGGGGTCGCTGGTATGCCCCGCCAGCGCGCGGGCGAGCGACAGGAGCCGGCGCAGGATCATCGGCAGGCACACGACGAGCCCCGCCGCCAGTCCCACGAGCGCGATCACCGTGCTCGCGGGCGCGAGCGCGGCCACGGCCAGCGAGACGCCCACGAGCCCCGTCCCGCACGCGAACACGACCCGATCGGAGACGCGCAGCCGCCCGGCGAGCGAGAGCGTGCGCCCGACCGCTTCGGGCTCGCTTACGACGCCGGCGCGCAGGGTCACGAGCGCCGGCAGCGCCGCCGCGGCGAACGCCGCGAGCATGCCGCCCGCGAATGCGACAAGAACGGTCTGGGGAGAGATCACGCGCGCGCCGCCGATCGGGAACGCGGCCGCGATGTAGCCGGGCACGCTGTGGTAGGCCAGCAGCGAGATCGCGTCGCCCGCGAGCAGTCCCAGCGCGCAGCCGGCGAGACCGAGGATCAGCGCGTCGAACGCGAGCGAGGCGAGGATCATCGAGTCCGGGGCGCCGGTCTGCATCAAATACACGACGAAGCGCCGGCGCTCCTCGCTGGCCAACAGCAGCGCGTTATAGGCGAGGATCACGCCCGCGACCAGGCTGATCGCGCTGAACAGCAGCGTGATCTGCTTTTCCGAGGCCGCGGCGGCGCCCAGCAGCGCCGCTTCGGTGTTCACCGAGCGGGCGTTCAGGGTGGCGCCCCAGCGGGCCGCGAGCGCGCGCTGAACCTGGGCTTCGCGGCCGGGCTCAGGTTCGATCAGCACGCGACTCACGCGCCCGTCAAGGCCCGAGATGTTCTGCACGACCGCCAGCGGCGCGGCGGCGACGGGGCTTTCGGCGGCGGCGCCGATCTTGGCGGCGCCGAGCGTGGCGTCGAGCGTCATGCGTTCGCGCCGGCCGGCGATCTGGACGGTGACCGGCCGGCCGGGGCGCACCCCGATCGCGCGGGCGCTCGGTTCGGTCAGCTCGAGCAGTCCGCGTTGAGATGTTTCGGCGGCGCGCTGGAACTGCGAGGAGAGCCTGCCGTGCAGGGCGCTGACCTGTTCGGTGGCGCCCACCAGCGTGAGCGCGCGCCGGCCGGCCGGGCCGACCGCGACGATCGGCTGGGTGAGGATCGGCGCTGAGGCGCGCACGCCCGGCATCCCTTCCACTTCTTCTGAGACCCGCTGATCGAAGCCCTCGGGTCCGCGCGCGGCCAGTTCGATGCTCGCCCCGCCGGCCACGCCGTGCGTGATCTCTTCAAAGGAGCCGGTGATGCTGTGGTGGGCGACCTGCACCGCGAACAGCAGCGCCACGCCGGCGGCGATCCCGACGACGGCCATCAGCTCGCGCAGCGGCTGCACGCGCAGATGGCGGCGGTAGAACAGCCACAGGGTCCGCAGGTAGCCGATCATCGCGCGAGCGCCGCCTGTGGCTGAGGCTGGGCGTCCCTGGTCAGCCGGCCGTCGCGCATCTCCAGCACGCGATCGGCGTAGGCGCCGACGCGCGCGTCGTGGGTGACGAGCACGATCGCCGCCCCCCGCTGCCGCGGCAGCGCGCTCAGCAGCTGTAGCACCTCCTCGCCGGTGTGGCTGTCGAGGTTGCCCGTCGGCTCGTCGGCGAGGATCAGCCCGGGCTCGCCGACGAGCGCCCGGGCGATCGCCAGGCGCTGGCGCTCGCCGCCGGAGAGCTCCGCGGGGGTGTGGCGGGCGCGGTGCTCCAGGCCCACCTGCGCGAGCTGCGCGAGCGCCCGCGCGAGCGCGTGGCGATGGGGCGTTCCGCGCAGCAGCAGCGGCAGCGCCGCGTTCTCCTGCGCGGTCAGCCCGGCGATGAGGTTGAAGTCCTGGAACACGAACCCCAGGCGGTTGCGCCGGTAGGCGAGCAGCTCTCCTTTGTCCATCCGCGCGAGATCCTCGCCTTCGAACAGCACCCTGCCCGAGTCGGCGCGCAAAAGGCCCGCGGCGAGCAGCAGCAGCGTGGTCTTGCCCGAGCCGCTCGGGCCGAAGACCGCGACGAACTCCCGCGCGGTCACACAGAGGCTGAGATCGTCGAGCGCGTGGACCGGCCCGCCGGGGCTTGCGTAATACTTGCGCGCGCCCTGCAGCTCGAGCATCGCGCGCGGCTGGCGCACCAGCGCATCCGGTGCTGCGAGCGTCGCGCGGGGGGGTTCAGGCATCGAGTGCGCCGCGGCGATCGGCGGGGTAGGGGAAGCGGTAGATCCGGCCGCGCCCCTCGCTCGGGGGCTCTGAGCCGAGGAGCTTGCCGTCGCGCAGGTACAGCACGGGGTCGGCGCGCAGCAGGGCGTGCGCGTCCGAGTCCGTGATCAACACGGCCACCTTGGCCTCGCGCGCGAGCATGCTCAGCAGCGTCATGATCGCCTCCTGCTCCACGAACGACAGGTTGGAGGCCGGCCGGTCGGCCAGCAAAAGGCGCGGTTCGGTGACGATCGCGCGCGCGATCGCGACCCGCTGGCGCTCGCCGTCGGAGAGCTCTCGACAGCTCCATCCGCGCGCAGTGCTCGACCTCGCAGGCGAGCAGCGCCTCGCGCGCGCGCCGCGCGGCGCCGCGGCGCTCGCGGCGGTCCACGAGCAGCGCGACCGCGACGTGGTCTGCCACCGGCAGGCGCTCGTGCCCGGGCTGGCCGCCCCACACGCAGGAGATCTCCCGCCGCAGGTAGCGTCTGCGTTCGGGGGCGGGCAACTCGTCCAGGCGATCCCCGTCGTAGGTGACCGCGCCGCTGTCGGGCGCCTGCAGCCCGGCCGCGATCCGCAACAGCGTGGTCTTGCCCGCGCCGCTCGGGCCGTAGATGCCCACGATCTGCCCGCGCTCCAGCTCCAGCGAGACGTCGTCCAGGGCAACCCGCTCGCCGCCGGGAA
This sequence comes from uncultured Solirubrobacterales bacterium, assembly GCA_963839965.1. GTDB lineage: Bacteria > Actinomycetota > Thermoleophilia > Solirubrobacterales > Solirubrobacteraceae > Palsa-744. The sequence continues at coordinate 38,683 of CAWIWX010000001.1, forward strand.
CCCGAAAGCGCTTGGATATGTGCTCCAGCGACAGCAGCACCTCACTCCTTCCCGTCGGTGGCCATGCGCGTGAACAGCTTAGTGCGGGCGCCGCCGTGCCCGCCGGGGCTGGGCCCGGCGCCCGCCGGGACCTCGGCGGGCCGGCGATCCCAGGGCCAGACGGCGTCGTCGCGCTGGGCAAGCCAGGAGAGCATCTCGCGCGCGTGCCGGGCCCAGCGCAGCTCCCCCTCCAGCTGGGAGACGTCGGCCGAGAGGTTCAACCGCAGGAGCAGCTGATCGGCCCTGACCGTCGAGCCGGCGGCGGGCAGCTCCTCGCGCATGCGGGCGGTCTGCTGGAGCAGCTTCGAGCATTCGAGCTCATAGGCGTTGACCTTCGCCAGCGCCTCGCCCAGGCGCCGCGGGCCCGCGAACGTGATCTGCACGAGCAGCGGGCGGCGGGAGAGGCGCACCTCGCCCGGGGTCTTGAGAAACCAGCGCTCGAACTCGGCCGTGCCCGCGTCGGTGATCGCGAACACGTGGCGGTCCTCGCGATCTGACTCGGCGTCGCGGACGCGCGCGATCAGCCCGTCGCGCTCCAGGCTTTTGGTCGTCTGGTAGACCTGCCCGGAGTTGACCTTCCAGGCTGGGCCGAGCCGCTGCTGCAAGCGATCGGCCAGCTGATACGGGTAGGCGGGATGATCAAGCAGCAGTCCCAGCAGCGCGTGCTTTCCAGCCATCTGCCCCCTCCCGTCGTCTCATCTGCATCCCTCCCGCTCTTGCTCACGGAGCCGTCGAGCTTTCTCCTACCTGACTACATCGTACACCCTAACACCGCATACCTAAGCCGCGCAACCCACAGCGGATACCTAGTTTAAAGGTATTGACAAAGCCAAGCCCCCTCTATCTACACCAAAGTCTCTACCTATGTTAAAGGTATTGACAGCGCTGAATCCCCTCTGTCTATATCCATGGTTTCTCCCACAGGGCGCGCCGAAGGTCATTGCGGCGAAACCACCCACCCTCGTTTGGCCCGTTCGTACAATCGCGCCCGACGCTGCCCCGTTGATTCAGTGCGAGGGTGTGGCTCGTTTGAAGAGCTTGCGCGCCCAGTTGTGCACCCAGTCGGGGAGGATCTGGGCGCTGCCGAGGCCGGGCAGCTTCGTGGACGGGTAGTATTTCGGTTCCCCGTCCCACGTCGTGTACTTGTATTTGCCGTCGGGTGTCCTGGGATAGTCCGTCAGCGGTGGTTTGGTGGTGGGTTGCTCCATGTGGCTCATCATAGCCTCCCGGCGAGATCGATCAGGATGGCGAGCGCCATGACGCTCAGCGCTCGCTCGAACAGTACGGCCTTGCGGGCCAGGGCGCGGTCGTTGGCCCGGACTTCTTCGGACATGCTCAAACGGTCGCCCGCCCGGTCGACCGTCCGCGAATGGTCGCCGCCCGGTCGCCCGCCCGCGAAGCGGGTTTGCGGCCGGCTTGAACATGCCGATCCCGCCCAGCGATACCTAGTTTAAAGGTATTGACAGAGTCAGATTATATCCGTCTACTCTGTCCACTCCGTAGTCTCTACCTACACACCCCCCCGGGCCCTTTCACAAATACCTAGTTTAACGGTATTGACGTCCGTGGGAAAACTCTCCATGCTGTGCCCACCAAGCCGGGGAGGCGAGGCGAAGCGGCAACGAAGCCGCCAGCACGAGCCGGACCGGCGGGTCTGACCAAAAACACGAAGCATACGAGGGAGAGGCAGGGGTCTGGTGTCGAGGGTCGGGGATATAGCAGTCGAACGGCAGCTTCGACGTCAAAACGTCAAGCGTGCGGTTTCACCCACTTCGCTTCTTACGGCAAGACGCGACCCGCGAGCGGTCGGTGTAGATCGCGAGCTGGCTTGCGGGCAGCAGCGCGAAGCCGGTGTCGAGCGTGATGATCGCCTTGGCGCCGGCGGCGATCGCGGCGGCCGCGTGTACGGCGTCGTAGGAAGCGAGACCGTGGTCGGTCATGAGCGTGGGTGCGAACGTGGCCACTTGACCGAGACGGACGGAGATGTGCGGGACACTCGCGACCATCTCGTCGTAACGGGTGAGGGTCCGGTTCAGAAGGCGTCCGGCGCGTGGGCGGGAGCGTCCATCCGTGCGATGTGCTCGCCACTTGCCGCCCCAGCGTTCCTTGAGGGCGTGCGCGAAGGTCGCCTCGGCGAGCTCGACGCGGAGCAGTTCGCTGGTCACGACGGCAACGCCGCTTTTGTCGATGCGTGTGAGCAGGGCGCTGCATCCGGCGTGCAGCGGCTGGGTCGCGATCAGGGCCTCGACGACGAAGCTGGTGTCCAGCGCGATCGGGGCCGGAAGCAGGAGCTCTTGGTCCTCGATCGCGAAGACGCCACGGGTGACGACGGGCCGGCGCCCGCCTATCGGGCTCATCGCGGCCTACCGTCGGCGGTAGGTGTCGAGCGTGATGTGCGTCTTGAGGCGCAGACCCTCGGTGGCTCGCTTCAGCGCCGCCCGTTTTTCCTCGGGCGTTTTGTACTTGGGCTGGCGTGTGATTTCGGCCAGCTCCTCGGGGCTGAGCCGCTCGATCTTCCCGTTGCTCTGCGCTTTCTTGGTCTGCGCCTTGGCCATGCTCGTCATGGTAGCTCTCCTCTCGGTCGTCACGAAGCGGCCGGGTGCGGTCGCGTACAGAAGAAGCTACGCGGTGACGGCGATGGAATCCTGGGGCGGCTCCCAGTTCGCCCCTCAAACCTCCGTGTTTACGGGGCATCGTCCCAGTGCAGCGCCGTTGGTGTACGTAGTGTCCAATCACGCTTATGGGCTGAGTTTCGCACCCGCCCAGCACAGACCTGGCTCCCTCCCAAGGAGTCAGGCGAGCGTCGCCGCCTACATACCTCTCAAGCGGTTGCGTTCGTAGAGGATCAGGGGCATGGTCTGCATGTCTCCAGCTCCTCCCTCCCAGAGGGCCGCGTCCCTGCTCCCAAAACAGGGGGCGGTCCTCGCCTCTCATCGCGCCGCGGTTCCGACTCCCTGCTGGGGCCGGGGTCGCGGCGCACTCCTCCCCTCCCGGGCGCCGCGGCCTTTCCCTCGCCGCGGCGCCCTCTCTCTTCTCTGCAAAGGGCGAACGTGAATCCGGTGTCGCCGCACGCAACCTTCTCAGGAGAAAGGCACGCACGATGATGAGCCACCCGAACCGTTCGATGCGGGACCGCTCCCGCCGTCCCCTGCCCGCGGGGCGTCTCGCCGCGAGCGCTCGCGGGTGGGTCGCCGTGCTCGGGGTGTCTATGTGCGCGCTTGCGGGCGCGCTCGCGTTGTGGGGCGCCGCTCCGGCGTTGGCGGTGGAAGGTCATGTCTTCTCGAAAGAAATCACGGGGGGCACAGAACACGCGCTGTCTGAACCGGTGGGTTTGGGTATCGAGCAGAGTACGGGTGAAGTGTATGTGGCCGATAAGAAAAACAATGATGTGGAGGTTTTCAGCGGGTCGGGGGAATGGCTTGCGTCGTTCGGGAAAAAAGGTTCGGGGAAGAGTGAATTCAAGGAACCGACTGAAGTGGCGGTCGAAAATGGTGTGGGTGGTTTGTTGGCTGGTGATGTGGCGGTGATCGATAGTGTCGATAAACGTGTGGAGATCTTCAAGCCCAACACCAATCATGAATGGGCGGCGGAAGTGACCGCGGCTGAACTGAACAAAGTGCCTGCCTACGGTGGGGAAAAGGAAGACCTTCAAAAGATTGAAGCTGTCGCGTTTGATGGCAGTGGCGATCTCTGGATGATGGTCGTCAAAAATGGTTCTCATGAAGTGTTTGAGCGTACGGAAGGCGGTACGCTGCGGTGGGCGTTTCGGCCCACAGGTAGCTTCGCTGGAGGCTTGGCTGTCACGACCGCGGGCGATGTTCTGTTCGGGAATGGTGCAGGTGTGATCGTGGAAGGCCCGGACGGTGGAATAATAGAAGGGGCAGGTTTTGGTGTCATGGAACAGGTGGAGGGGGGTGAAGCGACGCACACGAAAGGGTTGGCGTTCGATCCGGTTACTGGGGGCGCGTATGTGGATCGTGGGTTTGAAGTGGCGCACTTCCCCTCACCGCAGTCAGGAGAATTGAACCGTACTGATGGTTTTGGGATGTCTGGTTCTGGTGAGTTGAGTGCGGGTGTGGGTATCGCGGTTAGTGGTGTTACGCATGATGTGTATGTCGCGGATTCCGTGGAGCACCGGGTGGATGTGTATGCGCCGGTGACGCTCGCCAGCGCGGATCAGGAAGCTGTGAGTGATATCACACCCTCCTCGGCGGTGGTGAATGGCGAAGTGGATCCTGAAGGCGTCGCGGTGAGCGGCTGCGAGTTCGAATACGAACTAACGACGGGCGGGTACGCGAAGGCGCAGTCGTGCTCGCCGACTCCGGGGTCGGGGAGCACGTATGAAAAAGTGTCGGCGTCGTTGAGCGGTTTGGCGGAAGGCACGCAATACGGGGCGGTGCGGTTGTCTGTGACCAATGCGAATGGTGTGAGCTATGCGCAGCAGTTGCGGTCGTTTGAAACGCCGTTCAGGTTTGAAGTGACCAGTGCTGGTGCGGGCGCGGGGACGGTGCAGTGCGAAGTCTACTCTGCAACGGAACCGGACGATTTCAAGGCGCCGGAACCGTGCGCGACAGAATACTATAAAACCATCGGTCTGGTGCGTGTCACGGCGGTGGCGGGTGCGGGGTCGACGTTTGAAGGGTGGACTGTCCTGGAAGGCCCGACTACGTGCAACGGCACGACCGAACCCTGCGTAGTTAGGTATGGGCACAACCCTACTGAAATCGAGGGGCCCACGAAGCTCGTCGCGAACTTTGGCGGCAGCAGCGTAAAAACATTTCCCCTGTCGGTGACGGTCGCGCCTGTGGGTGGTGGGACGGTGGAATGTAATGTGGGCAGCGGTCCGGGATCGTGTGCTGGTGAATACACCGAAAACGAAGTCGTCAATCTGACCGAGAAAGAAAATGCGGGTTATACTTTCGAAGGGTGGTCCGGTGAATGTTCGGGCATGGGGACGTGTGAAGTGACGATGAGCGAAGCAAGGTCCGTCACCGCGATCTTCAAAGCCATTCCGAAGGAATATGCTCTCAAAGTCGAAAAGGTGGGTACTGGCAAAGGGACGGTGATCTCGATGCCGGCCGGGATCAAATGCGAACCCGGCGAAACGGAATGTTCGCACAGCTTCACTGAAAGCGAACTAGTGACGCTCGAAGAGTCGCCTGAAACGGGCTCTGAATTCGCGGGCTGGTCCGGTTGCGACACGGAAACGGCGGGCAGGTGCGAAGTGACGCTGAGCAAAGCGAAGTCCGTCACCGCGAGGTTCAACGAAGAGGTCGTCGCGGAAGATCAGCCTGTGTTCAAGCAGTGCGTGAAACTGTCCAAGAACGCACACAGGGAATATGAAGGTAAGTACAGTGGCAAGTACTGTGAATCCTCGGAAGTGGCTGGCGATGTGGGGAGCGAAGGCAAGTACGAACTGCGGGTACCGGTGGCGCTGGAAGGAGTCTCGAGTGTTCTCACCGGTAAGAGCAGGTCGGTCGTGATCGTCACTACGGGCGAAGGAGGCGGTTCGCAGGTCGTGGTGTGCGGGAAGAGCACGCTCGACGGTACGCTCGAAAACAGTGGTCACGAGGGGCGGGTGAGGGGAACGCTCACGTTCGAAAGGTGTGTGGGTAAAAGCAACGGGAAAGAAGCACCATGCGAAAACGCCACGAATGTGCTCGGGAAGCCTGTGATTGATACCGAATTCGGGGAACGCGAAGCGGTGACGCGGTGGCTTGGGGCAGGGGAAACCAGGCCTGGTGTGGTGGCGCCTTCCGGTTTGGAGGGCTTTACCTGCGGGACTGAACAGGTGGCGGTGAATGGTGCTCTGATCGGTACGCTCGTGAACACCACGAAGGGCATGAGTCTCGTCTGGTCGATCGGTGGTCCTACCCGTTCGCAGGCGGATGATTCCTACTGGATTGGTGGAACGGAGATCACGGCGTTTCCAGCGACTCACTGGTACACGGGAGCAGAGGTCGAAACGGTCATCTCAGGTATCGAGATGTTGAAGACTGAAGTGAAAGGGATAAGCGTTCGCAGCGAAAGCGAAGGCGAAGGAAAATGAGCAAGGTGAGCAGACTTTATAAGCGTGCATCGCGCCGGGGGCCGTTGGTTTCGGGTGTGGTGGCGGGCGGGCCGCGGGGGGTTCTCCGGGCCGGTCTATCGGATCCAAGCAAGGAAAAGGAGCAGTGGAGAACATGAAACGCATCAAGATCGTGGGGCTCGCCCTGGTTGCGGTGTTCGCGTTCAGCGCGATCGCGGCGGGGAGCGCTTTCGCGCACGAAACAAGCTCGAAGTTCATGCAGTGCAAGACGGCCGCGAAGACGGGTACTCCCCCGAAGTACACGGGCACGTATACCGAAAAGGAATGCAAAACAGCGGCGACTCCGACGCAGATATCGGAAGGCAAAGAAAACAAGTATGAACTGAAGGCGATAACGCCATCACCGACGGAACCCGAACAATTGGCAGAAGCGATCCCGTTCACGGGCAAGAGCAAGTCGGTTGTCATCACCACTCAGGGTGAGGGTGGCAATTGGCAGGTCATTGTGTGCGGGAAGAGTACAATCTCGGGCAAGGTTTACGACACCTTCGGTTCGGGGAAAGTGAGCCCCGAGGTGATCATCTTCGAAAAGTGCGAGGGTCAGAGCAACGGTAAAGAAGCCGTGTGCAAGAACGAAGAACCGGAAGCGAAAAAGCCGTTGATCAAATACGAAGCGGGCTACGGCGAAACGCTCTGGGACGAACCGGGAGAAGAAAAGCCGGTCCTGGCAACGATTGGTGGTGCTCCCAGTTTCGAATGTGGAGGCGAAACTGTCGAAATGCACGGCGTTCTGGTAGGCGCGCTGGAAAACACCTCCAAGGGCATTGACGTCAGCTGGACGGTCGGCGGCGAACATCACGTGCAGACGCCCGCTTCCTATTACAGCGAAGAAAGCCTCGTGGAAAACTTCTTCTACACTCGCTGGTACACCGGCCCGGAAGAAGGCAACGAAGAAGGCGAAACGACGGTCGCGGGCATAACGGCGCTGAAAACCGAAGCGAAGGGCATAAGCATCCGCAACGCCAGCGAAGAAAGCTGATAACTGGCAGCAGAGTCGAGCAGCACACATAAAGGCGAAAGTGTGTGGGGGCCCTAGGGCCCCCACACCAAGCCCTCCGGCCGGCACCATAGCTAACAAGCTAGGCGGTCGATGATCTCACCGCAACTCCCGTAGTCCCAGAGTGTTCAAGCTCGAGAAGCGTTCGTTTAAACCACACACGGAGACAGAGACACCCACATGATAAAAACACGCATAGCTCTCGCCTCGCTTCTCGCCTTGGGTGTCCTCGCCTTCGCCGCTTCCCCGGCCCTGGCGGTGGAAGGTCATGTCTTCTCGAAAGAAATCACGGGGGGCTCGGAACACGCGCTCTCTGAACCGGTGGGTTTGGGTATCGAGCAGAGTACGGGTGAAGTGTATGTGGCCGATAAGAAAAACAATGATGTGGAGGTTTTCAGCGGGTCGGGGGAATGGCTTGCGTCGTTCGGGAAAAAAGGTTCGGGGAAGAGCGAATTCAAGGAACCGACTGAAGTGGCGGTCGAAAATGGTGTGGGTGGTTTGTTGGCTGGTGATGTGGCGGTGATCGATAGTGTCGATAAACGTGTGGAGATCTTCAAGCCCAACACCAATCATGAATGGGCGGCGGAAGTGACCGCGGCTGAACTGAACAAAGTGCCTGCCTACGGTGGGGAAAAGGAAGACCTTCAAAAGATTGAAGCTGTCGCGTTTGATGGCAGTGGCGATCTCTGGATGATGGTCGTCAAAAATGGTTCTCATGAAGTGTTTGAGCGTACGGAAGGCGGTACGCTGCGGTGGGCGTTTCGGCCCACAGGTAGCTTCGCTGGAGGCTTGGCTGTCACGACCGCGGGCGATGTTCTGTTCGGGAATGGTGCAGGTGTGATCGTGGAAGGCCCGGACGGTGGAATAATAGAAGGGGCAGGTTTTGGTGTCATGGAACAGGTGGAGGGGGGTGAAGCGACGCACACGAAAGGGTTGGCGTTCGATCCGGTTACTGGGGGCGCGTATGTGGATCGTGGGTTTGAAGTGGCGCACTTCCCCTCACCGCAGTCTGATGAATTGGGCCGTACTGATGGTTTTGGGATGTCTGGTTCTGATGAGTTGAGTGCGGGTGTGGGTATCGCGGTTAGTGGTCTCTACGCATGATGTGTATGTCGCGGATTCCGTGGAGCACCGGGTGGATGTGTATGCGCCGGTGACGCTCGCCAGCGCGGATCAGGAAGCTGTGAGTGACATCACACCCTCCTCGGCGGTGGTGAATGGCGAAGTGGATCCTGAAGGCGTCGCGGTGAGCGGCTGCGAGTTCGAATACGAACTGGAAACGGGTGGGTACGCGAAGGCGCAGTCGTGCTCGCCGACTCCGGGGTCGGGGAGCATGTATGGAAAAGTGTCGGCGTCGTTGAGCGGTTTGGCGGAAGGCACGCAATACGGGGTGGGGCGGTTGTCTGTGACCAATGCGAATGGTGTGAGTTATGCGCAGCAGTTGCGGTCGTTTGAAACGCCGTTCAGGTTTGAAGTGACCAGTGCTGGTGCGGGCGCGGGGACGGTGCAGTGCGAAGTCTACTCTGAAACGGAACCGGGCCATTTCAAGGCGCCGGAACCGTGCGCGACAGAATACTATAAAACCATCGGGCGGGTGCGTGTCACGGCGGTGGCGGGTGCGGGGTCGACGTTTGAAGGGTGGACTGTCCTGGAAGGCCCGACGACGTGCAACGGCACGACCGAACCCTGCGTAGTTAGGTATGGGCGTAACTCTGGGGAATTCGAGGGGCCCACCAAGCTCGTTGCTAACTTCAGTGGGTCGGGTACCAAATACCCCTTGACGGTGCACAAGACCGGTGCGGGTACGGGCACGGTTGAATCGTCTCCCCCGGGGATCGACTGCAAACCGGCCGAAGGCGAATGCTCGCATGAATTCGAAGAAGGCAAAAGCGTCGAACTGAAACAGACCCCAGAAGCGGGGTCTGAATTCGTGAAGTGGACCGACTGCGAAAGCGAAGCCGCCGGCAAGGTGCCTCGTCACGATGACCGGACCAAAGACAGTGGAAGCCGAATTCAAGCCGTCCGCTGGCACCGTCGTTCCGGTCCTGGAGACGGAACCGCCGTCGAACGTTGAAGTGCAGGTGCGCCTCCGGGGTTGGTGTGGTGGGCGCGACGCTTCACGGGAAGGTCGCGCCGGAAGGTTTGCCGTTCAGCTCTTGCGTGTTCGAATACGGCACGAGCACCGCCTATGGGCAGACCGCGCAATGCGTGCCCGCGTTCGAGGACGATCCCGCAAAGCGGCGAAACGGCGGTCACCGCGAGCCTCCCAGGGCTCCTGCCGGACACGACCTACCACTACCGTCTGGGCGCCTCGAACGCGAATGATCAAGCCTCGCCCGCCGTGGGAGCGGACGAGTCGTTCGCGACGCCGGGCCCGGGCGTCGGGGAAGCATTCGTCTCGAAGGTGAGCGACCTCTTGGCGAGGTTGAGCTCCTCGGTCGACCCCAACAACGCCGCCACGAGCTGGCATTTCGAATACGACACGCGCGAATACACCGAAGGCGAAGCCGCCCACGGCACGAGCGTCCCGGCCGGGGAAGGCGCGGCCGGATCAGGCGCCGTGCCCGTCGCGGTCAGCGAGACCCTCCACGGCCTGCAGGCGAGCACCCGCTACTTCTACCGCCTGGTCGCGCTCAGCCAGCTCGACGTCGGTGGCCTCACGCAGGCGGTCGTCTTCGATGGCCCGCAGCAGAGTCTTCACCACGCAGACCGCCAGCACCCAGTTCGCGCTCCCCGACGGGCGTGGCTACGAAATGGTCTCCCCGCCCCAGAAGGATGGCGCGCGCATCAGCACGCTGACGGAGAACACTGCCGGGACGCTGATCGAGGCGGCGCCCGCGGGCGGCGCGCTGACGTATGTCTCGACCAGCCCGACCGAATCGGGTGTGGCGGGGTATGTCGAAAACGCGCAGCTGCTCTCCACGCGCGCCGGCGAAGGTTGGAGCACGCGCGACCTCTCGCTACCCCACGAACAGGCCACGACGCCGCCGTTCAGCGAAGGCTCGGAGTACCGGCGCTTCTCCAGCGACCTCTCGGGCGCGATCGTGCAGCCCTACGGCCTCTTCACCCCCTGCCTCACCCCGCAGGGTGCCTCCCAGCCGTGCCTGTCGCCCGCGGCCTCCGAACAGACAGCGTTCTCAGACGACCTGCAGACGGGTCTCTACATGCCCTTGGTCAGCGGCTGCCCGGCCGTTGGGCAGCCGTGCCCGCCGGCCGTCGCCGAACAGGCTGACGTCCCGCCCGGCACCGTCTTCGGTGGCCACCAGCTGCAAGCAGCGGGCACGGCCTGTGCGGAAAACGAAAAATATTGCGGGCCCTACTTCGTCGCCGCCACCCCGGACTTGAGCCATGTCGTGCTGCTCTCCGCGACGCCTCTGACCGAAGGCGAAGGCGCCGGTGGCGGCCTGTACGAGTACTCCGCCGGCAAGCTGACCTTCATCGGCCAAGGCGAACACGAAGGCAAAGAAGGGCACTTCGAGGGCGCCGACGCGGCCCGCATGGCTCATGGGATATCCACGGACGGTTCGCGCGTCATCTTCAACGGCAAATCCGACAACCCCAACCATGAACCCGTGCAAGGGCTGTTGATGCGCGACACCTCAAGCGAAGAAACCGTGCTGCTCGGCGAACACGGCGAATTCCAGACGGCGAGCGCCAGCCAGTCCAGGATCTTCTTCACCGAAGGTGGGGACCTGAAGGTCTGTGAAGTCGTTGCGGGCGCGGGCGGGCACCTGGGGTGCGAACTGTCGGATTTGACACCGGGCGCCGGTGTGCTCGGCGACGTGCTCGGCTCAGGCGAAGACGGCTCCTACGTGTACTTCGTCTCCACCGGCGTGCTCGGTGACGCCGCTGGCGCCGGCGCGGTCAAGGGCGCGGATAATCTCTACGTTAACCATTACGACGACGAAACCGGGGCCTGGCAGCCGGTTTTCGTTACGACGCTCACCTCCTTGGATTTCCAGGACTGGCTGGGCAAGGAGCTCGAGTTCCAGCCGACGCGGGTCTCCCCGGACGGGCAGTGGCTTGCGTTCATGTCCGACGCCCAGCTGACCGATTATGACAACCGCGAAGCGACGGGCGGCGACCAGGTCGCCGAGGCGTACCTGTATCACGCCGCGACGGGTGGGCAGCCGGCGTCGTTGACGTGCGCCTCGTGTCTGCCGACGGGTGAACGACCGACCGGGGTCGAACAGGAAAAGCTCGCCTATAACGGTGAAGGCGGGTATCTCAACGCCTGGCCGGACGTGGCCATCGGCGGCGAGCTGCCCGGCTGGGAGGGGATCGAACAGTACCCGGACGTGCAGCCCTACCAGGCGCGTTATCTCACCGACCAGGGCCGGTTGTTCTTCAACGCCACCGACCCGCTCGTGCCGCTCGACAGCGACGGCACCGCGGATGTGTATCAGTACGAGCCCGAAGGCGTCCCCTCCGGTGAACACGCCTGCTCCAGCGCCTCCACTTCGGGCAGCGTCGTCTTCGAGCCGGCGCGGTCCTTCACCGTCGAAGGCCGCGACGGCCAGACGGGCGCCGGCTGTGTGGGGTTGATCTCCTCCGGTGACTCCGGTCAGGGCTCGGCCTTCCTCGACGCCTCCGAAGACGGCTCGGAAGTGTTCTTCCTCACCAACGCGCAGCTCTCCCCCACCGACCAGGACACCGCCTCTGACGTGTATGTCGCGCGCGAATGCACGAGCGCCTCGCCATGCCTCAGCCAGCCGGTCTCCCCGCCGGAATGCGACAACGAAGCGTCGTGCAAACCCTCGCCCGAACCGCAGCCCTCGATCTACGGCGTCGGCCCGAGCGAAACGTTCAGCGGTCCCGGCGACCTGGCGCCATCGTCCTCGCCGCTGGCGAAACCGGTGGTGAAACAGTTGACCCCCGCGCAGAAGCTCGCCAGGGCGCTGAAGGCGTGCCGTAAGAAGAAGGGCAAGAAGCGGGCGAAGTGCGAAAAGCAGGCCAGGAGCACTTACGGGTCGCTGAAGAAGGCAAACAAAGCAAAGAAGGCCGGCCGCGACCAAAGGACACGGCGATGAGACGACTGCTCCCCACAACAATTCTGATCTCTGCCGCGCTCCTTCTCGCCGGTGCGCTCGCGTGCCTCGGCGCCGCGCCGGCGTCCGCGCAAGCGCTCAAACCGTGGTGGCGCATCAACTCCACCTCGCGTCCCTCGAGCCTGCAGCCGGGCAAGACCGGCGTGCTCGTCGTCGTCCTCGAAGACGTCGGCGACGGGCCCGTCGATGCCCTCAGCGATCCGGTCACAATCGACGACGCCCTCCCGCCCGGGCTGCGCGCCACCGCCGCGAGCGCGATCACGGTCTACTCCAACGAATCGGGCGCCGTCCCGTGCGAACTTCGCGAAGCAGGCGCCGCCGTCGCTTGCACCTTCTCCGGCCACGCCTCCGAACTGCCGCTGGAAGCCGCGGCCAAAACCTTCATGGAAGACAGCGGTCTCCCGCCGTTCCTGGATCTCGAACTGCGCATACCGGTTCAGGTCAGCGAAGCGGCCTCGCTCTGTGAACCGCATTCGCTCGCCTGCGAACGCAACCGCGTCAACGTCTCCGGTGGCGGTGCGCCCGCGGCCTCGCTCTCGCGCCCGGTGCTCGTCAGCCCGTCGGCGCCCGCCTTCGGCGTCGCCGACGACGAGTTCGACCCCGAAGAACAGGGCGGTGGCGCGGACACGCAGGCCGGCTCGCACCCCTTCCAGGTCGGCTTCGACGTGGTCCTCGACCAGGATCTCGAAGAAGGCGAATACGGCGCACCGGGCGAAGGCGAGCGACCGTTCGTTCATCCCGTCGCGCTCGCCAAGGATCTGCGCTTCAAGCTGCCCCCCGGGTTCGTCGGTGACCCGAGCGCGATCCCGCAGTGCCCGATCTCGAAGTTCCTGCACCTAAGGCGGGCTGGGGCCGGAAGCATGGCAATCGACGAATGCCCCGCCGATACGGCCATCGGCGTCGCCACCACCGGCTACCTGCTGCCGCGCTCCTTCGGCTACCGCGTCGTGGATCTGCCGTTCTTCAACCTCGAACCGCAGGTCGGCGAGCCCGCGCGCTTCGGCTTCTTCGTCCCCGAAGGCGAGGCTGGCATCGGTGTCTTCATCGATACCGCGGTCCGCGCCGGCGAAGACTACGGCGTCACCTCCACCACCTCCAACATCTCCCAGCAGGTCGCCTTCGCCTTCGCGAAAGTGACCCTGTGGGGGGTGCCCGGCGACCCGCGCCATGACCCCCAGCGCGGCTGGGGATGCCTGAACGCCGCAATCGGGGACCAGGGGTTCTCCTGCACCGGCCTTGAAGGCACCCACCCGCCCCCGTTCTTTGACATGCCCACCTCGTGCACCGGCCCGTTGCATACCAACGTGGAAGCCGACTCCTGGCAGGACCAGGGCCACTTCGAAACGTTCGCCAGCGAACCTGTGCCCGCCATGGAAGGCTGCAACCACCTGCAGTTCGGCCCCCAGATCAAGGTCACCCCCGACGGCACCAGCGCGAGCACCCCCACCGGATTGGACGTCGACGTGCACGTCCCCCAGGAAGGCCAGCTGAACGCCGAAGGCCTCGCCCAGTCGAACATCCGCGGCATCCAGGTCACGCTCCCCGCGGGGGTGACGCTGAACCCATCCGCCGCCGACGGCCTTCAGGCCTGCACCGCTAACACCGCCAGCCCGCTCGGCGGCGCCCTCGGCGTGCCCGGCAACCAGGTCGGCTATCGGGGAACCAGGGAACTGGAAGGCGAGCCGGGTGTCAGCGCGCCGACCTTCACGCCGTACAAACCCGAAAGCACCGACGCGCTCGCGGCCGGCTTCTCCGAACCCTTCCAGCAGGGGGTGAACTTCTGCCCCGACGCCTCCAAGGTCGCGACCGTGACGATCAAGACGCCGCTGCTGCCGAACCCGGTCACCGGCGCCGTGTATCTGGCCTCGCCGCAGAACTTCAACGTCTTCCCGCCTGAAAACCCGTTCTCCACCCACGTCGCGATGTACATCATCGCCGAAGACCCGGTCTCGGGTGCGCTCGTGAAGCTCCCCGGCCGCGTGGAACTGGGCGGTGAACCGGGCGCGAGCGTCGAACTGGCCCCCGGCCAGATCAGAAGCTATTTCGAAGACAACCCGCAGCTGCCCTTCGAAGACGCCGAAGTGCACTTCTTCGGCGGCGAACGCGCCCCCCTGGCCACCCCCGACCACTGCGGCACCTACACCACGCAGGCGCTCTACACCCCCTGGGACGGCGGCGCCCCCGTGAGCAGCCAATCGAGCTTCCAGATCACGAGCGGCCCGAACGACGGCCCGTGCCCGGGCTCCTCGCTGCCGTTCAGCCCCGAACTGCGCTCCTCGACGACCAACATCAACGCGGGCTCGTTCTCGAACCTCTCGACGACGCTCTCGCGCCCCTCCGGCGATCAGGACATCCAGTCGGTCACGCTGCACTACCCGCCGGGCCTGTCGGGAATCCTCTCGGGTGTCGAACTGTGCTCCGAAGCGCAGGCGAACGCGGGGACGTGCGGCCCGAACAGCCAGATCGGGGAAACGATCGTCAGCGTCGGTGTCGGCGGCGAGCCGTTCACGGTCACGGGCGGCAAGGCGTACATCACCGAAAAGATCGCCGGCTCCCCAACCGACGCGCCGTTCGGGTTGAGCATCGTCAACCCCGCGAAGGCCGGCCCGTTCGACCTGCAGGAAGGTCGGCCGGTGGTGGTGCGGGCGACGATCGAGGTCAACCCGCTCACCGCGGCGCTTACGGTCACGACCGACCCGTCGGGTCCGTACGCGATCCCGACGATCATCGAAGGCTTCCCGTTGCAGATCGAGCACGTCAACGTGTTGATCAACCGTCCCGGGTTCACGTTCAACCCGACGAACTGCAACAAGATGGAAGTCACGGGCACGATTGCGAGCTCCGAAGAAGCGAAGTCCGCGATCTCCGATCCCTTCCAGGTCACCAACTGCGCGAGCCTGAAGTTCGAACCGAAAATCTCGATCTCAACGCTGGGGAAGACCAGCAAAGCCGACGGCGCGAGCCTCACCTACAAGCTCACATACCCCAACGTCCCGCAGGGCACAGACGCGGACATCCACCACGTCAAAGTCGAACTGCCCGAGGTGCTCCCCAGCCGCCTGACGACGCTGCAGAAGGCGTGCACGCAGGCGCAGTTCCAGGCCAACCCGGCGGGCTGCCCGGGACCCTCGGCGATCGGGCACGCCAGGGCGGTCGTGCCGAACATCCCCGTGGCGCTGGAAGGCCCAGTCTACTTCGTCTCCAACGGCAACGAAGCGTTCCCCAACCTCGTGATGGTGCTGCAGGGCTACGGCGTCACGATCGACCTCGTCGGCGACACGCTGATCAAGAACGGCGTGACCTCCACGACGTTCAAGGCGATCCCCGACAACCCCGTCACCAGCTTTGAAATCAACCTCCCCGAGGGCCCCTACTCCGCGCTGGCCGCGAACGGGAACCTTTGCCACGAGACGAAGACCGTGACGGTCAAGAAAAAAGTCACGATCAAGGTCCACGGCCACAAGCAGAAAGTCACGCGCAAGGTCAAGAAGACCGAGGCCGCGGCGATCGTGATGCCCAACGAATACATCGCCCAGAACGGCGCGGAATACAGGAAGGACGTCACGATCGCGGTGACCGGGTGCGCGAAGGCCCACAAGGCGACCAAGAAGAAGCAGACCGATAAGAAGCACAAGGGCGGGAAGCGCGGAAAGAAGAACTAATACTGTAACTTTCAGCTTCAGCAGGTCGGAGCTTTATTTTTTCGACCGATCCGCGCAGCGGTTTTACGGTCGAAAAAATGAAGGCCGGTCCTGCGATGCTTGGGCGTCGCTCGATCCCTCTTGCGGCGTTCGAGGGTAACCACATAACGGCGGACCCTCTCCCGCCAGGTTATCGTCTCTACCGGGCGCCGCGGCCGCTCCCCAAACGGCCGCGGCGCCCCTCATCAATTCAGCCAAGCGGGGCGGAAACTTCACGACGGCCGGGCGCGGCTCCAGCTGATCACCGGCGCACGTCTACGGTAAGGGCCTGATCAAAAGACCCGGCGACGCGGTCGGTCGGCCGGCGGCTAGGCGTCGTCGGCGTCGAGCGCGATCCGTCAGGGATCGCGAATGTCGTCTCGAGATATGGCGACGTGTCGCTATTCATGCGCCCGCGTGATCGTCATTATCCGGTGGCGGTCCAGATGCTTGAGGCGATGCAAACTGCACGGAGTATCGGAAGACCGATGCCGTGAGAGCGATTGGGCAGGCTCGTGCCGGTGTCCTCGAGCGGTTGCGAGCGCGTCGCGCGGAGATCGAGCAGGCGATCTTCGCGCGCGTCAGCAATCAGTGGTTCGATCGGACGGGCAGTGAGGATCCGGAGTATGTGGACGGACTGCGCGCCGCCGGCGTGGCTGCCCTCGACTATGTCCTCGTGGGCATCGAGCGGACGGGAGAGTCTTTGGAGCCGGTGCCGGTCGCGGTGCTGACACAGGCACGCCGCGCGGCGCGGATCGGGGTGGGGCTGGAGACGGTGCTGCGCCGGTATGTCGCGGGGTACGCGGTGCTGGAGGACTTCGTGATGCGGGAGGCCGAGCGCGGCCCGTCGCTCGGTCAGACGGGCGCGTTGCGCGAAGTGCTTCAGATCGCCTCCGCGCTGGTCGACCGCTTGATCGCGGCCGTCAGCGGCGCGTACAACAAGGAGATCGAACAGGCCGCCGCCGCCGGCGCAGGCCAGGATGGCCCAGCGTCCGGCACATCCAAGGAGTCCGATCGCGCGAAGCCCGAGACGTGCGGGGAGCGCGGCGTGTCGCGGGCCCCGGTGAGAGGGATGGCGCGCGAGCGGATTCTTGGGGCGATCGTGCAGGTGGTCGCCGAACGTGGCTACGCGCGCGCTGGGGTCGGAGCGGTGCTCGAGCGGGCGCGGGTGTCGAGCCGCACGCTCTATGAGCTGTTCCCCGGCGGCATCGACGACGGCCTCCTCGCCGTGATGGACCACGGCCTGGAGCGGGTGAGCGTGCTCGCGGCGCGGGCGCTGGAGGGGGAGGAGTCCTGGCGCGAGGGGATGCGCGCGGCGCTGGCGGCGGTGCTCGCGTTCTTCGACTCCGAGCCCGAGCTGGCGCGGGTGCTCGTGGTGGAGACGCTGGCGGGCGATGGGGTCGTGCGGGAGACTCGGGAGCGGACCGTGGGGGCGTTCCGTGCGCTGGTCGTCGCGCGGATCGAGGGTGAGGTGGCACACGCCTCGCCGCTGGCGGCGCACGGCATGCTCGCGTCGGTGATGGAGATCGTCCGCGCGCGGTTGATCGCGCCTGAACCGCAACCGCTGATCGGGCTGCTCGGCCCGTTGATGGGACTGATCGTCGAGCACGTCGCGGGCTGGGAGACAGCGGCCGAGGAGGCGCGGCGAGGCGACGAGCTCGCCCGTGCGATCCAGGCACAAGCCGCCGCGGGAGGGTCGCCGCCGCCGGCAACGGCGGGCAGCGAGATCGCGCTTCCGGCGATCCTCGCCAACCCGGCCGCGCGGCGCCTGCGCGAATGCGTGCTCTACCTCGCCGAGCAGGGTGAACGGGGGTCCCATCCGAGCAACCGTGGGGTCGGCGCGGCGGTCGGCGTGCCCCACAAGTCGCAGGTCTCGAGGCTGCTGTTGCAACTACAGGCGGAGAACCTCGCCGTAAAGCGCTCCGCGGGCCCCGGTGCGCCGAACGAATGGCAACTTACACCACACGGCCGGGAAATAGCACACGCACTGGCAGAAATAGAAAACTCTCCCCCAACTGGAACACAATCGGGCGGATGGATGAGATAAGCCCGGGGGTTCACAGTCGTAGGTACGGGGGTTCACATTCGTACGCGGGTATTTTCCTTCGATCAACTCTTGACGAGGGCGCGCCGGGCACATAAGACTTCCCACCGGCGGACAACACCGCCAAGTCAACAGACCAGCATTTAGGGAGCATCCCTTTTGGCAGGGGGAAGCGTTCGGGCTGGACCGATACGAAGGGGAGTGTGCACTGATGGGACCCACGGGCAGGTTCGGGCGTCGTGTACTGGCGGCCGCGTCCGCGGCTAGGTCGGGCGGGCGGCGCGATCTCAGCGCAGGACGTCAGACGAACCCCGTGGCGTCAGCCGAGGAGGTGGCCGCGACGGCGTTGGTTTTGGCGCCGCGGGTCCAGCTGGGCCGGCTGGCGCGGGGGCGCTGTACACGGCTGGCCCGCGTGGGGGTTCTCGTCGGCATTCTGTTCGGTGGTCTGCTCCCTGCATCGGCGAGTGCCACGGGCGTGGGGTTGGGGTCCTTGTTGGCGGAACCTTCGCTGACGGAATCGTCCCCAGCACCGCCTGTGAGCTCAGCAACGCTGGGATATTCGCTGAAGCCTTCGAGCACAGAACCGTACGCTGTCTGCCCACCGCCCACCTCTGGACACGCCGGGTGCCTGTCGGTCGTCAACCCGCAACCAGTCAAGACGGCATCTGGTTACAGGGCCACCAGCGCTGGGCCGCTGCTGGAAGGAGGCGGCGAAAAGGAAGGACTTGCCCCCAACGAACTCCGGGAAGCATACAAGATTCCCGTTACGGGAGGATCGACGCAAACCGTTGCGATCGTCAACGCCTACGATGATCCCAAGGCAGAAGCCGATTTGAACAGCTATCGCGAAAGGTATGGACTCGACTACAAAAGTGGTGTAACGGCATGCACTAAAGCAAACGGCTGCTTTAAAAAGTTTAATCAGGAAGGCAAGGAAGAAGATTATCCAACGGACAAATATCCAGAAATTTCCGGTACCGGCAAAGTTGAGGACTGGGGCTTAGAGATATCGCTGGATCTCGAGATGGTGTCGGCTATATGTCCGGAATGCAAAATCCTGTTGGTCGAGGCAAATAACAGCCAAATGAGTAGCCTAGAGGAAGCCGAGACAGAGGCTGTCTGGGTCGAATCAGAATACTCAGAAAGTAAAAAAATAACCACCGAGGTCAGCAACAGTTGGGGCGGTTACGAGCAATCTGACGAGGAAACTATAGACGCGCATTTCGGTTACAGGGATGTTCCGACGACGGCGAGCGCGGGCGACGGTGGATATGGGACCGAGTACCCGGCCGAGGGGGTTGCGTATCCGGCAGCATCCAAAGACGTCATCGCAGTTGGCGGCACCGTGCTAAAGAAGAAACCGGGAAGCGAACGCGGCTGGGAAGAGACTGTGTGGCCCTATACCGGAGGTGGCTGCAGCGAATTTGAGTCCAAGCCCTCGTGGCAGACAGATCCCGGCTGCGCTAACCGCACCGACAACGATGTCGCGGCTGTCGCAAGTGATGAAGAATCGCCCGTGTCCGCATATGACTCTTACGAATATGAATCGGGCGGGGTCGGTACCGGTAAACTCGGTTGGATGTTGATGGGCGGCACCAGCGTGGGGGCACCGCTTGTCGCCGGCATTGAGGCGCACGCAAGCACGGCTGTAAAAGACGAGCCGGGAGCCGAAGCCTTTTACACGCATACGCTGTTTGACGTCACCTCGGGCACAACCGGTTGGTGTGGCAGTTATATGTGCACCGCTCAGGAAGGATACGATGGCCCCACGGGTTGGGGTTCCCCCGATGGTCCTCTTGAAAAAACCGTCGGTCTTCGTGCGGTAACGGACCCGGCGACAAATTTGACGACGGCAAACGGAACCGAGCTCAACGGCTACGTCGATCCGGGAGGATCGGAAACGAGCTATTATCACTTCGAATACGGACCGACAACGTCCTATGGTGTGAACGTGCCTGTGCCAAGCGCCAGCGTGGGGTCGGGCTCGATCTGGCGGAGTGTCAGCGAGAGCATTTCCGGCCTCGCGGCAGAAACGACGTATCACTACCGCCTGGTCGCTGCGAACAGCAATGGGACTGTCTATGGTAAAGATCACACGTTTACCACGCCGCGTTGGTCGATCCAGGCGACTCCCCACCCGAGCAAATCGGAAGCCAGCGATCTGAATGACGTGTCATGCACATCGGCTAACGCATGCACGGCTGTGGGGTTCAACGAGGAAAGTACGGGCAGCAACATGCTCGCGGAGCGTTGGAGCGGGACAGAATGGGCGATCCAGACAACTCCGGGTAAAGGAGAACTGCAGGGCGTGTCATGTGCATCTGAAACCGTATGCACGGCGGTCGGGAGGGTCGGCTCGCTGGTGGTGCCGTTGGCGGAGCAATGGGAAGGCGGTAAATGGACGGCCGAGACGATCCCCGATCCGAGCCTTGGCGCAGCGTCCTTTGCCGAACTGAAAAGTGTGTCGTGTACGTCGCCTAAAGCTTGCACCGCGGTTGGTTATTATAGGAATAGCTCTGCCGCGTTCGTGACTTTGGCGGAGTTTTGGAATGGAACGCAATGGGAAGTTCAGTCGACGCCAAATCCATCGGGAGACAGCCAATTGCTGTCGGTGTCATGTACGTCCAGTGAATCGTGTACCGCAGTAGGGTACTATGAAGAGAGCTTAGGCTTCTTTGAAGGTCTCGTGGAGCACTGGAACGGCACGGCATGGTCGCAACAGAAAATCGCCAAACCGCCCACAATAACCCCGGGAAGCGCCCTGACCGGCGTGGCATGCTCGACGTCGTCAACCTGTATCGCTGTAGGATACTATCAGAGCGGTTCGGCGACAAACGTTACTTGGGCAGAGGAATGGAACGGCACAGAATGGACGATCCAGGATATGCCCAACCCAGCGGGAGCAACGATAGGAAGCTACCTGCTGGGGCTGTCTTGTGCATCGTCAAAAGCGTGTACTGCGGTAGGGCGTTACGGCACCAGTCCGACCACCTCGTTCAACAGCGCCGAGGTAACGCTGTCTGAGCATTGGAATGGCACTAAGTGGACCTTCCAAGCGACACCCAACCCCAATCAATGGACCGTCGAAGACATACCCAACCCGACTTATGGGATTAATAGTTTGACTGGTGTTTCGTGTACGGCGGAAGAAGTCTGCAGCGCAGTGGGGAGCGGCGAGGAAACTTTCGGTCCGCAATCCATGCTGGCGGAGCGCATCGCTCTTCCAGGTGTGGAAACCCACGCGGCAGCAAACATCACTGAATCGAGTGCGACGCTGAAGGGGTCTGTAAACCCTGGCGGGCTGGAAACCACCTACCACTTCGAATACGGTACGGAAAAGGGTGTGTACACACACAAGACGGAAGAAGCCAGCGCTGGTTCGGGTACAAGCAACGTGGAAGAGAGCACAGCGATCGCCGGTCTGGCGGCGATCACGACGTACTATTATCGGATCGTCGCAACGAGTGGCGGTATGGTCTACGGGTCCGAAAAGGCGCTGACGACCATGGCGCCAAGTCTACCGTATATAGGTTTAGGGGAAGGCGGATCGTTCCCGGTCGCGCTCGAAGGCTCGTCGTCCGCTGCCGTCAAAATCAGCAACACCGTCAGACATCTCACCTGCGAAGGCGTCAAGTCCGGCGATTCGATCACGGGCGCAAAGGCGGTGAATGTCAGTATGGAATTCACCAACTGTGCTTCCGAAAGTGTGAAATGCAATACCACGGGCGCCGGAGCGGGGGTCGCGGTTCTCTCTGGCAGTGCGGGCGTCGTGTACATCAACAAAGCCGAACGGCTGGTCGGGACGATCGTCACACTGAACGCGAGCGAAATCGCGTGCGGCACGACTAAAGTGAAAGTTCGCGGCAGCATCCTGGTCCCGATCACGCCGATCGGGACCCTAACCAAGCAGCTCGACCTTACCCTCACGGGCAGCGGCGAAGGCCGCCCGACGTACGCGACCTACGAAAACGAAAAAGGCGAAGAAAAGGAAGCCAAGCTCGAACTCAACTTCGGCACCGGTTACAAAACGGCCGCGCTGGAAATTGCCGAAACGCTCAAACTAAACGCGAGCGAGGAGGTCATGGTCAGAGCAGTCGAAGAAACGGTGAGGTTGCCAAAGTTCGCTCTCGACGAGGGTGGGTCGTTCCCGGTTGCGCTCGAAGGCTCTTCGTCCGCGGCCGTCAGTATCAGCAACTCCGTCAAACCGTTCACGTGCAAAGGCGTCAAGTCCAGCGATTCGGTCACCGGCCCCAAGGCGGTGAACGTCGAAATGGAATTCAGCAACTGCGCCACTAAAGTTGGTGAAAGCAGCACAAAATGCAATACCGCGGGCGCCGGAGCGGGAGTCGCGATCCTCACCGGGGCCGCGAGTGTCGTGTATTACGTCGAAGGAAGCGAAATACGGCCCGGGATGGCTCTCACGTTGAACGCGGGCGAAATCGCGTGCGGCTCGGTGAAAGTGAAAGTTCGCGGCAGCATCCTGATCCCGACCACTCCGTTCAACGAAGAAACCAACCAGTTCGACATCGCCCTCAGGGGCAACGGCGAAGGCGATCCGACGTACACGGCCTATGAAAACGAAAAAGGCGAAGCCGAGGAAGCCAAGCTCGAACTCAACTTCGGCACCGGTTACAAGAAGGCCGCTCTGGAAGTCGCGGAAACGCTCAAGCTGGCCGCCAGTAAGACGCTCATTCTCGAAGCATAGACTCGTTCTCTCACCTGCCGGTCGAGGCGATTGAGGTCTCTCTTCTGCCGCGGGGGGTGAAGCCGATGGACCACGGCTCGCCGCTCATGCGTCGCCGAGTTCGCGCATCACCTGCTCCAGCGGGATCAGCGGCGCCCCGGCCGCAAGCTCAGCGCGATTCTCCGCCTCGACCGCCCCAACCCGGGGCCGAGGCAGCGGCGCTCGGCGTCGCGTGGCTTCACGTGCCTTGACATGAGCGCCGTCGTGTGGTATGGATGCGCTCGAGGCTTGGGAGCGAAGGGCATGCCCAAAAGCTAGGGCGTGCCGCGTCCGCTCAGCCTGGCCGGGCATGCCATTGAGGGAAGGAGCTGGAGTGACGGACAGGGTCGTGGAGCGGCGCGAACGGGGTTCGCAGATGCGCTGCGGCCCGGCCGCTGGCGCCGCTGATCCGGGCGTGCCGCCGCGCCCCTCGCCGGGTCCTCCTGGCGCTCCTTGCGCGCGCGATCGCGCCCGCCGCGCCCGCCTGCCCGTCAACGACTACGAAACTACGAAAGTGAGTTGACAAACAACAACGAAAGTGGAGGTGCTGCATCATGTCGAAACACGGCACGCGCTTGGCGGGCATCCGCGGGCGCACCCTTGTCCTGGCGGTCACGGCGCTGATGGTGCCGCTGGCCGCGCTGACCTCGGCCTCGCCGGCGATGGCAGAACCGCAGGGCATCTTCAAAGTGTTCAAGGAGTGCCCGACCGAAATCCCGATCACCGTTCTCTGTAGCGTTGACACCACGACTGGCGGGGAAGTCAAGCTCGGGAACACCGGTGTGCCGATCGCAAAGACGATCGTCCAGCAGGGCGGCTTCGCGTCGATCGGCGGAAGCGAAGTGGAATTCTTCGGGCTGCCTGCCAAGAACGGCGAAAGCCTGTCGAAAACCGAACTCAACGTGCCGGGCGGGTTGCTCGACATCATCAAGTGCGAAGAAATCAAAGGCCCGGGTCCGGTCGAAACGTTCTTCAGGGACCTGTGCAAAAAAACATTCGAAAACAAACTCACGGGCGTGACGGCGACTACGGAACTCGTCGCCAACGAACACAACCCCGTGCTCTACAACGAACACAACCTCGCGAACGAAGAAGGCACTGCGATCACCCTGCCGCTGCGGGTCCACCTCAAAAATCCGCTGCTGGGCAACTCGTGCTATATCGGCTCGGAATCCGAACCGATCGAGCTGCACCTGAGCACCGGGGAAACCCACCCGGCCGCCGGCGTCAAACCGCTGCACGGCGCCACGGGCGAAGAGACGACCCTGGAAGAAAACGGACTGCTGTCGCTGCAGGTCACCGGCAACTCCCTGGTCGACAACACGTTCCCCGCGCCCAAAGCCCACGAATGCGGCGAATTCCTGTTCGTCAAGGGCTTCCTCGACTCGCTCGTCGAAGGGAAACTCGGGATCCCGAACAAAAACGAAAAAGGCGAAGATTACGCGATCCTCAACGGCGAACTCCGCGCCGCGGGGGCAGCGGAAGTCCTCGAAAGCGAATCGTTCTAGGCAGCGCGCCCGCTGCTCATAGACGCATTGCTCAAGGAGGGCCGGGACAACCCGGCCCTCCCGCCTCGCCCGATTGGTCGAGGTCGGTATGCCATTCGATAATCTGAGCGTCCATCAGGCGAGCCCGGGTCTCGATCTGCTCCCGCTGAATCTCCGGGGAGATGAAGCTCTCTCCGACCCGGCCGCCGACCTACTGACACGGATACAGCCATCAAGCCGCAACACCACCATGACCTCCTGTAGCCCTAATAGCAACATAATGGTTATGAAGTTCGGCGGCACGTCCGTCGCCGACGCTCCCCGCATCAAGCGCGCGGCGCGGCGCATCGTTGACAAGCGCGACTCGGGCTGTCGCGTCGTTGCGGTGCTCTCCGCGCGCGGCTCCACGACCGACGAGCTGATCGCGATGGCCGACGAGGTCTCGCCCAACCCCGATCCGCGCGAGATGGACATGCTGCTGTTGACCGGCGAGCGCATCTCGTGCGCGCTGTGCGCGATGGCGATCAACGACCTCGGCCACCGCGCGATCTCGCTGACCGGCTCGCAGGCGGGGATCGTCACCGACGCCTCGCACACCCGCGCGCGCATCATCGACGTGCGCGCGGAGCGCATCCTGGCCGCCCTGGATGAGGACCGGATCGTGCTCGTCGCCGGGTTTCAGGGCGTATCGAGCGGCTCCAGCGACGTCACCACACTGGGACGCGGGGGCTCTGACACGACAGCTGTAGCGCTCGCGGCGGCGGTCGGCGCGGAGGTGTGTGAGATCTACACCGACGTTCCGGGCGTGTTCAGCGCCGACCCGCGCATCGTTCCCGATGCGCGCCTCTTGCCGGTCGTCTCCTTCGAGGAGATGCTCGAGATGGCCGCCTCGGGGGCCGGCGTGCTGCAGCTGCGCGCCGTCGAGTACGCGCGCAACCACGGCGTGCGCATCCACTGCCGCTCCTCGCTCGAGGACTCCCCCGGTACAGTTGTACTCAGCGAGGCAGACACCGTGGAGCAGCCCCTCATCACCGCCGTCACCCACTCGACCTCCGAAGCGCAGGTCACGCTCATCGGCGTGCCCGACGAGCCCGGTGCCGCCGCACGCATCTTCGAGGCGCTCGCGCAGGCAGGCGTCAACGTCGACATGATCGTCCAGAACGAGCCGACTTCCGCGGGCGGGCAGGCGGAGATCTCGTTCACGGTTCCGCGCGAGGATCTGCCCGCCGCTCGCGCCGCGCTTGCATCGCTGGCCGGCGAGTCCTACGCCGACCTGGTCGCCAACGAGGAGATGGGCAAGGTCTCCATCGTCGGCGCGGGCATGCGCTCGCACCCGGGTGTCGCCGCGAAGGTGTTCGGCGTGCTCGCCGGCGAGGGCGTGAACATCGAGATGATCTCGACCTCTCCGATCAAGATCTCCTGTGTCATCCCCAGCGCCCGTGTCGAGCCGGCAGTGCGCCTGCTGCACAACGCATTCGAGCTCTCTGGCCCCGACACGATCGTTCCCGAATAGCCGTTCGCGGCGGGGCGGGACACTGTGGTCGCGGACACGATCCTGGCCCGCGCCGCCCACGCGATCTCGCTCGTGCCGCCCCTCCCGCGCGCTTCCCGTGAAATCCGCCGCGACTTATCCCGCCAATTGGGTATATAGCTGGTATGACCCCCTATCTTCGCACCCTCCCGCGAGACGCCAGCCCGGCGCCTCGCCTGCTGGCCGTCCTGCTCATTGCGCTGGCGGCGAGCGCGCTGATGCTGCTGGCGCCCGCCTCGCGCGCCCTGGCCGCCGCCTCGGCGCCGAGCGTCGCCACCTCCGGCGCGTCGAACGCGACGTACTCCACGGTGATCCTTCACGGCTACGTCAACGCGCATGGATCGGCCACCGGCTACGTCTTCCAGTACGGCACCACCAGCGGCTACGGCGGGCAGACACCGCTCGCCACGGCCGGCAACGGGACGATCTCCATCAAGGTCAGCCAGACCGTCACGGGGCTTGCGCCCGGGACGGTCTATCACTACCGAATCGTGGCGGTCAACGGTGCGGGCACGACCAACGGCAAGGACCGCAAGTTCAAAACGACCAAGGTCCCGCTGTCGCTTCAGATCGCCGGCGCCCCCAATCCGGTCGTGTTCGGCAACCCGTTCCTCGTCGAGGGCACCCTGTCGGGGACGGGCTCCGCCAACCGCGAGGTGATGCTGGAATCCAACCCGTTTCCCTACCTCGCCGGGTTTCATCCAGTCGGCAACCCCGAGGTCACGAACAGCACCGGCGGGTTCTCGTTCCCGTACCTGGGGCTGCTCGAAAACGCCCAGCTGCGGGTCGTCACCGTCGGCGGCACGCTCGTCACGAGCCCGGTGATCGTCGAGAGCGTCGCCGTGCGCGTGGCCTTTCATGCGGCTCGCACCCGCCGGCACGGGTATGCGCGCCTGTACGGGACCGTCGCCCCGGCGGAGGTCGGCGCGCTCATCGGGTTTCAGCTGTTGCGGCCGGGGGGCAACTCGATCAACGAGGGTGGCACCGTAGTCAAAGCCGGCACCTCGGACGTGTCGCGCTTTGACCGCATCGTGCGTATTCGCCATCCCGGTGTCTACCGGGCGCTCATCAAGATCTCAGACGGCGCGCACGTCTACAGCTACAGTCCGCCGATCCTGATCCGCTGAGGAGCGGGGGGCAGGCCGGGGGGCTGGCTCACCAAACTCCTCCCGCTGCGCAGCCCTCTGGGCGATATCAAACGTTCTCCTCCAGTGAGCGCTGGAGTTGCTCGAGCACCCTGACCACCCGCAGGCCGCTGTGCCCGTCCGAGCGCGGCGCCGCGCCTGTACGCACGCACTCGATGAAGTGCTCGCACTCGACTCGCAGCGGCTCGACGTTGGGGATGCGCGGGGAGTAGATGTCGCCCGAGCGGGCGATGTACTCCCCCCAGGAGCGCGCGTCCTCGTCAAAGCCCTTGTCGTAGACGGTCAGCTTGCCCTCGATCTGCATGTCGTCGAACGTGGCCATGCGCTTTGAGCCGACGACCGTCAGGCGCCGCTCCTTGTGGGGATCCAGCCACGACAGGTGCAGGTGCGCGACCGCTCCGGATGGAAATCGCAGGTAGCAGAAGACCACGTCCTCGACGCCCTCGCGCACGAACGAGGACCCCTGCGCCACGCATTCCACGGGCTCCCCGCCGATCAGCGCCAGCACGACGGACACGTCGTGCGCGCCGAGGCTCCACAGCGCGTTCTCGTCGGCGCGCAGCTTGCCGAGGTTCAGCCGGTTGCCGTACACGTAGTACAGCTCTCCCAGCTCGCCCCCCTCGAGCAGCGCCTTGAGGCGGTCAACGGCGGGGTGGTACTCGAGCAGGTGTCCGACCATCAACGTCCTGCCCGCCCGCTCAGCGGCGTCCACGGCCAGCTGCGCGTCGGCGGCGCTCGTCGCCAGCGGCTTCTCCACGAAGCAGTGCTTGCCGGCGTCCGCCACCCGTATGGCCAGCTCCGCGTGGGTCGGCACGGGCGTGGCCAGCACGACCGCGTCCAGCTCTGGGTCCTCCAGCAGCTCCTGCGGGTCGGCGGTCGTCCGTGCGCCCGGGTATATGCCGGCCAGCCGCTCGCGGGCGGCCTCGGAGGGGTCGCACAGCCACGTCAACTCGCAGCCGGCGATCGCGGCTAGGTTGCGCGCCAGGTTCGGTCCCCAGTACCCGAGTCCGACCACGCCCACACGGATGGTCTGCGCCGTCTCGACGTCCACCGCGCGCGGGCGCCGCGGCTGCGGCGCCATTGCGGTGATCGGTCGCTTCCCCGGGCTCACGAAGCAAGCGCCCCGATCGCGGCGACGCAGCGCTCGGCCGCGTGCCCGTCGCCATAGGGATTGGGCGTCCCGGGGGCAGGCGTCGAATCGGCCGGCGGCTCCCGTTCGAGCGCCGCGAGCGCAGCGTCGGCGTCGAGGTCCACGAGCGTGTTCCAGCCCGCGGCGACCGTCTCGACCCACTCGGTGTTCGCGCGCAGCGTGACACAGGGCACCCCGGCAAGGTACGCCTCCTTCTGGATGCCTCCGGAGTCTGTCAGGACCGCTCGCGCCTGGCACAGCAGCGCGCTGAGCTCGGCGTAGCCGAGCGGCTCGGTCAGCGTCATGCCCGGCGCGCCCGCCAGCTCCTCCAGCATGCCGGCGTCTTGCAGTCGCGCACGCGTACGCGGGTGAACGGGGAACACGACCGGCCCCGGCAGTGCTCGCAGCAGCGCCACCAGCATGCTCAGCCGCGCTGGGTCGTCGACGTTGCCGGCGCGGTGGGCCGTGCACAGCAGGTACTCGCCGGGCGTGACTCCGAAGCTCGCGGGCGTCTGCCGTCGGCGCGGGCGCTCGGCAGGCGGCGCAGCGCGACGTCGACCATCACGTCGCCCACGACCTCGATCCGCCCGGCGACCGACTCGCGCTCGAGGTTCGCCGCCGCCGTGTCCGACGCGCACAGCAGCAGCTCTGAGAGATGGTCGGTCAGCGACGCGGTTGAGCTCCTCGGGCATCGCGCGGTCGTACGAGCGCATGCCCGCCTCGACGTGCACGACCGGGACGTCCGCCTGCGCCGCGGCCAGCCCGCCCGCGAGCGTCGAGTTGGTGTCGCCGTACACGAGCACGGCGTCCGGTCGGCCTCTGCGAACAGCGGCTCGAGCGCGGCGAGCATGCGCGCCGTCTGCGACGTGTTGGAGCCGCCGCCGATGCCCAGCTCGCGGTCGGGCTCGGCGAGGCCGAGCTCAGCGAAGAACACTCGCGACAAGCGAGTCGTCGTAGTGCTGGCCGGTGTGCACCAGCACCTCCTCGTGCTCGCTCCCGCAGCGGCCCCGACACGGCGGCGGCCTTGATGAACTGCGGCCTGTTGCCTACGACGGTGAGGATCTTCACAGGCACAACCTGGATTGAGAACGCGGGGGGAGTCTCAACTGGGTGAGGATCTTCACCCGGCGCAGCCTACGCTGCCGCGGCGCCCACGACCGACGTCGACCAATCGATCACCGAGGTAGGCCGCACGACATGGCGCTGGAGCCCGAGCTCCTTGGGCTCCAGCCCGAGCGCGAGGCCGACCAGCTGGGGCAGGTGCAGGACCGGCATCTTCAGCTCGCGCCCGACGATCCCTTCGGCCAGCGGCTGCTGCAGGTCGAGGTTCAAATGGCACAGCGGGCAGGGCGTCACCAGGCAGTCGGCGTCCGCGTCCACGGCGTCGCCGAGGTGGCGGCCGGCCTGCGTCAGCGACGCCTGCTTGTTCATGGTGATGATCGGAAACCCGCAGCACTTGCGCATGCCGGCGTACTCGATCACGGTGCCGCCGAGCGCCTCGATCAGCTGCTCGAGGTAGTGGTCGCGCGGGTGCTCTGAGTCGATGCCCAGGCGCGCGCGGGGGCGCACGATGTAGCAGCCGTAGAAGGGGCCGACCTTCAGGTTCGTCAGCGGCCGGCGCACTTTTGAGCGCAGCTCCTCCAGGCCGATCTCCTCGACCAGCAGCCACAGGAAGTTCTTGTTTGTAAAAGGCCCGCCCGGTCTTCATAGCTGAGGCCCTCGGAAGCGAGCGTTTCGTTTACGTGCGCGCGGTACTCGGCACTGGCGTCCAACCGCTCCTGGCACTCGCCCTGCGCGCCCTGGCAGGTCGAGCAGATGTTCATCATCAGCTCCGCGCCCTTCACCTGCTGGGCCAGGGCGAACGTGCGTGCGTTGAGCGTGTCGGCCAGCTCCTGGTTGTGCTCGGCGATCACGCCAGCCCCGCAGCAGCTCGCGCGGTCGAGCTCCACCAGCTCGATATCGAGCAGCGGCGCCACCTTGGCCATCGAGCCGTGCAGCTCAGGGGTGAAGCCGCGGCTGACGCAGCCGGGCCAGTAGGCGACCTTCATGCTCCCGCCTCCTCCGCTCTTCGTCCACCGCGCTGGCTCAGCGTACAGGTTCAGCTCATAGCGCTCGGGCCTACTGTCGATCTGCTCGAAATACTTCTTCACCTGCTTGGGCGCCTTGTGCTGGTGTAGCAGGATCTTGGGCAGCGTCATCTTGCCGCGCAACAGCCCGCGGATCGCGGTGGGCAGCCCGGCGATCAGCTCGGGCACGGCCCGCGGGTGGAACTTCCCGAACCGAGAGGAGTCGGCCAGCAGGTCGGACTCGTGCAGCAGGCCGTTGCGCGTGGATCGTTGTCCACGAACGCGTGCTCGTGGCGGTAGCCGTTGTTGCGGTCGACGATGTGCTGGTCGGAGCCCGCGATCCGGCGCAGTCGCATGATCTGGCCCATCGGATTGACGTCCTTGGGGCACGCCTGCACGCACTTGAAGCAGTGCGTGCAGTCATAGATTCCCTGCGGGTCTTCGGCCAGGTCGCGCAGGCGCACGTCCTGCTGGGCGTCGCGCGGGTCCCCGACGAAGCGATATGCCTTGGCCAGGGCAGCCGGACCGATGAACCCCGGGTCGACCTCCATCGCCAGACAGTCCGACACGCACGCCCCGCACTGGATACAGGCCATCGACTGGGTGATGTCGACCATCGAATCTTTCGAGACGATGTACTCGCGCTCGGGCACCGGCTGCTTGTTGATGAGCCACGGCGTGACGCGCTGGACCTTCTTCCAATGAACCGCGTCCATGTCCACGATCAGATCCTTGATCACGGGCATGTTGCCCATCGGCTCGACCTCGATCACGCCGTCCGCGCGCGCGGACGCGCGCGCGTGGTCCAAGTGCGTGTGGCAGGCCAAGCCCGGTTCGCCGTTGATACGCACCCCGCACGAGCCGCAGATCGCCGCGCGGCAGGAGCAGCGGATGCCGATCGAGCCGTCGAAGCGGGCCTTCGCCTGCAGGATGCCCTCCAGCACCGAGCGGTGGGGCTCCAGCTCGATCGTGTGCTCGTCCCAGTAGGGCGCGTCGCCGGACTCGGGGTCGTAGCGGCGCATGCGCAGCGTGAACGTCTCCGGCGGGCGGTGGGTCTCGGGCATCGCTAGTACTTCCTCTCCTCGGGCTGCCACTGGGTGATCGTGACCGGCGAGTAGCTCACCTGCGGTCCGTCCCCGTTCAGCAGCGAGATGTCGATGTGCTTGAGCCACTCATCGTCGTTGCGCTCCGGGTAGTCGGTGCGGAACTGCGCGCCGCGCGACTCGGTGCGCTCGATCGCCGCCACCACGATCGCCTCGGCGCAATCGAGCATGTAGCCGAGCTCGATCGCGCCGAGCACGTCCTGGTTGAACACGGTCCCGCGGTCGTCCACATAGGCGTGCTGGGCCTCCTCTTTCAGGCGCGCCACCGTCTCGCGCGCCTGCGCAAGCCCGGCCTGGTCGCGGTAGACCGCGACGTGCTGGTTCATCGTGGCGCCGAGCTCGGACTTGATCTCCGACACCCGCCGTGGGCGGTGGGGCTCCCATCCCCATTCTTATTCTTATCGCGCGAGAGGATCGCTTCGATCATGGCTTCGTCTTCGCGCCGGCGCCCGTCTGACACGTCGGGCATCGCCATCGTCTGCGCGCGCCTGGCGGCGTGCTCGCCCGCGCGGCGGCCAAAGATCAGCGTGTCCAGCAGCGAGTTCGCCCCCAATCGGTTGCCGCCGTGCACCGACACGCACGCGACCTCTCCGGCCGCGTACAGGCCCTCGATCGAGGTCGCGCCATCGACGTTGGTCTTGACGCCGCCCATGATGTAGTGCTGGCCGGGGCGGATCATGATCGGTTCGCGGGTGATGTCCACGCCGGCGAAGTCTTTGCCGATGTTCACGATCTCGCGCAGCGCTTCCAGCGTGCGCTTGCGCGGGACCTTCGTGATGTCCAGCCAGATGCCAGAGTGCTCGGCGCCGACGCCGCGGCCCTCGAGGATCTCGGTCTGCTCGGCGCGCGAGACGACATCGCGCGAGGCCAGCTCCATCTTGTTGGGAGCGTACTTCTCCATGAACCGCTCGCCCTCGCTGTTCAGCAGCACCGCGCCCTCGCCGCGCGCGCCCTCGGTTATCAGCAACCCGTTCTCGACGAGCGTGGTCGGGTGGTACTGGACCATCTCCATGTCCATCAGCGGCGCGCCGATCCGGTAGGCCTGGGCGATTCCGTCCCCGGTCACGATCAGCGCGTTGGTGGTCGGACTGTACACCTGGCCCGCGCCGCCGCATGCGAGGATCACGTTCTTGGCTTGAAATGTCTCCATCGTGCCCGAACGCACATCGCGCGCGACCACGCCGCAGCAGCGCCCGTCGTCGTCCTGGACGAGCGAGGTCGTAAACCACTCCTCATAGCGCTCGACCGTCTCGTGGTGGCGCATCAGCTGCTCGTAGAGCACGTGCAGGATCGCCTGGCCGGTGATGTCGGCCACGTAGGCGGTGCGCTTCATCGAGGCGCCCCCGAACGCGCGCAGATCGAGCTCGCCCCGCTCGTTGCGGTGAAACGTGACGCCGATGTGCTCCAGGTGCATCACCTCGCCCGGCGCCTCTGAGCACATGATCTCGATCGCGTCCTGGTCGCCCAGGAAGTCCGAGCCCTTGACCGTATCGTACGCGTGCGAGCGCCAGTCGTCGGCGACGTTGATCGCCGCGTTGATTCCGCCCGCGGCGGCCACCGAGTGCGAGCGCACCGGATGGACCTTGCTCATGATCGCCACGCTCGCGCCCTCCTGCGCGGCGGCCAGCGCCGCGCGCTGCCCGGCGAGGCCGGCCCCGATGATCAATACGTCGTGTGCTGGCATGGCTCCCTGCGTGGGTCGATTCGATTCGGAGGACTGCGAGCGACCTGGCGGGGGCGCCCGGCCCGGGACTGGCCCCGGGACCCGGGACTCTATAACGCGCGCGGCGCTCGGCAGCGTGCCCCCGTCAGCGTCCTACCGCCGCCGCCGTCAACCGGGCGTGGCAGAGCGCAGCGCCTTGCGCAGCGCGGCGACGGTCACGACGCCCCGCAGCACACCCTGCTCGTCGACCGCCACCATCGCGCCGAGACGCCCGAGACCCTCGCTGCGCAGCAGCGATTCCACCGGCTGATCCTCGGCGATCCGCACCGGCAGATCCTGCTCGAGCACGTCCACCACTACCAGCGCCGGACGGCCGGCGGCGATCTCCGCGTCCACGCGCTGCTCGCGCACCACCCCGAGGAAGTGGCGCGCCGGGTCGACCACGGCGAACCACGGCCAGCGGTAGCGCAGAAAGAACTGCTCCTGGGCGTCGAGCAGGCTCAACCCGGCGGGGATGGTCACGGGCTCGCGATCCATTATGTCGGCGACGGTGACGCCCTGGATGCGCTGCCCGAACGCTCCCTGCGCGACGGCGCCGCTCGCCGCCTGGTACAGGACGAACGCGAGCAGCATCGTGAACAGGCCAAACGATTCTCCGCGCCCGAGCCAGATCAGCCCGAGCGCGCCCAGCGCCAGCGCGAACCCCTGCCCGGCGCGGCCCGTCCAGCGCGTGGCACGGTTGCGATCGCCGGTGCGCCACCAGATCAGCGCCTGGGCGATCTGCCCGCCGTCGAGCGGAAACGCGGGAATCAGGTTGAACAGCAGCACGAACATGTTGACGACCGCGACCCAGCTCAGCCACACCAGCAGGGGCGTGGCCGGGACGCCGCTGCCCCCGCCGATCGCCGCTTCGGTGAAGCGCCCCCCCGGCGCTGCCAGCCCGATGGCCAAGGCGCAGGCGACGATCACCGCGAACGTCACCGCCGGGCCGGCGATCGCCACCTGCAGCTCGAGCTCTGGGCGTACGCGGCAGCTCGCGCATGCGCGTCAGGCCGCCCAACGCCCACAGATCGATGCCCGCGACCGACAGGCCGTTGTGGCGGGCGACGAGCGCGTGCCCGAGCTCGTGCAGGATCACCGAGACGAAGAACGACAGGATGATCGCGACGGCGACCAGGTACGCGGTCGTCTGCGCCCCTTTGAGGACTTCGTGAATGGGGGAGGTGAACACGAGCACGAACAGGAACAGCACCACGAACCAGCTGATGCCGGCGCCGATCCTGATGCCGAATACACGGGCGAGCTGGAAGTTCGTGCGCGGTGCCATGACTGTCAATAGTAGGCGCCGGCTGGGTGGGTCCGGCCGGGAGCGGCGGTCCGATGGTTCGATGGGTCTGGTGCTACGGCCGCTTATCCCGGCTGCGGGCGGCTCCTGGCGATGATCGCCTCGAAGTCCGTGCCCGGCGGCAGCGTTCCGTACTCCAAACCGCCGTCCCCGCCCAGGCGCGCGGCGCAGAACGCGTCTGAAACCGCCCCGGGCGCGTGGCGCACGAGCAGCGAGCCCTGCAGGCACAGGGCCATCGACTCGACCACGCGCCGCGCGCGCGACTGCAGCGTCGCTGGATCGCCCGTCGCGAACTGCGACTCCAGCTCGGCCACGCGGGCGTCCAGGCGCGGGTCGGCGCCCTGCGCGAGCCTCAGCTCTTCCATGAACACCTCAAGCGAACGGGGCGTGCGCACGAGCGCGCGCAGCACGTCGAGGCTCATGACGTTGCCCGAGCCCTCCCAGATCGAGGCCAGCGGCGCCTCGCGATACAGCCGCGGCATCCCCGACTCCTCGACGTAGCCGGCGCCGCCGAGGCACTCCAGCGACTCGAACGCGTGGTTGGGTGCGCGCTTGCAGGTCCAGTACTTTCCGACGGCCGTGGCCAGGCGCTTGAACAGGTGCGCGTCTGAGAGCTCGTCGCTATGGGCGCCCGCCTCGGCGCCGGCTTCGTCATAGGCGCGCGCCAGGCGCATCGCCAGCGCCGTCGTTGCCTCTGACTCCAGGCACAGGTCGGCGAGCACGTTTCTCATCAGCGGCTGATCGATCAAGAGCTTGCCGAACGCTGAGCGGTGGGCGGTGTGATGGATCGCTTGCACGACCCCCGCGCGCATGCCCGCGGCGGCTCCGATTACGCAGTCGAGGCGCGTATGGCCGACCATCTCGATGATCGTCGGCACGCCCCGGCCGGGCTCGCCGACCATCCGCGCCCACGCGCCGTGCAGCTCGATCTCCGAGGAGGCGTTGGAGTGGTTGCCGAGCTTGTCCTTTAACCGCTGGATGTGCATCGCGTTGCGCGCGCCGTCGGGCAGGATGCGCGGCATCAGAAAGCACGACAGTCCCTCGGACCCGCCGCCCGCTGACTCGGCCTGGGCCAGCACGAGGAACAGGTCGGACATCGGCGCCGAGCAGAACCACTTGTGGCCTGTGAGCTCGTACTCGGCCCCCGCCCCGCCGCCGTTCAACGGTCGGGCCACGGTGGTGTTGGCGCGCACGTCCGAGCCGCCCTGCTTCTCGGTCATCGCCATGCCCGCGATCGCGCTTCCCTTCTCCGCCGCGGGGATCGAGCGCGGGTCATACGTCGTGGCGGTCACCAGCGGCTCCCACTCGGCCGCGAGCTCGGGCTGGTCGCGCAACGCGGGGACGACCGCGAACGTCATCGTGATCGGGCACGCGAACCCGGCCTCTGCCTGCATCGCGGTCATGTACATGGCCGCGCGCGCGACATGTGGCGCTGGCTTCTCGGTCTCGCGCCAGGGCAGCGCGTGCAGCTCGTGTTCGACTCCCAGCTTCATCAGCCGGTGCCAGGCGGGGTGGAACTCGACCTCGTCGATGCGATGCCCGTAGCGGTCGTGGGTGTGCAGCACGGGCTTGTTCTCGTTCGCCAGCCGGCCCCAGAGGTCTTGAGGCCCATCCACCGCGCCGATCAGCTCGCCCAGCTCGCTCGCGCGCTGCAGCGCCCAGGAGGCGCCCTCGCGCTCGGTGGCCTCGACGAGCGGGGTGTTGTCGGCGAACACGTTGCGGCCCTCGAGCGGCGGGGCCTGGTTGAAGACCTCGTGCGTGCGCCACGGCGCGCTGCCCTCGCCCGTCATCGGTCTCGGCATCGTGGCCATGAGCTACAGAGTACTCACCCGCCCACTCCCTCGCGATAGCATCGCCGGCCCCGGCATCGCCCTCCCGGCTAAGCGACCAGCTCTACACATCCAAGGACCGAACCATCATGGCCAAGATCAAGGTGCAGAACCCAGTAGTCGAGCTCGACGGCGACGAGATGACCCGCGTCATCTGGTCGTTCATTCGCGACCAGTTGATCCTGCCGTATCTGGACTTGGATCTGCGTTGCTACGACCTGTCCATCGAGTCCCGCGACGCTACGCGCGATCGGATCACAATCGAAGCCGCCGAGGCGATCAAGGAGTTGGGGGTCGGGGTCAAGTGCGCGACGATCACCCCCGACGAGGCGCGCGTTGAGGAGTTCGGGTTGCACGAGATGTACAAATCGCCCAACGGCACTATCCGCAACATCCTCGGCGGAGTGATCTTCCGCGAGCCGATCGTGATTTCAAACATCCCCCGCCTCGTGCCCAGTTGGCGAAAGCCGATCGTGATCGGCCGTCACGCGTTTGGCGACCAGTACCGCGCCACCGACATGGTCGTGCCCGGCGCGGGCGCGTTGACCCTTGCGTTCACCCCCGCCGACGGCTCAGAGCCGATCGAGCTCGAGGTGTACGAGTTCCCGGGGCCGGGGATCGCGATGGCGATGTACAACCTCGACGACTCAATCCGCGACTTCGCCCGCGCTTCGCTGCGCTACGGGTTGGACCGCGGCTACCCGGTGTACATGTCGACCAAGAACACGATCCTCAAACGCTACGACGGGCGGTTCAAAGACATCTTCGCCGAGGTGTACGAGGCGGAGTTCAAGTCGGACTTCGAGGCGGCGGGCCTCACCTACGAACACCGCCTGATCGACGACATGGTTGCAAGCGCGCTGAAGTGGGAAGGGGGGTATGTGTGGGCGTGCAAGAACTACGACGGCGACGTGCAGTCGGACTCCGTCGCGCAGGGGTTCGGCTCGCTCGGGCTGATGACCAGCGTGCTGATGAGCGCCGACGGCAGAACCGTCGAGGCCGAGGCGGCGCACGGCACCGTCACCCGTCACTATCGCCAGCATCAGCAGGGCAAGCCCACCTCGACCAACCCGATCGCCTCGATCTTCGCCTGGACTCGCGGCCTGTCTGCACGCGGGCGGATAGACGGCACGCCCGCGGTCAGCGAGTTCGCGCAGACGCTCGAGCGCGTGTGCATACAGACAGTAGAAGCCGGTCACATGACCAAGGACCTCGCGCTGCTCGTCGGCCCCGATCAGGGGTGGCAGACGACACAGGAGTTTCTGGGGTCGATCGATGACAACCTCGAGCAGGAGATGATGAACAAGTGAGCAAACCACCACCAGTCAGAGTCACCGTCACCGGCGCCGCCGGCCAGATCGGGTACAGCATCGTCTTTCGCATCGCCTCCGGGCAGCTGCTCGGGCCCGGCCGGCCGGTCGATCTGCGGCTGCTGGAGATACCGCCCGCGATGGGGGCGCTGGAGGGCGTGGCGATGGAGCTGATCGACTGCGCCTTTCCGCTGCTGGCAGGCCTTGACCTGCACGACCGTCCGGCGGATGCCTTCGACGGCACGAACGTCGCCCTGCTGGTCGGCTCCAGGCCGCGGACGAAGGGCATGGAGCGCGCCGAGCTGCTCAGCGCCAACGGTGAGATATTCACGGTTCAGGGCAAGGCTCTGAATGCCGTCGCCGCCCCCGACGTGAGGGTGCTCGTGGTCGGCAATCCGGCCAACACCAACTGTCTGATCGCCATGTCAAACGCGCCCGACATCCCCCGCGAGCGGTTCACGTCGATGATGCGACTCGACCACAACCGCGCGATCGCCCAGCTGGCCGCCAAGCTGGCTGTGCCGGTCACCGATGTCTCGCACATGGGGGTGTGGGGAAACCACTCGCCGACGATGTACCCCGACCTGTTCCACGCGCGCGTGGGCGAGAAGACCGCTGCTGATGCTGTCGACGATCAGGTGTGGATCGAGGAGGACTTCCTGCCGGGCGTCGGCAAACGTGGCGCTGCGATCATCGAGGCGCGCGGCGCCTCATCGGCGGCATCGGCGGCGAACGCGGCGATCGACCACGTCCACGACTGGACCTCTCCCACCGACGGCGGCTGGGTGTCGATGGGTGTCCCCTCCGATGGCTCCTACGGAATCCCCGAGGGTCTGATCTGCGGGTTTCCGTGCACGTGTGCCGCGGATGGTGGGTACACGATCGTGCAGGGGCTGGAGCTCGACGAGTTCTCCCGCACGCGGATCGACGCATCGGTTGCGGAGCTCACCGGCGAGCGGGACGCGGTTAAGGATCTGGGGCTGATTTGAGGGTGATGTTTGTTCCTGGGCGCCGTGTGCTGGGCGATGGGGAGGGAGACGGGGGCAGGATCAGAGGCATGACGTGGGAGATGGGGACAGATGGGGGAAGGACAGACGGGGCAGGACAGAGGCAGGGGGCAAGAAAAAAGGGCGCGGCATACGCCGCGCCCTTTGCGTGACCTGGTACGTCAGTCAGGTTGTCAGCCTGCCAAATCCGACGGATCGTCGTTCCTGACAATGCAAATCCAATCCAACATCGTCGGTGGGAAGGCCGACGGATCGGAGTTCCTGGCAAGGACGCAGGGAACGTGGCGTGCTGGCCGATCGGCGATCCCGTCGATCGACGATCGGTACGCGAGTGACCGAGGACACAGCCAGGGGCTCCGAGACTAGGCCTTCGGGTGCCAGCCGCGGCCGCGCTTGGAGATCTTCCCTTCCTGCTCGAGCCCGGGAAGCACGCGGTAGAGGTAGTTCTGCTTGATGCCCATCCTCGCCGCGAGCTCGGGGATCGTGATGCCGGCCTGTCCCTGCACCAGCGACAGCGCCTGCGCGGCGCGTGTGCCGCTGCC
This sequence comes from uncultured Solirubrobacterales bacterium, assembly GCA_963839965.1. GTDB lineage: Bacteria > Actinomycetota > Thermoleophilia > Solirubrobacterales > Solirubrobacteraceae > Palsa-744. Next base: position 77,459 of record CAWIWX010000001.1, read on the forward strand.
TTTGCGCCGTCCGGCACGGCGACGCCCGGGGGCGGGGGCTGTCGTCGCCGCCGCGGCTTTGGTGGCGCTGCCCGGCGGGCGTCCCACTTTTTTGGTTTTGGGCCTGCCCACTTTTTTGCGTCGTCCAGGGGGGCGACCCCGTTTTTTGGCGGGCACCGCCGTGGTGGCGGTTTTGCCGGCGGAGCCGCGCGGGCGCCCTGGTCCACGGCGAGGAGCGGCGGCGGCCGGTGCGGTGGCCGGGGCGGCGCTCGCTCCGCCGATCCCGTCCAGTGCCGAAGCGGCGGCCGCGAGACGGTTGTACTCCTCCACGGCCGGACCCAGCTCGTTCAGCCGGGCTGTGATCTCTCGGCGCTTCTCATCAAGGAAGTCGGTCACGGTTTCAATCCTCTTCACTAGTGTAAATGTGATCTAAATCACATCGATTTCTGCATCACCCTACACCATCGGCCAGCAGAAACCCGGTGGATTTGAAAGCGGGCAAAAACTCATTCAAAAAGGGCGCGCAGGCGATCGAGCGTACGCACGGCCTCGCGTTCGGGCATCCCCCCCACGAGCGCCCTGCTGACGATGGCGCCGAGCGGTCCCAGCGGTGGATGAAACTCGTTGCTATAGCCAAAGCGCGTGCCACCGCATTCGGCTTGCAGCAGGTACTCGGTGTGGGCGCGCGAACGCGCTGGTCCACGACCTTCCCATACCGCGCGCCGACACGGATCGCACTCGACGAGAGTCCAGTGAACGCTGAGGCTGACACCGCGCAGATGAATGTGCTGATCCATCCGGTAGCCCATGCGTGGAGGACCCGCGTCCACGTGCGCCAGCCCGCGGTGGATCGTGACCCAGTCGTCGAGCCGGTCCGGGTCCATGACCAGTTTCCACACGGCCTCCGGGGGGGCGTCGATGTGGATGGATGCCGTCAGGAGGCTCATCGCTTCACCGCGCCGTTCATCGCGCGGCGAGCCGCTCGACAGATTCCCACTCGCGCAGCGAGCGTTCGACGGCCGCGTCGAAGGAGTGCAGATCGACTCCCAAGAGCTCGGCGGCGCGCAGGTGTGAGCGCCCGCGAAGACCGCCGGGCAGAAGGTCGCTCTGCAGGCTCCCCATCAGCGCGCCCACCAGCGCGGGGTCCTCGCCGGCGATCGCGGAGGCGAGGTGGGCGGTCAGCGGCGTGGCGTTCACACCCAGCCCGACGACCGGACGCGCGAGCATCATCAGCTCCGCGATGCGCCGGATCATCTCGCCGTAGCTGAGTATTTCGGGTCCACCCACATCCAGCGAGCTGCCCTCCACGGCGGGTACGGTCGCGGCGGCGACCAGCATGTCGGTGACGTCGCGTGCGTCGATCGGTCGCGTGCGATGCGAACGCCAGGCGGGCAGTGCGAGCACGGGCATGCGCTCGATGAGCCGCACCAGCAGGCGAAACGAACGCGAACGCGCCCCGATGACGATCGAGGCGCGCAGGGCGACGGTGTCGGGGACGCCTTTGCGCAGGATGCGCTCGACCGCCTCGCGACTGCGCAGATGGGGTGAGAGCGCGTCATCATCGTCGTCATCGTCATCATCATCATCCGCGTTGCCTCTCCCGGCGCGCTGGTCGGGGGGGAGCCAACTCGATGTGGGGCCCCCGAGATAAACGATCCGGCGTACCCCGGCCATCGCGGCGGCCGCGGCAAAGTTCTCCGCCGCGACGCGCTCGCGCTCAGAGAACTGAGTGGCCCGCCCACCCGTCACGCTCTCGCCCGCTGGCGAGCGCTCCATCGAGTGGATCAGGTAGTAGGCGACCTCGACGCCGCGCAGCGCGGGCGCGAGGCCGGCGCCGGTGAGAACGTCGCCGGTGAGAACGTCGACGTTCGCGGGCCGGCGGTCCTCGGCTGTGGGGATTAGTGCATCGCCAGGATCGCCGGGGAGGAGTGCATCGCTCCGATCGCGGAGGCCGCGCGTGCGTGTATGCGCGCGCGCGGCATGGCGAGAGCGAGAGGCATCGTTCATAATCCCCATCCCCCCAAGATCGACCCGGGCGGGATCTCGCGCGAGCGCCTGCACGGCATGCCCGCCGGACAGCAGGCGCGGGATCAGCTGCGAGCCGGCGAAGCCGCTGGCGCCGGTGACGAGGATGCGCATGTCATCCAGATCATGACGACGCAGAACTCCGGACGGCCGCAAAGTGCGCCAAAAAGACAGAGGTTGTCACGAGAAAGTGACTTCAAGCGGGCTATTTCCGGGTAGAAATCGGTTTTCTCTGCGATTTGCGGAATGGCTTCCAAGCGGGCGTGTCCGCCCGTGAGATGATCGCACGGTCGTTCAACCGATCGTCCAATCGATCGTCCATCCCGACCCGCCTGGAGGGCGTGTGCAGAGAAAGCAGGGCAAGCGAGCAGCCAAGCAGGTCAGTTGCGAGGACTGCTTCTTCCGGCGCAATCTGCTGTGTGCGCTCGATCTCGACGAGCCGTGCGCGACGTTTCGTCCGAACGAGGCCCAGCTGAAACCGCCGCAGCAGCTGCGGTTCGTGTTCCGTCAGGAGCGCCGTACGCGGGCGGCCTGGGCGTTTCCCTCAGCTCAGGAGCAGGCGGCGCTGCATACCTGAGACAGTTCCGGGGAGAGCTCTAGGAGGGCTGCCGCGCGCGTTCGGCGTGCCTTGCGATCCAGTTGGCCCCGGGCGTGTCGGAGGCGCCGTGGACGATGATCGAGCAGAACACGACCAGGGCGACCAGGTCGAAGATGCGCGGGCCGGAGGCGATGTTGCGGTCGAGCACGAGCAGGGCGAAGGTCATCGTCGCGACGCCCTTGGGGCCGAACCAGCCCATGAACAGCCGCGTGCCACGATCGGTGGGAGTGCCGAGCAGCGCGACCCACACCGCCACCGGGCGCGCGATCAGGAACACGATGGCGATGAACACGATCGCGGAGTAGCCCTCGCGAGTGAGCGCGTGCAGGGTCAGCAGCGAGCCGAACACGAGGAAGATGCCGAGCTTGACGATCTCCACGATCTCATCGGCGCGGCGCTCGAAGTGCAGGCGCAGGTCGGGGCGGCGCACGCCGAGCACGATCGCGGCGACGAACACGGCGATGAAGCCGTTGCCTTCGGGGGACAGCACGGTCAGGCCGTAGGTGGCGAACGCGACTCCGAGCGCAAACAGGGACTTCTGGTGCGATGGGATCGAGTGCTCCAGCGGACCGCGCCCGGCGCTGGGCATCAGCACCGAGGCCAGCCATCCGCAGGCCAGGCCGTAGATGAGACCCAGGCCGAGGTCCTGAATGACGAAGCGCCACCACACGAAGTGTTCGGAGGACCCGGCGGACAGCGCGGCCAGCAGGGCGAGCACGGCGGGCAGCGCGAGGCCGTCGTTGAGACCGGACTCGAGGTTCAGGGAATGGCGTATCAGGCGGGGAACGCGCGGGTTGGTGACGATGCTCGAGGTGAGCACCGGATCGGTCGGGGAGAGCAGGGCGCCGATCAGAAAGGACTCCGTCCAGGAGAATCCGATCAGCGCGTGCGCGGCCAGCGCGACGATTGCGGCGGTGATCGGCATCGCCAGCACGAGCTTGCGCACCGGCAACCGCCACTCGCGCTGCAACATCTCGCCCTCGACCTCGAGGCCGTCGCGAAACAGGATCACGATCAGCGCGGCGAAAGCGAGATCCTCGACAAACCCCGAGTGGGCGCGGAAGTCGATCCAGCTGAGGCCACCCGGCCCGAGGGCGAAGCCGGCGAGCACGAACAGGGCGGTGAGCGACAGGAACGAGCGCTGTGCCAGGCCGGAGGCGAGGGCGCCGACGATCAGCAGCAGACCCAGCACGGTGACGGTCGCCTGGAACGTGGGCACGCGTCTATTCTCGCGTGTGGGCCGAGGGGGCGTATATTGGGGGCAGAACTGCAAGCTCTCCATAACAGGCGGTGGCCAAGATGGCGGCGAAGGATCGAAGTGGCGGTAGTAGTGGATTCAGCAGGGCCGGCGAGGCGGCGCGGGCTGCGCGGCGCAACCGGTACATCGAGCGACTGATCGAAGACGAGGAGCTGCGCGCGAGCCTGCTCGCCGCGTATGGAGCGGCGCGCAGCGCGTACGGGCGCATGAGCAACGGCAAGCCCGCGAGCAAGGCGCTGTTCGAGGATCGCAAGCTCCAGAACGAGTTGCGCGACGCGGCCAGCGCGCTGCGCGACGCCGCGAACACATTGCGCGAGCCTCCTCCCAAGCGCCGGCGGCGTGCTCGCAGCGGCGGGATCGCCCGCAAGCTGGCCCTGCTGGCGTTCGCCGGGGTGCTCGCGCTGGCGTTGAGCGAGGATCTGCGCTCCAAGGTGCTGGACATGCTGTTCGGCGCCGAGGACGAGTTCGAGTACAGCTCGACCACGACGCCGGTCACGCCCGCGTCTGAGCCCGCGCCGGCCTCCTGAAGACGCACGCGCGCACGGACGCACGGACAGACGAACGGACACGACCGAGATGACCGCGACCATCGGGGAGGGTGTGCGCGAGCCGCGCGGTATCGCCGCCGCCGAGGAGCCGCGGCGGGTGGTGGAGGGCGAGAAGGCGCAGCGGATCGTCGAGGCGATGCGCTCGAGCGTCGCGCGTCGCGGCACGGCGGGCTCGACGTTCGACCGTGTCGCGCGCGAGGCGGGCGTGTCGCGCGGGCTCTTGCACTATTACTTCGGCACCAAGGAGCGACTGCTCATCGAGGCGGTGCGTCGCGACTGCGAGCTGCGCATGGAGTTGCTCGAGCAACAGCTCGCGGGCGCGCGTACGGCGGAGGCGTTCATCGGGCTGATGGCCCGCAACCTGCAGGAGACCGTGCGCGAAGATCCCGATTTCGTGACGCTCATGTTCGAGCTGTTCACGCTCTCGCGCCGCAACCGGGACATCGCGGTCGAGTACGCCGAGCTGATGCGGCGCACCCGTGAACAGGTCGCGGACATGCTCGCGAGCGCGCAACGGGACGGCGTGGTGAGGTTGCACGCCAAGCCGGACACGGTCGCGGAGATCCTGTTCGCGCTGGGCGACGGATTCGCGCTGCGCATGCTGACCGAGCCCGAGCGCGACTTCGAGGCGACGGTCCAGGCCGGGATCGCCTGTGCACGGGCGCTGCTGGCCGATTGAGCGCTCATATAATCGGCCCGGATGCCAATCTATGAGTACAAGCGCCCCGACGGGAGCACGTTCGAGATCGTACAGTCGTTCAGCGATGCTCCGCTGACACAGGACCCCGACACCGGCGTGCCGGTGCGGCGCGTGCTGCATGCACCGGCGGTGCACTTCAAGGGCAAGGGCTTCTACAACACCGATTACGGCACGCGCAATCGCCAGCGCGAGACCGCGGCCGCAGCCGCCGCCGAGGGCTCCAAGGCATCTGACGGCGGCTCATCGGAGGGGACGGGCTCGAAGGACTCGAAGGACTCGAAGGACTCGTCCGGTTCGTCTGAGACCAAGGCGAAGCCCGAGTCGGGCGCTCAGGCCAAGGACTCCAAGCAGCCGGCAGCCAAGCCCAAGCCGGTCGCGGCCAAGAGCTGAGGCTCGCGACCTGCTGACGGGCCGCGCCGGATGACGGCGCGCGCTCAGCCGGCCATGAATCGAGCGACGTCCGCGCGGCGCGCGGATTCTGAGATCGTCAACCCTTCTTCGCCGTCGGGCAGGGCGATCTGCCCGGTGGGCTCCAGGACCCGCGTGGGCGGCGTGCCGGAGGCGGCCAGCGCGGCGAACATGCCGAGCAGTTCCGGACCGCTCATGTCCGAGATGATCGCCGGCGGGGCGTTCCAGGCGATCAACGGCAGACGCAGGAAGCTCGACGGAGACAGAAGCTGGGACTTCATATCCGTGAACAGCGCCTGTTGGTGTTCCTCGCGCTGGATGTCGGTCTCACCTGGGGCGCACAGGTTCTCGCGCGTGCGCGCCAGCGCCAGCGCCTGCTCGCCGTCGAGGTGGTGGGTGCCTGAGCTCAACCGCAGGGTGAAGCCGCCCCGGCGCAAGCCGCCGTCGAGATTCGAGACGATGCAGCCGCCGGTGTAGGTCACGCCGCCCATCGCGTCGATCAGGGCGGGGAAGTTTTCGAAGTTGACTTCCACCACGTGGTTGATCGGGATGCCGAGCCAGTTCTTGATCACCGAGACCGACTCCGCCGGTCCGCCGAACTCGTGGGCGGCGTTGATCTTCTGCAGGCCGTGGCCGGGGATGTCGATGACCGTGTCGCGCGGGATCGACAACCGCGCGGCGTGTCCGCCGCCGGTGCGGATCAGCATGATCGTGTCCGAGCGTCCGAATCCGGTCGTTTCGGCGCCCGGTTCCTTTGAGTTCTTCTGGCGCCGGTCGGAGCCGAGCACGAGGATGTTGTTGGCCGAGGTCAACGGATACCCGGACGGGTCGAGCACGCTCGCGACGTTCGCCGGCAGCGAGGTGCGCTCGAAGTGGGAGCTGATCAAGAACAGCACGAGCGACAGCGCCAGCCAGGCGACGATCAGTGAGAGCAGCCCGAGGATCACGCGCTTGGGGGTGATCCGCTCGCGCCAGCTGCGTCGCGGCCTGGCCGCGCGGGCGCGCTCGGCGCTGAGCGGGTCGAGCAACCCCTCCTCCTCGCGCCGCGGACGCAGGCGCAGGCCGGCGCGGTAGCGGGTGTACTGGGGTGGCTTCTCGGGTGGGGCGGACATCGGTGGGTGGTGCTCGAGCGGCGTTGAAGTCGTGGCGATGGGGGAGCCTCCGCGGCGTTGCCTGAGGTCTGGGTCCGCGGGGCGGAACCCGGGGCGGAACTTATAGTTGCGCGATGAGCCCCGATAACCCTCCGGTTGACTCGCCGCCGCACGGGAGATTGCTCGTGTGTCCAACGCCGATTGGCAACCTCGATGACATCACGCTGCGCGTGCTGGCAGAGCTCGGCGAGGCCGACGTGATTGCCTGCGAGGACACGCGCCGCACCCGCGTTCTGCTCGATCGCCACGGTATCCAGGCGGCGCGGCTGGTGAGCCTGCACGAGCACAACGAACGCGCGCGCGCGGGTGAGCTGGGGGCGCGGGTGCGGGCGGGGGAGACGGTCGCGCTCGTCAGCGACGCGGGCACGCCGCTGATCTCAGACCCTGGGTATGCCCTGATCCAGGAGTGCATACGGGACGGGTTGGCGATCGAGGTGCTGCCGGGACCGAGCGCCGTGCCGGTCGCCCTGGTGGCCTCCGGCCTGCCCGTTGCCCGCTGGTGCTTCGTCGGGTTCTTGCCCCGCAAGCGCGGTCAGCGCGAACGCCTGCTGGCCGACGCCGCCGAGACGCTCGTGGCGTTCGAGTCTCCCCGGCGCCTGTCCGCCACGCTGGACATGCTCGCGCAGCTCGATCCGCAGCGCCCCGTGGCGGTGTGTCGCGAGCTGACCAAGCTCCACGAGGAAGTCTCGCGCGGGTCCGCGGCCGACCTCGCGGAGCGCTACCGAGAGCGTGCCGCGAAGGGAGAGGTCGTGCTGGTGGTTGGGGCCGCGGCTCGGCGAGTAGCCTGATGGTCGCATGTCCTCCCGTCACTACGTGACCACCCCGATCTATTACGTCAACGCGGCGCCGCATCTCGGGCACGCGTACACGACGATCGCCGCCGACGTGCTGGCGCGCCATCACCGCCAGCGCGGCGAGGATGTGTTCTTTTTGACCGGCACCGACGAGCACGGCGAGCCGGTCGCCGACGCGGCGCACGCGCTCGGGATCGAGCCTCAGGAGCTCGCCGATCGCAACGCCGAGCGCTTTCGCGCGCTGCTGCCGCAGATCGAGGCCTCGAACGACTTCTTCATCCGCACGACCGATCCGCAGCACATCGCCAAGGTGCAGGAGATCCTCGCTCGCGTGCGCGACAACGGGTTCGTATACGAGGGCACCTACGAGGGCTGGTACTGCCCGCGCTGCGCGGACTTCAAGGCCGAGAACGAGATCGCCGAGGGCAACCGCTGTCCAATCCACCACATCGAGCTCACGCGCGAGCGGGAGGACAGCTACTTCTTCAAGCTGTCCGCGTTTCAGGAGTCCCTCGAACGGCTGTACGCCGAGCACGAGACATTCATCGCGCCGCGCACGCGCTACAACGAGGCCCTGTCGTTCATCCGCTCGGGCCTGCGCGACGTGCCGCTGACGCGGCATCGGCTCACCTGGGGCGTGCCCGTGCCGTGGGATTCAGAGCACGTGTTCTACGTGTGGTTCGACGCGCTGCTGAACTATTACAGCGCGCTCTCCTACGCCCGGCCGGACGTCGATCTGACGGAGCGGTTCTGGCCGGCCGACTGCCATGTGATCGCCAAGGACATCCTGCGCTTTCACGCCGTGTACTGGCCGGCGCTGCTGATGGCCGCCGGGATCGAGCTGCCGCGGCGGGTGTTCGTGCACGGGTATCTGCTGATGGACGGCGAGAAGATGAGCAAGTCGCTGGGTAACGTGCTCGACCCGTTCGCGGTGATCGAGCGGTTCGGCGCCGACGCGCTGCGGTTCTATTTGCTGCGCGACGTGCCGTTCGGCCAGGACGGCTCGGTGTTAACGTCGTCGTTCGAGCAGCGATACGAATCGGAGCTGGCCAACGAGCTGGGCAACCTCGTCAGCCGCACTGTGGCGATGGTCGAGCGCTACCGCGACGGGGTCGTGCCGGCGGTGGAGCCCGATCCGGTGCTCGCGGCTGAGTTTACGGGCCTGCGAGAGCGTGTCTGCGAGCTGATCGACAGAATCGAGCCGACGGTCGCGCTCGATGAGATCTGGCAGCGGGTACGCCGGTGCAACCGCTACGTCGAGGAGCAGGCGCCCTGGCGGCTCGCCAAGGACGAGTCGAGTGCGGGCGATCTGGACCGCGTCCTGGGCACGCTGGTCGAGGGGCTGCGTGTCGTGTCGGTGCTGCTGTGGCCCTACCTGCCGGCGAGCACGGAGACTCTGCTGCGGACATTGAACGCAACCGACGTGTCGCTGGCCGGCGCTCAGCTGGGGGTCGGGGCGGTCGGGCGCGTACAGGCGATCGAGCCCTTGTTTCCCAAGAGCGCCGACGCGCAGGCGGCGTGAGCGCCGGACAGCGATGGGGTGTTGAGGCGATGAGCAGCGTGATGAGCGGATGAGGCGATGATCGACAGTCACACCCACCTGGACCTGTGCGAGGCGCCGGGCGCCGAGCTGGTCGCGGCCGCTGTGGCGGCGGGGGTCACGCGCATGCTCACGGTCAGCACGAGCGCCACCTCGGCGCGTGCGGTGCTCGCCGCCGCCGAGGACTTCCCGCAGGTGTACGCCGCGATCGGGCGCCATCCCAACGAGACGACCGGGTTCGACGACGCCGACCTGGCCGAGCTGCGCGCGCTGGCCGTGCACGAGCGCTGTTTGGCGATCGGCGAGACTGGCCTCGACTTCTACCGCGACGGAGCGCCGCGCTCCGATCAGAAGCGGGCGTTCGCCGCGCACATCGCTCTCGCGCGCGAGAGCGGCAAGCCGCTGGTGATCCACTGCCGCGACGCGGCCGCCGAGACGCTCGCTCAGCTCGGCGATGAAGCGCAGGGGTGCAGCGTCGTGATCCACTGCTTCTCCATGCCCGAGCATCTGCAGGAGTGCCTGGATCGCGGATATGCGATCTCCTTCGCCGGGAACGTCACCTACAAAAGCGCCGCCGACCTCGCCGCCGCGGCACGCGAGATCCCCGACGAGCGACTGCTGGTCGAGACCGACGCCCCCTATCTGACGCCGCAGGTCGTGCGCAAGCAGCGCAACCAGCCTGCGTTCGTCGCGTATACGGCCGAGTTCGTGGCGGCGCTGCGGGGCGTGAGCCTGGATGAGCTGGATGCGCTGGTGGAGCGCAACGCCGCGCGGGTGTTCGGCTGGTGAGCGCCATGGGGCGAGGATGAGTCTCGTGGACAGGAGATGAGCCTCGTGGTGGACGCGCCCGCGCCAGTCCAGCCGAGCCTGCGCCGGATGCGGCAATTCGGGATTCGCCCCGACCGCGAGCTGGGGCAGAACTTCCTGATCGACTCGAACATCCTCGGCGTGATCGAGCGCGCCGCCGAGCTGGCGCGCGAGGATGTCGTGCTGGAGGTCGGCGGCGGCCTGGGCGTGCTCTCCGAGCATCTCGCCGAGCGGGTCGCGCACGTGCATGTGGTCGAGCTCGACGAGCATCTTCGCGAGGCGCTGGGCGACGCCACCGACGCGCACGACAATGTCAGCGTGCACTGGGGCGATGCGCTGCAGCTCGACATCGCGGCGTTCAGACCGTCGCCGACGAAGCTCGTGTCCAACCTGCCCTACAACATCGCGGCCGGGTTGATCCTGCGCACGATTGGCCTGTATCCGGCGATGACGCGCTGGGTGGCGATGGTCCAGCGCGAGGTCGGCGAACGGTTCGCGGCCAAGCCGGGGACCTCCGCTTACGGCGCGCCGTCGGTACTGGCGCAGCTCTCGTGCAAGGTACGCGTTCTGCGGGTGATCTCGCGCAGCGTGTTCCACCCGGTCCCGAACGTCGACTCGGTCCTGCTGCTGCTCGTCCGTTACGAGGGCGATGACGCCACCCACGAGCTGCGCGAGCTCGTCCGTCACGCGTTCGCCCATCGCCGCAAGGCGCTGGCCGGCTCGCTGGTGCTGGCGCCCGGCGCGCCGGACGGGACGCGCGAGCGGGTGCGCGCGGCGCTCCTTGAGCTGGGCCACCCGGCCGACGCGCGCGCCGAGCGGCTGGCGCCTGAGGAGTTCCGCGCGCTGGGACGGCTGCTCGGTCCATGAGCGATCGACTTCCCGCGTTGGGGCTGCGGGCGTTGGCGCCCGCGAAGATCAATCTCGGGCTGTTCGTCGGACCGGTGCGCGAGACCGACGGCCGGCACGAGCTGGCGAGCGTGATGCAGTCGATCTCGCTCGCCGACGAGCTGACGCTGGAGCCCGCCCCGACGGGTGCGGCCGAGGACGAGATCGTCTGCCCGGGGGTGCGAGGCGATCCCGCTGAGAACCTCGCGGCGGCGGCCCTGCGCCTGTTCCGCGAGGCGACCAGCTGGGATGCGGGGCCGCTGCGGCTGAGCATCGACAAGCGCATCCCGGTGGCCGCCGGCCTGGGCGGAGGCTCGGCCGACGCGGCGGCGGTGCTGCGCCTGGCACGGCACGCGTCGGGTCTGGGCTCAGACGAGCTGCTGCTGGCGCTGGGTGCGCAACTGGGGGCGGACGTGCCCGCGCAGATCGCCCCTGGGCGCTGGCTGGCCACCGGTGCTGGTGAGCGACTGCGCGAGCTTCAGGCGCCGAACCACCCGTTCGGCGTGCTCGTGCTGCCGGTCGCGGCCGAGCTGTCCACCGCGGCGGTGTACGCGCGCGCGGACGAGCTCGGGGTTCAGCGCACAGCGCAGCAGCTCACCGACACGGCTCGCGGGCTGGAGCGCGCGTTTGAGCTGGGCGCGGGCGTGCCGGAGGATCACGAGCTGTTGCACAACGACCTGCAGGCCACCGCGATCGCGCTGTGTCCGCAGATCAAGCCGGCCCTGGCGCAGGCCCTGGACTCCGGGGCGGACGTGGCGTTCGTCAGCGGATCGGGCCCGACGGTCGTCGGGCTGTTCCTGCGCGCCAACGGTCCCGGACGGGCCCAGCGTGCCATCGCCGGCCTGAGCGGACGCGATCCCGCGCCGATCTGCGCCACCCCGATGGATGCTGCGTTCGGCATGCGCATGCGCCCGACATCCCTGTGCGTCACAATCTCAAACGATGAGCAGGACAGCGGTCAACGACCTGGTAGCCGCCTGCGCGGGCGTGTTCGGACTGGCGCTGTACGCCGGCCTGATCCTCGTGCCGGCATGGACCAGCTACTCGCGCCTGTGGGAGCGTGTGGCGGCAAGCATCCTGTCGCTGTACGTGCTTGCCGTGCTCGTCGGGATCGGCGTGGCGGTAGCGCTCGCCGTCGTCTACTTCTGGGGCTGATCGGTCAGATGTCCGAGCTCGCGGCGCTGGAAGCCGTAACCGAGGCGGTCGAGTCGGGCGCGGGCTTGCCCGAAGTGGTGCGCGCGGCGGCGAAGGCCCTGGACGCGAGTCTCGCGGTCGCCGACGCCTGGGGCGCGACCCTGGCGGTGGCCGCGCGCTCCCCGGCGGAGGAGCGCGCGCTGCTGAGCCAGGGCAAAGGCGTGAGCAGCACACCGCTACGAGTGGGAGACACCGTCGTGGGCACGCTGCACATGCGCGCGACCGCCGCCGACGCCGAGTCGGCCGAGCCGAGCGCGCAGATCAAACGGCTGCTGGTGATGATGATCGCCTCGGAGGTCGAGCGCGTGCGCGCCCCCGAGCGCGCATCCGAGACGGCCGCGGCCGAGTTCCTGCGCGCGATCCTGCGGCGCGAGCTGACCGAGCGCGAAGAGCTGCTTGCGCGGGCGGGCGAGCTGTCGTTGGACATCGAGGACGGCGCGAGCATGATCGTCGCACGCGCTCACCCGCAGGCGCCGACCGACGAGGGCTGGCGCGCGCGCGTGCGCGCCGTCGCCGAGCGGGGCGCGCGGGCCGTGGTCAACCGCTCGATCGCAGCGCTGTCCGAACGCGAGGGCGCCGGTGCGGTCGGAGCCGAGGTGCTGCTGCTGGTTCCCGGCGGCGAGGAGGCGACCGCGGCGCGGGCCGCGGAGACGGTGCTGCGCGAGATGGAGGCCGGCCTGGCCGGCTACACGTTCGCGCTGGGGCGCAGCCGCATCGCCGAGGATCCGGCCGAGCTGCCGCGCGCCGCCGGCGAGGCGCTGCTCGCGGCGAACGTGGCCCAGGGAGGTTCAGACGGGGTTGCGCTGGCGTTCGAGCAGACCGGCGCCTACCGGCTGCTGCTGAGCGCGATGAGCGAGAACCCCTCCGAGCTGCAGCGCTTCTACTCGGAGACGGTCGAGCCGCTGCTCGCCTACGACGAGCAGTACGAGACCGAGCTGGTGCGCACGCTCGCGACGTTCCTGGAGGCCGACGGCAACGTGGCCGGGACCGCGCAGCGCCTGTTCACCCACCGTCACACGATCTACTACCGCCTGGAGCGGGTGCGCGAGCTCTCGGGCCTGGACGTCAGCTCCAGCGACGGTCGCGAGAAGCTGAGCCTCGGACTTAAGGCTATGCGCGTGCTCGGCATCTCCGCCGCGGGGGGTCCCGCGTCGGAGGCCGGCGCCGAAGGCGGCCGGGTGCCTGGCCGCTCCGGCCAGCGGACGCGCTGAGGGTGGCCGTATGCCGCCCAGGGTCACTGTGTCCGGCTTGCCTCAGACGCGCAGCGGCGGCGTCCGGCGGCGCGGCGGGCAGCGGCGGCGCGGCGGGCGGGCGGGCGGGGGCGTGCGCAGGATCGCTCAGTTGCGCCGAGCCATCTCGAGCGCGTACGTGGCGCCCGGTTCGCCTTCGGCGAAGCTCGCCGGCGCCGCGGAGGTCGCGCCCACGCCAGCTTCGCGGAATTCGCCCGTGAGGATGCTTTCGCGGTGGGGCGGCGAGAGCATCCAGCCCGCCACCATCTGCGCGGGTGTGGCCTGCAGTCCGGTGCCCCAGCCGATGTTCTCCGCCATGGACAGGCTCCTGGCGTGCCGTCCATAGCTCGTCGCCGCGATCAGCGCCCCCGGGGTCGTCCCCGACGGGCGATCGTCGGCGAAGTAGTCCAGGCTGACCATGCTGTTGACCTGGGACACGGCCACAGACTGCAGTTCGCTGTTCGCCTTCAACGGGCGCAGTGCGTATACGCCGCGAATCTGGTTGATCAGGCACAGGGTGGCCGCGTCGATCGTCGTTGCGTTTGTCGGGGCGGGCTGCAGGTTCGCCCACGCGCAGGCGCTCGACGCCGGGTGCATGCGCCTCGTCGCGGCCGGGGCGGCGCCCGCATGCAGCGCGAGCGCGCCGAGCGTGAGGACGAGCAGCACGACCAAGCGCTTGACGCCCGTGCGCAACGACTCCAGTCTCAGGTTCTCCCCCGGCACCGCGCACGCATAGTTGCAGAAGCAGGACTCGCGCGTCTCACCGCGACGTTGCTTGTCCGAGATCAGGCGCGGACCGCGGCCCCTTGCTTCAGCTCGCGGGTACTCGTGCGAGGATGTAGTCCCAGTGGGGGGTCGTCCAATGGCAGGACACCAGGTTTTGGTCCTGGGAATCGGGGTTCGAATCCCTGCCCCCCAGTTGTGAGTGGCTAGCATCCCCGGGGTGACTCCGGCTCCGACGGTCCTGATCCTCGCCGCGGGCCAGGGCACGCGAATGCGCTCGCGCGCGCCGAAGGTTCTGCACGATCTGTGCGGCATCCCGATGGTGCTGTGGCCGGTGCGCGCCGCGCTGACCGCGGGGGCCGGCCGTGTCGTCGTGGTGGACTCACCCGAGCGAGCCCTCCAGAGTGTGCTGCCTAAGGGTGTCCAGATCGCGGTGCAGCCGAGCGCGAACGGAACCGGCGGCGCGGTGATCGCGGGGATGGCGCAACTCGACGGGGGGGCGCCGGACGGTGGAGGCGGTGTCGACGGTGGTGGCCCGGCGGGCACGGCGGGCGCGGCGCAGCGGAGGACGGCGCCCCGGTCGTGGTGCTCAGCGGCGACGTTCCGTTGGTCAGCGCCGAGACGATCGCAGAGCTCGTGCAGGCGCACGAGACAAGCGGCGCGGGTGCGACGATGGCCAGCACGGTTCTGGAGGATCCGAGCGGTTACGGGCGGGTGGTGCGCGACGAGCACGGCACGGTGGTGAGCGTGGTGGAGACCAAGACCGACGGGGACGCGACGGTCGAGCAGCGGCAGATACGCGAGGTGAACACCGGCGTGTATGTGTTCTGCGCCGACGCCCTGCGCGAGGCGCTGGGGAGGCTGAGCGCGGACAATGCCCAGGGCGAGCTGTATCTGCCGCAGGCGCTCGATCTGATCCGCTCGGCCGGGGGCACGGTCGCCGCGCACGCGGTTTCAGACGAGCGGCTGGTGCTCGGGGTCAACGACCGCGCGGGGCTCGCGCAGGTGCGCGCGCTGGCGCAGGAGGCGATCCATGCGCGCCACATGGCGGCCGGGGTGAGCATCGTCGATCCGCGGGCGACCGTTATCGACGTCGATGTGCAGATAGGCCGGGACACGACGATCGAGCCGTTCACGACGATCCGGGGAGCCACTCGGATCGGCGAGGGCTGCGTCGTGCGCCATTCCTACCTCATTGACAGCGTGCTCCAGGACGGCGTCACGGTCGGGCCGTTCGCGTATCTGCGGCCGGGAACCGTCCTGCGCGAGGGGGCCAAGGCGGGGACGTTCGTGGAGATCAAGAACTCCGACATCGGCGCTGGGCGCGAAAATCCCGCACCTGTCCTACATCGGCGACGCCGACGTGGGCGAGGGAACCAACCTCGGCGCGAGCACGATCACGGCCAACTACGACGGGCGCGAGAAGCACCGCACGAGCATCGGCAGTCGGGTGCACAGCAGCGTGCACGTTTCGTTCGTTGCGCCAGTGAGCGTCGGCGACGACGCGTATACGGGCGCGGGATCGGTGATCGATGAGGATGTGCCCGCGGGGGCGCTTGGCATCGCCCGCGCGCGGCAGACCAACAAAGAGGGCTACGCCGAGCGGCGGGAGAGAGCTCCGCGCAAACGGAGGGCGAAATGAGTTTCGAGCAGCGCGCGCGGCGAGCCCATCCTGCGCAGCGGGTCCCTACACTCCAAGGCACGATGAGCAGCGTGATCGACACGCGCGCGCAGCAGGCCGCGCAGACGAGCCTGCCGATTGATTACAACAAGCGGTTGATGCTGTTCAGCGGGCGCGCGAACCCGCAGCTCGCCGTCGACATCGCGGGCAAGCTTGGAGTCGAGCTTGGGCCGGTTGAGTTGAGGACGTTCTCCAACGGCGAGGTGTATTGCCGCTATGACGAGTCGATCCGCGGGGCGGACGTGTTCATCGTGCAGTCCACCTGTGGCAACGCCCAGACGGGGGTGACCGCGAACGACTCGCTGATGGAGCTGCTGTTCATGATCGACGCGGCCGTCGGCGCCTCCGCACACCGGGTGATCGCGGTGACACCGTGGTTCGGGTACTCGCGCCAGGACAAGAAGTCAAGCGCCGCGCGAGCCGATCTCCGCCAGGCTGGTCGCGCGCATGCTCGAGGCCGCGGGCGCCGATCGGGTTCTCACCATGGATCTGCACGCCGGCCAGATCCAAGGGTTCTTCCAGAAGCCGGTCGATCACATGACCGCGCTGTTCATGCTCACCCAGTACTTCGGCGACCTCGGACTCTCGGACCTGGTCGTGGTCGCGCCGGACGCGGGCAGGGTGAAGCTCAACAAGCAGTTCGCCTCCAAGATCGGCGCCGAGCTGGCGATCCTCGACAAGGAGCGCCCGGCTCAGCAGGTCGCCGAGATCGGCTATGTGATCGGCGACGTGCGGGGCAAGACGGCTGTGATCGTCGACGACATGATCGACACCGGCGGGACGCTGGTCGCGGCCGCGCGGACAGTGCTCGACGGGGGCGCATCGCGCGTATATGCGGCGGCGACCCACGCGGTGTTCTCAGACGGCGCGTTCGAGACTCTGAATACCTCGGGTTTGGAGGAGATCGTTGTGACCGACACGATCCCGGTCAGTCCAGAGCGTCCGGAGAACATCCGCGTGCTGCCGTGCGCGGAGCTGCTGGCCGACTCGATCCGGCGCATCTTCGTCGACGATTCGGTCAGCGAAGTGTTCGGCGGCGAGAACCAGCTGTTCTAGGCCACGGGGCCCCCTCGGTCGGTGTGCGCCGGCATGTGGCGGCGAGAACCGCTGTTCTGAGGTCCGTGTCATGCGGTTCGGTTCGTAGTTCCGGACGGCACATGTGCCGTCCGGCGGCTGGCGCATGCGCCCGCCGCCAATCCAATTAAAGACACGGCATTGCTACAGTCTCCCCTCGCGATGCCCACCACAACCACAAAGCTGAACGTCTCCAGGCGCGCCTCCGAAGGCTCGCGCGCGGCCCGGCGCCTGCGCCGCTCCGGGCGCGTGCCCGGGGTCGTGTACGGCGGCGGCGGGGAGCCCGTGGGCTTCGACGCCGACGCACGCGAGCTGCGCCTCGCGCTGGCCGGATCGGGCGCCGTGCTGGATTTGAGCGTCGACGGGGAGAAAGCCGCCCCGGTCGTCCTCAAGGAGGCCCAGCGGGACCCCGTGCGCGGCGAGACCGTGCACGTCGACCTGCTGCGGGTGCGGTTGGACGAGGCGATTCACGCGGTCGTGCCGGTGGAGCTGACCGGCGCGGAGGACGCGCCCGGCGTCAAGGAAGGCGGCGTGCTCGAGCAGATCACGCGCGAGCTGAACGTGCAGGCGCTGCCGACCGCGATCCCCGAGTCGATCTCCCACGACATCGGCGAGATGCAGATCGGCGAGACGATCGCGCTCTCCGCGCTGTCGGCGCCGGATGGCGTCACGCTGCTGGATGAGCCCGAGACGGTCCTCGCGACGCTGTCCCCGCCGCGGCTGCAGGCCGAAGTCGAGGAGGAAATCGAGGCCGAGACCGAGCTCGTCGGCGAGGGCGAGGGCGAGGGCAAGGGCGATGGCGAGGCCGCCGAGCAGGCGCAGGATGCCGAGGGCGCATCCGAGTCCGGCGGCGGGGAGTAATCCCTGCGGCGGCCGTTTCGGCTGGGGCGGCCGCTGAGCGGCGCGAATGCTGTGTCCTCGATCGCTCGCGTGCGTAGCACGCCACACTCACTGCGTCCTTGCCTCGCTTGCCCAGCGACCGCCCCAGCGGCGTAGTTCTGGACAATCAAGCGATGATTGGTGCGCGCTGCGACTGGCTGATCGTCGGGCTGGGCAATCCCGGACGCGAGCACGCGGAGGACCGGCACAATGTCGGCTTCATGGTCGCCGACGTGCTGGCCGAGCGCTGGGGGCTGTCGCGGGCGAAAGAGCGCTTTAGGGGGCGCATCGCCGAAGGCCGCGTGCGAGGGGAGCCGGGCGCGGGCATGGGCCCGCGGGTGGCGGTGCTGTGGCCCCAGACGTACATGAACGACGCCGGGCGATCGGTCGGTCCCGCGCGCGGGGCGCTGAAGGTGGGGCTCGACCGGGTGGTGGTCGTGCACGACGAGATCGACATCCCGTTCGGTGAGATCCGCGCGCGCCTCGGGGGCGGTCTGGCGGGACACAATGGCCTGAAGTCCCTGGCGCGCGAGCTCGGGGGCGCAGACTTCGTGCGCGTGCGCGTAGGCGTCGGGCGCCCGGAGTCCAGCGATCCGGAGATCGTCTCCTCCTATGTGCTCGGGCGCTTTCGCGAGGATCCCGCGCAGGTGCGCGACCTCCTGGAGCGCGCGGCCGAGAGGGTGCAGGCGATCGTGTTGGGCGAGGATTCCGTTTAGTGGCACGAGCGGAATCGAGAGGCTGTTAGATGGCGCTGCGCTCTCTGCTCGGGCTGATCGAGGAGGACCCCGCCGCGACGACGCTCGCCCGCGAGGGAGGGCACGCGTTCGTGTCCGCGTCGCTGCGCCCGTACGCGATCGCGGCGCTGGCCGATCGCGGGCCCACCGAGCAGGCGCGATCGACGCTGGTCGTGGTGGGAGACGACCGCGCGGCGCGCGAGTTGGCCGGCGACCTGCGCGCGTGGCTTGCGCCCCGGCGGGTGCGCTACTACCCCTCCAGGGGGGTTGCCTACGAGTCTCACCTGGCGCCGCCGGCGCACCTGGTGGGACTGCGCGTGGCGGCCCTGGATGCGCTGCTCGCCGAGGCGCCGGGCGACGCTGGCGCCTCTGGCGGGAATCGGTCGGGGTCCGCGCATGGGAGCGCCCCGCCGGGCGTCTCGCGCGAGGAGGATCCCCCCGTGGTCGTCGTCAGCGCGGTGGCGCTCTCGGAGAAGGTCCCCGACCCGGCGCTGCGACCGCGCTCGTTCACGCTGCGCGTCGGCGAGCTGCTGGATCTCGAGGAGTGCGCGACCGAGCTGGTGGCGGCCGGGTATGAGCGCGTCGATCAGGTGTCCGAGCGCGGGCAGTTCGCGCTGCGCGGAGGGCTTCTGGACGTGTTTCCGGCGACCGAGGACCGGGCGGTGCGCGTGGACATGTTCGACGTCGAGATCGAATCGCTGCGCTGGTTCTCCACGTTCACCCAGCGCTCGCTCGGCGACGTCTCAGAGGTCGAGATCGCGCCCGCGGCGGAGCTGGCGCTCGAGCACCGCGAGCTCGCCGAGATCGCGGCGTCCGAATATCGATCGGCTCAAGGACGATCGTCCCCATCGCAGACGCCGGTTGGAAGCCGGCACGAGGATCATCATGAGCGCCCCGACGTCGCCGAGCTCCTGCCCGTCGAGCGCTTCGGCGCGCTGCTGGATCTGCTCGATGACAGCGCCGAGCTGATGGTGGCCGCCGAGGAGGAGCTCAAGCCCGCGCTGTCAGATCACTGGAGCGATGTGTGTGCGGCGTTCGCCGACGCCGATGCCCACCACCTGTACGTGAGCCCTCAGGAGATCGAAGCGGCGCTTGAAAGTCGGGCGCGGATCTGGCTGTCGGCGCTCTCCGCCGAGCAGCCGCTGCAGCTGCGCGCCCAGGCCGCGGACACCGCGGCGCGCTCGCTGGCGGAGGCCGAGCCGGAGCTCGAGAAGCTCGTGCGCTCGGGCTACCGCACGGTGGTGGCCTTTCCCCGCCGCGGCGAGGGCGAGCGCGCGGCCTACAACCTCGGGCGCATGAAAGCGAGCTGGCTGGACGCGGAAGGGAATGGGGGCGCCGCCGCGGGGGAGAGTGGGGCGCCCGGGGCAGGCGGAGATGGCGGGGCGCGGGCCGGCCGGGCGGCCGTCGGCTTCCAGCCGACCACGCCCTTCGGGCGCGGTGCCCAGCCCTCGCTGCGCTTCGTCGCTGCCTCCCTGCGCGAGGGGTTCGTCGCCCCCCAGCTGAAACTGGCGATCTTCCCCGAGCACCGTCTGCTGCGCCGTCGCCGCGCCGAGCGCGCCGATGGCCTGGCCGCGGACGGCGGCGGTCCCGGCCGTCCGCGCCGGGGGGCGCTGCGCTCGTTCACGGAGCTGCGCACCGGGGACATCGTCGTGCATGAGGATCACGGCGTTGCGCGGTTCGCCGGCTTTGAGACGCGCACCGTCGCCGAGGTCACGCGCGACTATCTGTATCTCGAATACCAGGGCGATGATCGCGTGTACGTGCCGACCGAGCAGCTGGCGAAGATCTCGCGCTACGTCGGCGCCGGCGCCGACGAGCACCCGCCGCTGTCAAAGCTGGGCGGCACGCGCTTCCAGACGATGAAGGCGCGCGCGCGCCGCGCCGCGCAGGAGCTGGCGGGCGAGCTGCTGAGCCTGTATGCCGAGCGCCGGCGGCGCAGCGGGCACGCGTTCGAGCCCGACTCGGACTGGCAGCGCGAGTTCGAGGCGAAGTTCCCTTACGCCGAGACCGCCGACCAGCTGGAGGCGATCGAACAGGTCAAGGCCGACATGCAAGCGCCGCGGCCGATGGACCGGCTGATCTGCGGGGACGTCGGCTACGGCAAGACCGAGGTCGCGCTGCGCGCCGCGTTCAAGGCGGCCGGAGAGAGCAAGCAGGTGCTGATGCTGGCGCCGACGACGATCCTCGCCCAGCAGCACTACGGGACGTTCTCCGAACGGTTGGCCGACTATCCGATCAACGTCGAGCACGTTTCGCGGTTTCGCTCTCAGGCCGAGCAGCGCGCGGCGATCGAGGGGTTCGCGCAGGGGCGCGTCGACATCCTGATCGGCACCCATCGCGTGCTCTCGCGCGACGTGCGCGCCAAGGACCTCGGCCTGTTGATCGTCGACGAGGAGCAGCGGTTCGGGGTCAAGCAGAAGGAGCTGCTGCGCCAGCTGAAGCTGAAGGTCGACGTGATCGCGATGTCCGCCACGCCGATCCCGCGCACCCTGCAGATGTCGCTGGCTGGGCTGCGCGAGATCTCGGTGATCGAGACGCCGCCGGAGGGGCGCCGGCCGGTGAGGACGTACGTGGGCCAGTACGAGGAGGAGCTCGTCAAGCGGGGGATCGAGCGCGAGCGCGAGCGCGACGGGCAGGCGTTCTTCTTGCACAACCGCGTCGAGTCGATCGATGAGACCGCCGAGCGTCTGCGCGCGCTGTGCCCGGGCGTGCGCTTCGCGGTCGCCCACGGCCAGATGGCCGAGGGGGAGCTGGAGAGCGTGATGATGGACTATCTGCGCGGCGAATCCGACGTGCTCGTGTGCACCTCGATCATCGAGTCCGGCATCGACATTCCGCAGGCGAACACGCTGATCGTCGAGCACTCAGACGCCTTCGGCCTGTCCCAGCTCTACCAGATCCGCGGGCGCGTGGGGCGCAGCCGCGAGCGCGCGTATGCGTATCTGATGTACGACTCCGCCGCTGCGCTCACACCCGAGGCGGCGCAGCGCCTGGCGGCGCTCTCGGACTACACCGAGCTCGGCGCCGGGTTCAAGGTCGCGATGCGCGACCTGGAGCTGCGCGGCGCCGGGAACCTGCTGGGGGACGAGCAGTCCGGACATGTCGCGGCGCTCGGGTTCGAGCTGTATATGCAGATGCTCGACGAGGCCGTTCGCGACGTCGGCTCGTCCGCCGCCGCAGGCGGGGACGGGGAGCAGGAGCTGCCGGAGCCGGTGCGGTTGGACGTCAACGTCGACGCCTACATCCCGCCCGACTACGTCCCCTACGAGCAGGCCAAGATCGAGATCCACCGGCGGGTCGCCGGTGCGCTGGAGGTGGCCGAAGTGGAGCAGCTGCGCGAGGAGCTCGAGGACCGCTTCGGACCGGTGCCAGAGCCGCTCGAGAACCTGCTGGCGCTGCAGCGGGCGCGGATCAAGTTCGGCCAGGCCGGCGCCACGGCGGTGAGCTTTCGCGGCGAGCGCCTGGCCGTCACGCCGATCGAGCTGGACTCCGCGCGCGCGCGGCGGCTGCGCGAGGAGCTGCCCGAGGCGCTGTACGAATCCGGGCGCTCGCAGGTCTCGGTGCGCGTGCCGCGCGAGGGGCCGGCGCGCTTTCCGAGCGTGATCAGGGCCGCCGACGTCCTGCTGGCGCTCACCCGCGAGGCGGCATGAGCGCGCATGCCGAACCGGGAGACACTCGCTACCGAGCCCGGGAGACACGCGCTGACGCTCGCATCCCCGGTTCGGCAGCGTCCCCGGACCGGCCAGCGCTGGATCGGCGTCCTTACCGATCGGAGATCGATGGGGGAGATCTCCGATCGACCAGCACGTGTGCCGAGCGTTTCCCGCGTCCTGGGTGGGCGGGACTCAATCCATCTGCGCACTCATCGGGGGCCGTCTTCAGGAACTCCTTAAACACGTACACAGCGATATCCGCTAGAGTGCCCGCGTTGTGTCCAGACTGACTCGTCCAACCGCGGCGCTCGGCGCCGTTTTCTTTGCCGTCATCGGTCTGTCCGCGTGCGGCGGCATCCCCGGCAACGCTGTCGTGCAGGTCAATGGG
This sequence comes from uncultured Solirubrobacterales bacterium, assembly GCA_963839965.1. Taxonomy (GTDB): domain Bacteria; phylum Actinomycetota; class Thermoleophilia; order Solirubrobacterales; family Solirubrobacteraceae; genus Palsa-744. Next base: position 99,707 of record CAWIWX010000001.1, read on the forward strand.
ACGCCGATCGCCAAGTCCACGTTCGAACACTGGCTGTCGGTGGCAGCGGCCTCGACCGCCGCGACCGGGACGACCGGGGCCAAGCCGGTCGTCCCCGATCCGCCCGACTACACGGCCTGCATCGCCCATCTGGAAGCGACTGCCGCCAAACCGGCCAAGGGCCAGTCCAAGCCGACCAAGGCGCAGCTGAAGAGCGAGTGCGAACAGCAATACAAATCGCTGCAGCAGGAGGTGCTCGGCTTTTTGATCTCCTCGTCCTGGGTCCTCGGCGAAGCCGAATCGCAGGGCGTGAAAGTGAGCGACAAGGAAGTCAAGAAAGAATTCGAAAAGATCAAGAACGAGCAGTTCCCCAAAGCCGAAGAATTCAAGAAATTCCTGGCGACCTCCGGTCAGACGGTCTCGGACCTGCTGCTTCGGGTGAAGCTCAACATGCTGTCATCGAAAATCCAGCAGAAGATCTCCAAAGAGAAGCACACCCCCAGCAAAGCCGAAATCGAAAAGTACTACCACGAACATGCCTCCCAGTTCGGCACGCCCGAAAAGCGCGACGTGCGGATAGTCCTGACCAAGACCGAAGCGCAGGCCAATGAAGCCAAGAAGGAAATCGAATCGGGCAAGAGCTTCGCATCGGTGGCCAAGAGCAAATCGATCGACCCGACGAGCAAGAACAACGGCGGCGAACTGAAGGGCGTGGTCAAAGGCCAGGAGGAGAAGGCGCTCGACGAAGCTATCTTCTCAGCCAAGAAGGGCGTTCTCGGTGGTCCGGTGAAGACCCCGTTCGGCTACTACATCTATGAAGTGACCGGCACGACTCCGGGCAGCAGCAAGACGCTGGCGCAGTCCGAAGCGTCGATCAAGCAGCAGATGACCGCCACCGGGCAGCAGACGGCGCTGAGCAAGTTCGTCAAAGAATTCCGCAAGAAGTGGGAAGCCAAAACCGAATGCGCCAGCGGCTATGAGGTGCAGGACTGCAAGGGCTACAAAAAACCGAAGACGACTCCGACCGAAGGCACGACCGGCGCCTCGGGGACGACCACCGTCAAATAGCGCCCACGGCGCAGCCGACGCCGGCATGAGTCAGATCGAGCGAGTCCACGCCCGCCAGATCCTCGACAGCCGGGGCAACCCGACGGTGGAGGTCGAGATCGGACTGCGCTCCGGCGTCCACGGCCACGCGGCCGTGCCCTCGGGCGCCTCGACCGGGGAGTTCGAGGCCACGGAGCTGCGCGACGGCGGCGAGCGCTGGCAGGGCAAGGGCGTGACACGCGCGGTCGCGAGCGTGGACGGAGAGATAGCCGAGACGGTCACGGGCATGGATGCGGCCGATCAGCGCAGCCTGGACGAGGCGCTGATCGCGCTGGACGGCACTCAGAACAAGTCGCGGCTTGGCGCCAACGCGATCCTGGGTGTGTCCCTGGCGGCGGCGCACGCACAGGCGGCCGAGGAGGGACTCGCGCTGTGGCGCTACCTCGGCGGCGAGGCCGCGCGCGTGTTGCCCGTGCCGATGATGAACGTGCTCAACGGCGGAGCGCACGCGGACAACAAGGTCGACTTCCAGGAGTTCATGGTGGTGCCCTGCGGCGCGTCGACGTTCTCCGAGGGCCTGCGCATGGGCGTCGAAGTGTTCCATGCGCTCAAAGGGACGCTGCACGATCGCGGCCTGAGCACGGCCGTCGGCGACGAGGGAGGGTTCGCGCCGGATCTGCGCTCCAATGAGGAGGCCCTGCAGGTGCTCGTGGCGGGCATCGAGGCGGCCGGCCTGCAGCCCGGCGCCGACGTCGCGATCGCCCTGGACCCGGCCACCAGCGAGCTCTATCGCGCGGGCGATGGCTACGTGCTCGAGCACGAGGGCCGCACGCTGGACTCGCGGGAGCTGACCGACTACTGGGCAGAGCTGATCGCGCGCTACCCGATCGTCTCCATCGAGGATGGAATGGACGAGGAGGACTGGTCCGGCTGGGCGGCGCTCACCGAGCGCTTGGGCGGGCACACCCAGCTGGTCGGCGACGACGTGTTCGTGACGAACACCGAGCGCCTGCAGCGAGGCATCGAGCTGGGGGTGGCGAACTCGATCCTGATCAAGCTCAACCAGATCGGAACGCTGTCCGAGACGCTCGATGCGATCGCCCTCGCGCGCGAGGGCGGCTACACGGCCGTCATCAGCCACCGTTCGGGCGAGACCGAGGATGTCACGATCGCCGATCTCGCCGTGGCCACCGGCTGCGGGCAGATCAAGACGGGAGCGCCCTCGCGCACAGATCGGATCGCCAAGTACAACCAGCTGTTGCGCATCGAGGAGCAGCTCGGCGCAGACGCGGAGTTCCCCGGTCGCTCGGTCTTTCGCGGCTGACGGTCGCTTCCAGCCGCTCCTCGCCGAGCTCGACTCGCGATTTCTCGCCGAGCTCCGGCGCGCGATTTCCGCTCACGCTCGGGATGGTCGTGCTGCAGCGTGCCCGGGTCCCGGGCGGTTTCCCTGCAGGTGCAGATCGCGGCACCCGGCGTGCAGGGATCGGCGCGGCGGAGGCGAAAGCGACGCACATGGCCAGCGTCCAAGCGTCCTCGCCGCGTCCTCGATCCCTCGCCGGGGCGAGTCCGCTCGCGCGCGTGCGCTGGGACAGGCTGGGGCGCGTCGCGATGCTGTGTCTGCTGGTCGCGCTCCTCTACCTGTACGTGAGCGCGGGCGTTCGCATCTACTCGAGTTGGAGTCAGGCGCGCGGCGACAGCGCTCAGCTCGCGACGCTCGAACGCGAACACTCCCAGCTCCAACGCCAGCACGAAGCGCTCGGCAGGCGGGGCACCGTCGAAGAGGAGGCGCGGGGGCTGGGCATGATGCACGCCGACGAGCAGCCCTACGTGATCCCCGGTCTGCCCAATAACTGACCGGACGATCCTGCACGCACCCGTCCGCGGGCGCTAACCTCGGCTCAGTGTCGTCGTCGTCGTCGTTTGAGAACGCGATCTACCAGTGGCAGCGTGGCGAGCGCCGCCTGCACGATGCCGCGCCCGAGCGCGCCCCACTGCTGGAGCGCGTCGTCTCGGTGCTCGTCACCGAGCTGCGCCGGCGCCTCGGCGGCCGGTTCTCGGCGCAGGAGCTGGCCGACCTGTACGCGGCCGGAACGAGCTGGTGCATGCAGACCGCGATGGCCGTCGCGCCTGAGGATCCCTGGGCATGGGACTCGAGCGTGGTGGCCGATGCCGCGTTCGGTCGCTACCTGCGCGAGTCCTCCGACTACGCTGGAGGCAGGCGAGCGCTGACGGAGGCGTAGCTCGGCGAAGGTCCCGGTCTCGCCCAGAAGCAAGCATCCGCCGGAAACCCGTCGGGGATTCCAATGCCGCAGCAGGTCGTGGCCGCGCCCCGGGTGCAGCGCCTATCGGGGCCCTAGTCGTCGCCCGCGCGGCGGATGACGATGCGGTCCTCTTCGACGGTGACCGCGATCGGGCGGTGGCCGGCCCAGTGCTCTGCGTAGACCGGGTTGTCCTGGATTGCGGGATCAAGCCAGAGCCCGTAACCCTCCTCGCCGTGGTCGAAGGTGCCCTCCAGGGGGCCGGCGCCACCACGGGCGGAGCCACGCTTGCGCCCACCCCGGCGGCCACGGCGGCGGGAGGGCGCGGGCGGTCCGTCCCGGTCCGCATCGTCCCTGTCCTCGCCTCCGTCCCCGTTCTCGTCCCGGTCCCCGGCCTCGGCTCGCTCGCGCTCGGCCTGCGCCTCGGCGGCCTCGAGCTCGGCCGCGATCAGCGCGTCGTCCTCGGCCCTGAGGTCGACTTCGTCGAGGTAGTCGGCCGCTACCGTGCCCTCGGCGAGCTCGTCGTCGCTGACGAGCTCGTTCTGGCGCTTGAACTGCTCGATGTCGCGAACGGAGACCTCGAGCTGGTGGGCGACCCAGGCATCCGTACGGCCTTGCCGTACCCACGCGCGGATCTGGTTGAGGTATGGGCGCAGAGATTTACGAGCCATGGACGGTCCGGGAGACTAGCGCATACTCGCCACGCGACGGTCCGGATGGGGCGTGCTCGCGTCCGTCCAGCCCGCCCACTATGCTTGCTCGACCGGCGCGCTCGGGGTCGACCCCGTCCCATACTGCTGGACAAAGAGGAAGGTGCGCACCATGCTGGTGCTGACGCGCAAGTCAAATCAGAGCATCATGATCGGGGACAACATCGAGGTGTCGGTGCTGTCGGTCATGGGCGACAAGGTGCGCGTCGGCATCCAAGCGCCCCAGGAGGTCCCGGTGTTTCGCACGGAGATCTATCTGGAGATCCATCGCGACGAGGCCGACGGCGACGCGAGCGCCGCTACGGCGGCGAGCGCTTCTGCGCCCGCGACGGATGAGAGCGTCGTCGCGCCAGCGGGTGAGACGCCACCAAAACTCGCCGACGGCTCGTAAGCGGAGCAGACCGGGCCAGCACATGTCGGCCGGGCACCTCAGATAGACGCGAGTTCAAGCTCGCCTACGGCGAGACGTGTTGAGTGCCACGGCGGCACGAATGAGCGCCTTCAACGCCTTTTCATCGATCTTCTCGTCCTCATGGAAATCGATGGCACGCCTGGTGTTGCCTTCGAGACTGGAGTTGAAGAGGCCTGAGGGGTCCTCCAACGAGGCGCCCTTGGCGAAGGTCATCTTCACGACATTCTTGTACGTCTCACCGGTGCAGATGATTCCGGCGTGCGACCACACCGGAACCCCTCTCCATTTCCACTCCTCGACCACTTCGGGGTCGGCCTGCTTGATGAGAGTTCGGACCCTAGCGAGCGTCTCGCCCCGCCAATCGCTCAGCTCCTCGATTCTCGCATCTATCAGCTGAGAGGGAGAGTCTCCTCCTTTTCCTTCCTGCGAGCCACTCTTCCTCATGGTGGTGGTTGTCGCTTTCTTCATGGTCGTTGTCGCTCGCCCGTCTTGAGTATCCTCGCACACCCGCTCCGGCATCAAGTGGGGACCCTTGGCACGCTCCTACACTCCCATCGTGACGCCGGAGGAGCTCGCCAACCTCGCGCACCTGCGCCGCTCCCGCGATCTGATGGACCGCGAGTACGCGCGCCCACTCGACGTCGCCGCGCTCGCCCGCGCGGCGCTGATGTCGAGCGCACACTTCTCGCGGCAGTTCCGCGCGACGTACGGGGAGACGCCCTACGCCTACCTGATGACGCGTCGCATCGAGCGGGCGAAGGCGCTGCTGCGCCGCGGCGAGTTGTCGGTCACCGAGGTCTGCTTGGCGGTTGGGTGTACATCGCTCGGCTCGTTCAGCACCCGCTTCACCCAGCTGGTCGGCGAGACGCCGACGGCCTACCGGGCTCGCGATCACAGCGCGCTCGCGAGCGTGCCGGGCTGTGTCGCCAAGGATCTCACCCGCCCGAGCCGCCGGCAGAGCGGGGATCTGACCCGCCCGAGCCACAGGCCGAGCAGGGATCCGAACGAGCAGGATCGGAGAAGCGCGCGCGGCACCGGCGCCCTAGTGTTGGGGGCATGAACCTAACTCTTTCCACCTGCTTCGTCCTCGTCCACGACCCCGATCAGGCCCTGGCCTTCTACCGTGACACGCTCGGCCTCGAGCTGCGCAACGACGTCGCCCGCGAGGACTACCGCTGGATCACCGTCGGCGCCGTCGCCCAGCCCGGCGTCGCGATCGTCCTCACGAACTACCTGAACGGCAGCCCCGCCGACAGCGAGGCGCTCGCCGCGCTACTCGCCAAGGGCGCCCTGAACGGCGTCCACTTCCACACCGACGACCTCGACGCCACCTTCGAGCAGCTGGGGGCCGCGGGCGCCGAGATCGTGCAGGAGCCGACCGACCAGCCGTGGGGCACGCGGGACGGCGCCGTGCGCGACCCGTCCGGCAATATGGTGCGCATCGACCAGCCACCCGCGGCGTAGCCGCCGGCAGCGCGGACGAAGTCGCTGGTTGGCGTCCCTCCTCAGCCGAGCAAGAGGTAGAGCGTGCGGAACATGACGGCGGTGACGATCACCGCGGTCATGATCAGCACCAGCACGAGCAGCACGAATCGCAGCGAACCGCGCTTGTGCCGGCGCTGGACCTCGCGCTTGAGCGCGCGCTGCTCGGTGCTGCGACGCAGCGACGCGCGACGGTGGCGGTCGAGCGAGATCTCTTTCGCAAACGCCTGCTCGAAGCTCAGCCAGACTTTGCCTCATCCTCATGACGGCGCCTCGTCGCCCCTGGCGGCGTCCTCACCAACGGCTCCGCCGTCGGTGCCGGCTCGCGTGCCTAGCACGCCACGCTCCCTGCGTCCTGGCCAGGAACGACGATCCACCGCCCTGAGCAAGATCCTTTCAGTACCTCTGTCGTTTGCGTACCCAGCATCCTCATCCGACCGGAGCCTCTGCCTCGGCGCGCTCGTAGACTCGGACGAAGCGCAAATAGTTCTCGGCGATCTGCCTGGCGCCGACCGGCCGTTCAATCTTACCCGCGACATACGCTTTCAGCGGGTCCCACCAGATCGAGCGTCCGATCGCGAACCCGACGAAGCCGTCCACGGGTGCGGCCTGCGTGAGCCAGTGATCGACCTTGGCGTCGTCGGCCCCGCGGCCGAGGACGACGCAGACTACGCCGTCGCGTCCACCGGAGCGGGCCTGGGCGACGAGCATCTCGCAGTCCGAGCGCTCGTCGACGCCCTCGATCTTCCACACATCGACCTCGATGCCGGCGTCCTGGATGTCGGCGATCGCGCGGCGCATCAGCTCCGGGCGCAGCTCTGAGTCATAGCGGTCGGTGTCGCCGTCGACAGACTGCAGCTGAGCTTCCTCGGCGGGCACGAGCAGCTCGAACAGGAACTTGGGCTCGTGCTCGGATAGCCAGCCCGACAGGCGCTTCAGCTTGGCCAGCTGCTCGCGGTTGCCGGCGGCGTCGCCGTCGGGGTTGTAGCGCACCAATACCTTCGTGAAGTCGGGGCCGAAGCGCTCGATATGCTCGGCGAAGTCCTCGCCGTACTGGAAGTCGAACATGGGCTGGCCCGAACGCTCGGTGGGCATAGCCAGTCGCAGGCCGCGCGCGCGCGCCTCCTCGGGAACGGTCGAGCCGAACTGCTCGTCCACGAGCACGCCCGTCACCGATGGGTCCGCCCCGGCGGCGACCGCCTGAGAGAGCCCCTCATAGATCAGATGCTTGGCGTCGGCGATCATCGCCGTCTGTTCAGGGTTGGGTTCACCCTCGATGCCGAAGAACTTCTTCTGAAACGACCCACGATGGTCGAACGCGAGTATGTACAGCTTCTGGTCATATCCTGGTCTCATGGCCCCTGAGTATTCCACGGGCGGCTCTCTGGAGTGTCGAGCCCACCGTGGGCCGGGCTGGACTGGGCCTGGCGGGATATGCCCTTACCTCGCAGCGGGCCCGGTCGGGCTATGCGGGTGTCGAATCCCATCGACGAGGCGGGCACGGACCCGGGACCCGGAGAAGGGGACCCGGAGGAGGGGGTCCGTAGAATGGGGTCACGATGTCATCCGGCCCCGACCTGTTCGTCGTGTGCAAGCAGTGCGGGTCTGAGGTCAGCCCGTACATCACCGAGTGCCCATACTGCGGCTCGAGGCTGCGCCGGCGCGCGCCGAAGCTGCCGCGTGCCGGCGGTCGTGGCGGGGTCATGCGCCGGTTCGCGCGCCTGAGCGCTCTGCGAGCCCGGACCCGCACGGGCATGGGCACGCGCACGCGCGCGATCCGCGCTGAGCGCACGACCCGGCGGCACACCCTGCGCCGCCGGTCCTATGCGCGCCTGGACGCGACCCCGTACGCGACGGTCGCCCTGGTCGCGCTCGGGTGCGCCGGATGGGTCGCGGTGCGCGGCGGCTACGTGGACTTCTCGAGGCTCGCGATCGTCGGTCCGCTGCACGGAGACTGGTGGAAGCTTCTCTGTAACCCGTTCGCCTACCTGGACGGCCTGTATGCGTTCGTCGCGCTGCTGGGCACCGCGATCTTCGGCTGGCTTTTGGAGCGCCGTCACGGTCCGGCGATCGTGCTCCTCGTGTTCTTCGCCGGCGCCGTCACCGGCGCGCTGGCGGCGAGCGCGGTGTATGTCTTGCCGATCGTCAGCGGGGCCAACGGGGCTGCGCTCGCGCTGATCGCGGCGTGGTCGATCCCGGACCTGGCGGCGGCACGGCGCGGCGACTACTACGAGGGGGAGCTGCTCGGCGCCGGGGCGATCGCCGCGACGCTGCTGCTGCTGCCCTACGCCCGTCCGGAGGCGAGCTGGCTGGCCGGCGTCGTCGGTGGCATCGTCGGCCTGATCCTGGGCAGCGGGGTGCACCTGATCGATGCTGACTCCTCCGAGATGTGACTGACTCCCTCGACCCCCCGTGACTCCGCCTGTCTGCAGCGCCCGCCTGTGCCTGTCTGCAGCCCCCGGCCGTGCCTGTCCGCAGCCCGCGAGAGACTGTGCGCGACCGCACGCGGCCGCGCTTCGCACGCGATCGACTCCCCGGTCGCGCGCGGGCTCTTATGATGATGCTGCCCCCCGGCGCACACCTCCCGCCACGACACCACCTCACACCACAACGACACAGGAGCAGCGACGACGATGGACATCCGTTTCCTAGGACACGCGGCATTCGAGCTCAGCGACGGCGACACGTCCGTGCTGATCGACCCGTTTCTCACGGGCAACCCCAAGGCTGCCGTCGCCGCTGATGAGCTCAGCCCGCGGGCGATCCTGCTCACGCACGGTCACGCCGACCACATCGGGGACACCGTCTCGATCGCCAAGCGCGCCGGATCTGAGGTTGTGGCGATCGTGGAGATCGCGGGCGAGCTCAAAGGAGACGGCGTCGAGCAGGTGCATGACCCCAATCTGGGTGGCACGGTGTCCTTCGACTGGGGTTCGGTCAAGCTCGTGCCCGCATGGCACACCTCGATGACACCGAAAGGCACGGCCAACGTCCCGGCTGGGCTGATCGTGCGATTCGCGGGCAAGACGATCTACCACCTCGGCGACACGGCGCTGTTCTCGGATATGCAGCTGATCGGCAAGACCGAGAGTCCGATCGACGCGGCGCTGATGTGCATCGGCGGGCACTACACGATGGACCGCCACGACGCGGTCGCGGCCGCCGGGCTGATCGGCGCCAAGCAGGTCGTTCCCTGCCACTACGACACGTTCCCGCTGATCGAGACAGACGTGCAGGCGTTCAAGTCCGAGGTCGAGTCGGCCGGGGTCTCCGAGGTGGTCGTGCTGGCGCCGGGGGAGAGTCACAGCTCGCCATGACGATGACCAACGCCGTGGTCCTGATCGAGGCCGAGCGCGATGCGCTGTCGACGCTCGGTGGCGCGCTCGCCGACGTGGAGGGTGTCGCCGAGGCCTATTCGGTGACCGGCGAGTGGGATTTCGTGGCGATCGTTCGCGTCTCCGACCACGAGCAGCTCGCGGACGTCGTCACCATCGAGATCGGCGGCCTGCCGGGCGTCACCCGAACTCAGACGATGGTCGCGTTCGCCGCCTACTCGCGACACGATCTGGAAGCGCTGTTCTCCCTCGGCGAGTAGGCCAGGCGCGATCGCCTCCGTCCGCCCGCTGCCAGCCATGCCGGCCATCCCCCTGAAGCCGGAGTACGGACCGACCCTCGGCCGCCTGCTCTCGCCCCGCTGGCATGCCGCGTCAAGGCTCGTGCGGGCGCTCGTCATCGTCGCCTGCATCGCTGTGCTGGCGCTCCTGATCGGGGCGGGGTTGACGCTCGAGAACGCCCACTACTCCCACGGCGGGCCGGTGCCGTTCTCGTTCAGCTACCGCGACCTCTACCGCACCGCCCCAGCCCCGGGGGAGTACGTCCAGGTGCGCCGCCCCGCGCACGGGCCGCTGAAGGACTCCTTTGCCGTCGGACCGCTGCGGCTGCCCGCGTACACGGGTGCGCTCAGCGGCGAGCTGCCGGTCTACGCGTCGTCCTACATCGCGGGCCTGCGCCGCCGCTACACCGGGTTTGTGCTGCGCGGCGAGGGCAAGACCAGGGTCAACACGGTGCCCGCCTACGACATCGCCTACACAGCTCAGATCGAAGGCCGGACGTTCTACGGGCGCGACGTTCTGCTGCTGCCCGAACGCAGCGGCGCGAGCGCGGGCGTGCACATCGTGATGCTGAGCGCGCCGGGCGCCGACGCGCAGGTCAACTCTCCCCTGCTCGTGGGCACTACGGGCGTGCTCGAACGGCCGCTCGAGACGTTCACGATCGGCTGAGGCCGGCGGCCTGAGCAGAGAGCCGCCAGCCGGAAATGCCGGCATGCGCCGCCGCCGGCCGGCGGCCGCACTCGCGGTCGACCCCGGCGGGAGAGCCCCGAGCGGAGAACCTAGGGCTGGGAGATTTCGCCGGTTTCGGGGGCTGTCGGTTCCCCCGTCGCGGCGTCGTCGGAAGCCGCGGTCTGCGAGCCCGGTTCCGTTTCCGCCGCCGGCTGGGTGGGCGAAACCGCTTCCTGTTCGGCCGGGGTCACCGGCGCTTCCCCTGTCGGCGCGGCCGTTTCGCTGCTGGGAGTCACGGGGGTGCCGCCGGTCTGGTCGGCTGCGGGCGTGCTCGGGGTCGTGGCAGTGCTCGCCGGCGCGGTCGCGTCGCTCGGCAGGGCGGTCGTCTGGGTGGTGACCTCCGTCACCTGTGGCGGTGGGACCAGCTTCGGCGGGTCGGCGACCTTGGCGGCCGGGACGGTGGGGGTGCTCGCCGCCGTCTTGTGCACGAGCGCCGCGCCTGTGGAGGCAGGCCGGGGCGGCTCGGGCGCGCGGTGAGCGCCGGCCGGCCCTGTAGCGGAGTCCGCAGCGGCGAACCTGCGCGCGGAGCTGACCGGCTGGGCGGTGGCGTGCAAGACGACCGGTTCGCTGGCGCGCGTCGCGGGCACGTAGGCGGTGGCGGTCGCGGGGCGATGATGGTGGATTGCGGGCACGACATGTTCGGCCGCGACCGCCGTGACGATCGCCGCGGCGGCCAGGCCGGCGACCGCCTTTGTGGCGACGGCGCCCGCGCCGGCGGTGAGCAGTCCGCCAGACACGCCAGCCCCTCCGGCGCCCGCGGCGCTCGCGGTGGCCCCAGCCCCGGCCGTGGCGCCCGCCCCGGCTCCGACGTGGCCGGCGGAGGCGGTGGAGCCGAGCCGGGCGAGCAGCAGCTTCTTGGCCAGCAGCAGCGGCCCGACCGGGAAGATCGCGGCTAGGGCGTGGTTGTTCTCGCGCAATTGCTTCTTGAACGAGCGGCAACGATCGCACCCGCGCACGTGCCTGCGTGCGGGGGAGTCAAGCTTGGTCAGGCCCTCGGCGACTTCGCCGAGCTGCAGGCGGACCTCCTCGCAGCTGAGCTGGCGTGCCTGCGCGGCCTCGGCAAGCGAGATGCGCGCACGCACGAGCAGCGACTTGACCGAGGGGATGGTCGTCTCCATCGCGTCGGCGATCTGTTCGTAGGAGAGCGCGTCGATCTCGCGCAGCAAGAGCGCGGTACGCTGGGTCTCGGGCAGGTCCTTCACGTCACCGAGCAGCTGTCGGAAGCTCTCGCGCCGCATAACACGGTCGCCGGTGGACAGGCCGTTGTCGGCGTAGTGCACGTCCATCGAGTCCACCCCGATCGCCGATGCGCGGCGCAGGTGGTTGAGCGAGCGGTTGCGCGCGATCCGGTACAGCCACGGGCGCACGTTGATCGCACGCTCGTCGGCGAGGATCGCGTTGAAGGCGGCGGTGAAGACCTCCTGCAGGACGTCTTCGGCGTCCTCGCGCGAGCTGAGCATGTGCCGGCAGAAGGCCAGCAGGCGCGACTGGTAGCGCGAGAACAGAACCTCGAAGGCCGCGTGCTGGCCGCGGCGGGTAATCGCGATCAGGCGCTCGTCGGACTGCAGGCGCAGCATGGCCGACGGGCCGCTCAGGCCCGGCATGCTCTTGTGCGTTAGTGCTGAGACCTCCACGGCGTCATCGGTCCCTTCGAATGGCTGCTATCTGCCGTTAAGTACACACCAGGAACCTCAAAGTTGCGTAAATCCGAGCGCGACATCTCGCCGGCGGCTAGGATCGGTGTGCCCGGGTGGACAAACTGGCAAAGTCAGCGGACTTAAAATCTGCCGCTCTCACGAGCTTGCGGGTTCGACTCCCGTCCCGGGCATAGCCAAGGCGATAGAGTCGCGCTGCGATGGCCACCGAGCAGAGCACCGCCGAGCAGAGCACCGAGACGTTCCACGGCGGGCGGCTGGTGGCGCGGCGGCTGAAGGCGCATGGCGTGAGCAGGCTGTTCACGCTCTCGGGTGGGCATCTGTTCTCGATCTATGACGGTTGCAGGGAGGAGGGGATCGAGATCGTCGATGTGCGCCACGAGTCCACGGCTGCGTTCGCCGCGGAGGGCTGGGCGAAGGTCACGCGCGAGCCGGGGGTGTGCGCGCTGACGGCGGGGCCGGGAGTGACCAACGGGATGAGCGCGATGGCCTCCGCGCAGTCAAACCACTCGCCGATGATCGTGCTCGGCGGGCGCGCGCCGGCGGGGCGCTGGGGAATGGGCTCGCTGCAGGAGATCGACCACGTGCCGTTCGTGCGGCCGCTGTGCAAGCTGGCGGCGACCCCGGAGAGCGCGGCCGAGATCCCGGGGCTCCTCGACGAGGCGTTCGTCAGAGCGCTCGAGCCGCACTTCGGACCGGCGTTCGTGGATTTTCCGATGGATTACGTGTTCATGGAGGCGGCGGAGCCCGAGGACGCGCTGCAGGGGCCGCCCGCGCGCGCTGGCCGGTCGCAGATCCCATCGATCGGCGATCGGCGGGGGGCCGACGGCGCTTCGATCGAACGCGCCGGTGAGCTGCTGGCAGGCGCCGAGCGCCCGGTGATCATGGCGGGGACCGACCTGTACTGGGGTCGCGGCGAGCAGGCGCTGCTGGCGCTGGCGCAGACGCTACGGATACCGGTCTTTCTCAACGGTCTCGCGCGAGGCTGTGTGCCGGCCGATCACGAGCTGTTCTTCTCGCGCACGCGCAGTCAGGCGCTGAAGGGCGCGGACGTGGCGCTGGTGATCGGCGTGCCGATGGACTTTCGCCTGGGCTTCGGGGGGGCCTTCGGGGAGCAGACGGAGATCGTGGCGATCGACGTTGCCGAGCCGGCGCGACCCCATCCGCGAGCGGTGGCGGCGGAGTGCTACGGGGCGCTCGAGGCGACGCTGAGCGATCTGCGGACGGCGGCGACGACGACCGCGGGGGCGAAGGCGCCGGCAAGCGAGCGCTGGGTGGCGGAGTTGCGGGCGGCGGAGACCGAGCGGCGCGAGGCCGAGCAGGTCGAGCTCGGAGACGATCGGGCGCCGCTGCACCCGATGCGGTTGTATGCCGAGCTCGGCCAGAGTGCTCGAGCGCGACGCGATCGTGATCGGGGATGGGGGCGATTTCGTGTCGTATGCGGGCAGGGTGATCGACAGCTTCAAGCCCGGCTGCTGGCTCGATCCCGGACCGTTCGGATGCCTGGGCACGGGACCGGGGTACGCGCTCGCGGCCAAGCTCGCGCACCCCGAGCGCCAGGTCGTGCTGCTGCTTGGAGACGGCGCGTTCGGGTTCTCGGGGATGGAGTTCGACACGCTGGCACGACATGGGGTGAACGTGGTGGGGGTGATGGGCAACAACGGGATCTGGGCGCTGGAGAAGCACCCGATGGAGTTTTTGTACGGGTACTCGGTGGCGGCCGAGCTGCGCCCGGGCACGCGCTATGACCAGGTGGTGCAGGCACTCGGCTGCCACGGCGAGCTGGTGGAGCGCCCGCAGGATGTCGTGCCGGCGCTGGAGCGCGCGTTCTCAGCGGGCGTGCCCGCGCTGGTGAACGTGCTCACCGATCCAAGCGTCGTGTACCCGCGCAAGTCCAACCTCGCCTGAGCTGCGCGCGCGGACGCGCGCGGCCCTGCGCACGATCGGGCTCAACAAGACGGGCTCATCATGTGTCGATAGGCCCTCCACGGTCGTCCTACCGACATGCTCTTGATCTTCCAGGCCGGCCAGAGCGGTCGCACGACACGGCTCTCACATGAGGAAGCCGCCTGGGTGGGGCGGCTTCCTCGGGGCGGGCCCCCAGGGAACAGGCAGGGAGTTGTGCCTAGGGGGAGGGGTGACCCGGACATTTAAGTACCGAGGTCTGCTCGGAGTCGTCCGGATCTATAGACCAGCTGGGAAGGCGCCTACCAGCACGCCTCCCCCGTCAATAGGGTATCACGTATCAGAACTACCGTGCGGAGCTGAATCCATCTGGCTCGCGAGCGACAGCGCGCCCCCGTACAGGATGTCGTGCTCAGAGACCTCGACCTCGTCGAGATCGAACGCGCGCATCGCCTGCGACAGCAGGATCATCCCGGCGACGATCGTGGGTGCGCGGTCCGGATGCAGCCCGGCGAGCGCCCGGCGACGTGCTTCGTCCATGTCGGCCAACCGCGCCAGCAGCAGCTCGACCGTGGCCAGCATCAGCGCGTACCCGTGCACGCGCGCCGGGTCGTAGGGGTCTAGCTCCTGGTCGATCGCGGCGGCCGAGGTCGCGGTGCCGGCCACCGCGATGCCGCGCGTGACCGGCGCCCGCTCGGAGGCGGGCAGGCCGGCGAGGAAGACCGCGCGCGTATCGGCCGCCAGCTCCTGCAGCTCTGAGGGCGCCGGCGGGTCGGTGTGGATGTGGCGCTCGCTCATGCGCACCACGCCAGCGGGCAGGGACACGTGAAACCCGGCCGTGCGTTCGGCGCCGACGATGAACTCGGTCGATCCCCCACCAACGTCGATCACGACGGTCGGCTCGGGATCTGACCGCCCGTCGATCGGCCGCCCGGACATCGCCCCGAGAAAGGTCAGCTGCGCCTCCTGCTCGCCAGTTAGGATGCGAGCGTCCAGCTCATACTCGGCGCGGACCCTGGCGGCGAACGCGGTCCCGTTGCGCGCGTCGCGGACCGCTGAGGTCATGACCGCGAGGTTGGGGTAGGGCTCCCCATCAGCGTCGTCTCCGGCTCGGCCTCCGGCCTTGACTCCGTCCCCAGTCCCGTTGTCGCCATTGCCCTCGGTTCCGCCCTCGGCCCCGCCGCAATCGCCGCCGCCGTTGCCCGGCTTGTGCGCGTCGATCTCGGCGCGGAACTCCGCCAGCGCGGCGTACACCCGCTCGCATGCCTCATCGGACAGCTCGCCCCCGGAGTCCACGCCCGCGCCGAGCCGGGTGACGATCGAACGGCGCACGATCTCGGTGATCTCGCCACCCGGGGAGACGTCGGCGATCAGCAGGCGGGTTGAGTTGGTGCCGATGTCGACCACGGCCGTGCGCGTGCGCATGCCGCGTGGATGCTATTGGGCCGGGGCCTGGTCTGGCCTGGCTGGGGTGGACTGGATCTGGGTTGGCTGGACTGGGGCGGGCGCGAATGTTTGCTACAACATAGGCACTACGCCGCGGGGTGGAGCAGTCTGGTAGCTCGTCGGGCTCATAACCCGAAGGTCGCGGGTTCGAATCCCGCCCCCGCTATCAAGCGAAAGCCCTGGAAATTCAGGGCTTTCGTGGTTCTAGGGGTCGGACGCTGGTGGAGCTTCCTCCCGAGATTTCCTCCCGGGATGGATTGCGCCTATCGGAGTATCGGGGCCTGCTGGCATCATGCGGCGATGTCCGCGCGATGGCGAATGAGGCTGACTCGGAGATGGCTGTGTCAGTGAACGTCCCCAGGTCCTCATGAGCGGCGCGGCGTGGACGCTTGAGTTCTACGAGGAGGACGGCCGGGAGCCGGTGCTTGACTTCCTGCGCGGTCTTGATGAGTTGAAGGAGCAGGCGTTGGCCGCTGCGCTGCGCAACGTTCTTGCCTATGAGGGCATTGGGGTGTGCGGCTCCTCGTGGGGCAAGTGGGTGCCTGGTGCTCCCGGCATCTTCGAGTTTCGGGTGCGCCATGACGCGGCGACGATCCTGCGCGAGCGCGGCTTGCCGGTCCCCGAGCATCTGAGGGAGGGCAGCGCCGGCGTCCTGCTGCGCGTGTTCTGCCATGCCCACGGCAAGAAGGTGGTCCTGTTGCTGGCTGGCTATGACAAGGGCAAGGAGCCGAGTGCCAAGCGGCAGAACGCGGAGATCAAGCGGGCCAAGCAGCGTCTGACGCGCTGGAACGCTCAGCAGCAGGCCAGCGCCAAGCGGACGGCGGGCCGTCCGTCCGGCCGGGGCCAGTCTCGCGGCAAGCGGAGGTCTTGACAAATATGCGGTATGCTGCATAAATGCTCTTGGACGACCCAACTACCGGAGTTCTGTGATGGCTACGAAGTTCGACGACTACATCAGTGAGGTTGAGGAGAGGGCGAAGGCTGGCGGCCCGGAGGCCATCGCCCGCTGGGATGCCTTCAACGCTCACTACGCGATGGCCCGTGAGGTGCGCGAGCTGCGCAAGGAGCGCCATCTCACGCAGAAGCAGCTCGCCGCCGCCTCGGGCATCAACCAGGCCGAGATTTCGCGGATCGAGCGCGGCCAGACGAACCCGACCGCCAGTACGCTTGCGGCACTACTGGCGCCGCTGGGTGCCCGCGTCGGGGTAGTCCCGCGCGAGAAGCGCGACCTGGCGCACGTGTAGGAGGAGTCTCGGCGGGCCGCAGCGTTCGGCCTCGTCCTCGCACGCCTGCTGGTAGCCGTAACAAGGAGGGCGCAGCCCGACGCCTCCGGTGCAGGTAGCGGCGGCCACCGCGCCGCAATCCGTAGCGTTGTGTGAGGGTCGCGGTCACCGCTCGGGCTGCCGCGAGTTGGGGTATGCCGCTTGACGATCCTTCGCCCCTCGGTGCTCGTCGTTGGTGGCTTTGGGGGCTGGAGTGCTCGCGTCGCCTGGGGACTGGACCGAAGTTCGTTGGCCGGTTGAGGGCGGTTGTGGTCAGTACACGTAGATGGGATACGACTGCGCTAGTTCGGATGGGGCGCGGCGTCCCGCTTTCTGGCGAGCGAACAGGAGGGAAGGCAGATGGCGAGGCTCAACAAGACTTCTGGACAGGCCCGGGCTGGCGGCGGTGAGGTGGTGTCGTTGGACGAGCCGCTGCTCGACTGCGCTGCCGCGGCGGCGCTGCTGAACGTGCGGGTCTCTTGGGTGCGTGACGCGGCACGGCTCGGGCATTTGCCGTGCGTGCGCGTAGGGCGTCATCTGCGCTTCACGCGGGTGATGCTCGAAGACTGGCTGGTGGTGCAGCTGGCGCGCCCGCCTGCGGCTGGGCATGCGTACGCGGCAGCGGCCGCCACGCCCCGCGCGAACGCGAGCCCGTTCAGGCGCAGCACCCAGGCGGCACTGTTGGCGAGCTTGGCGGAGAGGCCGAATGGCACTGCGATTGAGCGCGAGGGGTAGCGATTTCCGCAGGAGATCAGGGACACAGCCGCGTCTGGGCCTGGTGGATCTCAGCGGCCACGGCTGGCGCCGCGCTCGGGGGTGTCGCGCCGGAGCGCTCGCGTGAGCCAGCGGGTCGGCGAGAGGATTCGGTTAATGCGTAGCGGGTCGCGGCTGGGGCTCCAGTCAGGCTCGGGGCGCACTCCGTGCGCCAGCGACGGGATCTGTGAGCGGCTGTGGCGGAGGTGTTCGGCGAGGCGCCGGACGCGGTCGGGGTCTTGTCCTTCGACGCCGAGCTGGTCACGTGCGAGGAACCAGTCGGTGCCGTGGCGCGCGCGTGTGGCCTGCACGTAGGCGCTCTCCTTGCTGGTCTGCCAGCCGCCGGTGAGCACGACCGAGCGCTGCACGGTCGCGCCCTGCTGGCGGTAGACGTGTTGGGCGTAGCCGAGCCGGATCGAGCCGAGATCCTCTGCGGGGAGGTTGACGTGGCGGTCCGAGCCGTCGAGTGCAATCCGGACGCCGCGGGGGTGGATGGCGGTGATCTCGCCGCGGGTGCCGTTCTCGACCCTGGGCTGGCCAGGCAGCCGGTGCTGGCTGGTGAACGCGATCAGGTCGCCTTCGCGGATCGGGTAGTGGACGTCGGGGTGTTGGACCTGGTGGTGTCCGAGTTCGCCGTGTTGGGCGCGGAGGTGTTGCGCGCGGGCGTTGAGCCGGTCGATCTCCTGGTTTGACGCGTCAGCGATCAACGCGACCTCGCGGACGCCGTGCTGCTGGGTGAGGGTGTGCCAGCGTTGCACGGCGGTCTCGCCGGCCTCGTCGCGGGTGTCCTGGAAGTGCAGCTGGTTGCGAAGGACGTAGTGCGCCATCGCCCGCTCGGGTTCACCGGCGCGCAGCGCTTGCCAGGCGCGCTGCTCCGCTGGGTCCCGAGTTCTGTAGACGTCTTGCAGCTCGGCGGTCCGGGCGTGTTCGCTGAGCCGGTCGAACATGCCGCCGGGACCGATCGAGGGGAGCTGCTTGCCGTCGCCGACAGCGATGAGCTTCGCGCCGGAGCGCTCCACCAGCTCGGTGAGCGCGTCGAGGCGGTGGTGGTCGGTCATTCCCGCCTCGTCGAGGAAGATCGTCGTGGCGCGGTCGACGTGGATGCTCCCGGTGCGAGAGCGCGCCACGAGCGAGTCGAGGGTGAGTGTTCGCCTGGCGAGCGCCGGGCTGTCGGCACCGAGACGCTCCGCGGTGCTGCCGGATACCGCGATCCCGAGGACCGTCCTGCCGGCATGTTGCTCCGCCCGGGCGGCAGCGTCGATCACGACTCCCTTCCCGGTGCCGGCGGGGCCGATCAGCACGGCGAGCCGCTCGGGGCCGGTGACCGCCTCCAGCGCATGGTGCTGCTCGGGGCTGAGGGGTGCGGCGATCCGCTCGGAGACCTCACGCACCGCGCCCTGACGCGCGCTCTCGCCGGCGTCCCTGCCTGCGGGCTGGGCGAGCTCGGCTACGCGCCGCTCGATCGCCTGCTCCTGCGCGCGAATAGCGAGCGTCGTCATCCGTCCGCCCTCCAGGGTGAGGATGCGCCGGTCGCGGACCATCTCCCGGGCGATCCCGAGCGCCACGTCCGGCGGCATCTCCCCGGCGGTCTGCTCAAGCGCGACCGCTCGCAGCTCACGCGCGTCGAAGATGGCATGATGCTCGGTCAGGTGCGCCTCGATGCGGTTCTCCACTGGCCCGCTGCGACCGACGCGCTCGGATCCTTCCAGCAGTCGCAGCGCCTCGTCGGGACCGAACCCGTGACGGCGCCCGGCCTCAGCCCATGTCTGCCGAAGGTCTGCCCGGGTCGCGGGCTGCTTGGCGCGTCGGTTCTCGAGCGCCAGGCCGCGCAGCTCCCCACGCTCGGGCGCGCGGCCGTAGCGCGCACGGAAACGCTCGGCGGCCCTGGCAACCTCGCGGCTGCGCCCGGAGAACTCCTCCAGCAGCGTTCGCGGTACCCCGGCCAGCTCGAAGTAGCGGCCATCCTTCCCCGTCCCATAGCTGATCTGGTAGCCGTCGCTTGTCAGCTCGTGCGCTAGCTGGGAGCGGTAGAACGCGCCCAGCTCCCGTGCGCTACGAAAGATCGGCCGGGAAGAGACCGCGACGATGCGCTCGTCCTCACGGACAGCGGCGGTGATGACGACGTGGCTGTGCAGCTGCGGGTCCGGTGCCTGGGCGCCGGCGACGCCGCGGGCGGTGGTGTGGCGGTACTCCGCGGCGATCACGTCCTTGGCGTGCTCCTCGACCACCTGTCCGCCGTAACGCCGCCGCACGACGGGGACCTGCTCACGTAGGTAGAGGATCGTCTGCTCGACCGCGCGGGCGTGCGCGGCCTCGATCTGCTCACGCTGCCACGGGTCCCCCAGCGCCCACACCGCCGAGACGGACTTCGGAGCGCTCAATGTCACGTCGATCCCGCCGCCCCTACCGCCGCCTGCACCCTCCGGTCGCAGCCAGCGCCCGGTGCCCGGGTGCCGGCCGTCCATCAGCGCGATGAAGTCCGCGCCATCGACCGGCTCGCCCGCCTGCACCCCCAGCGCCGCCAGCGTCTCCTCCTCGGCGAGCCAGCGGCCGGGAGCCTGCGCCATCTCGCCATCCGGGGTCAGGTAGTAATCCCCGCGCTCGGGCGTGACGGTCTTGCTCTCCAGGTAGCGGGCGTACCCGCCGCCTCCGGACGCAGGGATGCTCGATGCGGTCATCACATGGGTGATGACCCTCAGCGCGCCGAACCGGCCAACGAGTTGCACAGCGCTCGCACAGCGATCGCACCCCCGTGCATCTTGAACTGCCCCGGGTTTGTTGGAGGCGTTTTTGTTTGAGTAGTCGTGTCGGTGTTCTTCAGTGTTGCAGTCGTGCCGGTGGGCATGTGGGCAACCCGTAGGGTTGTCCAAGGGCTGTGGTCAGCTTGCTGTCCACAGCCCGTCATGTCCACGGGCCTTTGTTCGTCGTCCCGGCCGCGGTCGTGGCGGCGTGGTTGTTCTCGTACTCGACGGGTGGGAGTCGTTCGCAGGAGCTGTGTAGTCGCTTGTGGTTGTACCAGTTGACCCATTGCAGTGTGGCGAACTCGACTTGCTCCATCGTCTTCCATGGTCCTTGCTGGTTGATCAGCTCGGTCTTGTAGAGCCCGATCGTTGACTCGGCGACGGCGTTGTCATACCCATCGCCGATCGATCCGATCGAGGGGTCCGCGCCAGCATCAACGAGCCGTTGGGTGAACGCAAAACTCGTGTATTGGCTCCCGGCATCGGAGTGGGATATGAGGCCCTCCGGGACGGGGGTGCCGTGATGGTCGCGGGCCCAGAGCGCCATCTCCAGCGTGTCCAGGACGAGCGGTGTTTTCATCGTGGTGTCGGCCTTCCAGCCGACGATCCTGCGGGAGAACACGTCGATCGTGAACGCGACATACACCGTCCCTGACCACGCCGGCACATACGTGAAATCGGAGACCCACAGCCGGTTCGGGGCAGCCGCTTTGAAGTCGCGGTCCACGAGGTCGGGCGCGCGGGTTGATTGCCCGTCCGGGATCGTGGTGCGGCGCTTCTTGCCCCGCACAGCGCCTTTCAGGCTCTCCCTGGCCATCAGGCGTTCCACCGTGCAGCGGGCGACCTTGACGTCTTCGCGCGCCAGCTGCCACCAGACCTTCCTGGCGCCATAGACGCCGAGGTTCTCCTTGTGCACCCTACGGATCTCACCGCGCAGGCGCCGATCCCTCAGCGCTCGCTCTGAGGGCGATCGTTCGCGGGCCTTGACCGCGTAATACGTTGACGGGGCGATCTGAAGCGTCCTGCAGAACGGCTCGACCCCATACTCATCGCGGTGCGCGTCAACCACCCTGCTCATCTCCTCGGCTGCGGGTCGAGCTCCCGCGCGAAGAAAGCTGAGGCGGCCTTCAGGATCTCATTCGCGCGACGCAGCTCCCGGTTCTCACGCTCCAGATCTTTGATCTTCTGAGCCTCCTCGCTCGTGACCCCATGCCGACGGCCACCATCGACTTCGGACTGGCGCACCCACTTCCGCAGCGTCTCAGCCGTCATCCCGCACTTCTGCGCGACCGACACCATCGCCGCCCATTCGGTCGCGTACTCACCACGATGCTCCATGACCAGGCGAACCGCCCGCTCACGCACTTCTGCTGGATACCTCTTGTTCTTGGCCATCGCCCAATCCTCTCAAGCGATCAGGCCTCCAACATTCCCGGGGCAGTTCATCTGGTCTGTTTGGCTTTTCGCGGTCCTGGCCGGGTTGGGTGTACCGCTAGCGTCGGAGGCTGGAGGCACGCCAAGAGGAATCGCTACATGCGACGGTCAGCAACAGCGCACGAGCGATGCAGCGAGCAGAAGCGCTGCCAGTCTGCGGCCGAGACGCGGACGGATGAACGCCGTAGGATCCTGCCGCCACGGACAGACCCATGCGGCGATCACCACCCCAGCGCGTCCCTCCCCGTCGAGCGCGTCAGCGCCCCCCTGTGAGCCACGGAGAGACACTCCGGGGGCGTACCATGATCCCCTAATGGAACCTGCTATGACGTCAGCGCTTGTCGCCGTAGGAGGCACACTCGGCGGAGTGGTTCTGGGATCGGCACTCCAGTGGCGTATAGCGCGACGGGTGCGTGAGGACGAACGAAATGAGCGTCGCGACTGGGCGCGACATGAGCGCGAAATCGTGGCCGCTGAACGGCTCGATGACGCCCTGGTGCGCGCCTTCTCTGCCTTCCAGGGTATCCCGGAGGGAGGTGCCTACCCCCAGGCGTTCAACGACTGGTCAGACGGTTGGATTGCTTATTCGGAGCGAGTGAATCAGCCGGATTTGCGAGACCGCTACCAGGCTGTCGCCACAATGTTGATGGAGCTCATCGACGCGGAAACAATGGGTCAATCTGCATCCCGGAACCACGCGGTCGCTGCGATCAGGAACGCCCGCGTGGCCCTTGCTCACTTCATACGCGACGAAGGAGAGCTTCCGCCGTCAACATTCCCGAAGCCGAACGAACTTGTACAGCTGCTCAACGATGGTGACGCCCAGGGCGACCGCCTGCGCCCGCTCAAGGAGTGGCTACGCGAACGAGCAAACTGACGTGAGCGATTGTGTCGAGTGTTCTGAGCGACTCGTGCACCGATGGTCAATGGCTTGAGCTGGAGCGTCGAACCCCATCGTGCCCTCCGTTTTGACGCTGACGATCGGACGGTCACGGAGAGACCGCTGGCACCGCGAAAACGACCGCTCGTGCTCGCTTCCGAAGCCGCGTACCCTTCGCCGCCTCCATAGCTAGCTCGCACCGATGAGTTGGGCAGTCCACCTTCGCTTCCTTCGCGGGCGAGAGGACATCAGGCCGACAGTCCTCATTGGATTGACGGGAAGCTGATCCGCGTTGAGGAGCTTCCCGAGACAGACGAGCCTGAGCCGGACGACAGCTAACGCGGAGAGTATGCTTCCTCGCGATGAATCGGGGTGCGCTGATCGGGATAGTCGCCATAGCTCTTGCCGGATGCGGTAGCGCTAGCAGTACCACAACGAGCACGACGAGCAAAACGTCCGCTCCAACGCGGGCGCAGTACATCGCTGCAGTTGATCCCATCTGCCGCGCAAGCGACGCCGCTGAGCGTCCCTTCAGCGAAAAAGAAGAAGCAATACTTGCAATGCACCTAAGTGACGAAGCATCCGGCTCCAAACTGGCACCGCTCTATCGCAACTACGTCGCGGAATTTCGGAGGTTCATCAAGCGAGTGGCTGTAGTGCCTCAGCCGCCGGGCGATAAAGAAATACTAGGAAAAATTGCCATCGCCCACGAAGACGTCGCCGCCGGTTACGAACGCGAGACTCGAATCTTGGAACACTTCAACGAAGAAGCATGGAAAACGGCTACCGCCGAAGAGCGCGAAATTATCAAGCACCTTTACGCGCTTGAGCAGGGATACGGTTTCAAGGTCTGTGGCTCGGAAGCCAGCACGCAAACTAAGTCGCACACTGCTACGCCCCACGGCCTACGAATCGGTGAAGCCGCTACCATTGGCTCGCTCGTCATCCGCCCTACCTCATTTGTCAGGTACAGAAGCAATGGGACCGAAGCTATATGGCGAGCCACAATTACGGCAACGAACAACGGCTCCACGGGCGTGACTCCGTTTTGCCGAATTGCCGAAGAATGGGCGTCACTGATCGATAGCAAAGAACGAGTCTATGAAGCACAGCACGAATCACAGTTCGAGGGTAGCTGTGAAACCATTGAGCCGGGCTTGTCCAACAGCCACATCACCGTGGACTTCAAGATGCCTGCCGATGCCAAGCCCGCAACGCTCGATTTGTGGGGCGAAAAGCAATATGAAAGTCAAGCAAGAGCATGGAGCGTCGGCTAGTAGAAGCGCCTCGCAGACCTGCACGGGCGCGGCGTGTTGACCGATGAGGAGTTTGCTGCCGCGAAGTCGAAAATGATTGAACGCATGTAGGTCTTCGGGAGTGGAGATGGGAGAGATTTTGTCCGATGCAGGTGGGTCGCCCGCGAGCGTGGTGCCGATGCGACTTGCCGTAGGCGGTACAAGGAAGCGCCTGCCGAAGTCGGTGGCCAACGAAGACCACGAGCGCGTGGCCAAGCAAGCTGGCGAGTGGCAGCAGACGGCAGGACACGCAAGGTCCTGGGAGCTGGGTGCGGTGGTCCGGGGAACGGACAGGGATAGGTGCTATGAGCTTGTGGGCCTAATGGCGTCGTCCGGTGAGCAGCTAGCCCTGGCTCACGCTGCGGCCGTCGAGGTCGCCCTGTGGCGCGATGTTCGAGAAAAGGCGGAACCGGACCCGGCACACGAGATGAGCATGCGGGCGATGGCCGAGGCTCAATCCCTGTTTGTGATCGGCACTGGGCACGGCCTGGCGAACCTTACGGTCCGGGCGCTGTGCCTCGATCGGAAGCTCAGAGCTGACTTGATCAAGAGGTTCACGCATGTAGGCTCGTCGCCGAATTTCGGGCCCTTCTCCGAGAAACCTGTTGACTGGCTATCCATGAACGCAAAGACCTGCAAAAAGATTCGAGCCGTGGCGAAGGCCAGCGCCGCGCAGGAGGTCATCAAGCTGGTTGAACCCGTGGCGACCCTTGGGAAAGGGCAGCCTTGGCGAGACCTCGTTGCCCGCCGGGGTGAGGACTTCCACCGTTGGCGCCCGCAGAGCCACGGGATAGAGGGCGTGCCACGAACCTCGCCGTGGAAACAGAAGGACAAGAGCCAAGTTCTGAAGCTAGGCCACCCACCCTACGAGGAAACTGCGAAACGCGCGGACGAGACCGCACGCGTGGCAACCGAGGCGATGCTGGAACTCGCTCGGTCGATGGAGGCGTTCATGGACCGATGGCCCGCCGCGAGCGGTCATCTTGGGGGCCCCAGGTTCAAGCCGGATTAGTTGAGCAACTCGAAGGTCAGTCCGATGGAAGCCTGCTCAGTCACGCCGCAGCGCGCACGCGAGGACCGCGCTTCTTGGCGGGCGTCGAGCGCCTGGCGGCCGGCTTGCGCGTCTTGGGACGGAAGGCGGCAGAGAGCAGCTGGGCGTCGTCGGCGCGGCTCTTGTGGTGCAGGTAGCGCATCGTCGTCTGGATGTCGGCGTGACCCATCCACGCCTGCACCTGGACGATGCTGGCGACGTTGATGCTCAACGATCCGAAGGTGTGGCGCAGGTCGTGGAAGCGCAGCCGTCGCAGGCCCGCGGCGTCGAGTGTGGCGTGGTAGCGCCGGCGCAGGGCGGAGCCGTCGACGTGGGTGCCCTCGCGGCTGACGAATACGAGATCGCCCTTGGCGGTGTGATCGCTGCGCTCCTTCAAGTCGCTCAGAGCGTCGGCGACCTTGTCGACCATCGGGAGCGTGCGCGACTTGCGTGACTTCGGCTTGCCGGCGCGGTTGGCGCTGTAGCCCTCGAACACGCGGATCGAGGACTGCTCGAAGTCGACATCTTCCCAGCGCAGCGCGAGCAGCTCGCCCCGGCGTAGGCCGCTGAGCGCGGCGGTCAGGTAGATCGCGGCGTCCTGGCGATCCTCGGCGGCTCGTAGGGCGCGCTCGGTGTCGCTGACGGCCGGGCGGCTGGGGTCGCGGTGGGCGCCCGCGGCGGCGGTGGCGACGAGCTTCTCAATCTCCTCGGGGGAGTAGAAGTCAAAGCGGGCCGCGTCGTAGGACTCGCGCAGCCTCTTGACCTTGGCGACGGGATTGAGGATCAGGCCGTGGTGATCGACGGCGTGCTGGAAGATCGCGTGAAGCTGGGTGACGATCTTGTTGACCGTGTGCCGGACCCGCGTGCCGTCCTCGGCGAGACGGTTGCGCCAGCGCTCGATCTGCTCGGTGGTGATCGTCTCGATGCGCTTGGTGGCGAACTCAGGCAGCAGATGTGCGTCGAGCACCGAGCGATAGTCCACCTGCGTGCTGGCCGACCAGTCGCGCTCGAAGCGCCCGCGCTCGAACCACTCCTCGGCGACGTCGGCGAACGTGACGCCGGTGCGCTCCTGGCGCAGTTGCCCGCGGCGCGCGTCGACGAGCAGCGCATCGAGTAGCGCCTGCGCGTCGCGCTGGCGCAGGAAGCCCGGAGGAGGTGTCCCTTTGCCGGCCCATGCCGTGCCGAGGCGCTTCTCGTGCTGTCCGTGCTGGTCGCGCCACTTGGCGCACCAGGTGTTGCGCCGCTTGCCCTCGTACAGCCACACGTGGCCGCTGATCGAAGCGTGCGGATCGAGGGTTGCGGGTGGCATGACGGGCTCCTTCCGTGGGGGGGGTGGCTGGGGCCGCGGGAGAGCGGTGCGGACTCAAGAACCGTAGCGCGTCGTGCGGACGGAAATTTCCTCCCGAGATTCCTCCCCAAACAGCCTTGCCTTACTCGACCTACTGCACCAAAATGGCTTGAATACACGGCATGTGTGCCATATCACGACCGGCTTGAGCTAGCTCATAACCCGAAGGTCGCGGGTTCGAATCCCGCCCCCGCTATGTCAAACATCCGCGACCGCGTATCGCATCGAAGAACGCTGGGATCTGGACGCGCCGCCGGTGGACTTTGTAGCGCGGGGATAGGTCTACGGAGACCCAGCCGCGCGGCGTGCGGCAGCCATCGTGGGCCAACGCCCCGGCCCGCTTGGCGGTGCAGGTGGTGTCCTCCCAGCCTCACGTCGTCAGCTGTCTGAGGGAGATCATTCGGGGTCGTAGGTGATCCTCCAGGCGCCTTCGGCATAGATCGCCGTGAAGACCGGCGATGCGGTGGACCCGCCGGAGGCTTCGTTTTCGTCGAAGGCTTGCGAGCCGGGCGGGGCCTGGTAGCTCGCCTCGTTGCCGAGGAGTTCGATACGGCCGCCCGCCGCGTACTCTTCCATGCGATGCTGACGGCTCGGATTCCGGGCTCAGATTTCTCGCGCACGTGGCGACGCCGCCGCGCTTGGCGATCAGTGTGGGCGCGAGCAGTTCGCATTGCTGCTTGGTGTCGTGTTTTGTCAGTGCGCTCTGCAGCGCTTGGCGCAGCGCTTCCACGCCCTGCGTTCCGGGACTCTTGAGTGCGGCGAAGGATTGACCGCCACCGCATCCGGCCAACACCCCCAGCGCCAGGCTGATCGCCAGCGTGCCCGCTGCTCGTGATGCTCCAAACATGTTCCGCTCCCTTGTCGTCGTGTGTACATCGGGTCGGGAGGTCCAGAGATCTTTGTGACCGCTGGGGTTGCCCTACTACTCACTCCGACGAGAAGCGCCAAACGGGACACCATGAGGGATAGCAACCGCCCCCGGCATCGGTATTACTTGCTAGTCTTACGCTATGCGCGTCACGCAGAAGGGCCAGGTCACGATCCCGCTCGCGGTCCGTCGGGCGCTCGGCATCCATCCGGGCAGCGAGGTTCCCGAGCTGACGCTGGTCCGCACCGACAAGGTTGGCAGCCCGGATCGCACCGAGGTACTCGGCCGCTACAAACTTCCAGCCCACTGACCGCCTGGACCCGGCGAGGCGCGACCGGACATCTTGTGACTGACGGCCGGTAGATGACGGCCCGGTAGGCTCGCGCTTACTGTGGGCATCTCTCCCTATGTGCGGCGCCTGCGTGAGCGGGTCGGCCAGGACTTGGTGCTGCTCCCGTCGGTGGCAGTGTTGCCGTGGGATGAGGACGGCCGACTGCTGCTTGTGCGGGAGGCGCAGACGGGTCTATGGCAGACGATCGGTGGGGCGGTTGAGCCTGACGAATCTCCGGCACAGGCCGCGCTCCGCGAGGCGGACGAGGAGGCCGGCGTCGTCGTGGAGCTCACCGGCATCCGCGGCGTGGTCGGCGGGCCGCAGTTCCGGATGACCTATCCAAACGGGGATCTCGTCAGTTACGTGCCGACGATCTTCGACGCGCGTGTCATCGATGGCGAGCCGCTTCCCGACAGGGAGGAGACGATCGACGTCGCCTGGTTTGCGACCGACCAGCTCGCGGATGCCGCCCTGTCCGAGTTCACGATCGCGTTGCTGGGCGATCCGGCGTGTGGCGATCCTCGGTCAAGGTAGCGCTCACCGCATCGGGAGCTGACGATGCCGTCGCAGATGAACGCGGTCATGTCACGAGCGAGAGCATCTCTAGCGTCCGCAGGGCTGACCGTCGTCGGTGAGGATCTCGCCCGCCCCTGGGGCGGGTTCCTGCTGATCTCCCAGTCCGAGGTCCGGGAGTTCATCCGGGTCTACTTCCCGGACGCGGGTCTGCAGGATGTCGGCAAGCAGCTGGCGCTCAGCCCCAAGCTGCTGCTGGTCGCACCGGGGCGGCGCCTGTCGTGGCAGTATCACCGCAGGCGCAGCGAGATATGGCGCGTCGTCGAGGGGCCGGTCGGCATCAGCCGAGCTCTCGACGACGAGGAGACGCCGATGCGCAGCTACTGCGCGGGCGAGGTCCTGCGCCTGGAGCTCGGCGAGCGTCACCGCCTCATCGGACTGAAGACCTGGGGAGTCGTAGCTGAGATTTGGCAGCACACCGATGCGGCCTCGCCGTCGGACGAGCTCGACATCGTGCGCGTCTGCCGACGACTACGAGCGAACCTGAGCGTGGGTCTTGGCCGGCGGAGCGACGAAGGCGCACCGCCGCTGCACGCGCCCGTAGAGTGCTCCTGATGGATGCGGATGGGTTGCGCTCGCGTCTGGCTGAGCTGTTGGGTTTCACGGTCCCGCCCGTACCGGACTTGGTCGTCCATGCTGAACGGGAGCGGGATGGGTACGTCGAGCAGGTGGTCAGCTACACCGGCGATGAGGGCGAGGTGCCAGCGCTGCTGCTGGTGCCCGAGCATCCCTGCGGCGCGGGTGTGGTGGTGCTTCATCAACACAACGGCCAGTGGCATCTGGGCAAGAGCGAGGTTGCCGGGTTGGCGGGTGATCCGCTGCAGGCGTTCGGGCCCGCGCTTGCGCGCGCCGGGATCGTGGTGCTCGCGCCAGATGCGGTCGGGTTCGAGGATCGCCGCCACACCGGCCCGGGTATCGACGAGCGTGAGGACGACTGGCTTCAGTACTTCAACGAGATGGCCTACCGGTTGGTGTCCGGCCGCCTGCTGGTAACGACCGTGCTCGGCGATGCGGCTTGTGGGCTGTCCGTGCTGATCGCCGATGAGCGCGTCGAGAGCTCGAGAGTCGGGGTGCTCGGGCACTCCTACGGTGGCAATGTGACCATCATGCTGGCCGCGTTGGACGAGCGCGTGAGGTTCGCGTGCGCCAGCGCCAGCGCGTGCAGCTACAGGCAGCGGATGCTCGATCGGACCGGGATCGAGTTCGTGCACGTGATCCCTGGGATTCTCGAGCTGACCGACATAGGGCAGCTGGTCGAGTTGATCGCGCCACGACCCTTGCTGTTGCTCTCAGCGACCGAGGACCGCTACTCGGCCGACACTCCGCAGATCGTGAAAGCCGCCGCACACGCCTACCGTGAGGCGGGAGCGCCGCAAGCCCTCGCAGCATCACCGCGCGCAAGGTGGGCACGCCCTCACCAAGGAGCGCTTCGACACCATCATCGACTGGGTCGTTGCTCAGGTAAGCGAGAACGGAAGCATCGTCAGCAGCCGCTCCAGGAGGATCCTGATCGTGCTGCGAGATCTGGCTTGTTGGCTTGCACCGGCGGGATGGCCGGCACTGCCGGATCGGCACCGGGGGCGTGTCCGTGCGCTGGCATGGTTTGCGATCGTCGCGCAGTTTCTGTTCGTGGCTGGTTGGATCGTGGGGGGTCTGCTGGAACCGGGCTATTCGCCGGTGCGCCAGTACGTCAGCGAACTGGGTCGCGTGGGGGCTACTCACCCGTGGATCTTTGATGCCTCGACGGTCGTGTGGGGTGCGGGTTTCATCGCGCTCGCGCTCGCTCTGCTGCCGGTGCTGCGCACGCGCCCGTGGGGGCACGTGGCGCCATCGCTGTTCATGCTCGCTGGCGTCTTTGCGGTCCTGCTCGCCCCGCTGCGTGTGCAGTGCGCTGACGCGGTGGATCGTGTGTGCCGCGCGCGGGAACTCGCTGGCACGCTCCCATTCCACCACTACGCGCACGAGTGGCTGGCGCTCGGCGTCGAGCTGGCGCTGCTTGTCACGCCGTTCGTGCTCGCCCGTTGCGTCTGGCCGAGCCGCCTCTCGCGTCTGTTGCTCGGCGGCGCGATCGTCCTCGTGCTGTTCCTGGCGGCGGCGTTCCTGCTCGGGTTCGGGGACGACGGTTATGACGGTCTGTGGCAGCGCACCGAGCTGCTGATCGTCCACGGCTGGGTGCTGCTGTGTGCCGGAGCGCTGATCCTCGATGCAACGCCCACCCGCGGCTCGCCCGCTGCACACGCACCGTGGGCCAGCCAAACGGGAGACTGACTTGCCTCATCCCGCCCTGAGCCCCCCTGCCGTCGCGCGTGTTTCCAGGGCCTGGCGACGGCTCGCTGGCGATGATACCCCGGAGCACGGGAGTTGTGTCGTCGTGGGCCGGCCGCAGGGGAGCGGGATCGCCCCCGCGGGATGGGTGGGCATCGTGACGATCGACGGGGACACGATCGTGTCGGTCCCTGGGTACCTGCACACTGTGGTCGAGGGCGGCTTGGGTGGGCGCCTCGATCGGTCGCTCACTGACCTGGAGAACGTTGCTCGGATTCTGGGTCCGCCAGAAGATGTTTTGGGACCGGCGAGGCTCATGTATGCGGAGCGCCTTGCCGCGCCGTCTGCCGCCGAGGTGACCCTGGGGTCGATCGACCAAGCGGGCCTCGCTGAGCTAACGAGCGCATGTGACCCGGCCGAGGTCGATGAGGCCGGCATCCGGTTGCGGTCGCTCGACGGGCTCGTGGCCGGGTACCTCGACGGACGCGCCGTGGCGGCTGCGGGATCTGTGAGCTGGCCAGGTGGCCTGGGCCACATCGGTGTTCTGACAGTGCCGGGATTCCGGGGGCGCGGCATCGGGACCACGGTCGCTCAGGCCGCCGCCGCCAACGCGATCACCGCTGGCCTGATCCCTCAATGGCGCGCCGCGAGCGAGAACGTGGCGTCGATCCGCACCGGCCTCCGTGTCGGCTTCGTCGAGCTCGGACGCCAGTTATCGGTCAAGGTTCTCAATGATCGAGTCCTGAGCTTGACGAACTCGCCCTTGGCTTCGGTATATGCCTCGCGGTCATCCCTGTAGCGCTCCGCGAGCGTCCGCTTCAGCGCCGCGTACTCACTCGCAAGGACAGGGTCGGCGCGCAGACGGTCGCGGAAGCATAGGCGCCGTTCGAGCTCTTCCGGCTCGTCTACGAGGTGCAGGTGGTGGGTGCGGTAGGCCGCTGTCGGGTAGCACAGGAATCGCCGGTGGGTGAGCGTCGCGTTGAACGCCGGGGGGTACTGGTAGCCGCCGGGCTGCACCAGCGCTGCGAGCGGGGCATCGAGGTCGTCCACGAGCGCGATCATGTCGATCACCGGCTTGGCCGCTAGGCCCGGGACGGCGGTGGACCCGAAGTGGTGCAACTCCACCCCAGTGGGCAGCAGCGGCGCGAGCCGCTCACGCTCAGCCGCATAGGCTGCCGGCCACGCGGGGTCGTACTCGACGATCTCGACCGCAGCGTTGCGTCCACCTGCACGCGCCAGATCTTCCAGTGCGGCACTGCGGGGATCGGTCGGTGGCATCTCTTTCTCAGTCTCTCATCGTCACTGGCGAGCGTGGCACGACGCCTACGAGAACTACGACTCCCCGAGCTTGGGCAGCGTGTGTGCTCGTGTAGAGCCTGACAGTCCAGCTACTCGCCGAGCCGTGCGAGGGTCGCTGCTGCTTGGCGGGCGATGTCCAGGTTCAAGGGGCCGTCGCGCTATTCACGGCACGCACTCCCGCCTGATTGTCGGTGCCTAATGTGACCGGGGACTGTCTCGTAAGCTGGACCCCGAAACCTCGCGCCCGATGTTCTGCAGCAGCTATGCGCCGTGCTTGGCGCCCACACCAGTGACGCGGCGCATTGCTTCTTCGGTTTGTGGATCGGTTGGGGTTGGGTCCACGGTGGCGGCGTCCGCTTCACGCTTCGGAATGTGGAGGGCAGCAACAGCTCGACCGCCGAGCCGCCCGAACGTATCCCGCCGGCGTTCTCGGCGGATGAGCTGAGTCGTCCGCTGCTGGAGCTTCCCGGCCGCGAGTACCTACTGTTCACGGGACCCCTCTCGGCGGCAACGCAGATCGGTGACCCCCACGGCATGCTGGGATTCGATCCACAGTCACCGAACCTCATGTGGCCTTCTGACCGGGCATGGTTCCTCGCCAGCGAGATTGATTTCGACTCCACGATCGTCGGGGGCACCCGCAATCTCATCGAGTCCATCCTCGACAACCCCGGCCTCGACGTGTGGCCCATTGAACCCGACGACTCACTCGCCTACGACGCTGACCGCATCAATCTGATCCACCGACAGCACGAGACGACTGGTCGGGATGAGTGAGGTGCTGGCCGTATGGCGCGCAGCAACCGCCGCCCCAACGATGGCGCTAACGCTGCCCCGCCAAGGCTCCCAGGGTTCCATTCAAGGTTCCGTTTTGAGCAAATCCGTGATCTGACCTGGGTTTAGCGGAGTCGTGTTTCTGGAATCCTCCGGTGTTTCAGCGAGGAGGAGACTGGGGTCATTCGTGGACCATCACCGACACCTGGACCTCGCCCAGGTCGATGTTGGGCTCGGGCGCCTGGAATGCGACGGGCACGAGCGTGACCGACATCTCGGCGCCCTCAGAGGCCGCGGCGCGGATCGCGTCGGTGATCGTGAGCCGGCGTGTCATCGGCAGACGCGCGCCCGGGCCGGAGCCGGAGCCCGAGCCGGATCTCGATCTTGCGTCTGCGTCCTCAGGTGCGTTGCCATAGCCGTAGACGTGGATCGAGCCGGCGTAGCCGGTGCGCGCCGCCCGCTCGGTGGCGGCATCCGCGCCCGGAGCGTTGAGGAAGATGCGAAGCTCGAACGAGGGACCCGCCTGGTCGAGTCCCGCAACAACTATCTCCGCCCGCTGTCGCTCGGCCAAGCCTTCGGGGCCAAGCGGGATGGCCACAGGGCTGAAGACGCGGGGCTGGAGCGTCACTGATAGGCGATGATGGACATCGCCTGGAAGCTTGGCAGCTGCTCGTCCTCGGGGACGTTGTCGGTGGTGCTCAGGACGACGGGGACGACGGTGACGTTCAGCGGTTCTCCCTTCGCCGCCGCCCGGCGGATCGCGTCGGTGGCGACCACGACCTTGCGTGTCGGCGAGAGGCCGTGCGGAGGCCGGGGATCGTAGGGCGAGCGCGGGACGACGTCGCAGTGTCCCCGATCGCCGTAGCAGCCGCCGTGGCCGAAGACGTAGTAGGAGCCCGCGTAGCCGTTCTCGGCGGTGGGCTCGGTGTCGTGGCCGGCCTCGGGGTTGTTGACGTAGACGCGACCCTCGTAGCTCGAGCCGCTGTGGTCGAGGCCTTCGGTCTCGATGTCCGCTCGCGAATAGGTCTCGCCGAGAGCGGCGAGGTCGATCTCCGGCGAGGTGGTTCTGTTGAGAGTGGGCATTATGGGCTCCTGGCTCAAGCTTGACGGTGTCAGATGCGCAGCGCGGTTGCTTTGAATTTCTCGATCGGTATCAGCACTCGTGCGGCGCCGTAGGTGTATCCGAGCGCGGCGACGCTGAGCACGTCTTTGACCGTCAGGCTCCACGGTGCGAGCACGAGATTGAGGTAGTTGGGCGGGATGTTGTCGACGCCGTGACGCAGCTGCCACAGGTACCAGAGCCGGTCGATCATCGTGTGGTGTGACCAGAAGATCGGGTCGAACGCCGAGGTCGCGACCGCACCCATGTCGCCGCCAGTCCAGCCGTGCACAAGGTCATGCTGGTTTTGCAG
The DNA here is from genome assembly GCA_963839965.1 of uncultured Solirubrobacterales bacterium. GTDB lineage: Bacteria > Actinomycetota > Thermoleophilia > Solirubrobacterales > Solirubrobacteraceae > Palsa-744. Next base: position 133,206 of record CAWIWX010000001.1, read on the forward strand.
TTCGCGCGAGAATTCTTCGAAGCTCGGGATGGCGAGGATTGTTTCGATCGTCTGCCCCGAAGGCAGTTCTTCGGGATTGCCCGGGCTCCTGGTCGTACGCGGCGGAGTGGTGCGCAGGCTTGGCGGCACCGGCCCGCTGGCCAGCGGTGGTTCGTCGTCGAAGGCTGTGGGTATGCCCTGCCGGTGGGACAACGCGGACGTCCAGTCCCACCAGGGCAGGGCCACCCCGGGATCGCCCGCAAACGCCGTGAGTTCGAAGTACAGTAGATAGGCGCGATGCCACGGCAGGAACAGGTCGTAGGGATAGTGCTGCTGGCCCTGGGTGCCGTGGTGCCAGCAGTCGAAGCGATTGAATCCATGGAACTCCGACCAGTAGATCCAGCTGCGATTGTCGCCTTCGGAGTGTCCCTGCATCGTGGTGTAGGCGGATGCAAGCGCCGCGATGTTGCTCTGCTCGACTTCGGGCCGCACCCTCAGGGCGGGGACGAAGGGAACGTCCGTAAGCGGGATTTTCTGCGCAATCTCCGCGGGTGGTACCGAGGGCATGGCTTGCTCCTGTCACCGATTGTGTGTCACGATCGAGCTTACCTCAGCTGGATTCTAATCTTTGATCTTGATCCGATATCGAATGTTACGATGTCGTAAACCTAGTGAAACAGGTCCGGTTCCCCGTGGGCGGCTTTCGATTCGTCGTAGAACACCTTCAGGCGGATTAGTAGTCGCCCCGTGGGGGCGGTATCGGCGCCCAGAGTTGCCGGGGGATCTCCGTGCCATTTCTTGTCGGGCCATCGGCAATCACCTGTCCGTTCAGCCGCCGGCATGGATCACCGGATCGGTGCCTTTCCGTGTGAGTTAGGGAGTGGGCGCGCTGTTCGTTAATGGGCGTAGAGTGATGTGGCGCTCGAAGCGGCGAAGCGGACGGGAGGTTGCGAGGTGTTCATGCTCGGTGAGGGCGATCGCGCGGCGTCGTTTTGGGTTCTCAGCGTCTCTCCCTCCGTCAGCTCGCCATCGGTGGTCCCGCGCCGACCGCCTTGGACGCTGCCGCGATCTCGCCGCGAAGCGTCTTCAGCGCGGCGACGAAGATCTCCGAGAACGTCGGGAACGGCTGGATCGTGTCCGTCAGAACGCCGAGTGGGACCTGGGCGCGGATCGCGAGCGTCGCCTGCTGCAGCCACTCGCCCGCCTCGGGGCCGAGCGCGTAGGCGCCTGTCAGCCGCTCGCCGTCGCTGAGCAGCGTCAGGAAGCCGTTGCTGTCGGCGTAGGCTCGCGTGTAGGTCGCGGTCTTCGCCACCTCCGACAGCGGGACCATGGCGCTGAAGCGGCCGGCGGAGGCGCCCACCGCCGCGGCTTGCGGGTCGGTGTAGACGACCCGGGGAACGGCCTCGTAGTTGGCCTTTCGCGGCTCGCCGAGGATGTTCGCGGCGACCACCTCGCCCTCGTACTTGCCGACGTGGGTGAGCGGCCACTGCCCGTTTACGTCGCCGATCGCCCACACGTTCGCCGCCGCCCGCAGGTGCGCGTCTACTGGAACTCCGTGTGCGTCGGCCTCGACGCCGACGGTCTCCAGGCCGAGCCCGAGCACCCGCGGACGCCGGCCGGTGGCGACGAGCAGCTTCTCGCCGCGCAGCTCGCGCCCGTCGTCAATCTCGACGACGTAGTCCTCGCCGTCGTGTCGTGCCGCGCTCGCGTTAGCGGATAGGACGAGCTCGATGCCCTCGCTGCGCAGAACCTCGCCGAGCGCCTCACCGAGCGGCGCGGGCTCACGCCCGAGCACGTGCTCGGCCATGTCGATCACCGCCACCTCGCCGCCGAGCCGACGCACGGCCTGCGCCATCTCCACGCCGACCGGGCCGCCACCGAGGATCAGCAGACGGCGGGGAACGGCCTTCATGGAGGTCACCTCGCGGTTGCTCCAAACGCCGTCCAGATCGCGCAAGCCAGGCACGGGCGGCACGACCGGATCGGCACCGTTCGCGAGAACCACGTGCTCCGCGGTGTGGCGCACACCGTCGACCTCCACGACCCCAGGGCCCGCGAGTCGCCCGCTGCCGCGCAGCAGCTCGATGCCCTGATCGGCAAGGAAGCGCTCCTGGCCGGCGTCGGAGTAGTCGGAGACCATGAAGTCACGCCAGGCAAGCGCCGCCTGCACATCCACTTCCGCGGTCGCGGCGGCTTCGCGCGCCCCATGGACCGCCTCGCCCGGCCGCAGCAGCGTCTTCGAGGGAATGCAAGCCCAGTAGGAGCACTCCCCTCCCACGAGCTCGCGCTCCACGACCGCCACCCGCAGGCCGCCCTGCGCCAGAGCGCTCGCACAGTGCTCGCCCGGCGAGCCGCCACCGAGCACGATCACGTCATAGTCGCTGCTCATATCGCCCCCATCCGGTCGATCGATGTCAGAAACCAAAACCGACCCGCGGGTGCCAACATGAGCGGCATGACCACGAGGTCAGCTTCCGGATCTGATCTACGAGACCTACATCGTCGATGATCCCGCCGCCTGAGCCGACGGGAAGGTCGCGATCATCACCGGCGCCTCGCAGGGCATCGGCGCGGGCCTCACGAGCGCATACCGTGAGCTCGGGTATATCGTGATCGCGACTGCTCTGTCGGTCGAGCCTTCCGCGGACGCCGGCATCGTGACCGTCGCAGGGGACATCGCCGACCCTGACACGGCGCAGCGCATCGTGGAGCGAGGCGATCGAGCGCTATGGCCGGATCGACACCCTGATCAACAACGCCGGGATCTACATCGGCAAGCCTTTCACGGACTACACCCTCGAGGACTTCAACGCCCTGATCGCCGTCAACCTCGCGGGCTTCTTTCACATCACGACGCGCGCGATCAAACAGATGCTCGACCGTGGCGCCGGGCACATCGTCAATGTCTCGACGACGCTGGTCGAGTACGCGGAAAGCAGAACGCCGGCCGCACTGCAAACCCTCACCAAGGGGGGCCTGGTCGCGGCCACCAGATCGCTCGCGATCGAGTACGCCTCACGCGGCCTGCGGGTAAACGCCGTTTCTCTCGGCGTGATCAAAAGCATGCACGACGAGAGCTCCTACGCGGGGATGGGTGCGTTGCACCCCCTCGGTCGGGTGGGCGAGATCGAGGATGTGGTCGGTGGAGTCCTATATCTCGAGTCGGCGCCCTTCGTGACTGGAGAGATCCTGCACATCGACGGCGGCCAAAGCGCAGGACACTGACATGGCGTGATTATGGAGTCAATTCCAACAACGGAGGTCAGCATGAGCAGCATCGACGAGCAGATGGTCTTGGCTCATTTCATCGTTTCAGATGATGTCGAGCGTTCCCGGCGCTTCTACACCGAGGTGCTCGGCGGCAGGGTGGCCTTCTCCGGCCCCGGAGGGCTGACCTACGTCGCACTATCCAACAGCTGGATCATCATCAATGTCGGGGGAGGCCCGACCGACGACAAGCCGGCGGTCACCCTACAGACGCCACGCGACCTCGACCGGGTCAGCAGCTTTCTCAATATCCGGGTCAAGGACATCGAGGCCGTGTACGCCGAATGGAGCGCCCGCGGTGCTCAGTTCCTGACGCCGCCGAAGCAGCACCAGTACGAGATCCGTTGCTACATCCGCGATCCCGACGGTCATCTGATCGAGGTGGGGCAAACCACCGACCCCGACGGGGACTGGACCCCGCCTCAGTGGCTGTCGAGCACGGCCGGCGAGGAGTCATGACGACCGCGGTCATCGGCACGGGGACGCTCGGATCGGTCATCGCACGCCTGCTGGCCTCAGGCGGCGAGACCCTGCGGCTCTCGAGCGCCGACAATGAGTCGGCACGAACGCTGGCTGCAGAGATCGGTCCAGCTGCGGTCGTCGCCGGCGACAACCGCGACGCGTTGCAGGGCGCCGATGCCGTCGTCCTCGCGCTGCGGTTTACCGCGCTGAAGGGCGTCATCGACGAGATCGCCGACCGGCTGACCGACAAGCTCGTGGTCGTTCCGAGCAACCCGCTCGGCATCGACCCACAAGGTAACCTCGTACGTCTCCTGCCGACAGGGCAAGCCTCTGGCGAGGTCCTAGCCGGGTGGTTGCCGGCGGGGGCGCGCTTGGCAATGGCGTTTGGAACCCTATCGGCCGATATCTTCGAGTCCTCGAGCAAGCGCTCACCAGAGCTGGCGGTCCTCTTCTACGTGACCGGCGACGACCGTGCCGGCGAGGAGGTCGAGCGGTTGATCCGAACGGCCGGCTTCGAACCGGTGAAGGCCGGCGGGCTCCAACAGTCCGGTCGACTCGAGGTGGGCGGCGACCTTCACGACCTCGTAGTCGGCCCTGCAGAGGCACGGTCATGACCGGTGGGGCCTGATCGCTCCGCGGCCCCGGCGGGAGCTCTCGCCGGCCCTTCCGGATCGGCTGAGAGCTGACCATCGCTCATCGCTTCACTCCCACTCAGTCCCCTCGGTGTAGCGAATCGCCTCTCCTTCGACTGGACTCACCAGGAACTGCTCGCGCTCGCCGCGATCCCAGGCCTCGCGCAGCCCTGGTGCGCCCAGATCGAAGTCGGAGCGCAGGTTGCGCATGACCTCGCGCAAGTCGCGGTGCAGCTCTTCGACCGTCGGGCGCCCCCAGTACCAGTAGCCGTTGTAGATCGCGGAGATCTCGAGCCCGGGGGCGAGCACGAACGTGTGCGGGACCATCGGGTCGTGGACGGGGTCCGTGTACTCGACGATGTCGAGATCGTTCCGCACCGTTCGCTCCGGGTCAGAGAGGAACGGGAACTGCGCGCCGACGCTATCGCGGAACTCATTGATCTCGAGCTGGTTGTCCGTCGAGATCAGGGCCACGCGCGTATACCCGACCCGGAAGTCGAGGTATGCATCGACCAGATAGTGGAGGAAACGGTGCTCCTTCGGATCAAACCCTCCGCGTGAGAGGTGGAGCACCATCGGGTTCGAGCCCTGCAGGTCCGACAGACGGCGCACTACGCCGTCCTGATCGGGCAGTTCATAGTCGGGAAGGCGTGCCCCGACCTCGATGTCGCCGCGCATAATGGGCCTCCAATCGAAATTTTCCGTTTCTCGCAGGGTGGCAGCTCGGCCGCGAGGCCTGTTTCCTCACGCGCCAGTGCATGAGGAGGCCATAGCTGTACCGTGGAACGAGATAGGTCCCCGATCGTCGCGGTATCGGCGGTAGACCCCATAAGTGAGCGGGGTATGAGTCCCAACCAGTGGAGGTGGCAGATGGCCGAACCCAGACCGCCGGCAGAGGGAATTGTGCTGACCCACTTCATCGTCTCGGACGACGTCGAGCGCTCTCGGCGCTTTTACACCGACGTGCTCGGCGGCACGTTGGAACGCTCCGGAGAACCGACCAACGTCGCGCTCGCCAACAGCTGGATCGTCATCAATCGGGGCGGAGGTCCGACCGACGACAAGCCCGCGGTCACTCTCCAGACGCCAAGCGACCTCGACCGGGTCAGCAGCTTCCTCAATATCCGGGTCAAAGACATCGAGGCCGTGTACGCCGAATGGAGCGCCCGTGGTGCTCAATTCCTGACGCCGCCGAAGCGGCACCAGTACGAGATCCATTGCTACGTCCGCGATCCCGACGGTCATCTGATCGAGGTGGGGCAAACCACCGACCCAGAGGGGGACTGGACCCCCCCTCAGTGGCTGTCGAGTACGGCCGGCAGGGAGCCCGAGTGAATGCCGAGTTCAGCAGCGAGATCCCTCTATTTGAGGTTCCTGAAGCGAGCACGAGCGGGCAGGTGCCGGGCTCAGCGCTGCTATGAACATGGCGCCGATGGCCGCTGGCACGACAACTGCTAATGGACCTGCTAAGGGCCTATCCCGGTTGGGTGGCGGCGTTGGTCGCGAGGTTGGCCTTCTTGAATGCGATGAGGCCGCTTGAGAGTTGGAGGAGGGCGAGGTGGTTCTCGTCCTTCTTTGACCAGCGGATGAGGATTCCGCGGTTGCGGTTCATCCAGGAATGGCAGGCCTCGACGACCCAGCGGCGTGCTTTCCACTCGGGGTTGTGGGCCTTGAGGTCGATCTCTTCGCCGCGTGCGCGGATGTGCGGCGTGAACTCGTAATCAATGACCAGCTCGCGGACCTCGGTGTTGTCATACGCCTTGTCCAGGCAGATACCCTGCGGCTGCTCCGGGGTCGGCTCGGGCCGCTCGATCGGGATCGAGTCGAGCGTGCCCTTCAGCAGATTGTGATCGTTGCGGTTCGCGCCGTCGTGGTCGAGCCCGACCGGGACCCCCGCACCCTCCGCGAGGACCGAACGCTTCGCCCCCCCTTGGCCCGGTCAGTAGGGTTTGGGCCGGTCTTGGCTCCTCCCAATGGAGCCTTGGTCATCGCCCCATCGGCCGACAGGAACGACCAGTCGATACCGATCACCTCGTCGTACTCCAACAGTCCCTGGCGCCAGATTTCATGGAAAACACCAGCCTGCTCCCACTCCTGGAAACGCCGGTGCGCCGAGGATGAAGAGCACACGCCCGTCGCGTTCAGCGCGTTCCACTGCATCCCTGTCCTGAGCACCAGCATGATCGCGTCCATCGCGTCACGGTCGGGCACCCGCGGCGCGTGACAACCCAACGGGTGAAACGGCGGGTCCGGCAGCAACGGGCTACCCGCTCCCACAACCAGTCCGGCATCCGCCAACCATCATCCTTACTGACCATGTAGCCCACCACTGAACCGCCCCGGGTTTGTTGGAGGCCTGATCGCTTGAGAGGATTGGGCGATGGCCAAGAACAAGAGGTATCCAGCAGAAGTGCGTGAGCGGGCGGTTCGCCTGGTCATGGAGCATCGTGGTGAGTACGCGACCGAATGGGCGGCGATGGTGTCGGTCGCGCAGAAGTGCGGGATGACGGCTGAGACGCTGCGGAAGTGGGTGCGCCAGTCCGAAGTCGATGGTGGCCGTCGGCATGGGGTCACGAGCGAGGAGGCTCAGAAGATCAAAGATCTGGAGCGTGAGAACCGGGAGCTGCGTCGCGCGAATGAGATCCTGAAGGCCGCCTCAGCTTTCTTCGCGCGGGAGCTCGACCCGCAGCCGAGGAGATGAGCAGGGTGGTTGACGCGCACCGCGATGAGTATGGGGTCGAGCCGTTCTGCAGGACGCTTCAGATCGCCCCGTCAACGTATTACGCGGTCAAGGCCCGCGAACGATCGCCCTCAGAGCGAGCGCTGAGGGATCGGCGCCTGCGCGGTGAGATCCGTAGGGTGCACAAGGAGAACCTCGGCGTCTATGGCGCCAGGAAGGTCTGGTGGCAGCTGGCGCGCGAAGACGTCAAGGTCGCCCGCTGCACGGTGGAACGCCTGATGGCCAGGGAGAGCCTGAAAGGCGCTGTGCGGGGCAAGAAGCGCCGCACCACGATCCCGGACGGGCAATCAACCCGCGCGCCCGACCTCGTGGACCGCGACTTCAAAGCGGCTGCCCCGAACCGGCTGTGGGTCTCCGATTTCACGTATGTGCCGGCGTGGTCAGGGACGGTGTATGTCGCGTTCACGATCGACGTGTTCTCCCGCAGGATCGTCGGCTGGAAGGCCGACACCACGATGAAAACACCGCTCGTCCTGGACACGCTGGAGATGGCGCTCTGGGCCCGCGACCATCACGGCACCCCCGTCCCGGAGGGCCTCATATCCCACTCCGATGCCGGGAGCCAATACACGAGTTTTGCGTTCACCCAACGGCTCGTTGATGCTGGCGCGGACCCCTCGATCGGATCGATCGGCGATGGGTATGACAACGCCGTCGCCGAGTCAACGATCGGGCTCTACAAGACCGAGCTGATCAACCAGCAAGGACCATGGAAGACGATGGAGCAAGTCGAGTTCGCCACACTGCAATGGGTCAACTGGTACAACCACAAGCGACTACACAGCTCCTGCGAACGACTCCCACCCGTCGAGTACGAGAACAACCACGCCGCCACGACCGCGGCCGGGACGACGAACAAAGGCCCGTGGACATGACGGGCTGTGGACAGCAAGCTGACCACAGCCCTTGGACAACCCTACGGGTTGCCCACATGCCCACCGGCACGACTGCAACACTGAAGAACACCGACACGACTACTCAAACAAAAACGCCTCCAACAAACCCGGGGCAGTTCACACAGACCTCCTGATCGAACTGCATGACGACCTCGATCAGAAGTTCAACGCAACGCTACACAACCCTTCCGGGATAGGCCCTAAGCAAAGAGTTGCGGGGTGACGATCCGCCCGTCAACCGAGGAGGACCTCGTCCTGAGGGACGTGAGCCGGACGTTCGGAGATGCTCCAGCCTGGGCGAGTGCGGCCAGGCCGTCGGTCACCGGGTAGACCACTGGTCTACCGTTGGATCGACTGCCCAGGCTGACCCGGCACCAATTACTGGCCGACCAGGACCACCTTTGCGTAACACTCCGCATGACCCCCAAAGCTCTCGGGCGATCCGGGCGGTCCTCACAGGGACCGTCCAGGGGGTGGGCTTTCGTGAGGCGGCGCGCCGGCGAGCGGGCGAGCTCGGCGTGATGGGCTGGGTTCGCAATGCGGATGACGGCGCTGTGGTCGTGCACGCGGAGGGCCCGTCCGCCGGGATCGACGGGTTGGTCGGCTTCTTGCGTGAGGGCCCGCGAGGCGCCGCGGTCAGCGAGATGACCGTGGATGAGGTGCGGGTCGAGGGTCATGAGCAGTTCGCAATCCGCGGGGTGAGCGCCGGCGTGTTTGTCGTGCAGGAGCACTTGGCCAGCACACACCACTTCGATCTGCGCCTGCAGGTCGCCGGGGCGATGCGCTCCTGGGCTTTGCCGAAGGGCCCATCGCTGGACCCGTCCGTCAAGCGCCTGGCGATCCAGGTCGCCGACCACAAGATGGAGCACAACGCCTTCGAAGGCCCGACCGCTCGCCGGGACGGCGGTGGTGGCGACGGCGGCGGGGCTGGCGGCGGCGTGGTGGTGTGGGACCGGGGCCAGTACGAGCAGGGTGGCAGGGTGCCCTGGCCGCAGGCGCTGGAGCGCGGTCACGCCGTGTTCGTATTGCACGGCGAGAAGCTCCGCGGCGGCTTTGCGCTGCAGCGCACACGTTCGGACCGGACGGACCGTGGGTCACAGTGGCTGCTCGTCAAGCGCCGCGACGAGCACGCGCGCCCCGGTTCTGACATCGTCGCCGAACAGCCCGCCTCGGTGCTCAGCGGCCGGACTCTCGACGAGCTCCTGCGCGAGGGGTAGCAGCCTGACGGTCAGAGCTGTCCACGCATCACCGCGGAATCCCCTGCCGAAGTCGAACGGAGCAGGCGGTTACGCTGAGCGTCCGTGCACAGCCGGCCCACCCCACCGACATGTCAGCCCTGAAGAGCTCCATCCTGATCGTCTGGGTCGTCTTCTGGATCTATTGGCTCATCTCTGCCGCCGGGGCCAAGCAGGGCACACGTCCCAGACGAACCAGACCTCCGGGGCTGATCATCCTCGTGTTGGGGTTCGTGCTGCTGCGCGTCTTCAGAGCGAACGAGCTGGCGGTTCATAGTCCGATCCTTCAGGTGGTGGGGGTGATCCTGTTCCTATCCGGCCTGGGCTTGGCGGTGTGGGCGAGACTCTATCTGGGCCGGAATTGGGGAATGCCGATGACCCAGAAGGATGAGCCGGAGCTCGTCACCTCGGGTCCTTACCACTTCGTCCGTCACCCTATATATTCGGGCATCCTGCTGGCCATGCTGGGCACAGCGCTGGCGACCAACATCTACTGGCTGATCGCCTTCGGCGTGATGGGCGTCTATTTCATCTACAGCGCCAGAGTGGAGGAAAGACTGCTGGGCGCTTCCTTCCCCAGCACCTACCAGGGTTACAGAACGAAGACAAAGATGCTGATCCCGTTCGTACTTTGAATCGGTCGTCAATGACACTGGTACGTGGATTTGGGTATCGCCATCCTTTGCCGGCGGCGGGCTCCACCCGTGCAGAGTCTTTTGCGAACCAGACTCCCTCCGGCGCATGACCCAGCCCACGACCTTCTACTTCGACCTCGGATCGCCCTACGCGTACTTGACGGCAGAGCGCATCTGCGAGGTCCTCGCTCCCGAGCCGGTCATCTGGCAGCCGGTGTCGCTGGGCGCGCTCTTCAAGCTGACCGACCGCTCGTCCTGGTCGCTGGGCGATCCCGCGCGCCGGCGGTCCGGGATGGCCGAGGTGGCGCGCCGCGCGCGCGAGTACGACCTGCCGGCCGTACGCTGGCCCGAGCCCTGGCCGAGCAACTACCTGTTCGCGATGCGCGCCGCCACGTTCGCGCTGCGGGCCGGCCGCGCGCGCGAGTTCGCGCTGCAGGCGTTTCGTTACGCCTTTCGCGACGGCCACGACCTCGCCGTCCCCGAGCACGTGCTGGCCGCCGCCGCCGCCGCGGGCCTGGATGCGGCGCAAGTGCAGACCGCGACCGCCGACCCCGAGATCAAGCTGGCGCTGCGCACGGCGACCGACGCCGCGCATGAGCTCGGCGTGTTCGGCGTCCCCACGATCGCCGTCGGTCGCGAGCTGTTCTGGGGGGATGACCGTCTGGGTGAGGCCGCCGTCGCGGTGGGATCCTCCTGAGCGTCTTGGTGGCGATTCGGGGCGACTTGCGCTGACTCAGCGCAGTGTGAGCAAGGATCGATAGGATGCCGCCGACGATGACCGGCGCACCACAGGCCCATCCCTCCAGCCTCCAGACACACTCCAGAGCCCGACAGGCCGGCGACCGGACCACCCGCCGGCCCGTCGCCAAGGGGAGGATCGCCAGATGAGCGCCTATCCGGGCTGGGGCTCGTGGACCTTCCAGCCGGTCGTGGTCATCGCGCTGGTGGCCGCGGCAGTGCTCTACGCGCGCATGTATCGGCGCGCCGCGGCGCGATCTTCAACGTCCGCCAAGAAGAGGCCCGGCGCCGGCCACTGGCTGCCCTACGCGGCCGGGCTCGTGACCTTGGCGGTGGCGCTGCTCTCCCCGCTTGACCCGATCGGCGACAAATACCTGCTGTCGGCGCACATGATGCAGCACGTGCTGCTGTCGGACATCGCGCCGGCGCTGCTCGTGCTCGGCCTGCGCGCCCCGATCCTGCCGCTCGGCCTGTCGCGGGGCGCGCTGCTGGCGGTGGCGCCCGGCCGGCGCTCCGGTCGCGTGCTGGCGCGGTTGACCTCGCCGTGGCTGGCGATCCCGCTGTGGGTCGCGGCCACCTGGGTGTGGGCGATCCCGAGCGTGTTCGACTACGCCGCCCAGCACCAGGTCGTGCACGCCATCGAGCACGCCACCTTGTTCTATACGGGCCTGGCGATGTGGTGGCTGATCATCGATCCGCTTCCCCGCGCGCGCCTGCGTCCCAATGGCGAGCGCTTGGCGCTGCTGGGCTTCACGCGCCTGGCCAGCGCCTGCGTGTGCCTGCCGCTGGCGTGGCTTACCGCCACCGAGTACCCGCTCTACGCTGGCGCTCCCCGCGCGTACAGCCTGTCGGCCATCAACGACCAGCATCTCGCCGGTGCGGCCATGTGTTTTATCGAGTTCCTCGTCTTCGGCATCGCGTTCACCGCCGTGTTCATCGACATGCTCGGCCGCTCGGACGCGCGCATGACGCTGAGCGAATACGCCGCCGCCGGCGGGCCGCTGGCCGACAGCCTGCCGAGCTGATCGGATCGGCGGCGCGCAAGTCGGCGCGAGCGCCCCGCGCGCGAGCCATGCCATGCGAGCGAGAGCGCCAGCGCTCCTGACCGCCGCTGCACTGGCGCTGTCGGGCTGCGGCGGGAGCACCCGGAGCCAGAGCCAGAGCGAGCCGGCGTCAACGGCTCCGACTTACGCCTCCGAACCCTATACCCACCAGCAGCAGCTCGTCGCCCAGGGCGGGCACCTGGTGGTCGTCGACGGATGTTCGGCGTGCCATCTGCTCGCCACGGCTCGGCATCTCGGCCCGAGCTTCTACAAGTTCGCCGGCCACTATGTCACGCTCGCCGACGGACGCCGAGCGCTCGTCGACGAACGGTTCCTGCGCGCCTCCTTGCTCCACCCAGGCGATAACCCGATCAAGGGCTACAGCTCCGCACCGATGATCGCGGCCGTCAAGCGCCTGCACCTGAGCGGCCAGCCCGAGCAGGTTGCCGCCCTGGCAGCATTCATCGAGCAGATCGGCCCCGAATCCGAACCCGAACCCGAACCCAAATCCAAAGCTGAATCCGAATCCGAACCCAAATCCGAAACTGCATCCGAACCCTGACTGATCGCATGCTCTACTTCAGCCACCCCGCCTGCCTGGAACACGACCCGCGGGCGCACATGCCCGAGCACCCCGACACGCCCGAGCGCCTCGAGGCGATCGAGGGCGCGCTGGCCGCGCGCGACTGGCTGGGCTGGGAGCGGCGCAGCGCCCCGCCGGCAGAGGAGGCTCAGCTGCTGCTCGTGCACTGCGCCCGGCACATCGATCGGATCAGGGAGCTGTCGCTGGCGGGAGGCGGCGCGATCGACGCCGACACGTTCGTCGGCGAGCCCTCCTATCGCGCCGCGCTGCACGCCGCCGGCGGCGCGTGCGAGATGACGCGCGCCCTGATGGCCGGCGAGTCGAAGCTCGGGTTCTGCGGCGTGCGTCCCTCCGGCCACCACGCCGAACCAGATCGTGCGATGGGGTTCTGCCTGTTCAACAACATCGCCCTCGCCGCTGCGCTGGCGATCGCCGAGCTCGGCGCCCGGCGCGTGTTCGTGCTCGACTGGGACGTCCATCACGGCAACGGCACGGCGGAGACGTTCCGCCGCCGTGAGGACGTCCTGTTCGCGAGCATCCACCAGTCCGGCATCTATCCCGGCAGCGGTCCCTTGAGCGACGCCGGCTCCGGTCCCGGGCTGGGCTACACCATCAACCTCCCGGTCCCGGCCGGCTCCGAGGAGGTTCTGTGGCTGTCGCTGCTCGAGCACATCCTGCTGCCCGCCGCCGCCGCCTTCGAGCCCGACCTCGTGCTCGTCTCCGCCGGCTATGACGCCCACCGCGAGGACCCGCTCGCCGGCTGCTGCCTACAGACGTCCTCGTTCGCGCAGATGTCACGCCACGTGCGCGACTTCGCCCGCGAGCGCTCGATTCCGCTGGGGGTGGTGCTCGAGGGCGGCTACGCGCCCGCCGTACTGGCCGAGTGTGTCCTCGCCACCCTCGCCGCGCTCGCCGACGACGAGCCGGCGCGGTCCGCCGCCCCGGAGCCGTTCTTCACGGCGCGCGCCGCCGCCCACGTCGCCCATTACTGGCCGCTGTGAACACCGCGCCCTAGTTTGCCGTCGGCCCTTATCCGACGCGCGTAGGATGATTCCGTGTCCGACGAGTCCTCACCTGCGCCTGCCTCTGCGCCAGCGTCCCCGAGCCCCAGTCGCAGGGATGCCCATCCGCCGCTGCCGCGCGACAAGCGCGGCTGGCACGTCTCGCCCGCGCCGGACGGCCGCGGCATGCCCGAGCACGCGCCGACCGGCCCGCCGGTGCACCGGCGCCCGGGCTTCCTCTGGTTCGTGGTGGCGCTGCTCGCGCTCAACTGGCTCTCAGTTCTCTTCTTCGAGCCCTCCACGGGCGAACAGCGGGTGACTGTGCCGTTCAGCCCGTACTTCTTGGAACAGGTCAAGGACGGCCACGTCAAATCGATCTCCTCCAAGGGCGACACGGTCGAAGGAAACTTCAAGACCAAGCTGCGCTATCCGAACTCCAAAGCGACTGCCACCAAGCTGTTCGCCACGCAGGTGCCGACCTTCTGGAACGGCAGCCAGTTGTCCGCGCTGCTTCAGGAAAAGGGAGTGCAGATCAACGCTAAGTCGACGACCACGAGCCAGTCGCTGCTGGCCGAGATCCTGCTCGGCTTCGGCCCGACGCTTTTGATCATCGGCCTGTTCGTCCTGATCTTCCGTCGCGCCGCAAAGGCCGGCGGCGGCATGGGTGCGCTCGGCAACTTCGGACGCTCGCAGGCGCGGCGGGTGGACCCCGAAAAAATCCGGGTCACCTTCGACGACGTCGCCGGGATCGACGAGGCCAAGTCCGAGCTCTCAGAGATCGTCGATTTCCTGCGCAATCCCGAGCGCTACGGGCGCCTGGGCGGGCGCATGCCCCACGGCGTGCTGCTCTCGGGCGCGCCCGGCACCGGTAAGACGCTGCTCGCCCGTGCGGTCGCCGGGGAGGCGCACGCCGCGTTCTTCTCGATCTCCGCCTCGGAGTTCATCGAGGCCATAGTCGGCGTCGGCGCATCGCGCGTGCGCGACCTGTTCGCCAAGGCCAAGGAGGCCGCGCCGGCGATCATCTTCATCGACGAGCTCGACGCGATCGGACGCTCGCGCCAGGGCTCGGTGTCGGTGACGGGGGCCAACGACGAGCGCGAGCAGACGCTCGACCAGATCCTGACTGAAATCGACGGCTTCGAATCCTCCCAGGCCGTCGTCGTGCTCGCCGCCACCAACCGCCCGGACATCCTCGACCCGGCGCTTTTGCGCGCGGGGCGCTTTGACCGGCGCGTGGCCGTCCAGGCCCCCGACCGCAAGGGCCGGGCCGAAATCCTCGAGGTCCACACCCGCTCGATCCCGCTCGACGCCTCAGTCGACCTGGGCGCCATCGCCTCCAGCACCCCGGGAATGGTCGGCGCCGACCTCGCCAACCTCGCCAACGAGGCCGCCCTGCTCGCCGCCCGCCGGGGCCACGAAAAGGTGCAGATGCCCGACTTCACCGATTCGCTTGAGAAGATCATGCTCGGCTCCCCCCGCGGCATCCTGCTCTCGCCGGCCGACCGCGAGCGCACCGCCTACCACGAGTCCGGGCACGCGCTCGTGGGGATGCTCACGCCGGGTGCCGACCCGGTGCGCAAGGTCTCGATCATTCCGCGCGGCATGGCCCTCGGGGTGACCCTCTCCACGCCCGACTCAGACCGGGTGAGCTACTCGCTGGATGAGCTTCAGGCGAAGATCCGCGTCGCGCTCGGCGGGCGCGCGGCCGAGGAGGTCATCTACGGCACGATCACCTCGGGCGCCGAGTCCGACATCCAGCAGCTCACCGTCATCGCGCGCCAGATGGTCGGGCGCTGGGGTATGAGCGAGGCGATCGGCCCGATCGCGGTCCTGCCCGAGGAGGGGCAGGGGCCGTTTTTCCCGGGCGCCGGCGAGACCTCGCAGGAGACCCAGCGCACCGTCGACGAGGAGGTGCGCAGGCTCGTCGAGGCCGCCCATCAGGAGGTCACGCGGCTGCTTGAAGAGCACCGCGACCAGCTGGAGAGCCTCGCCCAGGCCCTCCTGAAGGGTGAGACGCTCGACGCCCTCGATGCCTACGCCGCCGCGGGCGTACCGGCGCATCTGCCGGAGCCGAGCGCGGTCTCGTGACGCCCTGATCGTGCAGCTCGATCAGGGCGCCCCCCGCGTCGATCCGGACCAGCGCCGGGTCAGCCTGCCGCCTACTTCGCGATCTTGATGATTCGCTCCATGCCGAGCTGAGTGTGACTGCGCCCGTCCTGGGTGTCCATGAAGCACGCCTGCACGTACACGCCGGGCTTGGCGGCGATCGTCTCCTGCTGGAACGCTTCGTGTGAGAGCGGACCGGCGAACGTGACGGGCGGCCCGGCGACGAGCTTTTCAAGGCCCTTTTCCTTGCCTGCTAGCAGTGCCGCCACGACCCGCTTGGCGGCCTTCATGTTCTTGACCGGGAACGCCACGTCCATGTGCACGAGGAACCCTTCGTTTTCAAATCGCACCAGCTCGCCGTCGTGCAGGGTGCTCGGCCCGCGAAAGCCAAACTCGATCGAGCGGATCGTCGCCTGCGGCGCCGGCAGCGCCACCGAGGCCTTGGCCGTGGTCACGGTGAAGTGCGTGCGCAGCTTCGCTTCGCCTTCTCCCGCACCGACCAGCACGATGTACTGCCCAGGCTGCAGGATTGTCTGCGCTTCGCCGGTCTGACCCGGGTTGGCTTCGGTGTCGAACACGATCGATCCGTACTTGCTCGCGCTGTTTGGGTCCTTCGACTTTTTTTCGGCGCTGAATTTTTCGACTTCCGCCAAGCTCACGCCCGGCTTCAGGAGGAACACGATCACCGCGGCTTCCTTGACCCCGGTGTCGGTCGTGACGACGTTGGCCGCACCCGATTCGAGTGTCCCGCCGACCGTGGCGGTGGATGGGGTGATCGCGATCGAGAGGGTTGGCAGCGTCGCTGCCTGCGCGGCGCCGGCGGCGATGAGACTGGCTGTTACGGCGAGCGCGACGGCGAGCGTCGCTCGCAACGTTGTCTTGTTCACTTGAGGTGTCTCCTGAAGGGTGTGTGAGGACGGTGTCCGGCGAACGAGCCGCGCGAGCTTACCAGTGCTTCTCAATCGGGGATGGTTGGAGAGGGAAATGGCTGGCGCGAGCACTACCGGGCGCGGCAGCGGAGCTGGTAACGGATCGGCCCAACGCGACAGGCGCGGGCGCGCCGTAGTGATCCACGAGCCGGCCGGCGGCGCGCCTACTCGAGCTCCAGCTCGGCCTCCAGCACGGGCCGGGGATGGGGCTGAGCATCGGGATGGTGATGGGGAAGGGGGTGAGGATGGGGCGCGAGGAGCTCGCCCGGTGCGGGCGCTCCCTGGATGTCTGGCCTGGTGACGGTCACGTAGGCGACGAGGGCGAGGAACACGACGAGCGCCAGGGCGCTGACGGTGCCGTCCCCGAGGCCGAGGCCGGTGATCGAGGGCGGCTTTGAGAACCAATCCGCGAAGGACGCGCCGATCGGCCGGGTGACGATGTAGGCGAACCAGAACGCGACGATCGGGTTCAGTTGCAGGCGCCACCAGCCGATCGCGGGGATCGCGATGATCGCGGCGAACAGCAGCACCGACCCGAAGAAGCCGAGGTTCAGCGTGGTCGCCGTCAGATCGCCGGCGGCGGTGCCGAGCGCGAACGTTGCCAAGACGGCGGCCCAGTAGAAGCCCTCGCGCCGGCGGGTGGTGATCGTGTGTATCGACAGCGTGCCCTCGCTGCGGTACCAGAGCAGGAACACGGCGGCCACGACGCCCGCAAACAGGGGTGTGGTCACCGCATAGGGAATGCTCGCCCCATCGTGTATCCCGTCGGCCATCATCGTGCCGAAGATCGCGACCATCATCACCGCGAACCAGTACACGGGCGCGCGATATTCGCGCTGGCGCATCTGCAGCCAGATGGCGAACGAGAGCCCAAAGATGCCGATCGCCCCCGCGATCGGGACGCTCTTACTGCCGAGGAAGTCCGACATGGACTCCCCCATGCCCGTGGTCAGGAGCTTCAGCGCCCAGAAGATCAGGGTGATCTCGGGGACCTTGGCCAGGGTCCCCGTGGCGGTCCGGTCCTTCGTGGCGGTACGGGTCCGGTCCTTGGATGAAGACGTACTCATCGGGTTCTGGTTCCTGTACTCGTAAGTTGTGTGATTCGATACGACCAGAGCACGAGGATGGCGAAGTACCTCGGTTCCGCGACGGGCGAGATTGCCACAGGATTCTTTGGCTTCGCTAAAGAGCCACCGCACCATGAGGAAGCTCTCATAGAGCCCGCGGCCCGGCAAGACTCATTCTGAGAGAGGTCTCACCCTCCTCTTAGCTGGGATTTTGCTCTGGTCGTGAATATGAAACGCATGGTCCTGCGACATCCGTCCCACGCCAGAGACGCCGCGCTGCGCAGGCTCGCGCTCACCAAGCGCTGGCTGCTCGCCGGGAGCGTGAGCTTGACGGGGGCGCTCACGGCGGTTGCGGCCGATGCCTTCCCCGGTAGAACAATCGGCTCGTCCGGCGCCCGCGCGGCAAGCGCGGGGAATTCCAGCAAAGCCTCCACACATCATCAGCTTCAAGGCCACCAAAGCTCGCAGGGCTCGACCGGTTCGCTGCAGTCGCCAGCCCAAGCACCACAATCCACCCCAACTCAGGAATCCGCGCCGGCCCAGGAAGCGGCGCCCGCTGAAGAATCGGCGCCGGCCCAGGAATCGGCGCCGGCCCAGCACAGCGAACCCGCACAGTCTGCGCCTGAAACACCGGTGGTCTCGGGTGGGTCCTGAGGAGTGTTGCGTGATGCTCACCGGCGCCGGCGGGCCAGCATCGGCGAGGTGGCGGGCGCTCGGCACGAGCGTGGTGTTGAAGCTGACCGACCCGCGCGCTCTGGCGCATGCCCGCAGGATCGTCGAAGCAGCACGTTCGGGAGATCGACCGCGCGTGCAGCCGCTTCCGCGCCGATTCGGAGCTGGCGCGCCTCAATGCCCGCGCCGGCGCTCCGGTGCGCGTTGGTCCCCTGCTGCTGCAGGCCGTGGAGGTGGCGCTGCGCGCCGCGCGCCTGACCGACGGCGACGTCGACCCCGCGCTCGGCGAGGCGCTCGCGATCGCCGGCTATGACCGCGACTACGGACTGCTGGAGCATCCCGCCGCCGAGCATAACCACGCGGCGCCCAAGCATCGCGGGCGCGGCGAGCATCGGGTTCCCGCCGGCAGCGGCTCGCCCGATGAGGACCGGGGCGAGCGCCGCCGCGAGTGCTGGCGCGGCGAACCGCCGGCTGGCTCACGATCGCCGTCGACCGCGAGCGCTCGACGATTCGTGTCGGGCGCGGCGTGCGCCTGGATCTCGGCGCGACGGCCAAGGCGCTGGCAGCGGATCGCGCCGCACACGCCGCCCATCAGGCGACGGGCGCGGGAGTCCTGGTCAGCCTGGGCGGCGATATCGCGCTCGCGGGGCCGGGCCCGGCCGGCGGGTGGCGCGTGTTCGTGACCGACGATCACCGCAGCGGCCTGGACGCCGAGGGCCAGACGATCTCGATCTCCTCCGGCGGCCTGGCGACGTCCAGCACGACCACGCGGCGCTGGATGCATGACGGGCAGAGGATGCACCACATCATCGACCCTGCCACCAACGCGCCTGTCGACTCGGGGTGGAGGACGGTCAGCGTGGCCGCGGCGAGTTGCGTGGACGCCAATATCGCCAGCACCGCCGCGCTCGTCCGCGGGAACTCGTGCGTGGCGTGGCTCGCCGCGAGCGGGCTGCCGGCTCGCGTGGTGGCCCAGGACGGGCGCGTGTTGAGGATCGGCGACTGGCCCGCCGAGCCGGAGCATCGATCGGAGGCGTTTCCGCCGCAGCCGGATCGACCGCAGCCGCGGGCGGTGGCGCGATGACGCTCGCGCTGGGTGCTGCCGGTCCGAGCGTCGACTGGTATCTGACGCGCTCCACCGGAGTCGTGGCGCTGGTGTTGCTGACGCTGACCGTGGCCCTCGGCGTGGTCGATGTGAGTCGTTGGAGCAGCCCGCGCTGGCCGCGCTTCGCGCTGGACTCCCTGCATCGCAGCGTCTCGATGCTGGCGCTCGTGTTCCTCGGCTTGCACGTCCTCACCGCGGTGCTCGACAGCTTCGCCTCGATCTCTCTCGTGGATGCGGTCGTGCCGTTCATCGGAAGCTACCGCCCGTTCTGGCTGGGGCTCGGCGCGGTCGCGTTCGATCTGCTGCTCGCGATCGCCATCACCAGCCTGCTGCGCGAGCGTTTGGGGCATCGCGCCTGGCGGATCACGCACTGGCTGGCGTACGCGTGCTGGCCGATCGCTCTGCTGCACGGCCTCGGCACCGGCAGCGACGTCAAAAGCACGTGGCTGCTGGCGCTGACCGCGATGTGCATGGTCGCGGTGGCGATCGCCGTCAGCGCGCGCGCGATCGCTGGCTGGCCGGACCATCCGCGGCTACGCGTCGCCGCGCTCGGCGCCACGGCCGCCTTCGCGCTGTTCCTGCTGCTGTGGCTTCCCGGTGGGCCGCTGGGAAGGGGCTGGGCGAGTCGCTCGGGCACACCCACCTCCCTGCTGGCTGGGGGCTCCCGCAAATGAGCCTGCTGGTCGATCGGGTCGATCGGGTCGATCGCGCGGTCCTGCCGCGTCTGCTCAGCGGCATCTCGGCAGGCGGGCAGATGAGCCTGCGCCAGCATCTGGAGATCCACGGCGAGATACCGGCCGGCCACGGCCGGCGTCACAGGCGGCGGAATGCCGCCGGGCTGATCGAGAGCGTGGAGCGTGCGGGGCTGCGCGGTCGCGGGGGCAGCGCGTTTCCAACGGCGGTCAAGATGCGCGCCGTCGCCGCTGCACGGCGTCGAGGAATCGTCGTCGCCAACGGGGGCGAGGGCGAGCCGGCCAGCCTCAAGGACCGGCTGCTGCTGGAGGCGCTTCCACACCTCGTGCTCGATGGCGGATCGTTTGCGGCGGCCGCGGTCGGAGCCGGCGAGCTCATCGTCTGCGTCCCACAGTCGGCGAGCGCCGCGCGCGCCAGTCTCACCCAGGCCCTGCGGGAACGCGAGAGAGAGCGATATGACGCGGTGACGACACGCCTCGTGCTCGTCCCAGACCGTTACCTCGCGGGCCAGGAGTCGGCGCTCGTCAGCCACCTCAACGGCGGTCCCGGCCTCCCGACGCTGACACCCCCGATGCCTTTCGAACGCGGTGTGAAGCAACGCCCGACGCTCGTCAACAACGTCGAGACGCTCGCGCATGTCGCCCTGATCGCGCGCAACGGCTCCGCGTGGTTCCGTGAGCTGGGAGCCCCCGGCGAGCCGGGCTCGACGCTCGTGACGCTCTCGGGCGCGGTCGCGTATCCGGGCGTCTATGAGATCGAGCACGGCACGTCGCTCACAGACCTGCTCGAAGCCGCCGGAGGCCAGACGAGCGAGATCGCGGCGCTGCTGCTCGGCGGCTACTCCGGCACCTGGCTGCCGGGCTCGCTCGCCGGCACGCTCACCCTTTCCGCGGAGCAGCTCGCGCCCCACGGCGCGAGTCTCGGCGCCGGCATCGTCGTGGCGCTGTCCGAGGATGCGTGCGGTGTTGCCGAGACAGCGCGGATCGCACGCTGGCTCGCCGAACAGACGGCCGGGCAGTGCGGACCGTGCGTGCACGGGCTGAACGCGATCGCGCGCGCCGTCGAGGAGCTCGCGGCCGGAGCCGCCGCCTCCGGGACCGAGCGGCGCATCGCCCGGTGGGCCTCGATGGTCCAGCGCCGCGGCGCCTGCGCGCACCCCGACGGCGCGGTCCGCTTCATCTCAAGCGCACTGGACGTGTTCGCCGAGGAGCTCGCCGACCATGCCCGCAACGGGCCATGCCGGGCATGCGCGCGACCCTCCGAGCTGCCGCTGTCGGCGCACACGCGCCCGGCCGACAATGTGAGCCGATGAGCAGCCATCTGCGTGTCAACCCGATCGCCTGCGACGCTCACGGCCTCTGCGCCGAGCTGCTGCCCGAGATGATCGCCCTCGACGACTGGGGCTACCCGATCGTCGATGGACGCCCCATTCCGCCCGAGCTGCTCGAGCACGCCCGGCGAGCGGTGGCCACGTGCCCCACCCTCGCGCTTCTGATCCAACGCCGCCAACCACGTCAGTGACGCGCTGCCGCCACCCGGAAGGCACCTCTTTTCCAGGTCTATCCTGGCGTGATGTCGCATCCCGTTGACAGTGCCCAGCGGCAGGCGTTCTCGCCGGCGATCCTGCTGGTCGAGGACGAGCCGGGGATCGTCGATTTCGTGCGCCGGGGCCTCCGGGCCGAGGGGTTTGCCGTGGAGGCCGAGCTGGACGGGATCGAGGGCGAGCGGCGGGCCCTGCACGACAGCTTCGACTTGATCGTGCTGGATCTGATGCTCCCCGGCAGAGGGGGTCTCGAGATCCTCGAGTCGCTGCGCCAGGCCAAGCCGAGCGTTGCCGGTGATCGTGCTAACCGCCCGCGGTGAGATCGAGGATCGCGTTGGGGGGCTGGACGCGGGGGCGGTCGACTATCTGGTCAAGCCCTTCTCCCTGGCTGAGCTCGCGGCCAGGGTGAGGGTCCAACTGCGTCTGGCGGCGCAGACCACTGCGGGGACGCTGCGCTTCGGGGACATCGAGGTGGACCTGCTCACACGCCAGGTGCGCCGCGGCGAGGAGCAGGTGCGATTGTCAACGACCGAGTTTGAGCTGCTGGTGTATCTGCTGCGCCACCGCGGACGCGTGCTCTCACGCGAGCAGATCCTCAGCGCGGTATGGGGCTACGAGCACGACCCCAACACCAACATCGTGGATGTCTACATCGGCTATCTCAGACGCAAGCTGAACCGTCCAGAGCGACCCGGCCCCGATCTTCACGGTGCGCACCGTCGGCTACCGCTTTGGCGATGCAGCCTAGCCGCCCGGCGCTCACGCCGCCACCCGCGCGGGTTACTCCGCGCAAGCCTGCGCCGGCGTCTGGCCGCGATCGGGTTGCGCTGGCGCCTGGCGGCATGGGTGGCAGTGGTGATGCTGGTCTGCACCGGGATCACCTTCGTGGCCGTCTATCGAGGCACGGGAACCCAGCTGCGTCACCAGATCGACCAGGAGATCGCGGGCGACGCGAGCGAGCTCTCGCGCACCCTCGCCTCCTCGGGCGCGCGCTCGCCCCGTCAGGTCGCCCAGGCGGCCACGCGCTACGTGCGCGCGCAGCCGTTCAGCGCCAGCTCCACGTTGCTGTTCGTGACCGTACCCGGGGTGGGAACGAGCACCAACAACCCCGAGCTCTTCGCCCGCGCGACCCCCGACAACGATGAGACGCCCGCCGTGCAGGACAGGAGAACCGCCTGTCGTCGCAGTGGTGAGCGTGCACGAGGGATATTCGACGCTGCCCTTCCCCGACGTCGGCGATCTGCGTCTGCTCAAGCGCACGCGTGAGCATCTCCGGCGGGCCACGGCGTCGCTGTCGGCGTGGGCGAGCCGCTGTGCCGGTGTGCCCGTGCCCAGAGCGGCGTGGCGCGCGCGTTCATCCTCGCCGGCATCCTGACGCTCGTCGGAGCGCTGCTGGCCGCCTGCCTGATCGGTACCCGCGTGTCGCGTCCGTTGCGCCGCATGGCGGCCGTGGCCGCGCAGGTGGACGCCGGCGATCTGCACCCGCGCATCCACGACATGGAGAACCAGGGGGGCGAGGTGCGAGTGCTTGCCGACGCGTTCAACCACATGCTCGACCGCCTGACCGAGGCGTTCGCCGGCCAGCGCGCGTTCATCGCCGACGCATCGCACGAGCTGCGCACGCCCCTGACGGTGATCGGCGGACAGCTCGAGGTGCTCGCCTCTCAGCCGAACCCCTCAGGGCGATGAGATGCGTCGTGTGGAGAGCCTGGTGCGAGCGGAGATCGCCCGGATGAGCCGCCTCGTCGACGATCTGTTGCTGCTGGCCAAGGCCGAGCAGACGCAGTTCCTGCGCGTCGAGCCAATCGAGCTCGAGCCCTACGTGCGCGAGCTGTGGGACGGGATGGGCCTGATCGCCGACCGGCGCTTCGAGCTCGGCCCTGTCCCTGCTGGGACTCTGACAGCCGATCCCGATCGCCTCACCCAGGCGCTGCGCAACCTGCTCTCAAACGCGATCGCGCACACCGCCCCCGGCGAGGGACTGGTGCGACTGGAGGTTCAGCGCGAGGGCGCCGATCGCCTGAAGTTCGTGATCGAAGACGACGGGCCGGGCATCCCCGCCGGGGAGCGCGAGCGCGTCTTCGACCGCTTCCACCGAACCGACGCCGCCCGTGACCGCGCCTCTGGCGGCTCGGGGCTCGGGCTCGCGATCGTGCGCGCGATCGCCGAGGCCCACGAAGGGCGCGTCGCCGTGGGGCACCGGCCCGGAGGCGGCACGAGGATCGAGCTCGAGCTTCCCGGCTTCACCGCTTCGAGGAGCCGCAAACAGAGCGCCGCGCTCGCTGGGCCGGCCGCCAGATGAGTCGGCCCAGCATCGACCGCGCAGCTCAATCACGGACCGGCCGTGATGAGAAATCACTCACACGGGCTTTAGAGATGGCTTACAGCCCACCTATAGCTTCCGGCCGAATGAGCGTTGAAAGTATTGAGGCCGAGCACCGGCCTGGAGTCAACTGGCGCCGCGCCGAGTTCGTGCTCACGCTGCTGGCGTTCCTCGGCTTCCTGGCAGTGCCGATCCGCATCACCACGATCTACAGCGACCTGCCCGCGCATCCGCTGTTCGTCCACGTGCCCGTGGTGTTGATCCCGGCGACGGTTGTGGCCGCGGTTGTGTTCGTGTTCAAGCGCGAGTGGTTCTCGCATTACGGGATTGCTCTGGCCGTGGTGTCGATCGTCGCGATGAGCTCGATATTCCTGACGATGCAGGCCGGCGCCGCGCTGCGCGCCGCGCTTCACCTGCAGGGGCAGGCTGCGACGCTGATCTCCGAACACGCGCAGGCAGCGCACATCCTGGCGTACATCTACGTACTCTTTACCGCGACGCTGATCGTCACGTTCGCCGCGTTGCGAATCTCCGGCGGCATGCCGACGGGCCTCGACATCGTCGATCGTGTGCTGTCGCCCAAGCCGGTGTTCACAGCGCTGTGCGTCGTGCTCGTGCTGCTGTCGATCGGCGCCGGCTACATGGTATTCAGGACCGGCGATCTCGGCGCCAAAGCGGTGTGGGAGGGACGGATTCAGGCCGCCCAGCACGGTTTCCCCGGCGGGCCGGGCGCACCTCTGTTTAGCCCGTCGTCGGGCGCGCCGTAGCTGCAGCAATGAATCGCCGGATGTTCGGCGACCGGCGTTTCTCTATTCCTGACCGGTGATTCTCTACCCATTAGAGGCGCCGCGCGCAGCGCGGCTGATCGAGAGCGCGAGCAGCCCGAGCACGGCGAGCGGCATGACCCACCAGGCCGAGATGGCGGCGCCGGCGAGCAGCGCCGTGAGCGCCAGAGCGAGCACGACGCCGAGCGCGGTTCGCCAGTCATCGCCGACGACGAACCCCCACACGGCAATCAGGAATGTGCGCGCTCGCGTCATGCGCGCACCGCGGTTCGATCGGCGGACGTCGTCTGGATCTGCTCGGGTGGCGCTGTGCGCGTGACGCCGCGCAGGACCCTGACCATCGCGATCGCGGCTATGAGCACCCCGGGAACGATCGCCAGCAGCGCGGCGTCGCCACCTGGCCAGCTCGCGCCGGCGCCCTCGGCGCCCCAGAACATGCCGAACGAGCTCAGCATCACCCCGACCGCGAACTTCATCGTGTTCTCCGGCACCCGGGCAAGCGGAGCGCGCACCGCCAC
This sequence comes from uncultured Solirubrobacterales bacterium, assembly GCA_963839965.1. GTDB lineage: Bacteria > Actinomycetota > Thermoleophilia > Solirubrobacterales > Solirubrobacteraceae > Palsa-744. The sequence goes on from CAWIWX010000001.1 coordinate 158,158, forward strand.
GCCCACCGCGAGCACGACCAGCACGGCCGCTCCCGCCGCGACGGCGGCGAGGCCGACGCGTGCTGGTTTGCGCCGAAGCTCAGCACGATGAACGCGACCTCCAGACCCTCGAGCAGCACGCCTTTGAAGGAGATCGCAAACGAGTACCCGTCGAACCCGTTATGCCCCCCGTCCGCGGCGCGCGCCGCCTCGGCCTGCTCTTCATAGATCTTGGCCTCGTCGTGCTCGGCCTTCAATCCGGCGGCACGCAGGATCGCCCTGCGCAACCATTGCAGGCCGAAGATCAGTAGCAGTCCACCCACGATCACCCGCAGCACGGCGATCGGCAGTGAGGTGAGCGCCGGGCCGAGCGCGACCACGATCACAGCGAGCGTAAGCATCGCCGCGCCGACGCCGCTCAGTGTCGAGGACCAACTGCGCGTGGCGCCGACCGCGAGCACGATCGTCAGCGCCTCCACCGCCTCGACCGAGCAGGCGAGAAACACCGAGACAGCGAGTCCTATCTCCGCGCCGCTCATCGGCTCAACTCAGCCATGCGAATGGTTATCCCGAATGTTCGGGATACAGGCAGCAAATAGTGTGCCGCCAGGGAGGCGGACGAGGGTAAGCCGCATACGGGAGCGGTCAACGTCAACCAGGCACTGCAGGAAGGCTACTCCTCCTCGCACGCGCGCCCGTGCCACCAGCACCGGGTGAAGCAGCCGGGGCGCAACGCAGGCGCCGACGCGGGGAAGGATGCCCGACAATGCCACGATGACGACCGACTCGCCGGCCGGAGGACCGCCCTCGGCGCAGGAGCTGCAGGCACTGCAGGGCACCTACACCGAGGTCTATCCCCACATCGGCCACGACACCGAGGGGCTGCGGCGCCTGTTTCGCCAGTTCTCCTTCCCCGGCGGCACTCGCGGGCGTTGGGAGGCCCGAAGCCGCTGTGCGTTGCTCGTTTTCCTGCGCTTTGCTCATTCATGACACGTGTCTACCGCGAAAGAGACGTACTTATGGAACTGACGTCGGCTGCCGATTTGTGGAGCTGAGATGACTGCTCAACGTTTTGGCTTGAAAAAGGAAGAGAAGCGCCCGCCGCCGGTGCCGCCGGCTGCACTGCGGCAGCCCGTGGGGGATCTGTCTCCCTTGGGTGAGGCCTTGAAGGCTCGCGCCCAGGATGTGCAGAGAGAGACGGTCGCGCGAACCAGAGGAGCGGGCTATGAAGACGTCGACGCCGTGGTTCAGGAGAGCTTCGAACGGATCAGCATCAGCTCCACGATGGCGGTGTCCCGCTGGATCGCTGGGGAGGGCATCGAGGTGGCCGTCGAGGTTGGCCGCGAAACGTGGGAGATCTTCGCCGAGCTGGCGGCACACCGCGCAGCGTCACTGGACGAGGTGACCAAGCGCTGTTTTGCCTGGCGTAACGTGATGGTTGAGGTGCTGCAAGAGAGCGCCGCAGAGCTGGGCAGCTCACCGGAGGCGCTCGCTCAGGCCTCGAGCATCCTGCAGCTGAGCCTCGAGTTCAGTCTGCTGCGCATGTGCGAGTCCTTTGAGACCGAGCGCCGGCGAACGGATGAAGAGCTCGCGCGGCGCGAGGAGGAGCTTTCGTTCCTGGCCACCCACGACGCGCTGACCGGGCTGCCGAACCGGACGTTGATCCTGGACCGCGTCGAGCAGATGCTCATGCGCTCCGCTCGCAGCAAGTCGCCGGTGGCGGCGCTGTTCGTCGATCTCGACAACTTCAAGTCCATCAACGACACGCTCGGTCACGCGGCGGGCGACGAGCTCCTGCAAGCGGTCGCCGCGCGGCTCGACGGTGTGGTGCGCGACGCCGATGCGCTGGGGCGTCTGGGTGGGGACGAGTTCGTTGTGGTCTCTGAAGCGCTCACGCTCGAAGTGGGCCCTGAGCTCATCGCCGAACGGCTGCTCGACGCGTTCGAGCAGCCGTTCAAGCTCGGAGCGGATAAGACTCGCGTGACCGTGACGGCGAGCATCGGGATCGCGGCGGGGGAGCGGATCTCCGCCGAGGAGCTCCTGCGCGACGCGGACATCGCGATGTATCGCGCCAAGTGGGACGGCAAGCATCGCTATGTCGTGTTCGAGACGGGCATGCAGCACACCCTGCAGCACCGCATGGAGCTCGAGATGGACCTGCGCGAAGCGCTCGAGCACGACGAGTTCTTCCTGGCCTATCAGCCGACAGTCAGCCTGAGCGACATGCGCCCCACTGGGGTGGAGGCCCTGATCCGCTGGAAGCACCCGGTGCGTGGGGTCGTCCAACCCGACGATTTCATTCCCCTGCTCGAGGAGACAGGGCTGATCACGGAGGTCGGCAAGTGGGTCCTGAACGAGGCGTGCTCGCAGGGCGCGGCGTGGCAGGCGGCCGGCTATGAGATTGGCATGGCCGTCAATGTCTCCGGGCGTCAGCTCGACACCGATCAGCTCGTCACCGACATCGAAGACGCGCTCTCGGACAGCGGCCTGGATCCGGAGGCGCTGACGATCGAGATCACAGAGACGACGCTCATGCGCAACACCGAGGAGACCGCTCGCCGGCTCGCTCAGATCAAGCAGCTCGGCGTGCGCATCGCGATCGACGACTTCGGCACCGGATACTCATCGCTCGCCCACCTGCAGCGGTTCCCCGTCGACGCGCTGAAGATCGACCGCTCGTTCATCTCGGGACTGAAGAACAACAAGGAGGGTGAGACGCTGATCCACAGCCTCGTGCAGCTCGGCAAGTCCCTCTCGATCGAGACCTTCGCCGAGGGCATCGAGCGACAGCATGAGCTCTCTCTGCTGCGAGACCAGGACTGCGACAACGGACAGGGATTCCTGTTCGCCCGCCCCCTCGACGTGGCGGCCACCGAGGCGTTCCTTCAGAACTGGGCTGAGCACGCTGTCACCACCTCGGCGCAAATGCCTCAGCACGCATAGACTGACCAGACGACGGACACGAGAGAATGATGTCCGCTGTGCCGGCGGGCATGGCCAGGCTCAGAGCCCGTCGAGCGCGAGCGTGTCGCCGTAGCTTGGATAACCCCTGCGTGTGAACCACCGCTCCCATGCGATCGGACTCCCGAGCACCCGGTGCGCTCACGGCGAGTCGCTCGGAGTGTCGGTGTCGGTGATGCCGGGCGGTATGGTTTCGCCGCGCTCGATGGCTCTGGACAGACGCTGCCTGGCGGCGAGGCTGCCCTCGTCCAGGACACCGGAGCCCGCCGCGTAGGAGATCGGGTCTCCGCCGCCTCCGCGCAGGATGTATGCGCAGCCGACGGCGATCAGCGACCCGGCGATCGGGCCCACCAGGTAGACCCAATAGCTCGAGAGCTCGCCGCTCACCAGAGCCGGGCCGAAGGAGCGGGCGGGGTTCATCGAGGCACCGCTCACCGGCGCCGACCACAGGCCGGCGAGCGCGATATACCCCCCGACGCCCAGCGCGGCGATCGCGCCCACGTTCTGGGCCGCCGAGGCGGTTCCCAGGATGACGCTCACCAGTCCCGCGGTGAGAACCATCTCCATCAGCAGCGCCTGCCAGTTCGCATACCCCGGGCCGGGGAGGGTGGCGCCGAGATGCTGGACGTTGCCGAACACCGCGTAGAGAAAGAGGCAGGCGAGCGTGGCGCCGACGAGCTGGATGGCGATGTAGCCGGGAACTCGTTTCCAGGGGAAGTCCCCGCGCAGCGCGAACGCAAGCGAAACGGCGGGGTTCAAATGCGCCCCCGAGACAGCGCCCATGAAGAGGATGATCGCCATGACCATGAGCCCCGGCGCGACCACGGCCGCGGCCAGGCTGATCTGACCCTTGCCGTGCAGGATGCCGCCGCCCGCAGCGACGAGCACGAGCAGGAACGTGCCGAGCAGCTCGGAGAACAGCCTGCGCCACTCAAGGCGCGGGTCGTCGAACTGCGCCTGGTCGCCGAACTCGAGCGCGAGCAGGCGCCGGCTGCGGGGACCCAGCAGGCCCAGGCCGGGACCCTCCCCGGCAGGTACATACTCATCAGGCATCGCGGGCATCGCCGCAGCCGGCTCCTTTGCAGTGGTGGACGGGCGCGTCGGAGCCGAATGGCTCCAGGCGACCAAAAAATGATCGCATTCGCACCGATCGGTCGAGACGCAGAACTGGGGTGCTGCTGCTATTGCAAGCAGGGCCACTACGGGCAGTGCCTGGGCGGTGCGGGCGAACCGCTACTGCAGCTCGATTGCGCGCATGGTGTGCTCGTCGGGGAGCTTCTCAAGGATGCCCCGCAGGGTCTCGCGCTCGCCGGCCTGCCCGCGCTGCAGGTCGTTGAGCAGCAGTCTCACCGCGCTGTGGGTGATCTTCATCTGCTCGGGGCTGAGCGAGACTGTGAGTGTGCCCCGCTCGTCGGGCGTGCTCTGCAGGCCGGTGAGGACTTCGCGCGCCAGCCGGCGGATCTGGGGCTCGTGCGCCTCGTCGGAGATGAGCAGGCCCATCGCGACGGCGGCCACGGACGCCTCGTCTGAGTCGAGGAAGAGGTGATAGGGCGGCTCGACCGCTTTTGCTGTCTCGTTCATGATCGATGGCGATCTCCGTTGGTTGCCGAGAGCCCAGTCGCGGGGCGCCGGTCAGGACCCCGGCAGCCTAGCGCCCCGGTATCGCGCACGCGGCGAACCGACCCCTGGGATGAGCGTCCGACTCGGCGCAGGCAGACCGGCCTACCGGGCGGGCTTGACAGCGGCGGGCCATCCCGACCTGAGCGTCCATCTCGGACTCGCCCACGCAAGCCCTCCTGAATGTGCCGGTAGGCGCACAGCGCTAGTAGTCTGCAACCAGATGGACGCAGAGCGCGCACGCCAGTTGCTCGCCCAGGAGCGCGAGCGGATCGAGCGGGCCATCGCCGAGCTCGGCGAGGAGGAGGAGCGGGCGGCGGCTGGGCAGGGCGAACCGGGCGAACCGGGCTCTGAGGAGCTGTATGAAAAGGAGCTAGACACGGGCCTCGCCGAGGATCTCGCCGCCCAGCTCGCTGCGGTCGAGCGCGCGGAAGGGAGGCTTGCCACAGGCACCTACGGCCTCTCCGTGGACAGTGGAGAGCCGATCCCCGATGCGCGCTTGGAAGCATTGCCGACGGTCGAGCGCACGGTCGAGGAGCAGCGGCGGGCGGGCAGTCGCTAGGGCGTGGCTATGACGCGGCCCGCTCGGACTCCGGCTGAGCCACATCCTCGCCGGTCAGGTCGCGCCGGCGCGCCGGCAGGCGTGCCGCGATCAGCGTTCCCTGCTCACCGGAGTCGATGCTCAGCGTGCCGCCGACCAGGCTCACACGCTCCTTCATTCCCGTCAGACCGAAGCCGTGACTCACTGTCACGGTCTCGGGATCGAAGCCTGTGCCGTCGTCTCGAACCTCTATCAGCAGCTCCCCACCAGACTCGCCGACGGCGACGCGCACGTGCTCGGCGCGGGCGTGCTTGGCGACGTTCGTCAGCGCCTCCTGGAGGAGCCGGTAGACGGCCGTCTCCAGTTCCTCGTCCAGGCGCTCGGATCTCGCCGAGGCGCCGGGCAGCCGAGCTCGTCGTCGATCTGAAACCCGCTCTGCTCGCGGTGGCGATCGAGCAGCGCCTCGATCGCTGTCCGCAGCCCGAGCTCATCCAGCGCCGCCGGGCGCAGCTCGGTGACGATCGCGCGCAGGTTGGCGATCTCGCGCTCGATGTGCTCCACGGCCTCGCGCATCGCCTCCTGACACGCTCCAGATCGTCGCGGCGCAGCGCCGAGGACAGCAGCACGCGCAGCCCGCCCAGACCCTGCAGCGTCTCGTCGTGCAGCTCTCGCGCCCAGCGCCCACGCTCGGCGTCGGCGGCCGCCAGCGAGCTGCGCAGCCGGTCGGCCTGCACGCTCTGCGCCATCGCCACGGCGGTGGCGGCGCTCGCGGCGAATGTGCGCAGCACCTGCTCGTCGTCCTCGCCGAACACGCTTCCATCCTCGCCACGATCGAACGCCGCCAGCACGCCCAGCGCCTGCCCGCGGTAGACCATCGGCACGAGCAGCGCGGTCTGCGCGTCGCTCGCCCCGAGCTGCCCGGGGCGATCCGCAGCCTCGCGCCGACGTCGGTGATCCGCTCCGGCTGACGATGCTCCAGCACATGTCCGGAGGTGGAGTCGGCGATCGGCAGTCGCATGCCGCGCATGTCCCGGACGTGGCCGGCGCTCGCCTGCACGATCAGCTCCTCGCCGTCGCGCAGCATGATCACGAGGCTGCGGGCGCCCACCAGCGCGCGTCCGCGCTTGACGATCAGCTCCAGCACGTGCTCGAGCGCGATCTCCCCGCCGATCGCGACGGTCACGTCGCGGGTCGCCTCGATGCCTCGAAACGCCTTCTCGAGCTCCTGGCGGCGGCGCTCGCTGGTCTCATATGTCCGCGCGTTGTCGATCGCGATCGCCGCCCAGTCGGAGAGGATCACCGCGGCCTCCTCGTCCTGTTTGGAGAACTCACCCGCCCTGCTTCTCGGTCAGATACAGGTTGCCCCACGCCTGCCCGCGGATCATGATCGGCACCCCCAGGAAGGTGTGCATCACCGGGTGCCCAGCCGGGAATCCATAGCTGCTCGGGTGCCGTCCAACGTTCGGAAGACGCAACGGTTGCGGATGCTCGATCAATGCGCCGAGAACTCCCCGCCCGCGTGGCAGATCTCCGATCGCCCGGCGAGTCTCCTCCTCCACGCCTGAGGTCAAAAACTGCGCAAGCTCCGAGCGCTCGTCGTTCAAGATCCCCAGCGCTGCATAGCGGGCCCCGGTGATCTCGCGCGCGGTCCGCAACACACGATCGAGGAGTGCGTCGAGATCGAGCTCCGTCATCAGGGAGCGACCCACGTCCAAAAGGCGACGAATCCACAGCTCCTCGGAGTCTGCCCTCATGTTGGAAGAGCTTACTCCGTAGTTATCCTCACAGCCCGACGGCCTTTTTCTCCGCTGACGCCAGTCGTCACACCTTGGGCTTGCAGGCGATGGCTGCTGAAACCACGCATCCAGCCACCGCCCGCGATACTCCCGCTCATGGCATCCGCCGTCGCCGGCCCGTCCTCTGCCGACTCCGCGGGCCGCACGGCCTGGGCTCGCAATCTCGGCGCACCGGTGCGCGACTTTTTGAGCACCGAGACCGGCGGGGCGGCGGTGCTCGTCGGCGCCGCCCTCGCGGCGCTCGTGTGGGCCAACTCGCCCTGGCCGCACTCCTACGAATCGCTGTGGGACACGCGCCTGGCGCTCAGCCTGGGCGGGCACGTCCTGTCCGCGAGCCTGCGCCAGTGGGTCAACGAAGGGCTGATGGCGCTGTTCTTTCTGGTCGTCGGCCTGGAGGCCAAGCGCGAGCTCGACCTCGGCGAACTGCGCGAGCGGGGCCGCGTGGCGATTCCGGTGCTCGCGGCGCTTGGCGGCATGGGGCTCTGCGTGGGGGTGTATCTGGCGATCAATGCCGGCGGCGCCGGCGCGAGGGGATGGGGCACGGCGATGTCCACCGACACGGCGCTCGCGCTCGGCGGGCTCGCGCTGGTCGCGCCGGCCAGCGCGACACGGCTGCGCGTGTTCCTGCTGACGCTCGCGGTCGTCAACGATCTCGGCGCGCTGCTCGTCATCGCCCTCGCCTACAGCGATCACGTCTCTGTGCTCGCCCTGGCGATCGCGCTCGTGCTGTTCGCGGTGCTCGTGCTGCTGCGGTTCGCGCCGCGCTGGCGCGAGCCCGCCGCCGTGCTCGTGGGCGTCGGGGTGTGGCTGGCGATGTTCAAGTCGGGGATCGACCCGGTGCTCGCCGGGCTGGCGATCGGGCTGGTGACGAGCGCCTACCCGCCCGCGCGCGGGGACCTGGAGCGCGCGACCGAGCTGACGCGCTCCTTTCGCGAGCAGCCCACGCCCGAGCTCGCCTACCTCGCCCAGCGTGGCCTGACCGCGACGATCTCGCCCAACGAGCGGCTGCAGTACCGGTTGCACCCGTGGACGAGCTTTCTCGTGGTGCCGCTTTTCGCCCTGGCCAACGCGGGCATCCACATCGACGGGCGCGTCCTGGGCGATGCCGTGAGCTCGCCGGTGAGCATCGGGATCGTGCTCGCCTATCTCATCGGCAAGCCGCTCGGCATCCTCGGCGCCTGCTGGCTGGGCACCCGTCGAGCGTTCGGCGGCGCGGCGCGGCTCGTCCTCACCTGGCCCGGGCTCGCGGGCACGGGGGTGGTCGCGGGAACCGGGTTCACCGTGTCGCTTCTGATCGCCGGTCGCGCGTTCAGGGGGAGCTCTTGGCTCAGGCGAAGCTCGGGGTCCTGGCCGCGGCGATCCTCTCGCCGCTGGCGGCCTGGATCGTGTTCCGGGCGATCGCGCGTGTGCCCGCGCCCGTGCGAGCCCGTCAGCTCGGGCGCACGGCCGAGCAGCTGATCGATCTCGCCGAGGACGTCAACCCGGTGCGCGATCACATCCGCGGCGCGCCCGACGCGCCGGTGACCCTCGTCGAGTACGGCGACTTCGAGTGTCCCTACTGCGGACGGGCCGAGCCCGCGATCCGCGAGCTGCTCAGCGAATGGGACGACGATCTGCGCTACGTCTTTCGCCATCTGCCCCTCAGCGACGTGCATCCCTGGGCGCAGCTGGCCGCGGAGGCCGCTGAGGCCGCCGGCGCCCAGGGGAAGTTCTGGGAGATGCACGACATCCTGCTCGCCCACCAGGGCGAGCTCACGCCGGGCCACCTGCGCCGCTACGCGCAGGAGCTCGGGCTCGACGTGGAGCGCTTCGCCGATGAGCTGCGCCGGCGCGTCCATGCCGCGCGCGTCGGCGAGGACGTGGCCAGCGCCGACGCCAGCGGGGTCTCGGGGACGCCGTCGTTCTTCATCAACGGCCGTCGCCACAACGGCGTCTATGACCTCGCCACGCTCAGCTCGGCGGTGCGGGCGGCCCGCTCGCGGGCGCTGGGGGCGCGCTCGTCCGCGCCGGCCCGCGCGTAGCCGCTCCCCGGCGCCGGGCACGGGGGTGGCGTCAGGAGTCCCGCTGCGCGTGCCGGGAGGCCTGCCGCGCGGCCAGCTCGGCCAGCTCGCGGGCACGCCGCTCGATGGCGTGCCAGTCCTGGTCGGCTTCGCTGATCTTCTCGACGATCCACTCGGCGAGATCGGCGGCTCGGGCGGTTTTCTGCTCCCTGCTGGTCAACGTCAACTCCCTGGTGCGAACGAACGTACGTTCCTAGCGACGAACCCGAGGCTACGCCCTGCGACGGCCCGAAGCGGTCTCCGCAGGGGCGCGTCACGCTCGTGCCACAGAAAAGTCACGCTCTTGTCACACATGTGCTATGTGCGAGTCAGTCGGCGGGCGCGGCGAGCCGCTCGACCGCCCGCGCCGTGGCACGCCGGCGCGGGTGAACGTCGCTCTGCTCACACCGGCGCCTGCGGGCGGCGTCAACGATCGCGCAAGAGGCCTCAGCGGTCGCTTAAGCGTACGCCCGGTAAGATCTGTGGGCATCAGCGACGAGCGAGCTTGGAGGTTTCGATGGCGACGGCGGCCCGCAGCGACCTGGAGGACGTGTCGGTAACCGAGCGCGAGGTGTGGGAGAACGGCGTGCCGCACGAGCTGTTCGCGCGCATGCGCGGGGAGTGTCCCGTGCACTGGACGGCGGGCATCAGTGAGGTCCCCGGGGAGCCGGGCTACTGGTCGATCACCACGGCCGAGGACGTTCGCACGGTCAGCCGCGACTGGCAGACCTACTCTTCCGAACTCGGAGGCATCACGGCCGCCAACATCGGCCTGCCGATCGAGCTCACGCGGGCGATGTTCATCGGCATGGACCCACCCAAGCACGATCGCATCAAGGCCCTGTTCCAGGCTGGCTTCACGCCGAAGCGAATCGCCGCCCACGAGGATGCAATCAGAGCGATTACGGTCGGCGTGCTGGATCGGCTCGACCCGACGCAGACATGCGATCTGGTCAACGATGTGGCCCAACCTGTGGTCTCGCGCGTGATCGGGAGCTTCATGGGCGTTGCCCCGGAGGACGATGAGGCCTGGGCGCGCCTGATGAACATGATGCTGGGACTGGGCGACCCCGATCTGAACCCGCACGAGAGCATCCAGGCGGGGGTGCAAGCGGGGGTCGCCGAGATCTTCGAGCGCTGCGGTCAGCTGATCGCCGAGCGCCGCGAGCATCCGACGGACGATCTGACGAGCGTGCTCGTGCACGCCGAAGTCAACGGCCAGCGCCTCGAGGAACACGAGATCGTGATGGGCTTCTTCCTGCTCGTCGCCGCCGGCAATGACTCCACCAAGGCCACCTACTGCAGCGGCATGCGCGCGCTGATGCAGAATCGCGACCAGCGCGAGCTGGTGCTGTCAGACCCGGGCCTGGTTCCCAGCGTGGTCGAGGAGTCGCTGCGGATGTTTCCCGCGTTCGCCCACTTCCGCCGCACCGCGACCCGCGACACCGAGCTGCACGGGCGTGAGATCAAGGAGGGCGAGAAGGTCGTCATGTGGTACGTCTCCTCAAACCGCGACGAGACCTGTCACGAGAACCCCGACCGCTTCGACGTTCGCCGTACCACCGAGCACCAGGCGTTCGGCGCCGGGGGACGGCACTTCTGCCTGGGCACCGCGCTGGCGCGGCTGGAGCTGCGGATTCTGTTCGAGGAGACGCTCGCTCGCTTTCCGGCGATGGAAATGGCGGGCAGTCCGACGATCGTGGAGTCGGTGTTCGTGAATCAGCTCAAGACGCTGCCCGTGCGGCTCGCGCCGTAGGCGTCGTCCGTGCCTCTCAGAACGTGTTTGAAATAGGCGGTGCGGTCGGGGCGTTCATGGACCAAGCTGGGCGACGCGGGGCGGTGAAGCGCATGCTGGTGGCACGTGCGAGACGTCACGTGGCTGGCCGATCGCGAGGATCCCATCGATCCTCGATCGGTCAGCGCCGTGTCCAGGAGCGCATCCGGACGTGCCGATCTTTTCAAAACACGTTCTCAGTGCCCTCCCAGCCGCCCGCCGTGATCGCCGGCGATACCGCGGCGCAGGCGCTGGACGCGGCGCAGCTCCTGGACATCCTCGTCCTGGGAGAGCGCCGGCGCGCCGCCGGTGGCGGCGGGGTCGTCCGCTCCGAGCAGCTCGGGCGTCAGGCGGTGGCGGACGAGCCGCCCGCGACCTGATCCACGCGCTGGGCGCCCGCGCCCGGACGCGAGCTGACGACGCGCTCAAGGCGCTCGCCGGCGAACAGCAGGCCGACGCCGTCGTCGAGCGCCCAGCCTCCCGGCAGGACGCCGTCGCGCACGGCCGCGAGCCATACCGGCAGGCGCTCGGGCTCGCCGTCGGCGTGCACGGTCAGCGACCCTTCCAGCAGGCCGAGTCCCGCAAGCGCCTCGGGCGGTCCGCTGGAGCGGCTGATGCCGCCCTCAAACCAGCACATCGCCCCGGCGGAGATGCCGGCCAGGACGATGCCGCGCCGCCACGCCTCGATCAGCAGACGATCGAGGTCGTGCGCGCGCCAGATCGCCAGCAGGTTGCGCATCGAGCCGCCGCCGACGTAGAGGATGTCCTGGGAGAAGACGATCTCCTGAAGCGGGCGGCGCAGCTCGTGCAGGCGAAACAGCGACAGGTGCTCGGCCACACAGAGGCGGTCGGTGTAGCGCGCGTGGAACGCGGCGATCTGCGCGGCCGTGTCGCCGGAGGCCGTCGGCAGAAACAGGATGCGCGGCTCGCGCGCGCCCGTGCGCGCGGACTCCGGGGCGAGCGACAGGACGAAGTCGTCGAGCAGCGGGTTGGACGGCTCCATCGTGAACCCGCCCCCGCCCATCGCGAAGATGACCCGCTGCTCGGGGGGCGCCTCCTCCGCCGGCGGGCTCACGCGACCGCCTCCATCGCTTTGAGCTCGGGCGTGCGCTGCACGAAGCCGAGCGGGGTGACCTCCAGCGGGACCTCGACGACGGAGTCCTCGGCGGGCTCCACGCGGTAGGCGCGCCCGTCCGGGCGCGAGCTGACGGCGCGCTCCAAGAGCGTGTCGCGGAAGTGCAGCGCGACGCCGTCCTCGGCGGCGAAGCCGGGGCGCATGCCGGCGGCGACGAAGCGGTGGTACTCGGCGCGGCGGGCGGGCTCGGCGTCGTAGTGGACGCAGTTGGAGTAGGGCAGCAACCCGAGCCCGCGCACGCGCCGGGGCGCGCCGTGAAAGGCCGAGGCCGATTCGGCGAACCAGCACAGCGACCCGGCCGAGGGGCCGCACAGCACGATCCCCCGCCGCCAGGCGCGGCGCAGGATCGAGTCCAGGCCGTGCGCGCGCCACGCGCCGAGCATCGAGACGACGTTGCCGCCGCCGACGTAGACGATGTCTTGGGAGAGCAGATGCGTGGCGAGGTCGTCCTCGACCCCCCCGACTCCCTGGTCGCGGCGAAACAGCGAGACGTGCGAGGCGTCGCAGTGCGCGGAGAAGCGGCGGTAGAAGCGCACGACATAGTGGTCGGCGTCGCCGGAGGCGGTCGGCAAAAAGCAGATGCGCGGGCGCGCGGAGCCGGTCAGCGAGAGGATGTAGTCATCGATCAGCGAGGAGTCTTTCTCCATCGAGAATCCACCCCCGCCCAGGGCCACGATCTGAGGAGGGGCCCGTCGCTGGGCTCGTCTGGGGGTTCGCATCGCTTCGGCTCGGTCGGTCGGCGCGTCGAGTAGGCCTATCCCATGCTGGCTGCAGTGTGCCGCAGCGACCCTGCGGGCGGTATGGACCGGCGTATGAGATCGGCGCGCTCGCGATGGACATGCGCCCATATGGGATTTCGGCTGGTTGGATCGGGTGGCGGGGGCTTGGCCGCCCGCGGACTTGGGTCGTGGGGTTTTGGCCGCCCGCGGGGTTCAGCGAATCCTTAGGTTCATCACACGGTGCTCCTACAGGAGGTCGGGATGCTGCTCGGCATGAGCGCACACGAGCAGCCCTACGCCGACGTACCTTCCCCGCCGGACCTCTCCGGCCTGCGCGCGCCGGCCAGATCCACGCGGCTGCGCGTGCGGGAGGCAATCGGCTCGGTCAGGCTGCAGCTGGTGGCGCTGCTGAGCGTCGCGGGCGCGCTGAACCTGTGGGCGCTGAGTCGCAACGGCTGGGCGAACGAGTACTACAGCGCCGCGGTGCGCTCGATGAGCACAAGCTGGCACGACTTCCTGTTCGCCTCGATGGACCGCGCGGGGTGATGACGGTCGACAAGCCGCCGCTGGCGCTGTGGATCCAGGCGCTGTCGGTGCGTGTGTTCGGGTATCACCCGCTCAGTGTCCTCGTGCCCCAGGCGCTGATGGGCATGGCCAGCGTCGCGCTCGTCTACGACCTGGTCAGGCGCCGGTTCGGGCGGCTCGGCGGGTTCGTCGCCGGCTTGGCGCTCGCGCTGACGCCGATCACGGTGGGCATCTCCCGCCACAACAACCCCGATGCGCTGCTGGTCCTGTGCTGCGTCGCGGCGCTGTGGTGCACCGTGCGGGCGCTTGATCCGGATCCCACCCGCGCCGCTCGCGCTGGCTGATGCTCGCGGGCGTGTGCGTCGGGCTGGGCTTTGAGACGAAGATGGGGGTCGCGCTGATGGTCGTGCCCGCGATCGTCGCAGCGTGGCTGTGGATAGCGCCCCACGGGCGCCGGCGGGCGCTGCGGCGAGCTGCTCGGGGCCGGCGGCGTCATGGCGCTGGTCGGCGGGGCGTGGCCTGCGCTCGTGGAACTGACTCCGGCCGCGGACCGGCCGTGGGTGTCGGGCACGAGCAACAACAAGATCTGGCAGCTGATCACCGAATACAACGGCGCCGGGCGCCTGGACGGGCAGACCGGCGGGCCGGCGGGCGCGGGGGGCAGCGTGTTCGGCGGCACGCCCGGGCCACTGCGGCTGCTGAACTCCGCGCTGGGCGGGCAGGCCGGCTGGCTCTCGGGGTTCGCGCCTCGTGAGCGGTCTGGCGGTGCTCGTGGCCAGCCGGTTGCGCCGCAACGATCCGCGCAGCGGCTGGCTGATCGCGGTGGGCGGCTCCTTCTGGTCGTCGCGGTCGTGTTCAGCGAGGCCAAAGGGATCTTCCATCCCTACTACGTCTCGCTGCTGGCCCCGTTCGCCGCGATGCTGACCGGCGCCGGCGTGGCGCAGCTGCGCGAGCGCGGGCGTCTGGCGCGGGTCGTGGCGCCGGCGGCGATCGTCGCGGGCGTGGCGTGCGAGGTCGCGGTTCTGCACGACTATCCCGGCGAACTGCGCTGGCTCGTGCCGGCGCTGATCGTCGTGGGCGCGGGCGCGGCCGTCGTGCTGGCGGCGTCCGGCGAGCGGGCGATCAGGACGGCGGCGCTCCTCTGCGCCGTGGCGGCGCTTTTGATCGGGCCCGGGATCTGGGCGGTGGACACGCTCTCTTACGCGACCAACGGGACGTTTCCCTCCGGCGGGCCGCGAGTCGGCGCTGAACGCCGGCGGCGGGCCCGGCGGCGGTGGCGGCGGGCTCGGCGTGCGTCCCTCCGGTGCCGGCGGCGGGCCGGCGGCTGGAGTTCGGGGGTGGCGGCGCAGGCCCGCGACCGCGCGGTGGTGAAGCTGTTCGGCGCGGCGCCCCGTCGCGGCGCGGCGGGCGGCGCCCCAAGGTGTGGGTGTGGGCGGTCCTCCGGCGGGCGCCGGCGGCATACCGGGTGCCAGCGGCCCTCCCGGCGGCGTGACAGGCGCGCGCGGGCGATCGGGATTCGCGGGCGCCGGCGGACCGGGCGGCGGCGGGGCGATCGGGCGCCGCTTGGCGACAGTCAGACGATCTCACAAGCGATCGCCTACGCCAAGAGCCACGGCGGCGGCACGGTGGCGGTGGCGAGCCAGTCGAGCGCGGCCACCGAGATCGTCGACGACGGCGCGGAAGTGGCCGGGATCGGCGGGTTCTCCGGGCGCGAGAGCGATGTCGAGCATCTCGTGGCTGGCGGGCGAGGTGAGCCGCGGGCAGATCCGCTGGGTGCTCGTCGAAGGCGGTATGCAGAGCGGGCCACGGCTACCGGGCGATACCCGCCAGGGCTCGACCAAGGCGCTGGACGCGACCGCCAAGGCGTGCAAGAAGGTGACGCTGAGCTCGGGCACAACGACGGACACAACGGGCGGTCAAGGCGCGACGACGAGCGCTCGCGGCAGCGGTCAGAGCGGCGAAAGCGCACTGTATGATTGCTCCGGGCGCGCGGCCGAGCTGCTGGGGGCGTAAGAATCCCGCATGTGAGAGTCCTGGTAGTCGACGACGATCGCGCGGTGCGCGACGCGCTGCGCCGGGCGCTGACGCTGGCCGGCTATGAGGTGCAGCTGGCGCAGGACGGCGAGCAGGCGCTGGAGCTGGTCGCGCAGAGCGTGCCGGACGCGGTCGTGCTGGACGTGGGCATGCCCGGGATCGACGGCTTGGAGGTGTGCCGGGCGCTGCGGCGGCTGGGCAGCCGCGTGCCGGTCCTGATGCTGACCGCGCGCGAGGCGGTCTCCGACCGCATCGACGGCCTGGATGCGGGCGCCGATGACTACATGGTCAAGCCATTCGACGTGAACGAGCTGAAGGCGCGTATTCGTGCGCTGCTGCGCCGGGCCCGGCCGCAGGAGGGCGGGGTGGGCGGGGCCGAATCGCTGTCCTTCGCGGAGCTGACGCTGGACGGCTCCAGACACGGCGCGGAGGTCGAGGGGCGGTTCGTGGAGCTGACCCGCACGGAGTACCAGCTGCTCGAGCTGCTGATGCTGAACCCCAGGCAGGTGCTCGCGCACAGCCTGATCTATGACCGCGTGTGGGGGTATGACTTCGGCCCGGCCAGCAACGCGCTGCGCGTGTACGTCGGGTATCTGCGGCGCAAGCTGGAGGGCGCCGGGGCGCGGCAGCTGATCCATACCGTGCGGGGGGTGGGGTATGTGCTGCGCGAGCCGTGAACCCCGGCCGTCTGCCGATCGCCTTCCGGGTTGCAAGCGAGGTGCCGAGCCCCGAGGCCCCCAGCCCCGAGGTCCCACGCCCCGAAGTCCCGAGGCCGAAGCCGAGGCCCGAAGTCCCGAGGCCCGAAGTCCCGAGGCTCGAGGTTCCCAGCCGTGACGCTGCGCACGCGGATCGCCGCGGTGGCGGGCGTGTCGGTCGCGGTCGCGGTGCTGGCGGCGGCGGTTGGGCTGTACGTCGCGGTGAGGTCGGACCTGCGCGGGGAAGTCGCAAGGGGTTGCGCGCGCGCGCGGGCGCGCTTATGGCGCAGCCGCCGCCCGGCGGGGCGGCGGTGGGCGCGGAAGGGCCGGGGCCCGCGGGCCTGTTCGGGAGCGGCGGGCCGCCGGGCCGGGGCGAGCCTGGCGCCGGGAGCCGGGCCGGGGGGGCTGCCGAGCAGCGTCCAGCCGGCGCCGTTTGGAGGCGCGTCGGGGTACGTGCAGTTCGTGACCGTGGACGGGAGCGTGCGGGTGCCGGGCGGCCAGGGGTCCTCGCCCGAGACGATTCCCGTGACGGCGCGGGACCGGGCGATCGCCAGTCGCGGGAGCGGGAGCGCGCTGACGGACAGGACCGTGAAGGGGACGAAGCTGCGCGTGCTGACGGAGGGGATCGGCGAACGCGGGGCGGTGATGGTGGCGCGGCCGCTGGGCGAGGTGGACAGCGAGCTGAGCCGACTGGCGGAGATCCTTGCGATCGTCGGGGGCGGTCGGGATCGCGCTGGCGGTGGCGCTGGGCGCGGGTGTCGCGCGGGTGGCGCTGGCGCCCGTGCGGCGGTTCACCCGTCGCACGGAGACGCTGACCGAGGCGGGCGCGCTGGGCGGCGCGAGCCTGGATCTGTCAAGGCGGCTGCACGTGGA
Source organism: uncultured Solirubrobacterales bacterium (assembly GCA_963839965.1). GTDB lineage: Bacteria > Actinomycetota > Thermoleophilia > Solirubrobacterales > Solirubrobacteraceae > Palsa-744. The sequence goes on from CAWIWX010000001.1 coordinate 174,846, forward strand.
GGGGCGCGACGAGCTGGGCCGGCTGGCGGACAGCTTCAACCGCACGCTCGACGCGCTGGAGCGCTCGGTCTGCAGCCCAGCGCCAGCTGGTGGCCGACGCGGGGCACGAGCTGCGCACGCCGATCGCCAGCCTGCGGGCGAACATCCAGGTGCTGGGCGAATCCGAGCGCCTGCCGGCGGCCGATCGGGAGAGCCTGCGCGCGGACATCGTCGCGGAGCTCGACGAGCTGACCGCGCTGGTGGCCGACGTGGTCGAGCTCGCGCGGGGCACCGTGTCGGGGGAGCCGGGAACCGTGGACGAGGTGCGCCTGGACGAGATCGTGGCGGCGGCGATCGAGAAGGCGCGAGCGGCGCGGCGGGGTGCGCTTGCAGGCGGGGTCTGGAGCCGACGGTCGTGACCGGGCAGGCCGAGCGGATCGACCGGGCCGTGGGCAACCTGCTGGAGAACGCGCGCAAGTGGAGCCCGCGAGGACGGCGTCGTCGAGGTCGAGCTGCGCGAGGGCGTGCTGAGCGTGCGCGACCACGGGCCGGGGTTTGACGAGCGCGGATCTGCCGCACGTGTTCGACCGCTTCTACCGCGCCGACCGCGCGCGGGCGCTGCCGGGGTCGGGCCTGGGCCTGGCGATCGTGCGCCAGGCCGCCGAAGCGTGCGGGGGCTACGTCGCAGGCGGCCAACGCGCCGGGGGGCGGGGCGCTGCTGCAGGTCAGCTTCGGTCCGCGCGCGGGGTTCTCGGCGGCGGGGGGGGATGAGGGGCGGCGGCGAGCGCTTACGACCGGCAGCGCGTGAACAGCTCGATGCGGTGGGCCACCTCGCGCCTGACCTTCTCCTCGGCGGTGTCGATCCGTTTTGAGAGGCGATCCTGGCTGACGGTGCGGATCTGGTAGGGCTCGACGTAGCCGACGCGGGTGGCGCCGCCCTTGCGCGGAAGCTGATGCGGACGGCCGACTCGCGCGGGGTGGTCGTTATTGGGGCGACTATGCACAGGCGCGCGGGGGCGCGGTTGATCTCGTCGATGCTGACGATCAGCGCCGGGCGGGTCTTGGCGACCTCCCTGCCAATCACGGGGTCGAGGACGACCCACCAGACGTCTCCCTGGCGCGGGGGGTCTACCGCCACGAGGCGAAGTCCTCGTCCCGGTCCAGGCCGTCCGCGAGCAAGGCGTCCCAGATCGCGACCTCGGGCTCGATGGCCGCGGTGCAGGACAGGTCGGCGACCACGGCCCGTCGCAGGCGCGCCTCGGCAGTCTCGCGGATCAGGCGCTCGAGCACGTCGATTGCCGTGGCGCCCTCCTCCCGCGCGAGGTCGTGCAATAGATCGCGGGTCTCGCGGCGGGCTCTGATGACGACCGTTTCAGGCATACGTTGCAGTATACCAGATCGATATACCTGCTTGAGAGCGCGCCGGGTTCAGTCCGCGAGCGGGTTGTTCCAGCGGATCTCGGTGAAGCGGGCGAAGTCGGTGTCGGCCGAGCAGACTTCGAGGCCGTGCTCGATGGCGAGCGCGGCCAATTGGGCGTCGGTGACGAGGTTTCCTCGCGGTTGGTGGTGCTTGATCAGATCTCCCAGGATCTTCGCATGGTGCGGGGTTGGGGACGGCGTCCAGACTAGGTCGTTGTCGAGCCAGGTCTCGACTTGTCGCCAGGCCTCTGTCGGGGGGCGAGTGGTTGTTTAACGATCCTCGGATTGGTGATGAGCCGGATAAACGCGGCCAGCGACAGCCACGGAATGCCGACCTGCCGATCTCCGTTCAGCCGGTCGTCCAGCCAGGCGCGCCCCTTGGGGTGAAATGGGCTTTCCGCGTTGATCGCGAACACCAGCAGGTTCGCATCTATGAGCATCGGCGATGGCCGGTGCTCGGGGTTGCCGCGGACGCGATCAACGGTAGCCGGGGCCTTCGGCTTCCTCGAGCGCCTCGGCGACATTGGTGACGTCGATCAGTTCCTCACCCAAGTTGTACGTCTGCTGGACGAACCTCTTGCGCGGTTCCTTCTTGCGGATCATGCCCGCGCGGGCCAGGTCGTTGATTGCCTCGCTCACGCCGATCCCCCGCTCGCGCTTGATCCGCTCGACCTCGGCGGTCACGTCGTCGGCGAGGGTCACAGTGGTTCGCATCGTCTTAGTTTAGCATCGCGATGCGATCACAGGCGCATCATGATGCAGGCCTCGCCGCTCGACCTTTCGCGACAGCGGCGGTGGCTACGTAGTTTTCCGCACTAACTCGCGGGCAGATACCGACGCGGGGAAGCGTTGCTAACGTGTAATTGTGGTTTGCGATGGAGGGTATACGGGTCATCGTGGGGTCGTTCTGCATCGGCAGGGAGGATCGCGTCCCCTGATGAAGAATCTTTCGAGGATCGCAACTTTCGAGAGCCCAATGGGTCACAGGCCGGGTACAGGAACCCCGACCAGCTATGGGAGGTAGACCATAATGAGGTCCCACGTCCGTGTTCGTATCCGTGTCTTGCTCGCCGCGCCGCTCCTTGGCGCGATCCTGGCGCTTGCCGCCGTCTCGGCGCCCGCGGCGCAGGCCGCGTTTGGCGTGGAAAGCCTGTTTGCCTCGAACTGCCAGGAAGGAGCGACCTGTACCGCGACCAGCACAGAAGGAAACCATTCGGAAATCTTCACGCAGGCAGCGGGCCATCCGCCCGGGGGTCACGGACTTTACGATCAAAAGTAAAGAAATCCCCCAGACTCTGCCCGGGCAGTTCGCGCCCGAAGGCAACGTCAAGAACATACGCACCGATGTGGGTCCCGGCGAGTCCACGAATCCCGAGGCCGTTAAGAAGTGTGCAGTAGCGGACTTCGAAGGCACCGAAGTGGAACCCGCGCCGAGCGTTCATGCTTTCACGGCACCTAATTGTCCAGAAAGCGTGATCGGCACAAACAGAGTGACGATTGTGATTCAAATTCCAGCAGGAGAACCGTTTGAAGGGGAACATGCAAACGTAGAACTTGAAGGAAAACTCTATAATCTTGAACAGCCTAACGGCCTTTCCGCCTATTTTGGTGTCGCCCTCAATGCGGCGCCTCTGTTCAAAGGCGCTCCTCTGTATTTCCACACGTTCCTGGAAGGTCATATCGAATGGGGCAAGGAAGTTGCGGGGACAAATCAGGGTGACTATCACGACATTTACATAATCAAAAACGTCACCCCCGGGCTCATACGATCGCGCATCGACTTCACAGGAAACATCGGCGCTGGCGGCTTTCTGACGCTCCCGAGCAGCTGCACCGGCACAGGGCCTCAGACGACCACCACATTGCACGTTGAATCCTACGAAGGTGAATCCGCAAGCAAGAGCTACTCTGGACCCCTGGGCACCGAAGGCTGCAACGGCCTCTCGCCCTTCGTCGAAAGTTCCCTTCGCACCGGCATTCAAGCTGACTCCGGAAACGACCCAGCCGATCAGCCCGACGGGATCACGACCGAACTGAATTACCCCACGATCCCAGCCCGACCGGCATCGACACCTCGCAGGTCAGCACGGCCGTCGTCACCCTGCCCGAAGGCATGACTCTGAACCCGTCGGCCGCGGGCGAAGTCACTGAAGCGTGCACGCCGGCGCAGGCGCGGATCCACAGCACGACCTTCGGGGTCTCGTGTCCGGCCGCGTCGAAGATCGGCACAGTCACGCTCGAAGTCCCGACACTTCCATCAGGTTCGCTGACCGGGAACCTTTACCTCGGCGGACCCGAATCGGGTCCGATCACAGGACCGCCGTACACGATCTACATCAACGCCGAATCGACCAGGTACGGCGTCGACGTGCGCGTGAAAGGCTCGGTCGTCCCGAACGAAACGACGGGGCAGCTGACCGCGACGTTCACGGAAATCCCCGAACAGCCGTTCAGCGACGCGATCCTGCAATTCAACGGCGGGGCGCTGGCGCCGATCGCCAACCCACTGAGCTGCGGCACGGCGACGAGTACGACGAGCCTCATACCGTACATTGGCTCGTTCGCGACGGCCACGCCCTCCAGTTCGTTCGCGATCGACAGCAACGGCAAAGAAGGCGCGTGCTCCTCGCCGCTGCCGTTCTCGCTCACCCAGAGCGTCGTCAACCAGCCCCCGGGCTACGCCGGCGCGAAGACCTCCTACACGCTCAACGTCAGCCGCAACGACGGCCAGCAGTACCTGTCGCAGATCAAGACCGTCATGCCCGAGGGTCTCGTCGGGCTGATCCCGTCGGTCACCCAGTGCGGCGAACCGCAGGCTTCCAAAGGCGAATGCCCGGAAGCCAGCAAAATCGGCAGGGTCGCCGTGTCCGCGGGCGCGGGCTCGCGGCCGTACGGGTTCACCGGAAACATCTACCTCACCGGCCCCTACGGTGGCGCGCCGTTCGGGCTCACGATCGTCGTGCCGGCGGTCGCCGGGCCGTTCAACCTCGGCAACGTCGTCACGCGCGGCACGCTCAACGTCGAACCGTACACCGCGCGCGTGGTCGCCACGAGCACGCTCCCGACGATCGTCAAGGGCATCCCGCTGCGCCTGAAGGGAGTCAGCGTGGAAATCAACAAGCAGGGCTTCCTGCAGAACCCGACCAACTGCGGAGTCCTTCAAACCGAAACGACGCTGACATCGACGCTCGGCGCCACGCAGTCGCTGTCAACCCCCTTCCAGGTGAGCAACTGCGGCGCGCTGGCCTTCAAGCCCGCGTTCGGCTCGGCGACGGGCGCGAAGACCTCGAAAGCCAACGGGGCGAGCCTGGAAACGACGCTCAACGTGCCGGCCGGCGACGCGAACGTCAAATCCGTGACCGTGCAGCTGCCAAAGCAGCTGCCCTCGCGGCTGACGACGCTGCAGAAAGCCTGCCCGGAAGCGACGTTCGCGTCCAACCCCTACCACTGCCCGTCGGGCTCGTTCGTGGGCGGCGTCAGGGCCAACACGCCCACGCTGGCCGCAAAACTGCAAGGCCCGGCGATCCTCGTCTCCCACGGCGGGCGGGCGTTCCCCGATCTCGACCTGCTCCTGGAAGCCGAAGGCGTGCGCGTGATCCTGGTCGGCAACACGAACATCAAGAACGGGATCACCACGACCACGTTCGCCTCGCCTCCGGACGTGCCGGTGACGAGCATCACGGTCAACCTGCCGGTCGGATCCCACTCCGCCCTGACGGCCAACGGCAACGTCTGCGCGAGCAAACTGAAGATGCCCACGACGGTCGTCTCCCAGAACGGGATCACGTTCAAACAGAACACCGCGATCAGGATCAACAACTGCCCCGTGCGGATCGTCGGGCACAAGGTCGTCGGCAACGCCGTCTACCTGACCGTCCAGACCTACTCCGCCGGGCGGATCAGCGGGTCGGGCGGCAATCTGGCGACCGTCTACCGCCACCTCAAGCAGGCCCATAAAACGGTTTCTCTGCAGGTCTCCCTCTCGCGCCGGGGCCGCAGCAGGGGCCGTCCGCTGAAGACCAAGGCGCGCGTCGGGTTCCTCCCGAAGAAGAAGGGCGCGCCCTCCTCGGCCGCCTTCGTGACCGTCACCTTCGGATAAAGCGTTCTCCACCGGTGACCCCGGGGGCCGCGAGCAGCGGCCCCCGGGCAATCCCGCCACATCCAAGGACTAGAAGCGCGCGTCAGCGGGTATACGAGCGTTGACGATTCGCTCAGGGGAGGTATAGGATGAGGTATGCGGCACGCCCACGTATCGCACTGATCACGGCGCTCGTCGTTACGTTGCTGGTGGGTGCTCCGGCATCGGCTGCGCATGCCTCGTTCGGCCCGGAAGTCTTCGAAGCCGGTACGTGCACCACCAAAACCTGCACCTATAAAGACATCGAAGAAGGCTCCGGCGAACAGTTCACTCAAGCTGCCGGGCATCCTCCGTGGGGCGGCACAAAGTTCATCATGCGCCACAGCGGCAGCAGCATCGAAGGTGCCTCGGTCAAGCGTCTTCGCGTTGACGTGCCGGTGGGCTTGGCCGCGAATCCGCAGACGCCAACGCCGAAGTGCACCGTCAAACAGTTCGACGAAGACCCCGGCGGCTGTCCGTCCACAAGCGAAGTCGGGACGACCGAAATGGAAGCGGTTGCCGAACCGGACATCTTGGGAGTAAAGACCCCACTCTCATTGCCGTCCCTCGAAGGCAAGGTCTACAACCTTGAAGCTCCGACCGGTCTGCCACTCGACTTCGGCATCGCGGTCGAACCCGCGGGCGAACTCATTACGCCGATCCATCTGTTCCTGGAAGGGCACGTCAACTGGGCGCATGAACCCGCGCTGGAAGCGCGCGGCGCGCCTTCGGGCGATTTTCACGAGTACTTCGAAATCAACAACGTTCCGAACGAAGCCGAAGTAAAACTCCTGCTGGGCGTCAAATCGCCATTGAAGGTTCTGATGTCGAAGCTTAATTTCAACGGCCGCGCGGGCGGCAACTTTCTCACGCTGCCGAGTGTGTGTTCGAGCACGACTACTTCTTATCTCGAACTCGAATCTTGGCCCAACGAACACGGTCAAACCGAAATCGCCGATGCCGTGACGCACACCCCTGTCGGGGTGGAAGGCTGTAGCACTACGGCCCCCCCATTTGAACCGACGACCGATGTCACCCCCGAACCCGCCGCGTCGGGGTCCGATCAACCCGATGGCACCACCACCGTGGTCAAGGTCAAACAGAACGCCGGAGCGGAAGAAATCAACACAGCCGACATCCAAAACGCCCATGTGACGCTCCCCGAAGGCCTGACGCTCAACCCCTCGGCGGCGCATGGACTGGAAGCGTGCTCGGCCGCTCACTTCGACATCGGCGGGACTGCGTCACCCAGCTGCCCGACCGGATCGAAGACAGGGACGGTACTGATCGAAACGGACCTACCCCCGGGTTCGCTCACCGGCAATGTCTACCTCGCCAGCCCGGGAGGCGGGCCGATCGAAAATCCTCCGTACACGATCTATCTCGAAGCCAACGCCACCGGAATCGACCCCACCACCGGTCTGGAGGGCGTCTCCGTCCGCCTGCAGGGCTCCGTTACGCCCAATCCGATGACAGGTCGGCTCGAAGTCACGTTCGAAAACAACCCACAGCTGCCCTTCAGCGAATTGCGACTCACGCTCAACGGCGGCGAACATGCGCCGCTGGCCAATCCGCTGGCTTGTGGGAGCGCGTCGACGGAATCCCTGTTCACCGCGTACTCGGGCGAAGGCGTCTTCAAAGCATTTGCCCACGCCACGCCATTTGTCACCGCCGGCTGCGCCAGTCCGCTGCCGTTCTCGCTCTCGCAGACCACCGCGACCTCCAATCCCAACGCCGGCGCCTTTACCTCCTACACGTTCACCCTGGCAAGGGAAGACGGCCAGCAGTACCTCTCCCAGGTCAAAACCACGCTCCCGCCCGGCCTGGTCGGCCTGATCCCGTCGGTGGAACTCTGCGGCGAACCGCAGGCCAACGAAGGCGCCTGCCCGTCCGCCAGCGAAATCGGCACCGCCAGCGTCACAGCCGGCGCCGGTGAACCGTACCCCTTCACGGGCAAGGTCTACCTGACCGGCCCCTACAACGGCGCGCCCTACGGTCTGTCGATCGCGGTGCCCGCGATCGCGGGGCCGTTCGACCTCGGCACGGTCGTCACGCGCGTGGCGATCTCCGTCGATCCGCACACCGCGCGCGTGATCGCCACGAGCACCCTGCCGACGATCGCGCAGGGAGTGGGCAGACCGAGCTCCGGTGTTCCCCTACGCCTGAGGAGCATCGGCGTTGCGATCACCCGTCCCAACTTCATGCTCAACCCGACCAACTGCTCCGCGCTCGCCACCGAATCCACCCTCACCTCGACGTTCGGCGCCACCCAGTCACTGTCCAGCCCCTTCCAGGTCTCAGGCTGCTCCGCGCTTCAGTTCAAACCGACGTTCAAAGTCTCCACCAGCGCCCACACCTCCAAAGCCAACGGCGCCAGCCTGCAGGTCAGCATCGTCCAGCCCGCGCACGAGGCCAACATCGCCTCCGTGTTCGCCCAGCTCCCCAAGCAACTGCCCTCGCGCCTGACGACGCTGCAGAAAGCCTGCCCCGAAGCGACGTTCGCGGCCAATCCGGTAGCCTGCCGTCCGCTGGGCTCGGAAGTCGGGACGGCCACCGTCAGCACTCCCGTGCTGCCCGGCCTGCTGGCAGGGTCCGCCTACCTCGTCTCCCACGGCGGGCGTTCGTTCCCCGACCTCGACATCGTCCTGGAAGGCGACGGCGTCACCGTGATCCTGACTGGCAACACCGACATCAAGAACGGCGTCACGAGCTCGACGTTCGCCTCGGTGCCCGACGTGCCGATCTCGAGCTTCATCCTCGACCTGCCCGTCGGGCCGCACTCGGCGCTGACCGCCACCGGCAACCTCTGCACAGCCAAACTGTTCATGCCGACCACGATCACCGCCCAGAGCGGCGCGCAGATCAAGCAGGAAACGCGCATCTCCGTCGGCGGCTGCGGCGTGCGCATCCTCAGCCGGCGCGTACGCGGACACAAGCTGATCCTGCGCCTGCGCACGCTCGTCGCCGGGCGCACGACGGTCACGGGCAGGGATCTGCGCTCGGTCGGCGTCAGCTTCGCCAAGGCCAAGACCTTCGCCCTCAAGATCCCCCTATCGCGGACGGGCCTGCGCGCGCTTGGCCGGCACACGCACATCAAAGTCACCGTCCACGTCGCCTTCACACCCAAGCGGTCCGGTCTGGCCGGATCGAGCGCATCGACCACGGCGAAGTTTCGCCGCCGCCGAGCCCGCCGCCGCTGAACGAGGCGGCTGGGCTGACCGGGCCGGCCCTGCGGGCCAATCCATCACACCTTTTAACATCCGCTCAAACAGAACCGCTACAGTCCCTAACGTGGGCGATATGGGTACGGATACCTTCGTCGGAGAACCTGGGGGCGCCGATCAGCTGCTGGCCGGTGTGAGGCGGTTGACGTTGCTGGCCGACGACGCCGGCGGCGGCGAGGCCATCTTCAGGGGGCTCGCGCGAGAGCTGCTGCGCACGCCCGGGGCCGACGAGGTGCGCGTGCACCATCTCACAAGGCCTTCCGCCGAGGAGGAGCTCGTCGACGTCTACCTCGCCGAGGGCGACGGGCGCCTCAGCTACATGGCGCCGAGCTCCGAGCGCCCGGCGGGCGTCAGCTGGGTGCTCGACACCGGACGCAGCTTCCTCGCCGTGGACTCCCGCGAGCTGGCGGCGTCTCTGCCGCGGCTCGCGCAGACGGGTCCGGCCAGCTGCGCACTGGCGCTCGCGCTGGCGGTGCGGGGAGAGATCGAGGCGGTCGTCGTGCTCGTGCGCCGCAGGCCGATCGAGCCCTACTCCGAGCGCTCGATCGAGCTGGCGTCAACGCTCGTCGACCAGGCGGCCACCGCGCTCGCGCTCGTGCGCGCGCGCGCCGAGGCCGGCACCGACACGGTCACCGGCTGCATGAACCACCGCGCGATGCGCCGGCGCCTGCACGAGGAGATCGGCCGCGCGATGCGCACAGGCAGCCCGCTCTCGTGCCTGCTGCTGGACCTCGACAACTTCAAGCTCGTCAATGACCGCCACGGCCATAAGGCCGGCGACACGGTCCTGCGCGAGGTCGGTCAGGCGCTGGTAGGGGAGTTCCGCTCCTTCGACCGCGTCGCCCGCTACGGCGGCGACGAGTTCGTGGCGATCCTGCCCAACGCCGACCTGGAGAGCGCCGCCGCCGCCGCGGCGCGCGCGCTTGCACACCTGCGGGCGCTGCCCTCGCGCGAAGCCAACCCCAGCGTGGGCGCCTCGATCGGGGTCGCGCAATGGCAGACGCCGATGGGCACCGACGCGCTGCTGGAAGCCTGCGACGCCGCCCTGCTGCGCTCCAAGCGTCAGGGCAAGGGCCGGGTGACACGAGCCTCGTCGGCATAGACTGCGGGTATGCCGCAGAACAGCTTTGGCGCGCGGGACACCCTGGAGGTGGGGGGGCGCACGTATGAGATCTTTCGCCTCGACGCGCTGCAGTCCCGCTTCGACGTCGCGCGGCTTCCGTTCTCGCTGAAGATCCTGCTCGAGAATCTGCTGCGCACCGAGGGCAACGGCTCGGTCACCGCGGCGGACATCGAAGCGCTCGCGAGCTGGGACGCGAAGGAGCAGCCGAGCAGGGAGATCGCGTTCACGCCCGCGCGGGTCTTGATGCAGGACTTCACCGGCGTGCCCGCCGTCGTGGACCTCGCGGCGATGCGCGACGCGATCGCGCAGATGGGCGGGAGCGCGGCGCAGATCAACCCGCTCGTGCCGGCCGAGCTCGTGATCGACCACTCCGTGCAGGTCGACGCGTTCGGCACGCGCGACGCCTTTCGCGTCAACGCCGAGCGCGAGTTCGAGCGAAACCAGGAGCGCTACTCGTTCCTGCGCTGGGGGCAGGGCGCGTTCGAGCACTTCTCCGTCGTGCCACCGGATACGGGCATCGTGCACCAGGTCAACCTCGAGTACCTCGCGCGCGTGGTCTTTCCGGACCCCGGCGACTCTGCGCGCGGCGCGGGCGATGGCGGGCGGTCGGGCCCGCCGCAGGCCTACCCGGACACCCTCGTCGGCACCGACTCGCACACCACCATGGTCAACGGCCTCGGCGTGCTCGGCTGGGGCGTGGGCGGGATCGAGGCCGAGGCGGCGATGCTCGGCCAGCCGATGTCGATGCTGATCCCGCAGGTGCTCGGCTTTCGCCTGCACGGCGAGCTGCCCGAGGGCGCGACGGCGACCGATCTGGTGCTGACCGTCACCCAGATGCTGCGCGAGCGCGGCGTGGTGGGCAAGTTCGTCGAGTTCCACGGCGCCGGGCTCGCCGGCCTGCCGATCGCCGACCGCGCGACGATCGGCAACATGTCGCCCGAGTTCGGCTGCACCTGCGCGATCTTTCCGATCGACGAAGAGACCCTCGATTACCTGCGCCTCACCGGGCGCCCCCCCGAGCAGATCGAGCTCGTCGAGGCCTACGCCCGCGAGCAGGGCCTGTGGCACGACGAGCGCTCCGAGGAGCCCACCTTCTCGGATAGGATCGAGCTCGACCTGGGAGCCGTCGAACCGAGCCTCGCCGGGCCCAAGCGCCCGCAGGACCGCGTCTCGCTGGCCCGCGCGCGGGAGTCCTTTCGCGAGGCGCTCTGCGGCTACGTTCCGGGCTATGACCAGCGCGACGAGGCCTCGGCCGAGAGCTTTCCCTCGAGCGACCCTCCCGCCAACGGCAACGACCGGCCGCTCGCCGGCGACGGCGGTCGCGGTCCCAGCTATGCGCATGAGCGGGCCGGCTCGGCCTCGGCGGAGGCGGCCTCGGCGGCATCGGCCTCGGCGGAGGGTGGGGGCGACCGTGCCGGCTATGAGCGAGCGCACGCCACGGCGACCGCCGAGCGCGGGTCGTCCGGTGCCGGGAGCGCGGTTGCGGTGACGCTCGCCGACGGGACCGAGACCGAGCTCGACCACGGACACGTCGTGATCGCGGCGATCACGAGCTGCACCAACACCTCCAACCCGTCGGTGATGGTCGGCGCCGGCATCCTCGCGCGCAACGCGCTCGCCCGTGGGCTGAGCTCAAAGCCCTGGGTCAAGACCTCGCTCGCGCCCGGCTCGCGCGTGGTGACCGAATACCTCGACCGAGCCGGTCTGACCGAGCCGCTGGAGGCGCTCGGGTTCAACCTCGTCGGCTACGGCTGCACCACCTGCATCGGCAACTCCGGCCCCTTGCCGGCGGAGATCTCGAAGGTCGTGAACGAGGCCGATCTCGCGGTCGTGTCGGTGCTGTCGGGCAACCGCAACTTCGAGGGGCGCATCAACCCGGACGTGAAGATGAACTACCTGGCCTCCCCGCCGCTGTGCGTCGCCTACGCGCTCGCCGGCACGATGGACGCCGACATCCTCAGCGAGCCGCTGGGCCGGGACGGTGAGGGCAACGACGTCTATTTGCGCGACATCTGGCCCTCCGAGCACGAGATCGCCCAGACGGTCGGAGAGGCCGTGCGCGCGGACATGTTCCGCTCGAGCTACGCCGAGGTGTTCGCCGGCGACGAGCGCTGGAACGGGCTGCCGGTTCCCGAGGGCGAGCGCTTTGCTTGGCAGGAGAGCTCGACGTACGTGCGCCTGCCGCCGTACTTCCAGGACATGCCGCCCGCGCCCGAGCCGGTCACAGACGTGCGGGGGGCGCGCGCGCTGGCGCTGCTCGGCGACAGCGTCACGACCGACCACATCTCCCCGGCGGGCGCGATCAAGCGCGACGGGCCCGCGGGTCTGTATCTGCAGGAGCAGGGCGTCGCCCCGCGCGACTTCAACTCCTACGGCTCGCGACGGGGCAACCACGAGGTGATGATGCGCGGCACGTTCGCCAACATCCGCCTGCGCAACCAGCTTGCTCCGGGCACCGAGGGCGGGGTGACCAGATATCTGGGACCGCCCCCTCATGGCGAGGGGTCGGCGGATGGTTCGGCAGATGGGTCGCGGGGGGGCTCGGGGGAGGAATCGGGGGGATCGCAGGCGGGCGAGCAGATGTCGATCTACGACGCCGCCATGCGCTACATGAGCGAACGCGTTCCCCTGGTCGTGCTCGCCGGCGCCGAGTACGGCTCGGGCTCCTCGCGCGACTGGGCCGCCAAGGGAACCCGCCTGCTCGGCGTGCGCGCGGTGATCGCGCAATCCTTCGAGCGCATCCACCGCTCCAACCTCGTCGGCATGGGGGTGCTGCCGCTGCAGTTCCCCGACGGAGACGACGCGGGGTCGCTGGGGCTCACCGGCGAGGAGGTCTTCGCGATCGAGGGCCTCGCGGAGGCGATGAACGATGGGGGCCGGCCTCCACGCGAGGTCCAGGTGAGCGCCCAGCCCGCGTTGGGTGAGCCGATCCGATTTACTGCGCGCGTGCGCATCGACACCCCGCGCGAGGCCGACTACTTCCGCCACGGAGGCATCCTGCAGTACGTGCTCCGCGCCCTGCTCGCCCGATGACCGACGACGAAGACGACGACGGACCTCCCCCGCTGCTGCTCGACCTGCTCGCTGCGCGCGGCCCGTCCGGCTATGAGACCGATCCGGCGGCGGTGTGGCTCCGCGCGGCGGGGGAGTTCGCGCAGGTGAGCACCGACGTGATGGGCACGCCGCTCGCGCTCGTCTCGGCCAAGCACGGCTTCGAGAGCGCTGCCAAGCGCCTGCTCGTGATGGGTCACATCGACGAGATCGGCCTGATCGTCACCCACATCGACGACGACGGGTACCTGTGGTTCTCGCCCGTCGGCGGCTGGGATCCGCAGATCCTGGTCGGCCAGCGCGTGGCGCTGGCGACGCGTGGGGGAGTGCTCAGGGGCGTGATCGGCAAGAAGCCGATCCACCTGCTGCGCGACGAGGACCGCAAGAAGGTCGCCGAGATCCGCGAGCTGCACATCGACATCGGGGCTTCAGACGGCGAGCATGCGCGCGAGCGCGTGCGCGTCGGCGACGTCGCGGTGATCGACGCCGACCCCGTCCAGCTGCTCGGCGGGCGCCTGGTCTCGCGCGCGCTGGACAACCGCATCGGCTCGTTCGTCGCCCTTCAGGCCGCGCGCCTGGTTTCCGAGGCGCGCGGCGGCGAGTGGGAGCTGGCGGCCGTCGCGGTCGCTCAGGAGGAGATCACCTTCGGCGGCTCGCGCACGAGCACGTTCTCGCTGGCGCCGGACGCCGCGGTCGTGATCGACGTCACCCACGCCACCGACGCGCCCGGGATCGAGGTCAAGGAGCTCGGCGCCCACAAGCTCGGCTCCGGGCCTGTCATCACGCGCGGCTCGACGATCCACCCGCGGCTGTTCGAGCTGCTGTATGAGACCGCTACCAGCGAGGACATCCCGTTCACCGTCGAGGCCTCCGCGCGCGCCACGGGCACCGACGCCGACGCGGTCCACCTCGCGCGCGCGGGCGTGCCCACCGCGCTGGTGTCGATCCCGCTGCGCTACATGCACTCCCCGGTCGAGCTGATCCAGCTCGACGACGTCCACGCCGCCGCTCGTCTGATCGCTGCCACGGCGCTGCGGTTGGACGGCGATCAGACGTTTACACGTTAGGGTTTTTGCGGGCCTTGCTCAGGCGGCGCCGGTGAGTTCGGTGAATTCGGCCGCCTCGTAGGCCGCGCCCGGCGTACCGCCCAGCGCCAGCAGGCGCAGCCCGTCGGGGCCTGAAAAGAGCTTGCGCTTGGTGGCCGGTCCGACTCGCACCATGACATCGGGGGTGAGCGGGACGCGCTCGCCTTCGACGTCGATCTCGCCGGAGCCGCGCATGACCGAGTAGACCTCCTCCTGGCCGTTGGACTCGTGGTCGTGCTCGGGGTAGTCGTTGTAGTTCGGCGGCAGGTCGATCACCTGCATGCCGAACGACTCCACGCCCAGCTCGGCGCGGGCCTTCTTCATGCCGCCACCGAAGGCGGCCTCCATCTCATCGATTTGCTTCGTGGTGTAGTCGCTCATGTGACACATGCTACTCCACGTGTCTGGCCTATGAGACTCGCTGCACGAGCTCTTTACAACTCGTCGTCCGTAGCCATGCGGGCGCGCGAAGAGTTCGCGTCACCCGCGCACGAACCGCTTGTACGTGATCCGATGGGGCCGGTCCGCCGCGGCGCCGAGGCGCTCGCGGCGGTGCTCCTCGTAGGCGTCGAAGTTGCCCTCGAACCACCTCACCTGCGAGTCGCCCTCGAAGGCCAGCACGTGGGTGGCCACACGGTTCAAGAACCAGCGGTCGTGGGAGATCACCACCGCGCAGCCCGGGAATTCCAGCAGCGCGTTCTCCAGCGCGCGCAGCGTGTTGACGTCGAGGTCGTTGGTGGGCTCGTCCAGCAGCAGCAGGTTGCCGCCCGAGCGCAGCAGCTTGGCCAAGTGCACGCGGTTGCGCTCGCCGCCGGAGAGTTTGCCGATCCGGGCTTGCTGGTCTTGACCCTTGAAGTTGAAGCCGGCGGTGTACTGGCGCGAGTTGACCTCGCGCTCGCCCACCTTGATCTGCTCGTAGCCTTCGGAGATCTCCTCCCACACGGTCTTCTGCGGGTCGAGCGCATCGCGCGACTGGTCGACGTAGGCGAGCTGCACGGTGTCGCCGAGCGCGATCTCGCCCCCGTCCGGGGCCTCCTCGCCGGTGATCATCCGGAACAGGGTCGTCTTGCCAGCGCCGTTGGCGCCGATCACGCCGACGATGCCCGCGCGCGGCAGGTCAAACGAGAGATCCTCCATCAACAGGCGCTCGCCGTAGCCCTTGGACAGCGCGCTCGCCCTCAGCACCTTCTCGCCCAACCGCGGTCCCGGCGGAATGTGGATCTGGACCTCGTCGAGCTTGACGTTCTGCTCTTCGGCGATCAGCTCCTCGTAGCGCGCCAACCGTGCCTTGGACTTCGTGCGTTTGCCCTTGGGGTTGGTACGGACCCATTCGAGCTCGGCGGCGATCGTGCGCTCACGACCCTTCTCCGAGCGCTCTTGGAGCGCCAGCCGGGCCTGCTTCTGCTCCAGCCAGCTGGAGTAGTTGCCCTCATACGGGATGCCCTTGCCGCGGTCGAGCTCGAGGATCCAGCCGGCGACGTTGTCCAGGAAGTAGCGGTCGTGGGTGACCGCGACGATCGCGCCCCTGTACGCGGACAGATGCTGCTCGAGCCAGGCCACGGACTCGGCGTCCAGGTGGTTGGTGGGCTCGTCCAGCAGCAGCAGGTCCGGGGCTTTCAAGAGCAGCCGGCACAACGCCACGCGGCGGCGCTCGCCTCCCGAGAGGGTGCTCACCTCCGCGTCGGGCGGCGGCAGGCGCAGGGCGTCCATCGCATACTCGAGCTGTGTGTCCAGGTTCCAGGCGTCGGCGGCGTCAATCTTGGCCTGGATCTCGCCGAACTCCTCCGCGGTCTCATCGGAGTAGTTGGCCGCCAGCTCGTTGAACCGGTCCAGCAGCGCCTTGATCTCGGCCACACCCTCCTCGACGTTGCCTTTCACGTCCTTGCTCTCATCCAGATGCGGCTCCTGCTCGAGCATCCCCACGGTCGCGCCCGGCGCAAGCTGAGCCTCGCCGCGGTACTCCTCATCGACCCCGGCCATGATCCGCAGGAGCGTGGACTTGCCCGCGCCGTTGTAGCCGAGCACGCCGATCTTCGCGCCCGGGTAGAAGGCCAGGGTGATGTCGTCGAGCACCGTCTTGTCGGGCGGGTGGCGCTTGGACAGTCGGTGCATTGTGAAGATGTACTGGGCAGACATTGCCAGCCAGGATAGGGGCCGCTACCGTTGGAGGGTCATGCCGACCACGATCCTCGACGTCGAGCAGCATCTGCTGCTGCTGGAGCTCGACCCGCCGTTCGACAAGCGCGACGTCCAGCTCGCGCGGCGGCGTATGGCCAAGCGCTGGCACCCCGACATCGCCCCCGCCGGCCGTCAGTTCGAGCACGAGCGTCATCTGAAGGCGATCAACGAGGCCGCCGACCAGCTCGAGCGCCTGGCGGAAGGCTCGCGGGGCGGCCGGGTTTCACGCAACGCGGTGAAGGTGAGCGCCGCGGCTGCCCGGCGCGAGCGTGTTCAGGCCGGCCGGCGCGCGTACGAAACCGAGCAGCGCGCCCGCGCGGCGGCCAAGGACCGCGCCGAAAACGACCCCTTCGGCAGCAGGGTGCCCGACCACTCGGTCGTTCACCGCTACGCGCGCTGCCTGTCATATCCCGAGTGGGGCGTGGGCACCGTCGCGGGTATCTACTTCTCCTCGGGCGGGGCGGGCGGTCTCGAAACGGATGGGGGGGACGAGGAGGTGCAGCAGTGGGCGCGCGTCAAGTTCAGCCACGGGATTCGCACCGTGCCCGCCGGCAGCATGAAATTCGTCAACTTCTCGACACCGGACCCGGCGGAGGAGCGCGTCGAGCGCTTTATGATCGCCGCGCAGCGCGCCATGGCCGAAGGCGAGTACGAGCTCGCCGCCCAGCGCCTCATCTACGCGCGCGACGCCGAACCGCGCAACGTCGCGGTGCTGCGCCTGATGACGCTCGCCTTCTGGCAGGCCGGCTCGCTCGATGCCGCCGCCCGCTCCGTGCGCGACTGGGCGCGCGTGGACGGCGCCCGCCCCGCCCCTCATCGCTTCGCCGCGCGCATCTACGAGGACATCGGCGCGATCGATCTCGCTGCGCAGGCCGCCGAGCGGGCCGCCGACCGCGGGCCCGCCGACGCCGGCGCGTGGGAGCGTCTGGGCCGGTTGCGCCTGGCGCTGCTCGACCGCGAGGGCGCGCTTCAGGCGCTGCGCCGGGCGATGGCCCTCGGCGCCGGCGGCGAGGAGAGCGTTCGGGGGCTGATCGACGAGGCCCTGGCGCTCGAGCCGCGCGGGGCGGTCTCGGCGGCGTGAGGCGATCGCGGCGGCCGCGGGCGGTCGCTGGTTCTTCTTGATGCTGCCGCCGAGGCTCCGCACGGCCATCGCGGGACGCAAATGGATCGTGTGGGTCGTGCTGCTATTGGTGGTGATCATCGCCTACTGGATCGGGGTTTCGCTGCTGCCCCACCACGTCCTGAACACACTGCAGCAGTACGAAGAAAAGTCCAACGGCCACTACCCGGGCGAACATGCCCCAGCCGCGATCTCGTTTGGGGTTGGTTGGTTGATGTAGATGTAATGGTGATGTTGGTCCATCTGGCGCATGCGCCAGATGGCCGGGCGGTGCATGCACCGCCCGGTGGAACCGCACATGTGCGGTTCCAAGCAGGGCCGCATGCGGCCCTGCTGCCTGTCCCGCATGCGGGACAGGCCTCCTCCTTTAGAGGATGTTGACCGCGCGCGAGACGATCAGCCCGATCGTCAGCAGCGAGACGACCGACTGGACCCCCATCACCGACTTGGCCATCGGCGACAGCGGCATTGTGTCGGTCGGCGAGAACGCCGTGTTGTTGGTCAGCGACACATACAGGTAGTCGATGAACTTCGGTCGCCACTGCAGCGGCTCGATGCGGTCGTCTGACATCTGCGGAAACAGGAAGTCGGGCGAGCCGTCACGTCCCATGGCGCGCTTGCCGGGGCCTCCACGGTCCATCTCCCAGTACCACAGGGCGAAGATCAGCAAGTTGGTGAGCCAGATGAGCACGCCCGCAAAGATCAGCCCGCGGCCGTCTGAGACGTTGTGGTGCAGCAGATAGTGGGTGAGCGCGCCGAGCGAGAAGATGTTCGCCGCGCTCACGAACGCCGTCAGGCCGAGCGCGATGCGCCGCCGTCGCGGATGCTCCTCCTCGACAACGTTGGGCGTCACCACGAACATGCCGAACAGCAAGGCCCCCTCGAGCGAAGGGACCAGCCACGAGGGCCCGGCCGTCAGCCGCGAAGGCAGCAGCACCTGCGCGACGATCGCGGCCAGCACCGTCAGCTGGGCCGGCCAGAACGCTTCGCTGGTTCCCGGCGGTGGATACGGACGTCCTGGCGGGTTGGTGCTCTGGCCAGCGAACGCTGTAGCGGCTTGGCCGGGCGGCGTGGGGGATTCCTGGGCCACGCTCTCATAGCCTACGGCCCGGTTCGGCGGTACCCTGGATCTGATTGGCCATGGGAATAGAGAACCCCGTCCATCTGATCTTCCTGGCCGCGGTCGCCCTGGTGGTGCTCGGACCCAAACGGCTGCCGGAAGTCGCCCGCTCGCTGGGCAAAGGCATCCGCGAGTTTCGCGATGCGATGAACGCCGGCGCCGGCGACGCGCCGCCCACGCCTGAGCATCGCTCGCCCACGCCTGAGCATCCCCCGGCCGCGCAGGTCGTCGATCCGGCCGAGCCTGTACGTTCGGGCGATGCGCCTGATCGTCGCCCGCTGTGAGGTCACCTACATCGGCCGCACCACCACCGTCCTGCCGGAGGCCGTACGCCTATTGATGCTCAAGGCCGACGGCACCTTCATGGTCTGGGCCGACGGCGGCAGCCCGAACGTGCGGCCGCTGAACTGGATGACCCCGCCGACGGTGCTGGAAGAGCGGCGGACCGCGACGTGTGGCGGTGAGGGGAAGGGGGCGGGAGAAGACACTCTCGATGGACGTGCCGCGCGCGCGTGTGGGGTGGACGGGGACAACCATCTCGACGCTCGTGCCGCGCGCGCGCGCGGGGCCTCTCGTGAGGACGTTGCCCCCGACGGTCGGGAGGGAGCGCTCGAGCATCTGATCGTGCGCAAGCACCGCTCCGACGAGCGTTTGGAGATCGCCGTGGCGGAGGTCATCGCCGACATCGATCATCTCGTCGACGACGTCGCCTCACTTGAGAAGGAGGGCCTCGAGCGCGAACTGCAGGAGCTGCTCGCCGACGCTCCGCAGTGGTGCGGCGAGGGCTTTCGCCTCGTGCGCCGCGAGTGGCCGACCGACATCGGCCCCGTCGATCTGATGTGCCGCGACACCGCGGACGAGTGGGTGGCTGTGGAGATCAAGCGCGTCGCCACGATGGAGTCCGTCCAGCAGCTCACCCGCTACCTGGAGCGCATCCGCCTGGACCTCGCCATGGCCTCGTGCCGTGGAGTGCTCGTCGCCAAGTGGATCAAGCCCCAGGCGCGTGTCCTGGCCGCCGCGCGCGGGATCGACTGCGTCGAGGTCGACGTCGAGGTGCTGCGCGGCGAGCGCGAGCCGGAGCTGACGCTGTTTGCGGCGTGAGGTTCCTGCACGCCGGACGGCGCCTTCGCAACCGCACGTCAGGTGCCATCAGCGCCATCGCGCCATTCACGTCGAGCTTGTCGATCGCGTCTAGCAGCCGTTCGATCGGGACTCGCTCAAGAGGCGTGATCCCACCCGGAGGATCCCGACATTCGCGCTAAGCCCCGCTTCGCGATGGTTTTCCGCGCCGTCGCGGCGCGCGTCCGGCGGGCTGGCTGACCTTCTCGACGGCGGGTGCCGCTGGGATCGGCCGGGTCACCGGTCGTTTCGTGCGGACCGTCGCCTTCTCGCCATGATGGACGATCTGAAGCGATGAGCCTCGCAGCAGTGAGTAGGTCGCCTGCCCGTGGCCGACCTCGACCAACAGCCTCTGGCCGCGTACGCAGAGGCGGAACGCCAGCCGGGCTAGCGCCTGGGGTAGGCGCGGGGTGAAGCTCAGGATCCCGTCGTGATCACGCATCCCGCCGAAGCCCGCGACGGCGCCGATCCACGTCCCGGCCAGCGATGCTATGTGCAGGCCGTCGCGCGCGTTGTGCTGGATGTCGTCCAGATCGATGAGCGCGGCCTCACTGAAGTAGTCGTAGGCCAGCTCGAGATGGCCAACCTCCGCGGCGATGACCGCCTGCGTGCACGCCGAGAGCGAGGAGTCGCGCACGGTCAGCTGCTCGTAGTAGGCGAAGTCACGCGCCTTCTGCTCGTCGCTGAAGGCATCGCCGCGCAGGTGCAGCGCCAGCACGAGGTCGGCCTGCTTGACGACCTGCTTGCGATAGAGGTCGAAGTACGGGAAGTGCAGGAACAGCGGGTACTGCGCGGTGCTCGTCGCGGCGAAGTTCCAGACCTCGTGTTCTGTGTAGGACTGGGCCTGCGCGTGGACTCCCCGCTGCTCGTCGAACGGGATCAGCATCGCCTGGGCGGCGTCGCGCCAGCTCGCCGCCTCCTCCTCGTCGACGCCTAGCTCGGCGGCACGTTGGGGGTGGCGTTGGGTCGCGTCGAAGGCCGCGCGCAGGTTCTGCTCGGCCATCAGGTTCGTGTACACGTTGTTGTCGGCGATTGCGCTGTACTCGTCGGGCCCGGTCACCCCGTCGATCCGGAAGCTGCCGGCATCGTCGTGATGCCCCAGTGAGCGCCACAAGCGGGCCGTTTCGACGAGCAGCTCGAGGCCCTCGGCGCTCGCGAACTCCTCATCGCCGCTGGCCGCCTGATAGCGCAGAACGGCATCGGCGATGTCCGCGTTGACGTGAAACGCTCCCGTGCCCGCAGGCCAGTAGCCCGAGCACTCCTGTCCACGGATCGTGCGCCACGCGAACGCGGCGCCCTTCAGCCCGAGCGCGCTGGCGCGCTCTTGGGCGAGCTCGAGGGTGGCCCGCCGCCAGCGCAAGGCATCGCGCGCTGCGGGCGGAACCGTATAGGTCAGCAGCGGAAGGACAAACGTCTCGGTATCCCAGAACGCGTGCCCGTCGTATCCCGGCCCGGTGAGGCCCTTGGCGGCGATCGCTCGCCGCTCGGCCCTCGCGCCCGCCTGGAGCGCGTGGAAGAGACTGAAGCGAACCGCCTGCTGCAGTTCGGCGTCGCCGTCGATCTCGACGTCGGCGCGCTCCCAGAAGTCGTCCAGGTGCTCACGCTGCTCGGCGAGCAGCCCGTCCCACCCGCGGTGTCGCGCCTCGGCCAGCGCCGCCGCGACCTGGTCGAGGATCGCCGGCGGCGAGCGCTCGGCAGACCACCCGTACGCAAGGAACTTCACCAGGCGAAGCGGCTTTCCTGGCGTGAGGTCCGCGCTCACGAGCAGTCGACCGATGTCCTCGAAGCTCTCCGCGCTGGCCTCGACGTGTGGCGGCCCGTCGATGATGTGATCCATGGCGGCGGCCATCGTCAGCCCGCTTGCATGGGTCGAGTGCTCCAGCAGCACTCGCGTATCTCGGTCGCCGAAGTACACCGAGTGCAGTGGCGAAGCGAGTGCGGCGGCGGCACGGGGATCGCTCTCGGTGACCGTCAGCTTCTCGTTGGCGACCAGCTCGGATTGCACCACGACCGGCGTGGCGCCGTCGACTGCCTCCACCTCATAGCGGATCGCCGCGACCGCCCGTTGCGCGAGTGAGACGAGGCGCGTCGAGGAGATCCGGATCGCACGGCCCGTCGGCGACACCCACTCGAGCTTGCGTCGCAGCACGCCGGCGCGAAGGTCGAGCACGCGTTCGTGGCTGCGCAGCTCGCCGTAGCGGATGTCGAGCGGCTCGTCCTCCACCAGCAGGCGGATGAGCTTGCCGTTGGTCACATTGATGACCGTCTCGCCGGCCTCGGGGAAGCCGTAGCCCGCCTCTGCGTAGGGCAGCGGCCGCGCCTCGTAAAAGCCGGCCAGGTAGGTGCCCGGCAAGCCAGCCGGCTCGCCCTCGTCGAGGTTCCCGCGCAGGCCGATGTGTCCGTTGCCTAACGCGAAGATCGACTCCGTCTGCGCGAGTTTGTCCAGTTGGAGTTCGGTTTCGTGCAAGGACCACGGCTCGACCACGAAGGCGGGGTGGTTGATCACGAGGCCTCCAGCAGCTCGGCCAGGTCGCCCACGACGACGTCGGCGCCGTGGGTCCGCAGCGTCTGCGCCTGCCCGACCCGGTCGACGCCCACAACGAAGCCGAAGCGGCCCGTGCGCCCGGCTTGCACACCCGCCAGCGCGTCCTCGAAGACAGCCGCCTGAGCGGGCTCGACGGCCAATGCGCGCGCACCCGCGAGATACGTGTCGGGCGCGGGCTTGCCGCTCAGACGTTCGCGCTCGGCGAGCACCCCGTCGATGACCGCCTCGAACAGGTCCGCGATGCCGGCAGCGATGAGAACGTCACGGCAGTTCTCGCTCGATGAGACGACCGCGCGGCGCAGCCCAGCCTCGCGGACAGCCTTCGCATAGCGAACCGAGCCGTCGTAGGGCTGCACGCCCTGCTCGCGGATCAGTCGCAGCACGATCTCGTTCTTGCGATTGCCAAGGCCGTGGATCGTCTGGGCCCCCGGCGGGTCATCGGGGTCACCCTCCGGCAGCTGTATTCCGCGCGAGGCGAGGAGCGAGCGCACGCCGTCGTAGCGGGGCTTGCCGTCGACGTATTCGTCGTAGTCACGGACCGCGTCGAAAGGGACGAACTTATCGCCTGTCTGCTCGGCGTGGCCGCGCAGATAGTCGTCGAACATCTGCTTCCACGCGGCCGCGTGCACCCTGGCCGTCTGTGTCAGCACACCATCAAGATCGAACAGGCACGCGATGACGCCAGGCGGCAGACCAAGCACAGGCCGGAGCTAATCAGCTTCGTGCCGCGTGCGCGCTCTCGTCTTGTCCTTCCTTTTGAGTCGCAACCGCGGTGTTAGGAATTGTGAGACGACGGCATCGACTGAGAAGAGCGCTTGTCCCATCCGTGAAATGGCGAGTAGTCGTCTGCATCCCACGCTTCGCGCAGCCCGGGCTTGCTCAGATCCCAGTCAGGGCGGATCTCGCGGGTCACGGTCCGCAGGTCGTGCGAGAGATCGACGAAGGAGGGACGTCCCCAGAACCAGTAGCCGTTGTAAATGCTGTGGATGGCCAGCCCGGACCCCAGCACGAGGGTGTGGGGGATCATCGGGTCGTGCTCGGGGTCGGTGTACTCCTGGATTTCGAGGTCCTTCTGGACGGTCCGCTCGGGGTCTGAGAGGAAGGGCCACTGGGCGCCGGTCGACGCGCGGAACTCCTGGCTCGAGTGATGGGTGTCGGTCGAGATCGTGGCGATCTTCGTGTAGGCCACCGCGATCTTGGGGTAGTTGGCGGCGAGCTCGAGGTGCTGCTGGTGCTCCTTGGGGCAGTAGTTCCCGCGCGCGAGCGTGAGGATCAGGGGGTCGTCGCCTTGGATCTCGCTGAGCTTTCGAGGAACGTTCTCGTGATCGGGCAACTCGTAGTCGGGGAAGGTGCCGCCGGGGGCGATGTCGCTGCGCATGATCTGCTCCTGTCTATGGTTGAGGAGTGACGATAACGATGGCCGCCCGCCGTCCCGTCCACTCGCGCCCGGTCCACGGGTCCGGAGCTTCGGTCCGCGGCACGGTCGTGGACCAGTTGTTGTAACCCCGGCGCTATCGGAGCCCTTTGGGTTGTGCCCAGTCGGTAGTCTGCGCCTGTGCCCGACGTGAGCGCTGAGACTACAACTGCGACAGCTGGCGAACCTGGCGCTCCCGCCGTCACCACCGAGCGCCGCGACTCCACGCTGCTCATCACGATCGACCGCCCCGAGGTCCGCAACGCCGTGAACGCCGCCGTGGCGGCCGGCATCGCCGGCGCTCTGGATGAGCTCGACTCAGACGACTCTCTCTCGGTCGGGATACTCACCGGCGCCGGCGGGTTCTTCTGCGCCGGCATGGACCTCGGTGCGTTCGTCCGCGGCGAGTCGCCCTGGTTCGGGGACCGCGGCTTCGCCGGCATCGCCCAGCGCGCCTCGGTCAAGCCGCTGATCGCCGCGATCGAGGGGTTCGCCGTGGCCGGCGGCATGGAGGTCGCGCTGGCCTGCGATCTGATCGTCGCCGCGCGCGGGGCCAAGCTCGGCATCCCCGAGGCCAAGCGCTCGCTGGTCGCCGCCGGCGGAGCGTTGCTGCGGTTGCCCCGGCGCATGCCCTACCACGTCGTGATGGAGCTGGCGCTAACCGGCGATCCCATGCCGGCGGAGCGTTTTCACGACTTCGGTGTCGTCAACCGTCTCGCCGAGCCCGGCTCCGCCCTCGACGTCGCGCTGGAGCTGGCCGGCGCAATCTCTCACAACGGGCCGCTCGCCGTGGCCGCCTCCAAGCGCATCCTGCAGGAGCAGTTCGACTGGTCCACGGCGGAGATGTTCGAGCGCCAGGGCGCGATCTCCGGTCCGGTGTTCGCATCCGAGGACGCCAAAGAGGGCGCCGCTGCTTTCAAGGAGAAGCGCGACCCGGTCTGGCGTTCGCGCTGAACCGGAGTTCTGGCCAAACCCGCGCGTCCGGCGTGCGCGCCGAACCGACGCGCGACATCAAACCGCACGCCGGCCGGTGTCTCAGGCGGGCGTCAGTACCCGCGTTTCTTACGCCTGCGCTGCGCCAAGATCTCCCTGAACCGCCGCCACAGCGCCGCCATCAGCGCTGCCCCGGTGTCTTGCGTGGATACTGCGATATCGGCACGTCCGGGTCGATCGCGGTGGTCACGATCCTGCTCTGTTCTGAGATGTGCGCGGCCGGATATCCCTCGCCCGGGCTCGCGCGCTCGGGCCGGCCGATGTAGCCGAAGCCCATCTCGTCGGGCATGATCTGCATCAGCCTGGGGAACATGTGGGCGCGCGCACCCATATTGCGCGGCTCCTCCTGCACCCACACGACCTCCTTCAGGTTCGGATAGCGCCCCATCAGCTCGAGGATCTGCGCCTCCGGGAAAGGGTACAGCAGCTCCACGCGCCCCACCGCCAGCCCGTCGTGCCGGGGCCGGTCGGGGTGTCCGACGAGGTCGTAGTAGATCTTGCCCGTGCATAGCACCAGCCGTCTGACCTGCTTGTCCTTGACCCCAGGCTCGGCCAGCACCGGCTGAAAGCGCGTGTTCTCGGCCAGGTCGGCGATCGAGCTGGTGGCCTGGGGCAGGCGCAGCAGCGACTTGGGCGTCATCACTATCAGCGGGCGCTGCTTGGCGACGCGCGCCTGGCGGCGCAGCAGGTGGAAGTACTGAGCCGGGGTCGTTGGGCTCGCGACACGGATGTTTCCCTCGGCGGCGACCACCAGGAAGCGCTCCAACCGCGCGGAGGAGTGCTCCGGCCCAGAGCCCTCGTACCCGTGCGGCAGCAGCAGCGTCAGCCGCGAGGTCTGCCCCCACTTGGCCAAACCCGAGACGATGAACTGGTCGACGATCACCTGGGCGGAGTTGACGAAGTCCCCGAACTGCGCCTCCCACAGCACGAGCGTCTCCGGCGCCTCCTGGCTGTAGCCATACTCGAAGCCCATGCACGCCAGCTCTGAGAGTGGGCTGTTGTGCAGCTCCAGCGGCGCCAGCGCCTCCGGCAGGCTCTGGATCGGGCACACCGTCTGCCCGGTCTTCGCGTCGTGCAGCACCAGGTGGCGCTGGCTGAACGTCCCCCGCTCGGTGTCCTGCCCGGTGAGGCGGACCGGCGTGCCCTCCGTAAGCAGCGACGCGAACGCCAGCGCCTCGGCGTGCGCCCAGTCCAGCGCGGGATGCGGCTGTGCCTGCGCGGCCCCGTCCGCCGTCGCGGCCGCGCCCGGCTCCGCTCGCTCACTCGCGGGCGATGTGCCCTGGCCGTTCAGCGCTTCGCGGCGGCGCTGCAGCTGTTTGACGAGCTTTGGGTGCACCGTGAACCCGTCCGGCACTCTCAGCAGCTCCTCGCCCAGCCGACGCAGCCGGTCCGCGGGCACCGCTGTGGTCACGTCGGGGCTCGGCGAGCGGTCCAGCTGATACTCGCCCGTGCTGTGCTCGCCGTCGTGCTCGGCCGCCGCCGCGATCTTGGCCTTCAATCGCTGGTGCAGGATCGTCAGGTTGTCCCACACGCTCTGCCCGAGCTTGTCGACCTCCTCCTTGCTCACGACCCCATCGGCGATCAGCCGCTCCGCCCACAGCTCGGACACGCGCTTCTTGCTCTTGATCTTCGTGTACATCTCCGGCTGGGTGTAGGCGGGCTCGTCGGACTCGTTGTGCCCGAACCGCCGGTAGCCGATCAGGTCGATCAGCACGTCGTGGCCGAACTGGAGGCGGAACGCGAACGCCAGCCTGACCGCGCTCTGGCACGCCGTCACGTCGTCGGCGTTGACGTGGATGATCGGCACGTCGAACCCCTTCGCCAGATCCGAGGCCCACTGCGTCGAGCGGGCGTCGTCGGGATCGGTCGTGAATCCAACCTGGTTGTTCATGATCAGGTGCACGGTCCCGCCGACCTTGTAGCCGTCGAGCGCCTGCAGGTTCAGCGTCTCGGCGACCACGCCCTGAGCCGGGAACGACGCGTCGCCGTGGATCGCGATCGGCACCGCCGCGTTGGTGTCCTGATGGGCGTGCGGGCCGTGCCTGGTCGTCTGCGCCGCGCGCGTGGCGCCCTCGACGACCGCGGAGACGTACTCGAGGTGGCTCGGGTTGGACTCCAGGTTGACCATGATCTCGCCGCCGTCGCCGCCGGGCAGCTTGTAGGAGCCCTGCGTGCCGTGGTGGTACTTGACGTCGCCAGTCCCGCCCTGGGGGATGGTCGTCACGGCCTCGAGCGTCGAGGCGCCCTCGAACTCGGCGAAGATCGTGTCGTAGGAGCGACCCAGATTATGCGCGAGCACGTTCAGCCTGCCGCGATGGGCCATGCCGATCACGACCTCTTTGCCGCCGTGCTCCGCCGAGAGCTGGATCAGCTCGTCGAGCATCGGCACGGTCATGTCCAGCCCCTCGATCGAGAACTGGTGCTGACCGAGGTAGGCCTTGTGCATGAACCGCTCCAGCGCGTCAACCTCGATCAACCGCCTGAGCAGCGTCCGCTGCTCATCGCCGCTCAGCGGCCGGCGGAACTCACCCGACTCGATCTGCTCGCGCAGCCACACCCGCTGGCGGTGGGAGGCGATGTGCTCGATCTCGTACGCGATCGTCCCGCAGTAGGTCTCGCGCAGGTGCGGCAGCGCGTCGGCGAGCGTCGCCCCCGGCACGTACATGTGCAGTATCTTCGCCGGTATCCGCGCCGCGATCTCCGGCGTCAGTCCGACGGACTCGGGGTCGAGGCCCGGTTCGCCTTCGGGCTCTGAGCCGAGCGGGTCCAGTCTGGCGGCGAGGTGGCCGTGGCTGCGGAACCGCATCACGAGCGTGCTCGCCGCCTGCACCGCTTCCAGCAACTCCTCGCTCGCCTGCGCGCCCGTCTGTGTCGCCGGCGCCTGGGTTGCCGCCGTCTCGTTTGCCCCAACCGCCGCGGCAGCGACGGGTGCGGGGGGGGCCGGAATCGGTGGGGAAGGGGCGGGTCCCAATCCAACGCCGAGTGCCGCGAACGCGTCCTCGTAGAAGGAGTGTTCGCCCTGCAGATACTCCTCGATTCGCGCCAAATACCTTCCCGACTCCGCCCCCTGGATGATTCGGTGATCGTAGGTCGAGGTCATCGTCATTACCTTCTCCGCGCCGATCGTCTCGCCGATGCCTTGAAGCCCCGGCGGATAGGAGATCGAGCCGGTGGCCACGATCGTGCCCTGACCGACCATCAACCTGGGCACCGACGCGACGGTGCCGATGCCTCCGGGGTTGGTGAGCGTGATGTTCGCCCCCTGCAGGTCGTCGGCGGTGAGCGTGTTCGTGCGCGCCTTCTCCACGAGCGCGTCGTAGGCCGCCACGAACTCGTCGAACCTCAATCTGCCCGCGTCCGCGATCACCGGCACCATCAGCGTTCGTGTGCCGTCCTTCTTCTCCACGTCCACCGCCAGCCCGAGGTTCACCTGCCCGTCGTCGATCCGGTTGGGCCTGCCCTCGATCTCAGCGTAGTGGGTGGCCATCACCGGCATGCTCTCCCGCGCGGCGCGGGCGATCGCCCAGGCGATCAGATGGGTGAACGAGACCCGCCTGCCGGCCGCCTTCAGCTCGCGCCTGCGCGCGTCCAGCATCGTCACGGTCAGCGTCCTGAAGCTCGTCGCCGTGGGGATCGCGCGCGACTGCTCCATGTACCTGGCCAGCGCCGCAGCGCCGCCTTTGAGCTGCTGGGCGCCCGCGGGCTTCTCGGCGAGCGCGCCGGCCGAACCGTTGCCTGCAGCCACGCCGTCGCTCGTCGTGCCCGTCGCGGCCGCCTCGAGCACATCGGACTTGACGATGCGCCCGCCCGGCCCGCTGCCGGAGACGTTGGCGAGGTTCACTCCCTCGGTGGCCGCTGCGCGCGCGGCCACGGGAGACGCTTGGCTCCGTCGGGAATTCCACGCCCGTCTCGGACGACCTGTCGTCCGTGTCTTCGCTTCCCGGCGCCGGCGTCGTTGCGCTCGCGCCTGCGACGCCGTTGCCGGCGACTCATGCTCGGCGCCCCCGGCGCCATCGCCGGGGCTGTCCCCGGGGCGGCCGCGGCACCGTCCTCGTCGCCGACGGCGATGCGCGCGATCACCTGGCCAACCGTGACAGTGTCGCCCTCGGCGACGAGGATCTCGAGTCACCGTCCCGCTCGCGGGCGAGGGCAGCTCGACGTCGACCTTGTCGGTGGAGATGTCGACGATCGGGTCGTCGCCGTGATCGGATCGTCCGACCGCGACGTGCCATTCGAGGATCGTCCCCTCGGTGACCGACTCGCCCGCGGCAGGGGTCACGACATCGATAGTCTGCTCATGCCGTGGTGCCCGTCGCCATGTCTGCTTTTACTCTAGCGCGGCTGGTGGCGGGACTCGCCGGCAGGGTGTGAGCGTTTTCGCCGGCTCTCACAGGGCTCGGTCGGCCTGCGCCGATCAGGGCCGCCCGCTGGCGCGACTCGCGCACGAACTCGTCGTGCCGAAAAAGGGCCCGATGCCGCCGAGCACGGCGACCGCGATGGCCAGGCGCAGCGAGACAATCCGCAGACGCACACACGACGATGCAGGTCAGCGACATCCCGATCCACAAGAGCCCGTGGGACATCCCCAGCACGAACGTCTGCGGTTCGGGCTTGCCGATCACGAAGGCACAGACCAGCAGCGCGGAGTAGACGCAGGAGTGGGTGAACGACACCCACTTGAGAGGAGTGAACACCCACTCGCGTGAGCCGCCGGCGGGTGCTGGGTGGGCGGGCGTTCCATCCCTGGGGCGGGTCGGGCATCCCATCACACGCGGCGCGGCGTCGCTCACGACGTCAGCCAGCGCGCCATCAGCGCAGCGCCTCGCCGGCGTCGGCCGGCCAGTGCGCGACCTCCGCGCGGCCACCACGCGTACTCGTCGTGCTCGGCGTCCGGCGGCACCTTCCGTCGCCCGCCGGCAGCCACGCCTGCCCGACGAACATCACCATCCGGTGGGGCAGCGCCACCAGCGCCTCGGCGCGCACGCGCTCGGGCGCGACCGA
The DNA here is from genome assembly GCA_963839965.1 of uncultured Solirubrobacterales bacterium. Classification (GTDB taxonomy): domain Bacteria; phylum Actinomycetota; class Thermoleophilia; order Solirubrobacterales; family Solirubrobacteraceae; genus Palsa-744. The sequence continues at coordinate 204,334 of CAWIWX010000001.1, forward strand.
CCACTCCTCGCGCAGCTCCCGCACGAGCGTGTCGGCGGGGTTCTCGCCGAGGTCCACCGAGCCGCCGGCGCCGAGCGCCCAGCGCCCCGCCCACGAGGCCAGCCACGCCGCGCGCCGCCCTGCCAGCCACCGCCCGTCCGCCGCGCGCGTGACGCACAGCGCGGCCACGAGCAGGAGGCGTCGCCGCTCACCAGCCGCAGCGCCCAGCGGACGGGCTGCAACTCCAGCTCCAACCCCCCGTCGCGCTCGCGGAAGCCCACGAGCCGGCCGGCCACCCGTCGTGGCTCGGCGAGCCCCGTTTTGCAGGGCGGCGATCGCTGCGTCGGCGCTCCGCGCGTGGGCTGGCGAGGGCTCGTAGAGCTCCTCGCGCCAGTGCGCAGTGACTCGCTCCAGCGGCCAGGGGCCGCGGGCGAGGATCTCCGGCGCTGCGCGACGGGCTCGGGCGGGGCGGGCACACGACAAGGCTAATGGGCGCGCCCCGCCGGCGGCGTAACGGAGGTGTGGCCGGGATCGTCCGCGCGGCCACGCGCTCCGTCCAGGCCGGGTGCGCGCTGGGCCTCCATGCCCAGCGGCCGTGCTCCCGGTTCCTACACGGCCTACTACGGCCTACACGGCCGCGCCGCGCGCCCCTAGACTCGCCGCCAGGCGGAGCGCCAGCGCAACCACTGGGGGTGGGGGTACGAGGACGAGCAGATGCCTGCCGGCAGGTGCGCGGCGGCCGGCGGCCTCGCGGCGCACCTCGGGTGGGAGGGGCACTCGAGGTGGAGGACCCGGTGCCGTTGAGCAGGCGCGTCTACCGGCGCCGCGCGTGGCGCCGCCGCCGCGCTCGCGGAGATCTGTGCCACCGACGCACACGCGCGCGCGGTCACGCGTGGGGCCAGTCGTACGCCGACGTCGTGCGCGGCTTCCGGGGTGACTTCGCGCACGCCCCCGACTTCGTCGCCCGCCCCCGCGCGGAGACGCGAGGTGGAGCAGGTGCTGGAGTGGTGCGCCGCGCAGCGCGTGGCCGCGATCCCCTACGGCGGCGGCACGAGCGTGGTGGGGGGAGTGCGCCCTGAGGTCCCGCCCTCCTACAACGGCGCCATCTCGCTCGACGTGGGGGCGCTGGACCGAGTGGTGGAGGTCGACCCCGTCTCCCGCGCCGCACGCATCCAGGCGGGCGCCAACGGGCCCGACGCTGGAGCGCCAGCTGGCCGAGCACGGCCTGACGCTGCGCCACTTCCCGCAGTCGTTCGAGCTCGCCACACTGGGCGGCTGGATCGCCACGCGCGCGGCGGGCCACTTCGCGACCGTGTGGACGCACGTCGAGGACTTCGTCGAGTCGGTCCGCGCGATGACGCCCGCAGGCATGTGGGAGTCGCGCCGCCTACCGGGCTCGGGGGCGGGACCCAGCCCCGATCGGATGCTGGCCGGCTCGGAGGGGGCGCTCGGGGTCATCACCGAGGCGTGGGTGCGCGTGCAGCCGCGCCCCGTCCACCGCCGCGCGGCGGCCGTGCGCTTCGCCGACTTCGCGCGCGGCGCGGAGTGCGTGCGGGCGCTCGTAGCGCAGTCGGGGCTGAACCCGGCGAACTGCCGCCTGATCGACGCGCGCGAGGCGCGCATGACGCTCGCCGGTGATGGCCAGCACGCGCTGCTCGTGCTCGGCTTCGAGTCGGCCGACCATCCGGTGGACGCGCCGCTGGCGCGGGCGCTCGCGATCTGCGCCGAGCACGGCGGAGAGGCGCGGGAGCGGGGCACGGGGGGCGCACCGGCGGTGGGAGCGGCGCGGGCCGGGATGCTGGCAGCGGGCTCGGGGGCGGTGCGGGCGCCGGTGGCGGGAGCCGTGCGGGCCGGGATGCCGGCAGCGGGCCGGGGCACGGTGCAAGCGCCGGGGCGGCGACGCAGTCGGCACCTGGCGCGAGGCGTTCCTGCGGCGCCCCCTACGTGCGCGACGTGTTCGTCGCGATGGGCGTGCTCAGCGAGACGTTCGAGACGGCGATCACGTGGGAGCGCTTCCCCGCCTTCCACGAGCAGCGTGACGGCCGCGGCCGCGGCGGCGCTGCGCGAGGCCGGCGCCCAGGACGGCGCCGTCAGCTGCCGCTTCACGCACGTGTACCCCGACGGCCCGGCGCCCTACTACACCGTGCTCGCGCGCGGCCCGCGCGGCGAGGAGGTCGAGCAGTGGGCGGCGATCAAGCGGGCGGCCTCCGACGCGGTGCTCGCGGCCGGGGGCACGATCACCCATCACCACGCGGTCGGGCCGCGACCACCGGCCCTGGTACGACCGCCAGCGTCCGGAGCCCTTCGCGCAGGCGCTGCGCGGCGCGCAAGGCGGCGGTCGATCCGTGCGGGATAATGAACCCGGGCGTGCTGATCGATCCACTGCCATGAGAGTGCTCCTGTGAGAGTCGCGGTGCTCGGCCCCGGTGGCGTGGGTGGGTTGGTGGCGGGCGTGCTCGTCCAGGCCGGCACGGACGTGGTGGTGCTCGCGCGGGAGCCGACCGCACAGGCAATAGCCGAGCGGGGACTCGAGGTGCGCAGCGTTATGTTTGGCGAAATTAACGCGCGCGTTAGCGCGCGTGCGCGGCTGCAGGAAAACGTAGACGTCCTGATCGTCGCGACCAAGGCCGCCGGTCTCGGTTCAGCGCTCGAGCGTGTCGAGGTCGAGCCCGGCCTCGTGCTGCCGCTGCTCAACGGTCTCGACCACCTGACGGTGCTGCGCGAGCGCTTCGATCCGGACACGGTGCTCGCGGGTACGATCCGCGTGGAGTCAGACCGTCCCGAGCCGGGCGTGATCGTCCACACCAGCCAGTTCCTGCTGATCGACATGGCCACCCACAGCCAGGCCGCTCTCGCGGGGATGGAGGCTCTGGCCAAGGTCTTAGAAGACGCCGGCGTGCCCGTCAGGGTGGTCCTGCCCGTGTCCGAGCGCTCCGAGGCGCAGGTTATGTGGTCCAAGCTCGTGCGCCTGAACGCGCTCGCCTGCACCACCAGCGCCTACGACGCCCTGCTGGGCCAGATCCGCTCCACGCCAAAGCTGCGCGCCGACCTGGTGGCGTGCATCGAGGAGGCCTGCGCGGTCGGGCAGGCCGAGGGCGCCGAGGACGTCGATCCGAAGGTGGCCCTGGGCGAGCTCGAGCTCGCGCACGACACGCTCGGCAGCTCGATGGCGCGCGACATCGCCGCGGGCCGCCCACCCGAGCTCGACGCCATCCCCGGCGCGATCCTGCGTGCGGGCGCGCGCCACGGGCTGCGCTGCCCCACGATCGAGCGGCTCGTGGTCATGATCGCCGAGCGCGCCGGGGTTCCCGTGCCGCTCCTCGCGGGCTGAAGGTTCGGCCCCTGCCGCGGATCGGTGCGCCCGACTCCGCCGGCGTGTCGGCGGTCAGGCGCTCGCCCCGGAGGTCTCGCGGTCGTGGCGCAGCACCTCCAACAGCTCCGCGTAGGGTCCGACCAAGTAGGCGTCGTCAGCGGGCGCCAGACGGGTGTCGCGCCGCGGCGGGTGCTCCAGCGCGCCAGAGCTCGTCGCACGGCGAATCGCCACCACTCGGATCTGGCCCGGCAGGTCGCGCATCGCCAGTCCATCGAGACCTCCACCGCCGCTCACGCGCAGGCGGGCGAGCAGGAAGGGATGGTTGCCGACGTAGAAGCTGAGCAGGACCTCCAGGCCGAGCGCCGCTCCCACGAACCACGGTGCGGCGATCGCGGAGGTGGACCAGACGTGGCGGAATCCGAAGCTCAGCTCCAGGCGGCTGCCGAGCTGGCGATCGAAGACCCTGAGTACGACCGGCACCTCGCTCCAGCGCTTGCCCAGACGGTCGCGCACGGCCAGGCCGGTCTCGATGTTGGTGAGATCGTTGGAGGTGAGGATCGCCACGGCAGCGGCGCTCGACAGGTTCACGGAGTCGAGCGTTCGCGCGAGCGTGGCGTCGCCGACCACGAGCGGCACGCCCATCGCGCGCGCCTGACCCAGGTAGCTGTTGCTCTCCGTGCGCTCGACCACGACCACCTCTCGCCCCTTGGCGAGCAGGCCTTCGAGCACCTCCATGCCGACCGCTCCCAGGCCGACGAGCACGACGTGCCCGCGCATGCCCGGGATGCGCTCCTGCCCGAGCGACTGCGCGATCCGGCGGCTGACGAGCGCATTCGTCAACAGCGCGAACAGCGTCGTGACCAGCGTCGTGCCCGCGACGATCAGCCAGATGCCGAACGCCTCGATCCACGCCGGCTGGCCGGAGAAGGAGAAGTCGCCGAACCCGACCGTGGCGACCGTCTCGACCGTGAAGTAGACCGCGTCGAGGAGTGGCAGGTGCGAGTGGTGTTCAGACCAGTCGTAGCCGAAGTGCAACACCAGTGTGGAAATGAGGAGCAGGACCAGGCCGAGCGCCAGGGCGATGCGCAGCGGTCTGTCGGCGAGGCTAAGCACTGTCCGTGCTTGTCGCGTCACGGTGGCGCGAGCGCGGTTGACCAAGTCAGACCGCTCGCCCGCACCGGCTCGTCGGCGGTGCAGGCCGGCGCTCTGAAGCTCCTCGCGGGTGCCCAGCAGCGTGACTCGGTCTCCGCCCGAGACCGGCTGATCGCGCCCGGGGCAGGCGATCAGTCTCCTCGGCGTCGGTGACTACGCCGATCGGCGCAAGACTCCCGTACAGCTCGCGCAGCGTCCCGTCCCGGGGAGCAATCGTCTCGGCGGCGACGAACAGCTCCTCGCCCAGCGCGATGTCACGCGCGCGATGACCGATGCAGGCTTCGACCACCGAGGGGGCGAACAGCGCTGCGACGTCGAGCACTCCCACCGAGCCGAGCACCTCCTCGACGGCGTGGGCGACCGCCGGGTTGTCGAGGTCTGCGACCACGCGGACCTCAGGGCGCAGATCGCGAATCAAAAGCACGGTCTCGAGCGTGCGCAGGTCGGTGCTCTCGGCGCACACCACTGCGGAGGCTCCGAGGATGCCCGCGTCGAACAGCGGCTCGCTCAGGTGCGCCCCGCGCGGAAGGTGGGGAATCCCCCAACCACGCACGATACGCGCCAGCCGCCCGTCGGGCTCGTCGTCGAGCACCACCACGCGGGCGCCGGCGAGATGCAGTTGCTCGACCGTGCGCAGCCCGACGGCGTTCAGGCCGCACACGATCACATGGCCGACCCAGTCGCGGCACTGCGCTGAACTCGCTGTCGAGACGGCGGCCTCCGTGGACACGAGCCTTCAGTTTGCGCCGATAACGCCGTCTTGGCCTTAGCCGGGCGTCCAAGATACGCGCGGTCGGTTGAGACCCCGACACCAATGGCCTGGTGGCCTGCGCGGGTATCGATGGATGCCCGGCACGTGGCGCGCTTTACGGGCGCGCCTCAGGACGCCTATCGCTGCTGCCGGCGTCTATCCGGCGTCTATCGCTACTGCTCTTCAAACGGCGAGCGTCGCCCCGGCGCGAGGGCCGGCACCGGCTGCGTGGCGATCGCCTCGACGACCTCGGACTCGGACTCGCTTGCCCCCTCGTCGTGCTCACCGTCGCACAGCACCCTGAAGTTGCCGCTCGTCTTGCCGTCGGCGTGGATCGTGATTCGCGGTAGAACCGTCTCGCCCTCCTCGAACCCGAGCCGCTCCATGTCGAAGTGGGCCAGCCCGATCCCGTAGGCGGTGTGCGTGGGGTTCTCGCGGTCGTGCGCAGCCACCGCCTGCGCGAAGCGCTCGAGGTTCTTGGCGATCTTGCCCGTGTCCGCCATGACCGCAGGAGCCTAGCGCGTGGGTGCGCCCGCCGATGCGCTGGGAAGTGGCGCGGGGAGTCGCTGGGAAGCGGCGCGGGGGTTGTAGATTGGACGGATGCCCGGCGCCACGACCTTTGACGTTCAGCCGCTTGCTCCCAGGGCCGCGCCGAGCGACGGGACCGGCGAAGAGAGGGATGAGGTCATCCGCACGGTGCAGCTCACCAAGGTCTATGCCGGAACCGACTTCGCCGCTGTGGATGCTCTCGATCTGAGCGTTCATGCCGGGGAAATATTCGGTCTGCTCGGACCGAACGGCGCCGGCAAGACGACGACCGCCGGGATGCTCACGACGCGGGTGATCCCGACCTCAGGATCCGCCTATGTGGGTGCGATCGACGTCGTCTCCCAACCCGCCCTGGCCAAGCAGCTGATCGGGATCGTCTCCCAGCAGAACACGCTCGACCGTCAGCTGACGGTGTGGGAGAACCTCTACTTCCATGGCCGCCTGTTCGGCATCTCCGCGTCGGAGTCCCGCCGCACGGCCGATGAGCTGCTGGAGAAGCTGCGCCTCTCGAAATGGGCGAAGGCGTCGGTGTACGCGCTCTCGGGCGGGATGGCCCAGCGGTTGATGATGGCGCGCGCGATCTTTCATCGGCCGGCGGTGCTGTTCCTCGACGAGCCGACGGCGGGCCTCGATCCACAGAGTCGTCTGGCGCTGTGGGAGATCCTCGGGGAGCTCAACGGCGAGGGCCAGACGATCCTGCTGACCACCCACTACATGGAGGAGGCCGATGAGCTCTGTGACCGGGTGGCGATCATGGATCACGGCAAGATCCTCGCGCTCGACACGCCCGCTGAGCTGAAGCGCTCGGTCGGCGCCGATACGATCGTCACGGTCAAGGCTGCAGGTGAGATGCAGGCCCTCGCCGAGCGGCTCGCCGGCGAGATCGCCGAGATCACTCATACGCGAGTGATCGATGGGGGCGTCGAGCTCCATGTCAAGGGCGCGGAGCGGCTGGTGCCACGAGTGGTCGACGCGGCCGAGAGCGGGGGCTTTGAGGTGGCGGACCTGTCGGTCGCCGAGCCGAGCCTCGAGACCGTGTTCATCAGCCTCACCGGCAAGGAGCTGCGCGACTGATGGCCGCGACGGCTGCTCAGCCAGTGCCGACGCCGGCACACGCACGCATCGCCATCGAGCCGGCGCGCTCGACGATGGCGGCGAGCCGATCGGCGCTGCTGGCGCTGATCCTGCGCGACCTCGTCGTGCTGCGCAAGAACTTCGCCGAGTTCGTGATCCGCACGCTGGTGCAGCCGTTCCTGCTTGTGTTCGTGTTTCTGTACGTGTTCCCGACGATCGGCCAGGGCGTCGGCGGCGGCGGGGGCAAGGTCGCCGAGTCTGCGTTCGCCACCGTGCTGGTCCCGGGCGTGGTCGGGATCACGATCATGTTCCAGGGCATCCAGGCGGTCGCGATGGTGATGGCCCAGGAGTTCGGCTACACCCGCGAGATCGAGGATCGCGTGCAGGCTCCATGCCCGATCTGGCTGGTCGCCGTCGCGAAGGTTCTGTCCGGGGCCACCCAGGGCCTGATCGCCGCGCTGATCGTGTTCCCGATCGCCTCGGTCGTTCACGCCAGTGGAGTGGAAGCTCACCTGTCGGTCCACTGGCCGATCGTGATCACGCTGATCCCGCTCGCGTGCGTGACGATGACCTCGCTGGGCCTGCTGCTGGGGACGGCGTTCGAGGCGCGCAACCTCGGGCTGATGTTCGGGTTCGTCGTCCTGCCGCTGACGTTTCTCGGTGGCACCTACTATCAGTGGACGCGCCTCGCGCCCGTGCAGGTGGGCGGCATCCACTGGCTGCAGATCGTCGTGCTGGTCAATCCCCTGATCTACGTCAACGAGGGCCTGCGCGCCGGGCTGACCCATGCCTCGCACATGCCCCTCTACGTCGTCTACCCGGTGCTGATCGGCTTCTGTGCGGTGTTCCTCACGCTCGGGCTGCGCAACTTCCGTGGGCGGGTGCTGGCGTGAGCAAAGGTCGGTTCTATGGGCGTTAGCTCGGGGACAGCACCTTGAGGCCGTGCTCTCGCGCGCCGGCTGCCAGTTGCTTGTCGTAGGTCATAATCGTGTCGAGCGTTGTGGCTTTCGTCAGGCGCATCGCCGTGGCTAGATGGATTGCATCGAGAGTGCCGATCGCGGATGGCGACAGCGTCTCGGTGGCGGTTAGGATCGTCTCGCCGAAAGGGATCAGTGTCACTTCGGCCAACAGCCCTGTGGCCGCGTCGAGCAGGTTCTTGCGAGACGCGAGACGGCGTAGCTCGACTTGAAGCAGACGGCTGGAGACGATCTTCTCGTAACGGCCGAGATCGCGCTGGATCGCGGGCCTATCGGACTCGCCGAGCAACACACGACCAAGTGCGCTCGTGTCGACGTAGACGGTCGTCGGCGCGCTTTTAGACTCGCTCACGCCGATCTTCCGCGAGGATCGTGTCGGTCGTCCCCGAGGGTGCTCCGGCTCCCAGACGTCCTTCGGCCTCTAGGCGGTCGATGGCCTCCGCCAGATGTCCTTTTGGAATGGTCGCGCCTAACTCTTCCGCCAGCATCAGATCGTAGGGATCGACCTCGGAACGAGACGGCACGAGTCGCGCGACCTCATGGCCTCGCTCTGTAACGGCCAGCGTTTCGCCCTTCTTTACTCGCGTCAGATACTTGCTCAGGTTCTGACGCAGCTCACGAACTCCGACCGCTGCGGCGGCGGGTACTGGTTGGGTGTGTTGTGCGGAAGCCATTGTGCGTCACAATGTAGCACAACATGATGGCCTTCTTGTTTGGTGCGCGACGCGGAACGGCTACTGCTCGATCAGCTCGATCCGGTAGCCGTCTGGGTCTCTCACGAAGCAAAGCCGCGAGCCTCCCTCGCGCACGGAGTACGGCGGCTTCTCGGGCTCGATGCCCTGCTCGGCCAGACGGGCGAGCGTGGCGTCGAGGTCGTCGGCGGTGATCGCGATGTGGCCGTAGCCCGTGCCGATCTCATAGGAGTCCACGCCGAAGTTGTAGGTCAGCTCCAGCCGCGGCATATCGCCGTCGCCGGGCTGGTTCATGAACACGTTGATCGCCTCGTCTTTGATCGGAATCCGCCCGATTTCCTCGAATCCAAGGGCGTTGTAGAAGGCGACCGAGCGGTCGATGTCGGTGATCCGGTAGCAGGTGTGGATGAGGGGCATGGGCGGAGTCTAGACTCACGGCGTGTTGCGGACTCTGATCGTTGGTCACGGCGGGCGGGAGAGCGCGCTGGCGCTGCGCATGTCCGAGCACAGCGAGCTGCACGCGTTCGTGGGTCACGAGAACCCTTCGATCGTTCGCCACGCGGCGGCCTCCGGCGGCGGGCACGTCCTCGGCGACGTGTGCGACCCGCAGGCGGTCGCGGCATTCGCCCGCGCGCGGGCCATCGACATCGCGATGGTCAGCGCCGACGAGCCGCTTGCGGCGGGAGTGGTCGACGCGCTGCTGGCCCAGGGCACGCGCGCCGTCGGTCCGACGAGCGCGGGCGCGGAGATCGAGTGGAACAAGGCGTTCGCCCGCTCGCTGCTGGCCGAGGTCGCGCCCGAGGCCTCGCCGCTGCTGCGCGTGGCGCGCGAGCCACGCGAGGTGGACGAGGCGATCGCCTCGTTCGGATCCACGCCGGTCGCGGTCAAGCCCTCGGGCCTGACCGGGGGCAAGGGCGTGAAGGTGATGGGCCCGCATCTGGACAGTCACGATCAGGCGCGGGACTACGCGCTGGGCCTGCTTGAGCGCTCCACGGCCGGAGAGTCGGTGCTGATCGAGGAGAAGATCATCGGCGCCGAGTTCACGATCCAGGCGATCAGCGACGGTGGCACGGTCGTCTTTCCCCCGGCCACATACGATTACCCCTACCGGTTCGACGGCGACGAGGGGCCGGGCACCGGCGGTATGGGCTCGCTGTCGCTGGCCGCGCTGACGCTGCCGTTCATGAGCCCCGCTCACTACGAGCAGGCGTGCTCGATCGTGCAGCGGGTCATCGAGCGCTTGGCCGAGCAGGGGCGGCATTTCACCGGCGTGATGAACAGCGGCTTCTTTGCCACCGCCGACGGCGTCAAGGTGATCGAGTTCAACGCCCGGTTCGGCGACCCCGAGTGCATGAACATCATGAGCCTGCTCGATGGCAGCTGGCCGCACGCGATGGAGCAGATCGCCGGGGGCACGCTGACGAGCGCGGACGTGCCGCTGCGCCGGGAAGCCTCGCTCGTGCTGTACCTCGTCTCCCCCGACTACGCGCTGAGAACCAGCTCTGACCCAGCCGTCCCGGCTGTGTGCCCCGGCACCCCCGGGCCGGTGTACGAGTTCGCGCTCGATCGCGAGCGGATCGAACAGGACGGCTGCCACGTCTTCTTCTCCTCCGCGGTTGAGTCCCCCGGGGCCGGCGAGGGGGTCTATCGCACCGTGGGGACCTCGCGGGTCCTAGCGCTGTGCACAACAGCGCCGACGCTCGAGCGGGCGCGCACACGTGTGGTCGGGTGCGCGCGCTCGGTGCCGGTGCTGCAGTGGCGACGCGACGTGGGCGACGAGCGCTATCTGAACGGACTCGCCAAGCTCGTCGCGCCAGAGAGCTCATCCCGCGGCGAGCCGCTGCAGCCCAACCCGCTTTGAGGGTTCGTGCAAGGATGGCGCGATGCTCATCGAGCGCGCGTCTCATCCGCAGTTCGTGTCAAACACCTACCTCGTCGCCGACGGCGACGGGGGGCCGGGTTTCTTCATCGACGCCGGCGGGCCGGTCAAGCCGCTGATCGCGGCGGCCGAGCGCATGCAGATAACGCCGACGCACATCCTGCTGACCCACCACCACTACGACCACGTCTGCGAGGTCGGCGCGCTGCGCGAGCGCTGGCCAAAGCTTGAGGCGCTGACCCATCCGCTGGAGCGCGAGGGGCTGGGAGAGATGCGGGCGGATGCGGTGGAGGCGGGGCAGATGCTGCGGTTCGGCACGCTGGAGGTGCGCCCGCTGCACACGCCCGGGCATACCGCCGGGATGCTGTCCTTCCTGGTCAGCGAGCCGAGTGCGGCGGTTGCGGTCAGGCGACCGTCGGTCAGCGCCGCTCCGGGTGGGTTCACGGGGGGAGAGGCGGTCGTGTTCACCGGCGACACTCTGTTCGCGGGCTCGGTCGGCGGGGTGCGCGCGCCCGGGCACACGACATACACCGATCTGAAGGACTCGATCATGGGTACGCTGATGGAGCTGCCGCCGCAGACCGTCATCCATCCGGGCCATGCCGGCGCCACGAGCGTGGAGCGCGAGTGGGAGCACAACCCGTTCATCCGCGTCTGGCGTGGCCTTGACCCGGAGGGCGCGGAGCCCTGCACGGCGCTTGGCGAGCCCGCGACGCTCGTGCTGTCGTGCGAGGACTACGACGGCGGCACCAAGGCGTGGGTGCGTTGGCCCAGCGGCATGGACGACATCGTGCCGGGGTCTCAGGTGCAGCGGGTCTGACCACCCTGCACATAGCGCCTAGGATGCGTAGGCGTATGCCCCCCTCGCGCGAGAGCAACAAGAACATCCCCACCTCGCGCGTGCGCCGCACCGCCACCGTCGGCAAGCTCGCCGCGAGCGAGGCGGTCAAGCAGTTCGGCACGCGTGCGGTGAACGTCACGCGCGATGAGGAGTCCTCCGAACGAGCGCTGGCCAAGCGCCAGCTTCAGACCGCCAAGCAGATCGTCGCGGCGCTGGGGACGATGAAGGGCGCCGCGATGAAGCTCGGGCAGGTGATGTCGTTTCTGGATGTGGGCCTGGTGGGTGAGGAGTACCGCGAGGAGTTCCAGCGCGAGCTGGCCAAGCTCAGAGACGCCGCTCCGACCGTGTCGTTCAAGCAGATGCGGCGCGTCATCGAGGACGACCTGGAAGAGCCGATCGCGGACGTGTTCGCGTCGTTTGACGAGGAGCCGATCGCGGCGGCCTCGATCGGGCAGGTCTACCGCGCGAGGCTGAAGGAGGATGGCCGCGAGGTTGCGGTCAAGGTCCAGTATCCGGGAGTCGCGGCGGCGGTGCGCGCGGACATGCAGAACCTGGACATGATCATGCGCCTGCTCAAGCGGATGACGCCGGGGATGGACGCCAAGGCGATCGCCACGGAGATCCGCGAACGGATCGGCGAGGAGCTCGACTACGAGCTCGAGGCCCAGAACCAGAGGGCGCTCGCGCGCATCTTCCGCGGCCACCCGTTCATCGCCGTGCCCGAGGTCATAACGAGCCTCTCGCGCGAGCGGATCCTGGTGAGCGAGTTCGTACGGGGCACCGGCTTCGAGGAGCTCAAGCACCGTCCCCAGTCAGAGCGCGACCGGATCGGGGAGATCGTGTTCCGGTTCTTCCTCGGCTGTTTGTACCGGCATCGTCAGTTCTCCGGCGACCCGCATCCGGGCAACTTCCTGCTGCTGGCGGACGGGCGCGTGGCGTTCCTGGACTTCGGCCTGTTCAAGCGCATGGCCCGCGAGCCGGTCGAGCTGGAGCTCGCCTGCCAGCGGGCCGTGTCCGAGGGCGACGCCGCCGAGCTGCACCGGCTGCTCGCGCGGTCGGGGTTCCTGCCCGAACCCGAGCGCGTGAACCCCGAGCACCTGCTGGCGTTCATCTCCTCGGCGATCTGGTGGTATACGACCGCCGACGAACCCGTCCAGCTGACCCCGGAGATCGCCACGCAGGTGATGATCGAGAGCTCCGACCCGCGGTCGAGCTACTTCGCCGAGATGCGCCACCAGGACATGCGCCCCGAGCACCTGTTCGGGCGGCGCATGGAGCTGCTCACGCTCGCGGTTCTCTCCCAGCTGCGCGCTCGCGCGAACTGGCATCGGATCGCGCGCGAGTGGATGTACGGCGACGAACCGGTGACCGAGCTCGGGCGCGAAGAGGCCGAGTTCTACTCCCACGCGGGGGTCGTCGCGGGCGGCTGACCCCAGCGGGCACGGGGGTCCCAACCGACCCCCGTGCCCACGCGCGCTAGTGTCTTGAGTCATAAATTCGGTCAGCGTTTGCCGGATGGATGGACGTGATCTGACGTTCGACGGCGCCGGTAAGTGTGCTGGTAGCACATGGCTGGCGACGGCGGGCGTCAGGCGCTGGCCGATTGAAAGTCACATTCGACCTTCAATCGGTAGGCGCCGGGAAACGCCAGCGAATTTATGACTCAAGACACTAGGCCCCGGCCAGCGCCTTCTGCTTGATCTGGTCGAACTCTGCCTGTGAGATCGTGCCGGCGTCCAGCAGCCCCTTGGCCTTGGCGATCTGCTCGGCCGGGTCGGTCTTGCCGGCGACCGACTGCACGTACTGGTCCATCTGGGCCTGGGCGTCCTGCTGCGTTTTGATCGCCCGTTCGGTCATGCCCTGGTGCTCGGCGATCAGGTACACGAACACGCCCAGATATGGCAGCACGACGATGAAGATGATCCACAGCACCTTGGCGAACCCGGAGGTGTCGTGGCGGCGGAACAGATCCATCAGCACCGTGATCAGGATCCAGATCCAGATCACGAACGCGAAGAAGATGAGCATCGTCCAGAAGACTTCGAGGAACGGATAGCTGGTTGCGAGGATCATGGTCGTCCTATCGGTCGAGGTCCGCGCTCAGTCCGCTGTCGGCACCGGTTCGGGCGGCAGGGCGGTAGAGCCCAGTGCAAGTTGGATAGAGCATATTGATACATGTCCGTCGGCGCTGTGTGAACGCCATGTCCGCCGCCCCGCAAACGCCCATGTCCGCAGCTCATCCTGTGAACTCCAAACGCCCATGTCCGCCGGCGTGGGATTACGGGATGTCGGATCGTTCGCGCGCGTTGTAGCCCGGGGCGCTCGATCAGCCCGGGGCGCGCGTCACACCGTTTGGATCTGCACGAGGCTAGTCGTCCCCGGTCGCCCCGATGGCAGCCCCGCGGTGATGCCCACGCGCTGGCCCGGCTCACACCAGCCCAGCTCGACCACGCGCCGCGCGGCGTCGGCGATCAGCGCCTCGGTCGTCTCGTGGCGGCGCATCGAGGCGGCCTGCACGCCCCACATCAACCCGCAGCGGCGAACGGTCTCTTTGCCGGGCGAGAGCGCGTAGATCGGCGCGGTCGGGCGGTGCGCGGACACCAGCCGCGCCGAGCGCCCGGACAGGGTGGGGATCACCAGCGCATCCAACCGCAGCTCGCGGGCGGCCACGCACAGGTTGTGGGCGATCGTGTACGCCGGGTCGGAGTCCACCCGGCGCACGCGCGAGGCGTTCCAGTCCTCGTACGGCGCGATCGCCTCGGCCTGCTCGGCCACGGAGGCCATCATCGCGACCGCCTCCACCGGGTAGGCGCCGATCGCGGTCTCCTGGGAGAGCATCACCGCGTCGGTGCCGTCGAGGATCGCGTTGGCCACGTCGGCGACCTCGGCGCGGGTCGGGCGCGAGGAGGTGACCATCGAGTCGAGCATCTGCGTCGCGGTGATCGACGGGCGCGCGAGGTGCCCGGCGAGGCGCAGCAACTGCTTCTGCACGATCGGCACCCGCTCGATCGCGAGCTCGATGCCGAGGTCGCCCCTGGCGACCATGACGCAGTCGGCCGCCCGCACGATCTCCTCGGCGCGCTGCACCGCCTGGGGCTTCTCCATCTTGGCGATCAGCGGCAGGCGCGTGTGCGCGCGCACGGTCTCCACGTCCTCGGGGCGCTGCACGAACGACAGCGCGACCATGTCCACCCCGATCGACTCGCCATGGCGCAGCAGCTCCAGGTCGTGCTCGGGCACCGACGGCAGCGACTCGACCGGGCCGGGGATGTTCAGCCCCTGGCGCGAGGCGACCGCGCCGCCGACCTCGATCTCCGCCTCGACCTCGTGCGTCGCCGAGCGGACATCCGTGACGCGCAGCCGCACCGACCCGTCGGCGAGATACAGCACCTCTCCCGGCGTCATCGAATCGGCCAGGCCCTCCCAGGAGATGCTCATATGCCGGGCGTCGCCGAGCTCGTCGGTCTCCCCGCCGGTGATCGTCATCCGCTCGCCGGCCGTCAGCTCCACGACGTCCTCGCGCAGCGCCCCGATCCGCAGCTTCGGCCCGGGCAGGTCCTGCAGGATCGCGACCGGCCGGCCGGCCCGTCCGGCGGCCTCGCGCACGCGCCGGACCGTCTCGGCGTGCTCCTCAAGCTTCCCGTGCGAGTAGTTCAGCCGCGCCACATCCATTCCCGCCTGCACCATCGCCAGCAGCGTTGCCGGCTCGTGCGAGGCGGGGCCGATGGTGGCGACGATCTTCGTGCGGCGCATACTCACGCACGGTATATGTACCCGCGCCCGCACGCAGCCGCCCCTGCACGCGCTTGTGGTCGAGCCCTCTCCATGCGGCCGCCGCGGCGAGACGCCCCGGCCGCCCCGGTCGCGCTCCCCGCCCCGCGCCGGTATCTCGCCGGCCTACCATCAAGCGATGCTCGGTCCCTCGCGACCAGTTCCCCACGTGGGCTCCCGCGCGCGCATCGCCCACTTCGGGGGCGGTTTTGAGCGCGGCACCGTCGTCTCCATCACCGAGGAGGGGCGCCGCCTGCGCGTGCGCGGCGAGACCGGCGAGACGCTCGAGTTCGTCCTCAGCCCCGCGACCGCCCGCTTCGTGGTCGCCGGGGCGTCGCACGGCCCGCGTCTGGAACTGCTTTCGGACTCTGTTTAAGGACCTCTGACGCCTCTCACGGAGCTTGCACGTCGGGGAAGTTCTCGGCGCAGTGCTCCCGCAGAACGTCGCGGATCCACGCGCGCTCGGCCTGACTTGCCACCCGGTAGCGCGCCAGCAGCTCGCGCTGGCTTGCGATCGGCGCGCCGGCGATCGTCCAGCTGACCGCCAACCGCTCGAACAGCAGCTCGACCGCGCGCTGCCAGGCGTCCTCCTGCGTGGCAGCCGCCCGCCCGTCCGTGCCGGCCAGCGCGTCCGCGTACTCGCGCCGTGTCCCCGCCGTCAGCACCCCGCGCAGCGTCAGCGTGTTGCCGTCGGCGTCTGAGTACTCGCTCGTCGGGGCGGTCAGCTTCTGTGCTCTGCGATTGCGCTTACCCACCTGCTCAGATGGCGCCCGCCGCTTTGAGCAGCTGCCCGCGAACGTCGCCGGTCGCGGGGTTCGCGTGCCCCGGCCAGGCCGCGGCGGGCTCCATCTCGGCGAGCTTGCGCAGGCTCGCCCGCGCCTGCTCGGTGTCGTAGTTGTACGTCGACTCCGGCAGTTTCGCATCGCAGTTGCGCCCCCACACGTCGGACGTGTAAAAACAGTCGCTGCTCAGCGCCAGCCGGTCGGACTCGCGCCAGAGCCCGATCATCCCGGGCGTGTGGCCCGGCAGATCGATCACCTGAAAACCGGCGACCTCGTCGCCCTCGGCGACCGTCCCTGAGATCGTCACCGGACCGCCGTCCCAGGCGTAGCGGTGCACTATTTTATGAGCCTGTTTCACCACCGGTGGCAGCCCTGCCAGATCGGCCGGCCAGTAGCGCCACCCGCCGCTTCCCTCGGCGTCCTGGACCTCGTCGGGATGGCACAGCACCGGCGCGCCCAGTCCCGGCGCCGTTCCGCGGTGGTCGGTGTGCCCGTGCCCGAGCACGATCCGGGCGATCCCCCCGAGCCGCGCGCCCGCGCGCGCCACGGCGCGGGTCATCGTGCGCGCGCCCGCGTCGAACATGCTCACGCCGCCTTCAGGGCCGTCGTTCTCGATGAGGTACACGTTGCAGCGCCCCGGCTGGCCCTGCACGACCCACACGCCCTCGGCCACGAGCCTGGCCTCGCCGGCGCCCACGAGCCCGTCACTCACGCGTGTCTTGACGTTGAACGCACCCATCATCCGCTGCTCGGCGGCCGAGTGAAGCGGCGGCATCATCCCGATCTGGCGCGGCACCGACATCGTGTCGATGAACACGTCGTTCGATTGGATCAGCCCGTCGCGCACAGTCAGGACGTCCACGCCTTCGAGCTCGAGCAGGTGTCCGGTGGGCGCGACCCCGCTCAGCGAGCCGGGCCCGGCGAACGTGCCGGTGAAGCGCCAATGCAGCGCGCAGCGCTCGCCCTCGGTCGTGGTGGCGAGAATCTCGACCGTCAGATCCGGGATCGCTTCGATCAGGCTGCCGATGAACTCGCGCAGCCCCTCGGGACCGACGAACAGCCCCTGGCCGCGCACGTTCTCGCGCCCGTCCTGCGCCCACATCGCCGCCGCGCCCTGCACGTCGTGCGCGCCGATCGTTTCGAAGTACCTCCTGGTCACGGCCTCGGCCTCGGTCCTGGACGCGGCCTTGCCGGGAGTGATCCGCCTGCGCCGTTTCGCTGCCGACGCCTGCTGGACATTGGCGGCCGCCTCCTGCACCTTCGTGGCCGCGCTGCTTGCGTCTTGGCTGTCACTCTGCTCGGCCATGTCGCCTCCTTTGACCCGTTTCGGACCTAGCTGGATCACTCAGTCTAGGCCCTCCGATCGCACGGTGAGATGAGCCGTGTGAGCATCCGAGCAGCCGACTACCAAATCGCGGTGTCGGCCAGTCAGGCTAGGCTCTGTCGAGGTGGCCGAGGCAATCCGCAAACGCTCTGAGCTGGGCCGGGGCGAGCGCGTTTTGCCCGGCGTGTATCGCCTGCGCCTGCCGCTGCCTTGGCCCGGGGTGCCTCACGGCAACGCCTGGGCGGTCGCCTGCGGCGAGGGGATCGTGCTGTTCGACACGGGCATCCACGCGCCCGGCTCGCTCGCCCAGCTCGAACGGGCGCTTGCGATGTGCGGGCTCTCCCTGGAGGACGTGCGCCTCTTGGTCTGCACGCATGCGCACTCAGACCACTACGGTCAGGCCGCCACGATCGTCGAGCGCGCGGGCTGCGAGCTGTGGATGCACCCCAACTTCGAGCACGCTCGCCACTGGGCGCAGGACCCCGACGCGGCGATCCTGCAGCGTCTCGAGATCGCCCGCCAGTCCGGGGTTCCCGAGGAGCCCCTGCGCCGCTACGCCGAGCAGCGCGGCGAGCAGGAATCGGGCATCGCCGCGATCGTCGAGCCTGACCGCGCGCTGCGGGGTGGGCGGGACGGGATCGTCGTCGAGACCGACCTCGGCGCCTGGAGCGTGCACGAGACTCCGGGGCATGCGCCCTCGCACGTGTGTTTGTTCCAGGCGGAGCATCGCCTGTTGATCTCCGGCGATCATTTGCTCGGGCGCGTGTTCCCGTTCTTCGACTACGGCTACTCGCCCGACCCCGTGGGCGAGTTCGTGCGCTCGCTGGACGTCGTGGAGGCGCTGCACGCGCGTCTGTGCCTGCCCGGGCATGGGCGCACGTTCACCGACGTACGCGCTCACATCGAGGCCAACCGCGCGCTCGTGTCCGAGCGCCTGTCGGCGATCGGCGCCGTGCTGGCCGCATGCGAGGCCGCGGGCGAGCCGCTGACGGCGTTTGAGATCCTCCCGCGCGTGCACGGCTCGGCGCTTTCGCGGATGACCGCCCAGTGGCTCTTGACCGAGACGTTGGCGATGCTGCTGCACTTGGAGGTGACCGGCCAGGCTGTGCGCCTCGCGGGCGAGCCCGAGCGGTGGACCGCCGCCTGAGCCGGATAGCGTTCAGGCAATGCGCATCGACCAGATCCTCGCCGCCGGTGGCGAGCCGGTGTTCTCGTTCGAGTTCTTCCCGCCCAAGACGCAGGATGGCGAGCGAAACCTGTACGCCGCCCTGGCGGAGCTGCGCACGCTCGATCCGTCGTTCGTGTCCGTGACCTACGGCGCGGGGGGCTCCACGCGCGCGCGCACGATCGAGATCGTCAAGCGCATCCGCGCAGAGCTCGGTCTGGAGGCGATGGCCCACTTCACCTGCGTCGGCGCGACCGTGCCCGAGCTGCGCGCGACGCTCGATCGGATGCTCGCAGCCGGCATCGATAACGTGCTGGCCCTGCGCGGGGACCCGCCCGCCGGACACGAGGAGTGGGTCAAGACCGAGGGAGGGTTTGAGTACTCGCGCGAACTGGTCGCGTTGATCCGCGCGGACTACCCGTTCGCGATCGGCGCCGCGTGCTTTCCCGAGACCCACATCCACGCGGCCAGCCCCGAGGCCGACCTCGAACATCTCGTCGAGAAGGTCGCCGCCGGCGTGGACTTCCTGATCACCCAGCTGTTCTTCGAGAACTCCGTCTACTTCGACTTCATCGCGCGCGCGCGGGCAGCCGGGATCGAGGTGCCGATCATCCCCGGGATCATGCCGATCACCCGCTCGGGCCAGATCGAGCGGATGGCCGCGATGTGTGGCGCCTCGATTCCCGAAGGCCTGCGCGATGAGCTGCGCGCGCGCGGCGATGACGCCGAGGCCGTGCTCGACTTCGGCGTCGCCTACGCCACCCTGCAGTGCGCCGAGCTCCTGGCCGCCGGCGCGCCCGGCATCCACTTCTACACGCTCAACCGCTCGCCCGCCACGCGCGCGATACTCTCGGCGCTGAAGCTCTCGCGGCCGTGGGGGTCCGGCGCCGGGGTCGGGGCCGGGACTGCTCCCGGCGCGCACTAGAGGCTTTTGATGTGGGTTCAGCGTCCGTCATCAGATGACCTGATCTGAACATAAGCTCGATCCAGCTCACGCGGCGCGCTGCGATACGTCTGGCAGCGGGCCCACGCCGAGCAGGTCTCGTATCTGCATATCGATCTGCCCGCCCAGCCAGGGCACGTGACGGCTGGCGATCATCGCGCGCGAGGCGAGCATCACGGCGGCGCCCGCGGGCAGCGCGCGCGGATCTCGTTCGGGCAGGCCCGCGATCGGGCGCAGCGAGCGGGGAACGAGCGCCGTGGCGGCATGGCCGAGCAGGCGAAACGCAGGCTCGAGCGGCGCAAGACGCCCCCCGGGCAATTGCGGGCGGCGCACAAACGCGATCGTAGCGGCGGTATCGGTGCTTGAGCAGAGCATCGGCAACACCCCGGCGAAGTAGTCGCGATAGGAGCTCAACGAGTCGGGGATCATCGCGGTGGGTATCCCCATCAGCTCCGCCGCGGCGACCTGCTCGGCCAGATAACGATTCTGCTCATCTTCGCTGAGACGCCCGCCGTAAGCGCGGTGGCTGGCCAGGAAGGAGTGCACCTCGACGCAGTGCACCCACAACAGCGTGTCCGGGTCCATCGCCGAGAACTCCCGGCCGGTGACCCGATCGACGCCGCGAACGCGCCGGTGCAACCGCCGCACCCGCGCCGCTGCCTCATGCGCCGTGGGGGTGTCACCAAACGTGACCGCATGGACGTAGGCGCTGGTCCCGCGCAGGCGCCGCAACGGGTCGGCACGATAGTCCGAGTACTGCGTCACGCCCGCCATCGCCAACGGATGCAACGCCTGGATCAACAGCGCCCGCAAGCCACCGACGAGCATCACCGGGTTGGAGTGCACCCGCCACGTGACGCTCCCAGGCCCGAACAGGCCACAATCGACAGACCGGCTCCCCGATGCCCCACCACGTCTCATCTCGATCATGGTCCTATGGCACAAATGGTGCCCACCGGGGGTCATTTTTGCATGAGCCCCGCGTATCCGCTCGCGGCGAACCGCCCCAGTGTTCGACCGAGTGTTTGCGGTGTCCAGCGGTCTGGTGAGGCGAGCATCGTGCGCACGCCGGCTTCGCCTATGCCAAGGAGCGTCTGTCCGACGAAGTTGGCGGTCGTGTCCAGCCTGCGGTCGGGGATTTGTCCCTGCAGCCAGGTGCGGGCGACTGTGGCGATCGCGGCGATGCGTTGCTCTCGTCCGTGTCGCACGCGGGCGTCGATCGCAGCCTCGGTGTCGCCTGCGCCGAGCAGGGCGATCCTGTAGATATCCGGTGTGTCGCTGACGGCTTGCAGCATCGCGGTGAACCCCGTGCTGAGCGTGGCCTGCAGGTCTTTGAAGTCCGTGCTGGTCTTGAGCGCTGCGCTGAAGTGATCGAGCATGCGTTGCTCCTCGCGGTCCAGCAGCGCTCCGAAGAGCTCGGCCTTGCTGGCGAAGCAGGCGTAGATCACCGGCTTGGTGACGTCCGCGGCGCGTGCGATCGCATCCATAGAGGTGCCCCTGTAGCCGTGCTTCAGGAACAGTTCGAACGCCACGTTGAGGATTAGCGGGCGGCGGCGTTCTGGCCCGAGGTGCTCGGCGCGAGCGCGTTGTGCGGGTGGGGCGGGCTGTACGGGTCGTGGGGGTTGTGCGGGTGGGCTTGCGGGCATTTCGTACTATGGTAAGCTTTTCCTACTTTAGTAGACTCTTTCCTGGAGAGATGAGAAGGCTATCGGTATGGGGTTGCGCTCGGAATGACCAGAGCCTGGATTATTGTCACGACGTTGATGGGTTGTGCGGTGTTGTGTTGTGGCGCCGCGGTGGGTGCGGCCCCGGCGCAAGCGGAAGAGACGGTCACGATCACCAAGGCGGGCTTTTCTCCCGATGCGCTCGGGGTGCCGACCAACGTGTTCGGTTCAGCGAACATCAGCTCGACCGACTCTCCCGTGCCCTCGCCGATCACCCATATCAACGTGATGGGTCCGGCCGGGCTGACCCTGAACCTGCAGGGCACCGGCACGTGCACCGTGGCGATCCTCGAAAACAGCGGCCCGCAGGCCTGTCCGGCAGACTCCAAGGCCGGGTTCGGCGGCGGCTTGGGCGCGTATGAAATCGCCAAAGAAGTGATCCACGAGGAATACACGGTCGATTTCTTCCTGGGCGACAACGAGCCGGGGCACGTCGAACTGCTGATCTATCTCGAAGGCTCGAGCCCCGTATCGATCCAGCTCGTGTTCACCGCGCCCGTGATCCAATTCCCGAAGCCTTACGGGCTCGGCTTCAGCCTCAACGTGCCGCTCATCAAAGTCCTGCCCGAAGCCTCCGACGCCTCGGCGCTGAGCGCCTTCTTCACCGCGGGCGCCAAAAACGTCGCCTACTACAAGACGATCCGCGGCAAGCGCGAGCTGGAGCACGTCAAGGGCATCATCACCCCCAAGACCTGCCCCCGCGGAGGTTGGCCGGCCGCATCGGAATTCAGCTTCGAGGACAGCTCGACCGTCAAAAGCACGGTCAAGATCCCCTGCCCAAAGAAGTGAGCCGAGGCGGGGACGGGGACACGGAACGGAGAATGAGGTGAGTCGGGGTGCTGAGACGCTCTCACGAGGAGGGGGCAACTGATGAGCCGGCCGCGCGCGAGGACGGTCCTGGCGGCGAGGATGGTGATGGTGGCGGCTGCGGCCTGCTGCTGCGTCGCGCTGGTGGCGGCTGTGGCGCAGGCGGCAGAAACCAATGCGAGTATCCACCCGTCGTTCTCCCCGGATCGGCTCGGTGCGGGAACCGCGCTGACGCTCGCGTTTGTGTTCTTCGGTGGTGAGGAGGGTGTCCCTCCGCCCCTGAGCGAGATGGTCGTGCACCTGCCCGCGGGTCTGACCATCGACCTGCGCGGGGCAGGGATATGCGCGAAGTCGCGCCTGCGGAGCAAGGGTCCCTTGGGCTGTCCGTCCACGTCGCTCGTGGGGCACGGCCATGCGCTGATGAGTGTGCACGCCGGCTCGCTGGCGGTTCCGGAGGAAGCCACGATCACGGCATTTCGCGGTCCGGACCGAGGTGGGCACTCGACGATTGAGATCTTTGGCCAGGGCGAAACGCCGCTGGATCAGAGCGCGATCAGCACGGGCGTGCTCGAAGGAGACACTGCGCCGTACGGCGCGAAGCTGAAGGTCTCGATCCCCCCGATCCCGACTCTGATGCTCGAGCCTGACGCGTCGGTCGTCTCCGAGTCGCTGACGGTCAGCGGGGTCGTCGGACGCGGCCCGGATGCACGCGCAGCCGCCGGAGCGATTCGTCTGCCGCGCAGCTGCCCCGCGGGCGGGTTTCCGTTCGCGGCGAGCTTCACGTTCGCCGGTCAATCCACCACCAGCGCCTCTGCCACGGTCCCGTGCCCTTAGGTAACTTCATGACCCGCGCGGCACGCCGCTCACGCTCTCCTCACGGACGACGGTTGTCGGGGTACCCGCGAGGATAGGATCGATGCGCACCGACCCCTCCGAGACCGGCGGCCTGTTCGTCGGGCGCCGGCCCGGCACGGCGCCGGTCCACTATCGCGCCCTGCCCAAGCGCGGCAGCTACCTGCGCCGGCGCTTCGACGGCTCCCTGGCCGGCATCCTGCTGGGGGCGATCGTGCTGCTCAGCCTGCTCTGCTGGGGCCCGATCCCGCTCGCCTGCCTGTGGGTCGGCTCGCAGATCAACTACCTGACAAACAGCGTCAGCCTCGGTATCTTCGTCGCTTTCGTCGGGCTGTTCGTGCTGCTGTTCGGCACCCTGGCGATCCTGCGCCGCCTCGACCAGGCGTGGATCCTCGTGCGCCGCGCCGCCGGCCATGACCAGCGCACGGGAATACTCGGGCGCGTGTTCGCGATCACCGCCGCTGTCTGTGGCGGCATATTCATGTTCTGGTTTATCGTCATCCACGGCCCAGGCATCGGCGCATGAGCGCCCGTTGAGCGGGCGAATGTCGCATCATGGGTCTGCTCGACTACTACCGCCAGTTCGAGGGATTGTCAGAGGTTGTCCCACCTGGCGTAGAACTTGAAGTGGCAATCCTCGTCGCCAGTGGCGCGGCGCTCGGCGAGCCCCGTCATGTGCGCATCGCCCTGCGCGATCAGGCTGCCACCACACGACTGGTGGGGGCGTTAGCATCGTGTTGAGGTGTGTCAGGAGGCACGATGACCGACAGGGGGTGAGCGCCGTGCGTCAGGATGAGGACCCTGCTGCCGTACCTGTTAGTGCCGATGCGGACCCGCTCACCGCGCCCGCGCAGGCGGTGCCGACCGAGCGCCGCAGCGGGCCGTCCCTGCGCGACTGCGCGCGCGTGTTCGTGCGCCAGCCCTCGCCTCCATATCTGTTCAGCGCGGTGGCGCTCGCCCTCGGGCTGCGTGTCGCGCAGGGCTCATGGAGCTGGCGCGACATCGTGGTCATCGCTGCCTTGATCGGCGTGACCCCGTTCGCGGAGTGGACGATCCACGTCTACCTGTTGCACTCCCGACCGTTGCACATCTTCGGGCGCAAGGTTGAGGTGCTGACCGCGCGCGAGCACCGCGCGCACCACGAAGCGCCGGGTGTGCTTGGGGGTGTGCTGCTGCCGGTCTATGGGGTGCTCGTGTTCTTGTCGATGATCGCCCTGACAAACTGGGCGCTGTCGTTCCCGGTCCATCTCGTTCTTGGCGGCCCGCGCTTGGCGAACGCGACGACGGGCGTGCTCGCGAGCTTCGCGATCCTCGCCTCCTACGAGTGGACCCACTTCCTGATCCACACCCCCTACCGGCCCAGGCGGCGCTACTTCCGCGCGATCTGGCGCAACCACCGCCTGCACCACTTCAAGAACGAGCGCTACTGGTTCGGCGTGACCTCGACCGTCGGCGACCGCGTGTATGGAACGCTGCGCGACCAGAGCACGGTCCCCCGCTCAGCTACCGCACGCTCACTGTACACAGAGTGGTGAGAGCCGGGCGGGCGGCTACCCTTGCGGCCGGTGTCTTCCGCCGCTCTGCTGACGAGCTTCCCGCCGCTTGCCCGTGGCACGCACAAGCTGCCCTACCTGGACACGACCCTGTGTCTCGTCGCGCAGCCCGGCCGCACGCGCGCGCACCGCCGCGACGAGCGGCTGTACGTGCCCGCCGGCGTGGACGCCCGACCGGCGATCGAGCGCTTCTATCGCCGCTGTGCGCGCGCTGAGATCGCCGCGCGCCTGGACCGCGCGACCGCGCTGGCGGGGGTCAGCTACCGCGACCTGTCGATCCGCGGGCAGCGCACGCGCTGGGCGTCGTGCTCCTCCACCGGGCACATGAGCTTCAACTGGCGCCTGTTGCTGGCGCCCGAGTCGGTGCTCGACTACGTGATCTGGCACGAGGTCTGCCACCTGGAGATCCTCGATCACTCGCGCCGCTTCTGGGCGCTGCTGGAACGCCGCTGGCCGCGCTACCGCGAGGACCGCGACTGGCTTCGCCGCCACGGGGCGACTTTGGTGCTCTGAGCTGAGCTCCTAGCGGCCCGATAGCCAAGCCAGGCAAGACCGTATGGGTCGTGTCGACCGATGCGCGCGGTAGTGATGGTCGGCACCCCGCGCATGAGTGTGCGGGGACTGGGCTGGAGGATGGCCCTCCGGCCGACACCCTGAGTCATGGGAGGTGCCGACATGTTGAACGATAGGACGATCGTCGGGTTGGATGTGCACGCAACGGCGACGCAGGCCGCTGCGCTGGAGCTCGCGACGGGCGAGCTGTCGTTCCGGCGGGTAAACGGGCCGCCGAGCGAGGTCGTGGGATATCTGCAGGGGCTCGCGGGGAATGTGCTCGCGACCTACGAGGCGGGTCCTATGGGATACGGGCTCGCCCGGGCGGCCGCTGAGCGGGGACTGGACGTTCGTGTCTGCGCGCCAGGCTCGATCCTTCGACGTCCGCACGAGCGGATCAAGACCGACCGTCGCGACGCCGAGCGCCTCGCGCGACTTTTGCTCGCTGGGGAGCTGTCCTTCGTGCGGGTACCGAGCGTCGAAGAAGAGAGCTTCCGTGATCTCGCGCGCTGCCGGGAGGCCGCACGGGGTGATCTGATGCGCGCCCGTCACCGCCTCGGGAAGTTCCTGTTGCGCCGCGATGTGCGCTTCCCCGGCCCCGCGAGCAACTGGACACTCGCGCACTGGAAATGGCTGAACCAGCTGGCGTTCGAGGACGCTCCCTCCCGAGCGGTACTCACCGACTACCTCGCCAGCGTCCGTGCGCTCGAACAACGCCGCTCCGCGCTGAACGACATCATCGAGGGAGCATGGGCCGAGAGCCCGTGGGCACAAACGATCGCTCGTTTGCGCTGCATGCGCGGGATCAACTCGACGACCGCGTTCGGGTTGTGCACCGAGATCGGTGACTTCCACCGCTTCAAGCACCCCACCACCCTCTGCTCCTATCTCGGGATCGTCCCCAGCGAGCACTCCTCCGGCGAACAGACCCGCCGCGGACCGATCACCAAGGCCGGCTCCCCACACGCCCGCAGACTGCTCGTCGAGGCAGCCCACCACTACCACCACACCCCCGCGATCGGGATGGCACTCGCGCGCCGCCAAGACGGCCAAGACCCCCGCGCGTGCGAGATCGCGTGGCGTACCCAACACCGCCTGCACCGCCAATACCGGCGGCTGCGCCTGGAACGCGGCAAGCCCGCGAACATCGTCACGATCGCGCTCGCACGCGAACTGTGCGCGTTCGCCTGGGAGGTCGGCCAACTCACCTGAACACCAACCTACAACCCACTCCGACGGCAACGGTGCTGTCGGGGCGACACGGGAACAACCGGGACCTGGCCTGTCGCGGCATGCGGGCCCGCGCTGCGTCCTCGGGCAACCAGCACCCTGCTGGCCGCGCCCGCTACAAGACTGCGCGCCCCGCGACGAATCGGCGGTCATGAGGTAACCAGCCCTCGCATATGAGGCTGAAAAGCACTCGACACGCCCAGAAACCCACCCGTGACGCCCCGAGAACACCGCCCACCCAACCACAACCGACCCCCAGCCGGCAAACCAGCCTGCCCGCTTGACAAACCAACCCCCATATGAGGACGCAGTGAGCGAAGTGTGCTCGGCACACGTGCTGGCCGATCGGAGAGCGCATCTGATCTCCGATCGGTAAGGACGCAGCATGGCGCCGTGCCAGCGGGCCGCTAGCGTTGGCCGATCGGCACGTAGTCCAAGTCGCGCTCGCCCGTGTAGATCTGGCGCGGGCGGGCGATCTTCTGCTCGGGGTCCTCGACCATCTCCTTCCACTGCGCGATCCAGCCTGAGGTGCGCCCGATCGCGAACATCACCGGGAACATCGCCACGGGCAGGCCGAGCGCCTCGTAGATCAAACCCGAGTAGAAGTCCACGTTCGGGTACAGCTTGCGCGAGGTGAAGTACTCGTCGTCGAGAGCGCGATGCTCGAGCTCGGTGGCGACGTGCAGCAGCGGGCTCTTGCCGCGCACCTCGTACACGTCGTCGAGGTGTTTCTTGATGATCCGCGCGCGCGGATCGTAGTTCTTGTACACGCGGTGCCCGAACCCCATCAACCGCTCGTTGCCGGCCTTCACGCCCTCCAGGAACGATGGGATGTTCTCGACGGTCTCGATCCGCGCGAGCATCCGCAGCGCCGCCTCGTTGGCGCCGCCGTGCAGCGGCCCGTACAGCGCCGCCACGCCGGCGGCCACCGCCGAGTAGGGGTCCACCTGCGTCGAGCCGACCGAGCGCACGGCGCTCGTGGAGGCGTTCTGTTCGTGGTCGGCGTGCAGGATGAACAGCACATCCAGCGCGCGCTCCAAGCGCGGGTCGGGCTCGTAGGAGAGCTCGGTCATTTTGTACATCATCCCGAGGAAGTTCCCCGCGTAGGAGAGCTCGTTGTCGGGATACACGTAGGGCTGGCCCATGTTGTGGCGGAAGGCAAACGCCGCCAGGGTCGGCATCTTTGCCAAGAGGCGGATGATCTGGATCGCGCGCACGCGCTCCTCGCGGATCTTGTTGGCGTCCGGGTAGAACGTCGACAGCGCCCCCACCGATGCGACCAGCATGCCCATCGGGTTGGCGTCGTAGCGGAACCCCTGCATGAAGTCCTTGACGTTCTCGTGCACGAACGTGTGAATCGTGATCTCATCCACCCAGCCGGTCAGCTCGGCCTGGGTCGGCAGCCTGCCGTTGATCAGCAGATAGGCGACCTCCAGGTAGGTCGAGTGCTCGCACAGCTGCTCGATCGGGTAGCCGCGGTGCTGCAGGATGCCCGCCTCGCCGTCGATATAGGTGATCGCGCTGCGACACGAAGCGGTGTTCGTGTACGCGGGGTCATACGCCATCAACCCGAAGTCCTCATCGCCTGTCTTGATCTGGCGCAGGTCCATCGCCCGCACGGTCCCGTCGGTGATCGCCAGCTCGTAGGACGCGCCCGTGCGGTTGTCCGTCACGCTGAGCGTGTCCCGCAGTCCCGCGCCGTTGTCAGATGAAGAAGAAGATGATCCCTGTCCCTGTGGCGCTGTCTCGGGGGTGCTCATGAGGCGTCTCCTGTCGAGTGGGTGTGGTTCTACCCGATTATGCGCGATTCCAGGCCCGGACCGGAGGCTTGATCGATCTTTTATGCGCGACCCCGATCTCGGTCCGAGCTCGGCGTGGCAGGTCCGAGCTCGGCGCGCCTATCCGCGCGCCGGCAGCGGGGCGCCGCTGAAGCGGGTCATCTCGCCCAGCTCGCGTACGCGCGCTTCGATCTCTGAGTGCTGCAGGCGCGCGACGCGCTCGGTGCCGAACTCTTCGACGTTGAACGACGCCAGCGTGGTGCCATGGGCCATGGCGCTGCGCAGCACCTCATCGTTTCGAGCGCCGCCGTGGGCGGCGATCGTGCCGATGAAGCCGCCGGCGAACGTGTCGCCGGCGCCGGTCGGGTCGAGCACGCTCTCGAGCGGATAGGCCGGCAGCGAGAAGAAGCTTTCGCGCGTGATCAGCGTCGCGCCGTACTCGCCCTGCTTGGCGACGACGACCTGCGGTCCCCAGCCAAGCACCTCGCGCGCGGCCTGGACGAGGTTGGGCTTGCCCGTCAGCATGCGCAGCTCGGCGTCGTTCAGCAGCACGCAGTCGCAGCGCTCGATCACGCGCACGAGCTCCGCGCGCGCGGTGTCGATCCACAAGTTCATCGAGTCCAGCGCCACGAACCGCGCGCGGTCGCACTGTTCGCGCACCCCCAGTTGCAGCTCGGGCTGGATGTTGGCCAGAAACAGCACCTCGCACGCGCGCGACTCCGCCGAGAGCTTGGGTTCGAACTCGGCGAACACCCCCAGGCGCGTGTCGTCGGTGTGGGCGGTGTTGAGGTCGTAGTCGTAGTGCCCGCGCCAGAAGAACGTATCGCCGCCGGGCACGCGCTCGACATCCTGCGTGTGCACGCCGGGGCGCTGTATCGCGGCCATCTCGGCCTCGCCCCAGTCCTCGCCAACCGGGCCGACGACGTGCACGTCGGCGAAGAACGACGAGGCCAGCGAGAAGTGCACGGCGGTGCCGCCCAGCATCCGCTCGCGGCTGCCGAACGGCGTGGTGACGGAGTCGAACGCGATTGATCCGACGACGGTGATCGACATGATGGCGCGGGACCCTACAGCCTCGGCCGCGGAGGAACCCAACCGGGCGGGCACTCTGCGCAGGCCGGGCGCCTGCGCGCGCCGGGCAGGAATGGGTCGATAGCCTGCGGCGTGGCGATCATGCGCGCGATTTTGGCTCCAATACGCCAATCCGGGCCCGCGCGCCGCGAGTCCGTAAGCTGCCTTTCGCAATGAGCAAGACGTTCGCCGAGCTCGGCCTGTCCGAGAAGACCCTCAAAGCCCTGCGCGACGTCGGGTACGAGTCGCCCAGCCCGATCCAGGAGCAGGCGATCCCGCCGGTGCTCGAAGGCCGCGACGTGATCGGCCAGGCGCAGACGGGGACGGGCAAGACCGCCGCGTTCGGGCTGCCGATCGTCGAGTACATCGACCCAGACGTGCGCGAGGTGCAGGCGCTCGTGCTGACGCCCACGCGCGAGCTGTGCATCCAGGTCACGCAGGCTCTGCGCGTGTATGGATCGCACGCGGGTGTGGACGTGGTGGCGGTGTTCGGCGGAGCGCCGATCAGAACTCAGCAGGCGCAGCTGCGCGGGGGCGGGCATATCGTGGTGGGCACGGTCGGGCGCGTCCTGGATCTGATCTCCAGGCACTCGCTGGTGCTGCACGACTGCCGCTTCGTCGTGCTCGACGAGGCCGATGAGATGCTCGACCTCGGGTTCCTGGAGGACGTCGAGAAGATCCTCTCGCTGACTCCGTCAGGGCGCCAGACCGCGCTGTTCAGTGCGACTATGCCCCCGCCGATCCGCGCGCTCGCGGACCGCTACATGTACGACCCGGTGATGATCGAGGTGCAGGCCGCGACGCTGACGATCGACACGGTCGCGCAGTTCCAGCTCCCCGTCGAGACGAAGGCCAAGCCCGACAAGCTGGTGGAGGTCCTGCGCGCGGAGCGCCCGGACCAGGCGATCGTGTTCGTGCGCACGAAGGTCCGCTGCGAGCAGCTGTTCAAGACGCTGCGCGACCGCGGCATGAATGTGAGGGCGCTGCACGGCGACATGACCCAGGGCGCGCGCGACGGGGTGATGCTCGCGTTCAAGGCCGGGCGCGTGCCGATCCTCGTGGCGACCGACGTGGCCGCGCGCGGCCTCGACATCTCGACGGTCACGCACGTGATCAACTACGACGTTCCGACCAGTCCCGACACCTATGTGCACCGCATCGGGCGCACCGGGCGCGTGGGGCGCTCGGGCCGCGCGATCACGTTCGTCGAGGACCGCCAGAAGCGCGAGATGGAGGCGATCGAACGCCACATCGGCATGTCGATCGAGCCGTGGCAGCAGGGCGCGGTGGGCACACCCACGCCGGTGCAGGAGCGCCCGCGCAGGCACTCCAAGCCGCGCGTGTCCAGGGGTCGCGACGGGGCGCCGGACGGGCCGTTCGTCAAGCTCGTCTTGGGCGGCGGGCGCCGGGCGGGGTTGCAGGTGGCGGACATCGTCGGCGCGGTCACTTCATCGGCGGGCCTCGACGGCGAGGCGGTGCGCGACGTGCTCGTGCTGGACCGCTTCTCGTTCCTGTCGGTGCCCGAATCCGAGGCCGAGCGCGTGATCGAGGCGCTGAACGGGCGCGAGATCGGGACCCACCCACCCCGAGCGCTCAGCCTCAAGCGCGTGGCGGGGTAGAACGGCCTGGGTGAAACAGCCTGGGGTGGAACCGCCTCCCCTCTCTCCCGCCCAACGCCGTATCTCTGCCAGCGTCCACCAGTGCTGTAGCACGTGTGCTACAGTGGGGAGGTGGCACGCGAAATCACCCAGCGGCAGCTGCGCAACGACAGTGGCCAGATCATGCGCGAGCTCGACCGGGGCGAGTCGTTCATCGTGACGCGCAACGGCACGCCCGTGGGTGAGCTGCGGCCGATCCGCCGCCGCCAGTTCGTGCCGGCCGAGGTGGCGATCGCGGCGTTTTCCGGCGTGGGCCATATCGACTACAAGCAGTTCCGAGCCGACATCGATCGCTTCGTAGACCAAGACCCGACGCCACGGGCCTGGGATAACTGGGACAAGAAGCACGGTCGCGGTGGCTGAGAAGCGGCGGCGCCCGCGCGGCCTGCTCGACACCTCGGTCATAATCGACCTGGAGCTGCTCAGTCCGACCGACCTGCCCGTCGAACTTGCCGTTTCCGCGATCACGATGGCCGAGCTGGCAACGGGTCCAGAGGCGGCGCCCGACCCACCGGAGCGCGCTCGTCGCATCGCGCTCATTCAGCACGTCGAAGACACGTTTGACCAGCTCCCCTTCGACCTCGCTGTGGCGCGCGTGTACGGGCGCATCTACGCGGCCGTGACCGCAGCTGGGCGCAAAGCGCGTGGGCGGCGGACCATGGATCTGCTGATTGCGGCTGTCGCCCTGTCGAACGAGCTGCCGCTCTATACACACAACCTCGACGACTTCGCTGGTCTGGAGAGCCTGCTCGACATCGTCCCCGTCCCGCCCCCCGTCGACCCGGATAAGCCTCCGGGACCCGACTCCTCCGAGCGCGGGAACGCTGACGGCTCGTCCGCGCAGCCCGACCCGGACTGACCCCTGGGGAGCGGTCTCGTCGTGCCCGCTATCGTGACCCGCTCACCCAGCCGAGCTCCAGCCGAGGAGGAACGTCAGATGTCAACCGCCACGATCAGCACGAGCGAGGGCGCGATCGCGTTTGAGCTGTTCGACGAGGATGCCCCCGTCACCGTCGAGAACTTTCGCAAGCTCGCCGCCGACGGCTTCTACGACGGGCTCACGTTCCATCGAGTCATCCCCGACTTCATGATCCAGGGCGGCTGCCCGCAGGGGACCGGCACGGGCGGGCCGGGGTACACGTTCGAGGACGAGATCAACTCTCACAAGATCGTCCGCGGCGCGCTGGCGATGGCCAACG
The DNA here is from genome assembly GCA_963839965.1 of uncultured Solirubrobacterales bacterium. Lineage (GTDB taxonomy): Bacteria > Actinomycetota > Thermoleophilia > Solirubrobacterales > Solirubrobacteraceae > Palsa-744. The sequence continues at coordinate 235,950 of CAWIWX010000001.1, forward strand.
CCGGGCCGAACACGAACGGGTCGCAGTTCTTCATCGTCACAGCGGAGGAGTGTCCGTGGCTGGACGGCAAGCACACCGTGTTCGGGCAGGTCTCGGGAGGGATGGATGTCGTGGAGAAGCTCGAGGCCGTGCCGACCGACGGCTCGGATCGCCCTACAGAGCCGATTGGGATCGCGACTATCGAGTTCTCTGATTAAGGGGCCTCGCCGCATGCGGCGAGGCCGACAGGGCCGCATGCGGCCCTGTCCCGAAGCCGCACATGTGCGGCTTCGCCGGTCGGTGCATGCACCGACCGGAACATAAGATCAGAGGTGACTGTTCAGGTCTGGCAGGTGGCGGTGGGGTTGGCGCGAATGTTGTTGTGTGTCCGTGGATCGGCCGTCGTATGAGGATCTGGAGGCTCTTGTTGTCTCGCAGGCAACGCTGATTGCGGAGTTGCGGGCGGAGGTCGCGGAGTTGCGGGCGCGGTTGTCGGCGAACTCGCGTAACTCGTCTCGACCGCCGTCGTCTGATGGTCTGGCCAAGCCGCCTGCACCGCGGAGTCTTCGTCGTCGGTCGGGCCGCAAACCGGGTGGTCAGCCCGGCCATGGTGGCCATCATCTCGAGCGGGTCGAGCAGCCTGATGAGGTCGTCCTGCACGCGCCAGATCGCTGCGGCGGCTGCGGCGGCGATCTCACCGACGGCGAGCGGGTTGGCGAGGAGGCACGCCAGGTGTTCGACTTGCCGGAGGTGCGCCTCGCTGTCTGCGAGCACCGTGCCCAGCGGCGGCGTTGCGTGTGCGGGCACGTGACGGCCGCGGCGTTCCCGGCCGGCGTTGGCGCCCCGACGCAGTACGGGCCGAGAATGCGAGCGCTCGGGATCTATCTGATCGCCGCCCAGCACCTGCCCTACCAGCGCGCCGCGCAGTTGCTGGCCGATTGGTTGGGCGCGCCGATCTCGCCCGCGACACTCATGGCCTTCGTCAAGGAAGGCGCCGAGGACCTCGACGAGTTCCTCGAGGGCGTGCACGAGCAGATCATCAACTCGCCGGTCGTGCACTTCGATGAGACCGGCGCTCGCGCCGGCGGCCGTGGACGATGGCTGCACTGCGCGAGCACCGAGACGCTGACCTTCTACGCCCTGCACGACAGGCGCGGAACCGAGGGCATCAACCACGCTGGCGTGATGCCGCGCTTCCGCGGAATCGCCGTGCACGATGGCTGGCCGCAGTACCGCGCCTATGAGCACGCCATCCACGCGCTGTGCAACGCCCACCACCTGCGCGAGCTGCTGGCGATCATCGAAGATCACGCCGAGAAGCAGTCGTGGGCAGGCCAGATCGACGCGCTGTTGCGCGCTCTGCACGAGGAGGTCAAGACCGCGAAGGCCGTCGGCGAAGACTGGTTGGACCCGTGGGTGCTGGTCGGGTACCGCGCCGCCTACGAGCAGATCATCGCGCTCGGCCACCACCAGAATCCGCCGCCGAGCGTCCGTACCGGCAAGCGCGGCCCGATCGGCCGCAGCCCCCAAGCCAACCTACTGCGCCGCCTCGACGAGCAGCGCGAGCAGGTGCTGCGCTTCGCTCACGACTTCCGCGTCCCGTTCGACAACAACCTCGTCGAGCGCGACATCCGCATGATCAAGATCCAGCAGAAGATCTCCGGCAGTTGGCGCACCACAACCGGCGCCGACCGCTTCTTCGCCCTACGCGCCTACATCAGCACCACGCGCAAGCAAGGCCGCGACATCCTCGACGCGCTCGCCCGCCTGGCGCGCCACACACCCTGGTTGCCCGCCGCCGCCAGTCCATAACCACCCGACGACGACCTGAACAGTCACGATCAGAGAGGAGTAGCCTCTTCGCTACGAGCTAACGAGGAGGATCGTCAGATGGCCACCACCGTCGAGCAGCACCTACCCCAGGCCCACAACGGCGCCGCGCACGCGGGCGAGGATGACGCAGGCGCGCAGGAGATCGCCGTCGAGAACCCCGCCACCGGGCAGATCGCGGGCACGGTGGCAGACCTCGGTGTGGAGGCGGTCGCGGAGATGGCCCGGCGCGGCCGCGCGGCCCAGCCCGCGTGGGAGGCGTACGGCTTCGAGGGCCGCGCGCGCATTCTGCTGCGCGCGCAGAAGTGGCTGATGGACAACTCCGAGCAGGTGATCGCCACGATCGTCTCGGAGACCGGCAAGACCTTCGAGGACGCCTCGCTGGCGGAGATCGGCTATGGCGCCAACGCGTTCGGGTTCTGGGCCAAGCACGCGCCCGAGTACCTGGCCGACGAGCGCGTGAAGTCCGGGCAGATCCTGGTCAAGGGCAAGAAATTGATCCTGCGCTACCGCCCGCTGGGGCTGATCGGCGTGATCGGCCCGTGGAACTACCCGCTGACCAACTCCTTCGGCGACTGCATCCCGGCGCTGGCCGCCGGCAACAGCGTGATCCTCAAGCCCTCGGAGATCACGCCGCTGACTTCGCTGCTGATGGCCGAGGGTCTGCGCGAGTGCGGCCTGCCCGAGGACGTGCTGCAGGTGGCAACCGGCCGCGGAGGGACGGGCGCGGCGCTGATCGAGGAGGTGGACATGATCATGTTCACCGGCTCCACGAAGACCGGGCGCAAGGTGGCCGAGGCGGCCGCCCGCAGGCTGATTCCCGCATCGCTCGAGCTCGGCGGCAAGGACCCGATGATCGTGCTCTCCGACGCAGACCTCGAGCGCGCGGCCAACTTCGCGACCTACTACTCGATGCAGAACGCCGGCCAGACGTGCATCTCGATCGAGCGCGCCTACGTCGAGGCGCCCGTGTATGACGAGTTCGTCGCCAAAGTCTCAACCAAAGTCCGCGCGCTGCGCGTGGGCGCGCCGCAGGGGCCGGGGTCGGTCGAGGTCGGCGCGATCACGTTCCCGCCGCAGCTGCAGACGATCGAATCGCACGTCGCCGACGCGATCGAGCGGGGCGCGCGCGTGCTCACCGGCGGGCACGCCGTGCAGTCCGGCGGCGCGGGTCGCTTCTACGAGCCGACGGTGCTCGTGGACGTCGATCACACGATGAAGTGCATGACCGAGGAGACGTTTGGCCCGACCTTGCCGATCATGAGGGTGGCCGACCCCGAGGAGGCCGTGCGGCTGGCCAACGACTCGCCCTACGGCCTCGGCGCCTCGGTGTTCTCGCGCGATGTGCAGCGCGGCGAGCAGATCGCCCGGCGGTTGGAGGTCGGGGCGGCGAACGTCAACGACGCGATGATCAACTACACCGCGCTGGAGCTCCCGATGGGCGGCGCCAAGGCTTCGGGCCTGGGCTCGCGCCACGGCGCAGGCGGCATCCGCAAGTACTGCTCCCAGCAGGCGATCGTGATCACGCCGCGCCTGGCGCTCAAGCGCGAACCGCACATGTACCCGTACAAGCGCCGAACGTCTCGCCTGCTGGCGGGGCTGTTCAAGTTGCTGTACGGACGCGGCAAGCGCGACTAGGACACGCCCTCACCTGCGGGCTCGCCCAGCGCGATCCCGAGCAATCGTTCCAGCTCGGGAATGGTCGTCTCCGCGCTCGTGTGATGCACGGTCGCCATCCCTAGCTCCCGGGCGGGCGTGAGGTTGAACGGCAGGTCGTCCACGAACACGCACGCCTGTGCCTCCACGCCCGCGCGCCGCGCCCCCAGCTCGTACATCCGCCGCGCGGGCTTTCTGATCCCCTCGCGCCCTGAGATCACAACCCCGTCGAACAGCTCGTCGAACAGCTCGTGCGGGTAGCGGTGGGTGCCCCACGAGTTCGACACGAGCGCGGTCCTGACGCCCGCCACGCGCGCGCGTCTGACTGCTTCGATCATCGCACTGTCCGGCCCCACTCCGGCGAACAGCCCATCGATCAGGCCGTTCGGCTCGACCTGAAGCAGCTCGGCGAAGCGCGGCTCGAACGCCTCCTCGGACAGCTCGCCGGTCTCCAGCGCGATCAGCAGCGCCCTGAAGTCGGGATCGGTTTTGAACCGTTCGCCGAGTGCCCGCGGGTCGATCTCGGCCTGCACGCAGTAGGCGTAGAACGAGCTGAACAGGTTGCTCGTCAGCACTCCGCCCCAGTCGATCAGCAACGCTGTTCGCGGGATCGCGCCATCCCGGGGCGTGCCGTCGCCGGCGCGCCGGCTGCCCTCGCTCGGTTCGGTGCCCTCGACGCTCGTCTCGATCCCGGGCTCAGCCATCGCCCTGCGCCACCTCCTCGGCCAGCCCGGCCAGCTCCAGCACGCCGTCGCCGAACTGCTTCAGGTACGGGTCGTCGGTCGCGCCCGCCAGCGCGCGCCTGTAGTTGCCCTCCATGAACACGACCGACTTCCACAAGGCGAGTGTCGTGTACCAGCGCAGGTCCTCCATCGAGCGTCCCGTGCGCTCCTCGTAGGCGCCGATCAGCTCCATCCGCGTGGGAAACCCCTCGGCTCGCGTGACCGCGCCCAGGTGCTCGCGCATCCCGCTGGTCGGGTCCCCGCTCTCGGTCCACATCATGCACAGGTACCCGAGATCCGCCAGCGGATCGCCGATCGTCGCCATCTCCCAGTCGAGCACCGCGGCCAGGCGCGCGGGAGGCTGCGCGGCGAAGATCGTGTTGCCCAGGCGATAGTCGCCGTGCACGATCGTCGCCGGGCCGGACTCGGGCATGTTCTCTAAAAGCCACGCTCCGACGCGCTCCACGGCGGGGATCTCGCGCGTCTTGTTGAGGGCCCACAGCCCGCCGAAGCGGCGCAGCTGGCGCTCCAAATAGCCGGTTGGCTTGCCGAAGCCCTCAAGGCCCGCTGCGCGCCAGTCCACGGCGTGGATCTCCGCGAGCGCCTCGATCAGCTCCTCGCCGATCTGACGGCGCTGCGCCGGCGAGTCCAGCACGGGCGGGACGCTTGCGACGATCACCTCGCCTTCGATCCGCTCCATCACGTAGAACGGGCAGCCGATCACGTCTGGGTCCTCGCAGACCGCGAGCACCGCGGGCACGCGCGCGGGGGTGGGGGCGAGCGCGCGCAGCAGGCGCGCCTCGCGCAGGACGTCGTGCGCGCTCGGTGGCAGCGGCGGGCGCGGCGGGCGGCGCAGCACGACCTGCGTACCCGAGCGCTCGATCAGGTAGGTCACGTTGGAGTGTCCCTCGCCGATCGGCCGGGCCTGGATCTCGCCCGCTCCGATACTGTGCTCGTCCAAGAACGCGCGCAGCGGCTCGATCACCAGCAAGGGCGGGCGGTCATTGGCGGACGCGTCGGCGTGCGTGGCGACGATGTCGTCCGGTGCGATCGTTGTACTCATCGGCTCAGCACGGTATCCGAGCCCGCTGCAAAAGGACTCCTACGACCGCAACCTCTCCCGCCCGAAGGTGTCTTAAGCGACCATGCTCCCACTCAAGCTCCCCTTACGCTCAATCGTCGCAGCCCTGCTCCTCGCCCTGACCCTCGGCGTTCTGGCGAGCATCCCCGCGACTGCCCTGGCCTCCCACGGGGAGGCGGTGTACTTCGAGGGCTCAACCGACCTGCTCAGCCCGGTCACCCGCCCGCACGCGATCGCCCAGATGCAGGCGCTTGGAGTCAAGGCCCTGCGCGTCGAGCTCTCCTGGTATGACGTCGCGCCCGGCCAGAAGTCCGCGACCAAGCCCAACTTCGAAGCCACCAACCCGGCCAGCTACAGCTGGGGCGAATACGACGCGCTGATCGACGAAGTGCAGAAGCTGGGCTGGAAAGTGCTGCTGACCGTCACCTCGCCCGTGCCGCGCTGGGCCACGTCCAACAAGGCGGCGCCCTACGTCACGAGCCCCGACGATCTGGACTTCGAACAGTTCATGACCGCCGTCGCCCGTCATTACGGCTCGAGCGTGCTGTACTCGATCTGGAACGAGCCCAACCACCCCGCGTTCCTGCGTCCGCAGTTCACATCCAAGGGCCAGCCCGCCTCGCCGCGCGTCTATCGTGGGCTCTACCAGGCTGGCTACGCGGGCCTTGTGGCCGGCGGGATCGCGCGACCGCAAGTGCTGATGGGCGAAACCGCGCCGTTCGGCTATGACTCGATCAGCCGCGCCATGTTTCGTCAGGAAGGCTCAAAGCACGCGGTGCTGCACGACGTCGCGCCGCTGGCGTTCCTGCGCGGGATGCTGTGCCTGAACAACCACTACCGCAAATCGGGCTCCTGCGGCGAGCTGCAGACCGCCGGCTACGCCCATCACGCCTACACGCTGCCCGCGGGCCCGTACTACCGCCCGTCGCGCCCGGACGAACGCGACGACGTTGTGATCGGCACGCTCTCGCGGCTGTCGAACGCGCTGAACCTGGCCGCGCGCGCGCATGCGATCCCGGGGGGCGTGCCGATCTACCTGACCGAGTTCGGTGTGCAGAGCTACCCGAACCGAGAACTCGGCGTTTCGCTCTCCGAGCAGGCCCAGTTCGACGCGATCGACGAACACATCGCCTGGAGCAACCCGCGCGTGGCGGCGTTCTCGCAGTACCTGCTCAAGGACGATCCTGTGGGTGGGCGCGCGGGCGCCAGCGTCAACGGCGGCTTCATCGGCTTCCAAACGGGCCTCGAGACCGTCAAGGGCACGCCCAAGCCGCTGTACTACAGCTGGCCGGTCCCGCTGACAGTCACCAGGCACGGGCACGGCTACTCGCTGTGGGGTCTCATCCGGCCGGCGAGCGGCTCGACCAAGGCGACGATCCTCGTCAAACGCAGCAAGCACGCCAAGCGCTACAGCACGCTGCGAACGGTCACGACCAACTCGCTGGGGTATTGGAGCTTCGCCTCCTCCACGCCGGGCGTGGACTGGCGCGTGCGCTGGGTCAGCCCCTCGGGCGTCAAATACGAAGGCACCCCGATCGCGGCGTACTAAAGAGGTGGGCGAGCGGCTCGGGCGTCACCCTACGATTGGGGAACGATGCCTGAGCTTCCCGAGGTCGAGATAACAGCGCGACTGCTCGACTCCGCGCTGCGCGGGGCCAAGATCGAGTCGGCGCTCGCGCCGGGGATCAACGCGCTGAAGACGTTCGACCCGCCATTGTCGGTCCTGGAGGGCCAGACGATCTCGGGCGTACGCCGGCGGGGCAAGAACCTGATCGTCGACATCTCCGCCGAGGAGGACGCCGGTGCCTCGGCGAACGGCGATCGGGCGTCTGGCGCCCTGGCTTCCGGCGCCTCGGCGAGCACGGGTTCCGCGTCCAGCGCATCCCCCGGAGATCTTGCTCTGCTGATCCACCTGATGTCGGCCGGGCGGCTGCAGCTGTACGAGCGGCGCGCCGGGCCGCGCGATCGCACGTCCCGGCTGCTCGTTCGGGTGCGTACGAAGGGGGGAGACGAGCGCGAGTTGCGGTTGCGCGAGTTCGGGTCAAAGCAGGCGGCCTGGGTCAAGCTGTTGCGCTCAGACGAGTTGAACAGCGACGAGGCGCTGGCAAAGCTCGGCCCCGAGGCGTGGCCCGACCCGCCCGACCCCCCGGCGCTGGCGAAGCTGCTCGACGCGCCCCGGCCGCTGCACCCGCTGCTGCGCGACCAGCGCGTGATCGCAGGCATCGGGCGCTCGTGGGTGGATGAGATCCTGTGGCACGCGCGCCTGTCCCCATACAAGCGTGGCTCAGACCTCGACGCGGCCGATGTCCAGCGGCTGCGCGAGGCGATCGTTACGACGCTGGGCGGCGCGATCGCCCACTACGAAACCGCGATCGCACTGCCGATCCCCGACAAGCTGCCGATGCCGCTGCGAATCCATCGCCACGAGGGCGAGCCGTGCCCGCGCTGCGGGACGACCTTGCGGGCGGTCCACTTCGAGGACTACGTCATCGCCTACTGCCCTGAGTGCCAGACCGAAGGGCGCGTGCTCAAGGACCGGCGCATGTCGCGGCTGTTGAAGTAGTAGTGCCAGTAGTGCCAGACCTGGCGAGCAGGAAATCGAGGTGATGTCGTGTGGTCTTGTGGCCTCATAGCTGCTAATGTGGCCACATGCGTGAGATCGGTGTCCGCGAACTGAAGGCGACGCTGAGCCAGACACTGCGAGCGGTCGCTCGCGGTCAACGCGTGCGGGTGACCCTCCGTGGCCGGCCGCTGGTTGACATCGTCCCCGCCGGCGCCTCCGTGCGGGACGATCCGCTGCGAGCACTGGTGGCCGAAGGGCGGTTGACTCCGCATACGCGCGCGCGGGCCAAGCGGGCGCCCCGGCTCGTGAAGACCCGCAGCAGCGCGTCCTCGCTGGTGCTGGCCGAGCGGGAAGCCGAGCGCTGAACCTCTACCTGGATGCGAGCGCGCTGGTCAAGCGCTACGTCGCTGAGCCCGGCAGCGACACCGTCCGCGACGCGATGGACCGCGCGGACGGGTGGTTCATGTGCCGTGTCGGCTTCGTGGAGACCGTCCGCGCCGTTGGCCTGGCAAGCGGTCAACCAGCCGCCGAAGCAGTGCGAGATGAGTGGCACATGTTCGACGTGGTAGAGGTGGCTGGGCGCCTGGCCGAGGAGGCAGCCGAGCTCGCGATCGACCGCGAGCTGCGCAGCCTGGACGCCCTCCATCTCGCCGCAGCTCTCACGCTCCCCACGGAGGATCTGCTCCTTGCCACATGGGACCGGCGCCTGCATGCAGCCGCCGGCGCTGAAGGACTCGGGCTCGTTCCAGAAACGCTTGACTGACTTCAGAAGAGTGGATTCAGAAGAGTGGACCGCTACCCAGCCCTGAACCGAGCCGCCTCCTCCGCCCCACCGGTGACGTCGCCAGCGCTGTAGGAGTGCGCGCCGGCCCCCGCCAGGCGCCCGCCGTCGACGATCAAATACTCCTCGCGGATCGGCCGCTCGTCGAACCAGCACTCCATGATCTCGCGCACGCCGGCGGCGTAGCGGGCCTGCGCGGAGAGGCTCGTGCCGGAGGTGTGCGGCGTCATGCCGTGGTGGGGCATCGTCCGCCACGGGTGGTCTTTCGGGGCGGGCTGGGGAAACCACACGTCCCCTGCGTACCCGGCGAGATGTCCGCTCGCGCAGGCCTGCGCGACGGCGTCGCGGTCGCAGATCTTCCCGCGCGCGGTGTTGATCAGGTAGGAGCCGCGCCTCATCTTGGCGATCAGTTGCGCGTCGAACAGATTCTCGGTCTCCGGGTGCAGCGGAGCGTTGATCGTCACCACGTCGCACTCCTTGACCAGCGACTCGACGTCGTGGTGGAAAGTCACGCCCAGCTCCTGCTCGACCTCCGCTCCCAGCCGGTGGCGGTCGGTGTAGTGCAGGCCCACGTCGAAGGGCGCAAGGCGGCGCAGCACCGCCGAGCCGATCCGTCCCGCCGCGACCGTCCCGACCTGCATTCCCTCCAGGTCGTACTCGCGCGCGGCGCAGTCGGCGATGTTCCAGCCTCCGTCGATCACCCATTGGTAGGACGGGATGTAGTTGCGCACCAGCGCCAAGATCATCATCACGACGTGCTCGGCGACGCTGATGCTGTTGCAGTAGGTCACCTCGGCGACCGTGATCCCGCGCTCCATCGCGGCCTGCAGATCGACATGATCTGAGCCGATCCCGGCCGTAACGGCGAGCTTCAGATGTGGCGCCTTGGCGATCCGCTCGGCGGTCAGATACGCCGGCCAGAACGGCTGGGAGATCACGATCTCCGCGTCGGCAAGCGCGCGCTCGAAGGCCGAGTCCGGGCCGTCCTTGTCGGCGGTGACGATCAGCTCATGGCCGCGCTCGGTCAGGAACTTGCGCAACCCCAGCTCGCCCGAGACGCTCCCCAGCAGCTCGCCGGGCACGAAGTCGATCGCCTGCGGCGTCGGCGTGCTCTGCCCGTCGGGATAGCGCTCGATCCGTGGGATCCCCTCTCGCGCGTATCGCGGCGGGTAGCCGTCGATCGGATCGTCATACAGCACGCACACCACGTTCGCCATAGTTGCCACCCTTCGTCGATTCGTCGATTCGTCGGTTCGTCGGTTGCGCTCGTACGCCGGGCGAGCTCTGCGCCCGCGGGGCGCGGACGCGCACATCATCGACGTTCGATCTGGCTTTGTCCAATCGCCGCCCGCACGTTCTATCATCGGCCGCGCTCACCCGGCGACAGCAAGAAAGGAGGCCGAAATGCCGCTGAGCACGCACCTCGAGATGCCTGAGCACGAGTTTGACGACAACGACTGGGATGACGACGAGGAGTTCGGAACCGATGGCGAGGAGCTCGAGCTGGACGAGTTCGACGACATCGACGAGGACAACGACGACGACGAGATCTGAGCGCGGGTCCGCTGGGGCGTCATTGTGCGGCTGATCTGAGCCGCCGGCACGAGGCTGGCAGCTCTTGCCTCCCGGCTGACCGAGCGGCTCCTGGTCGCGGGGCCTGACCGCTCAGGGGAGAGTCCCCCTACGCTTGGACTGTGCCGGCGCTGCTTGCATCGACCTCGATCGGCGACAGCCTCACTACGTTCCTGGACGCCGCCGGGCAGTTCTTCTCGGACCTGGCGGCCATCCACTGGGGCGCGCTCGTGCTGGGTTTGGCGTTCTTTGCTCTGAACCTGACGCTGCGCTCGCGGGCTTACTTCAACACCCTGCGCGCCGCCTACCCGGCGGTCAGCTTCCAGTGGCGGCGGATCTTGGGCGCCTACTGGGCGGCGGTCGGCTTCAACAACGTCGTGCCCGTGCGCGGGGGGGAAATCATCAAGCTGTTCCTCACGCGCTCCTCGATCCCCGGGTCGAGCTATCCGACGGTCGCTGCCGCGTTCTTCGTGGAGTCGATCTTCGACGCGTGCGTGGGTGTGCTCATCCTGATCTTCGCGTTTACGCAGGGCGTGTTTCCCAAGCCTCCCGACTTCTCCAAGCTCAGCTCGTTCGACATCTCCTACCTGGCCGGGCACTTCCGGTTCACGCTGTTCTTGATCACTGCGCTGGCGATCCTCGGCCTGGTCGCGTTCGCGCTGCTGTCCGCGCGCGTGCGCGCATTCTGGGCGCGGGTGCGCCAGGGTGTGACGATCCTCTCAGATCGTCGCCGCTACCTGCGCGAAGTCGTCTCGCTGCAGGCGCTCGGCTGGATGTGCCGCTTCGCCGCGTTCTGGTTCCTGCTCGAAGCGTTCCGGGTGGGGGCCTCGGCGCAGAACGTGCTGCTCGTGTTCGCCGTCAACCAGGTGGCGGGCGCCGTCCCGCTCACGCCGGGGGGCGCGGGCGTGCAGCAGGCGCTGCTGGTCAAGGTCTTCGCCGCGAGCGCCGCCGGCACGGCGGCCGTGGCCGCCTACTCCGTCGGCCAGCAGATCGCGATCGCCGCGTTCACGGCGGTCATCGGACTCGGCGCGGTGGTGTTCATCTTCCGATTTCGCTCCTTCGGCGAAGTTCTCCACGCCGGTCGCGCCTCGCGCGAGGCCGAGCGCGCCGGGATGGCGTCGCCCGAGGACTATTCGCACGAGGACGATCCTCCGCCGCCGGTCGCGCCTGGACCGCGCGGGTTGCGGGCGCGCTACTGAAGACCCTCGCGCGCCTCGCGCACGAGCGTCACGGCCTCGGGGAACACCCTGGCGATCACCGTCCGGATCTGCTCGGCCTGGGCCTCGGCGTTGCCCTGCAGGTTGATGCGCTCCACGGCCGCGACCGTCATGTCGACCGCCAGCTTGATCGCGTTGTCCGCCCACACCAGTCGCTGGTTGCCCTGCATCTGCTCGGCGAACTCCGCCAGCCTGCGCTGAAGCTCCTCCGGATCGCCGAACAGGTCGCCTAAACCGCCGCTCTCCATCGCCACATCATAGACTGCCCTGCTCATGCCCTCGGGAGACGAGATCCGCCAGCAGCTGGAGCACGAGTCCGAGCGCCGCGCGCGCCTGGCCGTGCCCGCCTTCGCCGGCGGCTTTCTCTACTTCCTGAGCGCGATCATCGTCAGCTCGACGCTCACCTCCGCGCCGACGGTTGGACTGGTGCAGGGGCTCGCTCCCGCCCTGTCAGGGCAGGCCAACCCGGCGGTCAGCCCGCGTGCGTCGGAGGTCAAATACATCAGCCATCACGCCCTCGCCCTGGTCGCGGGCAGCGTCGTCAAGTCGCTTGCTCTCATCGCGCTGGCGCTCATCCTGCTGCTGCTGCTCGAGGCGACCCGCTTCCGCCGGCCGCAGACGTGGTCAGCGGCGCGCCCGCTCGTGCTCATCGGCGGGATCGGTTTGGCGGTGGTGAACATCGTCCATCAGGTCGTGGACGTGATCCAAGCGCACAGCTTCGCGGTCGGCCACGACTTCTCAAACCACGCCGTCGAACAGGCTCTGACCAAAGGCGCCGTGAACGTTGGCAGTCAGTACCTGGACCTGCTCACCGCGCTGTGCCTGATGGCCGGGATGATCGCGGTGTCGGTCAATGCGATCCGCGTGGGACTGCTCACCCGCTGGATGGGCGTGATCGGGATCTTCTCGGCCATCCTCATCTTCGTGCCGATCGGCGGCGCGACGCTTGAAATCGTGCCGGCGTTCTGGATGGTGGGGATGGGCATCCTCTACATGGGGCGCTGGCCAAACGGCGATCCGCCGGCGTGGACGGCCGGCGAGGCGCGCCCGTGGCCGACGCAGGCCGAGCGCCGCGCCGAACGCGACGAGGATCAGTCCTCGGGTGGGCGGGCCGTCAAGGGCAGGCCGGCCGTCGTGTCCGGCCCCGACGTGGCGCCCGCCCCCGAGCCGGCGTCCAGCGGCGGGGGCTCCTCGCGCCGGCGGGGACGCAAGCGCCGTTGAGAGAGAGAGGGGGGGGGAGGCAGCCGTTGAGTGAGGTGGGCGTTAGGGGAGGGGAGCGTTGAAGGAAGTGGGGTGCGATCCGGGCGCGGCCCCCGATCCGGGCGCGGTGTGCGATCCGGGGGCTGTTCTCGATCCGGACCTCAACTCTGCGTCCTCCCCCTTGGTTCTCGATCCAGCCCTTGATCCTGCGTCGTGGGACAGAACGTCCCATGGATCGGGCTCGTGTGGGCCGGTGCGCACGATCTCTGTTTGGACGCTTGGATTTAGACGTTTGTGGGAATAACCTAATGATGTAAGAGCACGGAGTCTATTGGCGCTGTCAGGACGATCGGACTCCGTGCACAGCATCGTCGATGCCGTCTGCACTGGGCGGTCGAAGGAGGACTCATGGAGGCTGCAACTATCCACCGTCCGGACCTGGCGCGAGGCGATCACGAGCGCGCGGGCACGGCCGAGACAGACGTCGCAGGATGGAAACCGGCCGACCCCGGGCCGCTCGGTCTTGCTGGTTTCGCGATGACCACGTTCGTTCTGTCGATGTTCAACTCGAACCTCGTCGACGGCAAGGGCGTGCCGGTCGTGCTCGGACTCGCGCTGGCCTACGGCGGTATCGTGCAACTGCTCGCCGGCATGTGGGAGTTCCGCACCGGCAACACCTTCGGCGCGGTCGCGTTCTGCTCGTTCGGCGCGTTCTGGATCTCCTTCTGGGCTTTGAACGTCTTCTACGCCAAGGAGATCGGAGGGAACGCCGGCCACGCGATCGGCGTGTATCTGTGGGCATGGGCGATCTTCACCGCCTACATGACCGTCGCCGCGCTGCGCGTCAGCGGGGCCGTGCTGCTCGTGTTCACGCTGCTGACGGCGACGTTCGTGCTGCTGGCGATCGGCGCCGTGGGTGCGCACGAAACGGTCACCCACTGGGGCGGCTACGTCGGTCTGGCGACCGCCGCGGCGGCCTGGTACGCGTCGTTTGCGGCCGTCACCAACTCGACGTTCGGGCGCACCGTCCTGCCGGTGATGCCGCTCGGCGAGCGCTGAGGTGATGTCTCAGGGCCGCGCGTGCTGATGAGGTGAGTGGCGTTTGGACGGGAAGACACGTACATACAGAGATTCTGCATTTCACACGACTACGAGAAACCACTTTCACGACGATTCTCGACGAGAACCGGTCGATGCGATGATGCTGCGTCACCGGCGGGCGACGGATGCGCGAGTTCGATCATGAGGATGAGGAGGAGTGAGCTATGGCGACTGAATCCGATGTGAGCGCGGGCGAGGCGCTCGATCACGAGCTGGCCGCGCTGCTGGAGGTCGAGCGCTTCGAGCCCCCTGCGGAGTTTCGCGAGCGCGCGCTGCTGAACGATGCCACCGTGTATGAGCAGGCCGCGCGCGACCCGCTGGCGTGGTGGGTGCGCCAGGCTCAGCAGCTGCACTGGTTCAAGCCGTGGGAGACGGTGCTGGACGACTCCAATCCGCCGTTCTATGAGTGGTTCGTCGGGGGAGAGCTGAACGTCTCATACAACTGCCTGGACCGGCACGTGCAGGCCGGCCGCGGCGAGCGCATCGCCTATCACTGGCGCGGAGAGGACGGCTCCGAGCGCGACATCACCTACGCGCAGCTGCTGGCGGAGGTCAAGCGCTTCGCCAGCGCCCTGAAGGATTTGGGCGTCGAGAAGGGCGACGTCGTCGGGATCTACCTGCCGATGATCCCCGAGGTGGTCGTCGCGATGCTCGCGTGCGCGCGCATCGGCGCGCCCCACAACGTCGTCTTCGGCGGCTTTTCCGCCGAGGCCGTGCGCGAGCGCATGGAGTTCTCCGAGGCGAAGGTGTTGATCACGGTCGACGGCGCCGCGCGCAAGGGAGCCACGGCGCCGGTCAAGGATCGCGTCGACGAGGTCATGGGCGACCTGCAGACGCTGCAGCGGATCGTCGTCGTGCGCAGCAAGGGCACGCCGTGTCAGATGCGTGAGGGGCGCGATGTCTACTACGACGAGATCTGCGCGGTGGCCGATGCGGAGTGTGAGGCCGAGCCGCTGGACGCCGAGCACCCGCTGTACATCCTCTACACCTCCGGCTCGACCGCCAAGCCGAAGGGCATCCTGCACACCACCGGCGGCTATCTGACCGGCGTGTCGGCCACGCACCGCTACGTGTTCGACCTGAAGCCTGACGAGGACGTCTACTGGTGCGCAGCCGACGTCGGCTGGGTCACCGGACACTCCTACATCGTCTACGGCCCGCTGTGTAACGGCGCCACCTCGGTGATGTGGGAGGGCGCTCCAGACTACCCGCACAAGGGCATCTGGTGGGAGCTCGTCGAGCGCTACGGGGTCAGCATCCTCTACTGCGCGCCGACCGCGATCCGCGCCTGCATCAAGTGGGGCGCTGACTGGCCGAACGGGCACGATCTGTCGTCGCTGCGCCTGCTGGGCAGCGTGGGAGAGCCGATCAACCCGAAGGCGTGGCTGTGGTATCACAAGGTGATCGGCCACGAACGCTGCCCGATCGTGGACACCTGGTGGCAGACCGAGACGGGCGCGATCATGATCACCCCGCTGCCGGGCATCACCGCCACCAAGCCCGGCTCCGCGACCCAGCCCTTCCCGGGAGTCGCGGCGGAGGTGCGCGACGAGTCCACCGGCAAGCCGATCGAGGAGGGCCAGGGGCTGCTCGTGCTGACGCGTCCGTGGCCGTCGATGCTGCGCACGCTCTACCGCGAGGACGAGCGCTTCATCGAGACCTACTTCAGCCGCTTCGGCCCGGAGACCTACCTCGTCGGCGACGCCGCCCGGCGCGATCGCGACGGCTACCTGTGGGTGATCGGGCGCATCGACGACGTCGTCAACGTCTCCGGGCACCGTCTTTCCACCGCCGAGGTCGAGTCCGCGATCGTCGCGCACCCCGACGTGGCCGAGGCCGCGGTGATCGGCCAGCATGACGAGGACACCGGCCAGGCGATCGTCGCGTTCGTGACCTTGCAGGGAGATCTCGAGGGTGACGAGACCACCATCGAAGGCATCCGCGAAACGGTCGCCGAGCGCATCGGCAAGTTCGCCCGTCCCAAGCGCATCGTCTGGGCGGAGGACCTGCCCAAGACGCGCTCGGGCAAGATCATGCGCCGCCTGCTGCGCGACATCGCCGAGGGCCGCGCGCTGGGCGATGTCACGACGCTGCGCGACCCCGCGGTCACGGCCCAGCTGGAGGAGCGCGTCTCCGAGCTGCGGGCGGCCGAATCGTGAGTGGCCGGGCGAAAGCGTGAAGGCGGGCGAATCATGGGGGGCGGCCGAAGCGCGAGGAGTCGGCGGATCGTGATAACGCTCTCATACTGACGGAGTCTTTATGTAGTGTTGGCATTGTGGCGTCCGTGGCCGTCGACCTCGCGATCGAGACCTCTGGTCTGACCAAGCGCTTCGGCCAGCGCACCGCGGTCGACGCGGTCGATCTCCAGGTTCCGAGCGCCAGCGCCTTCGGATTCCTCGGACCCAACGGCGCCGGCAAGACGACGATGATCCGCATGCTGCTCGGGCTTACCCACGCGACCGCCGGCAGCATGACGCTGCTCGGTCATCCCGTGCCCTCAGAGCGAGCGCAGGCGCTGCAAAGGATCGGGGCGATCGTCGAGGAGCCGCGCTTTCACCCGCAGCTCACCGGGCGCGAGAATCTGTCGATCGTTGCCGCTGTGCGCGGCCCGGAGGCTGCCGGGCGGATCGATCCCGCGCTTGCGCGCGTCGGCCTGGCAGAGCGCGCCGAGGAGAGGGTCAAGAAGTACTCGCTCGGCATGCGCCAGCGCCTCGGTGTCGCGCGCTGCCTGCTGGCCGATCCGCTGCTCTTGATCCTCGACGAGCCCACCAACGGCCTCGATCCCGGCGGCATCCAGGAGTTTCGCGAAATGATCCGTGCGATGGTCGAGCAGGAGGGACAGGACGGTGTTCGTCTCCTCGCACCTGCTCGACGAGGTCGAAAAGACCTGCGACGCGGCGGCGATCATCGACCGCGGCAAGGTGATCGCGCAGGGTCCGATCGCCGAGCTCGCCGCCGGCGGCGGCGCCCGGCACGAACTGATCCTCGGGGTCGACAACGTCGAGCTGGCGCTCGCGCACGCTCACGTCCAGCGAGCTCGTCGCCGAGGCCCAGCGCGCTCCGCGAGGGGCTGCGTGTGGTGCTCGCCGGCGGGCCGGAGACGGTCGCGCAGGTCAACGCTGCGCTCGTGCGCGCCGGCGTCGGCGTGATGCGCCTGGAGCCCGTGCGCCACAGCCTCGAGCAGCGCTTTCTCGAGGTCACCTCGCGGCTCGACGCCTCGGAAGGACACGCCCGCCTCCGATTCCGCTCCTGCCACCGCCGGGGGTGCAAGGCATGAGCACCACGATCGCGCTGCGCAGATGACCGGCGCGGACTTCCTCAAGCTGCGCAAGAAGCGCGGGACATGATCTGGACGCTCGTGCTCGCGCTCGGCCCGGTCGCTCATCTTCTTCGTCGTGACGACGATCCAGCACTCCTCTGACCCGGCCAAACACGGGCCCGCCGGTGGCTCGACTAACTTCAGCGACGCCTGCCGGTGATTGCCCTGCTTCTTCGGCCCGCTCGCCGCGATCCTGATCGGCGTCGAGGCCGGCGCCGGCGATGCCTCCGCCGGGGTCTTCCGGGACCTCGTCGTCACCGGCCGCTCGCGCCTTGCGCTGTTCGCCTCGCGCGTGCCCGCCGCTCTGGCCATGTGCTGGCTCGTCATCCTCGCGCGGCTACGCGCTGCTGCTTGCTCGGCAGCTTCGTGTTTGCCTCGAACCTCCCCACCCCAAGCTGGGTCGCTGATCCTCAACGGCCTCGGCTTCGCGCTGCTCGAGACCGGCGTGCTGTGCGTAATTGCGGTGGGCTTCGCATCGCTCACCACCTCAAAGCCGGGCGCGATCACCGCGCTGATCGCGTGGCAGATCGTCGCCAGCCCACTGCTCGCCAACATCAGCTCGCTCGGCGGCGCGCGCAAGGGCATCCTCAGCCAGGCGATCGTCGCACTTCAGCCCCGTCAAGCGTCGAAGGCGGGCACGGCGCGACGTCACAATGTCGCGGTGGCGCTGGCGCTGCTCGTGCTCGTGGTCTGGCTGGCCGTGTTCCTCGCGCTCGGCGCTTGGCGCACGTGCACGATGGACGCCTGAGCAGGAAGTCGTTGGGCGGCGCATCCCGGCGTCCTTACCGATCGGAGATCGGAGGGATCTCCCGATCGGCCAGCACGCGTGCATAGCACGCCACGCGGGGCGGGCGGGCCTTTCAATCCTTGACCTGCTTGCCAACGACTCCCTGAGGTCGCTCAGGCGAGCAGCTCGGCCACGGCGACGCTGAAGCCCGGCACCGCGTCGCTCAGGTCCAGCGTGTCCTGCTCGCCGTGCACGTGCGTCTCGCCCTGCCCGCGGTACACGGTCGCCGTCCGCTTGGGCGGGTCGAGCACGAGCACGATTGTGCTGCCGGACGCAAGCCATTCGAGCGCCTTGTCGTGAACCTCGCGATAGGTGTCGTCGGAGAGATGACCTCCACGGCGAGCGCCGGCGCCTCGGGCCAGTACTTCGGGGTTCTGCCGATCGCCTCGGCGCGGTCCTTGGCTACGAACGCCGTGTCAGGCGCGCGCACGGTATCCGGGTCGCGGGCCAGCACGAAGCCGGCCTCGCCCATCGTCACGCCGCTGCCGGTTTTGCGCGTGTGCGCACCGAGAAAGAAGCCTACTGTCGCGGCCACACGTCCATGCTCGGCGCCCGGATGCGTCATCGTTGTCAGCTCTCCACGTATGAGCTCGTGGCGCATGCCGTCGTCGGGCATTGCGAACAGCTCCTCGGCGGTCGTAATCGGAGCGATGATGACGGACGATGCGGTGGCAGCCATCTCACTGAGGATATCTCGGGCAGGTACAAAGCTCAAGCACCGTCCTCGCCCCGCCTCACACCTTGCGGTGCTCAGGCACCCAGGAGCCGTCGTCCTGGCGGGTGAAGTCCTGAAACAGGTTGGGCGCCTCGGCCCGCATGATCGTGCGCGATCCGATCGAACACCAGCCGCAGCTCCTCCTCGGCGCCCTCGGCGGTGCGCATCTCGATCACGTGGCTTAGCGTGCGCGCGTTGGCCGTCCAGACGATGTCGGTGGAGAGGCCGATCGGGGCGAGGCGGCGCAGCGCGGAGGTGACCTCCTTCTTGACGTGGAACGGCACGCCCTCTTGTCGATGCCAAGCTCGCGGCCGCGCTGAGCTGAAACTCCTCCAGCTGCTCGACGATCGACAGCACCTGCTCGCGCACCGGCTCCAGGGCGGGCGGCACGCGAAACCCGATGTCGGTGAGGCGCACGTAGCGCAGGCTCTCCTGGCTGAACGCCGAGCCGGCTCGATGCCTTACAAGCTCGTGGGTAAAAACTCTCAGAACAATTCCTAATAGCAAAACTATAGTTGGCGTGCTCCAGCACGCTGCCATGCCCGGAGCGCAAAATGTTGGCGAAGTACTCGCGCCGGTCGGTCCTGATCTTCGTCACGTTCGGGTTCAACCCCGGCTCCCAGCTGCGGTAGCAGGCGCGCCCGCCGAACTCCACGATCAGCTCGCCGGCGTTGACCTCCGCCCGCCTCCTGCAGACGCAGCTCCAGCCACGACTCGCCGCCGACGTCGCTGCAGGTAGGCGCGCATGCCCTCGAGGTCGATCGAAGGCCGGGCGATCAGGAACACGATGGGGGTCGTCTCGTGCATCGGGCGGACGATCCTACACAGCGCTCCGGGCGTCCTCGTAGACTCTGCCGACGCATGGGTGCAGACGGTGACAGCATGTCCGAGTCGCTCATCGATCGTCCAGGCGCAGGGCCTGTGCCGGCGCTACGGCGAAGGGCGAGGTGGCCGTGGACGCGCTCGTGGACGTCAGCGTGGAGTTTCCGGCGGGCCGGTTCGCCGCGATCATGGGCCCGTCGGGGTCGGGCAAGTCGACGCTCATGCACATCCTCGCCGGCCTGGATCGCCCGAGCGTCCGGAACGGTCAGCGTCGGCGGCGTGGAGCTGACCGAGCTCGACGACCGCGCGCTCACGCAGCTGCGCCGCGACCGCATCGGCTTCATCTTCCAGACGTTCAACCTGCTGCCGGTGCTCAACGCCGAAGAGAACATCCTGCTGCCGCTGTCGATCGCCGGACGCGAGGTCGACCGCGAGTGGTTCGACCGGCTCATCGACACGGTCGATATCCGCGACCGCCTCAGCCATCGGCCCGCGGAGCTCTCCGGCGGCCAGCAGCAGCGCGTGGCGGTCGCGCGGGCGTTGATCTCGCGTCCCGCTGTCGTGTTCGCGGACGAGCCGTCCGGGAATCTCGACTCGAAGTCCTCCGGCGACGTCCTGCAGCTGCTGCGCCACGCCGTCGACGACTTCTCCCAGACGGTCGTGATGGTCACCCACGACGCCCACGCGGCGTCGTTCGCCGACAGGCTGCTCGTGCTGGCCGACGGGCGGATCGTGCACGACGGCGAAGCCGCGAGCGCCGAGCAGGCGCTGGATCTGATGAAGGCCATGGGCTGATGCTCGCGCTGGTGCTGCGCGGCTTCGTCCAGCGCAAGCTGCGCGTGCTGCTGACGGCGACCGCGATCGCCCTCGGCGTGGCGCTGATGGCCGGCACGTACATCCTCACCGACACGATCAACCACGCCTTCGCGGAAGTCTTCGGCACCGCCTACGCGAACAAGGCGGTCGTCGTCACCGAAAAGGAAACCCTCGGCCGAGGGACCGGCTCGGAAGTCTCTGTGCTGAACGCGGCGACGCTCGCCCGCGTGCGCGCGGTGCCCGGCGTGGCGGCGGCCTCGGGCAGCATCTCGACCCGCGCGGCGATGCTCACGACGAGCGGCAAACGGCTGACCAGCGGCGGCGCGCCCGCGCTCGTCGACGCCGTGCAGCCGCCGCGCTTCGAGGCGTTCACCGCTGCGAAGGGGCATCTGCCGCGCGCGGCTGGCGAGGTCGCGGTCGATCAGGCGACCGCCAACCGCGAGCATCTGCGGCTCGGCCAGCAGATCGTGATCGCGGGCCGCTCGCCGGCGCGGCGATACACGATCTCCGGTATCGCAAAGTTCGCCGGCAGCGAATCGTTCGGCGGCGCGAGCGTCGTGCTCCTGGTTTCCCAGCAGGCCCAGTACGTCGCGGGCGAACCCGGCGCCTACGACGGCATCAACGTGGCCAACGGCCCCGGCGTCTCGCCGCGGGAACTCGCCTCGCGTGTCCGCGCGGCGTTGCCCGCGACGTTGACGGTGCGAACCGGGGCGCAGGAAGCCGCCAACCAGACCTCCGAACTCGAAGAACAGCTCGGCTTCCTGCGCACCTTCCTGCTGATCTTCGCGTACGTAGCTCTGTTCGTCGGCGCGTTCATCATCTTCAACACCTTCTCGATCACCGTCGCCCAGCGCACGCGCGAGTTCGGTCTGCTGCGCACGCTCGGCGCCTCGCGCGGGCAGATCATGCGCGCGGTCATCGAGGAAGGCCTGCTGCTGGGCGTCGTCGGTGCGGTGATCGGCCTGTTCGCAGGGATCGGCCTGGCGCCGGCGCTGGACGGGCTGTTCAAGGCTTTCGGCGCGGACCTGCCGGACAACGGCACGGTCCTGGAGACGCGCACCGTGATCGTCTCGCTCGGCGTGGGCATCGTCGTGACCGTGGCGGCCGGTTTCTTCCCGGCGCTGCGCGCGACGCGCGTACCGCCGATCGCGGCGATGCGCGAGGGGGTGCAGATCCCGCCCCGGCCGCTGCCCACCCGGCGGACGCTGATCGTGCGCTTCGTGGTCGGGCTGGTCGTGATCTTGGCCCTCGGACGGATCGCGGGAGGGCATGTGCTGCTGCCGGTGCTGCTGATCGCGTGGTGTTTGCGCGCGGGGAGGCTGTGGGTGCGGCTGCGGCGCGAGGGCGAGCGCCCGCCGCGTCACTATCGCGTCGTGCCGGCTCTCGCCGGCGCCATCGGCTGGCTCATCAGCTGGCGCGGGATCACAGCGCGCCTCGCGCGCGAGAACTCGGTGCGCCAGCCCGGTCGCACGCTCGTGACCGCGCTCGCGCTGACGGTCGGGCTCGGGCTCGTCGCGTTCATCTCGGTGCTGGCCGCGGGCACCAAGACGACGATCGACCAGGCCGTCAGCCGCTCGTTCGCCGGCAGCCTGATCGTCCAGAACACCCAAAGCGGGCAGGGCCTCCCGGCAGCCGTGGCGCCGGCGGTCAGGACGGTCCAGGGGGTCGGCGCGGTCACCGCGGTCGCCTTCACGAAGGGCAGGGTGCGGAACCTCGCCGCGGCGGGGGCGCCGGTGATCGCCGAAAAGAGCACGGTCACGGCGATCGAACCGGAATCGTTCGTGAAGATGTACAAGACCGAATGGGAGCACGGCTCCCCGGCGACGCTCGCGTCGCTCGGACCGGACGACACCGTGATCGCGAAGAAGTTCGCGAGCGCGCACGATCTGCACGTGGGGCAGCGGCTGTCCGTGCTGAGCGCCTCCGGCCGCGAGGTCACGCTGACGGTGACGGGCATCGTGAAGGAAGAAGTGCTCGGACTGCTCGCCAACCTCACCGTCTTGCGCTCACTTGCGAGCACGGCGTTCGGGCAGCGCGAAGACGGAGTGGACTTCGTCTCCTACGCACCGGGCGCCAACGGCGCCGAAGTGCGCCGCGGCATCAACTCGCTGCTGCGAGCCAGCTTTCCGCAGGCTCACTCGCAGACCGCGGCGCAGTACACCCGGGAAGTGAGCAACAACGTCAACAAGTTCCTGCTGCTCGTGTACGTGCTGCTTGCGCTGTCGGTGATCGTCTCGCTGTTCGGCATCGTCAACACCCTCGTGCTCTCGATCTACGAGCGCACCCGCGAGCTGGGGATGATGCGCGCGATCGGCACCTCGCGCCGGCAGATCCGCCAGATGATCCGCTACGAGTCGCTGATCACCGCGCTCATCGGCGGCATCCTCGGCCTGGTGATCGGCGTGATCGGGGCGATCCTCGTCACCGAACTCGCCCTGTCGGGCTCGGGCTACGTCCTGTCGATACCGATCGGCACGCTCCTCCTGCTGCTGGTGCTCGCCGCGCTGGCCGGCCTGCTCGCCGCGCAGCTGCCGGCACGCCGCGCCGCGCGCCTCGACGTGCTGAGCGCGCTGGCCTCTGAGTAGTTGACGGGCCCGCGAGAAGAGACCGGCGGGGACCCGCGGGCGCGGCGGACCGAGCCGGTGGCGAGCGCCCCGGGCGGACGATGCTAGGCGGTGCTCCGGATGTTCGGGCGAAGCGCCGGCGACTCCTCTGGGACCGCCCCGGTCCCGGCGCGCCGTCAGGGCGAGGGCGAGACGGCCAGCACGCTGTTGGGCGCGACGGTGAGCTTGATGCGCTCGCGAGGGGAGGTCAACTGCGCCGCCTCGAGGCCCGTGTGTGTCGGGCTCAGCGTCTGCACGCTCACGCTGCGAGCACCACGCAACAGGACGGGTTGCGCGCGCGCGCGCTCGTTGTCGAGGATGAGCACGGTCCCGCCCGCCGGCGTGCCGGTTCCGCTCGCCGGGGCGCCGGTTTCGCTCGCCGGCCCACCAGGGCCGCCCGCCGGCTCGCTGACGCTGCTCGCCTCCAGGCCGCGCACGTCTGGAATAGTCCGCAGGGTGGCGCCCACCGGCAGCCACCGATTGAGCGCTACCAGGGCGCTCTGGATCGGCCGCGCTCGCACCGTTTCGCCGGCGAGGACGAACGGGTCGTAGGGGGCGCCGCTGAAGTGGAAGCGGACCTCCTGGAAGCCGGTCTTCAGGGCCGAGAGCACGAAGCGCACGGCCCAGACGGCCGACGCCGGACTGTCCGAGACTCCGGCCACCCCGCCGCAGGAGGCGGAGTTGGCCTCGGAGATGATCGCCGGCACGTGCGCGGCGGCCGCGTCGGCGACCACCCACTGAAGGCCGCGCGGCGTGTCGGCCGCCCGCGCCGAGAGCAGCCCTTTGATCGTGACCGCCTTCGGGGTGACGCACGAGGTGAGCGGATACAGGTGCACGCCGACGGTCTGCTCGTGCAGCGCGGCGATGACCCGCGGGAGCTGGCCTCGCCAGTGCGCGGGCCTGGCCAGTTCCGGTCCGATCACCGGGGCGCCGGCGACGGCCTGCTGCACAGACGCCGCGACCTGCAGGTAGGCGCTCACCGCCGCGGCTTCTTCGCCGGGCAGGGGTCTGCTCAGCGAGGTGTAGTTGGGCAGGTAGTAGAGGTCGGGCTCGTTGCCGAGCGAGAAGCTCAGGCCGTTGGTGGCCGCGCTCTGCGCGCCGGCGACCATCTGCGTCGCCCACGAGGGCTCGCCCGTTTTGGCGTTCAACCCGACGGTGAGCGGGTCCGGCGTGGCGCTCAGCAGGCAGTGCAGCTCACTCCAGAAGGCGGCCGGCAACTGGTAGAGCGTCGCCGTTTCCCAGGATGTGGGCGCGCCGGAGAGCGCTCCGCTGGGCGCCGTCAGGTCCTGGCTGTCCCCGGCGAGACTCGAGCGGTGGAGATCCGAGCGCCTGCAACTCGCTCACGAGCGCGGGCGGTGGACAGGGGCCCGTCCCGAGGTCCTGAACCATCGTCGGGTACTCGATCGACAGGCCGGCGGGCGCCATCGCCACCGGTATGCCCGCGCCGGCGAGATTCTGCGTCAGCGTGACTTCCGCCGGGGGAGTCTTCGTGTGAGCGGGGGGCGCGTGGCCGGAGCGCCGCTGGGGCTTTGCTGCCAGGGCGCTGCTCGCTGCTGCGCAGGCGCCGAACAGCGACAGTCCGAGTGCCAGTGCCAGCGCCCTTCGGATCAGCGTGCGTCGCCCGCGCCGCATCGCTTGAACATATCAGCGTCGTTGGGGGGCCAGGGCCGCATGCGGCCCTGGCCCCGGGTCGTGCATGCACGACCCGGCCAGCATGCGCCGACGGAGACACGCCGCATGCGGCGTGTCTCGGGCCGCACATGTGCGGCCCGCCGGACCGAAGCCGGGAGACACGCGCCTTCGGCGCGAATCCCCGTTTCGGCCAGCATGCACCGACCGGATAGTCTGCTCTGATCGATGGCTGCCGACGCCCCCTCAATCCCCGCCGACCCCGAGGCCGAGCAGACCGCCTGGGATCTGGGACCGCTCCTCGACGGCGATGGTTCCGAGGGCGTCACACGCCGGCTGGAGGACGCGCTCGCGCGCGCCAAGGCGTTCGCCGGGCGCTACGCCGGCAAGCTGGATGAGCTGGACAGCGTCGGTCTGGCGGAGGCGATGGGCGAGCTGGCCGGGATCCTCGATCTCGTCGGCCGCGCGGGCTCATATGCCGCGCTCGACTTCTCCACGGACACCGCCGACCCGGCTCGTGGCGCGCTCTTGCAGCGCACCCAGGAGCGCGGCACCGAGATCGAGACGACGCTGCTGTTCTTCGAGCTCGAGTGGGCCGCCCTGCCCGAGCAGCGCGCCCGAGAGCTGCTGGACGGCGAGGGCCTCGACTTCTGCCGCCATCACCTGCGCAGCGCGCGCCGCTACCGCGATCACCTGCTCTCAGAACCCGAGGAGAAGATCCTTGCCGAGAAGGCCCTCACCGGCGCCTCGGCCTGGTCGCGGCTGTTCGAGGAGCTGACCTCGGCGATCGAGGTCGAGCTGCCCGGAGCCGGCGACGGGGATGGCGATGGCGACCGCGACGGCGACGGTCCCTCGCGCGGGGCGGGCGAGCGCGTGGCCGGGGCGGGCGAGCGCGTGGCGCTCGACCTTGCGCTCAGCCGCCTGGCCCTGCCCGACCGCGAGCTGCGGCGGGCGACCGCCGAGGCGGTGAGCGCGGCCCTGCAGCCCGGCCTGCGCACGCGCGCGTTCCTGTTCAACACCCTGCTCGCCGACAAGTCGACCGACGATCGCCTGCGCCGCTATGAGAGCTGGCTGGCCGCGCGAAACCTCTCAAACGAAGCCAGCGACGAGTCCGTGCAGGCGCTGATCGAGGCGGTCCGGGGGCGCTATGAGCTAGCGCGGCGCTGGTATCGGCTGAAGGCGAAGCTGCTCGGCGTGCCGCGCATCGCCGACTACGACCGCATGGCGGCGGTCACCGAGGACGAGGTCACCTACTCCTTCGCGCAGGCGCGCGAGATCGTGCTCGACTGCTACTCCTCATTCTCACCCGAGCTCGGAGATCTGGCGAAAGGGTTCTTCGACGGCCGCTACATCGACGCTCCGCTGCGCCCGGCCAAGCGCGGAGGGGCCTTCTGCGCGTCTGCCGTCCCCGCGGTGCATCCGTACGTGTTGCTCAACTACACCGCCCGCCGGCGTGACGTGCTGACGCTCGCGCACGAGCTCGGTCACGGCGTGCACTTCGCGCTGGCCGCGCGCCAGGGAATCTTCCACCAGACCACGCCGCTGACGCTCGCCGAGACCGCCTCGGTGTTCGCCGAGACGATCGTGTTCGGACGGCTGCTCGCCGAGGACACCGCGCCGGCCTCGCGCTTGGCACTGCTCGCAGAGAACATCGAGGGTCAGATCGCGACCGTGTTCCGCCAGGTTGCGATGAACCGCTTCGAGGATCTCGTCCACACCGCGCGCCGCGATGAGGGCGAGCTGTCGGTGGAGCGCTTCGGCGAGCTCTGGGCCGAAAGCCAGGCCGAGATGCTGGGCGACTCCGTGGAGATCACCGACTCCTACCGCTCGTGGTGGTCCTACATTCCCCACTTCATCGGCTCGCCCGGCTATGTCTACGCCTACGCCTACGGCCAGCTGCTCGCGCTGTCGGTGTACGAGCGCTACGAGCAGCGCGGAGCGGAGTTCGTGCCGCGGTACCTCGATCTGCTCGCCGCCGGTGGATCGAGAAGCCCCGAGGAGCTCGGTGCGATCGTCGATGTCGATCTGGCCGACCCGGGCTTCTGGGAGTCGGGCCTTGATCTGGTGGAGCGGCAGCTGCAGCAGGCCGAGGCTGCCGCGCGGGACGCGCTCGGGACGTAGGCGACCGCTGCGGCGCGGCCGCGCTCTTTTATATGCGAACCCGAGTCATCCCGGCGCCGGCGGCACGCTCTCCCGTACCGATGGGTATATACTACTGGTATGGCCAAGGTCATGGTGTCGTTTCCAGACGAGCTGCTCGAACAGGTCGATGCCGAGGCTCGCAGGCGCGCGATGTCGCGCAGCGCGCTGCTGCGCGACGCCGTCAGTCGTGAGCTTGTGCGGCGTGATCCCGAGACGGTGCGCCGCGCGGTCCAGGAGGCGCGGGCGTTGTTCGACGGCACGGGCATGGGCACGGTCGCTTTTGAGTCCGCTCGGTTGATCCGCTCCGAGCGCGACCGGCTCGACGCGCGCGATGAGCGGCGTGCGGGCGTTCGGTGACGGACGTTCTCTGCGACACGTCGGTCGTGCTCAAGTGGTTTCACTCCGCGGGCGAGTCCGAGGTCGAGCAGGCGCGGGCGATCCTCGACGCGCACACCGCCGGGACGCTGAACGCGAGTGTGCCCGATCTCACGACCTACGAGCTCGGCAACGTGGCGGCGCGGGCACTCGGCTTGCAGGCGGAGCGCGTGATCGGCGTCCTCGATCGCCTCGAGCTGATCTGCGGCGAGGGTCTGCGCCTCTCGCCCAGGGCGCGCAAGGACGCCGCCGAGCTCGCCGTCGCCCACCGGCTCACCTTCTACGATGCGGCCTACTGGGCGCTCGCGCGCGAGCGTGGCATTGTGCTCGTGACCGCCGACACCGAGCTGCTCGAGGCCGGCGCCGGCCTCTCCCCGACCCGCTTCATCGCCGTTCACGAGGCCGAACTCGCTCGGGAGCGGGCGCGAGGGCAGGCCGGCGATCCGGCGGGTCGGGCGGAGCCGCATTCGGATAAACCCGCCGACGGCGATTGAACGGACTTTGAGGCTATGGCGCCGGACGCGTGCCTACAGCAAGCAACCCAGCGCGCCGGCGATCGGGTCAGCGCGCCAGGGAGGGCACGCCGCCGTGCGGCCCACTCAGGGTCGGCACGCCGGCGCCGGCGCCGGCGATCGCGGGCGCCGGGCGGCCGAGCTCGAAGCCCTGGCCGCCCTGAATCACGGTGCCGGTCTGCAGATCCTCGGCGGCGATGCCGCGCAGGAACGCGAGCGTGTCCTGGTCCTCGATGCCCTCGGCGATCACGAACGCCCCGGTCTGCCTGGCGAATGTGGCCATCGCCATCAGCACCGCGCGGGCGCCCGGTTGGGTCGGCGCGGCCACGACGATGCTGCGGTCGAGCTTGACGAACTCCGCGTCGATCCGGCGCAGCATCTCGAGACCCGAGTTGCCGGTGCCGACATCGTCGAGCGCGGTCTGAAAGCCCTGCCCGCGCAGCCGCGCAAGGCACTTGACGACAGCCGCGGTGCGCCCGCCGAAGCGCTCGGTGACCTCGATCACGACTCGCTCGCGTGGCAGTCCCGCCTGCTCGACCGCGCGCCTGAACCAGTCGTCGCGCTCGGCGTCGAGGTCGAGGGTCTGGGGAGCGAGGTTGACGAACAGCAGCGCCCCGGGCGCGAGCTCCGGGACACTGCGCAGGGCGCTGCGCACGCAGAGCACATCGAGTCGGTGCACGAGCCCGAGCTGCTCGGCGACGTCGAACGCCTCGGCCGGCCCGGACAGTCCGTACTCGGGATCTGGGCGAGTCAGCGCCTCGACGCCGAGCAGCGTTTCGGCCTCGAAGTTCCAGATCGGCTGGAACACCGTGCTCAGGCGCCCCTCGTCGATCAGCCTGCGGACGGCTTCCTTCTTGTCGGCGCTCGTCACCGCGACCCGCTCGCGGATTTCATTGTAGTGAGTGGCGCGCCCCCCGCCCTGGCGCTTTGACTCGTACAGCGCGGCGTCGGCCTCCTCGCGCAGCGTGTCGGCCCGCTCGCCGGGGCGCAGCGAGCTGACGCCGACGCTCGCCGCGATGCCGGCGTCGGCGAGGTTGCGGCTCAGCCGGCGCGCGAGCATGCGCGCTCCCTCGGCGTCGGTCTGCGCCAGCAGCAGGGCGAACTCGTCGCCGCCGACCCTGAACGAGCGGTCGCTCGGCCGGGACTCGCGCAGCACCGCGGCCACGCGCCGGAGCACGGCGTCGCCGTGAGGATGTCCGTGGCGGTCGTTGATGAACTTGAAGTCGTCGACATCGAGTACCGCGAGCGCGACCGGTTGCAGGTAGCGCCCGGCGGAGGCCACAGCCTGGGGAGCTCGTCCTGGAAGGCGCGCTGGTTGGGGAGGTCGGTCAGGCCGTCGCGGGTGGCCCGTGCAAGCGCCAGGCGGTGGTCGCGCAGCAGCGTGCGCCCCCCGATCAGGTAGAAGACCGCTCCGCCGCCGAACAGCGCGATCAGCCCGACGAGCCCCAGCACCAGCCGGATGTCGTGCAGCTGGGCGTCGTAGGCGCGGTGGGAGTAGCTCAGCTCGTAGGCGTAGCGTTCGCCGGCCAGCTCGACGGGGGTGACGAACTCGAAGTTGGCGCGGTCCTTCCTGGGATCGCCCTCGCGACCGGCGTAGGAGCGCCCGTCGCGCAGGGCCGCTTCGATGCGGGCGTCGTTGTCCTCGGCGCCGATCAGCCGATCTTCGCCCGAGGCCCTGATCACGTGCCGGCGGTCGATCAGCAGCGCCTCGAGCGTCCCCGGGCGCCGCTGGATCGCATCGAGCAGGCCGTCGATCTGGCCGATCGCCCGCGCCGGGCTGGAGGCGTGCGCGCTCTCGTATTCGAAGCCTCTGGCGTCCGCGCGCTGGGCAGCCGCGTCGTTTTCGATCTGGCGGTGCTCGAGTTGGCGATCGATGAGCACGTAGCCGACCGCGCAGACCAGCGCGAGCGTGAGCGCGATCGCCGCGAACAGGCGCACCCCGAAGCCGAACGCCGAGTCGTTCTCGTCTGTGCCGCGCCGCGCCGTCACCCGCCGCCACAGGTGCCGGCGCCGGCCGGGCCGGTCCGGGGGTTGCAAGGGGTCAGGCGCCAGCGGGGCGTCCGTGTTCGGCATCGTTCACATATATCGACGCTATCCCCGGCAGACATTACCGCCCGCCACACGCCATCGACCATCGGCGCCGGCCCCTTTCGGCGGGCCCGCCGCTCTCGCGATCGTCTCCGGTCTGCCGGCCGGATGCCCTAGAGCAGCCCCAGCGCGCTGCCGACCCCGTGCACGAGGTTGAACAGGGGCTGAGGGAGGACGCCGAAGAACAGGGTCGCCGCGCCGGCTGCGAGCGCCACGAGCGCCACCTCGGGTTGGGGGCGCGACGAGATGGGGTTCTGGGCGTCGGGCGGCGCTTGGACGTCGAGCTCCCGGTGAGCCGCCGGCCAGCGCGGGCAGGGCGCCCTCGGCGGGAGCGGGAGCGGAGCCGGTCGGGGTGGGAGTCGGTGTCGCGTCCGCGGGGCTCTCCGTCTGCTCGGGGGCGCCGCCCATCCACATCGCCGCGATCACCGGCAGGTAGTAGCCGAGCGAGATCATCGAGCCGATCACGATCACCACGCCGAGCCAGGTGTAGCCGCCCGAGACGGATGCGTCGATGAGATAGAACTTGCCCATGAACCCCGCCGTGGCGGGGATTCCCGCGAGGCCCAGCATCGCCAGCGTCATCGGCCAGGCCAGCTGCGGGCGCTCGCGGCCGATGCCGCGCATCGCCGCAGTCGTGTCGCCGAGATCGGTTTCCCGTTCGCGCGCGAGGATGACCGCAAACGCCGCCATGTTCATGAACAGGTACACCGCCAAGTAGAACACCGTCGCCTGGGCGCCCAGCTTGGTGGCGACCACCACCCCGGCGAGCATGTATCCGGCCTGCGCCACGGACGAATACGCCAGCATCCGCTTCAGCGATGACTGGCTCAGCGCGCCGACGTTCCCCACGACGATCGTGATCGCCGCCAGCACCGCCACCGCCGGGCCCCAGCTCGCGTGGGCTTCGATCAGCGCGACATCGAACAGTCTGAGGAACACGCCCAGCGCCGCGACCTTGGTGGCGACCGCCATGAACGCCGTCACCGGTGTCGGCGCGCCCTCGTACACGTCGGGCGTCCACTGGTGAAACGGGGCGACCGACGCCTTGAAGCACAACCCCGCCACGCACAGCGCGATTCCGGTCAGCGTCAGCGGGTTGGTCGCCAGGCCGCCACTGGACAGGGCGCTCGCGATCCCGGTGAACTCGGTCTGACCCGTCGCGCCGTATATGAACGCCAGTCCATATAGGAGTGTCGCCGAACCCACCGATCCGACGATCAGATACTTCAACCCCGACTCCAAGGAGTGCTCGCGTTTGAGCTCGGTCGCGCACAGCACGTACAGCGGGATCGACAAGAGCTCCAACCCCAGGAACAGCACGACCGTGTTCTGCGCGGCCGCCAAGATCGACATCCCGCCGATCGAGCTCAATAGCAGCGCGTGCCACTCGCCGTGCGCGGCTTCTCTGGCGGCCAGGGAGCGCCAGGCCAGCAGCACCGTGCAGACGCCGCCCGCGACGAGGATCAGGTTCAACACCAGCGACAGCGCGTCGATCCGCAGCGCGCCCGCGACGATCGACTTTTCATCGCTCCACTGCCAGATGGTCAGGCCCGCCGCTGTGGCAAGGGCCACGAGGCTGAGTGCCGGGACGAGCTGCGCGCGCCCCCAGCGCGAGCCGAGCAGGCCCACGAGCAGGACCACCGCCGCGCCGCCCAGCAGGGCGATCAGCGGGGACAGGGCCGCGAAGTTGACGTGCGGACCTTTCAAGGTTGCGGTTGCGAGCGTGATCACGGGATGGTGCTCGCCGAGGTTGGGAAAGAGGGATTAAGTGCCGAGTGCGCGCTCGCCACCGCGGCCTTGGTCGAGCCTTCGCTGCGCTTGAGCGCCAGCTGCGGGTAGACCGCCATGAACACGATCACCACGACCAGGGGCACCAACACCGCTCCGTCGCGCAGGGTGATGTCGCGGGAATCGACACCCTTGCCGACGCGGTTGTGCATCGCGCGGATGAACAGCCGCAACGCGTACACACTCGCCGCCACGACCCCGGTGAACGCGATGATCGCGATCGCGAGCTTGGCTTTGAACACCCCCAGCAGGATCATGAACTCGCCCACGAAGTTCGCCGAGCCCGGCATCGCGAGGGTCGCCAGCGAGACGATCAGGAAGATCGACGCCAGCACGGGCGCCCGGAACGCGATCCCGCCCATGTCGCGCACGTCCTCCGAGCCCCCCGCGCGGCGCGAAAGAATCGCGACGATGAACAGCAGCGGCGCGACGACCAACCCGTGGTTGACCATCTGCAAGAGCGCGCCCTGTGCGCCCTGGGGGTTCAGAGCGAAGATCCCCAGCGTGATGAACCCGAGCTGCGCCACCGACGAGTACCCGGCGATCATCCGCGCGTCGGTCTGAGTGAACGCGACCGCGGACCCGTACAGGATCGAGACGAGCGCGACGATCAGCATCAGCGTCTGAAAATGGGCGGCGCCCTGCGGGAACAGCGGCAGCACGATCGCCAAAAACCCGTATGCCCCCACCTTCGACAGCACGCCGCTGAACACCATCAGCACCTCGATCGGCATCGCCCTGTATCCATCCGGCATCCAGCCGTGCAGCGGAAACGCGGGCATCTTCACCAGGAACGCGGCGGCGAACCCCAGGAATATCCACTCCTGCGATCCCTTGCTCAGCGGCACCGCCTGCAGCGCCGAGAGCACGAACGTGATGTGCCCGCCCCCCTGCTGCGCGGCCAGCACGCCCGTGGCGACCGCCGCGGCGAGCATCAGCAGCGAGCCGACGAGCGTGTATATGACGAGCTTGATCGTGGCTTTGACCCGCTCCTCGCGGGTGCCCCGGCCCCACATTCCCGTCAGGAAGTAGAACGGGATCAGCATCAAATCGAAGAACGCGACGAACAGCGCCAGGTCCTGGGCGAGAAACGCCCCCAACACGGCGGACTCGGCGAGCATGAAGAAAAACCAGAACAGCCTGGGCCGCTCCCACTCTCTGAGATTCGCGGCGATTGTGGCGGCGGCGAACAGGAGCGTGGTCAGCCCGATCAAAAACACGTTCAACCCGCTGATCCCGAGCTTGTAATGGATGCCCAGTTCGCTGATCCACACCACGTCGGTCACGTGCTGCAGGCCACTCGTGCCTGGCGAGTAGTCGGCGATGTACCCGATCGCCAAGCCGAGTGCGGCGATCGAGCCGACCAGGGCCAGCACGCCGGGAATGCTCCACCCGCCGGTCCCCGCATTGGTCTCAGACGGCCCGTCGGCGGAGGCGGCGCCCGCACTGGTGCGCCCAAGGACACTGCTGAGGATCGCGCCGAGCACGCCGCACGCGGCGGGGAGCCAGATCAGGATTGACAGGGGAGGCACGGGTCAGATCCTCACGTCTGCAACAGGAAGTAGAAGGCGACGCCCGTGACGCCAAGCACGAGCAACGCGGCGTAGTAGCGAACAAAGCCGCTCTGCACCGCGCGCACCGCGGCCGAGCCCGCGCGCACGATCCCGGTCGAGCCGCCGATCAGCGTGTCCTGCACGAACACGCGCTCGAACGTGCCCTGCGCGAACCGCCCGGCCGCGGCGGCGGGCTTCACGACGGCGAGGTCGATCAGCTCGTCGAAGTACCACTTGTTGAAGGACAGCTCGTACAGCGCCGCGAACCGCTCGCGCGCGCGCACGGCGATGCTCGGCTGCTTGACCCAGATGCGGTAGGCGATCGCGATGCCTGTCAAGCCCAACGCCGTCCCGAGGCACAGCCCGAAGATGAGCAGCCCGTCGCGCGTGTGCGGTTCATACAGCGGCGATTCCGCGAACGTGGGGCGCAGGAAATTGGTGATGACGTCGTCGACTTCGGGGATCTGCACCAACCCCGCCCCGATCGCGCCGATCGCCAGCACGCTCATCGCGACCTTCATCGGCAGGGCGCGCTCGGCGACCGTGTGGTGCGGGCCGGGGAAGCCCACGTCGGTGTCCTCGACTTCCCCGTTGGCGGGGTTCGTGGGGAGCTCTTTGTGGTGCAGATGTCCTCCTTCGAGCTCCCGCGCCTCCGCGACCGGGTCGCCGTAGAACGCCCGGAAGATCATCCTGAACGTGTAGATCGCCGTGATGAACGCGCCGAGATAGCCCATCACGTACAGGATCCAGTGCCAGCCCCCGCGCTCGGCCGTGACGAGCAGGATCTCGTCCTTGGAGAAGAACCCCGAGAAGGGCGGGATCCCCGAGAGGGCCAGGCCGCCGATGATGAAGCACGCGAACGTAAATGGCAGCGCCTTGCGAAACCCGCCCATCTTCTCCAGCGACTGCTCGCCCGCCATCGCGCCGATGATGCTGCCCGCGCCCATGAACAGGAGCGCCTTGAAGAACGCGTGCGTCATCAAATGGAACATCCCCGCGGCATACGCGCCGACGGACTCCCCCATGATCATGTAGCCGATCTGCGACATCGTCGAGTAGGCGATCACGCGCTTGATGTCTGTCTGCGTGAGCGCGATCGTGCCGGCGATCAGCAGCGTGGACGCGCCGATCACGGCGCCGGTGTCCTGCGCGGCGGGCGCGAGTTCGAACAGCACGTGCATGCGCGCGATCAGATACACGCCCGCCGTCACCATCGTCGCGGCGTGGATCAGCGCGCTGACGGGCGTGGGGCCCTCCATCGCGTCCGGAAGCCACGTGTGCAGGGGGATCTGCGCGGACTTGGCGATCGCGCCGACGAGCAGCAGCAGACAGCCGGCGACGACGTCCGCTTCGCCGGTGTGGAAAACGTGCGGGGCGGCGGCGAACGTGCCGAGGAAATCGAGCGTGTGCGTGTGCTTGAAGATGAAGAATGTCCCCAGCACGAGCCCCGCGTCGCCGACGACGTTGATCACGAACGCCTTGATCCCGGCTCTGGTGGCCGTCGTGCGCCGGTACCAGAAGGAGATCAGCAGGTACGACGCCGCGCCGACGAACGCCCATCCCACTATCAGCAGCAGGAAGTTGCCGGCCAGCACCAGTAGCAGCATCGAGAAGACAAAGAAGTTGAGGTACGCGAAGTACCTGGCGAACCCGCGGTCTTCTTCCAGGTAGGAGATCGAGTACAGGTGGATCATGCTCGAGATCCCGCTGACGATCAGGATCATGAACACCGACAGCGGGTCCACCAGGATCGACACTTCCGCGTTCACGCCCACGGTGTTGGCGTAGTTCCACAGCGACGAGGTCAGCTCGCGGTGGTCCGAGGAATGCCCCTGCAGCGAGATCAGTGCGCCGAGCGCCGCCACGAACGCCAGGCCGATCGCGCCTGTGCCGATCACCCCGGCAGTGTTGCCCGGCAGCTTGCGGTAGCCGAACGCGATGATCAGCGTCCCCAGCAGGGGAAACAGCAGCACAAGCCAGCCCCACGTCGTCGTGGTCATGCGCACGCCTTCGGGCGCGGTGTCTGGCGGCCTGGGCTCATCCCTGTAGCTCTCTCAGCTCGTCCACGTCGATGGGGAGTCGGCGGCGGTGGATCGCGACGACCATGCCCAGCCCGATGCACACCTCGCACGCGGCGACCGTCATCACGATGATCGCGAAGATCTGCCCGTCGCCGTTGCCCCACATGCGCGAGAACGCGACCAGCGCGAGATTGGCCCCGTTGAGCATCAGCTCCAAACACAGCAGCACCACGAGCGGGTTGCGCCGCACCATCACCCCGGCGGCGCCGAGGCAGAACACGATCGCGGAGACCGCGAGATACCAGCCGATCGCCACTAGCCGCCGTCCTCCGAGTGGGATGTCCCGGCGCCCGCGCCGACCGGCTCCTCGCCGGGCGCGCCGCCGTTGCCGGGTTCGCCGTCCTGCGCGCGCGCCAGCGAGGCCTCGTAGGGCAGGCCGCCCACGCCCTCGAGCATTGTGCCGGTGCCGCGCGGGCGGATCAAATCGAGCGGGGTCAGCCGCGCGCCGTCTCCGTCCCCATCGTCGTCGATGCCGCCCCGCCGCCGGGCGAGCACGACCGCGCCGACGGCCGCGATCAAGAGCAGGAACGAGGCCGCCTCGAACACGAGCAGAAACCGCGTCAGCAGCAGCTGGCCGATGTAGGCCGGAGTGCCGAACGTGCGCGGCCCCGGGGCGTAGGGCGCGCCGTCGTCGCTGACCGCCTTCAAACCCGTGCCCAGCAGCGCGATCAACAGCTCCACCAGCAGTGCACCGCTGAGGACCGCCGCGCCCAACCGCAGCTGCGCCCCCGCAGGGCCGCGTCCGCGCAAGAGCTCGCCGATCGGCTCCTCGCGCCCGCCGACGTAGGCGACGACGAACACGTACAGCACCATCACCGCGCCCGCGTACACGACGACCTGCACGGCGGCGACGAATTCCGCGCGCAGCAGCAGGAACAGCACGGCCAGCGACAGCAGGTGCCCGACGAGCGCGAGCACGGCGAAGAACGGGTCGCGCAGCATCACGACTCCCACCGCGCCGGCGATCGCGCCGAAGCCGGCGATGAAGAACAAAATGGTGCTCACGGGCAAGAGTCCCCCCGCCATGGGAGCGAGTCCTCTCGAAAGGAGTCCTCCCGAAGGGCGCGCCGCGCGCGCGTACGCGCGCGCGCGCGGCCCGTGCTTTTGCGGTCGTCGAACACCTGCAGATGCCTCGCGCGCACGGCCACTACTCGTCCTCGGTCCTTAGCGGGGTGCGCTCCAGCGGCTCGGCCAAGAGCATCTCCTTGGTGAAGATCAGGTCCGTGCGGTCATAGTCGGAGAGCTCGTAATCGTGGCCCATCGTGATCGCGTCGAACGGGCACGCGACCTCGCAATAGCCGCAGAAGATGCAGCGCGACAGGTTGATCTCATACACCGACGCGTAGCGCTCTCCGGCGGAGACGCGGTGCTCGGGGGTGTTCTCGGCCGCTACGACCCGGATGCAGTCGGCAGGGCAGGCGGCCGCGCACAGCGAACAGCCGACACACTTCTCAAGCCCGGGGTGGGTGGGGTCCGAATTCTCGAAGCGGTGCAGCTTGTGGCGCCCCCTGAACCGTGGGTAGACGGGGGTCTTCTCCTCCGGGTACTGCACCGTGACGGGGCCTTCGACGAGGCGGCCGAATGTCGTCTTCAGGCCGCGCACGGTCTCGCGGAATGTGCGCCAGGTGCTGCGCGCGGCCCCCGGGGCGGGGGTGCGCGTAACCTCGATCACGTCATCGCCCGGGCTCCAGGCGGTGACGGTCACGCCGCCGGCGGGCGGGCAGGGGGAAGTTCGGGGAGAGGCGGGGGAGCAGCGGCGGCGGAGCGGGGGAGTCTCGGCCATCAGTGCGTCACTACCACGAGCACGGCCGTGACCAGCGCGTTTAGGGTCGCCAGGGGGAGCAGCACCTTCCAGCCGAAGGACATCAGCTGGTCATAGCGCAGGCGCGGGAGCGTGGCGCGTATCCAGATGAAGAACGTGATCAGCAGGAACATCTTGGCGAGCACGACGAACGGATCGACCCACCCGGGCGGATGGATGCCGAACGGCATCAGCCAGCCGCCGAGGAACACTGTCGTGACTATCCCTGAGACGACCAACATGTTCAGGTACTCGGCGAACATGAAAGCGATCCAGCCCAAGCCGCCATACTCGGTGAAGTAGCCGCCGACGAGCTCGGCATCGGCCTCGGTCAGGTCGAAGGGCGTGCGGTTGGTCTCGGCGAAGCCCGCGGTCAGGAAGATCAAAAAGCCGAAAAACTGCGGCACGATGTACCACATGCCTTTCTGCGCGCCCACGATGCCGGTGAGCGACAGCGTCTGCGCGGTCATGATCACGCCGACGAGAGCGAGACCCTGGGAGACCTCGTAGGAGATCAGCTGCGCGGCGCCGCGCATCGCGCCGAGGAACGAGTACTTCGAGCCCGAGGACCAGCCGCCGAGCATGATCCCGTAGAAGGCGATCGCCCCGAACGCGAACAGGTACAGCGGCCCGATCGACACGTCGATCCCGTACAGCCCGACGGGCGTGCCAAAGATGTTCTGGACGTCGCCGAAGGGGACGAGCGCGAAGGCCGCGACGGCGGTGAGAATCGAGATGACCGGCGCCAGCCGAAACAACGCGCCCACCGACGTGCTCGGCCGGAACTGCTCCTTGGTCGCGAACTTGATGACCTCGGCGAGCGGCTGCAGCAAACCGAACGGACCCACGCGGTTGGGGCCGTGGCGCGACTGGAAGCGCCCGAGCAGCTTGCGCTCGTAGACGATGATCATCGGCAGGATCCCGAGCGCGACGGCGAAGATGATGATCGACTTCAGGATCTGGATCCACCATTCTTCGTAGTAGCCGACTGTGGCGAGGATGCGTCATAAGGCAGCCACCATCGCATCTCGTTCTTGCCAGCGGACACCTTTGCCGCCGATCTCCTCGAGCGTGAGACCCTGCGTAGTACGGGCACTGCGTCGAACAGCTGCTGCGAGGCCATCGCGCCGGTGAGCGCCTCCAGGTCGAGTCCGATCTGCTGCGGACAGATCGGCGATCACCTGCCACTGCGCGCGTGTGGAGCCCGGGTGTGCGACCGCGGGGCGCAGCCGCTGGATGCGCCCGTCGGGGTGGACGATCGTGCCCTCCTTCTCGGCATACGCCTGG
This sequence comes from uncultured Solirubrobacterales bacterium, assembly GCA_963839965.1. Lineage (GTDB taxonomy): Bacteria > Actinomycetota > Thermoleophilia > Solirubrobacterales > Solirubrobacteraceae > Palsa-744. Next base: position 273,970 of record CAWIWX010000001.1, read on the forward strand.
GCTGGAAGCACGACGTTCGCGTGCTCGCGCAGGCTTCGCGTGAGAAAGTCGCGTGACGCGACGACGGTCGATGCGCGCTCCAGCGCGCGCTTCCACAACTCGGGGTCGGGACCGGATCGTGCGGGCCTCCGCTCGAGGCGCGATGGGCGGGCGTGGGCTCGTCCGCGGCGCTCTGGCGCTCCGGGATCAGCGGGTCGGCTCCGAACAGCAGGACCGCGGCCAACTCGCCCTCGGCCAGTCCAGCGGCAATGCCGCGCGGTCGCGGGAATCAGCGACCCGTCCCCGAGGGCTCTGAGAGTCCGGGGCCGGCGTTGGACAGCAGCCCCGCCTCGCGCAGGCCGCGGCCGTTCGTGCCCGCGGGGATTTCGAGCAGGCCGGCGCCGTCGATGTCCGCCAGGGACAGCGTCTCGGCCAGGTCGAGCAGAGCTCGGGCGGCCGCGGCGCCGTCGGGGCCGGCGGTCAGGCGCTCATGCCAGAGGACCACGATGTCCTTGCCGGCGTCGCGCAGCTGCTGGGCGAGATCCTTGCCGGGCTGGCCGGGCTCACCCGGCTCGCCGGTCGGCTGCCCGGAGCCCCCGCCACACCCGCCGCGGTGTGCCCGTCGCCGCGACCGATCGAAGATCTATGGGATCCCCGATCGGCTAGCAGCTCCGCGGGGCTCGCCTGGATCAGCCGCATGCCGTGGCGGCGGATGCCCTTGCGCAGGCGCAGGTCGAGGATCGGCGCGTCCTCGATCGGGTCCGCTGCCAGCACGAGCACGGCGTGGGCGAACTCCAGGTCGCTGACCCGGGCCTGCAGGCGCGGGTCGTTCAGGGCGCGCATACAGCCTCCAGCGGCAGCGTGCTCGCGAGGCGGGAGTCGATGTGCGGCGAGCCCAACCCCTCGCGCATGAGTCGCGCGAGCAGGTGGCCCTCCTCGTTCGTGGATTCGCCGCCCACGAGCGCGCCGGTGCGCTCGCCGGCGCGGGACAGCCCGGCGGCGGCCTCTTCCAAAGCGCGCTCCCAGGAGACGGCGCGCAGCTCGCCGCCGTCGCGGAGCAGCGGCTCGGTCACGCGCAGGCGCGGATCGACGGGACTGGCGCCCCCGGCCGGCGGGAGGGCGCCCAGGGCCGGGTAGGCGAAGCGGCCGCGATCGCACAACCAGCCGTCGTCCACCTCGGGGTGCTCGCGGGAGAGCACGCGCAGGACGCGCTCGTCACGGACGGTCAGCGTGACGTTGCACTGCGACGGGCAGAGCGTGCAGACCGAGCCCGCGTCCTCGATGTCCCAGGGGCGCGCGCGGAAGCGGTAGGGGCGGGAGGTCAGCGCGCCGACGGGGCACAGCTCGACGATGTTGCCGGAGAACGGCGCTACGTAGGGGTGGCCGTCGAAGGTGGCCACGTAGGAGTGGGAGCCGCGCTCGGCCAGCACGAGCTGGTGGTCTTCGGAGATCTCCTGGGAGAAGCGCACGCAGCGGTAGCAGAGGATGCAGCGCTCGCGGTCGATCGCGATCGTCGGCGAGAGCTCCAGCGGCTTGACGAAGTGGCGCTTGGGCTCGACGTAGCGCGAGATGCCTGGCCCCCAGCCGAAGGTGATGTCCTGCAAGCGGGCACTCGCCGCCCTTGTCGCACACGGGGCAGTCCAGGGGATGGTTGATCAGCAGGAACTCGACGACCGAGCGCTGGGCGTCCTGGACGCGCTGAGATTGGGTGTGCACGACCATGCCGTCCTTGACGGGCGTCGAGCAGCCGGTCTGCAGCTTGGGGATGCCCTCGATCTCGACGAGGCACATGCGACACGCGCCGACCGGGTTGCCGAGCTTGGGCTCGTAGCAGAACACCGGGAATCTCCACGTCGCCGTGTTTGGCGGCGTCCACGAGCATCGCGTTCTCCGGCGCCTGCACCTCGCGGCCGTCGATCGTGAGGGTGATGATCTTCTGCTCCGGCCGCGGCATCAGGCCACGAATCCGGCGGGCTCGGACGCGGACGCGGGCTCGGGCGCGGGTCCGCCCAGGCGCCGGCTCTCGATGTGGGCTTCGAACTCGTCGCGGAACTTGACGATCATCGAGCCGATCGGCATCGCCATCGCGTCGCCCAGTACGCACAGGCAGTGGCCGATGATGTGGTCCTGCACGGAGGCCATGATCTCCAGGTCCATCGGGGTCGCCTCGCCGCGGTCGATCCGCTCCAGCATGTGCACCGTCCAGTTCGTGCCCTCGCGGCAGGGGGTGCACTTGCCGCAGGACTCGTGGCGGTAGAACTTCGCGACCTTCATCGCCACGTCGAGGATCGGGGTGGAGTCGTCGACGACGATGATCGCGCCCGAGCCGAGCATCGAGCCGGCCTTGGCGAGCGAGTCGAAGTCGTAGGGCACGTCCAGCTCCTCGGCCGTCAGCACCGGCGCGGAGGAGCCGCCCGGGAACCAGCACTTCACGGCTGCGCCCCGCCGGCGGGCCGCCCGCGAGGCCGTAGATCGATCTCGCGCGAGGGCACGCCCAGCTCGATCTCGTAGTTGCCCGGGCGCTGCACCTGACCCGAGACCGACACCAGCTTCGTGCCGGTCGAGGTCTCGGTACCGAGCTTGGCGTACTCGGCGCCGCTCATGCGCACGATCGCGGGTACGGTCGCGAGCGTCTCGACGTTGTTGATCAGCGTCGGCCCCTTATACAGCCCCTCGTTGGCCGGGAACGGGGGCTTCAGCCTGGGGTTGCCGCGCTTGCCTTCCAGCGAGTCCAGCAGGCCCGTCTCCTCGCCGCAGATATATGCGCCCGCGCCGCGATGCACGACCAGCGACAGCGAGTGCTCGGAGCCGAGGATCCGCTCGCCGACGTACCCCGCCGCGCGCGCTTCCGCGAGGGCGGCGTCGAGGATGTCCGCCTGCAGCACATACTCGCCCCGGATGTAGATGAACGAGCGGCTCGCGCCCGCCGCGTAGGAGGCGATTATCAACCCCTCGATCAGCATATGCGGGGTCTTCTGCATCAGCTCGCGGTCCTTGAACGTCCCCGGCTCGGACTCGTCCGCGTTGCACACGAGGTACTTGTCGATCGACCCGTGCGGCAGGAACGACACCTTCTTGCCCATCGCGAACCCCGCCCCGCCGCGCCCGCGCAGACCGGACGCTTCCAGTTCGGAGAGCACGTCCGCGGGCGTCATTGCAAGCGCCTTGCGCAGCGACTCGTACCCGCCGCGCCGTTCGTAGACCTCCAGCGTGTTCAGCCCGGGCTCGTCGATACGGTCGAACAGGAGCGTCTCGGTCATGAGCGCGCCTGCCGATCGGCGCACGCGCGGCGCGCCAGCTGCTTGTCGGGGAGCACGTCCCGTCCCGCGCGGACGTCGTCCAGCAGCCGCGGGACGTCCGCGGTCGTGAGGGGGCCGACGTACACCCCGTCGACGGACGCCATCGGCGCGATGTCGCACGCCCCGAGGCACTCGAACGCGCGCACGTTAAACGCCCGATCCTTGCCCGCCGCGTCGCGGATCGCCGCGTACAGCTCGTCCGCGCCGCACAGCGAGCAGGAGATGTTCGTGCACACATACACGCTGTGCTCGCCCACCGGCTCGTTCTCGAGCATGTCGTAGAACGTCGCCACCGCATCGAGCTCCGCGGGCGTCACCCTCATCACGCACGCGGCCTGCTCGATCGCCTCCGGCGAGCACCATCCATGCACGCGCTGCGCGGCCTCCAGAGCGGGCAGAGCGGCCGAGCGCGTGTCCGGGTACAGGGCCATGTGCGCTTCGATCTCGCGGCGCAGCTCCACGGGGACGGGAGTGCTCGCGGGGTCGGGGATCGTCGCCGGGTCCTTCTCGAGGTCCGCGGGCACGTCCCAGCCACGGGCGCTCGTCGTCGGCTGATTCATCTGTCTATTCCCCCTAGGATCGGGTCGAGCATCGCGGTGGTGGCGATCAGGTCGGCGATGTAGCTCCCCTTGACCATGTGCGACAGCGCCTGCAGGTTGACGAAGCTCGGGTCGCGCATGTGCACCCGCGCGGGCTTGGACGAGCCGTCCGAGCGCACGTAGCAGCCGAGCTCGCCACGGGGGGACTCGATCGGGTGATACGTCTCTCCGGGCGGCACCCTGAACCCCTCGGTGACGAGCTTGAAGTGGTGGATCAGCGCCTCCATCGACGTCGCCAGCTCGTGCCGGGGAGGGAGGGCCACCTTGCGGTCCTCCGTGATGTGCGGTCCCTCGGGCAGCCCGTCCAGCGCCTGCTCGATGATCTTGACCGACTCGTATATCTCCGCCAGCCGCACGGCGAACCGGTCGTAGTTGTCGCCGACCGTGCCCACCGGGATCTTGAACTGGAAGTCGTCATAGGAGCTGTACGGCGCGGCCTTGCGCAGGTCCCACGGGTTGCCCGCCGCGCGCAGCAGCGGTCCCGTCACACCGAGTCCAAGCAGCGTCTCGGCGTCCAGCGGGCAGGTGCCGCGCAGGCGCTGCAGCACGATCTCGTTCGAGTTCAGGATCGCCCCGTACTCGTCCGCGCGCTCCGGCATGACCTTCAGGAACTCCCGCAGCTTCGGCGCGAACCCGGCGGGGATGTCCTCGATCACGCCCCCGACCTGGAAGTAGCGCGTGTGCATGCGCGCGCCCGAGGACATCTCGAACAGGTCGAGGATCAGCTCGCGCTCGCGCAGGCAGTACAGGAAGATCGAGATCGCGCCGAGGTCCAGCGCGCTCGTGCCCAGCCAGATCAGGTGCGAGGCGATGCGGTTCAGCTCGAGGTAGCAATACATC
>CAWIWX010000002.1:0-659049 GCA_963839965.1 uncultured Solirubrobacterales bacterium
ATCGCGAGCAGCGATGACCGCGGCGAAGTGGTAGTACTGGCTGGCCTGCACGAGCACGTTGAACTGGTCGCTGTTGAAGTTCTGAAAGAAGCGCACGGCGGCTGGCAGGACGACGAAGTAGCCGAACATGACTCCAGCGACGAACAGGATCGGGATCGCCAGCGTCAGCGAGCTGGCGATGCGCTGCTGCTCGGGGCTGAGGGCCGGCAGCAGAAAGCTGTAGAGCTCGTACAGGATACCGGGAGCGCCAGGATCAACGCGAAGATCAGCGCGACGCCGATCGTGGTCGTGAACGGCTCGCCGATTCCGAGCGTCACCGGCTTGTTGCCTTCGGGCGCCTTCGAGAGGCGTGCGATCGCCTGGTGCAGCTGCGGAGGTCACACCCGCAAGGGACGCGCGGGTCTCAGGCGTTGCGCCGCTGCCCGGGCGCTCCAGCGCGCCGACCACGAGCTGGAGCTGTGTCGCAACCGTACGAGCGCTCTGCTGGACCGTGTAGGTCGCCCCGAGCGGGCCGCGGCCGGCTCGCACCTGTTTCTGGGTCTGATGCGCGAGCGGCTTGTTGACTATTTCAAGCAGCGCGTGGTTCTGCCACATGCATAAGCCGAACGCAACGGCGAGCGCCGCCAGGGACACGATCAGCCGTGCGCGCAGCTCCTCCAAATGGTCGACCATGGTCAGCCGGTCTTCATGACCGATGCGACCGGCGGCGGCAGCTACAGCCATGTCATGCAGCGATCGGCGCCCTGGGCTCCTCGACGGGCGCGGCAGCTGGTTCCGCCACCAGCGCGGCAGCTGGTTGCGCGACGGGCGCGAGGACGGCGGGCTCTGCGACTGGAGTGCCGGCAGCGCTCGCGGCGGGCTCGTGCTGTTGGGCGGCGGTCAGCGAGGGCTGCATGTTCTCGCCGCTGATCGACTCCTTGAAGCCGCGCATCCCGGCGCCCAGCGATTTACCCATCTCGGGCAGTCGCTTGGCTCCGAACACGAGCAAAAGCAGGATCAGCAGAAAGGCTATATGGATTGGATTGTCAAGACCCATTTTGTGAATCAGCTCCCGAATTGGAGATTCCCATCCCGCATGGATGGCTGTTTACATTTACAAGTACGCCTTCTTCACTGCTTCAGATCTGCGTAGCACCTATTGCTGCAACCGCCTATGGCAGGTACTACGCAGATCCCCGACTCCTTGGATCACACGATGAAGCCGGTGCCTTTGACAGCCGTGAGCACCTGGCTGGCCGTGAGCGGAGTGTCGAACGGGCCGTTGGGGGTCATTTCCGTGCCGGCCGGAGCGGCGCCTTCGTTCAGCAGGCCGATCACGCTCGCGTGACGCGCCTCGATCGTGAGGATCGACAGAGCGGCCTTCACATTGGCGGCGCTCTTGATGTTCAGCGCCTGGCCGGAGTACGCGTGCACGCCCGTGTTCTCGAGCACCTGAGCGGTCTTTATGAACATTTCCGCGTTCGTGTTGGCGCCTTTGAAGTTGAACGTCGGTTCCTTCGTGGCCTTCGAGCCGAGCGCTTTCTTCAGGAACGCCACATGGGCATTCTCGTCTCTGGTGGCGATTTTCAGGAACGCCGCAACCTGTGAGCTGAGCGGCAGATTGGCCGCGGTCGCGCCGTTGTAGAAGGCCGCCTCCAGGTACTCCAGGGTGAGGGCGTAGTTGAGGATGCCGATGTCGCCCTCTCCGAAGCTGGCCGGGGGACGCCCGCCGCCCGCGGCGAACGCGCTCGGCGCTAGCGCCGAAAGAACCGCGCCACCCCCCACCACCGCACCTGTGGCGACGCCCGCCTTCTTCAGAAAGCTCAGACGCGTATCGCCGGACACCTCGTGGGCCGCTTCGTGGATCGCGCCGTCGACGTCGACCTCGTCAAGATTGATCTCATAGCTCATTTCTGCTTCTCCTTATCGGTTGCCGAAATTGCGGCGGCCGGGAGACATCTCCTGGTCGCGCCGTCGATCCCCCTATACGCGCCAGACACGGCGGCGGATCAAGTGATCCAGGAAATCCCTCCGTGCGTACAGTGAGTCGATGTCCCGCTTGCGCCGCCCGGCCGTACATTCAAAGGAAAAGCTGAGAAAGCTCGCCGATGAGGAGCTGATGCAGCTCGTGGCCGCAGGCGACGCCGACGCGTTTGAGGTCGTGCTCGAGCGACACGCGGACGCGGCCTTCGCGCTGGCCTACCGCATGTGCGGCAGGCGCTTCCTCGCCGAGGATGTCGCACAGGAGGCCTTCCTGGCGCTGTGGCGCAGCGGGGCGCGCTATGACCGCACGCGGGGGAGCGTGCGCACCTGGGCGCTGGGCATAGTGCACAACCGCGCCGTTGACACGTTGCGCCGCAGCGGCGTGCACGAGCGCCGGCGTGCGAGCGAGGAGGGAATCGAGGAAAGCCTCGAGGCTCCCGAGCGGACCGACGCCCAGGCGATCGAGCACGCCGCATCGCACGAGATCCGTGGAGCGCTCGGCGAGCTGCCCTCAGAGCAGCGGCGCGTTATCGAGCTAGCCTACTTCGGTGGCTTCACGCACATCGAGATCGCCTCGATGCTCGACACACCGGTCGGGACGGTCAAGGGCCGCATGCGCCTCGGACTGCACAAGCTCCGCGGCCACCTCGAGGACTGGCAGGCGGTCGGCGCATGAGCTCGCGTGAGCCGGACCTCGATTGCCCCGAGTGCGTGGACGCGGCCCCGTATGTCCTGGGCGCGCTCGAGGACGCCGAGCGATACCGTGAACACCTGGCCACCTGCGCGAGCTGTCGCGCGGAGGTAGCCGAGCTTCAGCACGTGGTCGACATGCTGCCCGCGACCGTCCCGCCGGCGGTGGCCTCTGAGGCGCTGCGGGCGAGAGTGCTCGAAACGGTCCGCTCGGAGGCGGAGCTGCTCCGGGCCGCCGGTCACCAGACGGACGAGCCGCCAAGGCCCGCGAGCCGCTGGCGCTCGCGCCGCGGGCCATTTCTGACGGCATGGATCGCGATCGCGGCGAGCGCGGCGGTCGCCGCCGCCGCAATCGTGCTCAATGTGGGCTCGACCGCACCGGGGCGCGTGACCGTCGCACAGGTCGCGCCGAGCATCCCCGGCGGACACGCCTCTCTGCGTCAGGCCGGCAGTCGCGCTGAACTGGTGGTCTCCGGCATGCCCCAGCCGGCGCTCGGCAAGATCTATGAGGTGTGGCTGAACCGCGGCTCCACCTCGCCCCAGCCCACCGACGCGCTCTTCGGCGTGACCGGCTCGGGCAGCGGCTCGGTCAACGTCCCCGGCAACCTGCATGGGGTCAGGGAAGTGCTCGTCACCTCAGAGCCGCTCGGGGGCAGCTCCCACCCGACCAGCTCGCCCGTGCTGCGCGTCGTCCTTAACGCATAGCCGTCCTCGACGCAAAGGCACACCAAACACCCGGCAACAGGTCTCTGCAACAGGTCTCTATTTAAGGTTTGCGTAATCTCCGCTATCGACAATCCTGCCGTGTCCACCGTCCTTGTCGTCGATGACGAGCCGATCGTGCGCGACGTGGTCGTGCGTTACCTCGAGCGCGACGGCTACAGAACGCTGCAGGCCGCGACCGGCAACGAGGCACGGCGCCTGCTCGAACGCGAGCCGCCCTCGCTGGTCGTGCTGGACGTGATGCTGCCGGGGGTCAGCGGGCTCGAGCTGTGCCGCTGGATTCGCTCGCGCTCGGAGGTGCCAATCGTGATGCTGACGGCGCGCGGCGAGGAGGCGGATCGGATCGTCGGCCTCGAGCTCGGGGCCGACGACTACCTCACCAAGCCGTTCTCGCCGCGCGAGCTTGCGGTTCGAGCTCGCAACCTCATGCGTCGCACGACACAGCCGACCGCCGGCAGAACGCCGACGATCGCTTTCGGCGACGTCGTCATCGACCCGATGGCCCGGGAGGCGCATAAGGGAGGTGAGCTGCTCAGGCTGACGCTGAAGGAGTTGGATCTGCTCTTGTTCTTTGCATCCAATCCACGGCAGGTCTTCTCGCGCGATCAGCTGATGGACCGTGTGTGGGACTATCAGAGCGCCCTCGACACCGGGACGGTGACAGTCCATGTCCGCCGCCTGCGCATGAAGATCGAGGACGATGCCTCGCGTCCGCGCCACCTCGAGACGGTGTTCGGCGCCGGCTACCGGTTCACGCCGTGATCGAGTTCGCGCTCGTCGTGTCGCTGAGCACGCTCGTTGCGGGGATCGCGCTCGCGCTGGCGCTGCGACTGCTGCCGACAGTGCGCCTGCAGCTCGCGGGGCTCGCGCTGCTGGCGGTGGTGCTCCCGCTCGCAGCGGTGATTCTGGGCGGTCTTGTGATGTTCCACATGCACGACGACGTGAAGATCCTCGCCGTCGCGGCCGCGTCGGCGTCGACAGCACTTGCGGCGGCGCTGCTCCTCGGGGCGGAGATCGCGCGGCGTATCCGTGGCCTGGAGGCGGCGGCCGAGGAGCTTTCCTGTGGGGAGCTGAAGGCCCGGGCGCCGACGACGGGGCCGCGCGAGCTCGCGCACGTCGGCGGGGCCTTCAACACGATGGCGAGCAACATTGAGGCGCTGTTTGACGCACGTCGCCAGCTCGTCGCTTGGGCCAGCCACGATCTGCGCACGCCGGTGGCGTCGATCCAGGCGATGCTCGAAGCGGTGGATGACGGCCTCGCCTCGATCGACGAGTACCTGCCGGCGCTGCACCAGCAGACACGGACGCTCGCGACGCTGATCGACGACCTGTTCGAGCTCGCACGTATCGACGCGGGCAACCTCACGCTCGAGCTTCGCGAGGCACAGCTGCCGCAGCTCGTCTCCCACTGCGTACGCGGTCTCGAGGCCGAAGCACGCGCGCGGCAGGTTCACCTCGAGAGTCAGCTCGACGACGCTCTGCCCGACGTCCGCTGCGCGCCGGAGCACCTGCAGCGCGTGCTCCTCAACCTCGTGACCAACGCGTTGCGACACACGCCCTCAGATGGCTCGGTCTTCGTCAGAGCGCGGCGCCACACAGGTGAGCTGGAGGTGTCGGTCGAGGACACCGGTGTGGGACTGAGCAGCGAAGCGCAGCAGCGGATGTTCGAGCGCTTCTGGCGCGGTGACTCCTCACGCACCCGCGCGAGCGGCGGCGCCGGGCTGGGACTCGCGATCGCGCGAGGCTTCGTCGAAGCCCAGGGCGGTCGCATCTGGGCGGAGAACCGGCCCGAGGGAGGCGCCCGCTTTGCGTTCACGCTTCCGATCGCCGAACGCCAGCCCGTCATCGCCTAACAGCGCCAGCCGGCGCCAGCGCCAGTTCAGGGAATGTTCATCTCCGCGCAAGAGCCGCGTCAGGAGTGGCAGGCATCGTGCTGGCCGGTCGGGGAATGATCCCCGCCAGACCCAGGAGGTTCGATCATGAAGCTGCCTCGCCTCGTTGTCCTGCTCGCGCTGGCTCTAGTAGGAGCGGCGGTCTCATCCGCCAGCGCCTCCGCAGCCCCCTTCTTCTTCGGCCACCACTACCACGGACCCGGACCCGGACCCGGACCCGGACACGAACACGAACAGGAATCCCTCGTCGTCGGCCACGCTTACGTCAACGACAACACCGCGGCCTCGAACACCGTGGCCGGCTTTGACCGGCACGCCGACGGCTCGCTCACTCCGATCCCCGGCTCCCCGTTTGCAACCGGCGGCGCCGGCACCGGCGCCGGGCTGGCCTCGCAGGACGCCATCCAGCTCTCGAGCGACGGGCGCTACCTGCTCGCGGTCGACGCCGCCAGCAACCGGATCTCGGTGCTGGGACTCGGCTTGGGCGGCGTTCCGCAGCCGGTCGGCGCTCCCGTGTCCTCCGGTGGCAACGACCCCGTCAGCATCGCGGTCTCGGGCGATCTCGTATACGTCGCCAACGCCGGTATTAGCGAACCCAACGTCACAGGGTTCCTCTTGGCTCCAAACGGCGTCCTCTACCCGCTGCCGAACTCGACCGTCTCGCTGCCCGCCGGCTCGGGTCCCGATGACGTGCTGTTCGACCCCACCGGCCAGAAGCTCATCGTCCCGCTCGTCAACACCTCGACGATCGCGAGCTTTCACGTCGGTTGGAATGGCCGCCTGATCGCCGCCCCGGGCTCGCCCTTCGCGGCCCAGGGACCGGGACCGTTCGGCTCGGAGTTCAGCCCCACCAACCCATCACAACTGTTTGTCAGCAACGCTCACGGCGGAGAAGGCAACGGGACGGTCTCGGCCTTCGACGTGAGCTTCTCGGGCGAGCTGACCTCGATCGGCTCCTCCCCGTTCGCCGATCTGCAAACGGCGCCATGTTGGGTGGAGATCAGCCACGACGGGCGGTTCCTCTTCACCGTGAACACCGGGTCGGGAGAGATCTCCAGCTACGCGATCAACCCCAACGGCTCACTGGTGCTGCTCGGCAGCACGCCGTTCGGCTCGGCCGGAGCGGGCGCCGTTGACGCCCGTCTGTCGCCCGACGGAAAGACACTGCTGGTGAACGGAAGCAAGGCCGACGTCGTCGCGTCGTTCGCGGTGAATGGCGGAGAACTCACCGAGCTTCCCGAGCTCACCCACACCACTGCCCACGGGCGCCGTCGCCTCGGGCATCGTCGTCGACTGACGAGTGCCGGCCGCCGCCGGCCCGGACAGCATCCACCGGGCCAGTGGCAGGCAACGGCGCGCCGCGGACTCCAGGCGATTGGACGCAGCGAGGGGCTGGGCGCGGGCCCCGCTTGTGATCACGCTTGGCTTCCACAGCGCGATCAGGTGCGTCTAAGCGACGTCCCCGACATTCGAGGGCAGGAGCAGCGCGACTCACGCTGGCGATGCAGCGGCTACTTCGACCGAGACGACCCGGTTGGGGGCGGCGAGCGCCGACTGCGCCGCTGCCTCGAGCGCTTCACGGTCGAGATCGTAGCGATCGGCCACTGCCTCGAGCGGCTCTGCGATCCCCATGTCTGGGTAGAGCAACTGCACCTCGACGGGCCGGCCCGCAGAGAGGGCGACGATCGCCCGCGGGTGCACCTCGTCGCTGTGCTCGGCAGTCTGAGCATCGACGACCGCGATCGAGATGGCGTTCGCGCTGGTGTCGTAGTCGGCTCGCATGTCAGCTCCGAAGAAAGACTGTGATCACAAAGCCAGGCTCGTCCCCGGCCACCACGACAAGGATAGAACGGCCATCGCCTGTCTCGCCAGCAAGCCGAAGATTGCCGCGTTCATCCAGCTCCCGACCGGAGGGGTTGGCGACCGTGAGCTCCACATCATCGACGCTGATCCTGTAGAGCCGCATCGCGTTCTTAGCATGCCTGCTGAGCCCCATCGCGAGCGTAAATCCTGACGCGCCCGGCGGCGGACCAAGGGACCCCGCCGCCGGTCGTCTTAGTCAATGTAGATCTTGTTAATCGCAACGCGGCGTGGCAAGCACGTGGGAGCCTGGCTGATCTCGTGCCCCACCATCTGTAGAGCGCGCCCCCTCAAATCCAGCCCCCGCGGCGATACGATGCGAGGCTACGCCGACGTAGCTCAGCTGGTAGAGCACCGCTCTTGTAAAGCGGATGTCGCCGGTTCGATCCCGGCCGTCGGCTCTGACGCGACTTCCTTTCCTGCCCGATCGTCACAGCGGTTGGACACCACCGCGCTCGCCGACATTCCGCCCGCTGAAGCGATAATGTCAGCTCATGGCTGAGGTGGCCGTTTCGGCTCCGCCGGTCGCAGTGGGGAGCGGTCCTGGAACAGTGGGACCTCCAGCGGCGATCGAGCGCCCGGACTTTCAGATCGTGCCGCGCGCGGGGCTGCCGATCGTGGCGGCGGTGCTGGGACTGCTGATCGCCGGCATCGCTGTCAACGAAATGTGGCCGCTGGAGTTCCTGCACGTGGTCGGCGGCGCAGCCTGGACGATCATCGACCTGTTTCTCGGGTTCGTGCTCGGGCCGATCATCGGGCGGCTGTCGATCCCCGCCCGAATCGAGTTCACGACCAGGCTGATGCCGAAGATGGTGCTGATCATGCCCACCGTCGTGGCCGTCACGCTCGCGGCCGGGTGGCAGCTCGCCAACAAGCTCGGCACCGTCCAGAACAGCTACACGCTGCACGGGTGGATCGTGGCCAGCTACATCGTCGTGGGAATCATGGCGGTGATCGCGCTCGGGCTGCTGGAGCCGGCGAACATCGCGGTGCTGGTCGAGCTGAAGAAGGAGCGCCCCAATCCAGAGGTGATCGAGCGGCTGATGAAGCGGTTCATCTACTGCGCCGGCATCACGGGCACGATGCAGATCGCGACGCTCGTCATCATGACCAAGCTGGCGTCTGGATGAGCGCTCGGTCCACGGCGCCGGTCACGCAGGGCGTGCCTCCGGCCGATCCGTTCCCGGCCTCTGACGAGCAGCGCCTACCGCCCGTCACCCAGCTCGGCATGGCCTCGCTCGCGCTGATCGTCGCTGGCGGCATCTATCTGGCATCGCACATCCCTAACCAGGTGTCGCTAGGGCCGGCGATCGCGCTGTTGTGCGCCTCGGTGTTGCTGCTAGCCGTCAACCTCACGATGCTCGCGCGGGTGCGCGAGTTCGCGTGGCAGCGCTTCTTCGAAGTCGCAAAGTGGGCGCTGCTCGCCTACCTGATCATCGCCGCGATGATCGAGTACGCGTTCCTGCGCGATCACCTGAGCGGCGGCCCGCTCGTCGTGCTCACACTCTCGCTGGTTGTATTCGCCGTGCACGTGCCGGTCCTGATCGGGTTCACGGTCGCACGCTATGACACATCCTCCGCGGGCACGGCGCCCAGTGCGGCGCTCTAGATCCAGCTCCGTAAACCGCATGCCCGCCGTTTATGCGATCGGGTCGATCCTGTGCGCGACCGCCCTCCTGGTCCTCGCGCCCGCGCCGGCGCGCGCGCACGCGGCGGCCTCTCTGCGGTGGTTGACCCCCATCTCCGTGGACCCCGAACAGACGCCGAGCGCGATCTCGTGCCCGTCCGAAGGGCTGTGCGTCACGGTGGATCGTTCCGGGAACGTGCTGTATACAAGCGATCCCGCGGCGCCCAGCCCATCCTGGTCCAAGCCCGCCCAGATCGACCATGAACAGGCGCTGACCGCGCTGGCGTGCGCGTCTGAGAGCCTGTGCGTGGCGGTCGACGAAGGCGGACAGGCGCTCTCCAGCACCGACCCGACCGGCGGGAAAAACACGTGGCACGCGACGAGCATCCCCGGCGCCACCGCCCTCACCGGCGTCTCGTGCCCGTCGGCGACGCTGTGCGTGGCGGTCGATGAAGCCGGCGACGAGCTGGCGAGCACCGATCCCGGCGCCGCGAGCCCGAGCTGGAGCAAGGCGGAAATCGACGCCGGCAACGAACTGCAGGCGGTCTCCTGCCCGAGCGAATCGCTGTGCGTCGCGGTGGACGCGGCCGGCAATGTGCTCAGCAGCGCCGACCCGGCCGGCCCGAACCCCGGCTGGCAGACCCGCGCGATCGACCCCGGGGGCGAACCGCTCGCGCTGTCGTGTCCGTCCGCCGATCTGTGCGTGACGCTCGACGACCGCGGCGACGCGCTCGCAAGCGGCGACCCGGGAGCGGCCACCCCGACCTGGAGCTACACCGACATCGACCTCACGGGCACCCCCACCGCCGTCTCCTGCGCCACCTCGGGCCTATGCGTCGCGCTCGACGAACAGGGCCAGGCGCTGGCCGGCGACGACCCCACGGCCGCGGTCCCCACGTGGAGCGGGTCGACCGCCGAGCAGGGCGCGTCGATGGCGGGCATCTCGTGCCTGCCGGCGGGACTGTGCATGGCGATCGATACGGCCGGGAACGTCGTGCGAGCGCTCGTCCCAGCGCCTGCGTCCACCACCACCGCCGCCACCGCGATCACCCCCGCGGAAGCGACGCTGACGGGCACCGTCGATCCGCAGGACGCCGTGCTGAGCGAATGTCGCTTCGAATACGGCCCGAGCGCCGCCTACGGGCAGAGCGCGCCCTGCGCCTCCGCGCCCTCCCCCACCGGCGGCCCCCAGGCCGTGAGCGCGCGCCTGACGGAACTCGCGCCCGTGAGCACCTACCACTTCCGGATCCTCGCCTCCAACGCGGGCGGGGCCGCGGCCGGGGCCGACGCGACGTTCACGACCGCGCCGGCTGTCGCGATCGTGCATCCCCACCCCTCGATCGCCGGCGTGCCCGGCGTCGGCGAGCGACTGTTCTGCATCTCCGGCGTGCCAGCCGACACGACCGCCACGGTGACATACGCCTGGGTGCGCGACACGACCACGATCGCGCATGCGACGGGGTCGAGCTACAAGGTGGCCGCGGCGGACGCCTCCCATCATCTTCAGTGCAAGGTCACGGAGAGCAACGCCGCCGGCAGCGCGACGGCCGCCAGCGCGTTCGTTGCGATCCCGGCGGCGGGCACGCTCGCCGCGGTTGGCGAGACCAAGGTCGGCAAGATCGCTGTCAGCGGCGCGGTGGTCAGCGTCCCCATCAGCTGCTCCTCACGGGCGCCCCGCGGCTGCGCGATCTCACTGCGCCTGACGATCGTCCAGACACGATCGCGATCGCGGCGGCGGCCAGCACGACATGTGACGCTCACGCTCGCCGCCACATCCGTGCACATGAAGCAGGGCGAACGGCGCACGATCCAGCTCAGGCTGACCGCCACGGGTCGCCGGCTGCTCGCCCGCGATCGTCGCCTGACCGTCAAGCTGTCGGTCAGGGGAACAGTCATAGGGGCGCTGAGCGCGAGCCTCGCGACCACCACGCTCCGGCTGCGCGCGCCACCCAGGGGTCACTCGTCGAGGCACGGGCGTTGAGCTCGCGCGGACTCGTCCTTCGCTCGCGCCGACCACCCGTCGTCCGCTCGCGCAGACCCTTCATATGTCGCTGGGCGACCCTGCTCGCGCTGCTGGGAGCGCTGCTCGCCGCGAGCCCGTCGAGCGCCGCGAGCGCCGGTGTGCTCGCGCCGACCCCGTACATGGGCTGGGACACCTACTTCGCGTTCGGCCCCCGCTACGACGAGGCGACCGTGCTGGAACAGGCCAGCCAGCTGATTGCAAGCGGGCTGCAGCGCGACGGCTACCGCTACGTCTGGCTGGACGTCGGCTGGTGGCAGGGACAGCGCGAAGCCGACGGGCAGATCGCCGTCAACCGGACGCAGTGGCCGCACGGGATGAAGTGGCTGGCGAGCACCCTGCACGCGGTCGGCCTGCGCGTCGGCCTGTACACCGACGCCGGCCGCGAAGGCTGCGGGGGAGCCCACGAGGGCAGCTACGGCCACTACCAGCAGGATGTCGACACGTTCGCGGCGTGGGGCTTTGACGCGGTCAAGGTCAACTTCTGCGGCGGCGTGCGCCAGCACCTTAACCCGCGCGCCGCCTACACCTCCTTCCACGACGCGATCCTCCACGACTCCCCGCACCGCCCGATGCTGCTGTCGATCTGCGACTACCTGGAACCGGGCCAGGCCGAAGGCGAACCGGCGTTCGGCGGCTCGGCCTTCGCGTCCTACACGTTCGGGCCGAGCGTGGGCAACAGCTGGCGCACCGACACCGACGTCGGCGCGCCCGGGTATGTCCCGTTCGCATCGGTGCTGCGCAACCTCGACGCCGACGCGACCCACCCCGAAGCGGCAGGACCGGGACACTGGAACGACCCCGACTACCTCGGCCCCGACCAGGGCATGAGCGGCGCCCAGTTTCAGACGCAGTTCAGCATGTGGGCGATGCTGGCGGCGCCGTTGATGATCAGCGACAATCTGCTCACGATCTCGCCGGCCAGCTTGGAAGCGGTGTCAAACCGGGAGGTGATCGCGATCGACCAGGACCCGGCCGGCGTTCAGGGGACGCTGCTCTCCTCATCCGGCGAGGGCCAGGTGTGGGTCAAGCCGCTGAGCGACGGATCGCGCGCGGTGGCGCTGCTCAACCGCGGCTCGAGCCCCCTGACGATCGCGACGAGCGCCGCGGCGGTGGGCATGGCGCCCGCATCGAGCTACTCGCTGCGCAACCTGTGGATGCACACAACCAGCACCACCACCGGGGCGATCGCCGCGGAAGTGCCCAGCGAATCGACGGTGCTGCTGCGGGTCGCGGCGCAATAGGCAGGAGCCCGGCCGCGTGTCACATATCCGACACTTTCATCAATCCTTCGCATGCTGGCGCGACCGACCCGGCATAGTGGTGTTTGCGCACTGAGAGCGATCCGCCGGCCGCCCGCCCGTCGAGCGGCCGGCGGGGGCGGTTCTGAAAAACGCAAACGGGAGGATGGAGAAAGGAGCATGGTGGGCACGGGCGCCACGGCGCCGGAGGCGCGAGATGTGCACGGGCCAGGGCGACCGCGGCCGGGTGCCGCGATCAGGCTCGCGCTCACCGCGCTCATGACTCTCGCCGCCATCTGGGCGAGCACGGCAAGCGCGAGCGCGCTCGCCGTCTCTCCGCTGCCGGGCACCCCCGACGCCTCTCCACACACCCAGATCAGCTTCCTCGGGATCGCGCCGAACGAGATCCACGACGTCTCGGTGGTCGGCTCGCGCAGCGGGTCCCACAGCGGCAAGTTGGAGTCATACGCGAGCGCACCCGGGGCCAGCTTCGTGCCGGCTCGCGAGCTGAGTGAAGGAGAGCAGGTGCGGGTGAGCGCGCTTGTGGGGCCCGCCAGACACGCCAGGCGCGTCACCAGCACATTCACGGTCGCGCGGCTGGCCGACTATCCGTTTCCGCCGCCGCGCCCGGGGCCCGCCATCAAGCCGGGCACCCTGCAGAGCTTCGCCTCAGCACCCGGGCTGGCGCCCCCGACCGTCAGCGTGACCGCACGCTCGCCGGGAGAATCCCCCGGTGACGTGTTCATCGCACCCGACGGCGGCTACGGCCGGTCGGGCCCGATGATCTTCGAACGCGACGGAGCGCTCGTGTGGTTTAAGCCGATGCCCCCTGGGGAAGCCGCGATGGATCTGCAGGTGCAGCGTTACGAGGGTCAACCCGTACTCGTGTGGTGGCAGGGTCGCATCGTCAACTCCCTCGGCGTCGGGTTCGGCGTCGATGAGATCTATAGCTCCAGCTACCAGCCGGTCGCGACGGTCGGCGGCGGCAACGGCTATCAGGCGGACCTGCACGACATCCAGCTGACACCCGGGGGAGCGGCGTTCATCACCGCCTACTCGCTCGTGCGAGCCAACCTCACCTCGGTCGGGGGATCCGGCGACGGGACGCTGCAGGACGCGATCGTGCAGGAGGTTGACGTCCACACAGGGCTCGTGATGTGGGAGTGGCACGCCTACGGGCACGTGGCGCTGAGCGACTCCTACAACGAAAAGCCCACCTCGGTGAGCACCCCGTGGGACTTCTTTCACGTCAACTCCATCTCCCCAGGTCCGTCGGGCGACGAAGACCTGCTGATCTCCTCGCGCAACACGTGGGCCGGATATGAGGTCGACCAGCACACCGGCCAGATCCTGTGGCGCCTGGGGGGCAAGCACTCGAGCTTTCACATGGGCGCGGGCACCGGTACGGCCTGGCAGCACGACATGCGCTGGCAGTCCGACGGCACGATCACGCTGTTCGACGACGGGGCCTTCCCCAAGGATCACACCCAGTCACGGGCGATCCACGAGCGCATCGACTGGCGCACGCGCAGCGTCTCGCTGATCGGTCGCTACGTGCGCATCCCCCCGCTGCTCGCCGGCAGCCAGGGCAACGACCAGGTGCTGGCGGGCGGGGACTCGTTCGTAGGCTGGGGCGAACAGCCATTCCTGACGGAATTCAGCCCGTCGGGCCAGACCCTGTTCGAAGCGCACATTGCCTACCCCGGGTCGTCCTATCGCGGCTATACCTACCCTTGGACGGGCACGCCGGCGAGCCCACCTTCGCTGGCGGTCACTCCGGCGAGCGGTGAAGCGACCACGGTGTACGCCAGCTGGAACGGCGCCACCGGCGTGAGCGCGTGGCGCGTGCTGGCCGGTCCCGATCCGACGCAGCTCTCGCCGATCGCAACCGCCGATCGCACAGGATTTGAGACCGCGATCCCGATTCACAGCGCCCAGCCGGACTTCGCCGTGCAGGCGCTCGGCGAAGCCGGTCAAACGCTCGGGACCTCGGCGACCGTGCAACCCTGAGCGGATCGTCCGACAACGTTCGACCGGAAACCCTGTCGGGGACTCCAGTGCTGGAGGGTTTTTGGACCGCGCTCCGGGGACTACGTCCGTGGGAGGTTCTTAGCGGACGCCTGCGCCCGCTGGCGAGGTGTCGATCGTGTGGTACTCGGCCAGCAGGCGCTGCTCCTCGTCCCTGTCCGGGAAGCACCGGTAGATCAGCCCAGCGCCGAACACGATCGCGATCGCGCCCGCCGCGTAGGCCCAGTTTGACCCGGACACGAACGACGAGCTGGCCGCCGCGGTGATCGCGCCCGCGTAGTGCGGGTACTGATGGGCGACCGCTTCGGCACTCGAGAAGGACTTGGTCAGCGTGTTTTCGATGCTGGTCGTGATCAGCGCCTTGTTGGGCGCCGCGGCGATCGCCTTGGAGATCGACGTCGCGAAGCCCGCGGTCAGCAGGGCGCCCATGATCGACTGCATGATCGCGCCACCGAGGTCGCGCTGCAGGTCGGAGGTACCGGACGCCATCCCCGCGCGCTTGACCGGGACGGACCCCGTCAGCGAATGCGAGGCGGGCGTGCCGGCGAAGCCGACGCCGGCGCCGATGAACGCGTAGGCCAGGCCCACCTTCCAGTAGGGGATGCCCGAGCGCCACAGCAAAAGCATCGTGATGAACCCGAGCAGACAGAAGCCGTAGCCGACGAGCAGCGTGAACCTCGCCCCGCGTGACTCCACGAGCTTGGCCGAGCGCGGCGCGATCGCGACCAAAAGGAAGGCCGCCGGCAGGATTGAGGCGCCGGCGCCGAGCGTCGAGTAGTGGAGCACGTTCTGCAGGAACTGCTGACCGACGAAGATCGCGCCCATCAGGCTGCCGAACACGACGATCCCGCCCACGGCCGCGACCCAGAACACTCGCCGCGAGGCCACGTTCAGGTCATACAGTGGGAATCTGGTGCGTCGCTGGCGCAGGTAGAAGCAGACCAGCGCAACCAGCGCCACCCCGCCGAGCGCGAGCGCGAGCGCCCCCTTTTCGGGGACGGGCGCGAAGTTGATCCCCAAGACGAGCCCGGCGACGAGCACGATCGAGAGGACGCCGCCGAGGTTGTCGACCGGGTCGGTGGTCTCGTTGACGTGGTTCGGCACGAGCAGGACCGCCATCACGAGCGCCAGCGCCGCGAACGGCAGGGTGAGCAGGAATACCGAGCCCCAGGCGTGGTGCAGCAGCAGCGCTCCCGAGAGCAGCGGGCCGAGCGCCGACATCGAGGCGCCGATCCCCGACCACAGCGCGATCGGGCGCGTGCGGGCGGGTCCAGACCACAGCGCGGTGATCAAAGCCAGCGTCGTCGGAAAGGCCATGCCGGCCGCCAGCCCGCCGAAGATGCGGGCGCCGATCAGCACGCCAACGCTCGAGGCGGTCGCCGCGAGGATCGCCGCGGGGATCGAGAGGGCCGTACCCAGCACGAGCATCAGCTTGCGCCCGTAGCGGTCGCCGAGCGCGCCGAGGTAGAGCACCGAGGCGGCGAGACCGAGCGAGAAGCCGACCGCGATCAAATCGAGCGCGGTCTGGGAGGCGCTGAACGCCTTGCCGATGTCGGGCAGCGCGGTGTTCGCGACAGTCAGGTTGAGGTTGGCGACGGCCGCGACGAGGATCAGCGTCATCAGCACGAGACCCTGGCGCGCGGGGGCGGTCGCGGTCTCGCCGCCCAGACCGCCGGCGGGGCCGCCGCCGGGACCGCCTTCGAGGTCTCCGGGACCGCCGGGATCGCTGCCTGCCGCTGGCATGCCTGAGCTCAGAGCGCGGCGCCCATCTTCTCGAGATAGACCATCGCCGCGAGATCCGCCATCATCAGCGCGAGAGCAGCTCGCTCTTGGCGGCGGCAAACTCCTCGTCGCTCAGCGATCCGGCGTCGTGCATCGCCGCCAGACGCTCGAGCCGCTCGACGGAATCGCCCGCCGTGCTCCCATGACCTCCGTCCCCGCCCCCGTGCTGCCCGTGCCCGGACAGACCCGCGCGCACGCTGGCGCCGCCGCGCGCAAGCGAGCCACGCACGTCGGTCACGCCCCTGCGCAGCACCTCCATCCCGCCGGCGGCGCTGGGAGCGTCGGGAAACTCGACGGCGGTCTGGCGGCGCAGCATCTGCATGCCGAACAGAGCCAGCACAGTGATCAGCAGGACGCCGTCCAGTTTCTGGGTCGCCTCGATCGGGCCCCACACGAACAGAATCAGCAGCGCCACGACGACGACCCCGAAGGCGATGTCGGGACGATCGCGCAGGTAGGGGGCCAGCGATCGGCGCGTGGCCCTCGCCCAGCTCGCGGGCCCGGCCAGCAGCCCCGCGAGGACGACGAGCACGCCGATGAAGATCATCGCGCCGGCGACGTCCACGAGCACGCTCGTGGCGATCGACCACGCGGCGCTCGCCGCCGGGCGCACCGCTTCAGTGCTGGCCAGCGTGTTCACGACCTGGTTGCCGATGATCGTGCGGGCCACCAGCACCACCAGCGCGGCGCCGATGCAGACGATGCCGACGTTGACGATCGTGCGGCTGCGCCGCCCGGAGGCCAGCCCGATCGCACCGGCGAACAGAAGCAGCACGAGCAGGGGCAGGATGAGCGCGAGGCTGCGCAGCACGCGCACTCCGGCCTGAGCGGTTTCCAGGGACTTGGAGCTGACGATCTTGATCTGCGCGACGTTCGACGGGATTTTTTCGGCCGTCGAGGCAGGGGCGCCCAGCCGGGTCGCGAGTTCTGAGACGATCGGGCGCAGATCGAGATATACCGCGCCGCCGCCAGGGGTGTGGATCACCGAGCTCTTGTTCTCGATCAGGTTGACGAACTGCTTGTGCGTGACCTCGTTGGCCTTCTTCCACAGTTCCTGCACGCGCGGCTGCTGCAGGGCCAGGACGATCCCTTTTTCGACCACGCTGCGCAGCCCGCCGGCGGCCGGCCCGGCGAGGGGCTTCAGTTCGGAGGGCAACCCCGCGCGGATTTCCCCGGCGACGTTGACGTTCGCGTAGATCTGGTCGGTCAGATAGGAGGACAGCTCGTTCTGGATCGCGCTGTTCTCCAGGAGCTTGGTGTTGGTCGCAGTCCAGTAGGAGGTGTCCAGCAGCTGGCGGTTGGCCCACACGGCGAAGATGCCCACCACGCTCAACACGGCCGCCAGCCCGAGCATCGACCGCACGAGCCATATGTGCGAGCCCAGCGAGCGCCCCGGCGCGGGGGTGTCGGACGGGAGCGCGAAGGCCTCGGTGGGGGACTCCCCAGTCGCGGCGGCGCTCTGTGTGGAGTCCTCGTCGTTCATCGCGCCGGCACGTCGTTCACGATGAGGGTCGCGTGGGGGGCATCAGCGCGCCGATGATCCAGAATATCGGTATGAAGATCCCGATCAAAAACATGATCCAGTGGCCCTTTTTGATCGCGGTCAGCCCGAGCACGACCAGCAGCACGAGATACAGGATCCCGAAGCCGACATAACCCCCCGAGGAGACTGCAAGAGGAATGGCCGTCGTCGTAGTCATCAGCATCCGTTCGTCCCCCTAAATCAGCGCTGCGCCAGCCACGCCTGACCGGCAAAAGCGGGAGCATAGCTGGCGAGCGGGTTATGCGAGGCGCGGCCAGGGGGCGCCGTCCTCGACGCCCCCTGCCGGATGGTCCGCGATGACGCACGCTGTCCTATGCGTCGATCGGCTGGCCTCCATAAGCGGCCAGCCCGTAGATGATCAACAGGTCGACCGTGAAGATCGCCAGCGACCAGAGCGGATAGGCCGGCACCGACATCAGCGCCCCGATCGCGCTCAGGCTCGCGACGATGATGCCGAACCAGCGCCCGAACCCGCCGCCGGCCCAGATCGAGAAGGCGGCGATGATCTCAAGCGCCCCCAGGATCAGCGTCACCCAACCCCAGGTGTTCAGATCGCTGAGGATGTACTGGGTTTCGGTTGCATGAACGAAGAATTTCGAGTTGTCGATCGCGGCGATGCCGTAGATCACGTTCAGAACACCGGCGATCAGCAGCATGATCCCGGCGAACATCACCCAACCGGCTCCGGATTCTTCTCCCCCGCCGGGCGTGCCATAAGTACTCGTAGCCATGCCTCGCTCCTATCTTTCGTTTCGGCGATTTAGTGCTGGATGTTGCTTTCCAGCTGGTGTTGCTTTCTAGCACGGCTGGTGCAAATCCTGCGTCTCGCGGCGACCGGGCCGATCTCGCGCGGCGCGCGAGGATCGAGAGCGCTGGTCGCTCTGTTAGGTTGAGCGCCGTGGCGGAGACGACGGATCGCCAGACGGGGGCGGCCGGGATCGTTCTGGTGACTCTGGCCGCGGGCCAGTTTCTGATGATCCTCGACAGCTCCGTGATGAACGTGTCGATCGCGACCGTCGCCAAAGACGTTGGCACGACTGTGACCGGGATCCAGACGGCGATCACCGCCTACACGCTCGTGATGGCGTCGCTGATGATCACCGGCGGCAAGCTCGGCCAGATCCTCGGGCGCAAGCGCGCGTTCGCGATCGGCTGCGTGATCTACGGCTGCGGGTCGTTCATCACCGCCATCTCGCCGAGCCTCGGCGTGCTGATGGTCGGGTGGTCGCTGCTCGAGGGCATCGGCGCCGCGCTGATCCTGCCCGCGATCGTCGCGCTCGTCGCATCGAACTTCTCGCGCCCGGAACGCCCGCGCGCCTATGGCCTGGTGGCCTCGGCCGGAGCCATCGCGGTGGCGGCCGGCCCGCTGATCGGTGGGTTGTTCACGACCTATCTGTCCTGGCGCTGGGTGTTCGTGGGCGAGGTCCTGATCGTGCTCGTGATCCTCGCACTCACCCGGCGCATGGCCGACACGCCGCCCGAGAGCGGGGTGCGGCTCGACCTGCTCGGAACCGCGCTGTCGGCGCTGGGGCTCGGCTTGATCGTGTTCGGGATTCTGCGCTCCGGCGCCTGGGGCTTCGTCGCACCCAAGCCAGGGGCCCCGGAATGGATCGGGCTATCGCCGACGATCTGGCTGATGCTCGCGGGGGGTGTGGTCGTATGGCTGTTCCTGGCATGGGAGAACCGGCTGTTGGCCCGGGGACGGGAGCCGCTGATCGACCCAGCGATCCTGCGCAACGCGACGTTGCGCGGCGGCCTGATGGCTTTCTTCTTCCAATACCTGCTGCAGGCCGGACTGTTCTTCGCGGTGCCGCTGTTCCTGTCGGTGGCGCTGGGGCTGTCGGCCATCGAAACGGGCGTGCGGCTGCTGCCGCTCTCGCTCACGCTGCTGCTGGCCGCGGCCGGCATCCCGAAGGTGTTCCCCAATGCCTCGCCGCGCAGGATAGTCCAGCTCGGGTTCCTCGCGCTTTTCGCCGGCATCGGGGTGATGCTCGCCGCGCTGGAAGCCGGCGCGGGCGCCGAGATCGTGACCTGGCCGATGCTGCTCGCTGGGTTGGGCATCGGTGCGCTGGCCTCACAGCTCGGGAGCGTGACGGTCTCATCGGTGTCCGACGAGCAGAGCGGCGAGGTGGGCGGCCTGCAGAACACCGTCACCAACCTCGGCGCCTCGATCGGCACGGCGCTGTCCGGCGCGGTGCTGATCGCCGCCCTGAGCGCATCGTTTCTGACCGGCGTCGAGCAGAACGCGGCCGTGCCAGAACAGGTCAAATCGAAGGCCGGCGTGCAGCTGGCCAGTGGCGTGCCGTTCGTCTCCGACGCCCAGCTGCGCGGCGCCCTGCAGCAGGCGGGAACGGGCCCCGAGGCAACTGAAGCAATCGTGAAAGAGAATGAAACCGCGCGGTTGACCGCGCTGCGCTCCTCGCTGGCGGTGCTGGCGGTCATCGCCCTGATCGCCCTGCTGTTCAGTCGCGGCGTCCCCTCCGAGCAGCCCGCCGCGGCGCGGTCGAGCTGAGCGCGCGCGAGCGCGGCGCGGCGCGGCGCGCGTGCCTACGTCGTGTACGCCGCGGACCCTGGCGGCGGCAGCTCGCGTGAGGCGGCGCGCAGCACAAACGCGATCACCACCAGCGCCAGGCCGCGCACGATCAGCACGATGCCGAGCACGATCGCGAGCGTCGTGATCCCGAATTCAGGCCAGGACACGATCAAGATCCCCAGCGCCAGATCGATCAGCGCGCCCAGCACAAGCCATCCGCGGCCCGTGCTCGCCTCGATCGCGCCCACCAGGCGCAGCACTCCGGCAAGGATCAGGTAGATGCCCACCGCCAGCGCAACCACCAGCACGCTGCCGCTCGGGTGACGTATGACGATCACCCCGGCGATCACGGCCAGCGCTCCGCCGAACACTCCCCACGCCCGCGAGCCGGCAGGCCGGCCGAACGCGCCGACGATCAGAAAGACGCCTCCGATCAACAGCTCGATGCCCACCAGCAGCGCGATCACCGTCAGTGTTGGCCCCGTGTAGGCGATCAGCACGATGCCGCCGGCGAGCGTTATGAGCCCAACGATCAGGCCGAGCCACCAGGCCCTGGCCACGGCCGCGAGCGGCTCCCACTCGGCCGCTTGACTGTCGATTGACGCGTTCATCACGCCGCCACCGCGCGAGCCTGCAGATGGGCCCCGACCTTGCGCTTGACGCGCTGCAGCGCGTTGTCGACGGTCTTGGTGTCGCACGCCAGTTGCTCGCCGACCTGCTCGTAGGAGTAGCCGTCGAGATACAGCCCCAGCACGCGGCTCTCGAGCTCTGACAGCGCGGTGGACAGGCAGCCGACAAGCGAGCGCAGCTCCTCGGAGGAGATCACCTGGTTGACCGGGTCGTGCACGGTCGGGCCGGGCAGCATCTGGTCGAGCGTCGGCACGTCCTCGCCGGCCGCGGCGGGAGTCGAGGAGAACGATACGTACTGGTTCAGCGGCGTGTGCTTGTTGCGGGTCGCGGTCTTCACCGCCGTGATGATCTGGCGCGTGATGCACAGCTCGGCGAAGTTGCGAAAGCTCGACTCGCGGTCGGTGCGGAAGTCGCGGATCGCCTTGTACAGCCCGACGAGACCCTCCTGGATGAGATCGTCGGAGTCGCCGCCGGCCAGGAAGTAGGAGGAGGCCTTCAGACGCACAAAACCGTGATAGCGCCTGACCAGACGGTCGTAGGCCGTGCGATCGCCCTGCTTGGCGAGGGCGATCAGATAGCAATCATCAACCTTGACTTCAGAGTTAGGGTTGCGGGAGATTCTCATTGCCACGAGCAGATCCTTTCTCGGACTGAACGCTGCGCGGGCAGCCCGAAATTGCTCAGTGGCGC
Source organism: uncultured Solirubrobacterales bacterium (assembly GCA_963839965.1). Classification (GTDB taxonomy): domain Bacteria; phylum Actinomycetota; class Thermoleophilia; order Solirubrobacterales; family Solirubrobacteraceae; genus Palsa-744. The sequence continues at coordinate 21,222 of CAWIWX010000002.1, forward strand.
ACTCCTCCCCTGGCGCCAATGCTTGATAGCTGAACCTTAGGTTCAGCGTTATGTGAGGGGCGAGAGTTGCACAGTTGCGAAGCCTTGTCAAGTCTCGCCGCCACGCTGCTGCAAGATCTCATACAACAGCGCCGCGGCGGCCGCGCTCACGCCCAGCGACTGAACGCGTCCGCGCAGCGGCAGCGCGATCAGCTCGTCGCACGCCTTCGCCACCCGCGGGCGCAGGCCGCGGCCCTCGCTGCCGAGCACGAGCACCACCCCCGCGCCGCGATAGTCAGGGGCGTCGTAGGGAACTGGAGCCCGCCCGCCCGCCGCACGACCGCCGGACCCGGAGGCGCTCTCGGCGCTGGCCCCATAGCACCAGCATCCGGCCTTGCGCGCCGCACCGAGGAAGTCGGTCATATTGCGCACGCGGGCGATCTTCAGGTGCTCGACCGCCCCGGCCGAGGCCTTGCACGCCGCCGGGGTCACCTCGGCGGCACGGCGCTCTGTAATCGCCACGCCGCTGCACCCCGCGCACTCGGCGGTGCGACAGATCGAGCCGAGGTTCTGCGGGTCCTGAACCTCGTCCAGCGCGACGAGGAGCGGCTCGGGTCCGGCCAGCAGCTCCTCGGCGGACACGTACGGGTAGCCGCCCGCCTGCGCGCACACCCCCTGGTGCGCGGATGAACCACAGCGGCGCTCGATGTCCGCGGCCGAGCTCGGCCTGACGCTCACGCCCGCAAGCCAGGGCTCGCGGGCGGTGCTCTGCGTCGCCCAAACCTCACCGATGCTCGCGGCGCGGCGTCCACGCAGCGCCTCGTGTACGGCGTTGCGGCCGTAGAGGATCACAGCCCGCTCCGATCCCGCGTGGGGAGGGGCTCAGTGCGCACACTCTCAAAGACCGACCCGTCGGGCCACCACACGGTCCTCACCGCCCGGCGATCGGGATCAGCTCGGGACGGTCGGGTCCATCGCGGATCTCCCATCCACGCGCGTGCAACTCTTCGCGCAGACGGTCCGCGGTCTGGAAGTCGCGCTGGGCGCGAGCCCGCTCCCTCTGCTCCAACAGCACCACCGCCTCGGGGTCGATTCCGGCAACGTCCCCCACAGACTCCACCGGCGTCAGGTCGTCCAGCCCCAGCACGGCCAGCATATCCCGCAGGTCCGCGTCGCCGATGCGCGCCGGGGACTCACCGGACTCGGTGGACCCGCCCGCCACGCCGGTGCGCCGGTTGGCCTCGCGCACCCACTCAAACAGCGACGCGAGCGCCCGGGGTGTGTTGAAGTCCTCGGCCAGCGCATCGAAGAACGCGTCCTTGAGGTGAGCCATGTCCGGCGGGCTGGGCTCGCCCGCGTTCAGCCGTCTGAGCGCATCGCGGATGCGATGGACCCTGCGGCCGGCGTCGTCGAGCTCGGCGGGCGAGAACTGAAGCGGTTGGCGGTAGTGGCCCGAGGCGAGATACATGACGACGGCGTCGCGCCCGCGCTGCTCGATCACCTCATGCAACGGTGCGATGTTGCCGACCGACTTGGCCATCTTCTCGCCGGTGAGCTGGATCATGCCGTTGTGCATCCAGATCCGCGCGAGCTCCCGCCCGCGGGCAGCGCGGGTCTGGGCGGCCTCGTTCTCGTGGTGGGGAAACACCAGGTCCGAGCCCCCGCCGTGGATGTCGAAGCCGACTCCAAGCGCATCCTCGGCCATTGCCGAGCACTCGATGTGCCAGCCCGGGCGGCCCGGCCCCCAGGGAGAGTCCCAAACCGTGTCCTCGCCCGGCTTGTGCGCCTTCCACAGGGCGAAGTCCAGCGGGTCGCGCTTGAGTGCCGGTTCGCCCTCGTCATCCTCCGGGTCCGCTCCCGCGCCCCGGTCTGGCTCCTCGCCTTCACCCTGATCCATGTCGTCCAGGCGACGGTGCGACAGCGAGCCGTAGTCCGGGTCCGAGCGCACCTGGAAGTACACGTCGCCGCCGGCCGCATAGGCGTGCCCACGGTCGATCAGGTCCTGGATGTAGGCCACGATCGCACCCATCGTCTCGGAGGCCAGCGGCTCGTGGTCGGGGCGCTCGATCCCCAGCGCATCGGTGTCGGCCGCGTAGAGGGCGGTCATCTCCGCCGCCAGCTGCGCGCTGGGGACCGACTGGGCGCGAGCGGCGTCGTAGATCTTGTCGTTGACGTCGGTCACGTTGACGACCAGCGTCGTGTCGTAGCCCTCGTGCTCGAGGAAGCGCTTGAGCAGCCCGAACACCACAAACGGGCGAGCGTTGCCGATGTGGATGCGGCTGTATACGGTCGGCCCGCACGCGTAGATCCCGACGACCCCGCCCTCCTCGCGCGGGCGCAGCGGTACGAGCTCGCCGGTGCGGGTGTCGTGCAGGCGGATCTCACGCATAGCGCGCAACCCTAGCCCAGCTCGACGTGGCTCAGCGATTGCGCAGACTCGCAATCGCCAGCGCTGCGACACCCTCGCCGCGCCCGACGAACCCGATGCCCTCGCCCGTGCTGGCCTTGACGTTGACGCGCGCTTCGGGCAGGCCCAGCGCGCCGGCCAGGCGTGTGCGGATCGCCTGCTTGTGCGGACCGAGTTGCGGTTCCTGCATAACGACGGTGCAATCGACATTGACGATCTCCCGCCCGGCGTCGGCGACGGTCGCGACGACGGTCTCCAACAGCTTCACCGAGTCGGCGTCACGCCAGCGCTCGTCTGAATCTGGAAAGTGCTCGCCGATATCCCCCAGGCCCGCGGCGCCGAGCAGGGCGTCGATCACCGCGTGTGTCAGCACGTCGGCGTCGGAGTGCCCGGCAAGGCCCTGCTCGTGAGGAATCTCAACGCCGCCGAGGATCAGCCTGCGACCGGCGGTGAGGCGATGCGAGTCATAGCCGATGCCCGTCAGGGCGCTCATCGTGCGCCCTCGCGCGCGCCGGCTCGCGCGGGGTTCGGTGCATCGCCTTCCTCACGCTCGGCACCCCCCACGCTCTTGGCACCCCCGGCGCTCCGGGCATCCCCGGTGTTCCCGGCGAACTCGGCGCCCCCGGCGACACCCCCTTCCCCAGCCCCGATCGGCTCCAGCCGGCGCGCGTGGCGCTCGAACACGCACAGCTCACCGATCCCGACATCCTCCAGCAGCTCCAGCGCCTGCGGGTAGTCGGCGCCGACGTCCTCGGGCCGGTGGGCGTCGCTGGAGAGCGCGATCGGGGCGCCGGCATCGACGCACATCTCCAGAAACGCCCGCGCCGGATACAGCTCGCGCGCGCGCTTGCGCAGACCCGCGGTGGACACCTCGACCGCGATCTGGGTTTCGGCGATCGCCTCGATCGCCGGCTCGTAGTAGCGGCGCAGATCGCCCTCGGGTAAGGGTCTGTCAGGGTGGGTGGGACCCCACACCTTCACCAGGTCCGGGTGGGCGAGGATGTCGAACAGGCCGCTGCGTGCGGCCTCGGCGAGCGTCTGGAAGTAGCCCCGCCAGATCTCCTCGGGGCGCTCGCCGCGATCCCAGACGCTGTGGTCGTCCATGTCGATCGACCGATCGCGCAGGAAGTGCACGGAGCCGAGCACGTAGTCGAAGTCGCGCCCGTCCAGCAGGTTGGCCATGCGATCCTCGCTCCCTGAAACGAAGTCGGCCTCGATCCCCAACCTCAGATCGGTGCGCTCGCGTATGAACGCACAGTAGGCGTCGAGATCGTCGGTCGCGAACTGCAGCCACAACGGGTGCCGCCACACGGTCAGCGCCTGCTCGAACCGGTATACATGTTCGGACACACCCAGCTCGGCGATCCCGCGCTCATCGGCCGTCGCCCGGTAGCGGGCGACGTTGTCCTCGGTGAAGTGATCTCGCACGCTGGCGCTCAGATCGTCCGGTCGCAGATGCAGGTGATAGTCGGTGAGCATGGGGCCGAGATTCAAGCAGGCCGGCGAGCGATCAACAGCTCGGCCAGCGCAAGATCCAGCGGCGTCGTGATCTTCAGATTCTCACCATCGGCGGGAACGACGGCGACGCGCCCCCCCAAGCGCTCGATGAGCCAGGCGTCGTCGGTCGCCCGCGCCAGGATCTGCGGAGATACATCCAAGGCCCGCTCCAGCGCCGAGCGACGAAAGACCTGCGGCGTCTGCACGGCCCACAGCGCGGAGCGGTCGAGCGTCTCCGACACGACACCGTCGCTCACGCGCTTCACCGTGTCGGACACGGGCGTGGCGGCAATCGCCGCATCGAGACTCGTCGTCCGCGGCGAGGGCCGCGAGCGTCTCTCGTACGAGCTCAGCCGAGGCAAGTGGCCGGGCGGCGTCGTGGACCAGGACCGGATCTCCCGGATCGCTGGGCCCTGCCACCGCAAGAGCCCGCGCGACGGACTCCGAGCGCACCGCCCCCCCTCGACGCCGACCGTGCCCGCGGGGGCGTCGCGCATTCCGGGCGGGAGGGCCACCACCACGCGCTCGACGCTCTCGACGGCGAGCATCAGATCGACGCTCCACTGCAGCAGCGACCGGCCGGCGAGCTCGGCGAGCGCCTTGGGAGCATCAGCCCCGAGACGCTCGCCGCGCCCGGCGGCGAGGATCAGCGCAAGCGCCAAGCCTCGCGTCCGTCTACTCGGCCACGGCCATCTGACTCGAGGCCGAGCCGGCGAGCAGGTCGTCGAGGTAGCACTCGGCCTCGTCCTCGTCCTTGTCGAGCGCATACATCAGCTCGGAGGCGAGGATCTTCTTGGCCCGGGTGAACATCTGCTTCTCTCCCGTCGAAAGGCCCTTCTCGGACTCGCGCAGCGCGAGGTTGCGCACGACCTCCGCGAGCTCATAGATGTCGCCAGTCTTGATCTTGTCGCGGTTGTGCTTGAACCGGCGGTTCCAGTTCTTGGGCATCTCCGAGACTTCGTCCTGGAGCACGTCCAGCACTTTCTTGACGGTCTCTTCGTCGATCACCCTGCGCAGACCCGCGAGAGCGGCGTTTTCGCTCGGCACCCTCACCGTCATGTCGTTGTGGAGGATCTTGATCGTCAGGTACTCGCGGCGAATACCTGACATCTCCATCTCCTCCTTGCCCTCCACCTTCCCTGCGCCGTGATGGGGATAGACGACGTTGTCGCCGAGCTCGAACTCGATGAACTCGACTTCACGCGCGCCCTCCAGTTGCTCGAGCAGCGACTCGGCGGACGCCTGCGACTCGATGGACGGGGCTTCTTCGATTGCTTGTGCGGGAATGGTGTCCTCCTTTGATTGCGGCCTGCCCGTCGGGCGGCCCGGGTCAAGTCGGGGTCAAGTCTGCAAGTAGCGGTCCACAAGGTTGATCTCCTGCAGACGGCGCAACCCCTCGCGAATGTCCTTCGCCCTGATCTCCCCCACGCCCTCGACCGCCTCGAGCTCCGAGTCGGTCGCGGCCAGCAGCTCATCCAGCCCCCCGAACTCCCCGACGATCTGGCTCACGATGAGCTTCGGCAGTCTGGGAATGCGCCCCAGCACGCGGTAGCCGCGCGGGGAGACGGGATAGTCGAGCGTGTTCAGCTTGCGGTCGTAAGACAAGAGCTCGGCGAGGCGGCCGAAGTCGAGCAGGTCCTGGTGAGCGAGCCTGCCGATCTCCTCCAGCGCCAGCGCGAACGCCTCGTCGGAGTAGCTGGACAGGTAGTCGCGCACGAGCGCGGCCTTCTCGGCCGCCGCGCCGACCATCGTCTCCTCGAGCTGCATCTCGATCAACCGCCCCTCCGAGCCGAGCTCGACGATGTAGCGCTCGATCTCCACCGCCATGCGCGTCACGAGCTCAGAGCGCTGCAGCACGGTGAGCACGTCGTGCAGCGTTGCGCCGCCCTCGAACTCCAGCGCAGTCAACCGTGTGGAAACCTGGTCCAAGCGCGTGCGGTACTTCTCGAGCGTCGCCAGCGCCTGATTGGCCTTGGCCAGCACCACCGGGATGTCGGCGAGGATGTACTTGAAGCCGTCCACGTACACCGAGACGACCTCGCGCCGCTGAGAGACGGCGATCACGAGCGCGTCGGTCTGCTTGGACACGCGCTCGGCCGTGCGGTGGCGGGTACCGGTCTCGTGGGATAGGATCGTGGGATCGGGCATCAGCTGGACGTTGGCCATCGCGATCTTGGTCGCGTTCGCGTTGAGGATGATCGCCCCGTCCATCTTCGCGACCTGATACAGGAACGCCGGGGTGTAGTCGATCTCGAGCTTGATCCCGCCGGAGTTCAGAAAACTGGCTCCTCGGGCTCGCCGATCACGATCAATCCGCCAGTGCGGGCGTGCAGGATGCTCTCGATGCCCTCGCGCAGAGCGGTTCCCGGCGCGATCATCTCCAGCGCCTTCATCAGCCCCGGCTCCGGTCTTGCTTCTGTATCGAATTCTTCACCGGATCTGGGGGCCACGGCGGCATATTCTAGGGCATCGAGCCGTTTTTTGGCTCCCTCACGGGCTTACGCCGCGAGTCGATCCGGGCGATTCGTGTCCTTCGAAGACTGATTCGAGGACAGCGCCGCCGTCAGAGCCTCGCGCAGAGTCGCCGCCTCACACGCTCCGGAGCCGCAGTCCGGCGGCGCGATCGTGGCGTTGAGACCGTGCTTGGACGCCTCTTGCAGGCGGCGCTCGGGGTGACCCACCCAACGCAGCTCGCCGGTGAGTCCGAGCTCGCCGAAACACGCGCGGGGCGTTTCCGAGGCACCACCGGCGGAGGCGGGGGCACTGCCCGCGAAACAGGTGACCGGTATGCCCCGGGCCGCGCTGGCGACCGCCAGCGCCACCGCGAGGTCGCAGCCGGGCTCGTCCACGCGCACACCGCCGACGACGTTCACGAACACGTCGCAACCACCCACCGAGACGCCACCGTGGCGACCGAGGATCGCCAGCACGAGCGCCAGGCGGTTGCGATCCAGACCGGAGACGACCCTGCGCGGCTGCTCAAGCTCGGACGGCGCCACGAGCGCCTGAACCTCCACGAGCAGCGGCCGGGAGCCCTCCATCGCGGCCAGCACCACGCTGCCGGGGGCGCGCGTAGCCTCGGCGACGAACCGCGCGGAGGCGTCGAGCACCTCCACCAGGCCGCCCTGGCGCATCTCAAACAGACCCGCCTCGTTGGTCGAGCCGAAGCGGTTCTTCAGTGCGCGCAGCTCGCGATACGGCCGCTCGCGCTCACCCTCGAACTGCAGCACGCAGTCGACCAGGTGCTCGAGCACGCGCGGGCCGGCCAGGGCGCCATCCTTGGTCACGTGCCCGACGAGCACGACCGCGATGGAGCGCTCCTTGGCCAGCTGCATGATCCGGCCGGTAACCTCGCGCACCTGCCCGACGCCGCCGGGCGCGCCACTGAGATCGCCCGCGCGCAGCGTCTGCACAGAGTCAATCACGCACACCCGCGGGGCGTATGTGGCAAGCGTGTCGAGCACCGCGTCGAGGTCGGTCTCGGCGAGGATCGGAACCTCCAGGGCATGGCCGCCGGGAGCGGCGCCGGGAGCGACCGGGTCCAGCACCAGGCGCTCGGCGCGCAGACGGACCTGCTCGGGGGACTCCTCGCCGCTGACATACAGCGTGTTGTGCCCCGCGCGCGCGAGGTTGCCGAGCGCCATGTTCGTGAGCGTCGACTTGCCGATACCCGGCGAGCCGCCCAGCAGGACCAGCGAGCCGGGCACGAGTCCCCCGCCGAGCACGCGATCGAGCTCGCCGATGCCTGTGGACAGACGAGTCGTGGCGCTCGCGCCGACCTCGCGCAGGGGACGTGGCGTGCGTGGAGTCGCGTCTCCGGGACCGGCGCGCCTTCCGGGGCGACTGCCGTGTCCACGGCCCCGCACGGCTCCCCTGCCCCCGATTGAGCCTGCGCGCGCGACGGGTTCCTCGACGAGCGTTCCCCAAGACTCGCACCCCGGGCAGCGCCCGTGCCACTGCGGCGAGGAATGCCCGCACTCCGAGCATGTGTGAACAGTGTCGCGGGCCATCGGCTCAGCCTACGCGCCGGTAGGGACGTTCCCGGGGAACCACGCTCTCGCAAGTTATATAGATCTTATCGGGAAGAGCAATAAGCTCGATAAGTCGTAGTAAGGTCTGTTGAAATGGATGAATTCGAGAACCCATTCTCGCCCGGAGCGGGCACTCCCCCTCCTGCTTTTGTCGGGCGCGACGGTCTTATCAAGCGCTATCTGGTGGCTCTACAGCGCACAAGGTCGGGGCGTCCCGGCAAGAGCATCATGCCGATCGGCCTGCGCGGGGTCGGCAAGACCGTGCTGCTCAATCGCTTCCATGAAATGGCTCAGGAGCAAGAGCTGGTGGCCGCATTCATCGAGGCGCCAGAGACGGGCGACTTCAAGTCGATCCTCGCCGCACGCCTGCGCACGATAGTTCTGGAACTGGACAAAGGCCCCGTCTCGCGAGCTGTCAAGCAAGCGCTTGGGACGCTCAAGTCATTCACATACACCCTGCCCGACGGCTCGTCGATCTCGCTCAACGTCGATGCCATCGAGGGAACGGCGGACTCGGGTGTCCTGGCAGAGGACATCACGGACCTGCTCGTTGCCGTTGGCCAAGCGACCAAGGATCGAGGACGAGCGCTGCTGATTGCGATCGATGAGGTCCAGTACCTCACGTCTGATGAGCTTGGCGCCCTGATCAGCGCGATCCACCGCACCGTCCAGCTCAGCCTGCCCGTGATTCTAGTGGGCGCCGGCCTGCCCCAGCTTCCGGGCCTTGCCGGCAACGCGAAGTCGTATGCCGAGCGACTCTTTGATTTTCCGGAAATTGGCTCACTCGACAGCAACGACGCAAGGGCGGTTCTTACGGTGCCCGCAAAAGCACAACACGTCGAATTTGCTCCCGATGCCCTCGACGCGTTGCTCGACTTCACGAAGGGTTATCCGTACTTCCTCCAGGAGTGGGGGTATCACGTCTGGAATGCGGCGCCGCAGTCTCCGATCACGCTGGATGACGTTCGTCTCGCCGCGCCCGACGTGCAGCGCCAACTCGACGAGAACTTCTTTCGTGTCCGCATGGATCGCCTCACGCCTGGAGAGAAGGACTATCTCGTGGCCATGGCAGATCTCGGAGCCGGGCCTCACAGATCCGGAGATATTGCAACCAGACTGGGCGTAAAAGTCGAGAGCGTGGCTCCGCGCCGCTCGGGACTCATCAAGAAGGGGATGCTCTATAGCCCCGCGCATGGCGACACCGCGTTCACGGTTCCGATGTTCGACGACTTCCTTCGCCGATCTAGCGCGCCTTGACACACAGCTCAGGCCTCACGCAGATCAGACCGACGTCGCTCCCCGTTGCCGGTGCTCAGTTCTGACCGACAAACGCGCTGCGCCGCTCATACAGCGCGACGTCACGCCAGCGCCCGTCGTGCATCTGTCCGATGCGATGGCGCACGCCGACGAGCTCAAACCCGCAGGCGCGATGCAGGGCCACGGAGGCGTGGTTCTCGGGAAAGACGCCGGCCGTCAGCGTCCAAAACCCGGCCTGCTCGGAGTGCTCGATGAGCGCATCGAGCAGCGCCCGCCCGATCCCCCGGCGGGCAAACGCCGAATCGACGTAGACGCTGACCTCGGCGACCCCTCGATAGACGGGCCGAGCCGACGTCGGACTCAGCGCCGCCCAGCCGCGCACTTCGCCTGACTCATCGCCCGCGCCTGACCCATCCTGCGCCCGCACTTCGCCCGGCCTATCGCCCGGCTGCGAGCGCATAACCAGACGGGGTGCGGGCAGTCGCGCCCGCGACCAGTCTTCGAACGAGGGCACGACTTGCTCGAACGTGGCGTCACCGCTGGCGATCCCGGCGGCGTAGATGCGCGCGACGGCCGGCCAGTCGGCGGCCGTCATCGGCAGGATGTTCAGCGAACCGCCTATTGATCCGCGGGCGGGTCAGGCTCGGGCTCGGTATCGCCCTCGCCGTCAACGAGCTCGGGATCCTCGCCCGCGCCCGCGCCCACACCCTCGCCCGCGCCGACGGCGACGGGCGTCTTCTGCTGCTTTTTGGGCTTGACGATCGTCAACCGCACCTCGTCCTCCTCGCCCTCGGGGGCGGGGTTGACGACAACGGTCGCGCCGGGAGTCAGCTGCTCGCGCAGCACGAAGTCGGCGAGCGGATCCTCGATGTAGCGCTGAATCGCGCGGCGCAACGGGCGTGCGCCCATCGACGGGTCCCAGCCCTTCTCGACGAGCATGTCCTTGGCCGGGTCGGTCAGCTCCAGCTGCAGCTCGCGTTCGGCCATCGTCTCGCGGATGCGCAGCAGCAGGAGCTCGACGATCTGCTTGACTTCCTCGCGCTGCAGCTTGTGGAACACGATCACGTCGTCGATCCGGTTAAGGAACTCCGGTCGGAACACCTTCTTCAGCTCGCCCATGATGCGGTTCTTCATGTCGTCGTAGGTGATCCCCGTCTCATCGTCTGAGACCGCGAACCCGAGCGGCGTGTTGCGCGCGATCTCCGCCGCCCCGATGTTCGAGGTCATGATCACGATCGCGTGCCTGAAGTCCACCGTGCGTCCCTGCGCGTCGGTCAGGCGGCCGTCCTCGAGGATCTGCAAGAGGATGTTGAACACGTCGGGGTGAGCCTTCTCGATCTCGTCGAGCAAGAGCACCGAGTAGGGCTTGCGCCGCACGGCCTCGGTCAGTTGGCCGCCCTCGTCGTAGCCGATGTAGCCCGGGGGCGAGCCGACCAGGCGCGAGACGGCGTGCTTCTCCATGTACTCGCTCATGTCGATCCTGATCATCGCGTCGTCATCGCCGAACAAAAACTCGGCGAGGGTGCGCGCGAGCTCGGTCTTGCCGACGCCGGAGGGACCCAAAAAGATGAACGAGCCCGTAGGGCGCTTGGGGTCCTTCAGGCCCGCCCGGGAACGGCGGATCGCCTTGGAGATAACCTCGATCGCCGGGTGCTGGCCGATCACACGCTTGTGCAGTTCGTCCTCCATGCGCATCAGCTTCTGGGTCTCGGCCTCGGTCAGCTTGAACACGGGGATGCCGGTCCACATCGAGACGATGTCGGCGATCTCCTCCTCGCCGATCGACGGGCGCTCGCCGGACTCGCCGGCTTCCCACTCCTCCTCGAGCTCGCGTTTGCGGTTCGTCAGCTTGCGCTCCTGGTCGCGCAGCGCCGCGGCCTTCTCGAACTCCTGGGCCTCGATCGCGGCCTCCTTCTCGCGGCGCGTGGACTCGACTTCGCCCTCCAGCTCGCGGTTGGCCGGCGGCGAGGTCATCGACTTGATGCGCATCCGCGAGGCGGCCTCGTCGATCAAATCGATCGCCTTGTCGGGCAGGAAGCGGTCAGAGATGTAGCGGCTGGCCAGTTCGCCGGCGGCGCGCAGCGCCTCGTCGGTGATCTGGACCTTGTGGTGCTGCTCGTAACGGTCGCGCAGGCCCTTGAGGATCTCGACGGTCTGGTCGATCGTCGGCTCCTCCACCCTGATCTGCTGGAAGCGCCGCTCCAGGGCGGAGTCGCGCTCCAGGTACTTGCGGTACTCGTCAAGCGTCGTCGCGCCGATCGTCTGCAGCTCGCCGCGCGCCAGCGCGGGCTTGAGGATCGAGGCGGCGTCGATCGCGCCCTCGGCGGCGCCCGCGCCGACCAAATTGTGCAGCTCGTCGATGAACAGGATGATGTCTCCGCGCTGGGTGATCTCCTTCATCACCTTCTTCAGCCGCTCCTCGAACTCGCCGCGATACTTCGAGCCGGCGACCAGCGCCGCCAGGTCGAGGGTGTAGATCTGCTTGTTCTTCGAGCAGCTCGGGCACGTCGGCGGCGGTGATCCGCTGGGCCAGCCCCTCCACGACGGCGGTCTTGCCGACGCCGGGCTCGCCGATCAGCACCGGGTTGTTCTTCGTGCGCCGGGACAGGATCTGCATGATCCGCTCGATCTCCGTCTCACGCCCGACGCACGGGGTCGAGCTTGCCTTCGGCGGCGAGCTTGGTCAGGTTGCGCCCGAACTGGTCGAGCAGCTTGGATGACTTCTTGCCCTCGCCCGGGCCTGGACCGGAGCCCGCTCCCGCGCCCGCGCCCTGCCCTTGCCGGCGGCCGCCGGGACCGGACAGCATGCGGATGACCTCGTTGCGGATCTTCTCGGAATCGGCGTCGAAGTCGAGCAGAATCCGCGCCGCGACGCCCTCGTTCTCGCGCACCAAGCCGAGCAGGATGTGCTCAGTGCCGATGTAGTTGTGCCCGAGGCTGAGCGCCTCGCGCAGGGCGAGCTCCAACACCTTCTTCGCGCGCGGCGTGAACGGGATTTGCCCGGAGGTGACCTCCTCGCCGGATCCGACGATGCGCACGACCTGCGCGCGCACGCGCTCGACGGTGATATCCAGGCTCTCCAGCACGCGTGCGGCCAGGCCCTCCTCCTCACGCAGCAGCCCGAGCAGGATGTGCTCGGTGCCGATGTAATTGTGCTTGAGCGTCCGCGCCTCCTCCTGCGCAAGAACGACCACCTGCCGGGCCCGTTCTGTAAATCGCTCGAACATGGTGTAGATCCTTCCTGCGAGGACGGTGCCTCAAGCGCTATGTCGTCTGATCGACGCTTCTAACGCAGTCTACCAACCAGGGTCACGGGTCTTGCGGGTGGGTTCGGACGGGTCCGGCCCCGCGCATGCGCGGGGCACGCCGACTGGCGCATGCGCCAGTCGAGACGCGGCGCATGCGCCGCGTCAGCAGGGCCGCATGCGGCCCTGCTTCGGGGCCGCACATGTGCGGCCCCGCGGGTCGGCGCATGCGCCGACCACGAACAGCATGATTATCACGATCGCAACGCCGGGAACAGGACGACCTCGCGGATCGAGTCGCGCCCGGTCAGCAGCATCACCAGGCGGTCGATGCCGATGCCGACGCCGCCCGTCGGAGGCATGCCCTGCTCGAGAGCTTCGATGAACGGCTCGTCGTAGGGCATCGTCTCCTCGGCGCCGAGACCCTCTAGCCGTGCCTGGCCGGTGAAGCGTTCGCGCTGCACGTCCGGGTCGGTCAGCTCACTGAAGGCGTTGGCGATCTCCATGCCGCCGACAAACGCCTCCCAGCGCTCCACCAGCCCGGGCTTGGAGCGGTGCTGGCGGGCCAGCGGCGAGATCTCGGTGGGATAGTCGAGGACAAACGTCGGCTGGATGAGGGTAGGCTCGACGAACTTGGACAGCAGATCGTCGGCCAGCTGGAACCACGTGAATCCCTCCGTCGCCATCGCAAGGCCTCGCTCGGCGATCGCTGCCGTGAGCGACTCGACGTCGCGATGCGCCAGCGAGATCGATCCCGGTCGCCTCGCTGGATCGCCTCGAAGAATCCGACCCGCCGCCACGGCGCCGAGAAGTCGAGCTCGCCGCCGTAATCGACCGCCGCGGCCGCACGGCGCACCAGCTCTTCCAGGCGGACCGCAGCGTCGTTGTAGTCGGCGTAGGCCTCATAGAACTCCACCATCGTGAACTCGGGGTTGTGCTTGGTCGAGACGCCCTCATTGCGGAAGTCCTTGCCCAACTCATACACCCGCTCCAGCCCGCCGACGATCAGGCGCTTGAGGTACAGCTCGGTGGCGATCCGCAGGTACAGGTCGCGATCGAGCGCGTTGTGATGGGTCGTAAACGGCCGCGCCAGCGCGCCGCCGTACAGCGGCTGCAGCACCGGCGTCTCGACCTCGATGAATCCGCTCGCGTCGAGGTATGCGCGCACCGCCGAGACGATCCGAGCGCGGTCGATGAACAGCCCCGCGGGCGTCAACGCTTGAGATCAAATCCAGCTCGCGCCGGCGTAGCCGCGTCTCTATATCGGTCAGCCCGTGGTGCTTGTCCGGCGGCGGACGCAGCGCCTTGGCCAGGATCTGAAAGGAGTCCACACGCAGCGACAGCTCGCCGCGGCGGCTGCGAAGAACCGCGCCGTTGACGCCGATCAGGTCGCCCTCGTCAAGTGACAGCAGGCGCTGATATGGCTCCTCGCCCAGGACGTCCACGCGCGCATGCAGTTGGATCTTGCCGGTGCGGTCCACCAGGTCCAGGAACGCGGCCCTGCCCGAGCCACGTCGCGCGGCGATGCGCCCGGCCACACGATGCGCCTCCTCGGTCTCCTCGCCCGCCGTCAGGTGCTCGTAGGCAGTAGTATCGACGAGACGGGCTCGGCGTCTGCGAACGCGTAGGGAAACGCCTGCGGATCGGTTTCGCGCAGACGCTGCGCCTTGGCTCGGCGCTCTGAGATCAGCTCGGGCAGGCCGTGCCTGGCGGGCTCGGAGGCGGGCTCGCCGTCCGGCGCGGGCCGCCCGGCCTCGCCGGGGTCGTGACCGCTATCCGCGCCCGGAGCATGCTCGTCCTCGGTTCCTCCGCTCACAGCGGCGGAGACTACTTCAGGCCGACGTCGATCTTTGTGATCTTCAGCTTGCGCGCCGGCCCGCGCGGGACCTTCACGGCGACGGTCTCGCCCCGCTTGTGCCCGATCAGCGCGCGCCCGACGGGGGACTCGTTGGAGAGCTTGTTCTCGAGCGGCTTGGCCTCGGCGGAGCCCACGATCGTGTACTTGACCGACTTGCCGGTCTTTTCGTCTTTGACATGCACGACCGAGCCGACCTGGACGACGTCGGTGGAGATGTCCTTGGTCTCGATCACCGTGGCCATGCGCAGCTTCTCCTGCAGCTGGGCGATGCGGCTCTCGATCATCGCCTGCTCGTTCTTGGCGTCGTCGTACTCGGAGTTCTCGGAGATGTCCCCGAACTCGCGCGCCTCCTTGATCCGCTCGGCGACCTCGCGGCGCTTGGCGGTCGACAGCTGCTCCAGCTCGTCCTGGAGCTTCTCGAGACCTTCGGGGGTGAGGATGACGTCCTTCTGCATGCTGACTGACTGACCCTCTGTCGCGGGGGTTTGGATGGAGGACCGGCGACACGCAAAACCCGCTCGTGAGCGGGCGGTTTCGGCGGCCACTGGGCGCGGCGAGCGCAGCAGTATAGCGGGGCAGGGCGGCATTCTCATCTGGCCGGAAAGCGGCGCAGGTCGGCATTCTCAGCCGGCCGGAAAGCCGCTATCGCGGGCCGGCCGTCTGAGAATTGTCCGCCCTGCTTGGCTGATGGTATGTGTGGCGGTTCAGGCGGCTGCTGCTAAAGGCGAGGACGTTGCTTGGAGGAGGTCGCTCACGGCCTTGAGCGTGTCCGCTCGTTGCAAGGACTCGTTCAGGGACTTCGCCTCGGTGGGGTCCAGCCCCAGACGGTCTACGTACCACGGGTAGAACTTGCGCAGGTACCGGGTTGCACGGGGCTCGCCGAGATGCTCGACGGCGCGCGCGATCGTCCACTGCAGCTCGTCCAGGATCTCGGTACGCGGGGTCGCGCCGCGCCTCGCCGTCGTCCCGCGCGCCCTCGCCGGACAGCAGTTCCGCGGAACAGCCACGGGTTGCCGAGCGACCCCCGTGCGAGCATGATCGCGGCCGCACCCGTGAACTGGAACGCCTCCGCGCGCGCGGGCGGCGTCGCTGAGGCCGCCGGTGAGGATCACGGGAGCCGGCAACGACTGCACCAGGCGCGCGGTCAGCTCGTAGTCGGGCTCGCCCTTGTGGTGCACGGCCGCCGAGCGGGGATGGAACGCGATCGCGGCGGCGCCCGCCTCTTCGACGAGGCGATGGGCCAGCTCGAAGCCGCTGGTGTCGCCGGGACGCAGGCCGGAGCGCAGCTTGACCGTCACCGGCATTGCACACGCCCCGCGCTCGCGCACGCCTTCCGCGGCACCCTCGCGCGCGGCGCGGGTCACGGCGACGGCCAGGTCCGGGTCGGCGAGCATCGCGGCGCCAGCGCCGGTCTTGCACACCTTGGGCACAGGGCAGCCCATGTTGATGTCGAGCGCGTCGGCCGTCGTCGGCGCCGCCACATGGGCCGCCGCGGAGCGCATAACGGCGGGATCCTCGCCGAACAGCTGGATCGAGACCGGGCCGCCCGGCGCCTCAGGCCAATCCGCCACGTCCGGCCTCCCCAAGTCCTCTCCACCCGGCATCCTCGGATCCCCGGCCCAAGGCGCGCGCTCGTCGGGGTGGATGCGCAGCATCTCGACGCACGTCTTTTCGTTGCAGTAATAAATCGCGTGCGAGGAGACCATCTCCGAGAAGGCCATACCCGCGCCGTAGCGCTTGGCCTGCAACCGCACGAACCAGTTGCCGATTCCGGCCAGCGGAGCCAGCAGCACACGGTTGGGCACGCGCAGCGAGCCGAGCGTCCAGGGGTCGGTGAGCTGAGCAGCTTTGGGCATACAACCGATTATGGCCGGGGCGAGTCCACTGAGGCTTGACCCAGTTGAATACCATTACTGTGGTATGCTCCTGCCATGCACGTGTCAATCGACAAGGCGGGGCGAGTGGTGATTCCCAAGCCGGTCCGCGACGAGCTCGGCTTCTCACCGGACAGCCCCCTGGAGGCCGAGGTGGTGGATGGGCGCCTTGAGCTCTCGGCGCCGCACGAGCCGGCCAAGCTCGTCGAAGGCCCATACGGTCCGGAGTTTGCCGCCACCGGCACCCCGCTCACCGACGAGGACATCCGGCGTACGCTCGAAGCGGTGCGCGACCGCCGGTGAGGCGAGCCGCGGACAGCAGCGTCACAATCCCAGCGCTCAGCAGAGATCATCCCGCTCGTATACAGGCTGCCGAGGCGCTGGCATCCTGCCGGACTACCATCGCCCACGTGGCGGTCGAGACCTACAGCGTGTTGACTCGGCTGCCGCCACCACACCAAGCCGACGCAGCGGCAGCAGCCAGAGCGCTGAGCGCGCGTCTGCCAGCCACCTACGCAACACTCGATGCGGACACCTATGCCTCGACCCCAAGTCGGCTGGCGGCAGCCGGCGTCAGCGGCGGCGCCACCTACGATGGACTGATCGCCCTCACCGCACTGGAGCACGACCTCGAGCTGATCTCCCGTGACGCGCGTGCCGCGCGCACCTATAACGCATTGGGCGTGCCGTACAGGCTCATCAAGTAGCCGGTACACACCGATGCGTACCATTGATCGAGGGGGCCACTATGCGTTGCGCTCATGCAGCAGCCGCAGCCCTGTCAGCGTGAGCAGATCGTCGACCTCTGAGATCTCCTCCGTATAAGGCACGACCAGCGACGCCAGGCCGCCCGTGGCGATCACCGCGGCGCGCTCGCCAAGCTCGTCGTATAGGCGACGCAGGATCGCGTCGATCGCGCCGGCGTACCCGAACACGACGCCGGAGCGGATCGCGTCGATCGTGTTCTTGCCGATCACGCTGCGCGGCGGGGCCAGATCGACCTTGGGCAGGCGCGCCCCGCGCTCGGAGAGCGCTTCCAGGGAGATCTCGATGCCGGTCATGAGCGCGCCGCCGAGGTAGTCGCCGTCGGGGGAGAGCACATCGAAGGTGGTGGCGGTGCCGAAGTCCACGCACACGGCTGGGCCGCCGAAGCGCTCGCGCAGGGCGACCGCGTTGACGAGCCGGTCGGCGCCGATCTCGCGGGGGTTGTCGTAGCGGATCGCCATGCCCGTCTTCGTGCCCGGGCCGACCGTATGCATCTCATGGCCGAGGTAGCGGGCTGCCATCGCCGTCCACTCGGGCTCCAGCTGGGGCACGGTCGAGGAGACGATCGAGGCGTCGAGGTCCTCGAAGCCGAGACCGCGCAGCTCCAGCAGGTTGCGCAGCGCCGCGCCGAGCTGATCGGCGGTGGACTGGCGGACGGTCGCGAAGCGCCAGTGCTCGAGCAACTCCTCACCGCGGTAAGCCCCGAAGTGGGTCTGGGTGTTGCCGACGTCGACGACCAGAAGCATGGAACGTATTATGCTGGCGACATGGTGAGGGGTAATGCAGTCGGGGCTTCGACACGAGGGCGGCGCCGCACGATGAACGCGAAGCTCTACGCGCTGCCGGCCTCCCACCCCTGCATGGCGGTTGAAACGGCGCTGGGACTGAAGGGGATCGGGTTCGACCGCGTGGACCTGCCGCCGGGGAGTCAGCTGCTGGTCGGACCGTTGCGCTACGGCGGAACGACGGTCCCGGGGATGCGGATCGACGGCGAGAAGCTCGTGGGCTCGCGCGCGATCATGCGCCGCCTCGACGAGCTCGCGCCCGATCCGCCGCTGCTCCCACCCCCAGGAGAAAGCGCTACGCGCGCGTGCTGGAGGCCGAGCGCTGGGGCGACGATGTGCTGCAGAGCGTCCCGCGCCGAATAATCTGGGGCAGCGTTCCTGCGCAGGCCACAGGCGATGGAGAGCTACATCGGCGACGCGCGCCTGCCGATCCCGCGCCCGCTGATCGGCCCGGCGGCGCCGCTGACGGCGAGGCTGAACGCGGGCAAGAACAAAGCCCGGGACGCGACTGTGCGAGCGGACATCGCGGCGCTTCCAGGACAGCTGGACCGGGTGGACCTCTGGATCGAGGAGGGACTCATCGGCGGCGAACAGCCGAATGCGGCCGACCTGCAGATCGGCAGCACAATCCGCCTGCTTGTTGAGTATCGGCGACTTGCGCCCGCTGATCGAAGGCCGCCCCGCCGCGGGATTGACGAAGTGGTTCCCGCCGATCGCGGGCGAGGTGCAAGCGGGCGTGCTGCCAGCCGAGTGGTTGCCCGCGACCGCGTAGCGCCGGCGACGCTCCATCGAGCTGCTGACCGCGATCGGTAGACCGTGCCCGCGCCGGTGCGGCGCCCATCACCAGGCCGGTTGGCATGCACCTGACCCGCGCCCGCATAAAGACACGCCCCGGACAGACACGCTCCGCCCGATAAGGTCCCGCGCGATGACACCCGTTCTGAGCCGAGGAGATTCGCGACGTCAACACGCGCTACCACGACGTGGCCGCCGATCACTACGACGCGAAGTGGGGGATCGACTTCGGCGACTCGGCTGCAAACAGGTGTGGGCAAGGTGCGCAAGGCGCTCGGTCGAGGACGCGCCCGAGCACTATCACGCGCGCTGGAGATCGGCGCGGGGACGGGTATTTCACGCTGAACATGCTGCGCGCCGGGCTGATCGGCGAGGCGACGTGCAGCGACATCTCGCCGGGGATGCTCGGCACGCTGAAGGCCAACGCGAAAAAGCTGGGACTGAAGGTCAAGACCAAGCCCGCGGACGCCGAGCGGCTGCCGTTCGCGGACGCGAGCTTCGACCTGGTGTTCGGCCACGCCGTGCTGCACCACATCCCCGACTTGGAGCGGGCGTTCGCGGAGTTCGCGCGCGTGCTCGAGCCCGGCGGGACGATCGTGTTCGCCGGCGAGCCCTCCCGCTATGGCGATCGCCTCGCGGGCATGCCCAAGCGCGCGGCGGGCGCGTTCGCGCCGCTGTGGCGCCGGGCGATCGGGGCGCGTCCGGTCCCACCCGCGGAGGGCGGCGTAGCGCCGGACGCGGCGCTGGAGGGGTTCGTCGACGTGCACGCGTTCGCCCCGGCGAACTCGTCCGGGCCGCGCACAGCGCCGGTATGCGAGGCCGTGCGCGTGAGCGGCGAGGAGCTGCTCGCCAACTGGTTCGGCTGGATAAACCGCACTCTCGAGGCCACCGCCGACCCGCGCGACGTGCCGTGGGCGTGGCGCCGGTACGCCTACCGCGGCTACCTGCTGCTGCAGGAGCCTCGACCGGCGCCTGCTGGAGTCGAGGCTGCCGCCGGCGGTCTTCTACAACCTGATGCTCACGGCGCGCACGCCCTGAGCGCAGCGCCGGACAGCGCCCAGCGGGCACCGAGCGCCTCCACCTGAACCGGCGCCCGTGCACCGGAGCGTACGGCCCGACCGATCAGGGCCCATCCCGGGCGCATCCTTTGCGGTCAGCACTGGCCGCGGGCATATTTTCGATCATTTGAAATCGGTCGGCAGACGGCAATACACTGCCGCGCATGATCCGATGTACGCGAGGAGGGATTTCCGCTGTTCCCACTGGGCATCGTCGCGTTGCCCAGCGAGAGCCGTGCCGCTGCACATCTTCGAGGATCGTTACAAGCGCATGATCGAGCAATGCCTCCGGGACGAGCGCGAGTTCGGCATCGTGTGGCTGTCCGAAAATGAGCTCAAGCCGGTCGGCTGCGCATGCGCGATCGAGGATGTGCTCGATCGCGACGAGGACGGGAACATGGACATCGTCGTGCGCGGAACCCGGCCGTTCCGCCTGATCGAGCGCCAGGACGACTTCCCCTACCCGGCGGGAATCGTCGAGCCGCTGCCGACGACGAGGAGAAATCCGACCCGGACGCCGCGCAGACCGCCCGCGAGCTGTATGCGGAGCTGGTCGAGCAGGCGACCGACAAGCGCCTGACCGAAGACGAACTCTCAGAGCTCCACGCCTACGCGATGGCGGGCACCGTCGAGTTCGGCCCGGACGCCAAGCAGGAGCTGCTGGAGCTGCGTTCGGAGAACGCGCGCATGCGCCTGCTCTCGCTGCTGTTCCGCGCCGCGATCAAGCGCTTGGAGCTGGTGGACCGCGCCCAGGCGCGGGCCCGCTCCAACGGCAAGGTCCGCTTCGGCTGAACTGAGGGTTCGTAGATTAAGTTGTGGCCGTATGGGGCTTGGATGGATGCCAGACCCCGCTTTGGCGCTGGGATGCTCGGTGGCACCTCGTGCTCGACGGGTGGCGGCTGGGCGGTCGGTCGTCGGGTTGGCGGTGATTTATCTGATAATCCTTACGCAGTCACAGCCACGCCCCCGCGGCGGGGATCGCCGGCGCCCGTCATCTGCCCGCCGCGTGCTGTGCACCGCCTGGACTCCGCCGAAGAACAGGTTCAGCGCGTGGAACCGCACGACCTCGCGGTCGGGGTCCCGCTCGCGCAGCGGCGCTCATGTCGATCCCCGGCTCGTGGTAGACGATCCCGTCCTCGACGTGCGCCCGCGGCGCGCAGATCGCCTCACGGGCGCCGAGGCCGTGGTCGACGACGCCGATGATCGTCTGCAGGATCGCGGAGCGGATGCGGTTTGAGCCCGCGCTGCCGAGCACCAGCTCGACCTCGCCGCCGGGGCCCAGTCACGACCGAGGGCGCCATCATGCTCGGCATCCGCCGGCCCGCGGGGTGGCGGTGGAAGCCGAGCGGGTTGAGATCCTCCTCGCCCATCACGTTGTTGACGTGAATGCCCGTGCCCGGCACGACCACGCCCGAGCCCTCCCCGTTCGTGCACGTCACGCTGCACGCGCGCCCGTCGGAGTCGAGCACCGAGATGTGCGTCGTGGCGCCGAGCTTCGTCGCGAGAAACCGCTCCAGGAAGCCGTCCTCTGCCAGCCCCTGCACGAACTCCGGCGTGCGCTCGGCCTGCGCGGATTCCATCGCCGCGAGGACATCCCGCAGCGGCGGCGGCCGCGGGCCGCGATCGAGCAGCGCCAGCGAGTAGGCCAGCAGCGTGCCTCCCGCCGAGGGCGGCGGGTTGGTGAGGACCGTGCGATCGCGATAGCCGAGCTCACCGGCTCGCGCTCGATCGCGCGGTAGGTCGCGAGCTCGGCCGCGCTCAGCGAGCCTCCGCGCTCCGCGAGCCAGTCGCACACTGCCCTCGCGATGTCGCCGCTGTAGAACGGCTCGGCGCCCGTCGGCGCCCAGGCGATCCAGGGCGTCACCCAGCTCGGGGTTGCGCAGCAGCTCGCCCTCTCTCAGCACATGCCCCTGCGGCGCCCACAGCGCCGCGCACTCGGGCGTGGAGGTCAGCAGCTCGGCGAGGATCTCCGCTACGTAGGCCTGCCCCGCGTTCAGCCTCACGCCCTCGCGCGCGGCGCGCGCGGCGGGCGCGGCCAGCGCGCAAGCCCCATCGTCCCCCAGCGCTCGACCGCCGCGCACACGCCCGCGGGCGTCCCGTACATCCCGCACGAGGCCGGGCCGATGTAGAACACCTGCACGGCGTCCCCGAACGAAACGTCCACCGCCTCCAGCTCGACCGCGCCGCCATCCTGGCGGCGTGCCGGGGCCTGCACGAAGAAGTCCAGGATCGCCGGCTCCTCGCCGCCGCCGGCGACGAGCATATGCCCGCCCGCGCCCAGCCCCGTCAGCAGCGGCTCGGCCACAAAGCTCATCAGCATCGCCCCCACCGCCGCATCGACCGCGTTGCCGCCGGCGCGCAGCACCTCCGCGCCGGCCTGCGCGGTCAGGGGATGCCCGGCAGCGACGACTCCGTGCTCGGCGTGCTCGGCGTACCGCTCATGTCAGAGCGATACCACAGGAGCGCGGTCAGCAGGAACAGCTCTGACGGCCGCGTCAGTCAAGCCAGGCAATATCCAAACCCCATGATGACGCAGTGAGCGACGTGTGCTTCAGCACGCGTGCTGGCCGATCGGAGATCGCATCTGATCTCCGATCGGTAAGGACGCAGCATGGCGCAGCGCTGACGCGGCCGTCAGGGGGCATGAACTCGGGGACGTCTAGCTCATCCACGGCGAGGCTGGCCCGGCGCTGCGCGTGCGCGGGGCGGGGAGGCCCGCTCGTGCGCCGCACGCGCGGCTCGCCCGCGGGCTCGCGCAGCCCGCCCGAGGCGTCGCGTGCGATCTGGCGCTTGGCGTCGCCGTAGCCGGTCGCGACCACCGTGACCCACACCTGGTCGTCGAGCTTCTCATCGACCATCGCGCCGAAGATGATGTTCGCGTCGGGGTGCGCCGCCTCAGAGACGGCCTTGGCGGCCTCGTTGACCTCCCACAGCGATAGGTCACGCCCACCGGTGATCGACAGCAGGATCGAGCGCGCGCCCTCCATCGAGGTTTCCAAGAGCGGCGAGGCGACCGCCTGCATCGCCGCGTCCACGGCGCGCTGAATCCTTCGAGGCGGTGCCCGCCTCCTGCGCCCATGCCGATGCCCAGCAGCGCGTTGCCGGCGTCGGACATGATCGTGCGCACGTCGGCGAAGTCGAGGTTGATCAGCCCGGGCAGCGTCACGAGATCGGAGATGCCCTGCACGCCCTGGCGCAGCACGTCGTCGGCGACCCGGAACGCCTCGACCATCGCGGTCTGCTTGTCGAGCACGCTCAGCAGCCGGTTGTTGGGCACCACGATCAGCGTGTCGACCTCCTCGGCCAGCGCGTCGATGCCCCGCTCGGCCTGCTCTGAGCGGCGGGAGCCCTCAAAGCCGAACGGCTTGGTGACGATCGCGACCGTCAGCGCGCCGACTTCGCGCGCGATCCGCGCCACTATCGGCGCCGCGCCCGTGCCCGTGCCCCCGCCCGCGCCCGCGGTGATGAAGATCATGTCCGAGCCCTTCAGCAGCGCCTTGACGCGGTCGTAGTCCTCCATCGCGGCCTGCCGGCCGACGTTCGCGTCCGAGCCCGAGCCCAGCCCGCGCGTGATCTCCGCGCCGATGTGCAGGGTGATGTCGGCCGTTGACTGCTGCAGCGACTGCTGATCGGTGTTGACCGCCAGGAACTCGACGCCCTCGACCTCGGCCTCGACCATGCGGTTGACGGCGTTCACGCCCGCGCCGCCGACGCCGAGCACCCTGATCCGCGGCTGCCCTACGGGGCCATCGCTGAAGGATGGGTGCTCGCGCTCGTACTCGTCCATCACCGGCCTCGCCGCCGGCTCGGACCGATGGCGGCCGTGACGCTCGCGGTCCATCATGTTCGCCGGGATCTCAGATGAGAAAGCCTGCTTGAGACGGTCCTTGGGCGCGCGCGCGCCGGCGGAGCCCGCCGGCGCCCGGTCGCCTCGCCCGGCGCCGGCCCCGCTCAGCGCCGGATGGGGGGCGCCGCGCTCCTCCTGCCCCGCGGAGGTCTGAGGTCGCGGCGCGTCGGCGCTCGGCGCGCCGTCGGGGATGGGCACATCGAGACCGGATCCCGCCGTGTCTGGCGCCTCGTCGGCTTCGGTCTTGCGGAACAGGGCCGCGAGCGGCCCTTCGCGCATCGAAGCTCGTTTGGGGTTGCTCATCGAAACGGCCGATCAGGGTTTGTCATGTGCGAGGACCTCCTGCGCGAGTTGCCGGTAGGACTGCGCGGCCACGCCGTCGGGCTCGTACTTAAGCACCGACATGCCCTTCACGGGCGCCTCCGCGAAGCGCACCGTCTTGCGGATGCGCGAGGCGAACACGCGGTCGCCGAAGTTCTCCTCGAGGATCTCGATCGCCTCCTTGGCGTGGATCGTGCGTGAGTCCACCAACGTCGGCAGGATACCCTCGATGTCGACGTCGGGATTGAGGTTCTCGCGGATCATCGCGAGCGTGTTCTGCAGCTGGATGAGACCACGCATCGACAGATACTCGCACTGCACGGGGACGATCACCTTGTCGGCGGCCGTCAGCGCGTTGATCGTCAGCAGTCCCAAGCTCGGCGGAGTGTCGATGCAGATGAAGTCGTAGTCCTCTGAGATCGGTTCGAACGCCTTCTGCAGCGCCCGCTCGCGGCCGATCATGGTCGACATCGCGATCTCCGCGCCGGCGAGGTCGATCGAGGCGCAGGCGACGTCGATCTCGCGCTTGCGAATCACCTCGCGGATCGAGACTTTGTGCACGAGCACGTCGTACATCGACTGCTCGATCGTGTCCGGGTCGATCCCTTGGGACATTGTCAGGTTGCCCTGCGGATCCATGTCCACGCACAGCACGCGATGGCCCTCCTCCGCGAACGCGGCGGCGAGGTTGAGCGTTGTGGTGGTCTTGGCCACGCCGCCCTTCTGGTTGGCGAACGCGATGACTCTGGCCTTGCCTTGCACGGGAGGCTCCGATACCTGGGTTTTGCGGGAACGCGCCTTGTCCGAGGGTATTCGCATGCCGATCGCGGATTCCTGCTTGGCGACTACGATCCCGCTATGTCCGGACAGAACCGCGCGCACGATCTGGCCAAGCGACTGGCCGGCAAGCGCGTGGTGATCTGCGTCGGCTCGGGCGGCGTGGGCAAGACTACGGTCTCCGCCGCGCTCGCGCTGGGACTGGCGCTGCGCGGACGACGGGTCGCGGTCGTGACGATCGACCCAGCCAACCGCCTGGCCGCCGCGCTGGGCGTGGAGGAGCTCTCCGGCGAGCCCCACCGGATCGACGCGGAACTGCTCGGCGCCCAGGGGGCGACGGCGAAGGGCGAGTTGTGGGCGATGATGCTCGACGCCAAGCGCACCTTCGATGAGATCGTCACTCGCCTGGAGCCCGACCCGCAGAAGCTGGCCGCAATCCTCGAGAACCCGGTCTATCGCGAGCTGTCCACAGCCGTCGCTGGCTCGCAGGAGATGAGCGCGATCGCCAAGCTGTATGAGCTGCACTCCGAGCACGACTTCGACACGATCGTGCTCGACACGCCGCCGTCGCGCAACGCGCTCGATTTCCTGGGCGCTCCCGCACGCCTGCTCGGGTTCATGGAAGGACGCGCGCTGCAGGTGTTCCTCGCGCCGACCGGGCTGACCGCGCGCCTGTTCGGGCGCGGCACCGCCATCGTCTTCGGGATCTTCGCGCGCGTCACGGGCATCGACATGCTCGGCGAGCTCTCGCGCTTCTTTCGCGCGCTCTCGGGCGTGATCGACGGCTTCGGCGAGCAGGCCCAGGCCGTCGGTGAGCTGCTGCGCGCCCCGAGCACGGCGTTCGTGATCGTGACCTCCCCAGAGCCAGAGCCCGCGCGCGAGGCCTCCTATCTCGCCGCCCGCCTGGACGAGTCAGGAATGGCGCGAGCGGGGCTGATCGTCAACCGCGTCCACGCAGAGGGTCTGCACGGCCACACGCCCGGGCAGGTCGCAGAGCTCTTGAAAGGAGATCTCGGCGAGCGGCTGGCCGTGCGCGTGGCATCCAACCTCGCCGACTTCGACGTGCTCGCGCGGCGCGACGCCGCGACGGTGAAGCTGCTCTCAGCAGAGTGCAACCGCACCGCCAGGCCCGTGCAGGTGCCCTATCTGGACGAAGACATCCAGGATCTGGCCGGCCTGGCCCGTATCGCCGCGCACTTGCTGGGCTGACCCGGCGACCAGGGCCGACCCCGGTTACGCCTCGACGAGGACCTGCTGGGCCTGCGCGTGCGCGCTCGGCGCCTCACCGGGCTCGGGCGCCGGCGCCATCAGCAGCTCGTCGGCGAGCGCCGTCAGATCGGGCTTCAGATGACCGCAGATCACGTCACGCAGCAGCGCCCGCAGATGATCGGCCACGTCCCGCGCGAGCGCCTGGTCGCTCGCTCGCCTTGAGACCTTGCCGGCGATCGCGGCTCGCTCCAGCGCCTGCGCCCTGGTCATCCGCTCGGTCAGCTCGACGCGCTCGGCCGGCGTCGCGCACAGCGCCGCGATCCGCCCGGCCAGCAGACCACTCGCGGGGCCCTCGGGCTCCAGCATGGCACGCAGCGCGAGCAGGTGATCGCTCAGCGCCTCGTACGCGTTCGCGCGCTCGCAGCCCAGCTCGAAGCGCCGGAGCGCCCAGGCGATCTCGTTGCCGTCGGGCGCTCGTCTGGAGACGAGGTTGCAGAACGCGCGCAGCTCGTCCTCCTGCTCCGCGGTCACGATGAGCATTCCGTGCGGGCGCCCACCCGTGCCCAGCGCGACCGTGCTCCACGCGTCTTCTCCGCCCCCCCGCGCCCACGCCAGCGCGCCGAGCGTCACGCGCCCATCGCCGAACAGGCGCAGCGCCCGCAGCAGGTCTTGCAACACCTCGCGCCCGTCTTGGGAGCGCTCGCAAGTGAGCGCGACCAGCAAATGGTTGGGGGCGCCCTCGGCCTCGCCGTCACCGCCGGCGCCGGCCAGCGCCCGCTCCGGCGCCCAGCGCAGCGTCTCTGGCGTGGCGATCTGAAGCCCCGTGGTCAGCTTGATCTCAGGCGATGCAATCGTCAGCCCGTGCAGCGTCGCCACGAGCGTGACCGTGTCGGGCGCGCACGTGCGCTCGGCGCGCTCCAGCCGGGCCAGCGCCGCAGCCAGGCGCTCGGGACGAGCTCGAACTCGGTCTGCTCGGCGAACACATCGTCCAACAACATTTTCAGCGCTTGTCGCGCGCGTGCGTGCTGGCCGACCCAGCCATCCGGGCTGTGTGCCCCCGATCGGTCCGCGCGATCATGGCCTTTTGCGAGATCGTTTCCGCGAGCCGCCCGCGTCTCCCCGCCACGGCTGGCCAGGTAGCGGTCGAGCCCGTCGAACTCCGCCAGCGCGCTCACGGCGGCGCCGTGCTCGGGCAGCCCTTGCAGCTGCGCTTCGCGCTCGGCGATGAACCGGCCCGTCAACGGCCGGCAGCTGTAGAACGGGGTCCGCGCTCGTCCGCGCTGCGATCCCAGCTCCAGCTCGACCTCGGCCCCGGCCACGATGTCGGCGTGAAGCAGGTGCGCCGCCGCCTGCGCATACTCGCCGAGGGCTCTCTCCAGCTCACTCGGGGACCCGCTTGAACGCATGGTCGGATGTGTTCGCCCTCGCGCCGAGCGCTCCTGCTCGGCGCACCCCGTCTTGCAGCGTCAGTCGCGCATCGCCTATTACGGCTTCTTGAGCAGGAACTGCGTGCCGATGATCGTCACCTCGGCACATCGATCGGCGAACTCGTCGACCGCCCGCGTCACGCCGTCGCCAAACCCATCCGTTCTTAGCGCCGTAGTCATCGCCGGCGAGGAAGCCACCGGACTTGACCACGCGGTAGTACGCCTCCAGGTCGCGCTTGACCGCCTCGTAGCTGTGGTCCCCATCGATGTAGACCCAGTCGAGGGTCTCGTCGGAGAAAGATGCCGCCGCGTCTACGGATCGCGCGCGCTTGACGAACACCTGTCCGCTCTCGATCTGGGGCCGAAAGCGCTCGATGACGCTCTCGTAGAGCGCATCCATCGCTTCCTGCCCGCCATGGCTGCCACCGAACTTTGCCTGCTCGTATTGCTCCTCTGAGCGGTGCTCCCAAGGATCGACCAGATACAGCTCTGAACTGCCCCGGGTTTGTTGGAGGCGTTTTTGTTTGAGTAGTCGTGTCGGTGTTCTTCAGTGTTGCAGTCGTGCCGGTGGGCATGTGGGCAACCCGTAGGGTTGTCCAAGGGCTGTGGTCAGCTTGCTGTCCACAGCCCGTCATGTCCACGGGCCTTTGTTCGTCGTCCCGGCCGCGGTCGTGGCGGCGTGGTTGTTCTCGTACTCGACGGGTGGGAGTCGTTCGCAGGAGCTGTGTAGTCGCTTGTGGTTGTACCAGTTGACCCATTGCAGTGTGGCGAACTCGACTTGCTCCATCGTCTTCCATGGTCCTTGCTGGTTGATCAGCTCGGTCTTGTAGAGCCCGATCGTTGACTCGGCGACGGCGTTGTCATACCCATCGCCGATCGATCCGATCGAGGGGTCCGCGCCAGCATCAACGAGCCGTTGGGTGAACGCAAAACTCGTGTATTGGCTCCCGGCATCGGAGTGGGATATGAGGCCCTCCGGGACGGGGGTGCCGTGATGGTCGCGGGCCCAGAGCGCCATCTCCAGCGTGTCCAGGACGAGCGGTGTTTTCATCGTGGTGTCGGCCTTCCAGCCGACGATCCTGCGGGAGAACACGTCGATCGTGAACGCGACATACACCGTCCCTGACCACGCCGGCACATACGTGAAATCGGAGACCCACAGCCGGTTCGGGGCAGCCGCTTTGAAGTCGCGGTCCACGAGGTCGGGCGCGCGGGTTGATTGCCCGTCCGGGATCGTGGTGCGGCGCTTCTTGCCCCGCACAGCGCCTTTCAGGCTCTCCCTGGCCATCAGGCGTTCCACCGTGCAGCGGGCGACCTTGACGTCTTCGCGCGCCAGCTGCCACCAGACCTTCCTGGCGCCATAGACGCCGAGGTTCTCCTTGTGCACCCTACGGATCTCACCGCGCAGGCGCCGATCCCTCAGCGCTCGCTCTGAGGGCGATCGTTCGCGGGCCTTGACCGCGTAATACGTTGACGGGGCGATCTGAAGCGTCCTGCAGAACGGCTCGACCCCATACTCATCGCGGTGCGCGTCAACCACCCTGCTCATCTCCTCGGCTGCGGGTCGAGCTCCCGCGCGAAGAAAGCTGAGGCGGCCTTCAGGATCTCATTCGCGCGACGCAGCTCCCGGTTCTCACGCTCCAGATCTTTGATCTTCTGAGCCTCCTCGCTCGTGACCCCATGCCGACGGCCACCATCGACTTCGGACTGGCGCACCCACTTCCGCAGCGTCTCAGCCGTCATCCCGCACTTCTGCGCGACCGACACCATCGCCGCCCATTCGGTCGCGTACTCACCACGATGCTCCATGACCAGGCGAACCGCCCGCTCACGCACTTCTGCTGGATACCTCTTGTTCTTGGCCATCGCCCAATCCTCTCAAGCGATCAGGCCTCCAACATTCCCGGGGCGGTTCACTGCCTTGGGCGTCGGTGGATCAGGATCGCCCCCGCAAAGTCGCCTCTCCAGCTCCCGATCTCGGCGCACACGGCTCCCTTGGGCAGGAGTCTCAACAGCCGGCGTCGCTGCTTCTCGCGCTCGCGTCCGCGCAGCCTGCCGGGTATGCGCCGGGGATGCAGCGATAACCATACGATGCGACGAAGCCGGCGCCCGTACGGCGATATTCGATCTGCGACCACCGTAGCGTCCATTTCCATCCCCCCCCCGGCGTAAGTCCTCTACGCCACCGCTAGGACCTGCCGGCCGAGCTCCGATTGCCGCGCGACGCGCTCACCGCACTCCGCGCCCAGCCAGTCTTCGCCGTAGGAGCGCATGTCGTCGATGATCGGCAGCAGCGCGCGGCCCTTCTCGGTCAGCGCGTACTCCACGCGCGGGGGCACCTCGCCGAAGGTGTGCCGCTCCACGATCCCCTCGTCCTCCAGCGCCCTCAGGCGCAGCGACAGCGTGCGCGGGCTGATCCCCTGAAGCGAGCGCTCCAGCTCACAGAACCGCGACCGTCCCTCGGCCAGGTCACGGACGAGCAAGAGCGTCCACTTCCCGCACACCACCTCCGCGGTCCTGCATACCGGGCATGTTTCGTTCGACCACCGCCATCGCTCCTTACTTTACCAAATGAAGTATCAGGGTCCCCAGGTGGTAGAGGTCAGAGCTCCCGGGCGGTGGGGCGGATCCGTTTCGGGGGCGATCGGTTTCGGCCCGCCGGCGGTATCGTGTCCCCGATGATCCCCCTGGCGGTCAGCGGTCCGATCGTGATCACGGTGGCGGTTGTGGGCGCCCTCGTGCTGATGGCCATCCTGCTGCGTATCGAGGAGTGAGCACTCCCGAGCGCGAGCCATGAGCCGGGCACGAGCCGCGAGCGCCGCCGGTACGAGTGGTCCACCCGAGCAGGCTGCGCCGGGCCCTGCGCTCAGGCGACGGTCAGCGTCGGCTTGGACGGCTCTTCGCGGCGCGCCTGCGCGGACGCTACGTCCTCCATCGTCGTGCCGCGTTTGCCGTCTGCCTGCATCAGCAGCTTGAAGTCGGCGGGGCTGGAGGCGACCTTCATCGCATCGTCGAAGTTCACGAGCCCAGCCTTCACGTGCCCGAACAGGGCTTGATCGAAGGTCTGCATGCCGTAATAGGCCCCCGTCGAGATCACCTCGGTCAGCTTGCCCGTCTGCGTCGGATCGACGATCATGTCGCGCACCCTGCCGGTCATCCGCAGGATCTCGCACGCCGCCACGCGCCCGCCGGAGGCTCCCGGCACGAGCCGCTGTGAGATCACGCCCTTGACCGTGCCCGCGATCATGCTCCGCGCCTGGCCATGCTGATGGGGCGGGAAGAAGTCGAGCATCCGGTTGATCGACTCGGCCGCGTCCACGGTGTGGATCGTCGACAGCACGAGGTGCCCGGTCTCCGCCGCCGACAGGGCCGCCTGGACGGTCTCCTCGTCGCGCATCTCGCCGACCAGGATCACGTCCGGATCCTGGCGCAGGACGCGTCTGAGCGCACGCTTGAACGAGGCGGTGTCCATGCCGACCTCGCGCTGGTTGATCACCGAGCCCTTGTCCTCGTGGACGAACTCGATCGGGTCCTCGATCGTCACGATGTGCTTGCTCATCGTCTCGTTCATGTGGTCGATCATCGCCGCCAGCGTCGTCGACTTGCCCGAGCCGGTCGTGCCCGTCAGCAGCACGATCCCGCGCTCCTCCTCGGCCAGATCCCTGATCACCGCCGGCAGCGCCAGCTCCTCGATCGTCGAGATCCTGTGAGGGATGGCCCTGACCGCGATCGAGATCACGCCACGCTGCTGGAACGCGTTCAGGCGGTAGCGGGCGAGCTCGGGGATTTCAAAGGAGAAGTCGACCTCGTGCTCCAGGGCGAACTCCTTCAGCTTGGTCTCGTCGCTCAGCAGCACCTCCAGCGCGTGCTCGGTGTCTTCGGCGCTGAGCACCGATCCGTCCTGCTCGGCCGCGAGGTTGCCGTCGATCCTGAACAGCGGCTTTGAGCCCACCTTCAGGTGCAGATCCGAGCCCTCTTTGGCGACGAGCTCGCGCAGGGCCACTTCGACATCGAACATGATGCCCTCCAATCGGCATCCTCGCGACAGGGCTTGAGTCAGGGGCGGCGCGGCGGACGGGCTCGGACAGCCGCAGGGAGCGAGGCCGGGCACGCGGGCGGGAGGGCGGCCGGGCGCGTTTGAGTTTGGACAGTAAAAAGAGGGTACGCGCGCGCGTACCCACACGCGCGCAGCCCACACGCAGCGTCAGGCCACGTCTCTGAGCTTCTGCGCCTCCGCCAGCGACTGCAGCTTCTTCAGCGACTGGTTCTCGATCTGCCTGATCCGCTCGCGCGTCACGTTGAACGTACGCCCGACCTCGTCGAGCGTACGCGGGTGCTCGCCGCCGAGGCCGTAGCGCAGCTCGAGCACGCGCCGTTCTCGATATGACAGGTTCTCCAGTGCCTCGCGCAGCGCCTCCTTGGTGAGAATCTCCGCGGCCCGCTCGTACGGGGACTCGGCGCGCTCGTCGGCGATGAACTGCCCGAACTCCGACTCCTCCTCGTCGCCGACCGGCTTCTCCAGCGACACCGGCGCCTGTGCGGAGCGCTTGATCGAGTTCGACCTCCTCGGGGTCGATCCCGGTGACTTCGGCGATCTCGTCGGCGGTGGGCTCTCGCCCGAGCTCGGTCACGAGCTTGCGCTCGGCCCGGCCGATCTTGTTGAGCTTCTCCACGACGTGCACCGGTATCCGGATCGTCCGGGCCTTGTCCGCCAGCGCCCGCGCGATCGCCTGCCTGATCCACCACGTCGCGTACGTGGAGAACTTGAATCCCTTGCGGTAGTCGAACTTCTCCGCCGCGCGCACCAGCCCGAGCGTGCCCTCCTGGATCAGGTCCAGGAACGGCAGCCCCTGGTTGCGATAGTTCTTGGCGATCGAGACGACCAGCCGCAGGTTGGACTCCACCATCTTCTGCTTGGCATCGAGATCGCCGCGCTCGATCCGCTTGGCCAGATCGACCTCCTCCTGAGCGGTCAGCAGACGCACCTTGCCGATGTCCTTGAGGAACAGCTGCAGCGAGTCGGTCGTCATATCCGGCTTGAGATCCAGCGCCGCTTTGGCTTTGCGCCGGCCGCGCTTGTCCGGCGCACGCTCGACCGCCAGCGCCGCCGCCGTCGCCGGATCGATGTCCTCGACGAGCTCGATCTCCGATTTCTCCAGGAACCCGTGCAGCTCCTCGACGTCGGACTCGTCCAGATCGATCTCCGACAGCGCCGTCGAGATCTCCGCGAACGTGAGCACACCCACCTGCTGGCCTTTGGCCAGTAGGCCCTTCACCTCATCGAGCTCCTGCAATTCGACTACTGACATGACTGTGCTGGTTCCGTTTCTATGTGATCGATCTAACCCTGGGACCAGCCCCGGGTCCTTCCCGGCTCCAGCTGAGGACGAACGCCTCGCCAGAGCACCGCGGCCACGGTCCCCCAACCGTTACAACGACGATGCGTATCTCAACTTCTCCGGCGCCTATGCTAACGCGCATGAGCGACTCTCCCAACGGCGATCCCCCCGCGCGGTCTCGGGCCGAGGGGTCCGGCGTGGACCCCCGCGCCTCCGGCGCCGAGGGTCCCGGCGTCCTTGCGGGGCTGCCCCGCATCCGCCCCCAGCGCGCCAGCGCGCGGCGCGTCGCCGCACGCGCCGGCGCGTCGCGGGGGGCTTCGCCAGCCGCGCGAACGGTGGGATCGAGCGGGGTTCAGGCCAAGTCGCGCAAAGCCCCACCGCGACAGACCAAGCAGCGCCGACCGGCCAGGCGCGGCGGCGCAACCGCGGGAGAACCGGTGCCCAGGCAAGGGTTCGAGGCCGAGCCCGACGCGCTTGGCGGCCCCGTCGAACCACCCGGCGGCACCGAGCTCATCGCATCCGCCGCCGAGCTCGCGGGCGAGCTGGCCAAGTCCGGAGTCACCACGAGCGCGCGCCTGCTCAAAGACTTCCTCTCGCGCCTGCCCGGCTAGACGTCGGCCCCCAAGCACTCCCACCCCGAGCGCCGCCCGTCCCCGACCCGTCAAGGGGGCGATCTGTATACTCGCGCGCACGCCGAGCTCCCACGACCCAGGTCGTCGGAGGCGGGGGACCCAATGCGGATCGGATCGACTCAGGTCCGCTGGGGCGAATCGGTCCGTCCGGGCCGTAGCGCCGTCGTCGCACTCAACCGCGCGAGCCCGTCAGCTCACCCCGTAGGCGTCGAAGACGATTATGCGTATCGCTCGCCCCACACCGACGGCCCTGCTCGCCCTGCTCACGTGCACGGCGTGGCTCGCCTTCTGCCTCGAGCCCGTCTCGAGCGCGCTGGCGCAGGCGTCGGGCAGCGCGACCGGGGGAGCAAGCGCCGGCACGGGTTCGCCATCGAGCTCGCAGACGGCGAAGACAAAGATCCACCCGACCGGCTTCGCCACCTGGTTCGGTCCCGGCCTCTACGGTCAGACGACCGCCTGCGGGCAGACGCTCACACCCGCCGTCGTCGGCGTCGCCAACCGCACCCTGCCCTGCGGCACGCTCGTGCAGGTCAGATATCGCGGCCACACCCTGACCGTGCCCGTGCTCGACCGCGGACCCTACGCCAACCACGCCGACTGGGACCTGACCGCCGGCGCCGCCCAGGCGCTCGACATCACCGAAACAGTCCGCATCGCGACTCGTGTGGTGGGCAGCACGCTCAACACGCCCGCGCTCGGCTCGCCCCCGATCACGCCCGAAGAAGCGGCCACCGGCGACGCGCAGGCCGGCTAAGCGACAGGCCGGCCCGCGGCCCGTGCGGCATACAGGGCGATGTCCGCATGCGCGGCCAGCGCCGCCGCCTGGGTGCCGTCCGCAGGGCAGGTGGCGATGCCCACCGCGACCTGGAGCGGGGCGCCGCGGTGGCTGGCCACTCCACGTGCCGCGCCAGCCAGGCGCTCGGCCAGCGTCCGGGCGCTGGCCGAATCGGTCGCCGGCGCCAGCAGCCAGTAGCGACCCGGGCGCTCGCGCGTGAGCGAGTCCGCGGGCCGTAACTCGCCGGCGAGCGCCGTCTCGATCAGGCCCGTCAGACGCGCAACCTCCCCCGGCAGCTCTGCGTGGCGCAGACGGTCGACGTCGGCGAGCTCGACCAGCAGCACGGCGAACGGCACGCCGTCGCGCTCGTAGCGCTCAAGCCTGCGCCCGATCGATGCGACCCACGCGCTCGGGCCGCCATCGTCTCCTACCCGCTCGGGATGCGACTCCTCACGGCGTTCGTCTCTGATCTCGATCTCCGACTCCTGCTCCGCCAACTCGTCGACGAGCACCGCTGCCACCCACTGCGGCTCTTGGACATCGGGCGGCTGCCGGGAGGAGAGCGAAGACGGGGATGGCTCGTCATCGCTCACGCGCTGAACCCGAGGATCCACCGACGCCGGCGCGACGGGCGGCTCAGAGGACCACGGTCGATCACGAGCCTCGCCGCCGCTGCCGCTGCTCGAGAGCGCGACCGTCCGTGAGGGCCGCTCTGCGTCTGCGCGCGCGAGCGAGGCCACGGCAGCCGTGACCTGCGCCAGCCGCTTGGAGAGCTCGGCCACGCGCCGCCCACGGGGATCGGTCAACTCCTCGTGCAGCGCCTCCCACAACGCCTCGCTCAGCGTCTGCGCCGCCCGCGCCGCGCGGGGCAGCCGATCTTCGATCGGTCGCTCGGTCAGAAGCTGGTCCGGGGTCTCCTCGCCGGGGCGGTCGCTCACAGACGTTGCATATCACCACACAGACCCTCGTGCCGAGCCCACAATCTCGCAATTAGCGGCCCGTGCGCACGAGTAGCCTCCCGAACAGGAAAGCTCAGTGTGAAGCTCGCCACGATCTCAAACCTCGAAGACCGCACCAGCGAAGACACGCGCACAGGCGCGATCCGCTCGGTCCAGGCCGCCGACCTGAGCCTGCCCGAGGCAGCGCTGCGCGAGCTCTGGTCGCCCATGCACCTGGAGCGCCTGGCCCGCACCTACTGGCGCTTCCTAACCCGGGTGACGCTGGGCCTCGTGCGCGTGCGCTACTCGCACACCGGACGTTCGCTCGTGCTGCTCCTCCCAGCGCTCAGGCTGATCACCTTCGCGGCGCCCGAGTATGAGCTGCAACCCGGCCACGGGATCGTGCGTTGGCGCATCGCCGGCGGCCTGCTGGTCTCCCGTCGCGGTCGCGACGGCGCGGGGCACCTGCAGATCGACGTGCTCCGCCTCGCCGACGAGTCTCCCGGGAGCGCCCGGCTGCACGTCGAGGTCGAGGTGGCTGGCTTCTACCCCGCGATCGCCTCCAGGCTCGGCCGCCGGATATATGGCGCCACGCAATCGCGCATCCACGTGCTCATCACGCACGGCTTTCTGCGCTCGCTCGCGCGGTTGGACCTGGCCGAGTCGCGGGTGGGACGGTTCGCTGCGCCAGACGAGCGCGAAGCGAGCAAATGACCGACTCCAGCAATGCGATCGTAATTACGTAAGAAGACAAAAGACGGGGTCGCCGTCGCTCACCCCCGCAGCGCAGCCAGCTTCGCGCGGTCGTGCGTGGCGCTGATCCGCCGGACCGTGCCCGAGCGTGTTCGCATCACCAGCGACTCCGTGGTGGCGCCACCCGCACTGGGGTAGTGCACACCTCGCAGCACATCGCCGTCGGTGATGCCGGTGGCCGAGAAGAACACGTCCTCGCCGGCGATGAGATCGTCGCGCGTGAGCACGCGCTGCAGGTCATAGCCTGCGTGTAGTGCGGCCCGGCGCTCAGTCTCGTCGCGAGGCCACAGCCGTCCGAGCAGCTGCCCGCCCAGGCACTTGACCGCGGCGGCGGAGATGACGCCCTCGGGCGTGCCCCCGATGCCCCACAGCAGGTCCACGGTCGAGCGTTCGGTGACGGCCAGCAGCGCGGCGGAGACGTCGCCGTGGGCGATCAACCGAACGCGCGCGCCGGCCTGGCGGATCGCCGTGATGCCGACCTCGTGGCGGGGTCGGTCGAGCACGACCACGATCACGTCGCCGATCGGGCAGCCCCTGCGCTCGGCGATGAGCTCGACGGTGTCGCCGAGCGGGCGGTCGAGATCGAGCAGATCCGCGATGTCGGGGGAGCCGGCCATCTTCTCCATGTACACACACGGGCCCGGGTCGAACATCGTGCCGCGCGCGGACAGCGCGATCACGGCAAGGGCGCTGGGCATCCCGTGCGCCGCCAGCGTAGTGCCCTCCAGCGGATCGACGGCGATGTCCACCTGCGGTGGGGAGCCGTCCCCGATCTGCTCCCCGTTGTAGAGCATCGGCGCCTCGTCCTTCTCGCCCTCGCCGATCACGACAAGACCGTCCATCGGCACCGAGTGCAGCATGTAGCGCATGCCGTCGACGGCGGCCTGGTCGGCGGCCTCCTTGTCGCCGCGCCCCACCAGCGGGGCCGCGGCGAGCGCGGCGGCCTCGGTGACGCGCACGAGCTCCAGGGCGAGGTTGCGGTCGGGTCGCTGGGGCGTGCGATCGGTGCTCATTCGATCCCGGCAACGTATCGGACCGCTCCCGGGATCGACGCGCGGGTCGCGGGTCGCGTGGGGTGCTCGCGAGGAGAGACCTCCGCGACGCCGCGGCGACTACGATCGTGCCCGATGACTGCGATCGGAGCACTCGCACTGAACGGGACGCGCACGTGATGGCGAGCGCCGCAGTCACAACCACACCGGAGAACCCACTCATCGCAGGCCTCGAGCGCCAGCCGGTCGCGCCCACAGCCCTGGTGATCTTCGGCGCGACGGGCGATCTGGCGCGGCGCAAACTGCTGCCCGCGCTGTACAACCTCGCCCACGAGGGCGCCCTGCCCGAGCGTTTTCACCTGGTCGGGGTCTCGCGCCAGAAGAAAGAGCACGAGGATTATCGCGCCGAGTGCGAGCAGGCGATTCGCGCGTTCTCCCGCCGGCGCCCCGACGATGACGTGCTTGCGGGACTGCTTGCGAACGTCAGGTACGTGTCGGGCGTATTCGACGACCCCGGCGTATACGCCCAGCTGGGGGCGACGCTGGACGAGTTCGACGAGCGGGTCGCAGAGCAGCTGAACCGCGCGTTCTACCTGTCGACGGCGCCGAGCTTTTTCAGCGTGATCGTCGGTCAGCTGGGCGGCTCGGGACTCTCGCGCCGGGCCGACACCGAGGTGCGGGTGATCGTCGAGAAGCCGT
Source organism: uncultured Solirubrobacterales bacterium (assembly GCA_963839965.1). Classification (GTDB taxonomy): domain Bacteria; phylum Actinomycetota; class Thermoleophilia; order Solirubrobacterales; family Solirubrobacteraceae; genus Palsa-744. The sequence goes on from CAWIWX010000002.1 coordinate 58,482, forward strand.
TCGGGACATCGCTTGCGCAGGCGCGCGAGCTGAACGCGCGCGTGCTGAGTGTGTTCGACGAGTCCCAGGTGTTCCGCATCGACCACTACCTCGGCAAGGAGACGGTCCAGAACATGCTGGCCTTCCGCTTCGCCAACGGCATGTTCGAGCCGCTGTGGAACCGCAACTACATCGACCAGGTCCAGATCACCGCCGCCGAGGATCTCGGCATCGGTAGTCGCGCCAGCTACTACGACCAGGCCGGGGCGTTGCGCGACTTGATCCAGAACCACATGCTGCAGCTGCTCTGCCACGTGGCGATGGAGCCTCCCGGGAGCTTCACCGCCGAAGAGGTGCGCAACGAGAAGGTCAAGGTCCTGCACGCGATCGCGGCGCCCACCGAGCGCGACATCCAGGAGATGGCCACGCGCGGGCAGTACGCGGCCGGACACTCGGGCGGCGAGGACGTGCCTGGATATCTGGAAGAGGAGGGCGTGCCGGCGGACTCGATCACCGAGACCTACGCGGCGCTGCGATTGGAAGTCGACAACTGGCGCTGGGCGGGCGTGCCGTTCTACCTGCGCGCGGGCAAGCGATTGGCGCGCAAGGTCACCGAGATCGCAGTCACGCTGAAGCCCGTCCCCCACCTGGCCTTCAGCCGGGACGGCTCGCTCGGGGTCCAGCCCAACCAGCTGATCCTGACGGTGCAACCAAACGAGGGCGTGACGCTGCGGCTGGGCGCGAAGATTCCGGGCACGCGCATGTCGATCAGGCCCGTGAACATGGAGTTTTTGTACGGAACCTCGTTCCTGTCGCAATCGCCGGAGGCCTACGAGCGGTTGATCATGGACGCGATGCGCGGCGACCCGACGCTGTTCACCCGCAACGACGAGGTCGAGGCTCAGTGGCGGATCTGCGACCCGATCGTGACCGTCTGGTCACAGACGCGCCCGCCCTCGGGCCGGCTCGACCAGTACGAAGCGGGCTCGCAGGGACCGGCCGAGGCCGAGGGCATCCTGCGCGAGGGGCACTCCTGGCGGGCGATCTGAGCATGGCTGGCGTCAGCGACGCGGTCTGGAGCGAGGAAAACACGACGCCCGACGCGATCGAAGCGGCGCTGCGCGAGCTGCTGGCCGAAAAGCACGCCGAGAACGGCGGATATGTGCCCGCGCGGGTGCTGAACATGCTCGTGTTCGTCGAGAGCGACTACAGCGGCGAGATCGCCAACCGGCTGCGCGGGGTGGGGCGCTATCACGCCTCGCGCACAGTCGTGCTCTCCTACGAGCCCCACCGCGAGCGCCTGAACGCGCGTGTGAGCGTCGCCTCCGAAGGGGAGCCGGGGCCGGAGGAGGTGGCGCCGCTGCGCGAGACCGCGATCGTTGAGATCGGCGAGCGCCATCTCGACGATCTGCCGACGATCGCCGATCCTCTGGTCGTCAGCGACCTGCCGACGCTGCTGTGGTCCCCGCACCGCCACCCCGAGGCGGCCGACGTGCTGCTGGGCCTGGCCCAGGCGACGCTGATCGACTCGATCGAGGAGCCCAGCTGGAGCGAGGCGATCGAGCGCGCGTGCGCGCTCTCGGAGCTCCTCTACGTGGTCGACCTGGCGTGGCTGCGCTCGACCCCGTGGCGCGAGCGCCTCGCAGCGACGTTCGATCCCGCGAGCATGCGCCCAGAGCTTGACTCGCTCAGCACACTTACGATCCGCCATCACCCGGACTCGACCGTGGCCGCGATGCTGTTCGCCGGTTGGCTGGCGTCGCGGCTTCACTGGGAGCTCGGCCACTCGCGCGTCGAGGGCCGGACGGGCTTTGACGGCGCCCTGATCGGCAGGGCCCGGGCACCGCGAGGCCCGGCGGACATCGAGCTGCGCCTGCAGGAGGATCCAGAGCTGCGGGTTCCCGGATTGGCGGGCATACGGCTGAGCAGCGACTCGGGGCTTGCGCTGAGCCTCGATCGCGGACCCGGAGGTCTGCACGCGCGCCGCCGCGAGCGTGACGGCGCCGAGCGCACCTGGACGCTGCTGGGCGCTTCGCGCGGCGAGGGGGGCATCCTCGGCGAGGGCATCAGGCAGGCGCTGCTGCGCGACCCCACCTACAGGCCGGCGTTACAAGCCGCCCGGGCGATGCTGCCGCAGGCGCCCGAGCCCGACGCGCCCGAGGCGCAGCGAGCATGACGCGGCTCACGACCCTGGCCGACGCCGAGGCCGTCTCAGAGCGCGCGGCGCTCGAGATCGCGCGGCGCCTGCAGAGCGCACGGCGCGAGCGCGGCATCGCGCACCTGGCGCTGAGCGGCGGCACCACGCCCGGGCGCACCTACGAGCTGCTCGCCGGCGAGGAATCGGCCGGGATCGGCCGGCCGAGCTGGGAGGGCGTCGAGCTGTGGTTCGCCGACGAGCGCTGCGTAGGACCGCACGACGAGCAGAGCAACTACAGGCTCGCGCAGCAGACGCTGATCGGCGCCGCTGGCATAGCCCCCGAGCGGGTGCACCGCATGGAGGGCGAGCTGGGAGGAGAGCGGGGAGCCGAGCGCTACGCGCTCGCGCTTAAAGAGCACATCGAGGTCCGTGACGGCGATCTGCCCGTGCTCGACGTGATCGTGCTGGGGATCGGCCCGGACGGACACGTCGCGTCGCTGTTCCCGGGTGCGCCGGCGCTGGACGCAGGCGAGCACGCGCTGTGCTTGGGGGTGCACGACTCGCCCAAGCCCCCACCCGAGCGGATCACGCTGAGCATGGCGGTGCTGCGCGCCGCGCGCTGCTGCGTGCTGCTGGCGACGAGCGCGGAAAAGTCCGACGCGATCTCCGCGATGCTCGGCGAGCCCTCCAAGCACGTGCCCGCGAGCCTGCTGCGGCGAAGCAGGCTCAGCGTGATCGTCGACGACGCGGCCGCCCCTCCGGCGCCGCGCGGCGAGAGCCTCTGAGCCGCGAGGCGCCGGGTCATACCGGCGTCTTGCAAGCATCGCAAAGAGAAGGCCTTGCAACGGGCTCGCAAACCGACATGCCGGCCAAAAAGCGCCGAGCGTCGTACAGTGATGGTTCGCTGATGGCCTCGATCGCGACCGCGACCCATCAAGCCGCACCGCCGAGCCCGGAGGAGCAGGCGCTGAGCGCGCTCGACGACGCACGCGAGCGCACCCTGGCGCTGGTGGCGCACCTCAGCGAGGAGGACCTGAGCAAGGTGCACTCGCCGATCATGAGCCCGCTCGCGTGGGACCTCGGGCACATCGCCGCATACGAGGATCTGTGGCTGTCGCACCGGCACGCGGGCCTTCAGCTGCTGCGCCCGGATCTCGCCGACGTATACGACGCGTTCGAGACGCCCCGGGCGGTGCGCGGCGACGTCGCGGCGCTGGGGCCGGCGGACGCGCGCGCATATATGCGCGCGGTGCGCGAGCGCGCCTCCCAGGCGATCGCCGTGCGCGGCGCCGGCGACGGCAGCGTGTGCGAGATGGTGGTCAGGCACGAGCTGCAGCACTCAGAGACGATGCGCCAGACACTGGCGCTCGCCGGCCTGCTGGCAGCAGGCGAGCCGCCGGCCCTCGATGAGCCCGCCGCACCCGCCGAGCCCGGCGCCGACGCAGCCCACGCCGAATCCGGCACCGACGCGCAGGAGAGCGGCTGGCTTCACTTCCCCGCGGGGTCGTTTGAGATGGGCGCCGGCGAGACGGGCTTCGCCTACGACAACGAGCGCCCGCGCCACACGGTCGCCCTGCAAGCGTTTTCAATCGCACGCCGCCCCGTGAGCGCGGCGAGCTGGATGCGCTTCGCCGAGGACGGCGGCTACGAGCGGCGCGAGTGGTGGTCGGACGAAGGCTGGGCGTGGAAAGAGGAGTACGACATCACCCACCATCCATCCGTGGCGGCGGGCGATCCAAAAGCGCCCGTCTGCCACGTCAGCTGGTTCGAGGCCGACGCCTTCGCCCGTGCGCACGATGCGCGCCTGCCCAGCGAGGCGGAGTGGGAGCGGGCCGCGACCTGGGACCAGCCGGCGCCCAACCAGATAGGGTTCGCACAGATGGGACGAGTGTGGGAGTGGACGGGCAGCACGTTCGGCGGCTATCCAGGATTCGTGGCGCACCCCTACCGCGAGTACTCCGAAGTGTTCTTCGGTGAGGACTACCGAGTGCTGCGCGGCGGCTCGTGGGCGACGAGCCCGCGCGTGAAGTCGGTGACGTTCCGCAACTGGGACCTGCCCCAGCGCCGACAGATCTTCGCCGGCGTGCGTCTGGCGCGGGACGCCGCATGACCGCGCCCGCCGAGATCCCAGCGAGCCGGCGTGCGCCCGGCGCGGGACCCGTTGCGAGCACACGCCCCGACGTCGGCACAGGTGCACATCCACGCGAGGAAGTGGTGTGATGGAGCCGATCGCAAACCCCGCCGAGCCCGCGATCCGGATCGACTCGCACCTCGACGGCGCGCAGGAGCGATCGCTGGCCGACGACGTGCTCGACGGGCTGACGCGCCCGCTGAAGGAGCTGCCGCCCAAGCACTTCTACGACGCGCGCGGAGCGGAGCTGTTCGATCAGATCTGCGAGCTGCCGGAGTACTACCCGACGCGTGCCGAGCGCGCAATCCTGCAGGAGTCCGCGGCCGAGCTGGCTGCGCTCACCGGCGCGGCGGAGCTGGTCGAGCTGGGCTCGGGCACGGCCGCCAAGACACGGGTGCTGCTGGACGCGCTGCACGAAGCCGGCACGCTGCGCCGCTACGTGCCGGTGGACGTGACCGAGAGCATGGTGCGCGAGTGCGCCGAGACCCTCACCGAGGAGTACCCGGGGCTGCGCGTGCACGGTGTGATAGGCGACTTCGAGCGCCACCTCGACCAGATCCCCGAGGCGGTCGGGCCGCGCCTCGTGGCGTTCCTCGGCGGCACGATCGGCAACTTCCCGCCCGGCAGCCGCCGCCGCTTTTTGCGCGCGATCGCAGGGCTGCTCGGCCCGGAGGATCACCTGCTGATGGGCACGGACCTCGTCAAGGACCCCGACGTGCTCGAGGCCGCCTACGACGACGCCCAGGGCGTCACGGCCGAGTTCAACCGCAACGTGCTGCGCGTGCTCAACCGCGAGCTGGGCGCGAACTTCGACCCCGAGGACTTCGAGCACGTCGCGAGATTCGATCCCGAGCACGAGTGGATCGAGATGCGATTGCGCGCCAGGCGCGAGCACACCACGCACGTACAGGCTCTCGACCTGCCTGTCAGGTTCCGCGCCGGCGAGGAGCTGCGCACCGAGATCAGCGCCAAGTTCACCCCCGAGCGCCTGCGCGGCGACCTCTCGGCGGCGGGCCTTGAGCTAGTGAGCTGGCTCACCGACCCCGAGGGACTGTTCGCGCTGACGCTGTCGCGGGCGGTCGCCGCGCCGGCTACGATCGCCGCGCCCGCCGGCGGGTTCTGCTGACCGGCGTCCCCGGCGCTGAGCGTCTGGGCACTGATCTCACCGGCCGTATAGGCTCCGCGGCCGTGCAGATCGAGGGCAGCTCAGCGATCGTCGTCGGCGGAGCCTCCGGCTTGGGCGAGGCGACCGTGCGCGAGCTGCGCTCGCGCGGCGCGGTCGTGACGATCGCCGACGTCAACGCCGACAAGGGCGCGGCGCTGGCGAGCGAGCTGGACGTGGAGTTCGTCTCCTGCGACGTGCGCGAGGAGGACCAGGTGCAGGCGGCCGTCACGCAGGCCGCACAGGTGGACGGCGGCCTGCGGATCGTCGCCTGCTGCGCGGGCATCGGCTGGGCGCAGAAGGTCGCCGGCTCGAAGGGTCCGCATCCGCTGTTGCCGTTCGAGACGGTCGTCCAGATCAACCTGATCGGGACGTTCAACGTTCTGCGGTACGCCGCGGCGGCGATGATCGCCAACGAGCCGGCCACGGACGGCGAGGACTCCGAACGCGGCGTGCTCGTGTGCACCGCCTCGGTCGCCGCCTATGACGGGCAGGTCGGCCAGATCGCCTACGCCGCATCGAAGGGTGGGATCGTCTCGATGACGCTGCCGGCCGCGCGCGACCTGTCCCAGTACGGGATCAGGGTCAACACGATCGCCCCCGGCCTGTTCGACACGCCGCTCTTGGCCGCGCTGCCCGAGGAGGCGCGCCAGAAACTGGGCGCGGGCGTCCCCTTCCCCCAGCGCCTGGGCCGGCCAGAGGAGTACGCCCGGCTGTTGAGCCACATAGTCGAGAACCGGATGGTCAATGGCGAGACGATCCGACTCGACGGCGCGCTGCGGATGCCGCCCCGCTGAGCGGTGAGCACCGAAAGCGAGCGCAATGTCAGCATAAGCCTTTGCGACCTCGTAACCCTCCCAGCCGGTGCAGACAATGAGTCGCACAACGCTTTCGACTGCGGTAGAATCCGATCATGAGCACTCGCCATCGCACCCTGCTCGAGCCCGGCCACGAGGCCGAGTGGGCCGAGCTGAACCGCGAGAAGCAGGAATATCACCATCGCACCGCCCGAGCGCTGACTCCGTCTGAGCGCATCGCGAGCGGTCAGAAGCTCTCTCAGCAGGCCGTGCGGCTGCTGGCCTCGTCGATGCGCGCCGGCAATGTCCCGCGACGAGCCTACTGGTCCTGATCTCGACGGCGTCGTCGCCGACGCCAACGCTGTGGGACTGCAATACATCGTGATTGGCGGTTTCGCCGTGATCGCCAACGGGTTCCTGCGAGCGACCAAAGACTCCGACTTGCTTGTTCCAGATGGACAGGAGACCGATGAAGCGATCGTTCGCTTCCTGGACCGGATCGAAGCCCGTCGCCTGCGCGACGAGAAGGTTCTGACTCTCGAGGACGTGCAGAACGCGCATCACGTTCGTGTCGACAGCCGCCACGGCATCATCGATGTCATGCGGGGGGGCCTTCCGCCGCTGGATTACGACACTGTCGCCGCAGGCGCCATTGATGCCGAAGTCGGTACACAACCTGCTCGTGTCGCCAACCTGCGCAGCATCGTCGGATTCAAGCGTCTTGCCGGCCGCCCCCAGGATCGTCGGGACCTCGAAGAGTTGGAGGCATTCCACGGCGAGCTGCCAATCGAGCCGATCCCAGGTCTGGACATCGACACATAGCCAAGCGGGCGCCGGTCTCCTTGGCGCCCACCACCCATCAGCCCCACCGCGCCGCGCGCACTACAGCCGCTCCACCAGCATCGCCATCCCCATGCCGCCGGCCGCGCACATCGACTCGATCCCGTAAGTCACATCCAGCGTCTGCAGGTCGTTGAGCAGCGTGGTCATGATGCGCGCGCCGGTCATGCCGAACGGGTGGCCGAGCGCGATCGCGCCGCCGAAGGGATTGAGCTTCTCGTCGGGGATGTCCAGCTCGGCTTTGCACGGCACGATCTGCGCGGCGAACGCCTCGTTGATCTCGACCACGTCGATGTCGCTCATCGCCATGCCGGTGTTGGCCAGCAGTTTCTGAATCGCCGGGATCGGCCCGAGGCCCATGATCTCCGGGCGGATCGCCGCCACCGTCGAGGCGATGATGCGCGCTTTGGGCTTCAGGCCCAGTTCACCGGCGCGCTCCTCGCTCATCACGAGCAGCGCCGCGGCGCCGTCGTTGAGTGGGCAGGAGTTGCCGGCCGTGACCGATCCACCCTCCTTGAACACCGGCGGCAGCGCGGCGAGCTTCTCCATCGTCGTCCCCGGCCGCGGGCCGTCGTCCCTGCTCACGACCGTCTCGGGCACGTCGATCTCGTTGCCCTCCTTGTCGACGTCGGTGTGCGCCGGCACGGTCACGGGGACGATCTCGGAGTCGAAGTGCCCGGACTCGACCGCGGCCACCGCGCGCGTCTGGGAGACGAGCGCCCATTCGTCCTGGGCCTCGCGGCTGACGTTGCAGCGCTCGGCTACGTTCTCGGCGGTCATGCCCATCGGGATGTACACGTTGTAGGCGGACCCGGGCGAGCCGTCGACGGCGTGGTTGAACTCGAACTGGCCGCCCCGCCCGACGCGGCTGACGGCCTCCACGCCCGAGGCGATGTAGGTGTCGCCCTCGCCGGTCTTGATCGCGTGAAAGGCCATCCTGGTGGTCTGCAGCGAGGACGCGCAGAAGCGGTTGACCGTGCAGGCCGGCACGTGGTGGTCGATGCCGGCCAGCAGCGAGGCGATGCGACCGATGTTGTAGCCGGACTCGCCCTCCCCGTAGCCGCAGCCCATCATCACATCGCCGATCGTGCTCTGATCGACCTGCGGGTTGCGCTCGATCAGCGTGCGCAGCGGGATCGCGGCGAGGTCGTCGGCGCGGACGGTCTTCAGCGAGCCCTTCACAGCGCGCCCGATGGGCGTGCGGATGGCGTCGACGATCACTGCCTCTGGCATCTGTTGATCTTCTCCTTGGTCGTTTTGGGGCCCCGGCCGCCGCTTCCCTCTCCCCTGCCGGACCCCATCCTATGCCATTGGTTAAAGATCTAAGCGCGAGACGCCCAGCTCGTCGAACCCCACGTGGTGCGCCAGCTCGTGGCGGACCGTGCGCACGACCTGCTCGCGCAGCAGCTCCGCGTCGTGGCCAAAGTCCCGGCGCAGGGTGTCGCGGAAGATCACGATGCGGTCGTGGGTGTCGTCGCGGCGGGTCTGGCCCCCCTGATAGAGCCCGTAGGCGCCGCGCCGGCGGCCGCCGTCGGAGATCACCACCGCGACGTGTGCGAGCGCGTTGCGCAGCAGGTCGGGCAGTTCGTCCAGGGCGTCGCGCACGAGCTCCTCGAAGTCCTCGTCGTTGAGCGGGTCGAGCTCGAGGAACTCGTTTTCGTCAGGATCGACCACCAGGCCTTCGCGGGCGAGCTGCTCGGAGTGGCGCACGATCTCATCGAACTCGACCTCAGACTCGGGGTCGCGCCAGCCCGCCAGGCGCACCGCCACGAACGCCGCGCCGCCGATGATGAGCGCGATCAGGATCACCCCGAACGCGACGTCCTCGAGCGCCCGCACCGCGCCCACCGAGCTGAAGCCCTGCCCCAGCACGATCACGATCAGCCCGAGCGACAGCGCGATCAGCGCGGCGAAGCCCGCGCGGCGCAACTGGCCGGAGGCGCGTTGTCGTGAGAAGAACGACCCGCGCATCGCGACGCCTACTTGAGTGTGCGGGCGATCACGAGCCGCTGGATCTCGTTCGTGCCCTCGTAGATCTGGGTGATCTTCGCGTCTCGCATCATGCGCTCCACGGGATACTCCTTGACATAACCGTAGCCGCCCAGCACCTGCACCGCCTCGACGGTCACCGCCATCGCGGTGTCCGAGGCGAAGACCTTGGCCATCGAGGAGTATTTCGCCCGCTCAGGGTGGCCCTGATCGGCCATCGCGCAGGCCTTGTAGAGCAGCTCGCGCGCGGCGGCCGTGCGCGTTTGCATGTCGGCGAGCTTGAACTGGATCGCCTGCAGCTCAATGATCGGCTTGCCGAACTGGACGCGCTCGCGCGCGTAGGCGACGGCGTAGTCGGTCGCTCCCTGGGCGATCCCGACGGCCTGTGCGGCGGCCCCCAGGCGCGTGCGCTCCAGGGTGCCCAGCGCGACCGACAGCCCGCGACCGACCTCGCCGATCACGTTGGCCTGCGGCACGCGCACGTCCTCGAAGATCGGCTGTCCCGTGGGCGAGGAGCGGATGCCGAGCTTGTGCTCGAGCTTGCCCACACTGAACCCGGGCCGGTCTGACTCGACCACGAACGCGGTGATCCGCCGGCTCTCGCGGTCGGTCACCGCGAAGGTGATGTAGAAGTCGGCGATCCCGAGGTTGGAGATCCAGTTCTTGGTGCCGTTGATCACCCACTCATCGCCGTCGAGCACGGCGGTCGTTTTCATGCCCGCGGGGTCCGATCCGGCCTCGGGCTCGGACAGGGCGAACGCCGGCGACCACTCCCCGGTGGCGCACTTCGGCAGGAACCGCTCCTTCAGCTCATCGGTGCCGTACAGCTGGATCGGCAGCGTGCCGAGCTCCTGCACCATCAGCATCAGCGCGCAGGCCGCGTCGACCTTGGCGATCTCCTCGACCGCCATGTTCAGCATCAACGTGCCCGTGCCGGTGCCGCCGTACTCGACCGGAAACGGCAGCCCGAGGATGTCCTGCTCGCCCAGCACCTTGCGGATATCCCAGGGGTATTCGGCCTTCTCGTCGATCTCCGCCGAGCGCGGGGCGATCCGCTCGCGCGCGATCTGGCCGATCGTCTCGCACAGGTCGAGGTGCTCTTGGGGGATCGTGTACACGTCCTGGTCGATCATCTGGGGCATCGTGTCTCGATCCTAGTGGGCTCGCTACGCTCATGCCCCGATGAGCGCAAGCGTCGACACCTCCCAGATCGACATCGACCCCGATCAAGTCGCCGAGTGGCGCGCGCGCGAGCCCGATCTACTGCAGCTGATCGACGTGCGCGAGCCGTATGAGCGCGAGGCCGGCCACATCGCCGAGTCGCGTCATATCGCGCTGGTCGAGCTCACCGCGCAGGCCGCGACCGTCGAGCGCGACCGGCCCGTCGTGTTCTACTGCCGTGTTGGCTCGCGTTCGGACATGGCCGCGCAGGCGTTCAGGGCCGCCGGCTTTGAGGCGTACTCGATGCGCGGGGGTTTGAGTCGCTGGGCGCGGGAGAACCGACCGCTCGTGCCCGCGGACGGATACGTTGCCGAGCACTGACAGCACACCTACCGAAAGGGGACGTACAGCAAATGGAGACATCAGCGCAGTACCCAAGCGTGACAGTCGGCGAGGGCTATGCCGTCGGCGACCTCGACGCGCTGGGCGAGGGATACGGGTTTCGCAAGGTCCGCCACGGCCTCGGCGTGACCGCGTTCGGCGTCAACGCGATCGTGATGCCGGCGGGCTATGAAAGCGGGTTCCATTACCACGACGAGCAGGAGGAGCTGTACTTCGTGCACCGCGGCAGCATGGAGATCGAGTTCGGCGACGGCTCGGTGCACCCGCTGCACGAGGGCGCTTTCGCGCGCGTGGACGCGGCCACACCGCGCAAGCTGCGCAATGTCGGCGGGGGCGACGCCGTCTACGTGTGCTCCGGGGGCAAGGACGGCTACATCGGCCGCGACGGCCGCGCGCCCGAGGGGGAGCAGCGCGTCGGCCACGGCCCTCCCGGCGCCGGGTCCAGCGCCACTTCCGACCTCAACGCCGGGCCCACGCCCGGTCCCGGCCCAAGCGCCGCCTGAGCTTCGATCGCGTCGCCTCGCGCGCACGCCCACGCGCGCGACGGCGTGTTCAGCCCGTGAAGAACTGCTGGTAGAGCAAAAACACGTTCAACGCGCTGATCAGCCCGGCGCAGCCCCAGGCGAGGATGGTGGTCAGGCGGCGGTTGACGTGCACGCCCATGACATCTGCCGCGGCAGGTGATCATGACGAGCGGGACGAGCGCGAAGGGGATGCCGAAGGACAGCACGACCTGGCTGAGCACGAGCGCGCTGGTGGGGCTGACGCCGATGGCGAGGACGACGATCGCGGGGATCATCGTGACCGCGCGGCGCAGCCAGCAGCGGGATGCGGACGTTGATGAAGCCGGCCATGACGACCTGGCCGGCGTAGGTTCCGACGCTCGAGGAGGAGGCGCCGGAGGCGAGCAGCGCGACCGCGAACGCGAGCGCGGCGGTGCCGCCGACGAGGTGGCCGAACTGGGCGTGGGCCTCCGGGATGGAGCTGAGACCCGAGAGCGAGGGGGTGTGGAAGAGCTTGGCGGCGACGGCGAGCATCGCCATGTTGACCAGGCCGGCGAGGCCGAGCGCGATGATCACGTCCAGGCGCTCGAAGCGCAGCACGCGGCCGCGCTCACGGTCGTTGGCGCAGGGCATGCGGCCCTTGGTCAGCGCCGAGTGCAGGTAGATCACGTGCGGCATGACGGTCGCGCCGATGATGCCAACCGCGAGGTAGAGCGAGCCGCTGCCCTGCAGGCCGGGCAACAGGCCGTGCAGCGAGCCGTGCACGGAGGGGCCGATGCGCAGCGTCTCGTACAGAAAGCCGGCGAAGATGATGCCCAGCAGCGCGGTGATCGCCAGCTCGAAGCGGCGGAAGCCGTGCGTCTGCAGCTCGAGGATCGCGAACGCGATCACACCGGTGATCACCCCGGCGGGCAGCAGCGGCACGCCGAACAGCAGGTTCAGCCCGAGCGCGGCGCCGAGGAACTCGGCGATGTCGGTCGACATCGCCATGATCTCGGCCTGCACCCACATGCCCCAGGTGAACACGCGCGGGAAAGTGCGCGCGCACGACCTCGGGCAGATTCTGGTCGGTGACGATCCCCAGCTTGGCCGAGAGGTACTGGATCAGCATCGCCATCACGTTCGCCGCCAGCACGACCCACAGCAGCAGGTAGCCGAACTGCGCGCCGCCTTCCAGGTTGGTGGCGAAGTTGCCCGGGTCCACATAGGCGATCGACGCGACGAACGCCGGGCCGAGCATCGCCAGCGTCGCCCGCAGACGGCCTTTGGCCAGCAGCTGCTCGAGCGCGCTCGGCCCCGCAAGCGCTCCCCCGAGCTCCCCCGGAAGCGCGATCGAGGCGCCCTCGGCGGCGCCCTCCAGCGCGGGGATCGGCTCGCGGGGCAGCGGCGTCATCCCCGCGCGTCCTCGTCGGCGTCGATGCGCATCGCGCGCGCCAGCGCCCCGCCGATCGGAAGCTCGCGCTCGCCGAAGCGCACGAACACCGGCCCGCCGAACGGCTGACGATCGACGACCTCCAAACGATCGCCGAGCGCGATGCCCTGCTCGGCCAGGTAGACCAGCATCTCGGGGTCGGAGTCGGAGACGCGCACGAAGCGTCCCGCGCAGCCCAGCGCCAGCTCATCGAGGCTGCGCGTGGGGCGCTCCTCGATCCCGAACTCGGGCGTCGGGATCGGATCGCCGTGCGGATCGACGGTGGGGTCGCCCAAACGCGCCGCGATCAGCTGCTCGAGGTCCTCGGAGAGCACGTGCTCGAGCACCTCCGCCTCGGCGTGCACGCGATCCCAGGGCATCCCGAGCTCCTCGGCCAGGAACAGCTCCAGCAGCCGGTGGTGGCGCAACACCTCGAGCGCCACCCGGCGACCCTGCGCCGTGAGCCTCACGCCGCGGTAGGGCTCGTGCTCGAGGAGCCCGACCTCGGAGAGCTTGCGCACCATCCCCGAAACCGAGCCCGGCGTGACCCCAAGCCGCTCGGCCAGCTCGTTCGTCGATACCGCCTCGCCTTCACGGGCCTCGAGCGCGTACACCGCCTTGGCATAGTCCTGAGCGGACGCGGAAATAGAGCTTGGCAACGCCACAACGACAGTTTAGGCACAGCTAAACATCTTTGTCAAGCGGTCTAAACCTCGTTTAGGTTCCTACGGGCCCTTAGTTCAAGAGCTCCTCTGACATACCGAGCGTGCAGCCGCCCGAGCGGCGTCTTCGCGGGCTTGAAGCCGATCGCGCTCCACACAAGGCCCGAGGCCGGCGCCCAGGCGATGATCAGGTAGGCGCCGAGCACGAGCGCGATCGTGCGCAGCCTGCGCGAGCGCGACAGCGCCGCCAGCGGCAGCAGCCACAGGATGTACCACGGCAGCACCCAGCCGAGTGTCAGGAGCAGCGCGACGGTCGCCCACCCCGACGCCGTGATCGCGTCCCGCCCCCTGAAGGTCATCGCACAGCAGCCGAGCACCGCCAGCAGGAGCGCACCGGTCAGCAGGGTGTGCAGCGTTTCGGTCTCGCCGCCGGCGCCGAGCGCCAGACCGATCAGGTTGGGCACGCTCTCGTTGGTGACCAGCTCGCTCTGAGTGCTGAGATCGGGGATGTGCAGACCGAACGCGATCAAACTCGCGACGCCCACGACCACACCCGCCGCGACCATCCCGAGCAGGACCTGGGTCAGGCGTCGCGGCGTGCGCAGCAGTCCCACCAGCACGATCGGGATCAGGACCCCGGCCGACGCCTTCAGCGCTGTCGCGGCCACGAACGCGGCACCCGCGCCGATCTGCGCCGCGGACGGAGGCCACAGCCAGCCGCCGATCCGTCCCGGCAGCCCTCCCGGCGCATGCCACGCATCCACGGGTGCGCCATCGCGGCCCGGCCCGGTGAGGGGACCATCCGTCGCCGCCACCCCCGCCGCGGTCCTAGCCCCGGTGGCGGGGTGAGCGGGATCGCCCCGGAAGGTCGCGACCGCCGGCGCATCCGCGACCGTGCCCCGCGCACGCAGCAGCAGGTAGAAGCCGAGCACGATCGCGAACACGGTCAGGAAGTCGTTGTGATCGCCGCCGAGTCCCCACACGATCACGATCGGGTTGCAGCCGACCAGCACGATCGCCTTGACCGGGTCCAGGTCCAGCATCCGCGCGCACTTCCAGACGAGCAGGATCAACCCCAGGCTGGTGAGCATGAGCACAGCCTTGATCGCCCAGAACGAGCCGGCGATGCCGAGCCCCACCAGCGCGAACGTCAGCAGCGTGAACAGCGGGCCGTAGGGGCTCAGCAGCTCGTGCCAGTTCGACAGCGAATAGCTGGGGTCGCTGTGCGGCTCGAGGATCGGAAAGGTGGTGTACGGATTGAGGTGATGGACAACCTCCATGCGCCCGTAGTTGATGTAGTTGAAGATGTCCGTCAGCGCCATCGGCGGCGCCAGGAACAAGATCGCGTGGACAGCCACCAGCGTGACGATCGCCCAGCGCGCGCCCCCGCGCATGCGCGGCACGTGGGAGAGCGCAAGCAGGTAGCACCCGTACATAGCCGCCAGCCCCACGGTGAACATCCATCTGAGCGCCGTCCCGTCACGCGTCAGCCCCGGCCACAACCCGCCCAACGGACCCGCCATCCAGCCGGGGAAGTAGCCGGAGTGGGTGGTAGGTGAGAACAGGCTCGGACGGTCGGCGGCGATGATCACGAACAGCAGGCTCAGCGCCGCCAGCACGACCAGCGCGCCCGCGCCGATCCGGGCATGCCTGCGGGCCAGCGCGCTATCGGAGTCCTCGTGCGCGGCGCCCGCGCGCGCGCCGGCGGCCCGCGAGTCCGCGAGCGAGCGCTCGCGGAGGCGGAGTGTTGTCGCGTCGCTCGGCATTTAAAGGCGCTGCTCACGCGAAGCGACCGCCCCGCGGAGAAGTCCATGCATATTACGGTTCCCGGGGCTCCCGTTGGGGTTCCCGGGGCTCGCGTTGGAGGTCCCATGGCTCCCGTTGGGGCTCCCGTCGAGGTCCCCCGGAACTCCCGGCGAGGCGACTGCACAACGTATGAGAGCCCACCGAAGCGGGCTCTCAGGTCAGACTCCTTGCCCCGCGCAGCCAAGGCCCGCGGGGGGCGATCTCAGATCGACTGGACGTTGACGGCCTTGGGACCCTTGTCGCCCTGCTCGGCGTCATAGGACACCTTCGAGCCCTCCTGCAGCGAGCGGTAACCCTCGCCGTTGATGCCGGTGTGATGGACGAACAGGTCCTTCTCGCCGTCATCGGGGGTGATGAAACCGAACCCCTTGTCGTCGCTGAACCACTTTACGGTGCCGGTAGGCATATATGGATACTCCTCCACGGTGTGTGTTGGTGCTTGCTGCTGCGCGGAGGATGCTGCATAGAGCCTCGACCTGCGAGCGCCTGCACTACTGCTTTTCGCCGGTCTCATCGCCGGCCAGACGCCTCGACCGTAGCAGGTCGGCCGGGCCAGGTGTTGAGAAGTTGCTATACCTCGACCGCCATCTCCCGCGCGCCGATCACGTTCCGCCGCCTGCTCCCCCCCGGCGATCCGGGCGAAATCGAGGAGATCGTCACCGGCCTGGGCCTGCACGAGCGCTCCCGCGGTGCAGCCCCCGCAAGCGGGACCGCGGCCGCACGAACACGCCCCTACGTCGTCCTGAACATGGTCTGCACGCTCGACGGACGCGCGACCCTGGACGGGCGCTCGGGACCGATCTCAGACGCCGCCGACCGCGCCCTGTTTCACGGCCTGCGCTCGGTCGTGGACGCGGTCATGGCGGGCGCGGGCACAGTGCGCGCCGAGCGCTACGGCCCGATCGTGCCCGATCCCGAGCGCCGTCGCCTGCGCGCACGGTTGGGCCTGCGCGAGCGCCCGCTGGCGTGCGTCGTCTCCGCGAGCCTGACCGATCTCACGCCTGAGCGCGTGCCCCTGCTGGGCGACCCAGACTCCCAGGTCGCGATCGTGACGTCCTCATCGGAGAACCTGCCCGAGACCTCTGCCCTCTCCGCCCCCGTCGCCCATGTCGAGTACGTGCGCACCGGCCACGCGGATGGAGTCGAGCGCGCGCTCGACCTCCCGGCGGCGCTAGCTGTGCTGCATGATTCCTTGCAGGTCGGCACACTGCTGTGCGAGGGCGGCCCGCATCTGAACGCCCAACTGCTGGCCGCCGGGCTGGTCGACGAGCTGTTCCTGTCGATCGCCCCGCTGCTGGCGGGCGGCGGCGATCCCGCGGACGAGGGCCCCGGCGGCAGAGGCTCCGGCGGCGGCGATAGCGCCCGGGACAGGTCGCCGTTGCGAATCCTCGCCGGGCTCGACTTCACGCCCCCGCTGGCCCTTGAGCTGCGCTCGGCGCTGGAGCGCGACTCGCGCCTGTTCCTGCGCTACGGCGTGCTCCGCTCGTCGCCCCCGAGCGTCCCCTGAGTCAGGATCGAGACGTTGAGCACCACGCTGTTGGGCACCTGCACCGGCCCCTCGTCAGTGGCGAACGTCGTGTACAGCAGACCGTGCGCGCTCACCGCGCCCTCGATCTGACCCGCTATCGGACCGCCCTGCAGGCGCACCCTGTCGCCGACCTTGAACGGCCGCGCGGTGAGCAGCACCGTTCCCGCGATCACGTTCCCGAGCGTCTGCTGCGCCGCCAGACCGAGGATCACCGCGGTGAACGCGCCTCCCAGCAGCAGCGTGCGCGCTTCGATGCCGGCCACGTCCAGGACCACGAACAACACCAGCGCCGCCAGCGCCAGGCGGAACAGGAACCCGACGGGCCCGCGCCAGGCATAGCTGGCGCGACCGGTCTCGATGATCTTCTGGGGCGTCTTCGGAACCTGTGGCATCGCGCTAGAGGACCCAGAGCCGGAATCTGAGCTCAGGAGACCTGGGTGTATACGACCATGAACGCGCCGAACGCCAAGCAGTACACGGCGAACGGAATCAGGGTGCGGGTCTTGAAGTATTTGACCAGGAACGTGACCGTGAACACCGCCGTCACCGCGGCGGCGATGCAGGCCACGAGCGCCTGCCCGCGCACCCCGTCGCCGTTGTGCCCGAGCAGGTCGGGGAGCTTGAACAGGCCCGCGGCGAGGATGATCGGCGTGGCCAGCAGAAACGCGAACCGCGCCGAGTCGCTGTGGTCCAGGCCCCGTGCCAGGCCCGCGCCCATCGTCACCCCGTCGCGGCTGATCCCGGCGACGAGCGCCGTGGACTGCGCGACCCCGACGAGGAGCGCCTCGCGGTACTCCAGCGTGTCGAGCTCGCGCCCCCCGTCGGCCTTGGCGCCCTCCCGCACCGCCAGTTCGCGCACCTCCGCGCGGCGGCGAAACCACTCGGCGGCGAACAGCACCAAGCCGTTTATCATCAAAAAGATCGCCGCCACCTCGGGCTTGGCGGTGAGCGTGCGCAGCTCGTGCTCGAACACGATCCCGAGGATCCCCGCGGGGATGCTCGCGACGACGATCAGCCAGGCCAGGCGCTCGGTTGAAGTCCGCGCCCGGCGCGCGGACAGCGTGTGGAAGAACGCGCCGACGATCTGCACCCAGTCGCGGCGGTAGTAGTAGAGCAGGCCGAGTGCGCTGCCCACGTGGAGCATGACCACGAGCGCCAGCCAATACGATTCCGACTCAGACTGGGCGTCCACGAGCCCGTTCCAGCCGAACAGCGTCGGGAACAGCACGGTGTGCCCGAGGCTGGAAATCGGAAACAGCTCGGTCGCGCCCTGCAATATGCCGAGCACGATCGCCTGGAAGTAGGTGATGGCCGAGGAGGCCATGATCGTCAGCATCGCGGCGACAGCTTACGGATCCCGCCCGCCGCGAGCCGCCGACCGGGAGCGGGATGAGCGTTTTCTCATCCGAGCTTTGTTCACAAGCCATTCACACAAAAGTCTCCGGCTGGTCACAAAAGCCCGCAAATTGCGACCAAAATGGTAGGTGCGTAAATAGATAGAGAGATATGAGAGGAGCACCGATGACCCTCCACGACACATCAAGCGACACGGACGATCGCGCGCGTGTAACCCGGGTGGACATGCACTGCCACTCGACCGCCTCGCAGGTGTCCAAGCTCGGCGTCCAGCGCGCCGCCGGACTGCCGGAGTGCGCCACCCCGCCCGAGGAGGTCTACGCCCTGGCCAAGCGCCGCGGCATGGACTTCGTCACGATCACCGACCACGACACGATCGACGGGGCCATGCAGCTCGCCGAGCGCCCCGACGTGTTCGTCTCCGAGGAGCTCACCGCGAGCTTCCGCGGCGAGCCAGCCCGGGCGGTGCACGTGCTCTGCTACGACATCGCCCCCGAGGACCACGACTGGCTGCAGGGTCACGCCCACGACGTGGAGCTGTGCGCCGCCTACATGTACGAGCGCGACATCCCCTGCGCGCTCGCCCACCCCTACTACGCCGTCGAGCAGCCGCTGACACCGCGCCACCGCCGCCGCCTGGCGGAGCTGTTCGGGGTGTGGGAGATCCGCAACGGCGCTCGCGCGCGCGAGCTGAACCGTCCGGCCGCCATGTATGTGGCCACGCGCGAGACGATCGGCATCGGCGGCTCCGACGACCACGCCGGCGTGGACATCGGGCGCACCTACACCGAGTCCCGCCCGCCGCCACGCCACAAGAGTTCCTCGAGCACATGTGCTCCGGGCGCGTCAGCGCGCGCGGCAAGCAGGGCAGCGCCGCCAAGTGGGCGCACGCCGCGATCGCCCTGGCCGCGCGCTCGCTTGGGCCGGCGATGCGAACGGGAGGCGGCCGCGGAGCGCCCGGAACCCGCGCGGGTGATGAGCATGGTCAGCCGGCTGCTGCGAGAGGGCGACGCGCGCCACGGCGCCGACGGCTCAGACCGGTCGGTATCCCCCGCCGACGCCCGCCGCCTGCTGCGCGCGTGGCTGGCTGCGGTCGAGCTCGACCACCTCGACGAGCGCGGCCTGATCGCGTACATGCAGGACGAGAGACTTCAGCCACTCCGATCTCTACCGGCGGGCGTGCCGCCTGCACGAGCGCAAGCTGCGCACGGCGGTCGATCGTCGCCGTGCGCGCGGCCAGCGGCCAGGCCGAGATCATGACCGCCGCCGAGGGGCTGTTCGAGAGCTGCATCGCCGCGATCCCCTACGCCCCGGCGACGGCGTTTCTGGCCGGCGAGCGCGCCAAGCTCGACGGACGCTCGGCGGCGATGACGGCGAGACGCCGCGGGTCGCGATCCTCGCCGACGGCATCGGCTCGATGCACGGCGTCACCCGCACGATCGAGGAGATCCGCCAGCGGGGGGTGCCCGGCTATCGAGATCGAGGTCGTCGGCACCGACCCCGAGGTCGATCGGCGGCTGCCGGCGGTGGCGGAGATCGACGTGCCCTTCTACCCGGGGCTGCGGATCGGCGTGCCCAGCCTGCCCGCCGCGGTGCAGACGCTCGACAGACGGCTCTTCGACGCGATCCACGTGTGCTCGCCCGGGCCGGTGGGCATGGCGGGCGTGCTGCTCGCGCGCGCCCTGGGGCTGCCGCTGATCGGCAGCTACCACACCGAGCTGACCGCCTACGCGGAGCTGCGCTCCGGCCGGCCGCAGGTGGCGCAGGCGATGGCGATGGCCGTCGGCGCGTTCTACAGCGCCTGCGACGTGGTCCTCTCACCCAGCCCCGCCTCGGACCTGGCGCTGACGCGAGATCGGGATGCCCGCCGAGCGGGTCATGCGCTGGGACCGGGGCGTGGACACCGAGCGCTTCGACCCCGCGCTGCGCGACCCGGACCTGCTCGAGCAGAGGAGACGATCGACGTGCTGTACTCCGGGCGGATCACGCGCGAGAAGGGCGCCGAGCTGCTGGGCGACGCCTTCGTGCCCGCGCGCGCCGCGATCCCCGGCTGCGCCTGGTGCTGGCCGGCGGCGGTCCCGAGCAGGAGCGCCTGCGCGAGCGGGTCGGCGAGAGCACTGCACTTCCTGGGCTGGCTGTCGGGGGCGCCGAGCTCGCGCGGGCGTACGCGAGCGCGGACGTCTTCGTGTTCCCGAGTCGGACGGACACGTTCGGCCAGGTGATCCTCGAGGCCCAGGCGAGCGGCCTGCCGGTCCTCGCGGTTGCCGAGGGCGGGCCGCTGTCGCTGATCGAGGACCGCGTCAGCGGGCTTCTGTGCGAGGCGCGCGCCGATGCGCTGGCCGAGGCGCTGCTGGAGCTGGCGGGCTCGCCGCTGCTGCGCGAGCGGCTCTCGGCGGCGGGGCTGGCCGCGGCGCGCGCGCGCACGTGGGAGCGCGCGCTGGAGCGGTTGGGCGATGGCTATGGGCGGGCGCTGGCGGCGCAAAGGGGCGCCGACTCGACCCGGCGCGCGGCGTAAGATCACCGCGCGCGAATGGCGATGCGCCCCGCGCGCGGGTCATCACGGCGAGGACGAGGGGCTCGGCTCGAGCCCGCGCCACGTCTCGCCGGGGGCGCTGGGCGCGCGCGAACCACGCAAGCCCGATCACCGTGAGCAGGCTGGCCACCCAGAAGTTCAAGCGCATGCCGAGGATGTAATGCGCGGGGTCAACGCGCAGCAGCTCCTCGAAGATGCGAAACGCCGAATAGCCGGCCACGTACAGGGCGAACAGCCCCGGCGGGCGCACCCTGCCCCGGCGCGCGAGCCACACGAGCACGCCGGCGAGCGCGAGATCCCAGATCAACTCGTACAGGAAGGTCGGGTTGAACGTCGCGTAGGACAGGTAGCCGGCGGGGCGGTGCGCGGGGCTGATCTGAAGACCCCAGGGCAGGGTGGTGGGCTTGCCGAACAGCTCCTGGTTGAAGTAATTGCCGACCCGCCCGATCGCCTGCGCCACGAGCAGCCCGGGCGCGACCGCGTCCATGAACACCGGCACGTTCGCGCGATGGCGGCGCAGCACCACGATGCCGGCCAGCGCGCCGGCGGCGATCCCGCCCCAGATCCCCAACCCGCCTTCCCAGATCGCCAGCCACCCCCACCAGTTGTGCGGGACTGCGTTCCAGCTCGTGATGTCGTGGTAGATCCGCCCGCCGAGGATGCCCGCCGGCACGCCCCACAGCGCGACCGTGTAGACGAGATCGGGGTCTCCACCGCGCGCCCGCCACAGCCAGCGCGTCAACAGCACGCGGCGGTGATCCCGACCACGTAGCACAGCCCGTAGAAGTGCACGAACAGCGGGCCGATGTAAAAGCCGTTGCTGGACGGGCTCGGGATGAAGGACAGGCTCTGGATGAAGGCCTACCCAGACTTCGTGAAGATCGAGGGTTCGAAGGACTTGACCTTCGGCAGCGCTGCGTAGCCCAGGTGGGAGAGTCCGAACAGGTCCTCGACGGTGCGCAGCAGCGAGAAGTGGTTGTACTGTTCCTGGCTGACGCTCCCGCCTTTGATGAACGGCGAGAGCAGCAGCGCGCCGACCTGCCCTCCGCCTTCCGGGGCCAAGCCCGAGGTGGACGCCGCCGGCAGATTGGGGAACTGCGGCTGACCGCAGCAGGAGCTGGAGTCGGCGAATTGCCCGCTGGAGGGCGCCTGATCGACGGTGATCGCGAGCAGGCCGCTTTCCTTGTAGGCCTTCGAGCCCATGATCTCGGGCACGACCCGCTTGAGGAAGCCTTCGGCCGCGGGCAGCCCGGCGGGCGCTCCGCTCGCGCAGGGCGTGGGGCTGGCGTCATGGCAGAGGTCGGGGACGATGTAGGCGAAGCTGGGCGTCCGGCTGGGGGTCGAGAGGTCTGATGAGAGTTCGTTCAGCCCGACGTCGTCGGCTTCGCATGCCGGCGCGTCGATCAGCGAGCTGAAGTAGACGAATGGGTTGCGCCAGGTCGCGTATGTCTGCCCCGCCGGAGGCGTTGGCGCCGAGGTGGGATCGGCCGCGCCGAGCGCCGGGTGCCCGCAGTCGCCGTCGGCGCCGCCGGATTCCGCGCCCGGGCGTTCGCCCATCCCTTCGATGTAGGCCCGCCAGGGCATGTGCTTGGCGGCGAGCTGGCCGGTGAGCGTCTGGGTCGAGCTCGGATACACGCAGCCGCTGCCTGTGACCTGTTCGTCTGAGCCGACAGTGGCGGGGGCGATCGGGCTGAAGGTGGGGCAGTTGGCGGCCGTCTGTGCCGTCGGTCCCTGGCCGCTGATGAGCGCGATCGCGTTTGCGAGCTCCTGGTGGGCCACGGCGTAGTAGCGCACCAGCAGCTCGCCCTTGCGCTCCAGGGTCTGGGAGAGGTATGGCGAGGGGGAGGAGGGCCCGAACACCGACGCGTAGGGCTGATCGGAGAGCATGATCACGAACACGTGCTTGATCGGCGGGAGCTTCGAGCTCGACCCGCTCGGCGCCGGGGTCGAGGACCCGTTTTTGCCGCCGGCGCCCGAGCCCTTGCCGGCGCCTGAGCTCGACGAGGAGGAGGGTTTGCCCGAGCCGGATTGCCCCCCGGTTGAGGCCGGTGTCGAGGAGGCGCCCGCGGAGGGAGTTGGTTCGGATTCGGCCGCCGGCGGTTCGCTCGTGGCCGGCGAGGAGGCTTCGGGCGCCGTGGTCGAGGCGGCGGGCGCCGCCGGCGGGAGGACGAGCTTCACGCGCCGCCCGGAGGATGCGGAGGGCGTGCCCTGCACGGGCGAGGCGGTGACGTTGCCGATCAGGACCCCGAACCCGAGGAACGCGAGCACGAGCAACGCGCAGACTCGCGGCGAGGGCAATGAAAGGTTTCCAAGCGAGAGGCCTCCCACGCGATCACTCACTCGGCCGGGGGCGGAGCGAGCAGCGCGTCCAGCAGGCACTCGACCTCGGCCAGCTCGGCGTCGCGCTCCTGCAGCACCGCGGCGCGGCGCACGAGCACGTCGAGGCGAAAGTGGTCGCGGATGGCCATCTCATAGGCCAGGCCCCCGAGATCCCAGTGCAGCTCGGTGACCTGTTCGGCCAGCGCGTCGCGCTTGCGGCGCAGCTCGGAGCGGTCCTCCCCTGTCGCGGCCTCGACGTTCGTGCTCATAGGACGGCTATTTCGTTTCGACCACGTTGGGCAGGTTCTTGGACTTTTCCTCGTAGCTCTTGCCGCTGCTTGCGCCGCCCCCGCCGCCGGAGGAGGAGGAGCCGGATTTGGAAGTCCCCGACCCAGTGGTTTTCCCGCTGGAGCTGCTGCCCGTGGAGGATTTGGAGGAGCCCGCGCCGGAGGCGCCGCTCGTCGAGCCCGACTTGGACGTAGAGGAGCCGCCTTTGGCGGAGGCTTCGGCTTCGGGCGTGGTCGCGCTCGTGGCCGGGGTGCTCGCGGCGCCCCCTGCCGCCGCCGGCTGGGTCGTCACGCTGATCACCTGGGCCGGAGCGGGGCTCTGCTTGGAGGAGGCGCTGGAGCGGCCGATCAGCACGCCCACGCCCATCGCCAGCAGAAGCACGCCCACGCCGGCGATCACCGTGACGGCGTTGCTACCTTTGCCGGCGCTCTCGGCGGGCATCCAGCCGGGGGGACCGGACGGGGTCGTCCCCGAGTGCGCCTGCGGGGAGGACTCGCGCGAGGGCGGCCCGCCGAGCAGCACGCTGCTCATCGGCAGGCGGCGCTCGCCGCACTCCAGGCAGTAGCGCTGGTCGTCGGCCAGGGACGCTCCGCAGGCCGCGCAGGACTCGCCCGCTGCGGTGGTGGTGGCGGCGGCGGCGGGCGCCGATGGGGTGGCTATCGATTCGGTGGACAAGGCGGATACCTCGTTGGAAGTGCTCCGACCGGCTGGACCGGACGGCGCAGGCGCCGGGCACGCGCCGCCCGGACGCCATATGTGCGCCCGAGTATACGGTCGCCGTGCGCGCCCGTCCAGGCGCGGCGTGACGATTTGGTGAAGGCCAGTGCAGGCAGATCGAGCGCAGAGGCCTCATCGATCTGAGCGCCCGCGAGCCGGCCGAGCGGGTTGACTGGCCGTCGAGCTGAGAAGCGAGCCGCAGAGGCGACACACTGGTGGTACACTATGCTCAGTGGCGACGTCTCACCCCCGCATCCAGGTCACCGAGGACCGTGAGCTGCGCGCGCGTTGCACGCGGCCGACCGCATCTGCCGCCCGGACTGTCCCGCTCGCGGCGGTGCGCGAACTGGCGATAGCCGGGGCGCGCCAGCTCGCCGCCGAGCCGGCGAGCGAGGAGCGGCGCAGGCAGTTGATGGAGCGCTGGCGGAGCATTTCGAGAAGCCCGAGACCGCGCCCTGGGACTGGGAGGCGCTCCGTGAGCGTAAAGGGCGTGCCTGGCCAATCCGGTAGCGACAGCGCCTGGGGCGAGGAGGCGTTGGTGGTCGACACATCCGCTTGGATGCGCGCCGAGTCATCCCGAGTTCGTACGCACGCTGGCTGGAGCCCTGCGCGGCGGCCGACTGCGAATTGGGCCAATGGTCAGCATGGAGATCCTCTTCACCGCTCGCGGCGGAGGGATTTCGACGCAATCGCGGAGCGAGCTGACGGCGATTCGCACTGCCCTCCTGACCGCCGGGTCATTCGCGCCGCGGAGGTGCGATGCGGGCCCTCGCCCACCGCTCCGCCGGCGCACAGCGCATCCCGATAGTTGACTACATGGTCGCGGCCACGGCACAGGAGACTGGCGCCGCGGTGCTCCACTACGACGGCGACTACGACACGCTCGCGGAGGTGATGGAGTTCGAGTCGGTCTGGCTGGCACCGGCCGGCTCGCTGCCGTAGGATCGACACCAGCCAGCCTTCGCACGAGCGACTCGGATGTGCCCGCGCAGCCCGACCGCACGGCACCGCTCCGATCGGCCGCCGATCGTGTTTTACAAGACGATTGCGGGAGCGCGCCTACAAGGGTTTGGAGGCACGCCGGATACTATGGGCGACAATGAGAGCAAGGAGTGAGTCGCTGTGAGGAACTTCAGGATCGAATGCGGGACGATCTTGCAAGCGCCGATCTTGCAAGCGCTGGTCCTCGCGAGCATGGCCTTGGCGCTGGCGCTCGCGTGTCAGGCGGGACTCACCGCACCGACCGCGGCGGCCACGACGACGAGCACCCAGTCGGGCGCGCCGCGCGTGTCCACCGGCGGCTTCAGCGACGTCAAAGGGACCTCGGCCACGCTCGCAGGGGGTGTCAACCCCCGCAACCTCGCCACCACCTACTACTTCCAGTACGGCCCGACCGTCGCCTACGGCTCGCAGACGGCTTCCGCCAGCCTCGCCGCGGGCGCCACGACGGTCCCGGTGCACCAGACTGTGAGCGGGCTCCTGGCCGGCTACCACTACCGTCTGGTGGCGAGCAACGAAGATGGCACGAAGGACGGTCACGACCGCGTCTTCAGCCCGAAGGTCAAGACCGTGAAGAGCGAATTCGTGCTCCCCAAGACCTACGCGGCGGTCTCGTACGGCGCAGCGTTCAGCCTCAGCGGCGCCCTGACGGGGACCGGGAACGCGGGCCGCGCGATCGTGCTGCAGGCAACCCCCTACCCATACAGGGCGCCGTTCGCCGACATCAGTGCCCCCATCGCGACGACCGCCGCGGGCCGTTTCACCTTCCGCGTGGACAAACTGTCGATCAACAGTAAGTTCCGCGTGGCCACCGTCGGTTCGGCGCTCCTGTACAGCCCGGTCGCGCCGGTGCAGGTGGCCGTGCTCGTCACCTTGCACGCGCGCGCCAGCCACACCGGGCTCGCGCGCCTCTACGGGACGGTCACGCCCGCGGCGGTGGGGGCGCACGTGTTCTTCCAGCTCGAAAAGCCGGCGGGCGCCGAAACGAACGCAAAGCCTCAGAGCCTCGCCAAGCTCGAAAAGCCCACCAAGCTCGAAGAAGCCGGCAAGAAAAAGTCAGAAGCAGCGGAAGAACGCACCGAAGAACGCGCCGAAGCGCCGAAATTCCTGACGAAGTTCAGCACGACCGTGAAACGGGGCACCAAAGCGGTCTCGCGCTTCAGCGCCGTGGTCAGCATCCGCGACGCGGGCCGCTACCGCGCGTTCGTCGCGCTCCCCACCGGTCCCGTGGCATCCGGCCACAGCACGAGCGTCCAGCTCGCCGCGGCGCCCAAGAAGAAGCGGAAGAACGCAAAGAAGACGGCGTAAGCCGCGGGTTGATCGGGCTCAGCCCCCGACCGGCCAGTGCACCAGATCGAGACCGGCCATCGGGAAATGCTTGGGATTGCCACTCGCGAGCTGCGCGCCCACACCGACAGCGGCGGCGACGATCAGACAGTCGGCCTGGCTCAGGGTGACCCCCGCACGCGCATGCTCTCGCCGCCAGCACCCGGCACGCTCGCCCTCGGCGCGCCCCAGCGGCGCAAGGCGAAAACCGTTCAAAAAGCGACTCACCGTAGTCTCCTCCTCCGCGAGTGAGCCGCGCATCACCTCCTCCACGTTGATCGCGCAGATCCACGGCACCTCCCCGGAGCTGTGCAATTCGCGCAGCCGATCCGCCGCGGGGTATCCGCGCAGCGCATCGATCAAAACCGTCGTGTCGAGCAAGAGCGACACCGCTCGTCAGTCCTGCCGGCGAGGAGCCCGATCAGCCGACCCGAGCGGGATCGCCAACTCGCTGCGCGGTAACCCACCCGGCGGGGTCGGCGTCCCACTCGTGCTCGCTGTTCGCCAGCGCCGCGAGCCCCGCTTCGATGTCATCCCACCGACGCTCATCCTCCAGCGCGCGGCGGACCGTCTCGGAGATGAACGCGCTCCGCCGCCGCCTGCCCACCCGCCTATCGAGCTGATCGACTAAACCATCATCGAGCGTTATGTGCACACGCATGGCCACACTATAGCACACTGTTTAGGCTTTACGTCGGCCACATATAGTCGCAGGGAGACGGGCGGGCAGTAGACTCGCACGTGAGATGCCGACCTTGGTTGCTGATCCGGCGCCTGTCGAGGTTCAGGCGCTGCTCGAGCGCCGGCATCGGCTTGGCCTCGACCACCGCGATGAGATGTGGGAGGGTGTCTATCGCATGAACCCTCCGCCGAGCTTCGCGCACCAGCGCGTCGCCGAACAACTTGCCGCACTGCTGGGGCCGCTCGCCCGGGCCGCGGGCCTGGAGCCGTTGATCCGTGAGTTCGGGCTGGGCGAGGCCGAGGACTACCGCGTCCCCGACGGGGGGCTGCACCGACCGGGCGCCGACGGGGTGTGGTATCCCACCGCCGCGCTCGTGCTGGAGATCGTCTCGCCGGGGGACGATACTCAGAAGAAGCTTCCCTTCTACGCGACACACGGCGTGGATGAGCTCTCGATCGTTCACCCCCAGGAGCACGCCGTTCATTGGCTGGGGCTTCGGGGCGAGAGCTATGAGCCGATCGCCAGCAGCGCGTTGATCGATCTCAGCGCCGAGCGGCTGGCCGAGCAGGTCGATTGGTCCTCGTAACGATCACGCGACGCGATCCAAGACGGTGACGAGAGACCGCGAGTCCCATGAGGCCGCGAGGTCGCGTCGCCGGCCCCTCGCTAACCCACGGAGGCGCAAGCGTCCACCGGAGCTCGGAGACGGGAGAGGCCGAAGGTGATCTATGTATTGGGAGCGAGCCGCAGCGGGAACACGATCCTCGGTGTCGCGCGCGGGAACTGCGAGAACGTCTTCTTGTCGGCGAGCTCCACAAGTGGCTCGCCGCGGCCGATCAGCAGCTCCGGCTTGACCGGATCGATTGGTTGGAAACGGCTCTCGGATATCGCGCGTCCCGACCCATTATAGGTCATTATGTTGACCTATTCTTCTGGGCCGCCTTGGCGCGCACGGGCGGACGATAGGTCAAACTGGCTGACTCGACAGTACGAGGGTACCTCGTATCAGCCTTCGGACAGAGGTTTGGCAGTGATGTCCAGAGATGGCGCTCCTTCTCTTTCGATCTCGAAAACCTGAACAAGATACGAATATTCGCTGCTCACGCGCTGGCGTACCTTTTCTTTGGTCATGGGCGATCTGATTGCGGCTTCCGTGATCTCGTAACACCAATCTTCCGGCTTTCCAGGGCATTCTTCGGTCCCGTGCACCCCTTCGTATGGATATTCTTCGTTCGCCACCTTTTCGTATTCTTTCGCTTTGCTTTCGGCTTCTTCCCTTTTTACTTTATATTCTTTTTCTTCTTTTTCGAGATTTTTTGCCTGTTTTAGTTCCGGCGGTTCCGCTTCTTCCGCTTCTATCTTTTCGGTCTGGGCCCGCATGGCTTCGGTTCTGTTTTCTTCTTCTATCGCGGTCCATTCTTCCGCTTTTTTCCAGTTTTCATCGGTGCTGGGCGGTATCTGCCGCCAGCGAAGGTGGTATTCCGAGTTCTTCCCCTTGAGCTTCGACGAGACCGCCACAGACAGCTTGTTTCCTTCCGGCGTGACCGTAAACTCAGGAGGTGGTCCTGAGCCGCTGCGCAGATATACCAGGCTGTGCCCTTCGCCGGATTCTGCTCCGCTGGCCGCGATACCCCCCACATTGGACAACCCCGAGACCGCCACCGGCCATCTGTCACACGGTGTCTCTTCGATTTCTTTGTGCTTGGTTTCTTTTCCGCAGAATTCGGGACCCTTGGCGGGACCATCACCGTCACCCAACTGCCCATGTTCATTGTTTCCCCAGGAATACACTTCTCCGTTCTCACCCAGCGCCAAGCTGAAGCCCGAGCCAGCCGAAACCGCGGTGATGCCCTTCAACGCTTCGCCGTCCGACACTTCAACCACCCTCGGGATCAGCTCGACACACGACCTTGAACGTCTGTTTCGGGCATTCTTCTGAGCTTTCCCCACTCAGCTCGCCCACGCTGCTGTCGCCCCAGCCGACCACGTCGCCGTTGTTGCGCAGAGCCAGCGCGAACGTGTCGCCTGCGGCGACCTGGGCCATGCCTTCCAGATATTCTTCGTGGCTACTGCAGGGTCTTTCTTTGGCGCCCACCGCGCACACGTACGCCGGAAAATCGCTTGCTTCTGTCGTTCCCGACGTGCCGTTACCCAGCTCGCCTCGCGCGTTTTCCCCCCACGCCAGCACTCTGCCGTTGCTCAACACTGCATATGCGGCGACTCTTCCCGACGCGACGCTCGTCACTTCCACTCCGGCGGGCAGCTTGACTTCTTCGGGCGTCGGGCTGCACGGCTGCTTCCCCCCTTCGCCCTGGCAAACGATGGGCGCTTCCTTGCCGATCCCGAGTTTACCATCGTGATCCCCGCCCCATGCCCACAACGTGGTTTTCCCGTCTTCCTTCTGGAGCGCAAAGTCTGAGTCCCCACCAGCCGCAATCGCGACAATGTGCTTGAGTTCCGGCACGAACACGGCCACGTCTTTAGGCTCGACCGGACCACTCTCGGTATTGTGATATATTTTATTATACTCGTATTCTCCGTTACCCCTCTCGCCATATTCTGAAGCTCCCCACGTCATGAGTTCACCTTTGTGTTCACTGTCATTCACGAGAGCGAGACCGTGTGCGTACGATCCATATGCTACAGCGATCTCGGTCACGCCAGTCATGTCACGAAGTTCCCCGGTGTCTGTCTTTTCGACGACGGACACAGGCAAAAGACTCGATTCGAACAAGCCGTCGCCCAACGAACCCCTGGGGTTGTCACCCCACGCTCTCACGGTTCCGTCGCCGAGCAGCGCATAGCTGTCGTTACCGGCCGCCACCACCGAGCGAATGTCGGTGAGATCGAGCACGGGGACCGGGCTGATTTCGTAGTCGTCTTTATAGCCCGCTCCCAACTGCCCGGAGGGATAGTTGTCGCCCCACGCAGCCACAGCCGTGCCGACCTGGGTCGATACAATCGCCGTGTCAGTCGAGGTGGCACTTGCCGAGCCAAACGAGTTTGTCGCAGTGACCGTCACCCGCAGCCTGCTGCCCACCACTTCCGCGATCGGGGTGTAGCTTTCACTCGTTTGTCCGACAATAGCTATACAGCTGTTTTCTTCGATGCTCTCGCAGCTTTCCCACTGATACGCATACGAGGTCGGCGGCGTGCCTTCTTCCCAGCTACCCTTGCTCGCAGTGAGTGCATGACCTTCTTCGGCCACGCCTTCGATCTTCGGTGGTTCGACGTCTTTGGGCGGGTTGCCCACTACCATCATGCTCGCCGCTGACGTCGCGCTTGCCGCACCAGAGGCGTTGGTGGCCGTGACGGTCACCGTAAGCGTGTTCCCCACGTCTGCCGCCGTCAGCCTGTAGGTTAAGCCGCTCGCTTCTGTGCACTTCCCTTCGGAGTTACAGCTGTGCCACGCATACGCGTATTCCATCGGCGGCGTGCCAAACCACGTACCCGGGCTCGCTTGCAGCTCCTGACCTTCCAGCGCTTCGCCGGAGATCGTTGGCGTCGTGTCGCTGACGGGCGGTCCTTTGGTGATCGTCTGAGTCTGAGCCGAGGTCGCGCTTGCGTTGCCGGCGCGGCTTTCGTCGGTCACGGTCACCCGGAGCGTGTCACCGATCTCGGCAGTGGTCACCCGGTAGCTCGACTTAGTGTTTTCGCCCGCCGCCAGTCCACATGTTTTTTTGACGCAGCTTTCCCACTCGTAGGTGTATTTCAGAGCCGGCGATCCAACCCAGGCGCCGGTGCTCGCTTCCAGCTCCTGACCGTCCTCGGCATCGCCGGAGACCGCGGGTTTTTCTGTGCTTCTCGGCGCGATCCCCACAATCGTTTCGGTATGCGCGGAGGCTCGCTTCGCCCGCGCCCGCTTCGTTTTCCTCTTTAACGAGCACGCGCAGGGTCGAGCCGACGTCTTCCGGCTGGATGACGTATTGGCTGCTCGT
This sequence comes from uncultured Solirubrobacterales bacterium, assembly GCA_963839965.1. Taxonomy (GTDB): domain Bacteria; phylum Actinomycetota; class Thermoleophilia; order Solirubrobacterales; family Solirubrobacteraceae; genus Palsa-744. Next base: position 89,148 of record CAWIWX010000002.1, read on the forward strand.
CGCCCCCGGGATGCTGGGGCATTGGCCTTCGGCGTTGCAACGCTGCCATTGATAGTCGGCTGTCATCGGCGTCACGCCGCCCCAGCTGCCTGCTTTGGCTGTCAGCACGTCGCCTTCCCTGGTGACGCCCGAGATCGTGGGCAGCGAGGTGTTGAACGGGAACTCCGCCGCGTCGTAGTGTTCTTGGATCTGTTCGGCCGGCAGTGCCGTGGCGTAGAACGCGACATCGCCGAGACTCCCCTTGAAGTCCGGTTCGCCAGAGATCGGGGACTTGCCGAGATAGACCGTCGGGGCGCTGCCGAGCGAGGCTGGCGATACCGTCGCCTGCACCGGTTCGCCGACCGGCCTGCCGTCGCGATACAGCGTCAACGTGCCCAAGCTCGTCTCGGTCACCACGAGGTATTCCCACCGCAATCTTGTAGCTTTCGGAGCCATGACGATCGCACTCGCGCCGCCGGCTGTATGGATTTCGAACAGCATCGGGTGTTCTTTCAAATTCGATCCCGGCGTCAGGTACATGTAGTTCGACGCGCTCGAGCCGAAGGCAAAGACCGGATCGTTGTAAGGACTGCCGCCGTTCCAGTAAACCCACGCCTCAGCGGTGAATTCGCTCGCACCCGCAAGCGGATCGGACGGCAGCGTCGCATACGCTTCGCCGCCGAAGGAGCCAGACTTGGCGCCCGCAAACAGCCCTTCACCACCCAGCGCGATCCCGTCGTTGACGGCGGTGTAGGTGTGCGGAGCAAGCGAGTCTTCGATCGTGCTCGAACCGACCGGATCACCGAACGGGAACACGGCCGCTGGGCCCGCCGCGCCAACGGCGCCTTCGTAGGTTTCCTGCGGCTCGGCAGCGGTCGCCACCGTGGCCGGCACGAGGGCACACGCGACGGCCAGCAGCAACACGACCGGCGGCGCAATGGGGACTCGCCACGCGCGCTTGCGCACGCCCACGCCACCGCGCGGCCCACAGCTCCCCGCTCCTCCTCTTCCGGCCATTCTCAAGACTCCCCGATCATGGACTCGAAGCGCATTCCACGCTCAAAGCGAGCGCGGGTGGGCTTCTATCACGGCAAGCGCTCAAAGTCAAGTAGTTCGTCGAGATAGTGGCTTCTGGGATGTGGAGACCCGTAGTGCCCCACCTCTCCGGGCCAAAGCGGAGCGCCTACAAGCGGTGGCGCTTGGTCTTCTTCAGCGCGAGGCGCACGCTGGCGCTCTGCGCGTGCGCCGGGCCCGGGGAAACCCTGAGAATCACGAGGCTCGCGCTCAGGCGTCCGTGACCCGAGGCGAGCAGCGCGCGCCCGGCGGGGTTGAGCTTGATCGTGACGACCTTGGTCTTGCCCGGCGCGATCGAGAAGCCGGCCGTGCCGATCGTCTTCGTCGTGAAGCGCTGCTTCTTGTTGCCGCCCTGCGCCTTGACCTTGCGCTTCACCTTGACATGAAGCGTCAGCGTGCCGCGGCAGACGGCAGCGCTCCGTTTGCCGCTCCAGATCAGCTTGAGGCTCGCCGTGAGCCTCGCGGGACCGTGCTTGCGCACCGTGATGCTCTTGCCGAGCAGCGACACCCCGCAGGTGGCGCTCGCCCTCGTGGTCGGGCCGAACGCCAGCACGACGCCGGTGCCGGTCCCGCCGCTGGTCACGCTGTTGTTGCCGCTCGCCCCGTTGTTGCCGGTCCCCCCGTTGTTACTGCCTCCCCCGTTATTGCCGCTACCGCCGTTGTTGCCGCCCCCACCGTTATTGCCGCCCCCACCGGTCTTGGACGGCGCCACAAACGTGAACCGGTCCTGTTCGCTCAGTTCGCTCGTGACTCCAGGGCTGCTCACCGTCACATCCACCGTCGCGGCCGTCTCTGCCGGGGATTCGGCCGTGATCGTCCCGTCGGGGTTGACTTTGAAATTCTCAGCGGCAACCGTGCCGAAGTCGACGGTTTTGGCTTCACTGAAATTGCTGCCGCTGATGGTCACAGCCGTCCCGCCTTCGGTGGGACCTTCGTTGGGGTTCACGCCCGTCACGACCGGGGGCGGCCCCGGCTTCACAAACGACCACGCCGCACCCGACCTTTTGCCGTTCCCCGGAGCGCCAACGAGCGCCTCTTCGCCGTTGGCGGAGAGCGCGACGCTCGCGCCGAACCGGCCCACACCACCCGCGGCGAGCGGTTCTTCATCGCGTTTGAAGGTCGAGGTCGGCCCCGAGCGAGTGAACACCCACGCCGCGCAGGCATGTGCACCACAAGCGGGGCTGCCGACCAGCGCGGTGTCGCCGTTTTCGGACAGCGCCACGCTGTAGCCGAATTCGGTTTCGCCGACGCCTTTGCCGCCGGCCGTAAGCTTTTCCCGACTGCTCCAGCTCGTGCTTTCGCGGGTGAACACCCAAGCCGCACCTGGATTGCCTTCCTCGGCGCGCCCGCCGACGAGTGCCGTGGCGCCGTCGGTAGAGAGTGCCACGCTGAAACCAAAATGGCCGTCGCCGCTCTCTTCGTAGCCTGTGAGCTTTGCCTGTTCGCTCCAGCTCGTGCCACTCGACCGAGTGAACACCCAGGCCGCGCCAGCGTGAGCCGGGCGCGCCGATCAGGGCGGTGTCGCCATCCCCGGACAGCGCCACGCGGTGACCGAAGTAGATCGCGCCGCTTTCGGCGGCGGTGAACTTCGACCTGTTTGCTCCACACCGAGCCCGAGCGGGTGAACACCCAGGCGCACGCCTTTGGCTTCCCCGGGAGCGCCGACCAGGGCGGTATCCCGTCGGTGGACAGCGCCACGCTCCGGCCGAAGTGACCCCCGGACCGCTCTTCATCGCCACCTGTGAGGATTTCCTGACGGGTCCAGCCTTTTTCGCCGCGGGTGAACACCCAGACAGCTCCCAGGTTGCCGTACGCGTTGGGCCCGCCGATCAGCGCCGTGTCGCCGTTTTCGGACAGCGCCACGCTGCTGCCGAAGCCGCATTCGCCCGGTTCTAGTTCTGGTTCTTCTTCGCACAATTCCGCGGCGGTGCCCACCGCTTCGCCCCCGGTGAGCTTCGGACCCTGCTGCGTCCAGGTGGCGCCCGAATCGAGCGGGTGAACACCCAGGCCGCGCCGGCGCCGTTGTCATCGTTCGGCGCGCCGATCAGCGCGGTGTGGCCGTCGGCGGACAGGGCCACGCTGGCGCCGAGCCGGCCTTCTTCGCCCTGCTCTTCGCCGCCACCCGTGAGCTCGGCCTGCTGGACCATGGGGTCGATCCGCAGTGGATAGCGCGCACCGCGCGTGTCCACGCGCAAGAGGATACGCCCAGACTGCAGGACCAGCCGGCTGGGCAACATGTGTCCCGGGCGTCGCTTGCAACCAGATCCCCGTAGCGCAGCGACGACCCACCCCGGCTGAGGATGACGCTCTCCCACCGGGCCCGCGGCCAGCGCCGCGTGCACGTCGCCGGAGAGGGCCATCGAGAGCGTCAGCGGGCCGGACGGAAGGGCGGCCCGCCGGCGCCCGCGAGACGGTGAAGCCCTGCTCGAGGCCGAGCGGCCCGTTCGCAAACCACTCGCTCAGCCCATCGCCCTTATAGACAACACGATTGCCCTCCCCGCCCGACAGGACCACGCCGGCCGCGTCGCAACGAACCCCCATAGCCCACACCCTCCAAGCTCAACCCCAGCCGCGCAGCGCCCGAGCTGAGCGCCACCCCCGAACGCTCAAAGCGCACGCGCAGCCGCTGCCCCGGATTGACCGCCTCAAAACCCCCCCTGAAAGCGCTCACGCGATAGCGCGGATCGGCGCTCCCCAACGCCGCCGACACCGGCCCGCCGCGCCGCCGCCGGCAGGCTCGACAACCCCCCACGCGCCGCACCCGCCGACGGCGCCGACGAGGAGCGTCCGGAAACCAAGCCCCACGCCAGACCGATGGCCACCAACACCGACAGCAGCCCCGCCACAACGACCGGACGCCACGGCGCCACCCTCGCCCGCGACCTCATCCGCAGCGTCATCGGGCGCTCGATCCCACTGCCCGTGATAAGGCCGATCGGCCTCGGCATTCGGCAACTCTCCATGTCGCTCATTCAACGCGCCCTGTCCTCCCGAACTTCCGGCCAAACCAAGCCACTGCCCTCTGGTAAAGAGTTACACAGATACGGCGCTACGTCAAGCCACGTGGCGATCGCGCCTCGCGCGCGACGTCGTTGGCTGTAGCTCGATCCGCCTGAGCGTGCGGTCGTTCGACGCGAGCGCGAGAACGGGCCCCGTCGACGGCGCCGCGTCGTCAGGGCAGCTGGCCCCCGGCCGTGCCGGCGGCGATCATCGATGCGGAACGGTAGTAGGGGTTCTCCTCTTCCAGGACCGCTTTCGTGTCGAACGCCACCAGGCGGCCGCCGAGGATCACCATTACGCGGCTGCATGTGTTGAGCGTAGACATGCGGTGCGCGATGATGAACAACGTCAGCCCGCCCTTCAGGGCGACGAGCGACTCCTGGATGAGCGCCTCCGACTGCGGGTCCAGCGCGCTGGTGGGCTCGTCGAGCACGAGCACCTGGGCGCGGGCAAGCGCACGGGCGAGGCAGATCCGCTGTTGCTGACCGCCGGACACCGCATCGGCGCGAGGACCGATGATGGTCTCGTAGCCGTCCGACCAGCTCACGATGTCGTCGTGGATGCGCGCGAGCCGAGCGGCGCGCTCGACGGCTTCGTCGTCGAGATCGCGAAAGAAGCGGATGTTTTCTGTCGCGGACGCGTGCAGCAGGCGCGGTTCCTGCGGCACATAGGCGACCAGCTTGTGCCAATCGTCGCGCACGAACTGCTGCACAGGGTTTCCGTTGACGAGATAGCGGCCGTCGTCGGGCGTCCGCAACTGCAGCAGAAGCTGAACCAGCGTCACTTGCCCGCCCCGGATGGACCGACGATGCCGACCGCCTCGCCGGCGTCCACAGCAAAGCTTATGTCCGACAGCACCGGGCGACCCGGGTTATAGGCAAAGAAGACGCTTTCGAAAGCAAGTGTCTGCACTTCGGGCAGCGCTCGTTCACCGTCGAGCGGGATGCTATCGGAGTACCGTCGCTCCGTTTCCTCCAGGCGCTCTATGAACGGCAGCGACTGCTGGAGCCCCTGATAGGAGGCCTGTATCGCCTGACCATTCTGCGACGCACGGATGAGCAGCAGGACGGTCGCCCCGAGCGACCCTGCATGGCCCCCGCCGCTCTCGTACAGGCCGAAGAGACCCACCATGAGCACGATGAAGATGAGGCTTTGATAGAGATTGGGGACGAGTCTGGCGATCAGCTGGGCGATAGAAAAGATCCCGGCAGGTCACCACCAGACGGATCATCCGGTCGTACTGAGGTCCCGTCACACCGAAGACCTGCGTCTCCTCCGCCAGCCGGTTGGCCTCCGCGATCCCGCTCGCGTGCGCCACCTGGGCCTTGGAGAGTTCGCGGCTGCGCCGGGCGCCAAGCGACCTCAGCGGTCGCAGCACGGCGAACATCACCACCGCTATCCCGAATACGACGCCGGCGGCTGGCGGACTGAGCGCCACCGCGGAAGCCATCAGAATCAGGAAAGTGAACGAGGCGATGATAAGGCTCGTTGTCTGCGCCGCGCCCGCCGTCGCCTGATTCGTCTGATTGGTCATGATCTCCTGCAGCTGCCCCTCACGGTCGCGAGACTGCACACTCCAGGAGGCCTGCGTGAAGGCGCCAAAGATCCTTTTGCGCAGCCCCGCCTGCACTTCGCAGGAGATTCGCGCCGGCAGAGTCGAAAGTGGCCACTGCATGACCAGGCGGACGATCGTCAGGCAGAACCCAATCTCGATGAGGGTCCCGACCGACGAGTGCACGTAAAGCGGGCCGATCTTCGCGTGGACCTTGTGCGCGCCGCTCACCAGGCCGGCTGCCACCTGCCCGACGATCGCGAGCGTTCCGGCTTCGGTGAAGCCGCTGATGATGGAGAAGACGGACAGCTCCACGATCAGCCTGCGCTTGTCGCCGACAAGCAGCTGCACCCGTGAGATCATCGAGGATCGCGGCGATCGATCACCGTGCCCGCGTGAAGCTCGGCGACATCATCCGATGCGCTGATCGAGTTGAGAGCCGTCGAACGACGACAGGCCGTCCGCCGATGTCCGCTCGGTCCCGCCGGCGAACATGACGTCGCGATCGCCGGGCATTCCCAGGCGCGGGTTCTCGCACCGTATAGCGGAGGCTGTCATGGCTGCAGAGTCTAACGAGGCCGCCACCCAAAAACAGGCCGGGGCGCACCCGCCCCCGAAGCTCTGGGTGCGGCCGGGGGGGGGGTGACAGGGCCAGCATCGGGTCGGTGAACGCGACGAGCCGCATCTATGCTGTCGAGGTGGGGTTGACCGCTAGACTTCCCCGCCATGTTCGAGGATTTGCTGCAGGAGAGAGCGGAACTGCTTGCCCAGACGAGGTTCCTGGGCGGGCCCGCGTATGACTTTGAACGCATGGGTCGGGCTGGGCTCGAAGTCCTGCTGCGGGAGGGTCTCACTCCGTCTTCACGTCTGCTCGACGTCGGCTGCGGCGCGCTGCGACTGGGCTACTGGCTGATGCGGTTCCTCGATCCCAGCTGCTACTTCGGGATCGAGCCCAACCAAGACATGCTGAACGTCGGCCTTCAAGAGCTGATTGAGCCAGAGGTGGTGGAGCGCGCCGAAGCCCACTTCGATTTCAACGAGGATTTCGACTTCTCCGTTTTCAGTGAGAGCTTCGACTTCGTGGTGGCCCGGTCGATCTGGACCCACGCATCGAAGTCGCAGATCGGCGCCATGCTTGCCTCCTTTGCGGCCACAAGCGCGCCGGGCGGAGTGTTCATGGCCTCCTACTACCCGGCGGGCGCATGGTTCAAGGTCGGCCATCGCTGGCCTCGGCTCGAGTCGGTCGTAACCAAGTTGCCGCTCGCCGGCATGTCGCCGATTCTCGCCAGCCTACCGTCCGTTGGACGGTCGAACGAGTATGACGACGACATGTGGATCGGCCAAAGCCACGAGTCGGCCGATCCCGGAGTGATAACGCACAGTTTGCGCTGGATCGCCGACGAGGCCTCGCAGCACGGTCTGAGCGTGCAATTGACGCCCTACCGTGTGCTCCATCACCAATACTGGCTCCGTATCGCCCGTATGTGACGTTGCGCTGCCGCGTGTCAGCCGCGCGCCTATCCCGGTCGAGAGCCTGATGTCTCGCGCCGATGGTGCTGAAGACCTACGGCGGCTATGCCGGCTGCCAGAAGCGTACCGAGCGGGAGATCCCGCTCGTGATCCTCGAGCCGCGCCAGGCGCCCGGCGCTGACATGCGGTACAGTCACGCGGGTGGCTGAGTCGGAGGATGAGTCGGATCGTCCACGAGTTCCTCGTGGAGCACGCTCGCCTACCTCGGCCTCGCTCCGGAGGACGGCTCTGGAGTTCTTGAAGAAGCACCGTCGGGCGCACGACATCGGGAAACGGCTCACGCGTCCCGCGCGGCGTGTTGCGCTGCCGATTCTGATGGGCCCTGGCCGTGGGCTGCGGGTGCACTTCGAGGACTCGAGAGCTCATGCGGGCCGTGGCGAGAGGGGAGCCCGGTGTCGAGGACACGTTCCTGGCCCTGCTGCACCCTGGCGATGTGGTCTACGACATAGGGGCGAACATCGGCTGGTACAGCCTGCTTGCTGCCCGCGTGGTGGGGCCCGCCGGGAAGATCATCGCGTTTGAGCCGCGCGTTCTGAACGCCGCAACGGTGCAAGAAAATGCGGCCATCAACAGACTTGCCAACGTCACGGTGATTCCCGCAGCGGTCACCGACCAAGACGGGTGGGCGACGTTCCTCGATCAGGGCAGTCTTCAGGGACGATTGGGCAAAGACGACACCGAGGCCCAAGCTAGACGGCGCGCGAGTAAGCGGAGCAAGCACAGTTATTCGGTCGTCCCCGTCCTGACGCTGGACTCGTGGATCGCTGAAGCCGATCAGAAGCCGCCGAGTGTTGTAAAGATAGATGTCGAGGGCGCCGAGGTGGGCGTGGTGCGGGGGATGACCGAGACATTGCGCTCGGCAAGACCGACGCTCATCATTGAGCTGCATGGCACGAGCACAGAAGTCGCCGACGTGCTCGACAGCGTCGGCTACCTGCATGCCCCGATCGAGGCCGACGTGCCTACGCGCGAGGCGCCGTACTGGGCGCACATTCTTGCGCGCCCCCCGCGTGTTCCTCCGGTGGGTGGTGGGTCAGGCGGCAAAGCTGCTACGAGTGGACATCGTGTTCTGTAACCTCTGGGCTATGACAATATCGGCTGAATCGTCACATGCGCCCAGCGCATCTCGGCAGAGAGCACCCGACTTCTTCGTCGTGGGCCAGCACAAGAGCGGAACGTCCGCCCTCCACGCGATGCTGCGCCAGCATCCGCAGATATACATGCCGGAGCTCAAGGATTCGCGGTTCCTGGCGAGCGACATGCGCCCCCGCTTCCAAGCGCCCCGCGAGGCCGTGCATCCGGAGACGCTCGACGACTACCTGTCGCTGTTCGCCGCGGTCAGGCCGGAGCAGCGCGCCGGCGAGGCGTCCGCGTCATATCTCTCCTCGCACACCGCCGCGAGCGAAATCGCGGCTCTGCAGCCCGCTGCGCGCATCATCGCCATCCTGCGCGAGCCCGCGAGCTTTCTCCGCTCTCTGCATCTGACGCTGTTGCGGATTCATGTCGAGTCGAAGAGGGACTTGCGCAAGGCGATCTCGCTCGAGGCTGCCAGGTGCGAAGGGAGACACATCCCACGCCGCTCTCACCTGCCACAGCTGCTCCAATACTCAGATCACGTACGCTACGTGGACCAGCTGCGCCGCTACCATGAGCTATTCCCGCCGGAGCAGGTGCTCGTGCTGATCTACGAGGATTTTCGCAGTGACAACGAGGCGGCGATGCGCACGGTGCTGCGGTTCCTCGAGGTTGACGACGAGTATCCGATCGACCTCCTGGACGTCCACGTGACGAAACGCACCGTGCGCTCACAGCAACTCGACGACATGGTCTATTCGGTGTCGCTGGGGAGAGGCCGCATCTCGCGATCGACGAAGGCGACGGTCAAGGCGCTGACGACGCGGCAGCTGAGGCACGGTGCGATCGGGGCGGTCCGACATCGCTTCGTGGTCGGCGACGTCCCCCCGCCCGACGAGAGCTTCATGATGGAGCTGCGTCGCCGCTTCAAGCCGGAGGTCGTTGCGCTGAGCGAGTACCTCGACCGCGATCTCGTCACACTCTGGGGCTATCGCGACGTCGGTTGAGCTGTCGAGGTGCCACAGTGCGCCGGCAAGGAGCCCGGAGTTGCCGCACACCCCTCCGGCGCCCAGCACGTCGCCGATGGAGACCAACTAGTGCTTCACATCGCCACAGTACATTACGGTTCGCCGCGCTGGATAGAGATTCAGACGAGGTATCTGCGCGAGCACATCTCGATTCCGTATCAAACCTGGTCCTCGCTGGAGCTGATCGACCCGTCGTACTCCGTGCACTTCGATCGGATCATCGACCAGGGCGGGCGGCACTCCGACAAGCTGAATCACCTGGCGATCGAGATCGCGCACGAGACGTCTGACAGCGATCTGCTGATGTTCCTCGACGGTGACGCGTTTCCCATAGCCGACCCCATGCCTCTCATCACCGACGGCCTCGCCAGAGCGCCGCTGATAGCGGTGCGCAGGGCGGAGAATCTCAGCGATCGACAGCCACATCCGTGTTTCTGTGTAACTACGGTGGGAACCTGGCGCAAGCTGCCCGGCGACTGGTCGGCCGGTTACAGGTGGGTTGATGGCGAGGGCAGGCGGGTGAGCGATGTCGGGGGGAATCTTCTCCGCGAGCTCGAACTGACGAAAACACCGTGGGTCGAGGTGCTTCGGTCCAATCGCAAGAACCTGGACCCTATCTTCTTTGCCATCTACGGTGACATCGTGTATCACCACGGTGCCGGCTTCCGTGGAAGTGAATTCACGAGGGTCCACTACAGCCTCGCACCCAAGCCCAGTCCGCCTCCCCGCATTCCCGTGCTGCGCCAGCTGATTGGCCGGGTCAACCGGCGAAGACGGCGCGTATGGGCACGCCGGACCCACAGGGAGCAGGTGCGTCAGTCGGAACTCTTGTTCGACAAGATCCAGCAGGGCGGCTCAGATTGGCTGAGTGAATTGACGTAGCCGCTCGGGCGCTTGTGCGCGTGGCCTCGACGCCGAGCGTGCCCGCTTCCTGCGGCTCGTCGACTGCGTCGAGGGGATCTGGGCAGGCAGGTGAAGCCTCAGGATTCGCCTGTGGGCGTGGAGCCGGCCCCCGGAGCCGGCGGTTCCAGCGAGTCCTCTGCCGCGCGCATCACCTGGATCTTGAAGAGTTCGCTCGCCACGGCCAGGGTTTCGCCGTCACCCGCGACTTTGATGCGGAAGACCTGCGTGCCGACGCCGGACACGATGTGTTCGATCGAGTAGGTTCCCCCCGCGCCCAGCGCGCCGGCGGCCGCGACGTGGAAGCCGACCCCGTCGGAATTCTGCCGCTCGAGGTACACGGCCTGACCGGCGTGAGCGGGCACGATCGTGCCCGAGAACGTCAGTGGCTCGCCGGCCTGGACACTGGTTGAAGTGACCTGAGCGGTGAGCAGCGGCCTGACGCCCACGGACAGCGTCACGGAGCTGGTGTCGGCGGCCCTCACCTTGTACATGGTGCTCTGAAGCGGTGACTGGGCTGGGAAGGCGTAGTCACCGCTGGCGTCGGTCGTGACCGTGGCCACCGGCGCAAATGCGCCCTGGCTGGTGCTTGCGAGCAGCGTGAGCGGCTCATGCGCCGCGCCGGCGGCGGTCCCGCTCAGCGTCACCGATTGCCCGTAGGACAGCGGCCCCGACGAGGCCTGAATGGTCAGCTGTGGGTTCTGGCGGTGCGCGATCTCAAAGGAGAGCGCTTCTGAGACGCCGGCGAGGAGCCCCTGGGCGCGCACGACAACGCGGACGTTGGTGGTTCCGGTGATGAAGAACGTATGGATGATCGAGTATTCGCCATTTGCGCCCACTTCGCCGAGAGCGACCGGGCGCCAGCTTTCCTCGACGGTGTTGCTCTCGCGCTGCAGGACGACACGCGAGCCCGCCGCATCCGGGCCGACCGTCCCGACAAACGTCACCGTGTTGCTCAGCGTGTCGCCGCTGTTGCTCACACCCGCAACGGCGCGGCTGCCGGCGACGGCGAGCAACGAGCCATCGGGGGGGCCACTGATCGTGACGAGCGGCGCGAGCTCCACAGCGACGTGTTCGCTGCGGGCGCCTTCGGCGCGGGCGTAGAGGACGCTGTTCGTGTCCAAGGCTTCGGTGGTGAACCGGTAGGCGCCGCTCGCTTCGGTCGTCGTGGTGCCGACGACGCTGAAGCCGGGCGTACCGGCGTCGTGCTGATAGATCGTGACCGTCTGTTCGGCCGCAGCGGCGGACGTGGGGCACGTCAGAGATCCGCTGACCGTGGCCGCTTCCCCTGCCGTGAGATCGCCGGCGGGGACGCTGATCTGCAGGGCGCATCTGCCCTGAGCGCCAGCGCGTCCTTCGCGCTGCGCCGATGCCACGGAGGGCGCGAGCAGACTCGGACCGGCGGCCAGCGCGATGGCGCCGAGCAGCAGAGCCGCCCGTGGGCGTCGGCGGTCGTGGTTTGACAGCTTGCCGGTGGAGATCTGCCAAAGGAAGCTGTCCTCAAGGTGAACTCCCATGTCGTGCCTATCGGCAACGCCCTCTCTACCCTTGAGCCCTGGCACGAGCGGCAGCGCGCTTGTACACGTCGAGCATCGCTGTAACATGATGCTCGACCGTGAAAGCCTGCTCGACCCTGCGACGACCTGCTCGGCCCATCTCCAGGCCGCGATCCGGGCTTTCGGCGATCCGGTGAACAGCGCGCGCCCACGCGGCCGGCTCGCGCGGCGGCAGCAGGTAGCCCTCACGCCCGTCCTCGACGATCTCCGGCGGCCCGCCGACGTTCGTGGCGAGCACGGGCACGCCCAGGGCCATCGCCTCGATCAGGGCACGCCCGAAGGGCTCCTCGCGGGAGGGGAGCAGGAGGATGTCCAGCGCGCGCACGAGCTCGGGAACATCTTCGCGCTCCCCGAGCCAGGACACCCGATCCTCCAGGCCGGCGTCCGCGACCCGCGCTCGCAGCTGCGTCACGTAGGCCTCGTTGTTAAAGCGCGTCGCGCGCGCGACGAACTTGGCGGAGCCGATCAGCAGCAGGTGCGCGTCGAGCCCTTCCTCGTGCAGCAGCCTGAGCACCTCGATCGCGGTGTCCTGCCCCTTCCACGGACTCAGCTGGGCGACCACGCCCAGCAGGAGGTCGCGCCTGCCAGCCACGCCGAGCCCCGCGCGGACGCGGACGCGATCGATGCGCCCGGGATCCCAGCGCTTGAGATCGACGGCGTTGTACACGACCTCCGGCCGCGCGCTCGGAGCGGCGGCCCGCACCGCGGCGGCCGTGTAGCGCGAGTTTGCAACAACGGTCGTCGCGGTGGCGGCGATCAGGCGCATGGTGGCGGCGCTGAGGATGCCCGCGGGCAGGCAGTCGCGCACGTGGACGACCGTCGCCGCCGGCGACAGGCGCGCGAGCCCGAGCACGACCCCCGCCCGGATCGAGTTCGCGTGCACCAGCTGGGCGCGGTGGCGGCGCGCGGCTCGGTGCACCTGCGCCGCGGCGAGGCTGAGCTCAACGAGAGCCCGCGGCGTGTGCAGCGGATGCAGCCTGAGGCTGCCGGCGGTCCCGGTGATCGCGGTCGTGGGGATGCCGAGCCGCTCGACGGCTTCGGCCAGCTGCCCGCGGGGGGTCGCGACCAGCGGACGAACCTCGCCGGGCAGCGCCGCGAGCAGCTCCAGCAGCGAGCGCTCCGCGCCGCTGACCTCACCGGTGTGGTTGACGTAGAGGACGTTCACCTGGCGGTCCGTTCGAGCTGCTCGCGTAGCACCGCTTCCAGGCGCTGCACGATCGCCGACCAGGCGAAGCTCTGCGCGCGCCGCGCACCGGCCCTGCCCAGGCGCCCCGCCAGCTCCTCGTCGAGCAGCAGCCTGGCGATCGCCTCACCCACCGCGACCGGATCGGTGGGGTCCACGAGCAGTCCCGTCTCGCCGTCGAGAACCGCATCGACGGCTCCGCCCACGTTGCCCGCCACGACCGGCTTGCCATAGGCGGCGGCCTCCATGTAAACGATCCCGAAGCCCTCGCCGGCCAGGCCGTCGTCCAGCAGGCGGCTGGGCATCGCGAACAGATCGGCCCGTCGCAGCCACAGGTTGCGCTCTTCGTCGGAGACCGGGCCGAGAAAGCGAACCGCATCCGACACGCCGAGCGAGCCGGCGAGTGCTTCGAGCTCCGCTCGCAGCGGCCCCTCTCCGATCACCACCCACTCGACATCGGGCACCCGCTCCCGAACCAGCGCGAGCGAGCGCATCAGCACGTCATGGCCCTTGTAGTGACTCGTCAGCCGAGCGACGGTCACGAACGTGGGATGCTCGGTGGGCAGGGGTCGCGGATCGGGCGGCAAGTCGACTCCCGGCGGTATCAGACGCATCGTGACCCGCGAGGCTCCCGTCGCGGCAATCAGACCCGCCGTGTAGGAGCTGACCGCGATCACCACGTCGGCCTCGCGCGCGGCGAACGCGGCGAGCCTCGGTTTGCCGCCGATCTCGTTCGCGTGGAAGTACTGCACCGTGCGCGCGCTCAGCACTCGTCGGATCGCGGCCGCCGCCGGACTGGCGACGAGGTGCACGCTCAGCGTCACATCGGGGCGAAACCGCAGGGCCTCGAGCAACGCAAACGCGTTCAGCCGCACGTTCCGCGCCCCGCGCAGGCGCTCGTCCGTGGGCACGCGTCGGATCGGCACACCGGCGCGCGCGTCGAACTGCCGCGCACCGGCGCCGTCGAGCGCGACGACCTTCGCCTCGAATCCCCTGATGCCCGCGGCAAGTCGATGGGCCATCAGCTGAATACCACCGTGGGCGGGTGGGTAGTCGGGGGTGATGACGAGCAGCCGAGGCGTGCGGCCACGAGCAGCATCGCTCAGCGCAGCGGGTTCACACATTCGACCAACATAGATCACCGAGCCAGCCGCGTGTGTGGCGTGGCCAGCCAATTCACGACGCTCATGCTCTGCGTAAACGCCGAGCGCGTGAACGGGCCATCGCCCGTGGCGGAGAAGATCTCATAGCCCAACTCGGTGAGCAGATCCAAGGGCGCTCCCGGAGCGACGCCGTACGGCTCAGCGGCATCGTACACGTGCTCGAAGATCACCACCGGTCGTGCCTCGGAGAGCACCGAGCGGGCGCCTTCGAGCACCGCCAGCTCGGCGCCCTCGACGTCGATCTTGACAACGCTGGGCGTGAGCTCGCCCATCTCCGCGTCGAGCGTCGAGACCTCCACGGAGATGTACTCGGGGTCGCCGCGGCTGTCGCTGATCCGCGGATTGCGTCGCAATCCGCTCCAGCCGTCGAGCTGCCGGAAGTGACAGAACTGCGCCACTTCGGCACGAGCGCCCAGCGCCCTGCGCCGGCAGTCGACCTGTGGGAACGCGCGCGCGAGCTCATCCGCCAGGCGCGGGATCGGCTCGAACGCGATGTGCCTTCCGCGCGGCGCCACCCGCACCGCCTCGCGCAGGACCTGACCTCGATTCGCTCCGATGTCCACATACGTGCCGTCGCCACCCAGCGTGCATGCGAGCACGACGCTCACTCCGATGTCCTCGCGCTGCGCCTGCCGGGCCACGGGGTTGACCGCCGCAAGCAGCTCCGGCCGGCCCAGACGACGCGACGCCGATGCGACCGCCTTAGTCAGGAGCCGCATATGCGCGTTCACTCGTAGCGGTCCTCGCCGCCGGTTGGAGGCGCGAAAGAACCGCCGCCCACGGTAGCTGCAGCACTGCCGTGAGAAGCGAGCGTCTGCGCCCCGGCGGTGCCGTGCTGCTCTCAAGGGCGATCACCTCTGATTTTATCAATCGATTGCCTTGAAATGGAATGCCGGTGTACAGCGAGGATGAGTCTGGCGGCGATGAGCGGACACCGGTGGGCTCGAGGATCCTGCGCACAATGCTCTCGGGGTTCGCGATGAAGTCCTCGTGGCGTACGAACAGGCGGCGATCGCGAGGGTGGCGCACGAACACGAGCACACACAACAGGTTGGTGAGCCAGAGATAGACGTTCGTGGTGAGCGTCGACTTCGTGTACTGGGCGACGTCTCGACGGTTGAATGACGCGACGACGCTCTGCGGGTCGCGGACGAGATACACGAGATAGAGATCGATCCCGTCGATCGCCTGCAGCTCGCGGGCGCGCAGCGGATAGTGGGAGGTGTCGACGATCACCTGCGCTCCGCTCGCGCGCCAAACCGCTCTATAGAGATCCTCGGCCACACGGCGGTAGGGCGCTCGCAGACGGCGCCGGGTCGCCCACTTGTGAACACGCAATAGAGCCAGCGAGCGCTCGATCGAGCGTTGCGCCTCCCTGCCGAAGAGATCAGCCGCGCCGTGCACTTCGTCGCGCACCACACCCCAGAGTCGCTCCCGCTCCGAGCCGTCGAGCTGCGGCTCGCCGGACCGTGGCAGCCAGGCGTCGAGCTCGCCCGCGTAGAAGACGCTGTCGCAGTTGCCAAGTGTGACACCGAGGATCGTGCTCCCACTGCGACCGGCGCCCATCACGTAGATGACCTTTGGTATCCCAGCCCGGCCTGAGAGCGGAGTGTCGTACGTCGCTGGCTCTGCCATCGGGCTTGGCAGGCTATCATCCGGTTTGGTCATCGCTCTGCCCATCCTGACCGGCCAGACGCTTGGCGTCACGCGCTCCCGCGATCAGCCGCGCAGTAACTGTTCCGATGCTGCGCGGGTTTCGCGTGCGGACGGCCGCCATCAGCGAATGACGAATCGCGAGGGCGAGGCGTCTGCGCGCCGCAGTATGAACCGGCGCGAACTGAGGCGTACGCAGGATCACCATCAGAATCGCGATCTGTGCGCGCGCCATCTCGACCTGCTTGCGCGGGTCGATCCACGTGGTCGTGAGCATCGTGGGTGAGACCCTGTACCAGCCAAGGCGTTCGCCGACATAGAAGGCCGCGTTTCCGGCTCTGCACGCGCCGACAGCGAGGAAGTAATCCCACGTGTCGGCCCCTGCGGCGATGAGCGCCGGGTCGAGCGCCGCGCGACGCACGAGCATGAACGACGAAGCTGCGACGGCCTTGTCCAGGAGCGCCGCCCTGTATAGACGCGCGTCCGTGAGCAGCCCTGTCTCAAGGTCGCGACGACCGAAACGCGCGCTCTGCTCACGTGAGAGCCGCTCGTCGTGCTCACCGTCGGCGCGCATGATGCCGTGATCGCAGAACGCAAAGCACACCTCGGGATGGGCGTCGAGCGCACCGCCAAGGCGCTCGAGGAGCCGCGGCTCCCAGACGTCGTCGTGGTTCAGCGTCGTTACAAGTTCGCCACTGGCCTCGTGTATGCCGTGCACTACGCTCCCCGCCGGTCCGAGGTTCCGGGTGTGGCGGACAAATCGCACGGGAAGCCCGGACGGGACGTCGGTCGTGAGCTCCAGCGTCTCCTGCGAGCAGTCGTCGATGACGACGACCTCAATGGGCGCGACGGTCTGCTGCCGCACGCCGCGCAGCGCCTCGGAGAGCATCCCAGGCTGGTTATAGGCAGGAATTACGACCGAGATCCTTGACACGAGGGCGCGATTCTAGACGCGGCAACCCACCGTATGCATATTGCCCGAGTCGCACGACGATATCGTTCAGGTGCTCATGGCTGCGAATGACAACTTCGACCCGTCCTCCCCTCCGGGGCAGCCGGCAAATGCCAACCCTGAGACTCCGAGCTCGGTCTTGTTCGTAACCCCTCTGTGGGGTAGAGACGGCGGCGTGGCCGCTCACGTCAAGAAGAGCGCGGGAGCACTCGCCCGCCATGGGGTCGACGTACACGTGCTCGCCGCGAGGCTCAAGTCCAGCGAGCATGTCCCCGGAGTGAACGTGCACCACCGTCCGGATCTGCTGAACACGCGCGCTTCGACCGAGCGGCGTCTCGGTGAGCTGTTGCCGGCCTGGCCCGAGGTGACTCACCTCCATCAGCTCGACGATCCCGCGATCGTCGAGTTCGTGCGGGTGAAAGCCCCTGTGGTGATCAGCGCACACGGATATCCTGGGTGCACCTCCGGCGTCTACTACTTCGAGCCCGGCCACGAATGCGCGCGCGCCCACGGACCGGGTTGCATACCGAATCTCATGGCGCGAGGCTGTGCGCACACGCGTCATCCAAAAACACTGCCGTCGAAGTACCGCGAGGTATCCCGGGGGCTGGCCGTCCTCAGGCGCGCCGATCTGGTCGTCTCCTACTCGCGCGCCGTCGACCGTCACCTGGCCGCCAATGGCCTGCCGCGCCGCGCGATCGTTCCCTATTTCCCAACACTGGCTCCTAAGACGGGCTCGGGACATGCGACTCGACGGCGTGTCGTCTTCGCGGGACGGCTCGTGCCCTCCAAGGGAGCTGACGTTCTCATTCGCGCGACTGCCGAGGTGAACACCGAGCTCGTCATATGTGGCGATGGCCGTCAAAAGGACGAGCTGCGCACGCTGGCACGGCGTCTTGGAGTTGAGAGCCGCATTCACTTCAAGGGCTGGGTGAGCGCCGAGGAGCTCGCCGACGAGCTCGCAAATGCCTCGGTTGTGGCGATGCCCTCCGTGTGGCCGGAGCCGTTTGGGATCGTCGGAATCGAGGCGCTGGCCGCCGGCAGGCCGGCCATTGCCAGCGCCACCGGCGGGATCGTCGACTGGCTCGAGGGTGGCGTTTGCGGATTGCTCGTGGCGCCCGGAAACGCCGTTGCGCTGGCACGGGCTCTCGACGAGCTGCTCGACGATCCCGACAAGCAACGAGCGATGGGAGCGGCCGGCAGAGATGTCGTGGCCGCCCGATTCTCGCCGGAGCGCCATGTCGCCACGCTCATGGAGGCCTATAAGACCGCTCGCTCTACCTGGCAATCTGAGCGAGGCGACGCTGGCGCAAGCGCTTGAGTCATGAGCGGCGACGGTCGAAGAGGTCATCGAGAAGCGTCGTCACAGCCTCCGCGCTGCGTGCCACGCCCATCTCTCGCCCGGCGAACGAACGCCCGCGCGCGCCGAGCGTCTCACGTCGTTGTTCATCGGCGAGGAGCGCGTGGATGGCGTCGGCCAGTGCCCGTGGCGTCGGCTGCACCACGCACGCCGCTTTGGCCTCGACCAGCTTCGGCCAGCGGTTGCGGCCGTCGAGCGCGACGACCGGCCTGCCGGACGCGAGCGATGCGGCCAGCGTGCCCTTTCGCGACGACGGGCCGGCGGTGTCTCCAAACAGCAGCACGTCACAGGCCGCGAGCGCGTTCGACAGAGCTTGAGCCGGGAGGGCCTCGGAGAAGGAGAGCGCACCCGTGAGCGCGCGGGTACCTGCTGCGGTAAGCCACGCCTCGCCCGCGGACGACGAACGACCGGGCGCGCCGAGCAGTCTCAGCTGCACATCGCCGCCTCGATCGTGCAGCAGGCGAATGGCGTCCAGTACAACGGAAACCGCAGCTCCCTGATATGAGTACCCGAACAGGCCTATCACCTGACGAGATCGATCCCGAGGTGGCACCCCCGCGGGCGGCGGCAGGTTCGAGAACACGGGGGCCACCAGGACTCGCCGGTTGGGCAGCCAGGGTCGGGACGCGAGCCACTGCGCCCGAGCGTCGGCCGTGACGATCGCCGCCGTTGAGGCACGCATGACGTCAATCAGCAGAGCTCGCTGGGTCAGGGCCCACACATCTCCGCGCCAGTCCGCATACCTCCAGGGATAGGCGAGCTCGTGCATCATCGCCACCAGCGGGATCCGCGAGCTGTGCAACGCCGCCAGCGTCGGGTGGACGAACAGGGGAAGGCCGCGATGCGAGTACGAGAAGACCGAGTAGTGCAGCAGCACAGCGTCCGGCGGGCTCTCGTCGAGCTCGAGCGCAAGTCGCCGCGTCCACGCTCGAACCTCCGCGCGCGCTGCGGGCAGCGAGGTCCCACCGCGTTGCAGCCAGTGCATGGACGGCTCGACATTCTCGTGTGTGAGCGCATCGGCGAGCAATCCTGCATGGTCGTGCACGCCGCATGTGGGCCGCACGGACACCCCCACGACCGCCAGGCGCAGCGGACGCTCAGCCATTGAACAGCTCGCCACGGTAGGCCGCCTCGATGGCCTCCGTGAGCGCGCCCAGATCGCCGGTCGGCAGGACCAGGCCGGTGCGCCCCGGCTCAACCAGATCCTTCATCCCGGTGTCCTCGCTGACGATCACCGGCGCGCCGCAGGCAAGGGCCTCCGCGGGGGCGTAAGCGAACCCGTCGTTGTAGGTTGGATGCACGTAGAGCGCAGCCGAGCGCAGCGCGGAGAACGGATCGCCGTGACCCACGTGGATCCGTGAGTCTCGAGCGCACGCTCTCTCGACGTAGCGCCGCATAGCCCGCGATTTCCAGCCACCGACGAGAACGAGCCGTATGTCCGCGGGGGACAGGGCGCGCACAGCGTCGATCAGCAGCGGGACGCCCTTGACGACGGAGAGAGTTCCTACATACACGACATCGAAGTTCGCCGATCTTCGCGGCGCGGCGTCGGGCTCGTAGCGCGGATCGGGTGCCAGCGGAAAGAACGCCAGCATGTCATCCGCGAACCCTGCATCGATGAACGACTGTCGCACATACTCGGAGGACACATAGATGCGATCCGCCTCGGCGTATTCCCTGACGTTCCGCTTCACGAGGCCTCTGGCCCACGAGCCCTCGATCGGGTACTGGCGATGGGCGCGCGCATGTTGACGCGCGACATGCGCGAAATGTGAGGTGGGCGACACCAGCGAGACCGACGTGCCACACCGCCGCTTGACCTTGTATATCTGCTCGAGCGCCGTGCCGTTGAAGGCGATCAGATGGTCGGCCGCCGGCAGCCGGGCGGTGGCGTAGGCATCGAACTCGCGGCTGTAGGCAAGCTCGCGCCGGGCCGCGGCGAGGCGCAGCGGCGGCACCGCGAGCGCCGCGCTGGCGGCGCGCCTATACACCCGCCGATACCCACGCCGCGTCGTGGGCGCGCGATCCGAGCCGCAGATGCAGACCGTCGGCTGCCCGCTGCGCTCTAGGGCGTCGACGACCTCCCGCAGGTGGCGCCCGAGGCCGCCGACGCCGAGCGGCGCCGAGCACGACACCACCACCCGGCCGCTCGGCAGCGCCTCCTCCTGGGCCCTGGCGACTTCTGCGCGCCAGTCCCCGCTTCCGACCGACGGGTGCGGGCCGGCCTGCGCCTGCTCAGTCGACCCGGTCATAGCCCCACAGAGACACCAGGTCGCGGCCGAGGTATTCGCTCAGCGCGACCACCTCTGGCTTGAAGCGGCTGCGCAACTCCAGCATCACGCTCTCATCGGGAGGCTGTGGCTTAGTGTACACGACGCAGTGGCGAATAGTGCGCACGACATTGCGACGCAGCCCCTTGGGGGTGACGACCTTGACCGCCCTGCTCACGACGCGGGACGCGGGACCACCCCCTCCCTGCAGCCTGCTCACGAATTTGTCGACGCGCGCCGAGCGCACACTCACCGTCGGATTGGCATCCATCACCTCGATCGGAGCTTCGTCGTCCACATCCAGATGCGCCAGCACCTGCCGTACGGTCACCTCGTTGTCGTTGCGAAAATCGTCGTAGATCAATACCAGCACCTGCTCAGACGGGAACACGTCGTGGTAGCGGCGCAGCTGCTCGACATAATGCACATGATCTGAGTAGCGACGCACCTGCCGGCTCCCACGCGTGATCTCCTCGAGCGCCATCGCCTTGCGAAGATCCTTCTCCGTCTCGACGTGTTCCTGCATGAGCTGAAATTGGAGTGAGCGCACAAAGCTCGCCGGCTCTCGCAGAATCGCGATGATCCGTGCAGCAGGTTGCACACCAGCGATCGAGCCGGCGGCCGTGCGGGACCTGAGATACGACGGCGACGCCTCTCCGACACGCTGGTCGGGTCGCGCATCATCGAACAGCGACAGGTACTCCTCGAACGTCTGCGGCAGCCTGTCCGATCGGTTTGGTTCAAACTGAAAACGCAGATCCTCCGCAAAGAAGCGCGGCTCCTTGACATCGGGCATGTAGATCTGCGGGTGACGACGCAGCATCTCGTACAGGGCCGTCGTTCCGCTCTTGTGGTGGCCGACGATGAAGAAGTCGGGGACTCGCCTCTGCGACGCCCGCGCAGCAGCTAATCGCTCAGCCGGCTTTGCCATAGGTCCGAGTATAACTGGACGGTGGCTGCAGACGGGCCGCGGGCCGCAGACGCGAGAGAACGGCGATCCAGGGAAGCTGGAAGAGCGTCGTCACGCGCGACCAGCGAGGCGGCGTGCTGGCGTTGCGTGTGAATGCGACCACTTCTCCTTCGCGCAGAAGCCGGTTACCTTGAAACGGAATGCCCGTCCTGAGCGCGTCGAAGTCTGGCAGTCCGTCGGGGCCGTCGGTCTGGCGGAGAATGTGACCAACCACGCTCTCCGGATCCGCCAAGAGGTCCTCGTAGCGCACAAACAACCGACGATCGTGCGGATGGCTGAGGAAGACCAGCGAGGAAAGCAGATTCGTGAACCACACATATGCGTTCGTTCTGACAGCGGAGTCCGAAAACCGCCACGCGCCCGGACGCGTGAACGACGCCACGACGCTCTGCGGATCCCGCACGAGGTATATGAGGTACAGATCGATCTCGCTAAGCCCTCGCAGCTCCCGCGCGCGCAGCGGATGGGATGAGGTGTCGACGATGTGGGTCGCTCCCGACTCGCGCGCGATCGCGAGATAGAGCCGCTCGGAGACCTGGCGATAGCGCTTGCGCAGGCGCCGTCGAGCGGGCCATCCGCGGATCCTGAGCAGGGCCATCGACACCTCCAGGCATTCGTGCACCTCCTTGCCGAACAGCCCCTCGGCGCCGTCGACCTCCTCGCGCACGACGCTCCAGAATCGCTTCCGCTCCGAACCATCGAGCCACGAGACGCCTGACTTGACCAGCCAGCCCCCGAGCTCGCCCGCGTAGAAGACGCGCTCGCAATTGCCCAACGTGACGCCTAGTATCGTGCTCCCACTGCGGGCGGTTCCCATCACGTAGACGACCCTTGGCCGTTCACTGGGCGGCGCGGGCGTGCGGGAATCGGTTGTCATCCGTGCTCGCCGGCGTGCACCGGCCGTCCCTAGACGCGTTGCAGGTAGCCCCGGGGGTTCATCGTCAGGAAGAACTTCTCGCAGTCCTCGTCCACGCGGAACTCTGGATGTGACCCCAGGAACGCTTCGACGGCCTCCCACGGCCCGGGCCCGAATTTCGGATGCGAGGGATGACCGTTCATGTTGGTGTCCTCGACGATCACGTAGCTGCCCTGCGTCACGAGCGGGCCGTAGATCTCGAGCTCTTCCAGGACGTGGTCGCGACTGTGGTAGGAGTCGAGGATGACCATAATCGCGCCTTTCGTCCCCTCCTTGATGCGACTGACGATCTCCGGAGCGGTCGACGATCCGGTGAGGTAGGTGATCCGTGGATGCTCTGGACGACCGGACTTCTCCTTGATGTCGACGGTGACGACGCGGCCATGGTCCAGCAGGTCGCAGATCGAGGCCACGTAGAGGGCGCTCCCCCCTTTGTGGGTTCCCGTCTCGATTATCACGTCGGGGCGTACTCGGGTCATCAACTCCTGATAGATCCACAGATCGAACGGACACTTAAGCACCGGTGTGCCGAGCCACTTGGTGTTTTGCCACGTACGACCCGGCGAGCCGTGGTACATGCGATGGAAGAGGTTGGTGACAGCCCGCTGCAGCGGAGGCCGGCTCACGACCCACTTTTTGGCGACGAGCATCGCGCCGCCTGAGGGCCTGTCTCCACCGGACTCCGACACAGATCCATTGCTTTCCATCTATACCCTCCTCATCATGCGACCACAGGCTTGACAGTCATCGGCCCGGGCGCACTGTGGACCAGCGCACGATCACCTGCTTACGAGCGTATCGCGCACAGCCTCCTGCGCTGCGGAGCACCCGCGATTATACTGCGCGCGGTTCAGCGATGCCCCGAATCCGCCCGCACAGCCTGCCGCGTACGCTGTATCGACGCATGCGCACACGACGCGCCGCTCAGGAGGAGAACCGCTTCCAGACGAGCCTGCGCACGGACCCGCAAGCGCCCGAACTGGTGCTCTCCCCCCACTTTGACGACGCCGTTTTCGACTGTTGGAGCCTGTTGTCAAGCGATCGCGAGCTGAATGTCGTGAATGTGTGCGCACGGGCGCCGGCGCCGGGACGCCTGACGCCGTGGGACGCCGTCACCGGAGCGATCGACTCGGCGCAGCGGGTCGCCGAGCGGGCCGCGGAGGACGCCGTGGCCCTCGCCCGCGCGGGCCGCAAGCCGCTGGACCTGCCGTTCCTCGACGCCCAGTACCGCACACCGCCGCGCCCGACGCTGGATCGGATCGATCGTGAGCTGTGCGCCCAGGTGGACAGCGCCTCGCGCGTGTACGTGCCCGCCGGCCTGGGCTCCCACCCCGATCACCTGCTCGTGCGCCACTACGGGCGCATGCTGTCGCGGGCGGGCATACCGGTGACGCTGTATGCCGATCTGCCCTACTGCGTTCAGCACGGCTGGCCGCACTGGGTCGAAGGCCGCGAGCCCGAGTCAAATCGCAACATCGACGCCTTCTGGCAGTCCTACCTCGAGAACGTTCCCGAGATGCCACCGCTGCGCTCCGCCCACGTAGAGCGTCTCGACGAGCAGACCGCGTCCGCAAAGCTCGAGGCGATGATCTGCTATCGGACCCAGTTCCCAGCTCTCAACGGCGGGGCCAAGCAGCTGCTGTCCGACCCTGCGATACACGGCTTCGAGGTTCGCTGGGAGCTCACGCGAGACGGTGAGCGGCCCACACCGCCTCCGAGAGGCTGAGCGGCGTGCAGGCCAACGACCCGGCCTCGCGGTCAGCGGCTGCCGGCGCGTGACGCCGCCCAGCGCAGGAGAAGAGCACCGATGAGCAGTGCATCCACCGGCGTCAGCTCTGTGACACCCCCTCCCGAAGGGGTGGTGATCCTCGGGATGCACCGCAGCGGGACGTCGCTGATCACCCGGCTCGTCAACCTGCTCGGCCTCGCGGTCTGCCGCCGCGACGATCTTCTCCTGGGCGGCACCATGAACCCGCGCGGCCATTGGGAGTCGAAGTCGCTCGTCCGCTTCAACGATCGCCTCCTCGGCGAGCTCGGCGGGAGCTGGTTCTGCCCGCCGCTGCTGGGCGCGAAGGAGATTGCGCTGATGATGCGCAGCCACGCGTCCGACGCGCTCGCGACGCTCCAGGCCGCACATCCCGAACGGCCGTGGGTGTGGAAGGACCCGCGCACGTGCGTGCTGCTGCCGTTCTGGTCGGCGATCCTCGAGCGGCGGGTCGCGTACCTGCTCGTCGTGCGCCACCCATTCGAGGTGGGTTACTCGCTCGCTCACCGAAATGGGTTCACCCCGCTGCTCAGTCTCGCGCTGTGGGAGCGCTACACGCGTCAAGCGATGCTTGGCGCAGCCGGTCGTCCGCTGATGGTGTGCACGTATGACGGGGTGCTGGCCGATCCGGTGACATGGTGCGAGCGCGTCGTCGCGTTCATGGGCGAATTGGGGTTGCAGACGCGCGCCGTCGACCGGATGGCGGTTGGGGCGTTCGCCATGGACGGTCTGCGCAACAGCCGCCAATCGTGGACAGATCTGCAGCCGGGACCGCTCATCTCGGCGGAGCAGGTCGCGCTCGCCCGCGTCGCGAGCGCTTTCACCGTCCAGCGGTCCTACGTCCCGCCCCCCCTGCCTGCTGAGACACCCGAAACCGCGTCGATCTTCAGAGAGATCGCGAGCCGAGGAGGCCGCAGGCCCCGCCTGGCCGGCCTGCCTGCGCATCTCGTCAGCGCCGCGTCCGAGGCCGCGGACGGAGAGGAGGCCGCCCGGCCACCGGTTTCCGCCGTCGTCGTCGCGCACGATGGCGCAGCCACCGACGAGACCTCGGCGCTGGCCCTCGGTGCCACGCTGCCGGCTGGCAGCGAGGTGCTGATCGCCGGAGCCGACCACTCCCCCGACGACGCATGGACTCGCCTGCACGAAGTCTCGCTGCGCCGCATCGACTGCGAGCAGCCGCCGAGCGAGGCCGAGGCGTTGGCGCTCGGCGTCGAGGCGGCCAGCGCCCCGATCGTACTGCTCGCGGCCGGCGGCCTGCTGCGCTGCGATCCGTGGTACGCGCATATCACGGAGGCGCTAGCGCTCCCTGCGGTCGCTGCGGTCGGACCGGTGATGCGCTTCAACTCCTGCCCCGATCTGCGTCACTTCGGGCGGGCCTTCACCGACGAGGATCTGGCCTCGGGCCTCCTCGCCGGCGAGGCTGCGCAGAAGCTCGTTCCCGCGGCTCTGCTGTCCGCCGCTCACTGCGCATGTGACCGTGCGGTGCTCACCGCGGCGGGCGGCATCGACGCGAGCTTCAACTCGGCGTGCGCCGCCGTCGTCGAGTTGAGCCTGCGCCTGTGGCGCATGGGCTTCCGCTGCTGCATAGTCCCGCGGGTCGAGGCCTGGGCCGAGAGCCCGGACGAGGATCGTGCCGACGATACCGGACGCCTCTACGATCGGCTGCGGATCGCAACGCTGCATCTGAGCCCGCCGCGCCTGCAGGCGTTCACCGATCGCGCAAGCCGCCTGCCCTCGTATGAGTCGGCCGCCGAGCGATTGGCGGCGAGCGACGTGAGGCTCAGGCGGGCTACGATCGAAGCGGTGTGCGCGTTCCCCATCGACCGATACTTCGAGCAATTTCCGCTGCTCCCGCCGGCTCATGTGACACGGTCACGGCAACCACCGCCACCACCACCTTCGCCTCAGGCTACATAATCCCGCCCGAACCCGCTAAATCAGCACGGGAAACTACCCTGCCAGGCGCGGGCGGTCAAGTGCTCGCCCACGTGAAAGTTTGACGTTCCTGGCGTGGAACCACTACCATGCACCCAGAGTGAAGGTCGTCAGGAATATGACGTTTGTCCCCCCGCTGGTACGCCCCGTAGGGCCCGACGAAGGGCGCAGACTCGTACAGGAACCAGTCTTCCGCAAGGCGGCAGCCAAGGCCCCTCCTCACGGTAGATGTCTCAATGCCGGCAGTGGCACGAGAGGCCTCTACTGCCCGTTTCTTGAGTCATTCGAGGAGATCGCCGAGATCGTCAACATGGATGTCGTGCTGCCCGAGACCAGCGCACACCGCTCAGATCCACGACATACGGATTTGGTCGGCTCGGTGACGGCATTGCCCTTCGAGGACAGATCGTTTGATTGGATTCTCTGCTCGAACGTGCTCCCCTGGGTTCAAAACGATCACGCCGCCGCCGCCGAGCTGGGGCGCGTCCTCAAGCTGGGTGCCTTTGCGCTCATCAGTGTCGGCACGCCTGCTGCCCCTCCCACACCCCTGGTAAAGGCCCGGCCGGGCTACACGTTGGAGGCATTGCGTGAAACGCTTGCACAGGGGGGACTAGAGATTCTCTGGCATCGGTACGACTACCACTTCCTCATGACGCGCTGGCGCATCGTCTGGCGATGGCAATACCGCCATCTCGGCCACCAACGCCGGAGCTTGATGCCGAGATTTGTACTACTACTGTTCGTCTACATGGATCGATGCTTCCCCATCGGCCACCCCTCGGATCTCGTGGTACTGGCAAGGAGACGTCCTTGAGCATGGCCATGATCGCTCCTTCAGCGGCGTCCCACGAGCTACGACACGAGAAGCGTACAGGCGGACAACGCCGAACCTGATCTCATAGGTACCCGCCGGCAGCCTCGCCAACTGGAGCTTGCCGCAGCCGGGACAGCGCAACCGCAAAAAGCCGGTACTCGAAGATCAGCGGACTGACCGCCGGCAGCTCCCACTTCTGATGGATCACCCGGGCGACCCACACGCTGCTCGCAACCATCAGTACGACACTCGCAGTCGTGGGAGGTGAAGTGATCGGCTGGGGCGATGACACTGATATGAGGGCCAGGTCGGTGACGACGCGATATCAACAAAACGACCTGACACGCACGGGCCTCCATTTTTCCTATGTGGCAACGGGCGGCGATGACTGCTTCGGCCTGAACGCGAGCGGAGAACTGTACGGCTGGGGGTCTAACGTGTATCACAACCTCGGCCTTCCCAAGAAGGCATCCCTCACGCCGACTCTCGTCGAAATAGGCGTGACGCTGGTGTCGGCAACTGCCGCGAATGTGCTGGTGATGAAGAAGTAGCCAGTGGGCTGCCAGCTACGCCCGCTTCCTCAAGGCGGTCCCTCCGCAAGGCGGGACCGCCGGCTGGGAAATCACTTCTGGCGACGCGAGAGGCGGTGGGAGCCCGCGATCACCGCCTCATATCAGTCGACGCCGTCATAGCCCCATAGCGCGACCAGGTCGCGATCCAGGTACTCGCTCAGCGCCACGACCTCTCCCTTGAAGCGACGACGCAACTCGAGCATGAAGCGCTCGTCGGGCTCAGGCGGCTCGCTCAGCACGATCCGGCGTCGGGTGAAATCGAGCAACTTGCGCCGCATCTCTCGCGATGCGAGCGCCTTGATCGCCCGCTTCGTCGTCACTGTGACCGGGCCCCTCCCCACGGATACCGCATGCACCAGATCGTCGAGCTGCTGCGAGCGCACGCTGACCGACGGGTTCGTGTCGATCACCTCGATCGGCTGCGTGTCGTCAACTTCGAGGAAGCGCAGAACCACGCGCAGGAACGCCTCGTTATCGCGACGGAAGTCGTCGTAGATCAGCACTAGCACCTGCTCGCGCGGGAACAGCTCGTGGTAGCGCCGCAGCTGCTCGACGTAGCGCACGTGGTCTGAGTACTGGAGCATCTGCGGCCGGTGCGAACGGCGGGGGATGCGCCGGCCCTGACGCCGCGCCCCCTCGAGGGCGATCGCCTCGCGAAGGTCCCTCTCCACCTCGACGTGGTTCTGCAGGAGCTGCAGATGCAGCGAGCGCAGGAAGCTGGCCGGCTCGCGCAGGATCGCGATGATCTTCGCGTTCGGCTGCACTCCCGCGATGCCGCGTGCGGCGGTGCGCGACCACAGGTACGACGAGGACGCCTCGCCGATGCGCTGCCCCGGCTGCGCGCCCTCGAACAGCGCCAGGTACTGCTCGAGCGTCTGCGGCGCGATGCCCGTGCGCCACGGGTCGAAGCGAGGTCGCATGTCGGTGGAGAAGAACCACGGCTCCTTCACCTCGGACATGTAGATCTGGGGGTGGGGACGCAGCATCTCGTACAGCGCCGTGGTGCCGCTCTTCGCGTGCCCGACGATGAAGAAGTCGGGCACTCTCAGCGGTGTGCGCTTCGCTTCGACTGCGGGCTCACTCGACGCCGTCATAGCCCCATAGCGCGACCAGGTCGCGATCCAGGTACTCGCTCAGCGCCACGACCTCTCCCTTGAAGCGACGACGCAACTCGAGCATGAAGCGCTCGTCGGGCTCAGGCGGCTGGACGTAGACGACGCCGCGCTGGGTTGCATGCAGCGCGCTGCGCCGCAGACGCGTGGGGGTCACCGCCTTGACCGCTGCCTTCACCGCCTGAGAGACCGGGCCGTGACCGACGGACACCGCGTGCACCAACTCGTGCAGGCGCTGCGAGCGCACGCCCATCGTCGGGTTGGCTGCCATCACCTCGATCGGAGCCGTGTCGTCCACCTCCAGGAAGCGCAGCACCGTGCGCACGGTCGCCTCGTTGTCCTGCTGGAAATCGTCGTAGATGAGCACCAGCACCTGCTCGGGTGAGAACACGGCGTGAAAGCGGCGCAGCTGCTCCACATAGCGCACATGCTCTGAATACAGCAGCGCCTGCGGCCAGTAGGAATGGGGGGCCAGATGGCGACCCTCGCGCCTGGCACCCTCGAGCGAGATCGCCCTGAGAAAGTCGCTCTCGGTCTCTATGTAGCTTCTCACGAATTGCGTGTGCAGCGAACGCAGCAAGCTGGCGGGCTCACGCAGGATTGCGACGATCCGCGCGTCGGGCTGCAGCTGCGCGATGCGCTCGGCGGCGGTGCGCGACCACAGGTAGAGGGCGCTGGCCTCGCCGACGCGCTGGTCCGGCCGGGCGCCCTCGAACCAGGCGAGGTACTCCTCGACGGTCTGCGGAGTACCGCCCGGCCGGCGCGGCGTGCGTTCGTGCAGCTCGCTCGCCAGATACCACGGCTCCTTGCGGTCGGGCATGTAGATCTGCGGATGGCGGCGCAGCATCTCATACAGCGCCGTGGTGCCGCTCTTCGGTTGGCCCACGATGAAGAAGTCGGGAGGCCGCTGCTGCCCCGCACGCGCGAGAGACGACCCAGCGGCAGCCGCGATCGATACGCTCGCGCACAGTGAGCCGACCGGATTGCCGTCGTGGGCAATGCCCATCACGCGCTCGCCGGCCGGATGCTCGCTGTCGGGATGACGGCCGCCGGGACTCTCGGCGTACGGAGCGCGGCACGCCCTGGCCCCGCGAACCAGTATGCGGCGATCCCCGCCGTAAACCAGAAGAACGGGCCGAGCGCCTCGCTCGTCATGGTCGACCCGGAGAATCCCATGATGGTGAGGGCGATAAACGCCGAGAACACGGCCGCGAGGTCGAGGCGCAACTCGAAGTCGGGGATGCGCCGCAGCCCGGGCAGGGCGAGCACCAGCAACCTGACCGTAAACGCGATCCACAGCAGCAGACCCGGGAGCCCGAGTTCGTCGAGCATGAATGTCCACACGGTCGCAGCGCCGACACCATGACCTTCCACCGTTTCGCTCACCTTCCCTCCGAAGCCAGTCGCCGAGCCCACGGTCCCGAGTCCGATCCCGAAGGGGGCAGCCCGAATCTGGTTTGGGATAGCCGTGTATTCCGCGGTCTTTTTGTCTTTTGCCCCGGCCACCCTGTCGGGGGCGATTTCGGCATAGCGGGAGAAGGTGCCGCTGCCCTCGGCGGATACGAGCACCGCGCCCAGTGGCAACGCCACCAGTATGACGCCCAAGAGCGCGAGGAGGGGCCGGCTGACGCGCCCTCCGAGGCTGAATGACAGCAGCGTGAAGCTGAGCACGGCCACGACGGCGCCGACGACCTGCAGGCGGCCGAGCCCGGTGGCCACGGCTGCCAGCGCCCCCAGGCAGAGAAGCAGGACCGCCCATCGTCGGCGGCCACGCCCGATGGCAAGCAGGGCAAGCAGGCCGGGCAGCGCCACCACACCGACGCCACCTCCGAATCCGGCGTCGGTTCCGAGCGCCATTGGACGCACCCTCGCCACTCCTTCGCTGACGAAGGTCCGCCCGGAGAGGCCGGTCCGCCCGGCACGTCCGCTGGTTTCGCCCTGTTCGACGCTACCGTACACCAGTTCCCTGTAACCGGGACCCCAGCTGGCGAGCTGGCTCGGGCTCAGCCTCGCCTGATAGATGCTTACCACCCCGTTCGCCAGCGCGATCACCCCCAGTACGAGGAAGAGCTTGCGGAAGCGCTCCTTCGAGCGCATGATCGCGTAGCCGAAGAAGAAGAAGGGCACCCACTCCAGCTGCTGCCTGAAGCCACCCAGGATCTTCACTATTCCATGAGTGTTCGGGTTGAAGGCCTCGACCAGCACGAGCGCGACGAAGCCCAGCACCCAGGCCGACAGCGGCGGCAGCGTCACGCGTTCCCTTCTCACGATCAGGCGCAGGACCGCTCCCAGGACGATCGAGAAGATCAGCACGTCGCGTATGACCGATGCCTCCGCATGTGCCCCGGTTCCGAGCTTCACCGGCCCCTCGAGCAAGCCGAGATACAGCGCCACGAGCGTGACCGTCACCGCGTAGCGCTCGCTGACCATCAGCGCAACCACCGCCAGCGCTCCAAGCGTCAGTCCCGCCACCAGCACAACGCTCGCCACGCTCGGCCTGGGCATCTCGACGCTGATCGCGAGCGCGAGCACCAGGGGAACCGCGACCCCGATGCCCACAAGCAGACGCTCGCGCGCGCGCGAGCCGAGCACGCTCGGGTGGCCCCATCCCACGCGCTCGGCGAGATGTGGGTAGGGGGTGCTCATGGTATGCTCACCAGCCGATCAGGTTGTGGCGCAATCCGTGCCGGTGCTGCCCGACCTCGGCATCGATGCCGTACTTCCTGATGTCCGCCGGCGAGACGGCGTTGACCACGACGCCGAGCACCGGCGCACTGGGCGTGCGCTGCAGAAGCGCCGTGAGGCGCTGGGCCGAGGCCTCGCGCGTGTGCCCGGCCCGTGCGACGATCACGATCCCGTCCACCACCCCCAGCAGCGACATCGCGTCGCTCACCTGCACCGGTGAGGGTGCGTCGACCAGCACGTGGTCGAACTCCTCCGCGAGCGAGCGCACCAGCTCCGCGGTCGCGGGGCGGCCGAGCAGGGCGGGCGGATTGGCGACCTTCGTCCCGCCCACCAGCACCGACGCCGACCCCGCGGACTCGACCACGGTCGCCGTGCTCCCCCCGGTCTCCGGCGCCACCGCGCTGACGCCCGCCTCGGAGCGCATCAGGCTGACCGTCTGCATCGCCTGCTCGACCCCGAGCGTGCCCGTGAGCACATCCGCCAGCCCGTAGGACCCGCTCAGCTGCAGGAGCCTGCTCTGGACGGGCCTGCGGAAGTCGGCCTCGACGACGGCCACCCGCTCGCCGGCCTCGCCCCAAGCGAGGGCGAGCGCGGCGACGAGCGTCGACTTGCCGTCGCCGGCGTCAGCGCTCACGCAGAGGATCGTGCGGGGCCGCCGCCCCGGCCGTTCTCGTCACCGTTGCCGCCAACCTGCAGCGTCGTCTGCAGCCGCCACAGCGCCTCGCGCAGCACGTAGGCGGGCGCGGGGTGGCCGTCACGGATGATAAGTGGATGCCTGGCGATGCGCAGCGCGGCCAGGATCTGTGTCTGAAACGCCTCTTCGACGGCGGCCAGCGAACGCAGCCGGCGATCGAGCCGGCCGAGAGCGTAAGCGGCGAACGCGGCCAGCACCAGACCGATCGCGAACCCGAAGAGGGCGTTGCTTCGCGGATGCGGCGAGACCAGCACCGACTGCGTCGGCTTGGCCGGGTTGACCTGGGTGACCAGCGAGACCCCCAGATCGGATTCCAGCTGGTTGATCTTGGCGCTGAGCGTCGCCGACTGTACGCGCGGTGGCGCTGGAAGCGCTCTTGGGCGAGGTCTTCCCACTCGCGGTCGCGGCCGAGGTGATCAAGGATTCGATCTGTCCAGCTTCGATCTTTCGAAGCTGTCTGCGGGCGAGGGCGATCGCGGCTTCGACCTGGGCGTGGTAGTGGGCGTTCTTGCGTTTGACGTATGTCTGCGCCGTGGTGTTGACGAGCAGCGCCGCCCCGCGCGCGTTGTGCGCTTCCCCCTCGATCGCGATGAATTCGCTCTTTTCGCTGGCCTTCGCTTTCGCCTTGCCCTTCAGCGCCGCGCGGACCGGAGCGTTTTGCGTTCCCGGCGCAGCCGGTCGTGAACGGCTTCCTTGATGATGCTCGAGTTGATCAGCGCGGCCTGCGTGGTCGGGTTGGGGGCGCTGGCCGTCTTGCCGCCGGTGCCGGCGGCTATCTGCGACTGTTCTTCGGCGCCATTGCCGAGGTAGATCTGCGTGGTGGCCGAGTAGAGCAGAGGGCTGGTGCCTGTAGTAGATGTAGCTCCCCAGCGCGACCAGAATCGCGACCGCAAGGATCAGCCACTTGCGCCTCCACAGCGGAGCAAAGATGGCGGTGGCGTCGGTAGTCTCGTTCATCGGCTTGAGGATCCGTCCAGGGGCCGCTTCTGGCCATCGCTAAGCATAGGTTAGCGCGCAAGCGACAGGTACATGTTACTGTCGCGCGTGCTTTACGTCGTTCTGACAGGCACGTTGCGGGGCCTTGGGACCGAAATCGCCTTGCTCCCGGTGGTCCGACCGGTGCAGCGGTGCAGAGAATGCGTGCGAGGATGTCCGGATGCCCTGCTCGCTTCCCGACTCGACTCGCCCCACTCTGGTTCGCCCGCGCGGCCGCGACCGTCCGAACACAGTCGCGCATGGACACGAGGCCGGTCTGGAGGAGGATCGCCGCACATCCGGGCGGCGACTGCTGGTGATCAGCCATCCCGCGATCGTGAACGTCAACCAGGAGGTCTACCGGGAGCTCGCGCGACGCGGCTGGGACGTCACGATCGTCCTCCCCAGCCGCTGGCGTCACGAGTACTCGCAGGACGGCGGTGCGCCCGGCGGCGCTCGAGGGCATGGAGGACGCCCTGCGCCCGACCCCGGTGCTCCTGGCGGGGCGTCCGCAGCGGCACGTCTATCTGACCAGCTGCCGCGCGCTGTGCGCTCGCACGCGTCCCGACGTGGCGTTCGTTGAGGCCGAGCCGTACGCGCTAGCGGCGATGCAATGGAGCCGCGCGTTCGCCAAGCTGGGCATACCGTTCGGGGTTCAGTGCTACGAGAACATCGACCGGCGGCTGCCCCTGCTCGATACGCAGGCAGCGCTCGCGGGTGCTGCGTCAGGCCGCGTTCGTGGCCGCTCGCTCGGACAGCGCCGCGCGCCTGGCGCGCACGTGGGGAGCGGTGGGGGAGGTTGCTCTCGCCCCGCCGGCGGTCCCCGCCTGGGAGCGCTTGCCGGCCGCCTCCCGGCAAGCGAGTCTCTGAGCCGGCCGCCTCCAGGCAAGCTGCCGCGGAGCGTCCCTTCACCGTCGGCTATGCGGGCCGGCTGATCGAGAGCAAGGGGCTGATGGATCTGCTGGAGGCGGTGCGCAAGCTCGAGGCGCCGGTCGGCTGCTGCTGATCGGCAACGGCGAGCTGCAGGGCGCGGCTCGAGGGCCAGCCGATCCCGGGATCGCGTGTGCGCGTGCTGGACGGGCTGGCACACGACCAGATGGCTGCCGGATACGCCCAGCTCGACGTGCTCGTGCTGCCCTCACGCACCACGCCCACCTGGAAGGAGCAGTTCGGCCGGGTGATCGTCGAGGCGCTGTGGTGCGGCGTGCCGGTGGTGGGCTCGGACTCGGGCGAGATCCCCTGGCTGATCGGGCTGACCGGAGGCGGGCTGGTGTTCCCCGAGGGCGACAGCGAGGCGCTGGCCGGCCGGCTGAGCGAGCTGCGCGAGGCGCCCGCGCTGCGCGAGCGACTGGCGCTCGCCGGGCCGCGCGGCGGTCGAGAGGCTGTTCACGGTGCCCGCCGCCACCGACTCGCTAGAGCGCATGCTGACAGCGGCCGCGCAATCGCGACCGGGCGCCGAGCTGAGACGCCCGACAGGGCGATGGTCCCAGGTCCAAGGCCGACGCGGTGAGCCCAGGCTCACAGCCGGCCCCGGTTCATCGTCTGCGACTATGCCCGCTGTCTCGGAGCCTCGGGCCAGGCGCAGGTACAGCTCGTGATATCCGCGACCATCCGCTGCGAGCTGAACTCGAGCGCGGACGCGCCGAGCGGCGCGCCCGAGGCGCATCCTCGAGCTGCCGGATCGGCAGCGAGCTGCGTGAGGCGTTCGGCGATCACACGCGGCTCTCGGCGTGATCAGATAGCCGTTGCGCCCGTCCTCGATCAGCTCGCGCACGCCGCTGACCGGCGTAGCGAGGATCGGAAGGCCGCTCGCCGCCGCCTCGAAGGTGACGAGCGAGAAGGTCTCGTAGCTCGAGGCCATGACGAACGCGTCGGCGAGCTGGTAGACGAGCTGGACATCGCGCTGTGACTCCCAGCCAGCGTAGCCGCTCCCCCACGCCGAGCCGCTCGGCAAGCTCCTGGTAGCGGGTCCGCTCGCCGCCGCCGGCAACCAGTCAGCGTCCCACGCCGGGCGTCAGGGCGAGCGCGCGGATGGCCGGCTCAAGGCCCTTGCGCTCCCACTCGCTGCCGACGAACGCGGCGAGCAGCCCGCTCTGCGAGATCCCAGCGAGGCGCGCATCGGCGCGGGCGTCCTCGCGCCGCGCTCCCGGGGCGAAGCTGCTCGGTGTCGACGCCGTTGTGAATCGTGAGAATGCTCCCGGCGAGCGTTGGAAAGTGCTCGCGTATCTCGTCGGCGACGCCATCGGAGACACACACGATGGCGCCGGCGCGGTTGGTGTCGGAAGCACAGCCGCTCGCCGAGCCGCTTGAGGATGGCGACCAGTCCCACCTGTGCGCGGAACAGCGGCGTGGCGCGGCTTGGGTTGACCGGCCCCACCTGGTGACAGTAGTGCACGGCGACCACGTCAACCCGGTTGAGCACGATCGCGCCGGTCGCCTGAACGACTCCGCGACGCCATCGGCGCACAGCCAGCGAGCCCGCCAGCATGAACCACGGATAGGCGAGTAGAAATGGGCGCCCCGGTGCTCGAACCCGGTGAAAGGCGACGCCTGAGCCCGCCGGCAGCTCGCACGTGCGAGCGATCACCGTGACCTGGTGGCCGAGCCGGCGCAGCCCCAGGTCACGAGCTCTGCCAACTGGCGCTCCATGCCGCCCACGGCGCCAATGTCATGTGCGACGATCGTGACGTCTACAGTCGATGACGTCTGCTGAATGGCACGCTCGGTCTCGCTGTCGGATCGCATCGTGCCTACGGGGCCTCCTCGGAAGGGGCTCTAGCCTACCCAAACCACGGTATATCGGACCGCAACCTCTAGAGTGCCTGAGCCGCCATGAGTCAGATCGCCCAGCGACCGCCCTCTCTACTCATGCGGGCATACAGGTTCGTGAACCGGCCTTACTACTGGTACCGGCCGTCTCAGCTTGTGCTGCGCCTGCGCCCGACCGCCAAGGGCGACGGAACGCCGCTGCTGGTGCGCGCGGCATGGGGCTCGCGGCTGTACTGCTGGCCTGACCCGCTGGGATACGCCGTCGCCCGCACCGGTGTGTATGACCTGACGGTCGCCGAGACGCTTGCCCGCCTTGCTGATCCCGGCGAGACCGCCATCGACGCCGGGGCGAACGTCGGCCTGATGTCCAACCTCCTCGCGCACGCAGTCGGACCGAACGGCCGCGTTGTCTCCTTCGAGCCGCATCCGCTCATCTTCGAGACCCTCGACCGCAACGTCGCGCGCTGGGACGTGGTCGATCACATCCACGTGATCGAGGCTCGACGGGCAGCCGTCTCCTCCTCGGCGGGCACGCTCCCGCTCGCAGTGGATCCCGACACCTTCGCCGACAACAAGGGTACGGCATCTCTGGAGCGCTCCAATCCGGCGCATTCGACCGAGGTCGAGACCGTGTCCCTCGATGGCGAGTTCTCCGCCGCCGTCGGCGTGCTCAAGCTCGACGTCGAGATGCATGAGCTGGCGGCCCTGCAAGGCGCTGAGTCGCTGCTCGTGCGCAGGCTCATCCGCGACATCGTGTTCGAGGAGCACGAGCCGCCTCCGACACCGGTGACCTCGCTGCTCGAATCGCACGGCTACACGGTGATGAGCGTCCGTCAGGGCTTGACCGGTCCGATCCTGTGCGCTCCGCCGGAGGCATACAGCAGGAAACTGTGGGATCCCCCGGCGCTGCTGGCCACCAGCGATCCCGCTCGTGCTCGGCAGCGGCTCCAGGCGCGGGGATGGGCAAGCCTGCGGGGACGTTTCAACAGCCGCGTCGGCTAGGATCGGCCGACCTGTGCGCAGCTACTCAGACCAGATCGCTTCGGCAGGCGCCTCCATGGAGGAGATCGTGGCCTGCGCACTCGAGGCCGCCCGTCCCGAACCCGGCCTGCGCTGGCTCGACATCGGCTGCGGTCGCGGGGATCTGCTGCGGAGGATCCGGGACGAGTGGATGCCCGCCGAGCTCCACGGCATCGATCCGATCGACTGGCTTGACCCCGATCTCAGAGCCGATGTGACATTTCACGCAATTGCGGCCGAGGACGCCGACGATCTGCCCCGCGCGGATCGCGTGCTGTTGGTGGAGGTCGTGGAGCATCTGGAGGCTCCGTGGAGCGCGTTGCGGAAAGCCGCCCGGCTGGTGGCACCGGGCGGGCGGCTGGTCGTCTCGACGCCCAACCTCGCGACTCTGCGCAACCGTGTAGAGCTCAGCCTGCGTGGACACCTCACCTCGTTCCGTCCCGACTACCAGCCACACATATCGCCTGCGTTGCCGCACGTGATCACTCGCATACTCAGCGAAGAGCAACTCGTCGTCGAAGCACCCAGCTATGCCGGAACCGACGTGATCTCACTGACGAAGGGGCGCGTCTGGCCCGAGGAGATCCGGCGGCGCCATCCGCGTCTCACGTCTGTATCGGTCGTAATTCCGTTCGACTCGGTCCTCCGAGGATCGTGCCGGCGAGACATCCTCGTAAGCGAGGACGCTCAGGTCACGGCCGCGTGCGCACCGCTGCGGGTTTTGCCTTGGAGTATCTCCTCGCAGTGCTCAAAGAACCGCCTGCGCATGGCAGCGTCGGTGTATTCCCGCAGGTATCGCTCCCGGCCGGCCTCGCCGATCTGCTTGCGCAGCTCGGGTGAGACCAGCAGCGGCTGCAGCGCGTCCGCCAAGGCGTCCGGCTGACCCGAGCGCGCGAGCATGCCTGTCCGCCGGTCCTCGACGAACTCGGCGGGCCCGCCGGAGTTGACCGCCACCACCGCGGCCCCTCTTGCCATGCCCTCCAGGATCACGATTCCGAACGGCTCCGGGTCTGAGGCATTGACGAGAATGTCCATCTGTTCGATGTACGGGCCCGCGTCGGGCACCTCTCCGGTCATCGTGACGGCATCGCCGAGACGCAGTTGGCGAACGAGCGGCTGCAGCGAAGCGGCATACTCGGGAGAGAGCCCATAGGAGTCGCCTCCCACGATCACCAGGTGCATCTGCTGGCCGCGGTCGCGCAGGATCGCCTGAGCGCGCAACAGGCGATCCTGTCCCTTCCAGGGCTGCAGGCGACCCACCAGGCCGACGATGGGTACGTCTGGGGGAAGCTGAAGCGGTGCCTGGGCTGCTGCATCGGTGCTGGGAATCGGCGACCCGGCGGCGACCACGAACGTGCGCCGCGCGGGAAACAGTCGCGCCTGCGCACGACTGGAAGCCTGCGAATAGCAGCCGATCGCAGTGGCGGGCAGCAGGGTCGCGCAGCCATCGAGCCAGCTGCGCCTGGGAATCGCCTGCTGCCACCACACCACCCGGTCGGCCATGCCCGCGAGCGCCGCCGCCGGCGCGCCGTAGAGCTGTGTTTTCGCCGCCCAGTTGAGGATCAGATCCGGTTCGCGGGCGCGGAGGAGCCGCGCGAGCCTGACGACGGTCGCAAGCCATCTGTGGGCCTGGCGAAGGCGGCCGGCGGGGATCACCTCGACGCGAAAGCCGGCCGCGATCAGCTCGTCCGGCCAGGGCCCGGGCTCGAAGAACACGAGCTCCAACTCGTGCCCGCTCTCGCCGGCGCCGTCGAGCACTCCCTTGAGCATCGCCTCGGCGCCGCCGAGGCGATGCCCCCAAGGCACTGTGACGATCATGCGCACGCTCTCCTCCTACGCGTGCTTGACGCCACAGAGCGCCACACTCAGATACGGATAGCGCAACAGCCTGCTCAAGGGTCCGTCGAGGATCACGAGCAGGCGCAGCGGAAGCACCACCGCCCAGGCGGCCGGGCGCCCGATGCGCGCGGTCAGCCTACGCATCAGATCGGTCAGCTTCTGAGATACCACGCCGCTGATGAAACCCTCGTCCACGACGTCCAGACTCGCGGCCCCTGCGATCTGCCGCAGTCGCTGCTGTGAGTAACCGTAGCGGACATGCGAGCCGTCCTCCTGCCCACTCGGGTGGCGCTCCTCGGAGTAGAGCGGGCGATGCGTGTCGAGCGGCGTGGTCAGCAGCAGCTGCCCGCCTGGCTCGAGCATCGCCGCCAGGGACCGCACGAGGCCCTCGTCGTCTCTGACGTGCTCGATGGTCTCAAAGCAGATGATCTGGTCGAAACTCCCCAGCGAACCACGATGCTGCTCGAGCTCGCGCAGGTCGAGCGTGCGGAAGTCGATCCCGGCGGCTCCGACCATGTCGGCTCTGCGGTGGGCGTCCTCCTGCTCGCGCGGCGAGAACGAAGCCGCGACCACCTCGTTTCCTGCGCGCGCCGCGTAGATGCTGAAGCCGCCGTTGCCACACCCGGCGTCGAACGTCCTCACCCCGCCCCTGCGCAGATGGCGCCGGAGCCACAACCACCGATCCAGGACGCACGGATCGCCGTGGATCAGCAGGGGCCTCCAACCGAAGGCCCGGAGCATCGTGTCCGGCACGCGCGAAACATACACAAGGCATCACCGTATGCGCACCATGCGTAAGAGATGCGCGGCGCGGGTTCCGTAGGTAGGGTGCGCGGCGGTGCCCGCCAGACAACTGCACATAGCATGGCTCGGTCCCGCCCCCGGGGCCGATGGGGGCGTTCCGGGTGTCGCCACAGAGCTGCTTCACGGTCTCGCTGGACGCGGGCACCGGATCGACTGCTTCTTTCCCTCATCGGGCCAGAAGATCCCCGACCGGCTTGCGCAGGACGGGAACGTCACCTTCACATGGGGCACGGCGGAGTGGCAGTGGGACCATTGGTACAGTCGCACGCGAACCGTAGCGCTTGCGAGCGGCATGTTCGCGCGGGCGCTCGCCTCGGTGCGCCTGCGCCGGCAGATTCTCCGCAGGCACCGGCAGGACCCTTATGACCTGATCTACCAGTTCTCGAACATCGAGAGCCTCGCCGTGCCATCACGACTCACACGAACGGTGCCGCTTGTGATCCACCCGGAGACCCACAGTGCCGGCGAGCTGAGATCTCTGCTTGCCGAGCGTCGACTGAGTATGCGTTGCCAGTCGCGTCACAGGTTCGCGATCGTCGTGGCGATCATGCTGGTGCGCACACTCGTGCAGCGCAGGCGTATTCGCCGCGCCAGCTTGCTGGTGTGCATCAGCGGGGTGTTTCGGGATCACCTGGTGCGCGACTACGGTTTTCCGATCGCGGCCACGGTCGTCGTTCCGAACCCTGTCCGCCTTGAGCGGTTCAC
Organism: uncultured Solirubrobacterales bacterium; assembly: GCA_963839965.1. GTDB lineage: Bacteria > Actinomycetota > Thermoleophilia > Solirubrobacterales > Solirubrobacteraceae > Palsa-744. The sequence goes on from CAWIWX010000002.1 coordinate 128,997, forward strand.
CCCGGCGGATCGGCCCCTCGGCGAGCCGCCGGTCGTGCTGGTGCTCGGACGTATCGTCGCGCGCAAGGGCATCGAGACCGTCACCGCCGTGGCAAAGACGCTGCGCGAACGCGAGGTGTCGGTGAGAATCCGCGTCGTGGGAGGACCGAGCCTGTGGTCGGACTACACCAGGCTGCTCGAGGACCTGCCCCGTGAGAACGCAGAATACGCGGGCCCCATCCCCGGTTCCGAGATTCCAGCGGAGCTGCGCAGGCAGCGACATCCTGGTTCAGGCCAGCTCATATGAGCCGTTTGCGCTGACGGTCGCCGAGGCATTGGCGGCAGGCGTTACGGTCATCGGCACGAGCGAGGTCGGCGCGATCGAGCGCGTGGACAGATCGGTGGCCGTCGAGGTGCCGGTGGGCGACGCGCAGGCCATGGCCACGGCGGTCGTGGAGATGCTCGATCGAGTGAGAACGGACGCTGCCCGTATGAGAGCGACAGCGCGCAATGAGGCGCAGCGATTGTTCGCGCCCGACATCGTGTGCGAGCAGATCTCGATAGCTCTCGAGCGGCTCGTGAGTGGTAGTACAGCTACGTGAGCTCAGACAACCAGTCAGAGCCGCCCGCTTGGATCTTGTCGTAGAACTCCTGCGATTGGCGCAGATGACGCTTTTCCACCCCCCGTTCCCACCGGCGCCAGCGTTCCCGATTGAGCAGACGCAGCGCTGGACGCAGTACCGGCACGCCGGACAGCCGCATCGGCTCCGGCGATCCGGCACGATGCGCGGGGCTGAGTTCGCCGGTGCGAAACCCTGCTCCATGGTGGTAGATCGTGTCCCCGTAAATCGCGAAGTACAGTGGATCGGGGTTCTTGCGATTGGAGCGGAGCACCTGCACCCACAGCGTCTGCGAGAGCTCAAGCCGGCGCAGCAGGTTGCCACCGACATCGGACGTGTACCCACCCCGCGTGCCGCGCCAGGTGAAGCCGGCGCTCCAGTCACCACACAGCCGGCGCCAGGTTCCCACAGTTGTCACACAGAAGCACGGATGGGGTTGCGGCTCGTCGACGTTCTCGGTCCTGCGCACGGCGATCAGCGGCGCCTTCTCCAGGCCATCGGCGATCAGCGGCAAGGGATCCGCGATTGGGAACGCGTCACCGTCCAGAAACATCAGCAGATCCTCTCCGGATGCCTCGTGACAGATCTCCATGGCCAGATGATTCAGCTTGGCGGCGTGCAAGCCTTTCTGCTCGATCACCCGGTCAAAGTGGATCGAATAGGAAGGGTCGATCTTCTCGAGCGAGGTCCAGGTCTGATACGGAACCGAGATGTGCTCGCGCAGGAACCTCGTCTGAATCTCTATCCACCGCGGGCACCTGTAGTGCACAGTGGCGATGAAGAGCATCGCCGGCATGATACCTCTTCAAGATCGCGAGCCGTCATCCCAGTTCAGCTCCAGGCAACGGCGGCGGCGGTCGATCGGTCTCGGCTTGCGAGTCATTACAGAGACTCTGTTAGGATCTCCAGTCATTACAAGGTTCCTGTAATGACCAAAACTCCGGACAAGAACCCCTACCGGCCGGGCGTGGGCGTGCGACCGCTGTATCTCGCGGGTCGCGAGGCGCCGCTGCGGCGCTTTGACGCGATGCTCCGCGCCGCGCCCGAGCAGCAGGCCAACATGCGGGTCACGGGCCTGCGCGGCGTGGGCAAGACGGTGTTGCTGGATACGTTCTCAGAACACGCTCGGGAGCACGACTGGGAGCCGGCGTTCATGGAGCTGCAGCCGGCCCACAACACCGACACTCAACTCGCGGCAGCGATCGGGTCGCTTTTGGGGCGCACCGGCGAGCGGCTCTCGCGGATGGCCCGACTGCGCTCGGCGGCCGGCAGGGCGCTGCGCTCGAGCAGCCTTCAGGTCAGCTGGGAAGATATCTCGCTGTCGGTCTCCTTCGGCTCCGAGCGCGAGGAGGATCTTGCGCGGGAGCTGTTCGCCACGATCGGGCTGGCGCTCGCCAAAGGACGCACGGGCGTTGTGCTGCTCCTGGACGAGGCGCAGCTCATCCACGACGAGCGCGCCCGCCACGGCGAGCACCCGCTCTCGCTGCTGATCGCGCCGATCGTCGCGCTGCAGCGCCGGGAGCTGCCGCTGGGGCTCGTCCTGTGCGGCCTGCCGACCCTGGCGGGCAACCTGCAGAAGGCGCGCTCTTACAGCGAGCGCCTGTTCCGCGGCGAGGAGATCGACTCGCTCACGCCCGAACAGGCGCTGCAGGCGTTCACACGACCGCTCGAGCAGACCGCGCGCACGGCATCCGCCGCGCTCGCCAAGACCGTCGCCAGAGAGGTCGAGGGCTACCCGTACTTCCTGCAGCTGTGGGGATCGGAGCTGTGGGACGCCGCGGAGATCGCCGGCGTGAACCGCCTCACACCCAAGCTGCTGGACGTGGCACGTCCCGACATCTATGACCGGCTGGACCGCGACTTCTACGAGCCGCGCCTGGCCACGCTGACCCCGGCCGAGCAGGACCTCCTGATCGCCTCCGCCCAGTGCTCCTACCCACCACTGCGCTCCGCCGATCTCGCCGGCGCATCCGCGAAGAGCGCCGGCAACGTCAACGTCCTGCTCGGTCGCCTCGTCGACGGCAGCGCGCTCTACCGCATCCGCAAGGGCGAGTACGCCTACACCGCGCCGAAGTTCCGCGATTACCTTTCGCGCAGAACCACACAATGAAGCGAACAGCAAGGCTCGCGGCGACCGGCGACGCAACGTCTCATCCGGCGGAGAGATGACCCACACCCAGAGCCAACAGGACATCCCTCCCGCGGGTCAGCGCGTCACCCTCGTCCACGACTACCTGCTGGTGATGCGCGGCGCCGAGCGCACGTTCGCGGCGATCGCCGATCTGTACCCGTGGGCCCCGATCTTCACCCTGCTGTATGACGAACAAGGCACCGATGGGCGCTTTGCCGATCGCGCGATCGCCACCTCGCCGCTGCAGCGCCTGGGCGCGCGCCAGTCAACCTTCAGGCGCCTCTTACCGCTCTACCCGTGGGCCGTGGGCCGGCTAGAGCTGCCGTCGTCCTCGGAGGTCGTGATCAGCAGCAGCAGCGCATTCGCCCACGGGGTGCGCGTTCCCGCGGGCGCCGTGCACGTGTGCTACTGCTACACCCCGTTCCGCTACGCATGGTATGAGGAAGATCGCGCGCTGGCAGAGACCCCGCCCCTGCTGCGCGGGCAGCTGCGCCGGCGGTTGCGCGCCATCCGCGACTGGGATCTCGCCGCCAGCCGCCGCGTCGACGCCTACATCGCCATCTCCGAGCTCAGCCGCGAACGGATCGAGCGCTACTACGGCCGCGAGGCGACGGTGATCCATCCGCCGGTGGAGACCGATCGGTTCGCGCCGGGAACGCCCGGGGACTGGCTGCTGGTGGTCTCGGAGATCGTTCGCCACAAGCGCCTTGGAGTGGCCCTGGAGGCTGCCCGGGGGGCGCGCGCGCCGATCCGGGTCGTCGGCTCGGGACCTGAGCGCGCGGCCCTCGCCAAGGCCTATCCCGAGGCGCAGTTTCTTGGGCGCGCGCGCGATGAGGAGCTGGCCGAGCTCTACGCCAGCGCGCGGGCGGTGGTCGTGCCGAGCATGGAGGAGTTCGGGATCGTCGCCGTGGAGGCCCAGGCGGCCGGGCGGCCGGTGATCGCGGCTGCCGCCGGCGGGGCGCTTGAGACCGTGCTCGACGGGCGTACGGGGCTGCTCGCGACCCTCGGCGACGTCAACTCCTTCCAGCGGGCGATCGAGCAGATCGACGATCTGCGCTTGGACCCGGCCGATGCGGTGCGCAACGCTCAGCGCTTCTCGGTGGCCGTCTTTCAGCGACGCCTCTCAGAGGAGGTGGCACGCGCCATCGAGAGCCGCGCCCGGGCCGGCGCTTGAGCATCCGGCGGCGGACTGCTAGCTTGATCGCCAGATGATCCGGTGAGGTCTCGCGGGCTGACAGGGATGACGCTCCCATGCCTCTTCGCGGTGATCGCCATGTGCGCTCTGGCCGGCTGCGGAGGCGCCTCGACGAGCACCACCGGCTCGGAATCCATTCAGGCCATCGAACACAAGGAACAGAGCGAAGAAGCAGCCGCGCTGAAACAGGAAGAAGCGGCGGAAGCCGCGAAAACCCGTGAACTGCTGTCGCAACTGGAAGCCGAAAAGGGCGAAGAAAGCGCGGCGACCGCCGAAGCGAAGGCCAAGCGGATAGAAGCGGCGGCGGCGGCCAGAGCCAAGCAGCGGGAACGAGCGGCCGTAGCGAAGGCCAAGAAGCGCGAAGAAGCGGCCGAGGCCAACGTTAAGTCCAAAGAAGAAGCGGCGAACGCCGAAATCAAGAGGGAGCGGGAAGCGTTGTCCAAGACCAAGCAGAAGACTACGGCGAACGGACAGCCCACGACTGGGTCGGAAACGACGACCACGACGCCCGTGACCGAGCCCACGACGACGCAGAAGGCGGCGAGCCCGTGATGGCACGGGAGCGCAGAAGCCGGCGCGACGACCCTGCGAAAGGCCGCAATACGCGGCTTACGCGGCCCGTGGTCCTGCTCGCCCTGCTCCTGCTGGCGTGCGCCGTACCGATCGCCGGCTGTGGAGGGTCATCGACGCACAGTTCGAGCAACAAAGCGGAACCGGCCGCGGAAGTCTCGGCGGGCGGCGAAGAAGCCGCGGAAGCCGCGACCGCGAAGAAGCGCGCGGCGCAGCTGAAGGCGAGTGAAGCAAGGGAAGAGGCTGAACTCAAGAAGAAACTCGAAGCCGCCAAGAAGGCGCTGGCGCAAGCCGACGCGACGGCGCCGAAAAAGAAAAGCTCGACCGCCAAGAAACATTCGCAAAGCGCCGCCAAGAAACACTCCACGAGCTCGAGCAAACCGCGGACGGCGAAACCGAAGAAAGCAAAGCCCTCACCGAACCCCGCCGGCGAAACCCCAGCCGAAGAAGCCGCCCGCACGCAGTTCGCCTCCGAAGAAGCTCGGGAAGAGGCGGAATACAAGAAGCGGGAGCGCGAAGAAGCCAGCGGGCGGTAGGAGGCGCAGCCGCAGGCAGATGGCGAGACGGGCACAGTAGTCCGCCTGACCCCCGGGGATCGTGACGGCGTTTCGGCCAGTTGAAAACCAGACCGTGCAAATCCATAGCGGCGGTCTATAATTGCACGGATGATTGAGAGACGGGTGGCCGCGGAAGTCACCGCGCTGCTGGACCAGGCGCCGGCCGTTGCCATCCTCGGCCCGCGGCAGGCCGGCAAGACCACGCTCGCCCTGGCGATCGCCGCAGGGACGGCCGTCGGTCTATCTGGACCTGGAGTCCGCCGCGGATCGGGCTCGCCTGGCCGAGCCGGAGCTGTACTTCGCCGACCATGCCGGGGAGCTCGTCATCCTCGATGAGATCCACCGCGCGCCCGGCCTGTTCGAAGCGCTGCGCGGCGTGATCGACCAGGCCAGGCGCGAGGGCAGAGGCGACCGGCCGGTTTCTGCTGCTGGGCTCCGCCGCGATCGAGTTGCTGGCCCAGTCGGGCGAGAGCCTGGCTGGGAGGATCGCGTTCGTCGAACTCGCGCCGTTCGACATCACCGAGATAGGCGGGGGCGAGGGAGCGACTGGACCGGCTCTGGGTCAGAGGCGGCTTCCCGGACAGCTTCCTCGCGGCGGATGACGCGATCAGCCTGCGCTGGCGCCAGGACTTCATCCGCACATACCTCGAGCGCGACATCCCCCAGCTGGGCCCGCGCATCCCGGCCGAGACGCTGCGACGGCTGTGGACGATGTTCGCGCACCATCAGGGCGGCCTGCTCAACGCCGCGCAGCTCGCACGCGGACTCGGCGTGAGCGGAAGCACCATCGCCCACTACCTCGACCTGATGGTCGATCTGCTGCTCGTGCGGCGCCTGGCGCCCCGACTGCCGAACGCCGGCAAGCGGCTGGTGCGCTCGCCGAAGGTATACGTACGCGACAGCGGCCTCGTGCACGCGCTGCTCGGACTGGCCGACAAGGAGGCGGTGCTCGGACACCCGGTCGCCGGGCCGAAGCTGGGAGGGCATGGCGATCGAGAACCTGCTCGCCGTCGCCGGGGCGGGCGGGCATCAAGTACAGGGGAGCTTCTACCGCACAAGCCACGGCGCGGAGATCGACCTCGTCCTGGACTGGCCCGGCGGCGAGGAGTGGGCAGTGGAGATCAAGCGCAGCCTGACGCCCACACCCGAGCGCGGCTTCTACTCCGCACTCGCCGATCTGGCGCCGCAACGCGCCCTGGTCGTCTACCCCGGAGCCGAGAGCTACCGCCTGGCGCCGTCGATCGAAGCGATCGGCCTGGCCGAGCTGTGCAAGCAGGCACAGGCACGCAGCGCGAGGTGAAACGGGCGGCTTCACACAGAAAATTACAGGCCCTCACAGGAATCTGTGAATGCTTGTGAGCTTTGATAACTTTCTGTGATGGCCAGGAACCCGTACAGCCCCGGCGTCGGCACGCGCCCGCCCTATCTTGCCGGGCGCGACCGGCAGCTGCACCGGTTTGAGCGGCTCCTGGAGGACTATCCCGAGAGGCGCCGCAACCTGCGCATCCGTTCTGACCGGCAGACAAGAGCGTGAAGCGGGTTTGACAGGAACGAATCGACTGCATAGACTTTTGTACTCAAAGAGGCTCCTAGACGGATCGACTCGCCGTTCGGGCACTCGCGGCCCGGAGACGGAGAGACTCGCGACCCGCGAGGAGCGGCATGAGATCTCGACGGCAGAGGAGGACTGGGCCATGGGAAGCGACGGTTTGGGCAGAGGCCGACTCGGGGTCCGCGCACGATCGGTGCGCATCGCGCTGGGCGCGACGATGTTGGGCGCACTTCTGGGCGCGCTCGTGTGGACGGCGGCGGCCGCTGGCACACAGCCGCAGGAAGCCTACGAAAGCGCGGTAACGACTGCCGGTTCAGTGGCCGTGTTCCCGTTCGGCGATCCGGCCGGCTCGAGCACGATCGAAGACTCCATCGCTCCGCACACCTACACGGCCACCAACGACGGGGTCACGCTGGGCGGGGAAGGGCCATTTCCCGGCAGTAGGTCAGGCTCCTTCGGCAGCGGAACGTATGCGACGCTGCCGTCTGATCCGCTCGCGGGGGCGGAAGAATTCACCGCCGAGGCGTGGGTTGACTGGGCCGGGGAAGTCACCTACATGGAGCCGATCTTCGACTTCGGCTCGAGCGCCTCGACGTATATGTACCTGACCCCGGCATCGGACCTAGGCAAACACGACCTGCTGTTCGAAATCCACCCCGCCGCAAGCTCCTATGTGCAGGTCGCCGGCCCGGCGAGGCTGGCGAAGAATGCGTGGGAGTACCTCGCCGTGACCGAGACGGCGTCGGGAACTCTCTCGCTGTACGTGAACGGCGCGCTTGTAGGGCAGACCACGGGAGCGACGATCTTTCCATCCTCGCTCGGGAGCGCCCCCACGGACCTGTTCGGCAAGTCGCTCGTCTCCGGCGAGCCCAACTACGACGGCGGCCTCAGCGACGTCGCGTTCTATACAGAGGCGCTCTCGGCCGAACAGATCAGGGAGCACTATTACGCTGGGGAGTTCCCGTTCAACACCTCACCGCCGACGATCTCGGGCGCCGCCAAAGAAGGCGACACGCTGACGGCCAGGGAAGGTAGCTGGAGCGGTCTCACTCCGATCTCCTTCTTCTTTCAGTGGCAGCGCTGCAACGCCCAAGGCGAATGTCCGGACATCTCCGGGGCGACGGGCGAAAAATACGAGGCCGCAGCCGCAGACGTCGGCTCCAGGCTGCGCGTGCTCGCCACCGGCAAAAACGAAGCGGGGAAAGGCGAAGCGCTCTCCGCGGAGACCAACGAAATCGCCGGCGTCCCGCCGAAAAACTCAGAAGCGCCGAAAATCGAAGGCAAAGCCGAGGTCGGTCAGCTGCTGGAGGTCACTGAAGGCGAGTGGACGGGCACGCCCGCCACCGAATACACCTACGAGTGGGAGAACTGCTCGGGCACGAAATGCACGGAAATCAGCGGGGCCACAGAATCCAGCTACAGGGTGACTGCAGCCCAATTCGGCCACACGCTGGTCGCGGTGGTCACCGACCACAACCCGGCGGGCAAAGAGAGCGCCAGCTCACAAGCGACCGCGGAAGTCGTCAACGGGCCGCCTGTGAACCTCACATCTCCTGTAATATCGGGTGATGCCCGTGAACGCGACGCGCTGGATGCGAGCACGGGCACGTGGGCCGGCAGTGAACTGATCGGCTACAGTTACCAGTGGGAAGATTGCAAAGAATCGAGCTGCCACAGCATAGCCGGTGCCACCGAAGCGGGCTATGTCGCCAGATCGAGTGACGTCGGCAGCAATCTGCGGGTCAAGGTCACGGCTGAAAACTCGGTCGAATCCGTCAGTGAAACTTCCGAAACCAGCGCGGCGGTGATGGGCAACCCGCTGAGCAATCTCGTTGCACCGGAAATCAAAGGTGAAGCGCGCGAAGGCCAGACGCTGAGCGCCACCAGCGGCACTTGGGAAGGCATCGAACCGATCGCCTTCGAATATCAATGGGAAAGCTGCGACGCCTCCAGCTGCAGCGCCATCCCGGGCGCGACCGTGGTCGGCTACCAGGCCACGGGAAGCGTCGTAGGCGACACCCTGCGAGTCGCGGTTACGGCCACCAACCCGCTGGAATCGGGGAGCGTGCAGCTCAGCCAGGACCACGACCGTGGCGGGCAGGCCGCAGAGCACTGTGGCGCCGGTGATCTTCGGGGAAGCCGCAGAAGGTCACACGCTCATCGCAAACGACGGCAGCTGGCGCGGGGAACCGAACGCATACACCTACCAGTGGCGAAGCTGCAACAGTTTCAGCGAAGGAGAACCGGGCGAAGGGCTGTGCCCGACGATCGAAGGAGCGACCGGATCCACCTACACGTCGGCGAGCAGCGGCGACAGACTCGAGGTGACGGTCACGGCCACCGACGCCTACGGCTCGGCGTCCGCGACCTCCAGTGAGACTGCGAAGGTAGCCGTGCGCGACGGCGCGGCCGTGGCCTGGGGCGAAAACCTGCACGGCACGCTCGGTACTATCTACACAGACGCGTGGGAGCGCAGCCCAGTTGCGGTGGAACTGCCCGAGGAAATCACCTCGGATGAGGTCGGTGACGCGTTCGGCCTCGCGCTGCTCCACGACGGCGTGGTGGATTCGTGGGGGGGCGACCTCTACGGCGAGCTCGGCGTCAGCGAACGCAAATCCAACGTGGAAGTGGGGCGCAGCCACGACGAAGTCGAAGAACTGAAAAGCGTGCTGGCCATCGCCGCCGGCGGACAGGGCGCGCTCGCCCTCCTGGACAACGGCACCGTCAAGGCGTGGGGGGACAACGAGTTCGGAGAGCTCGGCAACGGCAAGGCGGGCTTCGAAGGGCGTGCAGAAGAAAAGGGCACCGGCGAAAACGAGCGCACGCCCAAAACCGTCGGCGGGCTCACGGGCGTGATCGCCGTCGCGGATGGCGGCTACGCTGACTTCGCGCTGCTGGAAAACCACACCTTGAAAGCGTGGGGACGTAACACCAGAGGGGAAGCTCGGCGTCGAAAACGAGAACGAAGTCTGCACCGAAACCGAAGAGGGCTCAAAGGAAGAACCCTGCAGCAAGATCCCGCGAACGGTAGAGCTGTCCAACGGCAAACCGATGGAACACGTCGTGCAGGTCGCCAGCGGTGGGAACACCTCGTACGCGCTGCTCGAAGACGGCCACGTGCTAGCGTGGGGAAGTAACGATTTTGGACAGCTCGGAACGGGAGCTGAAGGAGGGAAAAAAGTCATCGACGTCCCCCCGGCTGAAGTGGTGCGCAGGTCGGACAATGCAAACGTTCCCCTGGAAGACGTCGTCGCCATCTCCGCCGGCAACAACCACGCGCTGGCGCTGCTCGCAAACGGCGAAGTCCTCGGGTGGGGAGACAACCGATACGGAGAGGTGGGCGCCGAAAGCGGCGAAGAGTGCGGGGGGACACCGTGCGACAAGGTGGCGATGCCGATCATGGGCCTCGAAGGCGCCAAATTCACCGCGATCGCCGCTGGACTGGAATTCAGTCTTGCGCTCGGCGAAGGCGGCACGGTTTACTCCGTCGGACGGAACAACATGGCGGAGCTGGGTAACGGCGGCACCTGCGAAAACAAAGAAGGCGCGCTCGGCGAGCAGAGATCCTGCTACTACCGTGACGCCCAGCCGATTCCGGGGCTCGAACACGTGAGCGCCATCTCGGCAGGAGGCGCGCATGCGATGGCGCTGCTCGAAGAGGGCGTGCAACCGCCGGCGCCCATGATCACGCTGACGCCGGGGCCGGCGACGTTGAAGCTCACATGGACGGCCACCGACGCCCACCGGGTGAACTACCGGATCTTCGGAGAACCGCCGGCCGAAGAACCGGATCGCTGCGGACAGGAATGCCAGGAAGAAAAGGAAGCCGAAGGAACAGAAACTGGGGCGCCGGTCAACGAGGTCGTACCGCTGGTGGAGGAGCTGGAAGCAGACGGAAGCGAAGTTAAAGAAGGCGAAGTCCTAGAAGGAGGCATCGTCGTCGCCCACCCCGGTGCCTGGTCCGGGCTGCCACCGCTCAGTTACGAATTTATTTGGCAGCGGTGCAGGAGCGAAAAATGCGAAACGATCTCCGAACCGATCCGGGGCGAAACGGCAAAGCTCGAAGACATCCCGCAAGAAGATGTCGGGTACACGCTGCGGGTGGAGGTCACAGCGAGAAACTCGGTCGACGAACAAGGCGTCACCGCGATCTCCGAACCTACGAGGATCGTGAAATCGGAAGACGAAGAAGGCAGGTCACACCTCAACACGAGGCCTGTTACCGCGGAAGAAAAAAAGGAATTCGAAAACAGGGAATTCACCATCAGGGAAATGTGCTTCGGCAAATCCAAGGCGGAACTGTGCGGGAAACCGCTCGAAAAGATCGAGTATCAGGTCAAACTGGAAGACAAACTGAAATCGGGCGAATCCGGTGAAGTTCGAACGGTGTACGGCACGCCTCTGGAAGAATGAGCGTACAGGCGGGGATCAGCTTTCGGCGCTCGGCGGCCACTGTCCGACGAGCCGCGCGATGCCCTGGATGGTGCAGAAGTCGTCGATCTCAAGCGATTCGAGGGGTATCTCGATCCCGAACTGCAGCTCGACCTCGAACAGGAGGGTGACCAGTGCGAGCGAGTCGAGCAGCCCAGCCTCGATGATGTCTGTCTGCGGCGCGGGTGCGGAGACGTTGAAATCCTCCTCGAAGATGCGCTGGATGCGCGCGATGATCTCCTGCTCGGTCATTTCGCGGCGTCTGCGCGAATCCCGCCCACCTCGTGCATCCCGCCCACCTGCTCGAGCTCTCTGTCCAAGACTCCGTCGACGAGCTCGTGGACCCGTCGTTGCAGCCACAGGGGGCTGAACATGTGGGTCCCGGCGGATGACGTCTCAATGGTCAGCAGCTGCAGGTTCGGCCAGCGATCCAGGCGGTCGAACAGGCCACTCGCCGCCAACTCTTCTCGCAGCGGCTCCCTGCCCGTGAGCACCAGAAGCCCCCGCTGGCCGCGATCGCGCAAAGCGTCGAGGGTAGGCTCCACAGAGGCCAGGCGGCTTTCCCTGTCCCTCAACGACCCCGCTGTCCGCCTGGTCCACGACCCCGCTGCCCGCCGGGACCGATCCAGTGGCGTGCGTACGGCCAGAGTCGCGAGCGACCGCGACACCTCCACAAACCGCCTGGGGGCGATCTCGCCACCCCACACCTTGCGCAACGTGGAGCGGCGCAGCAGCCGTCCGCGCAAGTCCCTCGTATCCCACGTCGCCTGGACCTGCTCATTGCGGACTTGAACCTGCTCGCTCCAAGTCAGCGCGCCCGGGTTCAGCATGACGATCGCCGCAATCCGCTCATCGCGCAGGGCCGCCTGCAACGACCAGTAGGCGCTCGCGCATATGCCGAGCAGCACAAAGCGGGCGGGCAGCCCGCGTGCCCTCAGCAGCTCGAGCGCCTCGCAGGTCTCCTCCACGTACTTCGGCCCATAGAGGGCGCTCACATCCATGCCGGCGTCTACGTCGGAGTCCGCCAACCACGACAGCTCGATCCGCAGCGCCGGCACACCGCGCGCCGCCCAGCGACGCGCGATCTCGACCCACATCCGGTTTGGCCCGCCGTGGCCTTGGGCGGCCAGCAGCACTGCGCACAGCGGCGCCTGCGCGTGCACGGACTCGGTGAGCACACCGAACAGGCGCCCGCTCGGTCGATCGACCCACACCGGCGTCTCCCGCAGCTCGACCCCTGCGCAGCTGAGCCTGAGGTGCTCCTGACTGGAGGGTTCCCCGGCCTCCTGCGCGCAGGAGGCTTCCCCGGGCGCCGGCGCCTGCACGGCCGCGCCCGGCCGGTCGCGGTGGGCATCTCCCTCCGCGAGCCAGGAGTCCACGCGCTCGAACACCTCGCTCATCGCCCCGTGGCCGCGTCCGCTCGCCACGGTCACCTCGACCCCCGCCCGCTCCAAGGAGCCGCGCAGGAGCTCATCGACAGCCGGTCCGCGGCGACCGAGCAGGAGCACACGGCGATGCTCTCCGTTGGGCAACGGCAGCTCGGTCAGGTCGAGGGCCTCGAGCGCCGCGGCCGTTTCCGCGCTCAGCAGATGGCCGGCCGCCAGCACCGCTCCCTCGGGCAGGGGCGACGGCCCCGGGTCGCCGGCCGCCAAGACGCTCGAGACCGGCAGGCGCGCGTAGGCGCGCAGCTCCCGCACCAGCGCTCGACCGCGAGCGGGCACGGCCCACAGCACGAGGTCATCGATGGGCGCCTGCTCAAACGCGGCCCGGTAGCAGACCAGGCCGCCCAGCTCGATGCCCACGGCCACGATGCGCCCTGCGCCGCTCGCCGCGCGAAGCCACAGCGCCGCCGCCGAGACAGCCTGCGTCCACGCCACAAGACGCTCCGGATCGCCGGGATCTCCAGCGCTGTCACCGCTCCCCGGCAGGTCGATCTGCAGCGTGGGACAGCCACCGGCCGCCAGCTGCTCGGCCCAATCCCGCTGCTGGCGATACGAGCAGATGGGACCCTTGCCGAAGGGGGGGCACAGCAGCACGGCCGTCTCGCCGCCTCCCTCCGAGGCGGCGTGAAAGAGAGCAAAGACACCCTCCCCCGCCCTGTTCAGATACAGCGGGAGAGCGGCTTGGGATGGACTCATTCTATGATTCTAGGATCCTCGTCAGGAAACTCGCTTGCAGCGAGCGTCCGTCGCTGAGCACGATCGGCGTTTCCTTCTCTGCCAGCCGCAGCAGGGCGGCACCGGGCGATCGGATCGGCGGCCACACCGAGGCGTCGAGGGTCGTATATCGCGTGAGCAGGCCGATGAGCAGCGGGTCCACGGGCACCCAGCGATCGTCGGCGCGGATCTCGACCCAGTTGTGAGGGGTGGAAAAGGGACTCGCCAGCAGCAGTCCGTATGCCGTCCGCGCGGCGATCCCGAGGCTTGCGCACTCCATGGACAGCAGGAGAGTCGCGTTCCCGCAGTCGCTCAGCCGGGTTTGCCGTGTGAACTCGACATCCCCGCTCAGCGATTCCGGCATCCAGCAGAAGTCCAGTGACGCTATGTCGACGAGCAGGTCCTCGAGCGCTGGATCGACCGCGGGCCACCGTACGACCGGGATCGTGCGGATGGTGGCGGCTATCCGATTTGCTCCGACTTTTGTCCGTACGCGGCTACCGGGGCCGACCAGCACCCCGACCGGTGCGTTCTGAGGCGCAGACGGAGCGCAGCGAACTTCCACGGCGCTCCATCTGCCGTCGGCTGACGCCGTTAGGCTCGAAGCCCACATCTGCAGGATGCCCAGATGTGTTGTGGCACAGCCGAGACGCAGCCCGATGTAGTGGAGATCGGCAGCCGCGAAGCGGGGATCGCGGTCGCTCGTCATGTGAGGAAATCCCCTGGCGATCAGTTCCCGCGCCAGGGCCGTATCGACGCCGAACTCACGCTTGGCCTGCCCGAGGTCGACATCGAAGCGCCGCCGCTCTTCCGGGATCAGACGTAGTCGTGCGATCCACTCGTCGATCGGCGGCGCCTGAGCGCCTGCACTCTGCCCGTCTCGCCCTATCACCGCTGTCTGTTCGCGCATACGCTCCACCCCAGTCGGGTCGATGTTGACAGATCGCCTGGTGTATCATGCGTGGAGACGGTCGTGGGCTTGAAAAAGGAGTCGGTCACCCGATGGAAGGGACGAGCAACGGGGCGAAGCTGCACTGTCCGGCAGACCGAGAAGCGGCCACTGGAGCGGGCACAGCGCCGGTGTCGATCGAGCGCCCTGTAGGCCGAGTCCACGAGCTGTTCGCGGCCCGCGCGGCCGCCCAGCCCGATGCAATTGCGGTGTCGGGACCCGACGAGACGCTGACCTACGGCCAGCTCGAGCGGCGTGCCAATCAGTTGGCCCACCGCCTGCGTGCTCTCGGCGTCGATCGCGACCGTCCGGTGGGCCTGTGTCTGGAGCGGTCGGCCGCGCTGCTCGTCGGGGCCCTTGGCATTCTCAAGACAGGATGCGCCTACGTGGCCCTGGACCCGAGCCATCCCCGGCAGCGGCTCGGCTTCATGCTCCGCGACTGCAGTGCTGAGGCAGTCCTCACCAGCGCGCCGGTGGCCACACGACTGGACACCGCCGAGGCGGCCGTGGTCACCCTCGATACGAGCAGCGCCGAGCTCGACCTCGAGCCCACAATGGCGCCGGCAACCGCCAACCCCGCCGGAGACCTCGCCTACGTGATCTACACCTCGGGCTCGACGGGCGCCCCGAAGGGCGTCATGGTCGAGCACGCAAGCCTGCGCAACCTGGTCTTCTGGCACCACCGCGCGTTCGCGATCACGCAGGACGATCGCGCCACGCAGATCGCCAGCCCGGGATTCGACGCCGCGGTCTGGGAGATGTGGCCCTACCTCACGGCGGGCGCCTCGATTCACGTTCCGACGGATGAGGTGCGGGCCGACCCCGTCGCGCTTCGCGACTGGCTCGTGTCGGAGCGGATCACTGTGAGCTTCCTGCCCACGGCGCTCGCCGAGGCGGTCATGCCCCTCGACTGGCCGGCCGAGTCGCCGTTGCGCTATCTGCTGACCGGCGGCGACACGCTGCACAGCTATCCACCCCCCGGCCTGTCCTTTGCCGTGGTCAACAACTACGGGCCGACCGAGGGGACCGTGGTGGCAACCTCGGGCGTGGTCCGCCCCAGCCCAAACACCTGGGATACGCCCTCGATCGGCAAGCCGATCGACAATGTACGGGCCTACGTCGTGGACGATCGACTGAACCCCGTCGCCATGGGGGTTGCCGGCGAACTGCTGATCGGAGGCGACGGCGTGGCACGCGGCTATCTGAACCGGCCGCTCTTGACCGATGAGAAGTTCATCCCCGACCCGTTCAGCGGCGCCCCCGGGGCGCGGCTCTACCGTACGGGGGACCTCGCCCGCCACCGTCCCGACGGCGAGATCGAGTTCATCGGCCGCGTCGACGAGCAGATCGCAATCCACGGCAACCGCATCGAGCCTGGCGAAATCTCGGCCACCTTGCAGCGCCACCCGGCGGTCCGCTCCAGCGTCGTGGCGGTCGGCGAGCACGTGCCGGGCGAGCGGCGGTTGATCGCATACGTGGTGCCCGCCGACGGTCGTCGTCCGGACACCGAGCAGCTGCGCGCTCACCTTGCCCAACACCTGCCGAACCACATGGTCCCAGCGACGTTCGTCTGCCTCGGGGAACTGCCCCTGACGCCGAATGGCAAGGTGGATCGAGGCGCGCTGCCCGCGCCCACCGCCGCCAACACCGCGCGGCCCGCGGATTCAGCGCGGCCGGGGAACGAGCTCGAGCGTGTGCTGGAGACCCTCGTGGCCGAGCTCCTCGACCTCGACCGAGTGGGGGTCGACGAGAACTTCTTCATGATCGGCGGCCACTCGCTGCTGGGAGCTCAGCTGATCATGCGCATCGGCGACCGTTTCGGCGTTGAGATGAGCCTGCGCAGCCTGTTCGATCACCCGACCGTGACCGGGATGGCGGCGGAGGTGGAGCGCCTTCTCGTCGCCGACCTCGTGGCGATGAGCGATGACGATGCGGCGCGTCTCGTGACGATGAGCTCACCGGCGCCGTCCTGCTCGTCCCGCGACGAGCGCCTCCCGGCAGGCCGATGACGGTCGCGACCGATGCTCCCCTCAGCCTGTACCGCCTGCTCGATCCAGAGGTCCTCGCGGACCCCTACCCGCTCTACCGGCAGCTGCGAACCGAGGATCCGGTCCACTGGGATCCCTACCTGCACGCCTGGGTGGTGACGCGCTATGCGGAGGTGGTCGAGGTCTTGCACAGGTTCTCAGCGAAGCGGACGCCCACGCCCGAGAAGCTGGCGGCCCTCGGCATGGAGCAGCTGGCCCCGTTCGCGCGCGTGATGGTTCGCCAGATGCTCTTCCTCGATCCGCCGCAGCACAGCCACGTCCGTGGGTTGGCCGCGGTGGCCTTCACGCCGCGGCGCGTGGAGCGTCTTCGCGATCACATCGCCGAGATCGCCGATTCACTCCTCGACGCGGTGAGCTTCCGTGGCGAGATGGAGGTCATGGAGGAGCTCGCCAACCCCCTTCCGGCGATCGTCACCGCCGAGATGCTCGGCGTGCCGACGGACGACCACCGCAGGCTCAAGGGCTGGTCTCAGGACTTCGCCGAGATGCTTGGCAACTTCCAGTACAACCCCGGCCGCGCGGCGAAGGTCGCGCGCAGCCTCGAGGAAATGTCCGACTACTTTCAGGAGGCGGTGCGCCGCCAGGCGACGCGTCCCACGGAGGGCCTCGTCAACGCGCTGACCGTGGCCGAGGTCGACGGCGAGCGCCTGACCGAGGACGAGGTGGTCGCGAACCTCATCGTGACTTTGGTCGGGGGCCAGGAGACGACGACGAACCTCATCGGCAACGGGCTGCTCACGCTGCTGCGCCACCCCGAGGAGATGGAGCGACTGCGCCAGGACCCGGCGCTCGTCCCCGCGGCGGTCGAGGAGCTGTTGCGCTACGAGAGTCCCAGCCAGCACACAGCCCGGCTTGCCCCCGAGGACGTCCAGCTCGGTGGCAGGCCGATCGAACGGGGACAGGCCGTGATCGCAGTGATGGGCGCCGCGAACCGCGATCCCGAGCGGTTTGCAGATCCGGACCGACTGGATCTCGCGCGCAAGGACAACCGCCACCTCGCCTTCGGCTGGGCGGAGCACTTCTGCTTCGGGGCGCCGCTGGCACGCATGGAGGGCCAGATCGCCTTCTCGGCGCTGCTTCGCCGGCTGCCCAACCTCCGCCTCCAGGCGGGCCCTGTCACGTGGCGCTCAAACCTCGGGCTCCGTGGGCTCACAGCGCTGCCGGTCACGTTCTAGCCATGACCACACCAGGCGTCGATGGCCTGTCGGCCGACAAGCGCTCCCTTCTCGAGCAGCGGTTGCGCGGTCGCGCCGCACCCCCGCCCACAACGTCCGGACCGGTGAGACGCCGGCAGGACCCCGGTCCGGCGCCGCTGTCGGTTCTCCAAGAGCAGCTCTGGTACTTCAGCCGGCTCGCGCCCGAGAACCCCGTCTACAACGAGGCCGTCACGATCCGCAAGGATGGCCCGTTCGAGGTCCGGGCCTTCCGGGCCGCCTTCAACGAGATCGTGCGGCGTCACGAGATCTGGCGCTCGACGTTCGAGCTGGCAGACGGCGAGCCGGTGCAGGTGGTCCGTCCCGCGCCCACCTTCGAGCTGCCCGTCGTGGACCTCGGCGAAATGCCGGCGACCGAGCGGGAGCGCGAGGCCGCGCGGATGGCGGCCGAGGATGCGAGGCGTCCCTACGACCTCGCGCGCGGGCCGTTGCTGAGGCCGCTGCTGGTGCGTTTCGCCGACGACCACCACCGCCTGTACCTGGCCCTGCACCACCTGATCTTCGACGGGGTCAGCCTCTACCGCATCGTCCTCCCGGAGCTCACTGCGCTCTACGACTCCTTCAGCGCCGGGCGAGAGCCGTCCCTGCCCGAGCCTCCGATCCAGTACGCCGACTACGCGGCCACCGCGCGGGAGACGGTGATCGGCGCCGACTTCGCGCGCCGGATCGACTATTGGCGCCGCCACCTCGACCGTGCGCCCGCCCTCCAGCTGCCCTTCGACGCGCCGCGGCCCGTGCACCAGCGGTTTCGGGGCGCCATGGAGCGTGTCCACATCTCCAGGGAGTTGACCGAGGAGCTGCGCATGCTGAGCCGAATGTCCGCCACCACGCTCTTCCAGGTCCTCTCCGCCGCGTTCGCGGTCCTGTTGCATCGCTGCTGCGGGCAGGATGACATCGTGTTCGGCACGCTCACCGACATGCGCGATCGACGCGAGCTTCGAGGGGATGGTCGGCTACTGCCTGACGCCGCTGATCCTCCGTGCCGATGTGCACGACGACCCCTCGTTCAGCGAGCTGCTTGGTCGCGTCCGCGACGATCTCCTCGATGGGCTCAGCCACCAGGTGCCGTTCGAGCGACTGGTCCGCGAGCTGCACCCGCACCGTGACCCCGGCGCCAACCCGATACTCCAGGCCCTCATCGTCCTCGAGCCGGCGATGGTCTCTACCGACCCCGCCTGGAGTCTCCATCAGATGGAGGCCGAGGTGGGAAACGCGATCGGCCACGCGAAGTTCGACCTGCACCTCGAGCTCGACGAGCGTCCCGAGGGCCACCTCGACGGCCGCCTGATCTACGACACCGATCTGTTCGCGCCCGCGACCGCGACCCGCCTCGCCCGCCACTGGACCATGCTGCTTCAGGGCATCGCCCGCGCGCCCAGCGGTCCCGTCTCCGAGCTGGCGCTCCTCACCGGCGAGGAGCGCCACCGCCAGCTCGTGGAGTGGAACGCCACCTCAGCCGACTACCCGCGCGGCGCGTGCATCCACGAGTTGGTCACGGCCCAGATGCAGCGCACCCCCGATGCCCTCGCCGCGGTCTTTGGCGAGCAGCAGCTCACCTATCGCGAGCTCGACCGGCGGGCCAACCGGGTCGCGCGTCTGCTGACCTCGTCGCATGCGGGCAGCGCCCTCGTGGCGATCTGCGTCGAGCGCTCGCTCGACATGCTCGTCGGGATGCTCGGGATCCTGAAGTGCGGGGCCGGCTACCTGCCCCTCGATCCGCACTACCCCACCGACCGGCTGGCCCTCATGCTCGAGGACTCCGGCGCCGCTGTCCTGCTCACGCATCGCCATCTGCTGCCCACCCTGCCCGACCGCCGGCCAGAGGTCATCTGCCTCGACGACGAGTCGTCGGACCACCTGCCCGACGGCGCGCCGGCGCCGTCGGTGACGGGCGAGGATCTCGCGTACGTGCTCTACACCTCGGGCTCCACGGGCAGGCCGAAGGGCGTATGCGTCACCCACCGCGCGGTGGTGAACCTCCTGAGCGCGATGGCCAAGCGGCCCGGTATGCGGCCGGGGGACAAGATCGTGGCGATTACGACGTACACGTTCGACATCGCGGCGGTCGAGCTGTGGCTGCCGCTCCTGACGGGTGCGAGCACGGTCATCGCTTCGCGCGAGGTGGCGTGCGACGGGCGGCGTCTGACCGGTCTGCTCGCGGCGTCGAGGCCCACCGTCATGCAGGCGACGCCGACGAGTTGGCAGATGCTGATCGACTCTGGCTGGAGCGGCCTGCCCGGATTGGTCGCGTTGTGCGGCGGTGAGACGCTCACGCCGCAACTGGCCGACGCGCTGCTCGACCGGACCGCGGCCGTCTGGAACATGTACGGACCGACCGAGACCACGGTGTGGTCGACCGTAGCCGCGGTGCGGCGCGGCTCGCCCATCACGATCGGACGACCGATCGCCAACACGCGCATCTACATCCTGGACCGCGGTCGCCAGCCGGTCGGAGTGGGGGTCACCGGAGAGATCGCCATCGGTGGCGAGGGCGTAGCGCTGGGCTATCTGAACCGCCCCGACCTGACGGCCGAGCGATTCCTCCCCGACCCGTTCGTGGCGGGGGGGCGCATGTATCTGACGGGAGACCTGGCGCGCCACCTGCCCGACGGTCGCATCGAGCACCTCGGCCGCCTCGACCATCAGATCAAGATCCGCGGTTTTCGCGTCGAGCTCGGCGAGATCGAGGCGGCGCTGGCCGCTTTACCCGATGTCGCCGCGGCCGTGGTCCTCGCCCGAGAGCAGGCGCCGGGGGACACGCGCCTCATCGCCTATGTGGTGCCGGAGGGGGACACGCCGAGCCCGTCCGAGCTGCGCCACCGGCTCAGAGACACGTTGCCGGAGCACATGGTTCCGTCGATCTTCGTCACGCTGGACTCCCTCCCGCTCTCGGCCAGCGGCAAGCTCGACCGCAACGCCCTCCCGGCGCCGCGGCCGGCCGACGACTATGGCCCCACCAGCTCCGCCACTCCGCGTACCACCCTCGAGGGACAGATCGCGGTCATCTGGTCGCGCCTTTTGGGCGTGGACCACGTCGGCGTCCACGACGACTTCTTCGAGCTCGGCGGTCACTCGCTGCTCGCCGTGCGCATGCTCGTCGAGGTGGAGCGCGAGCTCGGCGCCGAGGTGCCGCTCGCGTCCCTCTTCGAGACCTTCACCGTCGCCGGCCTGGCCGCCGGCATCGAGGCGATGGACACCCCCCTCACAAGGTGACCTACCGGTCCACAGCGCTTGTCGTTCATCACGCGGTGCAGATCCATGTGGCTCCCGTCGCCTCGATGCAACCGGCGCGCCTGGAGGACCTGCTGGACCCTGGGGAGACGGCACGCTCGGCCGGCTTGCAGTCAGAGCCGGCCCGGCGGCGATTCATCGGGGGACGTGTGCTGCTGCGCACGGCGCTCGGAGAGTTCGTCGGTGTGGCGCCGCGAGAGCTGCGCTTCGACCATGGTCCATACGGCAAGCCACGCCTGGCGAGCAGCCGTAGTGATTCCGTCTGGTTCAGCCTCACCCACAGCGGCGAGCTCGCCCTCGTGGCCATCTCAGCCACGTCTGAGGTCGGCGTCAACGTCGAGCGCATACGACCCATCCCCGAGGCGCTTCAGATCGCCGAGAGGGCCTTTGACTCATCCAGCGCCACCGCGCTGCGCGAGATCGCGCCAGAGCATCGCGACGCCATGTTCCTACGCCATTGGACACGTCTGGAGGCACTCGCCAAGGCGACCGGTTGCGGTCTTGTTCCCCTGCTCAAGCAGACGCAGCCGGTAAGGGGAGCCGCTCGCATCGTCGAGATCCTCGGCGATGAACACGGTGGACGAGCAGGGCGATTTGAGGTGATCGACCTGCCGCTTGGACCCGGCTATGTTGGAACGCTTGCCGTTGAGTCCAGAGGTGCTTCACATCCCCCGCAGCCTGACCACGTGTGACACGGTCCGCAGCAGGATCTTGACGTCGCTCCACAGCGACCAGTTGGCGATGTAGAGGTAGTCGATCGCCACCATCTCCTTCAGCGGCACGCGCACAGGCCCGAGGATCTGCCAGGGGCCGGTCATCCCGGGGGTCAGCTCCAGGCGCCGGCGGTGCCAGCCCTCGATGCGCCGGTCCTCGTCGATCACCAGCGGGCGGGGCCCGACCAGGCTCATCTCGCCCAGGAGGATGTTCATCAGCTGGGGCAGCTCGTCCAGGGAGCTGCGGCGCAGAAATCTGCCGACGCGGGTTACGCGCGGGTCGTCGGCGATCTTGAAGAGCCCCTCGTGCGCCTCGTTGCGGTAGCGCAGGGAGTCCTTGCGCTCCTCGGCGTCGGCGGCCATCGTGCGGAACTTGAGCATCTGAAAGCGCTTTCCGTGCCGGCCCACGCGCGACTGGCGGAAGAACACGGGGCCGCGGCTGTCGAGCTTGATCGCGATCGCGAAGGCGATCATCAGCGGGGCGACCGCCAGCAGCCCGATGCAGGCACCCAGTAGATCGAACGCCCGCTTGAACGCCGCCGAGGAGCGCGTGAGTTCAAAGCGCCTGACCCCCATCACAGTCATCCCATGCAGGTCGTCGAACTCGACCGAGGATCCCACCACCTCCAGCAGGCGCGGCAGCACGCTCACCCGCACTCCCACCGCCTTCAGGGTACGCACGAGGTTGAGCGTCTCGCCCGCTTCCATCTCCGCCCCCCAGCCGGGCGCGACGATCGCGCGGTGCACGTCGAGCGTCCTGGCCAGGTCGCCGATCTCCGCGAGCCTTCGCGCCGAGAAGCTGTCCGTCGACCACGGGGCGGCCTGGTCGAGATCGAGCTGGGCGACCACCTCGGCCTTGATCCCGCCATGGGCGCCGATCAGCTTGGAGCTGACCATCTCGGCCGAGCGTTCGTCGCCGATCAAAAGGCAGCGCTCGGCCGGGCTCGCGCGCAGCGCGAAAGACCGCGCCGCGACACGCGCGAGGATCAAAAGGCAGCCCAGCGCCAGCCACAAAAAGAGTGCCTCGCGGCGGTCGAGCGTGCCGGCGAGGACCAGCTGCCCGCCCAGCCACACGACCAGCGTGCACAGTGTGGCCAGCTGGAACAGCCTGGGCGCCTCATCGAGCGTTGTCTTGCGCAACAGCGTCTCGTCGCGGTCGTACAGCCCCAAGAGCTTGGCCCCGACGAGCAGCAGCGCCACGCCGACCAGGCTCTCCCACGTCAGCTGCAGCGGCACCCGCCGCGAGGACAGCGCGGTCGTCAGCACCAGCGCCGCCACGATCGCGATGACGTCCGCCACGAGCAGCGAGCGGCGAAACAGCGCGTCGCGGCGCATGCACGCCGCCGGTCCGCGGGCCTCGGCGCTCCCGCGGGCGGCCCGGCGCCCAACCCCCGTGCGCCGGGCGCCGAGCGAACCCTCATACCGGGCGGAGCTCCCATGCAGCGGCGGGCTCCATGAAACGCCCACCTGAGTCCCGCTCTCCGTCTCCACACCCATAGCGCCCAATGCCTCCTTGCTAGTCGCCGCTACCGCCACTCATGCCCTTATGGTCCCGCACCCATCTCGAACAGATGTCGAGATTCCGTGATCGCACTCAAGTTGCAAGTGTCATCAGCGTGGTGGGACTATAACGCGCCCTCTGCGCTTGTCAAGGGGTGCACAAGCCACGGGGCGCACAAACTACGCACAAGCCGGATCCTGGCACGCGCGTCGCGGGCGCCGGCCGAGCCCAGGGGGTCGAGCTTCGACTTGCCGGAATTTTCACTACCATTTTGTGAATTGATTCCTTCACTGTGAATTGCTTTACAGTGGGCATTCATGAACGATGCGTCCGCGCGAGCCACCGCGATTGGGTGTGCTCAGTGTCCCAGCACGTCGGCTTCGGACAGCGGCGCCGCACGGATGGCGTCGCTGAGCACAACGTCCCACAGGCCCTGGACGAACCCGTCGCTCACCGCTCCGGCGCCCACGTGCTCGCCGACGGCGCGCGGGAAGCCGCCGACGTCCAGGAACAGCTCCCACGCGTCCGCCAGCGCGTCGCTCCACGGCTCCAGCGCCGATATCGCCCGTTCGGCTTGAGAGGTCAGGAGGTCCTTGGGGCGGATGATCTCCGACGGCAACTCATCCAGGCCGCCCAGCGCCCGGCAGAACGCGCGGAAGCCCATCGGCAGCAGCAGCCTGTCGGAGTCGGCGATGCCTCCGCGGCGGTCGGCCAGGTCCTTGCGAGCCTGCTCCAGATCGCGTGCGGAGGATCCCGTCAAGACGACGCAGGCCTCACGGAAGGTCGTGTCCTGATCGCGCAGCTCCTTGATCGCCCTCAGACCAGCCCCGCACCGCTGTCACCTCGTCGAGCAGCCAGTGGCGTGGGCCGGGAGGGTGCGGGTGACGCTGTGTCCCTGGGCCACCAGGCGCCGCAGGTCCTGTTTTGTGAGCCCGTCGCAGGAGCAGTAGAAGACGGTCTTCGCCTCCACGCCCCGGGCCAGGAGCCGTGCGACGGTGCGCTTGAGCTCCAGGCTCTTGCCCACGCGGCGTGGGCCCCGCAGGACGTACAGCCCCGGCGCGTGGATGTCCGCGAGCGGCTCGGGCTCGTAGTGAAGCGGCAGCCGTCTCGCCGCCTGCAGGTCCGGGTCCTCGGCCTCCCACCCCGTCCGTGCCCGCCATGGGCTGCGCTCGGTCAAAAGGCGCCTGAGCTGGGAGTTGTTCACGCGGTTATGAAGCGAATTACTATGGTTTTTCGCGTATCCTCTGGCGAAAAGGGATAGGTTTTTGCAAGGGAGCACGCGGGTAGCCCATCTGGCGCAGCGGTGCGCGGGCGACCTTCCCGTCTTTTGATACGGCGTCGTTCCAAGGCAAACCGCCGAGGAGCTGCGCGCCTATGTCTCGGTCTTTAAAACGGGCCGGGCCGCCCCATCCTTGGGGCGGCCCGGTCGGGTACTGCCGCATCCTTGCTCCAGTCAGGCGATCGCGTCAGCGATCGCCTGACCGGCACTCGGCGAGATCGGATCAGCCGATCTTGCTGCCGATTTCCTCCGCTCCGAGCAGGGCTTTTTTGTCGAGTTCGGAGGTGAGTTTTTCGTAGTCGTGGTTGGCGATCGCCTTGCCGCCGCCGCCGCCCTCGACTACCCACTGCACGTAGTTGTGAACGGTTGTGGCGATCTTCTTCGATTCTTCTTCTTCCTGCGCGAGCGTTTTCCCACCTTCAAAGGCAAAGTAGGGCTCGAGGAAGTACCAGTACTGACGCGCGGCCAGGACGTAGGTGAGTCCACAGATCGGGTACGTAGTGGAGATGTCATACGCTTTCACCTTCGACCAGTCGAGCCTCGTGCTTGCTGGCGGAACTTTTTCCGTGCTGCCGAGAGCAGGGATGTACTTGCTGCCTTTACAGCTGGAGTCGCCTTCTTTTTCCTTGTCATACTGGGACGAGGGATCGGCGTACTCCGTTTTTAGCGCTCCTGGTTCCGAGGCCTGCACAGGTGCCCAGAACTCTTTGTGCTGTTCACCTTTTTTCTCTTCGCCACCATACGGTGGGGTGAAGTGCCCCAGTTCCTGAGCGACCGCGAGGTCGGCGTAACCGACCGTGCTCTGCGTGTTGTTGACAGTGTTCACCACGCCGGGGTTGCCCGTTTCTTCCGGCCGCAGCACATGCGCCGCTTCCGGCCAGCGCTGGTTTTCGCAGCCTTCGGCGACCTGCACCCATTCCTTGACTTCGCCGGCAGCATGCGTCCCACTGCTGCATGGTTTTTCGGAGTAGACTTTTTCGAATTCTTCCATCGGGAGTTTTTGGTGGTTTTCCTGCGGTTCTGTGCTGCTCACCTGCTCGAGGAACGACTTGAAGATGTGCGTCGTGCCCGATTTGTCATTGCGCACAACCGGACGGATGATCTCCTCTTCTTCCTCGAGGCCCGTCGCCTTCTCTGTTCCTGTCAGTTCCTTTTCTACTCCGCCTTCAATGTACTTGATGCCTTCGGCGCCGCCGGTGCACGTCATCGAGTCATTGCTCTGCGCCGCCAGCACCTGCTTCCAGGTCCTGATCCCGCCTTTGTAGAGTTCCTCGACGGTCGTTCGTTCGAGCGCGAGACGGCCCAGTTTTTCTTCTTTGCCTTTTGTGTTGAAGATCACGCCTTTGGCGGCGCAGTTGCTCGGCAGGTGCACGATGATCGCAACGGCGCCCTGAGCGATCGGGATCGACTCGATCGCCGCGCCTTTCTGACCTTCATATTCGCCTTCGCCACCCGAAGCCATGAAGTGCGACTGTTCGAATTCCTTCTTGACGGCTTCGCTGGGCGCTTCGTCGGTGCCGCAGAACGGGTACCTGTTCACGCGCGGGTAGAATTCCCCGTTGCCCTTCCCGTTCTTGATTTCCTTGTGGAATTCGTTGTTGATCCCGGCGCCCCAGGTTTTGAGGCAGCTGCCGCTTCCACGGTCGAATTCTTCTTCCTGGTTAAAGTCGACTTTTGGTTCTTCTAGGCTGCCCTGTCCCGCCTGGCCGGCGCACGCGTACTTGAATGGTTTGGCGGCGACTTTGTGGTTGAAGCCGCTTTCGAGCAGTTCGTTGCCTTTGTAGCTGTCCACGCCGGTCCAGTAGAACTCGGCCGGGGCTTGGAACGTCGAGCCCTCACCTTGGATGCTCTGCGCGCCAGAGCACTGTTGCAGCACATCTGGTTTCGGAGTCGCAGCGCTTGCGACGCCGGGGACACCGAACGCGAGCGTGGCCGCTGCTGCGACACACGCCGGCACGGCGCGCCGTAGGGAGACAAACCTCATTGAGTGTTCCTCCTGTTTGGGGTTCATTTCAGCGCGGATGTCCTATCCGCGAGCGCGGAGCACATCTGGCCCCGCTGACCATGGAGTGTCGCAGTGGGAGCAGAGGGCGACGTTACGATCCTGTGGTGAGCGATGTTACGATCCTGTGGCCGCATGTAGGTTAACATGCACGAAACAAGATGTTGACAACGCCTTAACATAGCCTTGGCGTATTGTTCGCACGCGCGTTCTGGGAACGCGCCCCCACAGCTCGTAAAATTCAGTGTTTGAACTTCTTGTGCGCCTTTGTGGCAGCCAAGCGCAGCATGACGACGTGCGTCGTCGTGTTGTTCTGCTGACCACCGGTCCCGCGTGAAAGGATCGTAAGCTTGGCCCGCAGCGAGCCATGGGAGTGGCGCAAGAGAGCCAGCCCCGCAGAGCAGATGCAGGGTGACGGACTTGCTCCCGCCGGTGAGCGAGAAGGAGCCTGAACCGAGCGCGAGGATCTTCTTCTTCGCGTGCCTCTTGCCTGAGGCGGCAACGGCGTTCAGCGTCTGCAGCGTCAGCGTACCTCCGCACGAGCCGCCGCTTGGGCAGGTGATCTTGACTGACGTCGCGCCGCTCGTGCTCACCGACAGCGAGGACCCGCTGAACGACGCTATGTAGGCCGCGACGCCGCCTTTCGGCGTGGTTTCCGTCGGGGTGGTGGTCGTAGGTGTCGTGCTCGTAGAGGTGGTGGTCGTAGGCGTCGTGGTCGTAGGCGTGGTTTCCGTCGGCGGCGTTTCGGCTTCTTCTTCGGCTTTGTTCTCCTTGACTTTGATTTCGCCCGCTGACTTTTCGGCAAGTCGTTCGATATGCCCACCCACTTCCGCTTCGACCGTCACCTGGACTTTGCAGGTAGTCACTTTGGACGAGCCGCAGCGGTTAAAGGTGTGCTTGGCTTCGAGCGTCGCCGGACTGGCAGGTTCCTGTGAACCCGATTCCATTTTTGTGCCATCGCCGAAGTTCCACACGACCTTCTTGATGTGCAGCTTCGCTTCCCCGGGCACTTCGGCAACTGCCTTCAGCGTGGCTTCCTGTTCGTGAGCCGTGATTTCGAGGGGTTCGGGGGTCTTGGGTGTGATGGTTAGCTTGCCCGACGTGACGGTCAGCTTGTCGGCGACCGGTTTGCCGCCTTCTTCGGGCTGCGCGATCTCGTCGGCGAGGTCGTCGGTGGTAACGACGTCGGTGATTTCATACGTTCCGGCCTTGTTGAAGGTGTGGTCGAGCGTCAAGACGTACGGGAGCTGTTTTTCGCCACCGTAGGAGACGGGTTCTTCAAACGTTTCCGGGCCCGTCACCTTCCAGGTGACGCTCTTGGCGCCCGCCGCCGGCTGGACTTCCGTGCCCAGCACCGAGGTGATCTTCAGTTCGGTACCAGCTTTGACTTCGTTCGTGGACTCGCCCTGGTAGCTCTGCGTGGGCTTCGTCACGGGAACCGTCGGGCAACCGTTGGTGCTGCCGCCTTCCCCGAACTCGACGACTTCCGCGCGGCGAACTTCCGTTCCGTGTTCTTTTTCCCGGTAGAAGGTGAGAGCGATGAAACCGGGCTTGGACCCGCTCAACCCTGCCAGCATGACCGGTTCGTCATAGGCGGCATGCAGGTTGCAGGGCCCGGCTCCAAGGTCTTCGGTTTCGCCGCCGCCGGCGGTCCAGCCGACCCCGCTGATCGTAGGGGCATTCCCGGACGGGTCGCTGTAGTGGAGCACCGCCGGAGCGGGTTCCGGTTCTCCTTTGAGCACATAGTCGCCGCGCAGATAGATTGTAGCTTCGCCGTCGCTTGCGGGCACGAGCGACATCACCGAGGCCGGCTGTTCCTGGCCGACGTTGGGGTCGAGCGACGGCATCGACCCGGTCAGGAACAGCTCTTTAGGCGTCATCGCGACTACGCCCGGGGCGTGTTCGTCCGCCCCCTTGGGCGTGAGCTGCCAGATGACGCCTTCGGATTCCGGCGCTACTTCTAGTTCTTCATATAGTCCCGCATCTTCGCCATAACCGAGCACGGTCCCATCGGGCGTGAACACGGGCGAGGCCGGCGCCTGGTCAACGCCACTTTCTTCGCTCGATTCCGCTTCACCGCAGCCTGCCTGACCGAACAGGACCGTGCCCGCTTGGTCAACATAGCGCGCGCCGAGCGAGAAGCCCCATCGGCCCAGATCCAGTCGTCTTCACACTCACGAACTGCACCGCCGCGCGGCACTGTTTTTCTTCTTTTGCTTCCCCCGCCACTTCTTCCGGCTCCCCCTCTATGTTTTCCATCAGCGCTTCGTCCTCGTTGCCCGAGATGGCAAGATCTCCCGTGGCGGGGTCAACAGCCATGCCGCGCGGGTCGAGCAGAGGACGTTCGTCCGATTCAAGCGGAGGCGGGCGCTTGCCTTCTGTTCTTTCTTTTGCCGTCGGGTGTTTTTCTTCGGATTCGCTATGTATTTCTTGACGATCAAGCGCCGGCGCGGGAACTTCTACTTCCGTCTTTCCCTCTTTCTTTTTTTCCGTTTTGGCGCTGATCAGCTGTTTGCTGGCGCTGTCGTATTCGAACGCGTACAGCGAGCCCGCCGCCTGCATTTCGCTGTCAAGCGGGTACTCTCCATTTCCTTCTTCGCTTTTGTTCGGCCCACGACGCTCGTACACGAACAGAACGTAGGCACGTTCACGACTGGGGTCCCCGTTGGGGTTGGGGTCAACGGTGAGCGCGACGTTCACCCCTTCTGACGGTTCTTGTTCTTCTTCTTTGCCAGGCGCGGGCGGCGGTTCGATTTCCGTCGAAGCCTGCAGTTCGTTTTCGTGGAAGCGCTGCAGCACAAATTTTCCGACGATTTCACTTTCCATGAGCACGTAGTAAGAGCCGTTCGGACCGGCGGCGAATTTGGGCACCGCCACCACCGTCACAGCGTTCAGTCGCTGGGCATCTTCCTTGAGCCGCGTCGGTTCGAATTTGGCGGCTCGCCCCACGGTTCGGCGCCAGCCGACGACGCTGCGCAGGCAAACGCGACCAGCGCAAGCAGGAGCGCCAGCGCGACGTGCAAATGCGTTCGGGAGGCGACGGAGCGCATACGGGCAGTAGGTTGCCCACTGCAGCAGGCGAGCATGTTGCCAATCCGTGAACGGCCAGTGAATCGGCCGATCTCGACACCTCACCACGAGGTGCGCCGCGGCTCACCAGCGCCTCCGCCCCCACGGCCCTGAGATCCAGCAAGCCGCGTGGACGCGGCCCAAACACGCCCGGGAAGACCGATGCCGTCCGGGGCGTCGGGGAACATGTGTTCGTGTCTGCACCCCAGTCTACAAGACGCGACGTGGCAGCGCCGATTGGCTATGCCGAACTCTGCTGATCAGCCGAGCACCGGTCCGCGACGCGTCTTGACCGAGACCACCACACCCGACGGTACCCGCGTTGTCCTCTTCGAGGACACTTGGCGCCAGCACATCCTGCGGGCACACGGCGAGCTCGAGCCTCACATGCAGGACATTCTCGACACAGTCGCCTCACCAGACCATCGGGAAAACGATCCCTGGCCCGACCGTGAACGATTCTTCAAGCAGAACACCGGGCCAAGCGTGTGGCTGATGGTGGTTGTATCCTCAGAGACAATCCCAGGACGGGTCGTGACTGCACTCGGCTACCAACACGGTCGCTCGCCCAAGGGATGGACACAATGAACGTCAAAATCGACAATCTCGTCTTCGACCACGGCGACTACGACGTCAACGGTGACGTGCTCTACCTACTCCGTGGAGGCACCACACACGCCTCCGACGGGGCGCTCACACCCGAGGGCCATGGCATCCGCTACGACGAGAACGGCCAGGTGATCGGCATCACAATCATCAACGCCCGGCGCATACTCGAACACGACGGACACATCACGATCACACTGCCACACGCGGTACGCGTCGAGGCAAACGAGCTCGCGACCGCCCTCAGCTCAAGTCGCCGCGCCTCGACATCCGCCGCTGCCCCCGGCTCGCCGTGAGCGTCGCCGGCGCCACTCGAACGTCTCGCCGGCCACGACGCGGGCGCCCGCGCAGCGACGCTCCCGCGAACGCGGCGAGGAGCACGACCCCGAGGATGTAGACGGGCGATGGCTCGTGTTCGGGGGCACGGTAGGCGAGCGCCTGGTTGGAGACCGACTCGGTCGCCTCCTCCTCCTCCTCTTCGCGTTCGGCCATCTCGACCGGCGAGGTGACCGCCGAGGTGCCACTCGGAGGTGTCGGGCGCGCGGGCGTGGGCACGGGCGGCGGCACGAACGCGAGCAGCGGCGCGACAGGCGCGGGCGCCAGGAAGAACGGCGCCGGAGCGCGTCGGCGGCGCGGGGCGCGCCGGGGGAGCGGGCGCCACGACCGGCGGCGGCGGGTGGAACGGGCACGACCGGCGGGGCGCTCGCGGGGGCGGGCCCGGCTGGCGCCGGCGCGGGCGCGGGCGGGGAGGCGCGGGGGGCGCCGCGACCGCGCCGCGGAGGTCAGATGCCTGAGCGGGACCGTGCCGCACGGCTCGCGCACGCTGCCGGCCTGGACCGTGACGGGCAGGGTGTAGGAGTGCCCGCCGGCGACGATCGTGACGTTCGTCTCGCCCGCGTTGTACGCGCAGAACAGCCCCGAGGTGGCGCCGACCTGTTCGCCGTTTTCTTCGTGCCCATCGGCGACCGGTTCGCCCTTGCCGTTCAAGAGCACGAACGTCGCCGGTTCGCCTTTTTCGGCCTCGAGCTTTTCGGGACCGCCGGCGGCCTGGTTGATCTTGACGAATCCCCCGACAGCGGGTTCCGACGAGCGGAATTCGTATTCGGGCAGCAGCGGCTTCCCCGCATGAGACACCGGCGCAGAGCGAGGGGATCGGTATGTACTGGCCTTCGTCGCAGAAGCCCTGCTTTTCGCTCACGCCCCTGCAACCAGCCGGCGGCCGGCGCGCGAGCCCCCGGAACAGCGACACGTGGCTGCGGCGCAGAAGCGTCCCGCTCTCTGGTTCCATCGCCAGTTCCCCGATCAGCGGGATCAGCCTTGCCCGCACGGGCGCGCGATCGCCCGCCCGGTCTCGCTCCAGAGCACTTCGCCGAACAGGATGCCCTTGGCGCCGTGGAATTCGGCGGTGGCTTCATTGTTTGGGTACTCGTAGCCGAGCGTTCCCGATCCGAACGCGCGCAGGCTCGCGCCGGCGAAGGAGATCGTCTTCGAGACGTTTTCTTCCCGCGCGTCGTAGAAGTAAGCGGAGGCGGCATAGCCCCCAGGGTCCTGGTCGTCGGGATTGCGCCCGACCAGCGCCGAGAACAGCACTTCGGCCGCCGCTTCGCGTTTGCCCGGCGCGAGCTGGGCGCCGAGGTCGGCTTCGCCGACGACGATCGCCGGCTTACCGACCGTGCCCGCATACTGAAGCTCCTGCTCGAGCCAGGAGCGCTGGGCGGCGTCCACGCCGCCCGCGCCGGCATCGTCGAGCACGACCACCATCACGTGGGCATTCTGCACGGCGTAATAGCCGTCGGCGCAGCCGCAGGCTTCCCGTTCGGAGCGCGACGGCGCGGAGTCAGCGGGTTCGAAGCCGCTCGTGGGGGTGGCGCCAAGAGGGGAGGCCAGGCCAGCGAAGGCCCCCGCGAGCGCGGCTTCGCCTTCGCCTTCCCCCTGCGAGCTGCCCGCGTAGGCGGGCCAGGGCAGGCCGCTGGAGAAAATGTCCGCGTAGCGTTCGTATTCTTCGCCGTAGGGCGGGCGTGGGGTCACCCGCCCCTCGTAGGAGGAGTAGTGCACGAGCGGTCCGGTGTAGAAGAACGCCGCGGCACCGGCGCCTGCTTGGCCAGCGAGGCCGCCTTGGCGAGCCACACCTCGGGCCCGATCCTTCGGGTCCGCACCCGATCCACGCATGGGTCTTCGCAGCCCGCGTTGCCGCCGAAGGCCAGCGTGGTGACCGCCCCCGTCCGCCGGGCCGGGCGCTTCGGGCTGAACTGCCACCGGCGCGCTCCTTTCGTTGGGCGACCGTTCATTGGCCGGATAGCGCGCGACGACGGCCGTCTGCAGGCCTTCTTCTTCGCTGGTGTCCCCGCCGACGAACCATGCTTCGGCGCCGGTGGGCGAGACGAGCGCCGCGATCATGCCGTCGGGGCGGTAGGGTTGGTCGAAGGCCGCATAGCTTTTTTCGTTCTCTTCTACGGGGTCGAAGCTGTGGCGTTCATCTCGCCAGCCGCTCGCCGTCTGGCGCAGCACCTCGCCCGCGCTCCCGCCGCCGCTGGCCAGCGTCGCGCCGGGTTCTTCATAGGGCGGGAAGCCAGGCGGCGGTTCGACCCCGACGGCGCTCGCCGTCAAGGCCGCCCCCCCGGTGGAGAGCAGCGCACGCAGCGCCCCGTTCTGGCGGTAGAGCGCCAGCGACCCGGACACGCCGCTCGGCAGCGGAGTGGCCGCTTCGCGCCACGGGGCGCCGGCCGATTCCCGCTCGTACAGTCGCGCGTCGCCTTCGTGGACGGCGAGCACCGCGACGCCGCCGTCGGGCAGCGCCGGCGAGCGCCTCGACCTGGGCAGAGCCGGTGACCTGCTGCTCTTCCTGATCGACACTCCAGCCGTCGCCGTCGTTGACGAGCAGACCACCGGCGAAGCGGTTTTCGTCGGGCTGGGCTGATAGTTGTAGGCGACCAGCGCTTCCGAGCCGGCGAACGCGACTCCGGTGAACTGGGCGTTCTTCACTTCTTCGGGGAGGCTGCGTTTCTTCGGTCCAGGTCTTGCCGTAGCGCAGGATCACACCACCGCGGCCGACCGCCTGGTCGCCGACGGCGTAGCCGCGCGCCGGGTTTTCGGGGTCGAAGGCGATCCCGTAGAGGTTGGCGCGGAAGTTGATCGGCGTCGCCGGATCTGGTTCCCACAGTCCCGTTTCGCCGCGCCACAGCCACATTGCCCCTTCTTCGCCGACGGCGTAGATGCGGTTCGCCCGCGGCCAGACGACAGCGCGCAGATAACGGTTTTCGATCCGCTCGCCGGGTCCGAACAGGCTTTCGGGCAGCCACCCTGGCCCGGCTTGTAACGGGCGACGCCGCCGCTCTCGCCGACGGCGATCGCTTCGCTCCTGCGCGCCGCCACGGGCGCGCCGGGCTCGGGCGCGATCGCGACCAGCGGATGGCGCGTGGCGACCGGCCAGTAGTTCGAGGCTGTACGGTTCGGCGGCGTTCGTCAGGTGCACCGGCGCGCTGAAAGCCGAGCCAGCCTTCGTTCGGCGAGCCGAACGCTGCGCCGTAGAGCTGTCCGGGCACCGCTGCGGCGGGACTCTCGCCACCGATCGAGAGCACACGCTGGAAGTCTTCGCCCTGCAGGCGCAGCGTGACCCCTTCGGACAGGCCGGTGATGACGCGCTGCCCGTACGGCCCGGGGCCGGCGGCGCCAGGCGATGCTGCGCCCGTACTGCAGCGGCGGTTCCTGGGGCAGCGTTCCCTCGCACGCGGGCGTCCCGGCCGGCGCTTTGCACCAGCTGCGCTCGATCGCGCCCCTTGTTCACGTGGGGTCCCCTCCGGGCGCAGGTACATGTCGTGTAAGGGCTGCTGGCGTGCGACGTCGGTGCGCTCGCCGTCAACCCACACGCCTTCGCTGGTCACGGTCAAGAGCTGGGACTCGACGGTGATCTGCGAGTCTTCGGCGCCGGGCACGCCGAACGGCTCGCCTGCCGCCGGCCCGCCTCCGCTCACCGGGCACGCTCAGCTGGAAGCTGTCAGCTCGCCGGGGCCCGCTTCCACTTCGACCGGCTGCCAGCTGTAGCCGTCGCCTGCCTTTTCGCTGCACGTTTCCCCACCTCGCTTCCTCGACCCGGCGAAACAGCGCGACCGCGCCTTTGCCATAGCCGCTTTCCGACAGGCGCGCCAGCAGCCACGCGTTTTCCGGACCGCTCGCCGCGATCGCGAGCACGTCGAATTCTTTCGGCGCTTTCTTCCGGGATTTCGATCGGCTCGCACGCCCAGCGCTTGCCGTCCCAGTGCAGCACGGCTTCGGCCACGCCTTCTGATGGATTGGTCGGCGCCACCAGGGCCCCCGCGGAGCCGTCGCTTTCGGCGAGCGGCGCGATCATCGGCGCGCGGCCGGCGCCGAACAGCGTCTGGCCCTGCCGCAGGAGCGGTTCTTCACCTGCCTTTCCCGCCCCTTCCTTTTCCCCCGCCTTGCCTTCCCCTTCCTTGCCCGCTTCTCCCCTCCCCCTTCTTTGCCTTCCTTTTCCTTTGCTTCGGCTTCGCTTTCGACGGGCACAGGAGACGTTTCTTGGAATGCTTCCCCGGTCCCGGGCTTGCGCACCAACACCACCTGGCGTTCTTCGTTGGGATCGTGCCGACGAGCACGCCGTAGCCTTCCGGCGTGATCTGTCCCTCGAACGGGCTGGGTTGGCTGCTGGGATGGTCGGGTTGAAAGCCGTCGGGCAGTTCCGGGCCGGGCTGCCCACCCGCCTTCTTCGCCCGCTGAGGGCGCGGTGTAGCGGACAAGCTTTGGGGTCGTTTGCCGCCAGTTCGCCGAGGCCCCAGGTCGCGCCGTCCGGCGCCCCGGGTTCGGAGGCGCTCGCCCCGAGCATGACGACCTGTTCGGCGGGGACCGCGAAATCGGTGGAGGGCAGCAGTTCCGGCGCGCTCGACTTCGGCGGCGACGCTCGGCGTGCGGAGCCCGAGCCCGAGCGCCGAGCGGAGCGCGGCCGCGATCGCCGCCGCCAGCGCCAGCGAGCGCCGGGGGCGCCGCGCGTGCTGCGGCTGGGCGCCCGCGCTGTCTCTCCTCAAGGCAGCGTTCCAAGTCCGGCGAACGTGGGAACCTGCGGCAACACCGTCAGGCCGGTGGTCTCGGTATTGGCGCCGCCGCCGCCGTGTTCGGGCCCACCCACCGTTTCCTTGACCGTGGTGCTCGGCAGCGGGGCGAGCGCGTGCGTCTGCAGGGAGAGCTTCGTCGGCCACTCGGCGGCGGTTCAGGCGCAGCAGCAGCTTGCGGTTGCCCGCCTGCGAATGTGCGCATCGGGGTCTTCGCGACCACCTTCTTGCGGCGCTTGGCGAGTCAGGCGCACCTGCGCCTTCACCGCGAGATGGAAGCGCAGTTCGAGCGTGGTCCTGTGGATCAGGCGGCTGCGCAGGTCGGTGAGCAGCGGCGCCAGCACCGTGGATTCGATCGCGGGCGCGGCTTTCTGCTTCGGCGAACGTGCCGCCGTAGTCGGGGGGTTCTTCCTGCAGCCCCGAGGTGTCGGCCGGCGGCGCGTCGCGGACTTCCTGCGGGATCCCTTCGTCGGGCGGGCGTTCGCTTCGCCGATCACCTTCCCTTCAGGGAAGCCCGGCAGTTCGCCGCGCGGGAGCGTGCGTTCGCCTTCGCGGGCGAGG
The DNA here is from genome assembly GCA_963839965.1 of uncultured Solirubrobacterales bacterium. Classification (GTDB taxonomy): domain Bacteria; phylum Actinomycetota; class Thermoleophilia; order Solirubrobacterales; family Solirubrobacteraceae; genus Palsa-744. The sequence goes on from CAWIWX010000002.1 coordinate 164,421, forward strand.
TGATACAGCCAGCCGTTGGAGTTCGCCATCCAGCAGTCTTCGCGCGCGGGGCACACGAGCCGCGCGACGGCGCCCGCGGCGTCGCTCGGGCAGTTCCCGTTCGGCCTTGCTCGGCAGCGTCTGCACGCCCAGCACTTCGCCGTGCGCGGAGATGTGGACGAGCACGGCCGTGGCGGTGGCCTTCGTGTTCGCCGTCGAGGTGCGGCGCGAGCGCGAGCCAGGCGTCTTCGCTGCCCGGTTCGGGCGCGATCGCCCGCACTTCCGCTTCGGCGGCATGGCCGCAGTGCGAGCGCGACCCGGCCGGACAGAGCAGTTCTCTTCTTCCTGTTCGCTTTCCAGCAGCCCGCTTTCGAACAGCTTCGGCAGCGGGTGGGCCGACCCGCCGGCTTCGCCGAACCCGAACACCTGTGTCCAGACGCCGTCGACGCGGCGCAGCACGCTCACCTGCCCTTCCTCGTCTTCGGGCACGCCCGGTTGCTCGGGATGGTTGCCGGCCGCCGCCCACAGCACGCCTTCGGCTCGAGCCCAGGCGCAGGTATTCGAACGCTTCGGTGGGTTGCTCGACACCGCTGTAGAGCGGCAGCTCTTCGCCGAGCGGCGCCATCGTAGTTTCCGCTTCGGCGAAGTGCAGCACAGGCGGCCGCGAAGTCGTCGCCGGTTCGTTGCTGAGCGTCGTCGTTGCTGTAGGCGACGCTCTCGAAGATCGCGTTTTCGAGCGCGCGCATTTCCTCCACCGGATCGCTGCGTTCCGTGTATGGCTGCGCTTCGAGCGTGCCGCCGTTCCAGTGCAGGTGAAACGAGCCGACCAGCGGTTCGGCGCGAGCGCTTCCCCGCCAAACCAGCAGTCCTGCGAGCTCGTCGCGGGCGGCTGCGGGGGCAGGCAGACTGCGCCCGACATCTCCTCATAGGAGTCCGGTTCGAAGGCCAGGCGCGCGTATGACGCGACGATCGCGCCGCCGGAGAAGTGGCACAGCGAGCGGTCCGCCAGCGGCGGCTGCACGCCCTCGACCGGCGCCTGCCCCGGCCGCTGGTCGGAGACCGTCCAGAAGTCGCCCGGCCCGCCCCACGCGATGCGCCCATCGCTCGCGCCGCAGGCCGTTGGAGATCTCGTGCCAGCCGCTGCCGTCGTAGGCCCACACGCCGGGCGGGCACCGCGTAGCCGTTGCCGTGGGTGATCAAGAGCCCGCGATTGGCCTGAGGGGCTTCGCCGGGCGGTTCCCAGAACTCGATGTCGCCGACTTTGCCCAGCGCCACCGCCGCCGGCGGAGCCGGCACGCCCGGTGGAGGCGGCGGCGGCGAGGGCTGTTCCAGGCGCCAGGTCGCGGCTTCTTCGGCGGCGGCGGGTGCGGTCCTGAGCCGCGAGCGCGCCCCCGAGCGCGAGCGTCGGCGCGAGCAGCCGCCGAGCACAAGCCAGCGCCGGGCGGTCATGGACGTCCGCCCCCCTGCGAGGAGCGCGCTCGCGCCTTGGCCGAGCCGCCGCGCTTGCGTGCGTGGGCCTGCTTCTTTTTCCCCGAGCGGCCGACCGTGCGCAGGAAGGTCACTGGGATGCTCTCACGCAGAGTCGTGTGCCCCGGAGCGGTGAAGGTGACAGTCACCGTCGCCGACAGGCCGCCGCGGGTACGCGCAAGCGCAGCGTACCGGGGAGCGAGCGTCAGCGTCAGCGTCGTCATCCCCGCCCCTTTTACCGGGGTCGAACGGGTCGCGAGCGTGCGCGTGGCCACCGCCTCCGGGACATGTCTCGCGGCTGCGGTCCTCGTCCCCCTGGCCCTGCTCTTCCTTGCGATGTCGATCGGGCATGCGAGGACGAGGCGCGGTGTGCGGCGCGGGCCGCGCCGGCCGGACGGACGAGCACCGAGCCGCGCGCCCCAGCGCGCACCGTGCCGGGGCCGGGAGCCTGCACATAGAGCAGCACGCTCCCGTTGGGGCGCGAGCGCGCGCTCACGCCGAGGCTCCACGCCGGCGCATCCGGCGGCTCGGGCGCGGGCGAGATCTGCTGCGGGGCCGGTTCGTCCGCGAACTGGATGCGAGTCACCGCGAACACGTCGCTGCCGTCGCCCGGCTGGCAGCAGTGGATGGGCTCGGGCGGGCTATTGCCGTCGCCATAGACGAGGTTGGCCGCGGTGGAGGTGAACACGAGCTCGTCGCCGTCCCGGAGAAGTCGGGCGTGAACGCGCCAAGTTCGTACTGCTGGGCTTCGCTTAATCCCTTGTACGGATCGCCGCTCTGGGAAGACGCCGGGTGCGGCTGCTGGCTCTGTTCGCCTTCGCCCTCAAAGCCGTGCGTCACCCGCGTGATCGTGCCGTCGGCAAGGTCGGCGTTGTACAGCTCCCCGATCCCGATTTCCGGCAGCGGCGCGCTGATCAGCGTCGGCCAGCCAAGCGTGAACAGCGTGCGCACGGTGCTGAACGCGACCTGCTGGCCGTCGGGTGAGATTTCGAAGTCCGTGACCGGTTCGGATTGAGCTACGCTCGAGCCAGCCTCGGTCAGCGGAGTGAGCGCTTCGATGCGGGTGAGGCCCGGCTTCATGCTCGCGACAAACAGGTCGGTGGGGTTGCCTTCGGTCTTACGATTGAAATCGTCGCCCTCGGCGATCAGGCGGGCATTGGCGCCAAAGGCGACCTCTTCGCCGTTGGCGCTGAGGCGCGGGGTGTCGTCGAACACCCGGCCTTTGATCAAGCCGTTGCCCTCGATCCCGCCGGCCGGTTCGCGCACGAATGGGCCCTGACACGGATCGCTCCCGTTCTCGTTTTCCAGCGGGAGCGCGGTGTCCCCGCTCGCCGCACACGCGGGATCTTCGGGATCGGAGCCGCCGGTCACGCGGCGCGTCTGGTTGGCGGCCGCGGGCAGCCTGCGCCACAGCGGTTCCTCGTAGACCGTTTCGAGGTTTTCGTCGGCGAGCGTCGGTGCCTGCTCGGCGACGTCTTCGCCCATCCACGCGACCGTCGTCCCGTCGGCGCTGATCGAGGCGCCCGGCCACGACGCCTCTTCTCCGTGCTGGGGGAAGCGAGCCGCCCCGAGCGCGACGGCGCCGAGCGGTTTTGATTCCGCTTCCCCGACAACCACCGGTTCGGCCGCCCCTTCGGCGGCGCCCCGTTCGCATTCGAAGCTGCAACGGCTGACCAGTTCGGTCGTGCTTGCGCCGCTCGTGGGCGTGGCTTCGAACGTGTGCACGGCCACCTGCCCGGAGGGCGTATGCGGCGCGGGCGTCTCGCCGAGAGTCTTTTCTTTTTCGTCTTTTTCGGGATATGCGACGAGGTCGGAGGCGGCGGCTGTGACGAAGGCGACCTCATTGCCATCCGCGCTCATCGCCGAGCGCCCGACCGCGTAGGAGCCTTCGCTTTCGGCGAGCGCGCGCCCTTCGGGACCTGCGTAGCGCAGCGGTTCTTCAGAGCCGCTCGGCGTAGAGGCGGCTCGAAACGCCCGTTCGTCCGCGGGGCGCTGCGCTTCTTCGTCGGCGGTGGCGGCCGGCTGCACGCCCATGTCGCGCCGGTACACGTTGACCGCTTCGCGGTGGGGTTCAGCGTCCGGCAGCCCGTGGGTGATTTCCGGCAGGCTCGCGCCTTCGTCGGTCGTAAAGCTCACGTACTGCCCGTTTTCGCTGATCGAGGGCATCGCCGCGTCGCCGCCGGCCACCTGTTCGATCATTTCCGTCTGCAGATCCCGGCGCCAGACGCCGGTGACACCGCCGATCGAGCCGTCGAAGGCGACGTAGCGCCCGTCGGCAGAGATCGCCGAGTCGTGCGCGTATTCGGCCTGCTGCACGAACGCGCCGCCTCCGACGGCGCCCTCGGAGACGAGCGAGATCGGGCCGAACACGTCGGCCCGGGTCGGCGCCGCGGCGCCAGCAGCGCCACGCAAACGCACACCAACGCCAGCCTCGCCCTCATCGCACCCTCACCCACTTGCTCACCACGCCGGTGTTGCCGAGCTTGTCGCGCACGTGCACGACCACCCGGTAGACACCGCCGCGGGCGTAGCGATGCGTGAAGCGCTTTCGCCCGCGCGCGTGGTGGCCATCGCCGAAGCTGACCGTGACGTCGTGCACCTCGATCCCGGTGTAGGGGTCGTGGACGCGCACGCTCACGCCATGGCCACCCTGCGCGCGCGCGATCGAGACGATCGGCGCGGTCCCGTCGACGTGGATGACCGAGGGCTTGGACAGCGTCGACTGGCCGTCGATGTCGGTCGCCAGCAGCTGCACGCGATGGGCGCCCGAGCTCAGCCCCAGCGGATCCAGACGCATTGCGGACGCACCACAGCGGGCGTAGCTTGGGGCCGGCCGTCGAGCACCACCGTGTAGCGCAGCGGCCCGTCCGCGCTGACGGCCGGTTCCCAGCTGACCACCGCGTCGCCAGGCCTCACCAAGCCCTTGGGCACGCTCAGGACCAGTTCGGCCGGGGAGCTGTAACCGCGGAGGCGACGATCGCGGCGTCGCCGAGCGGGCCTTGGCGCCAGGCGACCAGACCGTCGCCGAGACCCGAGCGCCCGACCGCCAGTTCCGCGACTTCGCCGCCCGCGCCACCGCTGACGAGGCCCGTCTGCACCGCGCCCGTGGGGAAGTCCTCGCGCACCCCCACCTCCGGCGCGCCCTGCGCGTCGGCGCTCGGCCACGCCGAGACACCGCCTTTTTCTGGGTTCATCACGCTTGCGGCCGCGGTTTCCGCGCCAGCGAACGGCGGGCCCAGAGAGACCGTCCGGGTCAGCCCGTGGTCGTTGCCCTCGACCACCCGCGGAGCGCCGTCGCAGTCGTACAGGATCCGCAGTTCTTCCTTTTCGTCCAAGTCGATGCTGGGCTGGCCGACCGTAGCGGCCTGCCCTCCCGGCACTTCGTTGTCGGCGACGATCGCGCCCGTGAACTCGGCGCCGCTGGTCGATTCGCCGCTGGGCAGGATGTTCAGGAAGATCCGCGGCCCCGGCAGCGGCGAGCCCGGACCGGCGCTCTGCCGGTAGGCGACGTCGGCCTGCCCGAGCCAGTCGACCGCCACGCTCGGGGCTTCGGCGTCGCTGGAGATCGGCGCGCCGTTGTAGGTCGAGGCGCTCACCGGCATCGTGTAGTCGAGCGTCGCGCCGAACAGGCGCCTGGCCCAGATCCGCGCCACGCCGTTCAGCTCGGGCTCCTGCCAGACCACAACCCCGTTGCCGGTGGACCCGATCGCGATGCGCGGCGCGTTGGCCTCGGTCGGCGGGCGCATCCCCACCCCGGCATTGCGGTTGATCGCGCCGAGATCGGTCCAGCGCGTGCCGTCGAAGTGGGCGACACGCACGGACTCGGTCACGTCGCCGGAGTGCAGCTCGACCACGCCTGTGCGCGACTGTTCGACGACCCGGTAGACGAGGTCGGCGTACCCGGTGGAGCTGACCGCCAGTTCCGGGTCGGTGCCCGTGGCGTCACGGATGTCCTTGTCGACCAGGATCGCCTGCCCGAAGCGTTCGCCGCCGGGTCCGAGCTCCGCGCCCAGCATCTCGTACTGGGGCTTTCCTTCGGGCGCGAGCGCGTACTGGCTCGCCCACGTTACGATCAGCTCCCCCCTTCGGCCGCCCCAATCCGCGGCCAGCTGGCCGCGTAGGGCTCTTCGGTGTCGACTCTGATCGGCGGTAGCCAGTGGCCGCCGACGAAGCGCGAGACGAACACGTGCGGAACTCCTTCCACACGCTTGAGATACACCACCCCGCCCGTCCCGTCCGGCGCCATCGCCACCCCCCCGAACCCGACGATTTCCTCGCTCGGCCCGTCGATCGTCTGCGCCGGCAGGATCACCGCGCGCGCCGGCTGGACATGCACGGCGAGAAGGATCGCGGTCGCGGCGAGAGCCAGCAGGGCGGCGGTTACCCGCACGCGAGGCGCGAACGCGAGCGAGGCGAGGGAGGGCGCGAACACGCGAGGAGGGAGGAGGGAGGGCGCGGCCACGCGCGCGGGGGGTGCAGACACGCGCGCGGACGCGGGCACGCGCCACCGGCGCGCCCGGAGAAGCTGACTCGGCCCGGCTGCGACGCTCATCATCGAGTGCCAAGATAGTCGCCGCGCGACCCCTCCGAGCCGGTCAGAGCCCCGGCTTCACAGAAAGATCACGAGTTGGTCACAAGCTGCGCGGCGCGGGTTGCCGGCCATGCGCAATCCTCGCCTCGCGCGGCTCGATCGCCGGCTGGGCGCGGCGTCCCGGCTCATACTACGCCCAGAAGCGGGGCAGGACGCCCCGCTGACCGATCGGAGATCACTTTGGATCTCCGATCGGTACCGCGACGGGGATCCCCACCCACCCGCGCGGACGCGGCCCGGGGCTTGGCGCACCGGCTCGCGGGAGATGTCCCGTTTTGGGGGTCTCGTCGGAGGAAGAGGCATGGCCACCAAACCGATCACGCCGAGGCTCGCCGATCGGCTCTGCTCACTGGCCGAGAGCCAGTTGCAAGCCCAAGCGGCACGCTCTGCGTCCGTCGACGCCGGGGCACTCGGCGTAATGGCCGTTCAACGCAACCCTCGCCGCCATCATCATCGGCACCAGAGGGGGATATGACTTGTGGATCGTCGCGCTGGCCCTACTCGGGCTATCGCTCGGCGTCGCCGTGCACGTCCTGCGCCTGCCAGGGACCAAGCAGAACGGCCCGCTCGTGGCGGAAATCCTGAAGGCCCGACGGGCGAACGACGACGACACCATCGAAGAGCAACTGCTGGACGACCTCGCACACGAAACACTCGCCAATGAGAACGCCCTTACCCGCAAGGCCCCGCTCATGACCTCGGCGGTGACGTGCCTGATAGTCGGCATCGTCATCGAGCTCGCAGGGCAGGTACTACAATGAGACCGATGGAGCACCCCACCATCAGCACGCCAAGTGCTCCAGGTGCCCGCGGCCCGGAAGCCGACGCCGGTACCGACGAGCCGTACATTCCCCACTTCCGATCGCTGACGATGCCCGGTCTCGGATCGGGGCCGATCCTCCCCGCCTGGCTGCGCAAGCTCTTCCGGCGCACAGACACACCCACCGCCCGCTAACCCCACCACGCGGACCTCGCCGGCAAGCAGGCCATGGTCTCCTTGGCCCACGGTCTCCTTGGCAATGGCCTTGATTGGGCTCGCGGCGGACCCAAACCAGAGCAGCTCCATGCCCAGATCGAGACTGCGGCGCTCTCCGCCGAGCAGGTCAAAATGCAACCACGCCAAACGCGGGGCAGGGATGCCCCGTACCAACCCCGACGGGGATCCCAACCCACCCGCGCGGACGCGGCCCCAAAAACCGACCGCATGGTGACCTATACTTGGACCATTATGACCATCAGAGAGCGTCTTCTCACTATCGAGGGCGGAGATCCCTTCGCACCGGTCGATCTCGCGCACGAGGCCGGAGATACGTCCTTTCCAGCGGCGATCGCGCCTGAGATAGTCGCAGAGTATCCCGGCAGATGGGTCTTAATGCGGCCCTCCGAGACAGGACGCGTCATCGCCGACGCAGCCGATCTGGATGAGCTTCTCGCTCGCGACGATCGTCAGCCGGGCGATGTCTCGGCATTTGTCAGAGACCCGGGCCGTCAATACGCATAGGCGCCGAGTGCCACGGCTCTTCATCGCCTACAACCGGAACACAGGACCCTCCGTCTAGCTCGCTCTGCGAGCGAAGGGACCCAATGATCGATGGGGCCCGCTGCACAAGATCGAGGCAGTGATCGACAGTGGAGCAACCAGGTCATCGCTTCGCACAGCCGATGCCGACGCGCTCGGCCTGATGAGCGACTCACGCGCACCCGGACCTCCCCTCAGATTCGCAGACGGGAGAGAAATGACAAGCGAGGTGCTCACCGTGCCGGTCGCCGCCAAGCTCCTGCATCCCAACACCGAGACATATTGGGGCCCCACCTTCCAACTGGCGCCAACGATCAAGACCTCTGGAGACCGGCTGCTCGGGACGTGCGATTTCTTCGAGCTGTTTGAGGTTGCATTCTGGCCAAACTCAGACGGCTCCCGGTTCTCACTTGTTTACTGACACGGACTCCCCCACACACTCCGGGCCATCCCCCCGCCGGGCGAACGCGGCCCCGGAGGTAGTGGCATAGGTTGGCACCCGCCTCGGTGAAGACACGCGCGCGGACACGGGCACGCGCCACCGGCGCGCCCGGAGAAGCTGACTCGGCCCGGCTGCGACGCTCATCATCGAGTGCCAAGATAGTCGCCGCGCGACCCCTCCGAGCCGGTCGAAGCCCAGGCTTCACAGAAAGATCACGAGTTGGTCACAGGCTGCGCGGCTCGGGCTGCCGGCCATGCGCAATCCTCGCCTCGCGCGGCTCGATCGCCGGCCGGGCGCGGCGTCCCGGCTCACACCGCGGCCAGACGCGGGGCAGGGACGCCCCGCTGGCCGATCGGAGATTCGCTTGGATCTCCGATCGGTACCGCGACGGGGCCTTAACCCACCCGCGCGGACGCGGCCCAAAAAATCCGCTCCCGTCGGGTCTGTCCCGTTTTGGCGCCCAGGTCGGAGAAGGGGATGAGGTGCCACGACCAACCGCGGACCACGACCCAGAGCTCGCTGCCGACCACGACCGGGTTGTCGCGGTCGAGTCGCTGATCGGCTTGGCGCACAGTCAGATCGCGGCCGGCTTGTCGCGCGCAGCGAACATCGACACGCAGGCGCTCGGACTGATCGGGCTCGACGCCGGGCTGATCGCGATCATCGTCGCGGCCCAGGGGGTGCTTGGGCCTCGTTATTGGGTCGCGATCCCCGGGCTGGCCGTCTCGATCGTGCTCGCCGGGGCCGTCTTGGCCGTCACGCGCTTCGATCTCGGACCAAAACCGGAGCAGCTCTATGCGCAGATCGAGGCGGCGGCGATCTCCGGCGAACAGGGCATCGCGAAACTGCTCGCGGACCTCGTCGACACGGACAAGACCAACCAGGAACCCCTCCGATCGAAGGCCATGCGACTGGTGATCGCAGTGGGCTCGCTGATTCTCACGATCCTCTACACGACAGTTGTCATCACGCTCTAAGATTGGAGGCGAGATGCCGCATCAGCAGAACAACGACGCCACCGCGAAAGACGCACAACCCGCGGAGCGTCGGCGCAACCCTTGGCCACCGCTGCCACCGCCCTCAGACGTCGAACACATCACGATGAGCGGAGGCATCTTCGGAGGCCTCGACGTCATCCGCGGCGAATACATAGACAGACCCAAACCACCTCGCGGTCTGCTGCACAGGCTCCTGCACGGCTCCTAGACACAGGACGCCCACTGGCCAATCGGAGATCGCTTTGGATCTCCGATCGGTACCGCGACGGGGATCCTCGCTCAGTCGGCGCTCGTGACGGTTCTGAGGACACTGTTGGGGTCAGTGTCGGGATCGGGGCGTCCGTCGCCGTGCGGGAGCATGATCTCCGCGGCCTCCTGCGGCGTCACGTCGGGGTAGAGGACTCTGATCGCGACGATCGCGCAAGCGCAGCCGATCAGCTGCGCCGCGACGAACCCCGGCACCGAGGAGGGCGCGATGCCGGCGAACGTGTTCGAGAACATGCGCCCCACGCTGATCGCGGGGTTGGCGAAGCTGGCGGAGCTCGTGAAGAAGTAGGCGGCGCCGATGTACGCGCCGACGGCGGCGGGGATGGTGTTCGCGCGTTTGGTGCGAGCCAGCGAGAAGATGACCAGCAAGAGGCCGGCGGTGGCGATCGCCTCGGAGAGCAGGTGCGCGGGCGAGGCGCGGTGATGGGTGGAGATACTGATCGCGGCCAACGAGAACATGCCGTTCGCGACGATCGCGCCGAGCACGCAGCCGGCGATCTGCGCGGGGATGTAGGCGAGCGCGTCGCGCCGGCGGATGCCGCCGAAGCTCGCGTCGGTGAGCGAGACGACCGGGTTGAAGTGCCCGCCGGACACCGGGCCGAACATCAGGATGATCGCGAACAGCCCCGCCGCGGTGGCGGCGGCGTTCTCGAACAGCTGCAACCCCACGTCGCTCGGGGAGAGCGTCTGCGCCGCGATGCCCGAGCCGATCACCAGCGCGGCAAGAAACGCCGATCCCAAGAGCTCGGCGAGCAGACGGCGGGCCAGCGGGGGCTGAGTCATGGCATCAGCGCCGCGTCTTGCCGGCGGTGCGATCGGTGGAGATCGCGGTTCCGATCGCGTCGAGGCGCTGCTCGATCAGCTCGCGGATGTGCGTCTCGACCACATCGCGGACGGCCCGCACGTCCTCGATCGATCTGCCGGCCGGGTCGGGTATGTCCCATGCCTCAACGATGCTCGGAACATAGGGGCAGGCATCGCCGCAGCCCATGGTGATCGCCCAATCGGCGTGACGCTGCATCTCGCGCGTGAGCTTCTTCGGCCTGCGCCCCGTGAGATCTATGCCGACCTCGCGCATGACCTCGACGACGGGCGGCCAAATCTCGAGAGCGGGTTCGGTGCCGGCGGACTCGGCGCGCACGTCCTCGGGGCCGTAACGCTCAAAGAACGCTTGGGCCATCTGCGAGCGCCCGGCGTTGTGATTGCAGACGAACAACAGCACATGCCGGATCGGTCGCTCGCCCTGCTGCTGTTGTGGTTGTTGTTGCCGCTGCCGCTCGGGTTGTAGTTGCTGCTGCTCGGCGATGTGGTCGGCGCCGGCGTTCACGACGCGGATCATAATACATCGACAGCTGTGAGTGTTATTGATATAAGTAAATCGATGTCCGTCGATCTGGAGCTGGCCCCCAAGCGCAAGCGAGCCGCCGGCGAGCGCTGCTGCGAGCCCATCGTCTACCCCGACGTCCAGCGCGATCACGCGCTGCGGATGGCCGAGGTCGCCAAGGCCCTCGGCGACCCGATCCGCCTACAGCTCGTGGACGTTCTACGCAAGCACGCCGGCAAGGTCTGCGTCTGCGAGCTCGTCCCCCTGTTCGACATCTCCCAGCCGACCCTCTCCCACCACCTGAAGAAGCTCCGCGACGCCGGGATCGTGGACTCAGAGCGCCAGGGCCTGTGGGCCTACTACTACGTCATCCCCGATGCGCTGCACGAGCTGTCCGCGTGGCTGACGGGATCTGGTTGACCGGCGACAGGTGGGATGCGCCATAAGCGGCGCATGATGCGCCACCGAAGGGTGCATACAAGGGCGCTCAGGATTCCGATTTACTCAGCGCGCCCGCGGTCTTGTTGTAGGCGCAGCGGAAGTTCTCGGGATTTATCACCGGCTCGGAGCCGGCGAACCCGCCCTTGTTGTAGTTGTCATACACCGTCACGTACTGCAGCGATTCCGGATACGGGTTGGCCGGCAGCGGGATCGGGTTGGCCTGACCCTGGCGGGGGTCGCCGGTCGCGCCTTCGCTGACCCCCTCAAAGCCGGCCGCAGCCGAGCCAGCTTCGGTGGTGACGAGCGTCGAGCTCATCTCGCGTTCGTCTTTCAGCCCGCGCGTGGGGTCGAGGTTGATCGTCGCGGTCAGCTGCGAGTCGTGGATCACGGACTCAAGCTTGATCCACTGCGCCGCGCCGATCAGTTCCGAGGCCGAGGGCAGCCATCCGCCGGCTTCCTCGCACGTTTTGCTGGCCCACATGAAGTTGTTCTTGCCGACGTCCGCGTTGGTCAGCGGGTAGACGGTCGTTTCCATGCACCAGCTCCCTGAGCCACCGCCCACGCTGATCGAGTCGGGCGGGCAGGTCCCTTCCAGCTGCGCCGCGCTTTTGCCGGCCAGCTCTCTGGAGTTCGCCACGGTCGGGATCACCGAGGCGGGGAATTTCTTGTGCTTGTTCAACACCAAGATGCCCCCGGCGTGGGGCTTTGAGCTGACCGGGTGCCCCGCGATCGCCACCACCACGGCGTGGCGGGCGGCGTCGGCCAAACCGGTCGTTGAGAGCACCAGCGCGATCAGCGCGACAATCATCGCCGGGGAGGGCAGCTTCGGTCTCATGCCGCGATCCACCCCGCGATCGTAGCCGCCGCGGGCTGGCGAGATTCGCCGGTTGCCTGTGAGGCCCTGCCGCCCATGTCAGGAGGCCTGCTTGGGGTCGCGCCGCGCCGGCGGGGTGCGGCGGATGTCGTGCAGATCCTCGAGCGTCACCTCCTGCACGGTGGACAGCACGGCGTCGAGCGCCATTCCCGACAGAGTCTCCTGCTCGAGCAACGCCGCGGCGGTCTCCTCGACGGTGCTCCAGTTCCGATCGAGGATCGCGGCGGCCCGCGCCTCGGCGTCCCCGACCAGGCGCTCGACCTCGTTGTCGATCAGGTTCAGCGTCTCGGGCCCGACCGAGCCCAGGTCCTGCAGGGAGGCGCCGAGGAAGACCTCGCCGCTCTTCTCGCCGATCGTCACCAGGCCGAGAGTCTCGGACATGCCGAAGGAGGTGACCATGCTGCGCGCCAGCGCGGTCGCGGCGTGCAGGTCGTCGTTGACGCTGGTCGAGGTGTGCCCGAACGCGATCCGCTCGCCCGCCAGGCCCGCGGTGATCACGATCAGCTGGCTCTGCAGGTCGGGCTTGGTCATGATGACCTGGTCGCGGTCGGAGAGCATGTGCGCCGCGGTGCCCAGCTGGCGCCCGCGCGCGACGATCGAGAGCTTGCGCGTTGAGGCCGTGTGCCCAAGCGCATCGGTCACGACCGCGTGAGAGGACTCGTGGATCGCGATCAACCAGCGCTCCTGCTCGGTGAGGATGTGGTGCTTGGCCGGGCCGGCGACCACCCGGTCGATCGCCTCATCGAGGGTCGCCGCATCGATCTCCCCGCGCCCATCGCGCACGCTCAAAAGCGCCGCCTCGTTGATCACGTTGGCCAGCTCGGCGCCGCTGAAGCCCGGCGTCTGGCGCGCAACCTCCTCCAGCGAGGCGTTCGCGGCCAGCGGTCGCTTGCCGCCGTGCAACCGCAGGATCTCAAGGCGCCCATGTACGTCGGGCACATCGATCACCACCTGCCGGTCAAAGCGCCCCGGGCGCAGCAGCGCGGGGTCGAGGATGTCCGGGCGGTTGGTCGCGCCCATCACGACCAGGCCGCCGTCGCCCGCGAAGCCGTCCATCTCGACCAGGATCTGGTTGAGCGTCTGCTCACGCTCGTCGTTGCCCTGGCCGATGCCGGCGCCGCGCTTGCGTCCGGCGGCGTCGAGCTCGTCGATGAAGATGATCGCCGGCGAGTCTTTGCGGGCCTTGCGGAACAGGTCGCGCACGCGGGCCGCCCCCACCCCCACGAGCGACTCGACGAAGTCCGAGCCCGACACGGTGAAGAAGGACGCGTCCGCTTCGCCGGCCACGGCCTTGGCCAGCAGCGTCTTGCCCGTGCCGGGCGGGCCCACCAAGAGCACACCCTTGGGGGCGGCCGCGCCGACGGCCAGGTACTTGCTCGGATCGGCCAGGTAGTCGCGGATCTCGCGCAGCTCGGCCAGCGCTTCGCCGGCGCCCGCGACGTCGGCGAAGGTGGTCTTTTCGCTCGTTCCCTTGCCCTTCTTACGCCCTTTGCCCGTGAACTGCGAGAAGCCGGCGATCCCCCCCGCCGCGCCACCTTCGCCGCCCAACCGCATGAACAGCGAGAACAGGCACACCAGCAGCAGGATCGGGATCAAGAACTGGACGATGATCGTCTTCGTGCCCTTGCCCGACTGCTGGTCGACCGCGACGTTCGCGCCGCTTTCGTCCAGTTCGCGCAGCAATTGCTGGGTCAGCGCGCCCGAGGCTGGGTAGGAGGCCCACAGCAGGCGCGGCACGGGGATGGTGATGCCGGCGGCGGCGCCCCCGGTGGTGGAGCCGGTTGCGGAGGTTCCGGTGTTTCCGGGGATGGAGATCGTGGCGCCGGCCCTGGCCGTGATCTCCACGCGGTTGTCGTGGTCGAGCAGCAGCGCGTTTGAGATCTCCTTGCGTTTGGCCAGCTTCTGCACGGTCGAGAGCGGCGCCTGCGTCCCCGCGCTGCTCGGCTTGATGTCGCCGAGCAGGGTCGCGAAGGCGATCGCCAGCCCGATCGAGGCGAGCAGCAGAAACAGCGCCAGCGGATCGCGCAGCGCCGCCCGGCGCGCGCCCTGGGCCAGCTCGCCGAGGGTCGCGAGCACCGGATTGCGCCGCTGCGCCAGTCCGGAGCGCACGGCCGGCGCATGGCCACGCGCGCGGCCGTTGGCCGAGGCCGAGGCGGGGAGCGACGCGGGCTCCGGTGAGCCGTACTCGCCCTCCCGCGGAGCGCCGGGCTCGGGCTCGGGCTCGCCGGAGAAGTCGTCGTGTCCGTCGGGGGAGGTGGGGTCGTCTGTCATCTATCTGGTGGCTGGTGGGCGAAGACGGTGGCGGTGAGCGACAGGCAGGCCTAGTTTGCGGCAGGCCAGCGAGGCCGTCGCCGCCCGCGGCCCGCGATCGAGCCGCGCCAGCCTCACACGCCGCGGGCATAAAAGCAATGGCGTTCACAAAAACGACACATCGCTCAAACCGACTACCGACACCCTTGCGCCGGGGTGAAGTTCATCGCGCATTCCGCATCTATCCACGCATCGAGTTGTTTCCACCCCCGGCGTTTTGGGACGCCGAAGCCATATCCAAGCCCGCAAGCGACAAAGGAGCAATAACGTGCGCGCACACCGAACCCTCGTCGTCTCCGCGATCCTCGCGCTGGTCCTGGCCGTGCCGGCCGCCGCGGCGGCCAGGCAGCTGATCATCGGCGGCTCAACCTCCGTGCTGCCCCTGATGCAAAAACTCGCCGCCGCCTACCACAAGGCATATCCGAAGATCCCCGAGCCCCGGGTCAGCGGCGGGCAGTCGGACATCGGCATCTCAGGCGCCGCCAACGGCACCCTGGACATCGGCGACTCCTCGCGCGATCCGATCGTCGGCGTCGACCCTCCGGGGCTGGTCTTCACCAAGATCGCCCGCGACGGCGTGTGCATCATCACCAACGACCACAACCCCGTCTCCAACCTCTCCCAGACGGAAGTCGAAGGCATCTTCACGGGCAAGATCCACGACTGGAGCGAAGTGTCGGGCGCGTCCGCCTCGGGCCCGATCGACCTGTTCCAGCGCACCAGCGCCTCCGGTACCGAGGACGCCTTCCAGCACATCTTCCTCGGCGAATACCTGAAGATCTCCCCCAGCGCCGTCGCCGAGGCGTCCAACGGGTTGGAGCAGCTGCACGTGGAAAAGGACGAAAAAGCGATCGGCTTCGTCTCCTTCGCCTACACCGCCGGCGTGCATCCGGTCGACTACCAGGGCGTGGCCTGCAACCTGAACAACGCCCGCTCCGGGCAGTACGAGGGCGTGCGTAACTTCTGGATGGTCACCAAGGGCGCGCCCAAAGGCGAAGCGAAGAAGTTCATCGCCTGGGTGACCAGCGGCAACAAGACCACCAAAGCGATCATCAACTCGAGCTGGATCGCGGTCCACTGACGACGGTGCCCGCCGGGGCTGCACATCGCCGACTTCGTGCACGCCTCGGCGGGGCCGCCGACTCAGACCGGCGCACCGAGCGCGCGCTCGGCGCCCTCGCGGCGCTGACGCTCGTGCTGATCGCCGCGATGGTGGTCACCGTGTTCATCAAGGCGTGGCCCTCGTTTCAGGCCAACGGCCTCAGCTGGTTCGGCTCGGGCGGCAACGTCGACACCCAGCTGCGGGCGATGGACGAAGGCGTCGCGCTGCCCGGACACTCGATCCTCTACCTGCGGGCGTGGCCGCTGATCTGGGGGACGATCATCACGACGGTCCCGGCCGTGATCATCGCGCTGGTGGGCTCCACGCTGGCGGCGATCTGCCTGACCGAGTTCGCCCCCGGCCCGGTGCGCGCCACGCTCGAACCGATCGTCCGGCTGCTCGCCGGCGTGCCCTCGGTCGTCTACGGCCTGGTCGCGATCCTCGCATTGGCGCCGCTGATAGAAGAACATCTGATCTCAAACTCCCGCAAGCAGTCGGTCATCTACGTCGTTCAGCTCAGCGGCGCCAACCTGATGCTCGCGATCGTCGTCCTGGCGATCATGATCACCCCGATCATGGTCGCGCTGATCTCCGGCGCGCTGGCCTCGGTGCCGCCCTCCTGGAAGGAGGGATCGGCGGCGCTCGGGGTCAACCGCTGGCGCACGATCGTGCGCGTCTGCCTGCGCACCGCCCGCCCGGCGATCGCCGCCGCGACCGTGCTCGCGACCGCCCGCGCGCTGGGCGAGGCGATCATGCTGGCGATGGTCGCGGGCTCGCGCGGCTTCGCCGCCAACCCCCTCGACGGGCTCACCTTCCTGTTCGAGCCGGTCAGACCGCTGGCGGCCACGATCTTCCAGGAATCCGAGGGCCTGACGATCGGGCCGATGAGCCACACGCTGTATGCGATGGGCGCCGTCCTTCTGGTCTCCGCGACGCTGCTCTCGTTCGCCGGCTGGGCCGCCAAGCAACCGTTGAAGCGCTACGGGATAAGGGCATGAGCTCGCATGGCGGCGCTGGATCGGCGTCCTCGATCGCTCATGTGCCGAGCACATTTCGCTCCCTGCGTCCTGGACCAGCTTGCCCTGCGAGCTCATGCCGGCGTGGCTGTCACATGCAAGGGCTTCTCCAATGACCGCGACGACTCCGGGTCTGACATCCCCGCCGGCGGGACTGAGCGTGGTGCGCCCGCCGCGGCAGAGCACCGCCTCCTGGCCGCTGATCGACCGCTTGGGCTATCTGCTGTGCTGGGCTTCGGGGATCGCGCTGGCGGCGATCGCGCTGGGAATCGTGCTGTACATGCTGATCGAGGGGATCTCCGACCTGAAGCTGCACCTGCTCGTCACCTCGCCCGCCCCGTCGCTTCAGCAGAGCAAGGCCGGGGGCTTTCTCGACCCGATCGAGGGCACGTTCATCATCACAGCCGTGGGCATCGCGATCGCCGCCCCGATCGGCATTGCGCTGGCGGCGTGGCTGAGCGAGTACGGGCGGCCGAGCCGCTTCGCCTACGCCGTGGAGTCGGCGATCGAGATGATCGCCGGCGCGCCCAGCGTCGTGCTGGCGATCTTCGGGCTGCTCGTGTTCAGCCAGAGCTTCCTCGGCTTCCTCTCCCAGAACACCGCCGGCGGAGCGGTCACCGGAACATCGTTTTTGACCGCCGGCGCGATCATGTCGCTGCTGGCGCTGCCCCTGATCGTAGGGGCCACGCGCGAGGGACTGGCCCTGATCCCCAGGCACATGCGCGAGGCCTCCCACGCGCTGGGCAAGACCCGCGCCACCACGATCCGCCGCGTGCTGCTGCCCTCGGTGCGCTCGAACGTCGCCGAAGGGATCGTGCTCGGCATGGGCCGGATCATCGGCGACACCGCGATCATCGTCATCCTGCTCGGCGGGACGCTGAAGACCGAACCCGAGAGCGGCATCCCGCTCCTCGGCCTGCTGCGCGGCACCGGCAATACGCTGACCAACTATGTCTACTACAACTCCCCCGCCGGCGAGGGCAACGCCCACCAGAAGGCCTACGCCGCCGCGTTCGTGCTGCTGATCCTCGTGCTCGCGCTCAACTTCGCCGTGACCCGCATCACCCGCGGCGGCGCTCGCATCGACCGGACGGGCGGCGGCTGGTGGCGCCTGGCGGGCGAGCGGGGACTCATCCGGAGGGTCCTGCCCGCAGGGGACGCGGCCGGGCGCGGGATCGGGACAATGAGGGAGCCGGGGTCACGATGAGCCGGGTGAAGCCACCGCCCGTGCGGCGGATCAGCCGTGCGACCGGACGCCGCGGATCGTCGCGCCCGCCGAGAGCGCCGAGAGCGCCAACGGGGCGAGCACGGGCGCAACCGGCGGCGCGCCCCTCGAGCACCGCGCGCCTGCGCGCCGAGCGCCCGCCGGTGGGCGCCGTGCGCGAGCGGATGCGCGTGGAATCGGTGTGGCTGGCCTATGGCGATAACTGGGTGGTGCGCGACGTCAGCCTGCCCGTGCGCCAGGGCGAGGTGCTCGGGCTGATCGGAGCGTCGGGCTCGGGCAAGACCACGCTCCTGCGCTCGCTGAACCGCCTCACCGAGATCACCGCCGGGGCGGCGCGGGCGGGTCAGATCACGCTGGACGGCACCGACATCCACGAGCTGGAGGTCAACGCGCTGCGCCGGCGCGTGTCGATGGTCTTCCAGCAGCCCAACCCCTTTCCGATGTCGATCTTCGACAACGTCGCCTACGCGCTGGCCGAGCAGAGCCCCCCGCGCGGACGCCGCCGGCGGCGGCGCAGCGCAGAGCTCGAGCGGGCCGTCGTGGACGCGCTGAGCCGGGCCGGGCTGTATGAGGAGGTCGCCGGCGACCTCGACCGCTCGGCGCTGGCGCTCTCCGGCGGACAGCAGCAGCGGCTGTGCATCGCCCGCGCGCTCGCCGCCCAGCCCGAGGTGCTGCTGCTGGACGAGCCCTGCTCGGCGCTGGATCCGATCTCCACCGCGACGATCGAGGAGCTGATCGTGGGGCTGCGCTCCGACGTGGCGGTCGTGATCGTGACCCACAACCTCCAGCAGGCGCTGCGCGTGGCCGACCACGTCGCGTTCATGCACCTGGGCGAGCTCGTCGAGTACGGACCGGCCACGCAGATCTTCGACCACCCAACGATGCCGCGCACGCGCGAGTACGTCAGCGGCGCGTTCGGGTGAGACAGCGCGGAGCGTGCCGGCGTCTCGGCGGAGCATGCCGGGTGCGAGTGCGGGTGCCAGGCCGGGTGCGGGTGAGCGGCTGGACCCTGGCGGCGCTCGCGCTGATCGCCCTGGCGCTCAGCGGCTGCGAGAGCACCCAGGAACAGAGCGCGAAGCTGGAAGCGGCGGCCAAGCGCGAAAAAGCCGAGCACCCGGGGCTCTCGCAGAAGGGACTCTCGATCGCCCACGCGAGCACCCAGGTCCACGTGCTCGACGCCACGGTCGTGCACAGCTCCGAAGGCGCCGCCGCGGCCGTGACGGTCAGCAACACCTCGCCCCACGCGCTGATCTCGGTGCCGATCGCGATCACGGTCAAGAGCGCGAGCGGACAGACGGTCTACCAGAACAACACACCGGGCCTGGAAGCGGCGCTGACACAGATCCCCTCGCTGCCCGCGCACGGCACCGTGACCTGGGTGGACGATCAGCTCACCTCCACCGGCGGGCCGGCGAGCGTCAGCGCGATCGTCGGCGAAGCCACCGCCGCGAGCGGGCCCGAACCGCAGATCGCGGTCGAGGGCGCGCACCTGGCCGAAGCCTCCACCGGTGAAGTCTCCGGCACCGTGCACAACGGCTCGAACGTCGCCCAGCGACATCTCGTCGTCTACGTGATCGCGCGCCGCGCGGACCAAGATCGTCGCGGCCGGCAGGGCGGTGCTGGCCGAAGTGGCGGCGGGCGCGTCGGTCCCCTTCCAGGCGTTCCTCGTGGGCACGCCGGCAGGGGCAACGCTGGAAGCCGTGGCTCCGGCGAGCACGTTCGGCTGAGAGCCGACTCGCGCCCGGCTCGATCAGCGCCGCCGGCGCTTGAGCGTGATCCCCTCGAGCACGTGCGCGACCGTCTCACACGCGTCCACGGCGGCCTCCAGGGACTCGAAGATGTCCTTCCAGCGGATCACCACCATCGGGTCGATGCCCCCCGCGAACAGCGAGGTCACGGCGTCGCGCTGCAACCGATCGCCCTCGTTCTCCAGACGATGGATCTCGACCAGGTGCGCGCTCAGATCGCCGCCTCGATGCAGGCAGCGCAGCGCCCCCAGGATCTCCGCGCCGGCGGCGACGAGCACGTCGGCGAATTCGCCGGCCTGCTCCATCGGCGCTTCCACGCCGTACAGATCCAGCTGCGCGGCGGCCTGCTCGGTGTAGTCGACTACGTCGTCGATCGCGGTGGCCAGCGCGTAGCCGTCGCCCGCGTCGAACGGAGCGCGCACGCGCCGCCCGCCGCCCATGCGGTAGATGATGTCGTGGGTGATGCGATCGCCCTCCCGCTCACACGCCGCGAGGTCCTGCGCGAGCGTCGCATGCTCGGGGAACGCCGCCAGCAGCTCGCGCAGCAGCACCGCCGAGCGCTGCACATTGCGTCCCGCGTCCTCCAGCAGCGCGGCCAGTGTCGTGTCAACGGGGCGTGCGAGCAGGCTCATCCGCGGCCTGCCTTCAGGGCGCTCATAGTCGTGGCGGTGGTGGCGGCGGCGGCGGCGGGACATCCGTGCAGGCTCATCGGCCGCCTCGGGCGCGGGCGCTCACGATCATCGCTGTCGGCTGGGCGCCGGCGCAAGCTCATCGACGGAGATTATGGACTCCGCCGTTCCGGGACGTTCTCTTCACGAGTTCTTCACGGCTCGATCACGACTTCGCAACCCATACGGGCGCCGTCCGCGACGAGGCTATGTGCCGGTGGCGGCCTCAGCCGACAACGCGAGCACCCTGTATGCCGGCGAACTGGAGATCCGGCTGGGCGAGGGTCTCGTGCTCGCCACCGGACGGGCGCTGATGCTGTCCGTGCGCGAGTTCGAACTGCTCGCCGCGATGGCCACGCGCGCGGGCGCGATCGTCACGCGCGAGGATCTCTACGCCGAGGTCTGGGGCGGGGAGCTGCGCGCCGGCGACCGCTCCGTCGACGTTTACGTGAGCAAGCTGCGGGGCAAGCTCGAGGCGGCGATGCCCGACCGGCGCTTCATCCACACCCACCCCGGGTTCGGCTATCGCTTCCAGCCTCAACCCTCCTCGCCCGAGGCCGGCGCCGACAGGGGGCCGGCGCAGGGCGGGGCGGAGATGCAGGAGGCGCAGGGCCCGTTCGCGGAGACCGGCGACGGGGTGGGCGACGAGGCCGGCGACGGCGAGGCATATTTACAAAATGTTCACACCGGAGCTGTCGGGAATTGAACAGACTGGAAACGACGCACATGGCCGGCGACGAACGCCCGCGTGCTCTCGCCGATCGCCGTCAATCGCTGCCAACCGCTCACACAGAGGAGATGTCGTGAATATAAGGAAGATCGGCGCGCTTGCGTCCGCCGTCATGCTGGTACTGGGAGTCGCGGCCTGCGGCTCAAGTTCCTCAAGCACCTCTTCGGAGCTCGAGCAGCTCATCCACCACGATCTCCGGCGCCGGCTCGACGTTCGCCGCTCCCGTCTACGAACAGTGGGCCTCGGCGCAGTCCGGCCTGACGGTCAACTATCAGGCCGTAGGCTCGGGCGCGGGCATTACCGCCGTTGAGAGCAAGACCGTCAACTTCGGCGCCTCAGACCCGCCGCTGAAGCCGGCCGATGAAGAAGCGATCGCCAAGAACGGCAGCCCGGCGGTGCAGGTCCCGATGTTCCTCGGCGCGATCACCGTCTCCTACAACCTCCCCGGCGTGGCGTCCGGTCTCAAGCTCGAAGGCAAGACGATCGCCAACATATTCCTCGGCAAGATCACAACCTGGAACGCACCGGAAATCGCCGCGCTGAACCCGGGCGTCAAGCTGCCGAGCACGGCGATCACGGTGATCCACCGCTCGGACTCTTCGGGCACGACCTCCGGCTTCACGAGCTTCCTGTCCGAGGTCGATCCCGAATGGAAGAGCAAGGTCGGGGAAGGCAAGACCGTGCAGTGGCCGACGGGCACGGGCGGCAAGGGCAACGCCGGCGTGGCCGGGGGGGTCCAGCAGACGACCGGAGCCGTCGGGTACGTCGAGCAGGCATACGCGCTGGAGCACAACTTCACCTACGCGTCGGTGAAGAACAAAGCCGGCAGCTACGTGGCGCCGAGCCTCGCCTCGACGAGCGCGTCGGGCGAAGGCGTGACGGTGCCGGCGAACCTCGGCATCAAAGTCATCAACTCCCCGGCGCCCAGCGCCTACCCGATCACCTCGCAGACGTTCATCGTCGTCAACAAGGACCTCTGCAAGGCGGGCATCCCCGGCGGCGAAGCGGCCGCCAAGGGCGTGGTCAAGTTCCTGAACTACGGACTCGGCGAAGGCCAGGCGATCCTCTCCAAGGCCGACTACGCCGCGCTGCCCTCCGCGATCCTGGCAAAGTCCAAGGAAGCGGTCGCGGGCCTGCAGTGCAACGGCTCTGCGATCGGCTGATGATCGCAGAGAGAGACGCGATGGATGCCCCCGAACCCGAACCCGACATGAACATGAACATGAGCAGGACGAGCACCGCCGGAGACACGGTGCGGGTGCGGGTGCGGGCGCGGGTACGGCCGACGCCGGCTGAGCGTGGGCCGGCGGCTCGCGGGGTCTAGGAAGCGCATTCATTGGAGGCAGCATCGATCCCGAGCGGTGACCGCGGTGTTCTCACCCGGTCACCGCTCGCGCGCCTGCCCGACCGAGCGCTGAAGTACAGCCTGACGGCGCTGGCCGCGCTGATCCTGGCGCTGATCGCCTACTTCTTCATCCGCCTCTTTGGCGAAGCCCGCCCGGCATTCGCCAAGGAAGGCGTGATCGGCTTCGTGTTCGGCAACGACTGGAACGTCTCCGCCGAACATTTCGGCGCCCTGCCGCTGCTCGTGGGGACGCTGATCACCTCCGCGCTGGCGCTGCTGATCGGCGTCCCCGTCGCGGTGGCCACCGCCGTGTACGCCACCGAGCTGTGCCCGCTGCGCCTGCGCTCGCCGCTGACGGTGCTGGTGGAGCTGCTGGCCGCCGTGCCGTCGGTCGTGTACGGGCTGTGGGGCATCTTCTTCCTCGCCCCCAAGCTGCAGCCTGCCGAGCAATGGGTGGCCGACCGCCTGTCGTTCATCCCGTTCATCGGCGGCGGCCTCGTCACGATCCCCAACATCTTCATCGCCGGGCTGATCCTCGCGATCATGATCCTGCCGATCGTCTCAGCAATCTCGCGCGAGGTCATGACCACCGTCCCGACCGACCACAAGGAGGCCGCGCTGGGGCTGGGGGCCACGCGCTGGGAGATGATCCGCATCGCCGTCCTGCCCTACTGCCGCAGCGGGATCGTCGGGGGTGCGATGCTCGGCCTCGGCCGCGCGATCGGGGAGACGATCGCCGTGACGATCGTGATCGGCGACGCCCCGACCATGCCGAGCCACCTGTTCGACCAGGGCTACTCGCTCGCGGCCGTGATCGCCAACGAGTTCGGCGAGGCCCAGGGCCTGCACCGCTCGGCGCTGTTCGCCGCGGGCCTGGTCCTGTTCGTGCTGACGCTGCTGGTCAATGCGATCGCACGGCTGCTGGTGCTCCGCGCCGCGCGCGCCCGCACGCCCAAGCGCACCGCCCAGGAGCGCGCCGAGCACGTGCCGCCCGCGATCGCCGGAACGGCGGGGCTGTGATCCCGCCCTCAGCACCCCCACCCCGTGAGCGGGTCCGGACGACCCGCACCCCGGGCCCACTGACGTGGCCGACCCTCGCGGATGAGCCCCAACAAAACCACCCGACCGACGCAACCGCCCCCGTAACCGATCGCCAGGCGCCGTGGACATGAACGCCCAACCCCCTCACTCCACCGATCGCCTGCGCCGCTACGCGCTGACCCCAGCGCGCCGGCGACGGGATCGAATCGCGCGCGGGGCGATCCTCGCCGCCACGGGGCTCGCGCTGATCCCGCTGGCGCTGATCCTCTACTACCTGCTGCGCAAGGGTCTTGGCTCCTGGAGCTGGAGCTTCTTCACGACCGATCCGACCGGCAACACGTTCTTCGGAAGCGCTGACATCGGCGGTATCAAGAGCGCGATCCTGGGAACGATCGAGATGGTCGCGCTCGCTTCGGCGATCTCGATCCCGATCGGGCTCGGCGTGGCGATCTGGCTGGTGGAGTATGGCCGCGGCGGCTGGTTCGCGCAGGTGGTGCGGTTCTTCGTGGACGTGCTCACCGGCGTCCCGTCGATCATCTTTGGACTGTTCATCTACATCGTGCTGATCGTCGGCACCGGCAGCTCCTACGCCGGCTACAAGGGCTCGCTCGCGCTCTCGCTGCTGATGCTCCCGGTCGTCATCCGCTCGGCCGAGGTGATCCTGCTGCTGATACCGGCCGCGCTGCGCGAATCGGCGCTGGCGCTGGGCGCTCCGCGCTGGCGTGTGATCTTCAGCGTCGTGCTGCCGACCGCGCTGCCGGGGATGCTCACGGGCATGCTCCTGGCGATCGCCCGCGCCGCCGGGGAGACCGCGCCGCTGCTGTTCACCGCGGCCTACACCCACAACACGAACTTCAACCTGGGCCAGTTCATGAACTCGCTGCCTGTGCAAATCTACAACGACGTCACATCTCCGACCGCCGCGGTGGTAAACCGTGCGTGGGGGGCCGCCCTCACCCTCGTCGCGATGATTCTCGTGCTCAACCTGATAGCCCGCCTCATCTCGCGAAGGAGTCGCCTTGCATGACCACGCTCCCGCCCGGCACCCTCTCCACCACGAGCTCGGCTGAGATGGAGCCGGAGGAGATCGCTCAGCGAAGCCAGGAGGCCAGCGCCCCCGCCCCCACGCGCCCACCGGACGGGGCGGCGAGCGGCTCGCCGATCCCGGCCGATCCCGGGCTCGCCGTCAAGCTGCAGGGCCTGCGCGCCTTCTACGGCCAGGCCGAACAGGTCAAGGGCGTCAACCTGGAGTTCCGCGCCAACGAGGTGACCGCCATCATCGGGCCGTCGGGGTGCGGCAAGTCGACGATAGTGCGCTGTATCAACCGGATGCACGAGGAGATTCCCGGCGCTCGGGCCGAGGGACGCGTGCTGCTCGACGACGTCGACGTGTACGGAACGGAGATCGATGTGGTCGCCGTGCGCCGCGCGATCGGGATGGTCTTCCAGAAGCCCAACCCGTTCCCCACGATGTCGATCTTCGACAACGTCGCCGCCGGCCTTCGGCTCACGGCTGGGCGATCTCCGATCGGTGGCCGCGGCGACCTGCAATCCAAGGTCAAAGACGCGCTGCAGGGCGCTGGACTGTGGGAGGAGGTCTCCAACCGCCTGCACGAGCCCGGGGCCGGCCTCTCCGGCGGCCAGCAGCAGCGGCTGTGCATCGCGCGCTCGCTGGCGGTCGATCCCGAGGTGATCCTGATGGACGAGCCCTGCTCAGCGCTGGACCCGATCGCGACGCTGAAGATCGAGGAGCTGGTCGAGCAGCTCAAGAAGAGGGTGACGATCGTGATCGTCACCCACAACATGCAGCAGGCCGCGCGTGTGGCCGACAGGACCGCCTTCATGCTCGACGGACGGCTCGTCGAGGTCGGCCCGACCAACGAGATCTTCACGACCCCGTCCGACCCGAGGACCGAGGAATATGTCACCGGAAAGTTCGGCTGAGAGCGACCTGCCGAGCGTGCTGGGGCTGAACGGCCCCGGCGGCGGCGGCGCGCCGGCCCATGAGCAGCAGGGACGCGCCCACTTCCAGCAGCAGCTGCTCGTATTGCAGGAGCGCGCGCTCGGCGGCCTGGACCTCGTCGTGGAGCAGCTCGACCGCGTGCTGGAGGCGCTCGCCCATCAGGACGTCGAGCTCGCGCAGATGGTGATCGCCGACGACGACCGCCTCGACGGGCGCTACCTGGAGGTCCACCAGGGCATCCTCTCGCTGCTCGCTCTGCAGGCGCCCGTGGCAGGCGACCTGCGCCTGGTCGCGGCGCTGCTGCACGTGATCATGCGCGTGGAGCGGATGGGCGATCAGTGCGTGAACATCGCCAAGCTGATCCCCCTCTCCGGCCACGAGCCGCCGGTGCGCCGCGAGGTTCTGGAGGCACTGGCGAAGATGGGCGCACAGGCGCGCTCGGAGGTCGTTCAGTCTCGCGCCGCGTTCGCCGGGCGCGACGTCGAACTGGCCGAGGACCTGGTCCGCCAGGACCACGAGATCAACCGCCTGAACCGTGAGATCTTTCGCATGGCGATCGAGATCGGCGAGGATCCCGACACGCGCGAGTGGGCGATGCACATGATCCTCGTCGCCCGTGCTTTGGAGCGGATCGGCGACAACGCCGTGGACGTCGGCGAGCAGGTCGCGTTCGTCGTCACCGGCCTGTTCAGGGAGTTCTCGGACTCCTCACACCCGGCCGGCGTGCCACTGGATGCGGCGCCTGACTCCGGTCCCGAGACCTACTGACTACGCTCGTCGCGCTCGCAGGCAGGCACCGTCCCCGATCGCTGAGATCTCCGCCGGCCGTCGTCAGGCGACTCGGCTCCGGCTCCGCAACGGCTCGGGCTCGGGCTGCGGCTCGGGCTCGGGCGGCGGCTGGAAGGCGGCGTCCACCGGCACGAGCTCCTCGAGCTCGCCCGCGCTCTGCCACGGGCGGCTGACCGACAGCCAGGCCAGGGCCCCGACGAGCAGGGTCCCGCACAGGATCCAGCCCAGCGCGGTGGTGCCGACGCCGACGTACTTCAGGCCGGAGGCGAAGACCACGAAGGTGATCGCCGGTCTGATGTAGCGATCGGGAGCGCTCGAGGAGATCAGCGATCCGATCAGCACGGCCGGCACGCTGCCGATGATCAACGAGGCGGTGACGCCGAACTCGACGTGCCCGAACGCCAGCGCGCCGAGCGCAGCGGCGAGCGTCAGCGGCACGGCCTGGCTCAGGTCGGTGCCAACGAGCTGGTTGGCGCCGAGCATCGGATACAGGAACAGCAGCATGACGATCATCAGCGAGCCCGAGCCGACCGAGGTCATGCCGACGATCAAACCGCCGATCATGCCGATCGCGACCGTGCGCAGCGGCCGCACGTCGATGTCGTGGACCACCCCCACACGCGTGTGCCCGCCGCGACGGTCGAGTACATAGCGCAGCACCATCGCGGCCGCCCCCAGCAGCAGCGCCGCGCCGAGCGCGAGCTCGATGTTTTCCTCGGCGGCCTTCGCGTCCCCCATCAGGTGCAACAGGTAGGCGCCCAGGAAGGCCATCGGAACCGAGCCGAGAACCATCCAGCCGACCAGGCGGTGGTTGACCGTCCCTTTGCGCAGGTGCACGGCGGCCCCGAACGGGCGCATCACGACAGCCGCGACCAGGTCGCTGGAGATCGCCGCCGAGGGGGTCACGCCGAACAGCAGGATCAGCATCGGCGTCATCAGGGCCCCTCCACCGGCGCCTGTCAGGCCGACCAGGAAGCCGATGACGGCGCTCCCGAGAACTATGTATGGATCTACGTGCATAACCCCTTGCGTGCTTGCATAACCCCCTTGCGATTACTCCTGTCGATCGACTTACCTATGTGCAGATTGACCTGCCGGATTCTTTCCACATGGCCGCCCGAGCGGGCGATCGCGGCTATGAATCGGAGCCCGAAGCCGAGCCCGACGCTCCGCCGAGTGGCGCACCTTAGCATATTCCTCACGTTATAGGTGCGATTGACAAGATAGGTCTGTGAAGTGCTGGAGAGAGGCAGAAACAGCGCAGAGATTCGCTCGCACGGCTCCAAGCAATGCCCTCGGAGATCTCGATTCCGTCGCAATTAGCGACCTTTAGTTGTGAATATCCTGTAACCACGAACATGTGCCCGCGCACGGGTACGCACGGTCACATACACTGCGAGGCAATGACGGAATCAATCCGCGCCACGGAGGAGGCGGCACCGTCGAGCCCTCCAGGCGGCACCTCGCCGCGCATCGCGGTGCTCGATCGCGACAGCGGGTTCATCCAAGTCCTCTCCAAGCGCCTGGATCGCCTCGGCTGGGAGCACCGCGTGCTGGCCAGCCCGGTGCCGGCCGACGCCGTCGCATCCATGCGCCTGAGCGCGATGGTCGTCGACCTGGCCGTGCTCGGCCCGCAGGCGTGGGAGTGGCTCGAGCGGCTCTCCGGCGCGCTGCCCGAGCTGGGCATCGTCGTCTGCACCGGTCCCTCGACTGTCGCCCAACGCGTGCGCGGGCTACGCCTCGGCGCCGATGACTGGATCACCAAGCCGTGCCACCCCGAGGAGGTCATCGCCCGTCTGCAGAGCGTCGTTCGCTGCCGCCGGCGCAACACCAGCAGGGGGGAGGCCAAGCCCATAGTCGCCGGTGAGGTGAAGATCCGCGCGGACCGCTTCCAGGCCTTCGTGAGCGAGCAGAGCATAGATTTGACACGACGCGAGTTTGAGCTGCTCGAGCTGCTCGCCGCCGCCGAGGGCAGAGTGCTCGAGCGCGAGGAGATCTACTCGCGCCTGTGGGGCTACACGATGGTGCGCGGGGACCGCTCGGTCGACGTGTTCGTGCGCAAGCTGCGTCAGAAGCTGGAGAAAGCCTCTCCGCGCTGGCGCTACATCCACACACATTTCGGCATCGGCTACCGCTTCGCGGCGGAGTCCCTGGACGCGGTCAGTGCCCGGGCCAGCTCCGGCGCAGACATCGCGGTGGACGTCGCACCCCTGCCCGCGTCAGTCCCAGTTGATTGGGACCCCGCCCCCCCCGCCAGCGATCAGCGCGAGCTCGCGGGGACGCATCAGGAGCACGAGCTCGCCGACCACGCCGCCGTCGCCTAGGCGCGGCTCCCCGACCTCCAGCCTGACGACCGCCAGGCCGCCCTTTTTCAAGTCGATCCTGGCTCCGGTCAGCCCGCCGACCGTCAGCGACAGGTCCGGCTCATGGCCGACCAGCAGCAGCCGGCCGTCCTGCGCCGGGACGCCGATCAGCGCTTGCAGCGCCTGCGGCGCGTCGAACCCGCCCGCCAGCGGCGGATGCTCGCGCAACAGTGCGCGCTGCTCGGCGCTCCAGCCCTCGGCCGCGAGCTCAGCGGTCCTTGAGGCACGCACCTTCGGGCTGAGAAGCACCCGATCGAAAGCCACCGCCATCCCCTGGATGGCGATGCCCGCGGCACGCGCCTGATGTTCCCCGCGCGGCGTCAGCCGCCGCTCCGAGTCCAGCCGCGTTCCGTGCGGCTCGGCATCGGCGTGACGTAGTAGCCAGAGTTGGCGCGCCATCCCCGTCCTTGAGACTAGCGTGTCCGGGCGATATCCACCCAATCCTCACCGCCAACGGTGTAGCGTGACTGGAACGATGTTCGACGATCATCTCCAGCTCGAGGATCCAGCGCTGTACATCAACCGCGAGCTCTCCTGGCTGGACTTCAACGACCGCGTGCTCCAGCTGGCCGAGGACGAGCGCTCACCGCTGCTCGAGCGGGTCAAGTTCTGCGCTATCTACACGACCAACCTCGACGAGTACTACATGGTCCGCGTCGCCGGCCTGCACGACCAGATCGACGCGGGTGTCGAGAACCCCGGACAGGACGGACTCACGCCCTCGCAGACGATCGCCCTGATCCGCGAGCGCGCGCAGGAGCTGGGACGGCGGCTGAGCGACTGTTTCGAAAGCCGGCTGCGCCCCGCCCTCGCCGAGCACGGGATCGCCATTGTCGGGGTCGATGACCTGGACGATGACCAGCGGGCCGAGCTCTCCAGACACTTCCGCAGCGTGATCTTCCCGGCGCTCACCCCCCTGGCGGTCGCCCCGGGCCGGCCGTTCCCCTACATCTCCAACCTGTCCCTCAGCCTGGCCGTACTCGTGCGCGACCCAGCGACCGACGAGACCGTGTTCGCGCGCGTGAAGGTGCCCACCGAGATCCTGCCCCGCTTCGTCGCGCTTCAGGGATCCGCTCCCGGTCAGACCACGCTGGTGGCGCTGGAGGACGTCATCGCCCACCACCTCGACGCGCTGTTCGCGGGCATGGAGATCGTCAACTGCGACGTCTTTCGAGTCACCCGCGACGCCGACCTCGAGGTCTCCGACGACGCCGCCGACCTGCTGCAGGCCGTCGAGGACGAGCTGCGCCGTCGCCGCTTCGGCGAGATTGTGCGCGTGGAGGTCGGCACCCGCTGCTCGCAGCGCCTGCGCGATGAGCTGATCGACCTGCTGGGTGTCGCCGAGGACGAGGTCTACCCAGTCGCGGGACTGCTCGACATGGGCGCGCTGTGGCAGATCGTCAAACTGCCCGGCCACTCCGAGCTGCGCGAGGAGCTCCTGCTCGGCAGCACCCATCCGCGCCTTTTGCGCCACGAGGGCGAGCGCCCGGACGTGCTCGGGGCGATGCGCGAAGGCGATCTGCTCGTGCACCACCCCTACGACTCGTTCGCGACCTCCGTGGAGCGCTTCGTCCAGCAGGCCGTGGCCGACCCCAACGTGCTCGCGATCAAGCAGACCGTCTACCGCACGAGCGACGACTCCCCGCTGGTGCCGGCCCTGATCGATGCGACCGAGCGCGGCAAGCAGGCGGTGGCGCTGGTCGAGCTGCAGGCGCGCTTTGATGAGCGCATGAACATCCACTGGGCCAAGGCCCTGGAGGAGGCCGGCGTGCACGTCGTATACGGCCAGCCGGCGCTGAAGACCCACGCCA
Organism: uncultured Solirubrobacterales bacterium; assembly: GCA_963839965.1. GTDB lineage: Bacteria > Actinomycetota > Thermoleophilia > Solirubrobacterales > Solirubrobacteraceae > Palsa-744. The sequence goes on from CAWIWX010000002.1 coordinate 194,434, forward strand.
AGTGCGTTCTGGTCGTGCGCCGCGAGGGCGACGGGGTGCGCAACTACGTGCACATCGGCACCGGCAACTACCACTCCGCGACCGCCCGCCTGTACACCGACTTCGGGCTGTTCACGACCGACGAGCAGATCGGCGCCGACGTCGCCGACATGTTCAACTACCTGACCGGCTTCGGGCGCCCGCTGCACTACCGCAAGGTCCTGATCGCCCCCAACCAGCTGCGCGACGGCATTCTCGAGCAGATCGAGCTGACGATCGCCTCACACTCTGAAAGCTCGCCGGCCAGGATCGCGATGAAGATGAACGCGCTCGTGGACGGGCGCTGCATCAGAGCGCTGTATGAAGCGTCTCAGGCCGGCGTCCAGGTCGATTTGAACGTGCGCGGCATCTGCTGCTTGCGGCCGGGCGTCCCGGGGATCTCGGAGAACATCAGAGTCGTCTCGATCGTCGGGCGCCTGCTCGAGCACTCGCGCGTGTACGCGTTTCAGCGCGACGAGCAGCACACGATCTACATCGGCTCGGCCGACCTGATGCCGCGCAACCTCGACCACCGCGTCGAGCTGGCCACCCCGATCGAGTCCCCGGCGCTGCAGGCCGAGCTGCTTGACACGCTCGATCGCGCGTTCGCCGACAACCAGAGCTCGTGGGAACTCGACGTCGAGGGTGCGTGGAGGCGGCTCACGCCGGATTCGGACCCAACCCACCCGCGCCCCCCGCGCAGCCTGCAGCTGGAGCTCGCCGAGATGCACTCCAGACGCGCCGCCGAGGAGCGCCCCGCGGGCGCCGGCGAGCCCGCGCCGGTCGGCTGAGCGCCTGGTGGGTATCGGGCATCCCCCTGCCGCTAAGGCTGAGCGTTCGGCATATATGCTGTGCTCGATGAAGACCCGCGTAGTCGTACTCGGAGCGGGCTTCGGTGGCCTCGAGCTGGCGAGCACGCTCTCGCAGGCGCTCGGCGAGGACGTCGAAGTGACCTTGATCGACAAGAACGACTCGTTCGTGTTCGGGTTCTCAAAGCTCGACGTGATGTTCGGCAGGGCCACGCTTGGAGACGTGAGCCTTCCCTACAGTGAGATCTCAAAGCCCGGGGTGCGCTTCGTGCGCCAGACGATCACCGCGATCGACCCCGACACCCGGAGCGTGAGCACCGACGGTGGCGTTTACGAGGCCGACGTCCTCGTCGTGGCGCTGGGCGCCGATTACGACTTCGACGCCACGCCCGGCCTCGCCAAGGCAGGAAACGAGTTCTACTCCGTGGCCGGCGCGCAGCGCCTGGGCGAACTGCTCCCGACATTCTCGGCGGGTCGAGCGGTGATCGGTGTCTGCGGGGCGCCCTTCAAGTGTCCCCCGGCGCCCAGCGAGGCCGCGCTGCTGCTCCACGACTATCTCTTCACGCGCGGCGTGCGCGACGATTGCGAGATCTCTCTCGTCCTGCCGCTGAGTAGCCCCGTCCCCCCCTCGCCGGACACCTCGCGCGCGCTGGAATCGGCCTTCGCCGAGCGCGACATCGAGTTCGTCGCTGCTCGCCGCCCGAGCTCGCTTGACCCGGCACGTCGCGTGGTTGTGCTCGACGACGGCAGCGAGATGCCTTACGACCTCTTCCTCGGCGTCCCCAAGCACCGCGCCCCCGACGTGGTCATCGACAGCGGCATGACCGAGGACGGGTACGTGCCCGTGGACCCGCGGACGCTCCAGACGCGATTTCCGGGCGTGTATGCGGTCGGCGACGTCACCACCGTCGGAGTGCCGAAGGCGGGGGTCTTCGCCGAGGGAGCGGCACGCACACTCGCCGCCTCGCTGCTCGCGAGCATCCGCGGAGGCGAGCAGCCCGCGCCCTACGACGGGATCGGCATCTGCTACATCGAGTTCGGCGCCGGTCGTGTCGGCCGCGTGGAGGTGGACTTCCTCACCGGGCCCAAGCCCACCGGCACGTTCGGCGAGCCCTCCGACGCGCTCGCCGCCGACAAGCGCCACTTCGGCTCCAGCCGCCGCGCCCGCTGGTTCGGCCGCTGAGCCTGCGACTCACTCGACCGTCAGGCTGGGCAGCTCATCGAGCGCCGCCTTCAAGTCGTCCACCGACTGGTAGTCAAGACCCAGCAGGTGGTCGTGACGGTGACGCACCACGCCCTGCTCGTCGATCATGATGACGGCACGCTTGCCGCTGGCGCTGTACGCCTTCCCGACGGCCTTATCGACATCCGCCAGCAGCTGGACCGTGAGGCCGTTCTTCTCGATGAACCCGCGATGCGAGTCCAAGTCCTGCGCCGATATGCCGACCACCGTTGCGTCGAGCGCCGCGAAGTCCTCCGCGCGATCGCGGTAGGAGCAGAACTGCTTGGTGCAGACCATCGTGTTGTCGCCCGGGTAGAACAGCAGCACCACGCGCTCGCCGCGATGGTCGGAGAGCCTGAACGGCCCGCCCGTCCCCTCGAGCTCGAAGTCGGGGGCCGGCTCGCCGATCCGGGGAGTCTTGGCCATGAGATCGAGCATAACGCGCGCGCGTCGGAGCGGCGGTGAGAGACGGATGCGTTAGAACACACCTATGCCCGCCCGCCATCCGATCATGCGCCGCCTGATCGTACGCCTGGCGTCGGTGGCGACGGCCTGCGTCTTGGTCACAGCCTGCGGCTCGAGCGCAGGCAGCGTCGCGGACGGCTCCACGCCGAAGGTGAGCGCGAGCGAGATCCCCACCTCCGCCGTGCATGCCGCCCGCGCGGGTGCGGGCGCGGCCACGGAGCTGCTCGACTGGCCCGAGTTCGGCCTGAACCCCCAACGGGGCGACTCGAGCGAACTCGCCACCTCCATCACGAGCGCCAACGTCGCGCACCTGCGCCAGATCGCCGTCTCGCTGCCCGGTACCGTCGACTCCTCACCGATCTACCTGCACGACGCGTCCGTCGACGGAGCCGCGCACGAGGTGATCGTCGTCACGACCACCTACGGCAAGACCGTGGCAATCGACGCCGGCAGCGGGAAGATCCTGTGGACGTTCACGCCGCCCGGCTACAGCGGCTGGGCGGGCAGCGCGCAGATAACGGTCTCAAGCCCGCTGGCCGACCCGGATCGACGGTTCGTGTACGCGGCCTCGCCGAACGGACTGATCCACAAGCTCTCGCTCGCCGACGGCGCCGAGGACCGCGTGGGCGCCTGGCCGGTGAGCGTCACGCGCGACCCGACTCATGAGAAGCTCGGCTCAGCGCTCAACATCGACGGTCCCGACCTCGTCGTGGCCACGAGCGGCTATCTCGGCGACATCCCGCCATATCAGGGGCACGTGGTGTTGATCAGCCGCTCCAGCGGGCGGCTTATGAGGGTGTTCAACACGCTGTGCGCGAACCGGCGCGAACTGCAGGTCCCGAGCACCTGCCAGGCCAGCGACTCGGCGATCCTCTCGCGCTCAGGTCCCGTCGTCGAGCCCGGCGGCCGGCGCATTCTGATCGACACCGGCAACGGCCCGTGGAACGGAACCACGAACTTCGGCGACAGCGTCCTGCAGCTGAAGTTTCCGACTCTTACGCTGCGCCAGGCATACACGCCCGTCGATCAGGAACACCTCAACTCCAGCGACCTCGACCTCGGCTCCTCGGCCCCGGCACTGCTCGGCCACGATCGCGTTGTGCTCGCCGGCAAGGACGGGATCGTGCGACTGCTCGATCTCTCCCGCCTGAACGGCCGCTCGATCTCCTCACACACCCTGCTGGGGGGAGAAGTCCAGCAGCTGCCCCTGCCCGGCGGTGGCGAGCTGTTCACCGCACCGGCGGTATGGCGCCACGGCGGGCGCACGACCATGTTCGTGGGCGCCGAACACGCGACCGCCGCCTACGTGCTGCGCCGGGGGCGGCTGTATGAGGCGTGGCAGAACTCCACGCCCGGCACGAGCCCGGTGATGGCGGGCGGGCTGCTGTACGTGTATGACCCCTTCTCGGGTGGGATCTACGTCTACCGGCCCGGCTCGCCCCGCGCGGTCGCCAAGCTCCCCGGGCTGCCCGGGCACTGGAACAGCCCGATCGTGGTCGACGGCCACGTGGTCGAGCCCGAGGGCGACGCCAACGCCCACGAAACCTCGGGCAGGCTGGAGATCTTCTCTGTGGGTTGAACTTGAACTTTTACAGAGCCCGCAAGCCTGCAACAGGATGTCCTCGCAAGACGGCTACCCTGTCTGAAACCCTTCCCCTCCCTTCCCCTCCTTCCCCGCCCGCCACGGAGGACGCCGCAATGCTGAAGCTCGCCCGCTGGACCACAACCCATCGCAAGTACGTGCTCATCGGCTGGGTCGCGCTGCTGCTCGTCGTCAACGTGTTCGCGCAGTCGGCCGGGACCAGCTACTCCAACAACTTCACGCTCCCCAACTCCGACGCCCAGCGCGCCTCCGACCTGCTCGAACACAGCTTCCCGGCACAGGCGGGCGACCGCGACACGATCGTCTACAAGGTCTCCTCCGGCACCGTCCGCGATCCGGCGGTGCGCGCGCGGATGAGCGCGATGTTCGCGCAGGTGTCCCGGCTGCCGCACGTCACCGCGGTGATCAGTCCATACGCGGGCGCGTCGGCCGGCAAGGCGATCTCGCCCAGCGGGCAGATCGCCTTCGCCACGGTCGTGTTCGACCAGAAAGCCAACCTGCTGCCCAAGAGCGCGCCCGAACGGGTCGTGCAGGTCGCCCGCGCGGCCGAACGGCCGGGGCTGGAGGTGCAGCTCGGCGGCCAGGCGATCGAGGCGACCGAGCAGGCCGGCTTCGGCGTCTCGACCGCGGTCGGGCTGCTGGCGGCGATCGTCGTGCTGCTGCTGACGTTCGGCTCGCTGACCGCCATGGGCCTGCCGATCGTCACCGCGCTGTTCGGTCTCGGCACGGGCCTCGGGGCGATCGCCCTGTTCACGCACGTCGTCGACACGCCCAACTTCTCCTCCGAGCTGGCGGCGATGATCGGGCTGGGTGTGGGAATTGACTACGCGCTGTTCATCCTGACGCGCTTTCGCGAGGCCTACCGCACTCCGGGGCCGACGTTCGGCGACGCGCGCGAGTCGGTCGTGCAGGCGATGGACACCGCCGGGCGCGCCGTCCTGTTCGCGGGCACGACCGTCGTGATCGCGCTGCTCGGCATGATGCTTTTGGGCGTCGACTTCCTGTACGGGGTGGCGATCTCGGCGTCGATCGGGGTGCTGCTCGTGATGCTCGCCTCGCTGACGCTGCTGCCGGCGCTGCTGACGATGGCGGGCGCCCGGGTCGCGCGGCCGGGCCGCCGCAGCGCGTGCTCGCGCAAGCCCGCGCGGCGGAGTCCGGCGATGGCGCGAAGATCGTCGCAGGGACCGCCGCCGGCGCTGTGGCGATGCAGGCCCCGGGGAGCGAGGCTCGCTGCCGGCGAGGCCCGCGCAGTAGTCTCGGCGCGCAGGCGCCAGCGGACCGCCGCCGCGCCCCCACGCCGGCGCAGCCTGGCTGCGCTGGAGCGCGTTCGTGCAGCGCCGGCCGCGGACGATCGCGGTCTGCGCCACGCTGGTGATGCTGCTGATCGCCAGCGCCCGCGCTCGCGCTGCGGCTGGGCTCCAGCGACGCCTCCAACGATCCCGCGAGCCAGACCACGCATCGCGCGTATGAGCTCCTGGCGCAGGGGTTCGGCGAAGGGTTCAACGGCCCGCTGCTGGTCGTCGCGAAGGTGCCCAACCCGGCCCGTGAAGCCGCCAAGCAGGGCGTGCTCGTGGTGCCGCCCCCGGGCGGCGGCAAGGCGTCTGTCGAAAAGCTCCGGGCGGCGATCGCCGCCGCGCCCGGTGTCGTATCGGTCGCCCCGGCAAAGCTCAACCCGGCTGGGAACGTGGCGACGATCACCGTCTATCCACGCTCCTCGCCCCAGGCGTACGCGACCACCCAACTCGTAGAACGCCTGCGAAACAGCGTGATCCCACCCGTCGAGGCCCGCACGGGGATGACCGTCTACGTCGGCGGCGTGACCGCGGGCGCGGTGGACTTCGCCGCCGTGCTCGGCCACAAGCTGCCGCTGTTCATCGGCGTCGTCGTGCTGCTGAGCGCGCTGCTGCTGATGATCGTGTTCCGCTCGCTGGTGATCCCGCTGCAGGCGGCCGTCATGAACCTGCTCTCGATCAGCGCCGCGCTGGGGGTGATCGTCGCGATCTTCCAGTGGGGCTGGCTCGGCGGCCTGTTCGGCGTCCAGCAGGGTCCGATCGAGTCGTTCATCCCGGTGATGCTGTTCGCGATCGTGTTCGGCCTGTCGATGGACTACGAGGTGTTCCTCGTCTCGCGCATGCACGAGCGCTGGACGCACACGCGCGAACACTCGCGCGGCGGTCGCCGAAGGCCTCGCGCTGACCGGTCGCGTCGTGACGGCCGCGGCGGCGATCATGGTATGCGTGTTCCTGTCGTTCATGCTCGGCGAAGACCGCATCATCAAGGAGTTCGGCCTCAGCCTCGCCAGCGCCGTGTTCCTGGACGCGCTCGTCGTGCGCTGCCTGCTGCTGCCCGCCGTGCTGCACCTCGTCGGCAGTCGCACCTGGTGGACTCCGGCATGGCTTGACAGGGTGCTGCCGCGATTGAACATCGAGGGCACCGTCCTGCCGTCCGACACCGCGGACGGGGATGCGCGCACAGGGCTGGCGACGCCCCCGGGTGCGGCTCCGCACCCCCGCCCCGGCATGGCGACCGAGGGGGCCGAGGGCTGAGGCTACGTCGGCGGCGGGGGCGGCGACCGTCGCTCTCCCCTCGCGCGCGCGCGCGCTCCGCGCTGGCGTCGCGTGCGTGCTGGCGCCCGGCCTCTGGCCGTCGCGAGCGCACCGCCCGGCGCACGCGGCCACCCGCCAGGCGCGCAGCGCTCGGTCGTGCTGGCGTTCGTCCCGACCGGCGAGCCCGAGCTCCAGAGCGTTCCGGGCATGTCGGTCGGGATCATGTCCGCGACCCAGGGCCTCTACTCCGCCACGCAGCTGCTGCTCGACATCACCCAGGGCGCTCGCGTCGCCGCCTCCGCCTACTCCTCCGAGCACCCGCCGGAGCTGACGCTGCGAACACTCGGCGCTGAAGGCAGGGTCATCGGCTGGCGGGCGGCGCTCAGGCGCGCCGAAAACGCCCCTCAGCTGCTGCGTCCCGGCCTGCTGGCCGCGCAGATCCCCGGCGGCGGCGGCGTACGCGGGAATCGCGGGCGCCGACGACACCGACGCGATCGCGGCGGCCGACCGCGGCGGACGGGTCGCCGCCGTCTCGCTGGGCACGATGCCTTCGCTGCTCGCGCGCATCGCGGCGCTACGCCGGGCACACTCCCTCGTCGTCGCCGACCTGCCGTCCGGTCGCGCCGGGCGCGAGGATCTGCGCGCGCTGGCCTTCGCTCGCGCGCCGGGAGAGCTGCTGCTCGTCGTGCAGCGCACGCGAACGGCGCCCGGCCACGAACTGCTCTGGGTCGCCGCGGCGGGGCTTGCGGACAAAGCGAGCGCCGAACACCCGCCGGCCGATGCGGGCACCGGGGGCGGAGATGCCGGCAGGGGCAGGGGCGGGGACAGGGACGGGGGTAACGCCAGCGCCGGTAGAAGCGCCAGGACCGGCGCCGGCGACAGCGAGCTGACCTCCCAGACGACCGAGGAGCGCGGCCTGATCGCCGCGGTCGACATCGCCCCCACGATCCTGCGCCACCTGGGCCTGGCCGATTCCGGCCGACATGCGCGGCTATCCGATCCGCACCGATGGCCCTCTAGGCTCCGCCTAGCCTGCGCGTGCTGATGGCCCGCCTGCACGTGATCGGCCCGCGGCGGCTGCGCGCGCTGGGGTGGCTTTTGATCGCGTGGCTTGTGCTGCTGCTCGCCTGCGCCCGTTGGCCGCGCGCGCGCGCGTGGGCGATGCGCGCGGGAGCGCTCGGCGTGCTGTGGGCGCCGGTCGCCGTGCTGATTCCCGCGGCGCTGGAGCCGAGCGCGGCGGTCGAGTACGTGACGATCGCGCTCGCGTGCCTGGCGCTCGGCGCGCTCACCGACCTGCTGCTGCCCTGGCCCCGCGCGCTGCTCGCCCCGGCGATCGTCGCCGTGATCGCGCTCGCCGCCGACGCGCTCGCCGGCACGCAGCTGTTGATGCGCTCGCTGCTCGGCCCCGACCCGATCCTCGGCGCGCGCTTCTACGGCATCGGCAACGAGCTCAAGTCCGGCCTCGCGGTGCTCGTGTTCGCCGCGGTCGCCGCCGCGGTCTATCCCTCGATCCGGGGTCGCCGCGCAGCCCTGCGGTGGCCGGCGCCGGGATCGTGCTCGCCGTCGTCGAGGGCTCGGCGCGGATCGGCGCGGGTGTCGGCGGCGTGATCCTCGTCAGCGCCGGCACCGCCGTGGCGACCGTCATGCTGCTGGCCGACGGCGCGCTGACCCGCCGGCGCGCCCTGATCGTGCTGATCGCCCCCGTCGCCGGCCTAGTCGCTGCTCGCCGCGCTGGACCTCGCCACCGCCCACGGCGCCGGCCACTACACCGGCAGCATCCTCCACGCCCGCTCGCTCGGGGACCTGCGCGACGTGATCGTCCGCCGCTACACCGCCGCGTGGGACGAGCTGGGCAACCACGCGATGCCCGTCGCGACCGTGTTCGCACTGCTGGCCGCCGCGCTCGGCCTGTACCGGCGCGAGCGTCTGCTGGCCCCGGTCGCCGGCGACCCCGCCTGGCTGGCCGCCCTATCCGGAGGACTCGCCGCGGGCGTAGTCGGCGCGCTCGTGGAGGACTCCGGCCCGGTCCTGCTCGTCGTCGCGGTGTTCGCGCTGGGCTGCGTGCTCACGTACCTGTGGGGGCGACCCGACCTGGGCAACCGGGCTCGCGAAGCCCTGATCAGTCCACATCGCGGAAGGGATTCTCGACGCGAACCGAGTTGATTTCCTGACCGTGGTTCAGATCCTCCGTTAGCAGTAGCTCGCAGCCGGCCGCGGCAGCGGCAGCGACGATCAGGCCGTCCCAGTAGGAGATCTGTGAGGAGCGACTGATCTCGACCGCATGCCTGACCAGGGAGCCGCCGATCGGCAGGACCGTATGCAGGCTCAGTTGATCGAGCCCCTGTAACGTCTCCGCCTCCGAGACGCGTCCGGCGAGCTTGCGGGTAACCGTCACGTAGAACTCGCTGAGAACCTGCGCACTCAACACGAGCTCACCGTACTGGTCAGAAGCCAGCACACTCGCGGCTATAGCGCGCTTGGCGGGCTCGTCGTCATCGATGGCATAGACAAAGACGTTCGTGTCGACAAACGTCCTATCGCTCATACAGTTCGTCGCGCGTCCACGTACGACCCTCGGGTCCACTGCCGGCGTGGACCGTCTTGGCCCACGCAAGGAAATCCTTCATGCCCGATGGCTGTGAACCATTCGTCACGAACTTCTGCAGATAGTCACGCACGAGCGAGTTCACAGACGTGTCCTGTTCGAGCGCCCGTATACGCGCCCGCTTCAGGAGCTCATCGTCGATCGACAGCGTCAAATTACCCATATCATGTCCTTTACGTGTAGAACAGGATCAGTGTAGCACTGCTTTAGAGCGCTACGCCGCGCAGTCCTGGCACGCCCCGTGCAGCACGATCTCGTGCTCGGACACATCCAGCGGAACCCGCTCGCTGAGCGTCTTGATCGCGCTCTCCAACCCCACGTCGGAAAACGGCATCACAACGCCGCACTCGTCGCACACGAAGTGGTGGTGGTGCTCGGCGTGCTCGCACACGCGCTCGTAGCGGACCATCGCCTGGCCGGTCTCCACGCGCTGCACTAGCCCCAGCCCCTCCAGCTCGTCGAGGATCCGGTACACGCTCGCCCGGCTGACGACGCGCCGGCCCCGGCCGCTCCCCCGCGCGCGCAGCGCGTCCTCGATCTCCTGTGCTGTCAGTGCGCACTGCTGACCGTCGAGCAACTCCAGCAGCGCGCGCCTGGCGCCGCCGCGCCTGTGCCCGGCGGCGGCGAGCGTCGCCTCGGCGCGATCGAGCCACTCTCCGGTGGTGATATCGACGGGATCGGAGCTCATGCTCACGATGGTAGACCGCCGGTGGCGAGGCCGTTCCGGGCGCCGCTCCGGACGTTCCGGCAACATGCCGGCGCCCCGGGGCCTGCTATCCAGGCGGCCCACCCGCGCCCGATGCGCGTAGGAGACCGCACTGGCGCGCCGACGAAGAATCCGACCGGGTAGTTGGTCTCATACGAGGCGGCGATCGCGATCCAGACGATCAGCAGCGCGATGGCCACCGAGAGCGCCATCGCCACGGATGGCCGGTCGGTGAAAGATCTGGCGGCTGCGGGGCGCCGATCATGAGGCTGAAGATCAGCAGCGTCCCGACGACGGGCACGGTCATCGTCGTCGCCAATGCGAGCACCGCGAGGAACAGCATCTCCATGCCGAAGCTGCTCACGCCGCAGGCCTCCCCCACCTCGGGCAGGACCGAGGAGAGCATCAGCGGGCGATAGGAGACCGCCACGGCGATGATGCACAGACACGCCGAGGATCAGCCGTCGGCATGATCTCGTTGCTCGAGATCCCAAGGACCTCGCCGAACAGCAGCGAGTAGACCTCAGGTGCGTACTCGGTGCTGAAGCTCAAGAACAGCGCGCCGAGGGCGAGCATCATCACGAGCGTCAGCGCGGTCGCGACGTCGTGCCGGCCCCTGCGTCCGAGCAGGCCGATCCCGATTGCGCCGCCCAGCGAGAAGACGCCGAGGCCGAGCAGAGTGCTCACGCCTATCAGGGTCGCGCCCGCCGCGCCCGCGAACGAGCCGTTGGGGATCGCGTGGGCCGCAAACGCCGAGCCGCGCAGGACCGTAAAGAAGCCGACGACCCCAGCGACGACCGCGACGATGCTGGCGACCGTCCACGCGTTGACCATGAAACCGGAGAACACAGTGCCCACCCTAGCCCGGCGTCGTGGGCCGCGGGACCGGTATTGCGTTGCCGGCCTGGCTGGAGCGGCGACGGCGTCTTGCCTCGGGGAGCCCAGACAGCAGGTACGTGAAGAACACGAGGGTCACGACGAAAAAGCTCACCGGCCACCCCTGGCCCGCCGGCGGCCAGCTGAAGCTGTCGTAGGCGAGCACGATTCCCACCCACACCGTGACGATCCCGATGCGCGCGGCCGGCAGCAGCGCCGTCAGCGGGCGCCTGCAGAGGCGCAGCGCGCTCGCCGCCGGGCCGATCAGCAGGGCCGTGCACAGGATCGTGCCGATCGTGATCGCCGCGAGCGCCGCTGTGAGCGCGAGCGCGAGCAGGTAGAGCGCGCCCACGCGCCGCACCGGGATCCCGCGCGCAGCCGCCATCTCGGCGCTCACCGAGCTCAGCAGCAGCGGGCGGTAGAGCATGAGCGTGATCGCGAGCACGACCACGCTCAGGAACACGACCAACGGGATCGTGGAGGTCGCGATCGCGAACAGCGAGCCGAACAGGATCGTCACCGTTGCGCCCGTCGTGCTGTGGTCGACCGTGTACAGGTACAGGAACAACGCGGCTAGCCCGAGGAAGGTGCCGAGCACTATCCCGGTCGCGAGGTCGCGTCCGCGCGCGCGCTGAATTCCGATCGTTTCCATCGCGCCCGCCGCGACACGTTCCCGATCACGAACCCCCACAGCGATCCAATCCCGACGAGGTACGCCCCGCGCCTCCCGTCGTGCCGATGTCGCCGAAGGCCTCGCCCGCGAAGGACTGCCCCGCATGACCGTGAACACGCCCACCACTCCCGCGACGATCGCCACGAGCGTGCCCACGCCGAGGCGCGATGCGGACCACGTTGCTTTCGAAGAAGCCCCGCGCGAAGACCGGCGTCAGGAAATGCGGCTCACGAGGCGACCTCGCGCGCCTGGAGGCAGTCTCTGGGACCCGGGCCTCGCGGACCCCTGTCTCCTGGATCCCGTTCTCCAGGAGCCTTGTCACCTTGGACCGCGGCTCACTGGACCGGCCGCGCGCTGGCGCCGCCGGGAAGCGACCTCGTGACCGGCCATGTCGGAGTCCTCGCCGGCGCCCGCGACGATCAGCACGCGCCCGTGCACGTCAGCACGTCCACGTGGTGACCGTAGAGCTTGCTCAGCACGTCCGCGCGCACGACCTCCTCGGTCGTCCCGCTCGCGGCGCGCCCGCCCGCGAGGTAGACGATGCGGTCCATCACCCCCAGCAGCGGGTTGACCTCGTGTGCGCTGATCAGCACCGCGATCTCCTGCTCGCGCGTGATGCGTGCGAGCAGCGCCACCACCTCGGCTGCGCTGCGCAGGTCGAGGTTCGCAAGCGGCTCATCCAGCAGCAGCAGCCGCGGGCGGGCGATCAGCGCGTGTGCGATCAGGATCCGCTGCTGCTCGCCCCCCGAAAGCCTGCCGACGCGCGTATCGGCGAAGCGTCTGGCGTCGACCGCCTCGAGCATCTCATCTACGCGCGCGCGGCGGGCGCGCGAGGGTCGAGGCACACCGAGGCGGTGCGCGTCAAGGCCGAGCGCCACGAGGTCGCGCGCGCGCAGCGGCAGGTCGGGGTCGAGCAGGAACTTCTGCGGCACGTAGCCGACCAGCTGGATTTGCTCGCGCGCGCGGGACGGCCGCCGAGCAGGACACTTCCCGCGCTCGCCGCCTGCAGCCCGAGGATCACGCGGAAGAGCGTCGTCTTGCCCGCGCCGTTGGAGCCGATCAGACCCGGTGAACTCGCCCGGGCGCGATCTGAAAGCTCACGCCGTCGAGAATCTTGCGCCCGGCCAGCTGCACGTCCACGCCCCGCACCGCGAGGATGTCCTGCGAGCCGACCGTCTCTTGGCTCGTCCCGTCTTTCCCTGTCCCGTCCAGGCTCGTCATGTCTTGGGTCATCGTGTCCCGGCTCATCGCCGCCGCCCCAGAGCTCACAGTTTTTCGGTCGACTTGCCCTGCCCGACCGCCCGTTCCAGGGCCTTGACCTCGGCCAGCATCCACGACTGGTAGTCATAGCCCGGCACCGGCATCGTCTCGTACACACCCACCACCGGGATCCCGTCGGTCAGCGCGGCCTTGCGGAAGGACGCGGTGAGCGAATCCGTGACCTGCTGGTTGTAGACGAACACCTTGACCTTGTGCCCGGAGAACAGGCTGTTCTTGGTAGCGTCACATTCTGAGGCGCCGGGTCGGTGCCGTTCATGATGTCCGCCTGCAGCCCGAACGGCGTCATGTTCTTCGTCCCGGCTGGCTTCGAGCATATAGTCGCCGACCGGCTCGGTCGTCGCGACCGGCGTATTCGGGTAGGCGGCCTTGAACTTCGCGATCGCCGGATACCACGGCTTCAACGCTTCTTCGAACTTCGTCGCGTTTTCCTGGAAGTAGGCCGCGTGCGCGGGCGCCAACGCCGACAGGTCGCTGATGATCGCCTTGGCGACCGCCGGCATCGTTTCCGGCTTGTACCAGAGGTGCGGATTCGGAGTGGAGTCCGGCAAGCCCGAGCAGGTGCTGGACGTTGATGACCTTGCGCGAGGAATTGGGCGCAGGCCGACTCGATTTTTTCCATATACGTGTCGTACCCGACCCCGTTTTCGACGAGGAGACCCGCGGCGCTGACCGCCTCCGCGACGCTCGGGCTGGCCTCGAAGGTGTGCGGGTCGGTGTTCGGGTTGCTCTCGATCGCGCTCACCTTCACGTACTTGCCGCCGACCTGTTCGATCACGTTCGCGTACTGGTTCTCCGCGCCCACGGCGACGATCCTGCCGTCTGACGCGATGCCCGTGCCGCTGGTTCCGCAGCCCGCGATGAACGCGGCCATCAACGCGCAGACCACGACCAGCACACCTGTATGTGGACGCTTTGGCCAGACCCCCCGCTCCGGTGAGCGGGAGCGACACGCTGCGCTCTGTTCTCCCACAGCCATCTGCCCTACCCTATCAAAAACAAGATTGAGTCTCATTCTTGTCTGAGTTACCCGCCACTCGCCTGGCTTCACCCGCCAGGATCGTCCCGGCACAGGTATCGCCCGCGCGGTTTTGCACGCCTGGGATCGCACCCCGCGCGGCAGGCGTATGATCGCCAGGCATGGCCTCACACGAGCAGCGACGCCGGCCAGCACCCCTCGGCGGCACCACCCGCCCGAGCTCACGCGCGAGCAGATCGAGCGCCTGGAGAGCCGCTACGGCAACCGCTACCTGCTCGAGCCCGTCCCCGACGACAAGCTCCCGCGGATCGGCATGACCGCCGAGGAAGCCGCCCGGTTGATCGAAAAGGAGATGGTCCTCGACGGCATCCCGATGCGCAACCTCGCCACGTTCGTGACGACCTGGATGGAGCCCGAGGCCGAGCGGATCATCCAGGAAAACCTGCACACGAACTTCATCGATCACGCCGAGTACCCGCGCACCGCCGAGATCGAGCAGCGCTGCATCCGCATGCTCGCCGACCTCTTCCACGCCCCGGGCGAAACCACGGGCGCGCGCACGCAGGGCTCCTCGGAGGCGATCATGCTCGGCGCGCTCTCGCTGAAGTGGAAGTGGCGCCAGCGTCGCGAGGCGGCAAATCAGGACACCGACCGCCCCAACCTCGTCTTCGGCGGCGACGTACATGTCGTCTGGGAGAAGTTCTGCCGCTACTTCGACGTCGAACCCCGCATCGTCCCGCTCGCGCCCGACAAGTACACGATTGGCCCGGAGGACATCCAGCCGCACATCGACGAGCACACGATCGGCGTCGCCGCGGTCCTCGGGACGACGTTCACCGGACATTCAGACGACATCCGCGGGATCAACGACCTGCTCGTCGGGCTCAAGCACGATCAGGGATTTGACATCCCCCTGCACGTGGATGCGGCTTCCGGGGGCTTTGTCTGGCCGTTCCTCTACCCCGATACGGAGTGGGACTTCCGCCTGGAGCAGGTCCGCTCGATCAACGTCTCCGGCCACAAGTTCGGCCTCGTCTACCCCGGCATCGGCTGGCTCGTGTTCCGCGAGAACTCAGACCTCGCCGAGGACCTCGTCTTCTACGAGAACTACCTGGGCAAGACTGACGCCACGTTCACGCTGAACTTCTCGACCGGCTCGGCGATGGTCCTCGCGCAGTACTACAACTTCGCGCGCCTCGGCCACTCCGGCTACCGCTACGTGATGGAGACGATGAAGTACAACGCCCGCACGCTCGCGCACGAGATCGCGGCGATCGGCGAGTTCGAGATCATCGGCGCGGCCGAGCGAGGAGCAGCTCCCCCTCGTCGCGTTCAAACTGGCCGGCGAGCACGACTACGACGAGTTCGACGTCGCCGCCCAGCTCGCCGCCGAGCGCGGCTGGATGGTGCCCGCCTACACGCTCCCGCCCAACGCCACGCACGTCAAGATCTGCGCGCGCTCGTCAAGGAGACGCTCAGCTACTCGATGACCGTTACCTGGGCAAGGACATCGCCGAAGCCTGTGCGACGCTTGACAAGAAGGGCGGCCTGCACCCGTCCGACCGCAAGCGCGTGAAGACGAACACCGGGTTCTGACCCTGGCTCTCTGACCCCGGCTCTCGAGGTTGTCCGAAACCTCGTAGAACTTTGAATGGCGGTCCCTCCCGCCTCGTCCGCTCCGGCTGGGAGCGTTCGGGGCGCTAACCAAGTCCGAGAGGACAGGAGGAACCGCCATGAAGAAGGTATCCGGACCGCAGGTCGTAACGGCCGTGGAGGCCGTCGAGAGTTCGCTCCCACCGCAGATTCAGGAGGCGCTCGGTGAGCTCGTGGGCGCGGCGAGGGAGGGACTGCTCGCGTTGAGCGTCGGTGTTGGGCTCGGCGTGGTGCATGAGCTGATGGAGCTCGAGGTGAGCGAGGTTGTCGGCGCGAAGGGCAAGCACAACCCGGGTCGGACCGCGAAGCGTCACGGCCATGAGGATGGGTCGATGACGTTGGGTGGCCGGCGTGTTGCGGTTAGTCGCCCGCGTGTCCGCACAGCCGATGACGAGCGGGAGCTGCCGGTCGCGAGCTATGAGTACTTCGCTGATCGCGATCCGCTCACACGGGCGGTGATGGACCGGATGCTCGCCGGGGTCTCGACCCGGAAGTTCGCGAGGGTCGGCGAGCCCGTAGGCGAGCAGGTCCAGCGGACCGCCACATCGACCAGGAAGAGCACGGTATCGGAGCTGTTCATCGAGAAGACCCGCACCGCGCTTTGCGAGCTGATGGCCCGTCGGCTGGACGACGCGCGCCTGGCGGTGATGATGCTCGACGGCCTGGAGATCGCCGGGCGTGTCCACGTCGTCGCTTTGGGGATCACGACCGAGGGGGTGAAGGTCCCGCTCGGGTTGTGGGAGGGCAGCACAGAGAACGCGACGCTCGCGCGCTCGCTGCTGGCCGATCTCGTCGACCGGGGCCTTGATCCCGGGCAGGCGATCCTGTTCGTCCTCGATGGCGGCAAGGCGCTGCGCCGGGCGATCAAGGACGTGTTCGGCGAGTACGCGCTCGTGCATCGCTGCCATCGTCACAAGGAGCGCAATGTGTGCGATCTGCTGCCCGAGCGCGACCGCCCTGCCATCCTCGCCCGGATCCGTGGGGCGTGGGCGCTAAAGGACCCGGAGGAGGCCGAGCAGCAACTCGAGCTCCTGGCCTCAGAGCTCCAGCGCAGCTGGCCGGACGCGGCCACGTCGCTGCGGGAGGGGATGCCTGAGACGCTCACGCTGATGGGGCTCGGGATCACCGGTCCGACTCGCAAAGACGCTGTCCTCGACGAACGCGATCGAGTCGATGATCGAGATCGTCCGGCACACCCAGCGCAACGTCAAGCGCTGGCAGGACGGCGACATGCGCAAGCGATGGACGGCCGCCGGGATGCTCCAAGCCGAGCAGCAGTTCCGGCGCGTGATCGGCTACACCGATCTCTCCAAGCTCGTGATCGCGATCGAACGCCGCCAGCTCACCCTCGAAAGCCCGAACACACCGC
Source organism: uncultured Solirubrobacterales bacterium (assembly GCA_963839965.1). Lineage (GTDB taxonomy): Bacteria > Actinomycetota > Thermoleophilia > Solirubrobacterales > Solirubrobacteraceae > Palsa-744. Next base: position 211,236 of record CAWIWX010000002.1, read on the forward strand.
AACGCTTGGAGGTGACTATCGAGACCGACGACGCCGCTCAACTCGCTACCGTCTGACCATCACAATCCCCGTGGGATCGCCGTCGAAGTTCCACGACGAACCGGGCAACCTCCGGCTCTCCCTCACAACACCCAACCTTCGCACAGCCGCACAGCCAGCCGTCCGGCTCGGGTCACGGGGCCGATCAGTAGCCCTGCTCTTCTTCTCGGCGCCTGCGCCTGCGCATGATCAAAAACACCGCGACGACGACCACGATCACGATGATCACGAGTCCCGCCGCGATGTAGCGCCGTTTGTGGTTAAAGGCTTTCGGCCTGACCACGGAGACTGCAACGCCCTTCGCCTCGATCCGCGCGATCAGCGCCTGCTGTTCGGACGGCGCATACACGATCGCCACCTTGCGCCCCCCGTCCAGCGTCACGTGCAGCTTGTGCTGCTTGGTGCGCACCACCACGGCGTTGACGTGACCGCCGGCCAGCTGACGCTGGAAGGTCGTCAGACTCTCCTTTTCGGCGGTGGTCGAGGTTGACGTCGTTGCGCCGAGCGCAGACCCCGCGAGCACCGCCAGGCATACGGCCGCCGCCGGGGTCGCGATGGCGAGGAAGCTCTCCTCGTTCGTGTCACGAGGACGCGGCAGGGGTCGTACTCGGGTCCTCTTCGTTCAACTTGCGCCGGCGATCGACCAGCAGCACACCCGCGACGACGACGATCACGACGATCAGGATCCCGCCCGCGACATAGCGCAGCGTGTGGTGGGTTTTGGCGGCGGCTTTCGGTTTGACCGTGGCGACCGCATACGGCGTCCCGTCGGCGCTGGCCAGCGCGACCAGGTGCGCCTGCTCATTGGCGGTGTACACGACCGTGAAGTGCCGGCCGTCGTTCATCGAGACGTGCACGTGCCCGGGCGCCGGCGTAGGGTGGAAGGTCAGCGCGTGGACTTCGTGCTTGCCCAGCTGCACCGTCAGCGCCGGCAGGCCCTCGCGTTCGAAGTGGATCGCAGTCGCGGCTCCCGCGCTCGCGGCCAGAGCGAGAGCCAGGGCTAGGAGCGCGCCCAGCAGGAGGGCGGCGCGCAGCGCTCTTGTCGATCTCATCGGCGGCACCCTATCGGAGAGCCGTCTCAAGCGCTGCGTATGTTCTCTCGTGGCATTCCGGCGTGGTGTACCGATCGGAGATCGACGGGATCTCCGATCGGCCAGCAGCATGAGCGACTGTCCCTCGCTCGGTGTCGGTTCGAATCCGACCGCCGGAGCCATGTATTGAGGGCAGCGGCAAGGCCTGGTAGCCTTGGGCGAGCGAGGGACAGTCGCCACCCGATGTTGGGGTGCCAAGTCTTGCCGAGGCCCGCTTTCAGCGGGCCTCGGTCTTGCAACCGGCTACTTGCGCGCGATCCGCATCGCCTTGAGCCGCTCGACCTTCGGCAGCACGACCTTGCGCATGCGCACCGACACGGGCGTGGCCTCGACAGCCTCGTCCTCGCGCACGAACTCGAGCGCCTCGTCGAGAGACAATTTACGATGCGCGTCCAGCCGCACCAGCACGTCCGATGTCGAGGAGCGCATGTTCGTCAGGTGCTTCTCCTTGACCGGGTTCACGTCCAGATCCTCCGAGCGTGTGTTCTCGCCGATGATCATACCCTCGTACACCTCCTCCCCCGGCCCCACGAACAGCGTGCCGCGCTCCTGCAGCGTCATCAGCGAGTAGCTCACGGTCGCCCCGCGCCGGTCCGCCACCAGAGCGCCGGATGTGCGCGTCAACAGCTCGCCCGCCCACGGCTCCCAATCCTCGAACACGTGGTGCATGATGCCCGTGCCGCGCGTCTCGGTCAAAAACTCCGTTCTGAACCCGATCAGCCCGCGCGCGGGCACGAGATACTCCATCCGCACCCACCCCGTGCCGTGGTTTGTCATGTGCTCCATCCGCCCTTTGCGCGCCGCCAGCAGCTGGGTGACCGTGCCGACGTGCTCCTCGGGCACGTCCACCGACAGCCGCTCGACGGGCTCGTGGCGCTTGCCTTCGATCTCGCGCTCGAGCACGTGCGGCTGCCCGACCGTCAGCTCAAATCCCTCGCGGCGCATCATCTCCACCAACACCGCCAGCTGCAGCTCGCCGCGGCCCTGCACCTCATAGGTGTCCGGACGCTCGGTCTCGCGCACACGCAACGACACGTTGCCGACGAGCTCCTGATCCAGGCGCGCCTTGATCTGGCGGGCCGTGAGCTTGTCGCCGTCCAGGCCGGCCAGCGGCGAGGTGTTGACGCCGACCGTAATGGACATCGCGGGTTCGTCCACGGTGATCACCGGAAGCGGCCTGGGGTCCCCCGGGTCGGCCAGCGTCTCGCCGATCGTGACCTGCGCGATGCCGGCCACGGCGATGATCTCCCCCGGCCCTGCTTCGGGCGCATCGATGCGATCGAGCGCATCGGTGACGTACAGCTCGGCCACCTGGGCTTTCTGGATCGATCCGTCCGCGCGGCACCATGCGATCTGCTGGCCCTTGCGGATCGTCCCGTTGCGCACGCGACATATAGCCAGCCGCCCCACATACGGGGAGGCGTCGAGGTTCGTCACCAGCGCCTGCAACTGGTGCTCGGGGTCATACATCGGCGGCGGAATACGCTCCAAGAGCAGATCCAGCAGCGGCGCGAGCGTGCCCTCCGCGGGCAGCGGTTTCGTCTCGGGATCGTACTCCAGGGCGGCCACGCCGGCCTTGGCGTTGCAATAGACGATCGGGAACTCGATCTGGTGCTCGTCAGCGTCGAGATCGAGGAACAGCTCATACACCTCATCGACGACCTCCGCCACGCGCGCGTCGCCCCGATCGACCTTGTTGACGACCAGAATCACCGGCAGGTGCGCCTCGAGCGCCTTGCGCAACACGAACCGCGTCTGCGGCAGCGGCCCCTCGGAGGCGTTGACCAGCAGCAGCACCCCGTTGACCATCGTCAACCCGCGCTCGACCTCTCCCCCGAAGTCGGCGTGCCCGGGAGTGTCGACGATGTTCAGCTTGACGTCCCTGTAGCGCAGCGAGGTGTTCTTGGCGAGGATCGTGATCCCCTTCTCGCGCTCGAGGTCCATCGAGTCCAGCACGCGCGTGGCCACGTCCTGGCCGACCCTGAACGCACCGGACTGCCACAGCATCGCGTTGACGAGCGTCGTCTTGCCGTGGTTGACGTGCGCGACGATCGCGACGTTGCGTATGTCGTCTCTGGGGGCCAGGGTCACGGCGGGGAAGGGTAGCTGGCAGCGATGGGTTTGCCGGGTTGAGGGACGCCTGGCTCAAGACAAGCGGAAAAGAAAGACATTTTTTGATCGGGCCCGATCAAAAAATGTCTTTCTTTTCCGCTTCGCCCGTCAGTCCCGGTACACGTTATTCTACGCTCGGCTGGTCAGCGCTCGAGGCGCCATACGCAGGCCGAACCGGGCCATCGCCAACGGGTAGCGCTCTGCTTTGGCGACCACCTCCTCCAGGGCGGCGGCGAAGCGGCGGATGTCCTCCTCCTCGATCACGAGCGGCGGCAGCGCCTTGATCACGTTCATGCGATGACCCGCCACCTGGCAGAAGATCCTGTGCTCGTGAAACAGCGGCACTGTGATCAGCTGGGAGAACAACCCGGGCTGGCGGCGCTCGACCCGGTCCCACATGCGGCGAGCCAACGGGCCCGAGGGTGGGCCGAACTCGATCCCCCACATGAGTCCCAGGCCGCGCACGTCGCGCACGACCTCGTAGCGATCGACGAGCGGCCAGGTCAGCTCCAGCAGCAGTTCGCCCAGCACCCTGGCGCGCCGGATGAGGCCCTCCTCGTCCAGCACCCGCAGCGTCGCCAGCGCAGCCGCCGCCGCAAGGTCGTTGCCGCCGAAGGTGGAGCCGTGGCGCACCGCGCGCTCCATGCCGTCGAACACGCGCTCGAACGCCGCCCGCGAGACGAGCACCGCGCCGATCGGCACCAACCCCCCGGACAGGGCCTTGGAGAGGCAGATCAGATCGGGCTCGAAGCTCCCAGTGCTCCAGCGCCAGAAACCGCCCGGTGCGCCCGAGGCCGGTCTGGACCTCGTCGCACACCAGCAGCGCCCCGACGTCGTGACACAGCCACTGAGCGGCGATCAGATAGTCGTCCGCTGGGAGGTTCACGCCCTTGCCCTGCACCGGCTCGACCACGAACGCCGCCACATCGCCGCACGCGAGCGCGCGCTCCAGCGCCTCCGCATCGCCCCACGGCACCGCCTCGCAGCCGGGCAGCAGCGGACCGAAGCCCTCGCGGAAGATCTCATCCCCGTTGAGCGAGAGCGAGCCGAGCGTCAGCCCGTGAAAAGCGTGCTCCGCGTATAGCACGCGTGGCCTGCCGGTAGCCGCGCGGGCGATCTTGATCGCCGCCTCGACCGCCTCGGTGCCGGTGTTCGCGGGCACCATCGCGCCGACCGAGTCCGGCGCGCGGGCGAGCAGCTGCTCGGCGAGGACGCCGCTCAGCAGCGTGACGCCGAGCTGCGGCAGGTTGCCGGTGCGCGCCCGCATGACTTCTTCGACGGCCGCGACCGCCCGCGGGTGCGAGCGCCCGATCGCGAACACGCCGTAGCCGCCGAACAGGTCGAGATACCGCTCGCCGTCGGAGTCGGTCAGATACGCCCCCTCGCCCCCCGTCCACGTGCGATCGAACCCGAGCGTGCGCAGGATGCGCCCCATCTGGGAGTTCAGATACAGGTCGTTGAGCGCGAGCTCCTCGCCGGTGCGCCGCTCGATCAACTCCCGCATGCTCGGAATCGGCTCGTTGGGCATCGCCTGGAAAGCCTACTGGCGCACACACGCCAGCTGGTAGAGTCGGCGCGATGGCTGGTGGACAGACCCCCAAGCGGCGCAGGATCGGGAGCTTCGTCCGGCCGTATCCGGCCGGCCCGAAGCCCTCCCGACCTGCTTAGCTGATCAAGGACCGAATATGGCTGGTGGACAGACCCCCAAGCAGAAACAGTCGCATTCGCGCACGGCCAAGCGCCGCGCGCAGCACAAGATCGCCCCCGCGGCGTCGAACCTGTGCCCGCAGTGCCACCAGCCCAAGCTGCCGCACCGCGTGTGCGCGACGTGCGGGTACTACAAGGGCCACGAGGTTCTCGACGCCGGCCCCGTCATCCCCGGCGAGGAGTAGCCGGAGCGCCGCGGTGCCGGGCGGCTTCTCAGCAGACGTGCCCCCGCTGCGCGAGCGCTCAGCGTGGGCGGCGCTGGAACGGCACTACGACGAGATCAAAGGCGCGCACCTGCGTGAGCTGTTCGCGGCCGACCCCACACGCGGTGAGCGGATGACTGCGCAGGGCGCGGGGCTGTACCTGGACTACTCCAAGAACCGGATCACCGACGAGACACTCGGGCTGCTCATGAAGCTGGCCGAGCAGTCGGGGTTGCGCGAGCGGACTCAGGCGATGTTCGCCGGCGATCCGATCAACATCTCGGAGGGCCGATCGGTGCTGCACGTCGCGCTGCGCATGCCCCGGCAGGCGTCGCTGGTCGTGGACGGCGTGGACGTCGTCGCGCAGGTGCACGAGGTGCTCGACCGGATGGGCGCCTTCGCCGAGCGCGTGCGCGCGGGCGAGTGGCTCGGCCTCACGGGCAAGCCCATCAAGAACGTGATCAACATCGGCATCGGCGGCTCCGACCTCGGCCCGGTGATGGCCTACGAGGCGCTGCGCCACTACTCGCGCCGGGAGATGACGTTCCGGTTCGTGTCCAACGTCGACTCGACCGACTTCGTCGAGGCCACACGCGACCTGGACGCAGCCGAGACGCTGTTCGTCGTCTCATCCAAGACGTTCACGACGCTGGAGACGATGACCAACGCGCGCTCGGCGCGGGAGTGGGCGCTGGCCGGGCTGGGCGGCGATGAGGCCGCGATCGCCCGGCACTTCGTCGCCGTCTCCACGAACGCGCAGGGCGTGAGCGAGTTCGGGATCGACACGGACAATATGTTCGGGTTCTGGGACTGGGTCGGCGGGCGCTACTCGATGGACTCCGCGATCGGGCTCTCGACGATGCTCGCGATCGGGCCCGAGCGCTTCGGCGAGCTGCTGGCGGGCATGCACGCGCTCGACGAGCACTTCCGCGGCGCGCCGTTCGCGCAGAACCTGCCTGTGCTGATGGGGCTCATGGCCGTGTGGTACGGGGACTTCTTCGGCGCGCAAACGTGCGGGGTGATGCCCTACGAGCAGTACCTCAAGCGCTTTCCCGCCTACCTGCAGCAGCTGACGATGGAGTCAAACGGCAAGCACGTCACGCTCGACGGGGCGGCGGTGGACTACCAGACCGGCGCGGTCTACTGGGGCGAGCCGGGGACCAACGGGCAGCACAGCTTCTACCAGCTGATCCACCAGGGCACGAAGCTGATCCCGGTCGACCTGATCGGGTTCGGCCAGGCGCTCAATCCACTCGGCGAACACCACGACATCCTGATGTCCAACGTGTTCGCCCAGGCTCAGGCGCTCGCGTTCGGCAAGACCGAGGCCGAGGTCCGCGCCGAGGGTACGCCCGAGGCCGTCGTGCCGCACCGCGTGATGGAGGGCAACCGCCCCACGAACACGATCCTGGCGCAGCGCCTTGAGCCACACACGCTGGGCACGCTTGTGGCGCTGTACGAGCACAGCGTGTTCACGCAGGGAACCGTCTGGGGCATCGACTCGTTCGACCAGTGGGGCGTCGAGTTGGGCAAGGCGCTGGCCCGGAAGATCATCCCCGAGCTGACCAGCGCAGCCGAGCCGGAGCTGGAGCACGACAGCTCCACGAACGCGCTGATCCGCCGCTACCGCTCGCTGCGGTGAGTGAGGACTCAAGGCTGCGGTGAGCTAGGACTCCAAAAAGGACGTGCCGTGCGCGCGTACGCGTGCGCGCGCGGCATGCCCAAACAGAGAACGCATCGTACGCCGTCTCCCCCGCTCGCCCGGCCGTACTCCACCGGCCGCACCTATCCACCCTCGCCCGTCGCGACCGGCAGCACGAATCGCCGCACCGCTTCGGCGAAGCCGTCGTGGTCGTTTGAGCCGGTCACGCGGCGCGCGGCGCGCTGGACCTCGCGGTCGGCGTTGCCCATCGCGATCGACAAGCCCGAGCGAGCGAACATCAGCACGTCGTTGGCCATGTCCCCGATCGTGGCGATCTGCGCCTCGGGGATCTCACAGCGGCGCGAGAGGAACTCGACGACGCAACCCTTGTTGGCCTGCGGATGGGTCACGTCAACGTAATAGGGCTGCGAGCGCGCAGCCGAGACGCGATCGCCGAAGCGGTCGTGGGCGGCGCTCGCTGCCCGGGCGACCGCGTCGTGGTCGTCGCTGACACCGACTACCTTGGCGACCTCGCACAGGCCCTCGTAGTCGGCACGGACCGTCGGCGGAAACTGGACGGTGGCGGCCTCGCGATCGACGTGCGGCGCGCTGGGGTCGTGCACGTACCAGTCAGAGCCCTGATACACCCACACGTCCAGATCGTGGTCTCCCAGCAGCGAGACGATCGGGGCGAGCAGCGCATCGGGGATCGTGTGCTGCTCGATCACGGCCATGTCCTCGGGCGAGACCAGCTCGCCGCCGTTGAACGCGGCGATCGGAGTGCGCACGCGCAGGGGCTCCACCAGCATCGCCATGCCCCGCGGCGGGCGACCGCTGGTCAGCGCGAACGCAATCCCGGCCTCGTCCAGCTCACGCACGGCCGCGATCGCCGCGTCGGTCAGCTCCTTGGCGGGAGTCACCAGCGTTCCGTCAACGTCGGCCAGCAGCAGGCGGATCGGCGACGCTAGAGGCACATGCCCAACGATAGCCGCCTGTACGGCCAATAACATGCGAAGATGAGTCCAACGGTCTTTCGCGAAGGGCCCTTCCGATTCTTCTTCTTTTCACGCGAGGAGACACGTGTACATGTCCACATTCAATCGGCTGATGGCGAGGCAAAGTTCTGGCTCGAGCCCGCGATCGAGCTGGCGCGAAACTACGGCCTCAGTGCCACGGACCTGCGCCAGGTCGAGCAGTCGGTGAAGGAGCACGCACAGGAGATACGCGATGCCTGGAACGATCACTTCGCAAGCTGAGGTCACAAACATATCGCCGCACGGATTCTGGCTGTTGCTCGACGAGCGAGAGCTGTTCTTGCCGTTCGATGACTATCCCTGGTTCAAGCGAGCTCCCGTTGAGGGAATCATTCGGATTGAGACGCCCAGACCTGGTCACCTGTACTGGCCCGACCTCGATGTCAACCTTTCCGTATCTTCGATCGAACATCCCGAGCGCTACCCGCTGAAGGCAAAGCTCTAACCGATGCAACTGGGCATGGTCGGACTGGGGCGGATGGGCGCGGGCATCGTGCGGCGGCTGATGCGCGACGGGCATCGCTGCGTCGGCTATGACGTCAGTTCCGAGGCGGTGGCGGCGCTCGCGGCCGACGGCGCGGTGGGCGCGAACACGATCGCGGAGTTCGTGGCGGCGCTGGAGAAGCCGCGAACCGCCTGGGTGATGGTGCCCGCCGGGGAGATCACCGACTCCACGATCGCGCAGCTGGCCGGCGCGATGGAGCCCGGGGACACGATCATCGACGGCGGCAACACCCACTACCACGACGACATCCGTCACGCCGAAGAACTGCGCGAGCGGGGTATCCACCACATCGACTGCGGCACCAGCGGCGGCGTGTGGGGATTGGAGCGCGGCTTCTGTTTGATGATCGGCGGCGAGACCGAGGTGGTGGAGCGGTTGAGCCCGATCTTCGCCACGATCGCCCCGGGGGTCGACGCCGCCCCGCGCACGCCCGGTCGCAGCGGCGATCCGAGCCCCTCCGAGCAGGGCTACCTGCACTGCGGCCCGAACGGCGCCGGACACTTCGTGAAGATGGTCCACAACGGGATCGAGTACGGAATGATGGCCGCCTACGCCGAGGGGCTGTCGATCATCCACTCCGCCGACGCGGGACTGCACCAGCAGGAGCAGGACGCCGAGACGAGCCCGCTCGAGAACCCGCAGTACTACCGGTACGAGATCGACACGACCGAGGTCGCCGAGGTGTGGCGCCGGGGCAGCGTGGTCGGGTCGTGGCTGCTCGACCTGACCGCCCAGGAGCTGCTGGCCTCGCCCAAGCTCGCGGAGTTCGCCGGGCGCGTATCGGACTCCGGCGAGGGCCGCTGGACGTCGATCGCGGCGATCGAGGAGGGCATCCCGGCGCCCGTGCTCACGGCTGCGCTGTACTCGCGCTTCGCCTCGCGCGACCTGGACGAGTACGCGAACAAAGTTCAGTCCGCCATGCGCAAGGGTTTCGGCGGGCACGACGAGAAGACCCCTGAGGATGTGGGGGAACCCGCGCATGCGCGGGTTCCCCGGACGGTGCATGCACCGTCCGGCCGATGGCGCATGCGCCATCGGTAGACGTGCCGCATGCGGCACGTCTCGGGGCGTGCATGCACGCCCCGTCTCAAAACATGGAACCGAACGCGGGCGTAGACTGATCTGGCGATGACCAACGACCTCGCGCGCTGGCAGTTCGCGACGACGAGCATCTACCACTTCCTGTTCGTGCCGGTGACGATCGGGCTGGCGTTTCTGGTCGCGCTGCTGCAGACGCGCCTGGCACCGCAACGGCAAGCCCGAGTACAGGCGGCTGACGCGATTCTTCGGGACGCTGCTGCTGATCAACGTGGCGGTCGGGGTCGTGACCGGGCTGGTGCAGGAGTTCGAGTTCGGGATGAACTGGTCGGCCTACTCGCGCTTCGTCGGCGACGTGTTCGGCGGCCCGCTGGCGATGGAGGGCCTGGCGGCGTTCTTCCTGGAGTCCACGTTCCTGGGGCTGTGGCTGTTCGGCTGGGACCGGTTGCCCAAGCGCGTGCACCTGGCCTGCATCTGGCTGGTGGCCGCCGGGACGGTCGCTGTCGGCGATGTTCATCATGGTCGCCAACTCGTGGATGCAGCACCCGGTCGGCTATGTGCTGAACAGCCACGGCCAGCCGGAACTGAACAACATCGGGGCGCTGTTCACCAACCCGACGTTCCTGTGGGGCTACGTCCACGTGATCCTCGCCTCGCTGATCACCGGCGCGCTGCTGATGCTCGCGGTCTCGGCCTGGCAGATCAGCACAGGGCCGCGAGGCCGACTCCTTCGTGCACACCGCGCGGATCTCGGTGATCGTGCTGCTGCCGTCGATCCTGCTGACGATGTTCGTCGGCAGCGAGCTGGGCGTGATCGAGGCGAAATACCAGCCGGTCAAGATCGCCGCCGCGGAGGCGCAGTGGGAAACCTGCACGGGGCACTGCTCGTTCTCGGCGTTCCAGGTCGGCGGCGGCAAGAACGACAAGACGCCGTCGCAGATCATCGAGATCCCGCACCTGCTGTCGGTGCTGGCGACGAACTCGCTCAACGGGGAAGTCAAGGGCCTGAACGAACTGCAGAGCAAAGACGAAGCGGACTACGGTCCCGGCAACTACATCCCGAACGTGTTCATCCAGTACTGGTCGATGCGCGTCATGGCCTACCTGGCGTCGCTGATCGTGCTGCTCGCGCTGTGGGGCGGCTGGCTGATCCACCGCGGCCGCTTGGCCGAGTCGAAGTGGTTCCTGCGCCTGTCGATGTGGGCGGTGCGTGACGCCGTTCGTGATGAACACCGCCGGGCTGGATGCTGACCGAGAACGGGCGCCAGCCGTGGATCGTGCAGGGGCTGATGAAGACGATCAACGCCAACTCGCCGTCGGTCACCGCGACCGACATCTGGATCAGCCTGATCGTGTTCGTGCTCATCTACATCGCGCTCGGCGCCGCCGATGTGATCCTGATGCTGCGCTACGCGCGCAAAGGGCTCGGCGACGAGGACGATCACGGCGGGCAGTACGGCGCGTCCTCGAGGGCGTGCGCCCGATCCCGGCGCTGACCTATTGACGATGATGGCGACGACCATGACCACGACGACGATGGAGAGCTGAGGGGCCAGATGCTGCACCTCGACACGCTCTGGTTCATCGTCCTCGCGATCCTGTGGGTCGGGTTCTTCGTGCTCGAGGGCTTTGACTTCGGCGTCGGCGTGCTGCACACGATCGTCGGGCGGACCGACACCGAGCGGCGCGTGGCGATCAACACGATCGGCCCCTGGTGGGACGGCAACGAGGTGTGGCTGATCGTCGCCGGCGCGGGCATGTTCGCGGCGTTCCCCGGCTGGTACGCGACGATGTTCTCGGCCCTGTACCTCGCGCTGCTGCTCGTGCTGGCCGCGCTGATGGCGCGCGGCGTGGCCTTCGAGTTCAAGGGCAAGAGCGAGGATCCGCGCTGGCGCGCGCACCTGGACGTGGTGCACGACGCTCGGCAGCCTGCTGATCCCGCTGCTGCTCGGCGTCGGCCTCGGCGACCTGCTGGCCGGCCTGCCGATCGACTCGGCCACAACTTCACCGGCAACTTCTTCGACCTGCTGACCCCGTACGGCCTGTGGACCGGCCTCACGCTGCTCGGCCTGTGCCTGCTGCACGGCGCGACGTTCCTGAAGCTGCAGGACCACCGATGAGCGTGCGCGAGCGCTCGCGGGCGCTGGCGCGGCCGCTGGGCTGGGTCGCGAGCGCGCTGGTCGTGGGCTTCGTGATCTGGACGCTCGCCGTCACCGGGCACGCCGACGTGCCCGGACCGGTGCAGGTGCTGGCGGTGCTCGCCGTGCTCGCCGCGGCGCTGGCTGGCGAGCACCGACTACGACGGCTGGGCGTTCACCGCCTCGGCGCGTCGCGATCGCCGCGACGGTGGGCTCGCTGTTCATCGAACTCTACCCCCACGTGATGGTCTCGAGCACCAACTCCGCCTACGACCTGACCGTCCACAACTCCGCCTCCGGCCACTACGCGCTGGTGGTCATGACGATCGTCACGGTCGTCTTCTTCCCGGCTCGTGCTGCTCTACCAGGGCTGGTCCTTCCACGTCTTCCGCGGCACGCATCAAGGCGCCGCCGGCGCAGGCCGATCCGCCGCCGGCGCCCGGCGCAGCCACCGCCCGCGCCTCCGCGCCCCCCGGACTGGCGCCCGCGCCGCAGGCATCGGCGCGGCAGGCATGACCGGCGCGCTCGACCCCTCATCGCGTGGTGATCGTCGGCGGCGGCTTCGGCGGCCTGTTCGCGGCGAAGTTCCTGCGGCGCGCGCCGGTTCAGGTCACGCTGATCGACCGGACCAACCACCACACCTTCCAGCCGCTGCTCTACCAGCTGGCGACGGGGATCCTGTCCGAGGGCGCGGTCGCGCCCCCGCTGCGCGAGGTCCTGCGCAAGCACCGCAACGTCAGCGTCGAGCTGGCCGACGTCACGGCTTCGACCTGGAGGCCAGGACGGTGACCGCCGCGCAGGCCGCTCGGGGCCGCCGCTCAGCGTTCGCCTACGACTCGCTGATCGTGGCGGCCGGCGCCACCGGGTCCTACTTCGGGCACGACGAGTTCGCGCGTTCGCCCCGGGGATGAAGACCGTCGACGACGCGCTCGAGCTGCGCGCGCGCATCTTCGGCGCCTTCGAGATGGCCGAGCATGGAGGAGGACCCCGAGGCTCAAGCGCGCGTGGCTGACGTTCGCGGTGATCGGCGCCGGGCCGACGGGCGTGGAGATGGCCGGCCAGATCGCCGAGCTCTCACGACGCTCGCTGAAGCGCAACTTCCGCCGCATCGATCCGGCCAGCGCGCAGGTGCTGCTGTTCGACGGCGGCGAGGAGCCGCTGGCCAACTTCGGCGACAAGCTGTGCGCGAAAGCGGCGAGCGAGATCGAACGCACGGGCGTCGAGCTGCGCATGCGCAGCCGCGTGACCGACGTCAAACCCGACGCGATCGTCGTCCAGGGCCCGGACGGCGAGCAGCGCGTCGCCTGCCACACGAAGGTCTGGGCGGCGGGCGTGCAGGCCTCGCCGCTGGGCGCGATGCTGGCGCAGGCGACCGGCGCGGAGACCGACCGGGCCGGGCACGTCGAAGTGCTCCCGGACTGCACGCTGCCGGGCCATCCCGAGGTGTTCGCGGTCGGCGACATGATGGCGCTGAACGGCCTCCCGGGCGTCGCCGAGGTGGCGATGCAGTCGGGAATCCACGCCGCGCGCACGATCAAGCGCCGGCGTCGACGGCGACGCGACACGAAGCCGTTCGTCTACCGCGACCTCGGCAGCATGGCGACGATCTCGCGCTTTCGCGCGATCGTCAGCTTCAAGGGCATCAAGGTCGGCGGGTTCGTCGGCTGGCTGATGTGGGCGTTCGTCCACCTCACGTTCCTGACCGGCTTCAAGAACCGCTGGACCGCGCTGCTGAAGTGGCTGAGCGCGTTCGTCGGCAAGTCGCCGCGACGAGCGCACGATCACGATGCAGCAGGTCTCCGCGCGGATCATCGCGCATGCAGGCGGGCGTCGAAGCCGGGCGAGGAAGACCTGTCCCGCTATCGTGGAGGAGTCGAGCGCGAGCGAGCGGCGACTAGCCGTTCTCCTGCCGCCACAGCGCCGCGTAGCGCCCGCCGCGGGCGAGCAGCTCGGCGTGCGCGCCGCGCTCGAGCACGCGGCCGCGATCGAGCACCAGCACCTCGTCGACCTCCTGCAAGCCCGGCCAGCCGGTGGGTGATCAGCAGCGTCGCGCGCTCGCGCGTGCGCGCGCGTCACCGCCAGCAGGTCGGCGACGATCGCATCCGCCGTCTGGCGTGTCGAGATGCTCGCCGGGCTCGTCGAGGACGAGCAGCGGGAAGTCTGCGAGCAGCGCCCTGGCGATCGCCAGGCGCTGGCGCTGGCCGCCGGACATGCGCATGCCGCGCTCGCCGACCTCGGTGTCCAAGCCCGCGGGCAGGCGCTGCGCCCAGTCGAGCAGCCGGACGCCAGCGAGCGCCGCGCACAGCTCCTCGCGCGCTCGCCTCGGCGCCTGGCGAGGCGGAGGTTCTCCTCGAGCGTGCTGTCGAAGACGTGGGCGTCCTGGGAGACAAGCCCGATCACCGTTCGGCAGCTCATCGCCCTCGAGGTCGTGAGATCTCGTACGCCGTCGAGCGTGACCGAGCCGCCGTCGTAGGGCAGGAAGCGCAGCAGCACCCCCGCGAGCGTCGACTTGCCGGCGCCGCTTGGACCCACGACCGCCACGCGCCTGCCCGGGGTGCAGATCGAGGTCGACCCCGTCGAGGGCCGGGCGCTGCGCACCCGGGTAAGTGAAGCGCAGGTCGCGCGCGCGCAGCGAGTGCGGCGGCTCCGGCAGCGCGAGCGGGTGCGCCGGCTCGGCCACCGGCGCCGGCGCGTCCATCACCTCGAACACGCGCGCCGCGGAGCGGCGCACCCGCTGGAGCGTCTGGGTCGCCGCGGGCAGTCCCGCGACGAGCTCGAACGCCACCAGCGGGATCAGCGCGAGGCCCGCGAGCAGCACGCCGTTCATGCGCCCCGCGTGAACCGCCGCGACGCCGACCACGAGCGCGCCCCACATCGCCAGGCCGCAGCACAGGCTCGTCAGCCCCTGACCGACGCCCGCCGTGCGGGCGCTCGCGGCCGGGCTATGCCGGTGAGCGCCGAGTCCGCGGCCAGCGCGCGCCGCAGCTGCTCTGGGCGCCGCCGTTGACGAGCGAGCTCGGGCGCGCCCTCGATCAGGTCCACGACGCGTGCGGTCAGCTCCGCGCGCGCAGCCGCCTGGCGAGCCTCGCTGCGAGCGGCGAGCCTGCCGGTCAGCCACGGCACGAGCGTCCCCGCGAGCACGAGCGCCGCCGAGCAGGATCAGCCCGGCCGCCGGGAGCATCCAGAACACGACAGCCGACCGTCGCCGCGCCGACGCCGAGCGCGATCGCGAAGGGCGGCACCACCCGCAGCAGCAGGTCCTGGAGCGCGTCGACGTCGTGGATCAGACGGGCGAGCAGATCGCCGCTGCGAGAACGCCGGGCAGGCCGAGCGGAGCCAGCCGCTCGAGGCGTTCGTAGACGCCGACCCTGATCTCCGCCAGCACGCGGAAGGCCGCATCGTGACCGACCAGCCGCTCGGCGTAGCGGCACAGGCCCCTGGCGAGGGCGAAGAACTGCACGCCGACGATCGCGACCGCGACCGCCGACTCCTGCGGGTGCTGAGCCGAGCGCGAGATCAGCCAGGCCGAGGTCGCGATCAGCCCGATCGCGGCGGCCACGGCGCCCGCGCCGAGCAGCGTCGCGAGCGCCAGGCGCCCGGCGGCGGGGCGGGCGATCGCGAGCGTGCGCAGCAGCGGCGCCTGCGGCCCGTGGCTCGTCGCGGCAGGCGACGGGGTGTCGGCGCGGCGGGTCGCTCACGCGGCGATCTCCGCAGCGGCTCGAGCTCGAGCACGCGGTCGGCCATCGCGATCAGGGCCGGGCGGTGCGCGACGAGCACGACGGTGCGCCCGCGCGAGAGCCGGCGGATCGCTCGCACGACCTCGCGCTCGGTCTCGCCGTCGAGGTTGGCGGTCGGCTCGTCGAGCAGCAGCAGCGGCGCGTCGCGCAGGAACGCACGCGCGAGCGCGAGGCGCTGGCGCTCGCCGGCGGACAGCCCGGCGCCGCGCTCGCCGAGGACCGTGTCCAGCCCGCGAGGCAGCCTGCGCACCGCGTCTTCGAGGCCGGCGTCGGCAGATCGCGGCCCAGACCTCCTCGCTCGACGCGTCGCGGCGCGGCCGAGGCGCACGTTCTCGGCGATCGACGCGTTGAACAGATGCGGGCGCTGTGGCACCCATGCCAGCCGCGCGCGCCAGGCGTCGAGGTCCAGATCGGCGAGCTCGACGCCGCCGATCGCGGACCGAGCCACGGTCGGGCGCTGAGCAGCCCGAGCAGCACGCTCAGCAGGGTCGACTTGCCACACCCGCTCGGCCCGACGAGCGCGAGCACCTCACCCGCGCTGAACCGTCAGCGAGACGCCGTCGAGCGCCGGCTCGCGGCGACCGGGGTAGGCGAGCGCCAGCCCCTCGATCGCCAGGTCAGCGACGGCGGGATCGGGGAAGTCGGCGCGCGTCGCCGGCGGGCGTCGGGGCCGCTTCCAGCACCGCGAAGACCTGCTCGGCGGCGGCCATGCCCTCCGCGCTCGCGTGGTAGTTGGCGCCGAGCTGGCGCAGCGGCAGAAACGCCTCGGGGGCGAGCACGAGCGCAAACAGGGCTGTGCGCAGGTCGAGGTTCCCGTTCAGCAGCCGCAGGCCGATCGCCACCGCCACGAGCGCCACCGCGATCGTCGCGACGAGCTCGAGGATCAGCGAGGACAGGAACGTGATCCGCAGCGTCGCCATCGCCGTCGTGCGGTAGCGCTCTGTGATCTCGCGGATGGTCGCCGCCTGGGCCTTTGCCCGTCCGAACACCTTCAGCGTTGGCAGGCCGGCGACCACGTCGAGGAAGTGGCCGGCCAGCCGCTCCAGCGTGCGGAACTGGCTGTCCATGCGCTCGCGCGTACTGGCGCCCACCAGCGCCATGAACAGCGGGATCAGCGGGATCGTGAACGCGATGATCGCCGCCGAGATCCAGTCGCCCGACAGCACCGCCGCGATCACCACAACGGGCACGATCACGGCCAGCAGCAGCTGCGGCAGATACAGCGAGAAGTAGCCGTCGAGAGCGTCGATCCCGCGCGTGGCGAGGATCGCGAGCTCGCCGGTGCGCTGCTCGCGCGAGCCGTCCAGTCCCAGCGCCGCTATCCGCGCCAGCAGCGCTCCGCGAAGCTGAGACTTCGCGCGCGCCGAGGACCGGCTCGCCGCGAGCTCGGCCGCCCACGCGACCCAGCGCGCGAGCGAGGACGACCGCGAGCAGCGACGGCCAGCGGGGTACGGAGCTGCAGCGAGGCTCCGCCCGCCGATGAACGCGCGCGCGACGACGTCCGCGAGCAGCCACGCCTGGGCGACGATCAGCAGCGCGCTGAGAGCTCCGAGCGCGACCGAGACGAACAGGAACGTGCGGGTCGCGCGCGCGTACCGCAGCAGCCGCCGATCGAGCGCTCTCACCGCTCGATCATGACGCGCCCGACCCGGCCATGCGCGCCCAGCTCAGCCATGACGCGCCTGGCCCGCCCATGACACGCCCGCCCCGCCCACGACACGCCTGGCCGGACGTGACGCGCCTGGCCCGGACGCGATCCACTACGAGATCTCCCGCGTTAGCTCCTCGAGGATGATCCGCCCAGCGGCCTCGATCAGCGCGAGGTGGGAGAAGGCCTGCGGGAAGTTGCCCAGATGGTGGGCGGTGCTCGTGTCGAACTCCTCGGCATACAGCCCGAGCGGTGAGGCGACTCGCAACAGCTTTTCCATCAGGTCGCGGGCGCGCTGATGCTCGCCGATGATCGCCAATCCGGAGACGAGCCAGAAGGAGCAGATCAGAAAGCTGCCCTCCTTGCCCGACATGCCGTCGTCAGTCTCGTCGGTGCGGTAACGCAACACAAAGCCGTCCTCAGTCAGCTCATCGGCGATCGCCAACACGCTCGCGCGCATGCGCTCGTCGCCGCCCGGCAAGAAGCCGAAGCCGGCCGCCAGCAGGTTGGACGCGTCCAGGGCGTCGGTCTCGTAATGCTGGCGCATGACCCCGCGGTCGCTGAACCCGTGGGCGAAGATGTCCTCCCTGATCTCCTCGGCCGTGGCCTGCCACGCCTCGCTGCGCTCGGCGTCTCCGCGGATCCCCGCCAGCTGCGACGCGCGATCCATCGCCACCCAGCACATGAGCTTGGACGAGACGTAGTGCTTGGGCTCGCCTCGCGCCTCCCAGATTCCCTGGTCGGGCTGGCGCCAGACTTTCGTCGCGCACTCGGCCTGCGCCTGCACGATCGGCCACAGCCGGCGGGGCAGCCGCTGACTGCGTCGGGAGTGCAGCAGGATCGAGTCGAGCGCCGCCCCGTACACGTCGTTCTGGCGCTGGTCGAACGCGCCGTTGCCCACACGCACCGGGTGCGCCCCGGCATAGCCGGAGAGATCCCCGCGCGTTGACTCGGTCAACTCGCGCCGCCCGTCGATCCCGTACATGATCTGCAGCGCACCGTCGGTGTTGGGCTCCAGATCGGCGACGAACTGCATGAACTCCTCGGCCTCCCAGTCGAGGTTGAGGAAGTGCAGCGCCTGCAGCGTGAACGTCGAGTCGCGCAGCCAGGTGTAGCGGTAGTCCCAGTTGCGCTCGCCCCCGGGCGTCTCGGGCAGCGAGGTCGTCAGCGCCGCGACCGTCGCGCCGGTCGGCATGTAGGTCAACCCCTTGATCGCGAGCGCCGAGCGCTGGATCGGCTCGCGCCAGCGGTGATCGGGGACGCGCGCGCGGCCGAGCCAGCCGCGCCAGAAGCGGGCGGTGGCCGCGAGCCGTTCGTTGGCCTCGTCCACGTCCTCGGGCGCGGCGAGCTCCTCCGCCCAGGAGAGCGCGCAGTAGACCTGCTCGCCCTGTTTGAGGGTATGCCTGGCCCTGACCCGATCTCCCTCGACGCCGAGCGCCATGTCCGTCTGCAGCCTGATCGTCAGCTCCTCGGCGCTCGCGTCGGCTCTGCGGCCGTCCTCGAGGACCGACCACTGGGCGGGCACTCGCCCGTAGTCGAACACCGGTTCGCAGGTCAGCTCCAGCTCGACCTCGCCCACCAGGCACATCGCCACGCGCACGAGCAGGTGATCGGCGTCTTCGTCGGTCGGGGGCCGGGTGTGCGGGGTGATGCGATCCACCCCGCGGCGCGGACCCAGCGTGAGCGCGTCGCGCACGATCACCCACCCGGCCGGCGTGCGCCAGGTGGTCAGCAGCATGTTGGTCCCCGGCTCATAGACGCGCGCCGACGGCACGTTGATGCCGAACGGCCCGAGCCGGAAGCAGCCGGCCTGGCGGTCGAGCAGCGTGCCGAATACGCTCGGAGCGTCAAAGCGCGGGACGCACAGCCAGTCGATCGACCCGTCGGGGGCGATGAGCGCGCCGGTGTGGCAGTCCGACAGGAACGCGTAGTCGGCGATCGGGGGGAATGGCGAGGGCGCGGCCGCGCTCTGGGGCTTGGTGTCGCTCATGTCGCGATCCACGGGCCGTGCCAGCCACCGTAATGCGCGACGAGACGGTCGGCCTCGGCCGGGCCCCAGCTGCTGCCGGGCGCGTAGGGATGCACGGGCTGCGGGGAGTCCAGCAGCGCCTGGAAGATGCGCCACGTCTCTTCGACCGAGTCCTGGCGGGTGAAGCGGGTGGAGTCCCCATTCATCGCGTCGAGCAGGAGAACCTCATAGGGGGTCGGCGCCTCGCCGCCCTCTTGCGAGAACTCCATGTCCAGCGTGACCGCGCTCGGGCCGCCGACATCCGCGCGGTGGGCGTCGAGGATCACGCGCGTGCCGGTCGAGGGATCCAGCTTGACCACGAGCTGGTCGGGCTCAGGGCGACGGTGGCCGTGCTCCATGAAGCCCAGGCGCGGCGGGTGGCGGAAGACGACGCGCAGCTCGGTTTGGGTGACGGGCAGGCGCTTGCCCGTGCGGATGAACCAGGGCACGCCCGACCAGCGCCAGTTGTCGATCTGCAGACACATCGCCGCGTAGGTCTCGGTGGTGGAGTCCGGCGCGACGCCGTCGATGTCCAGATAGCCATCGTACTGACCGCGCACGTAGTGGGCCGGATCGGCCGTGGCAGTCGAGCGAAAGACGGCGTACTTGGCGTCCTTGAAGGTGTCCGCGTCATTGCCCGCGGGCGCCTCCATCGCGGCGACGGCGAGCACTTGCATCAAATGGTTGACGACGACGTCGCGCAGCGCGCCGACGGGATCGTAGAAGTGCCCGCGATCCTCCACGCCGAAGGACTCGGCCATCGTAATCTGCACGCACGCGACGTGGTTGCGGTTCCAGATCGGCTCGATCATCGTGTTGCCGAAGCGCAGGTACAGGAACTCGTCCGTGCCCATCTTGCCGAGGAAGTGGTCGATTCGATACAGCTGGGACTCGTCGATGTGCTCATGGATTTCGCCGGCCAGCGCGCGCGCTGAGGCGAGGTCGTGACCGAAGGGCTTCTCCACGACCACGCGCCCGGTCTTGGTCAGCCCGGCGACGGCGAGCTGGCCGATCACCGGGCCGAACAGAAACGGCGGGATCTCCAGGTAGAACACGGGCGTGTGAGCCTCACCGACGGCGCCCGCGACGCGCTGATAGGTGGCGGCATCGGTGAAGTCGCCGCTGACGTAGGACAACCGCGCGGCGAAGCGCTCGAACACGCTGTCGTCCAGCGGCTCGCCGGTGCCTTCGATGCATTCGCGCGCGTGTCCGCGCAGGCGCTGCACCGTCCAGTCGTCCACGGCGACGCCGACGATCGGGCAGTGCAACAGGCCGCGCCGCTCCAGCCGGTAGAGCGAGCGGAACGTCATCACCTTGGCGAGATCGCCGGTGATGCCGAACACGACGAACACGTCGGCCGGTTGGGCGACTGTGTCAGGCACGGGCCGGCGGCGTCCGTTGCACCATGAGCAGCAGGCAGGCTAGCGCGAAAGCACCGGCGGGCGTCGTGCGGGCGGGGTGGTCAAGAACGGCGAACGGCCCTAAGATGCTCCGGTCGGCCCAGTCGCGCCGACCAGTCCACACAGTCGCATCGTGCATACCCTCAGGATGGTGAGAAAAGGGGCCTGTGGCAGTCACGCAAGATCAGCAGCGCAAGATGGCGCAAGCACCCGCCGCAGGCAGGGCACAGGCGAGCGAGGAGGTATCGCCCGACTGGAGCCCGCGCCTGCCCTACCGTCCCGGGCTGGACGGCGTGCGCGCGCTGGCGGTGGCGGGCGTGGTGCTCTACCACGCCGGCGTGTCGTGGATTCCAGGAGGTTTCCTCGGCGTCAACGTGTTCTTCGTGCTGAGCGGCTATCTGATCACCTCGATGCTGCTCGTCGAGCGCGCCGGCTCCGGGCGCATCGACCTCTCACGCTTCTGGTCAGGACGCGCCCGCAGGCTGCTGCCGGCGCTGGGGTTGGTGGTGCTGTTCAGCCTGATCGCCGCCTCGACGATCGCGCGCGACGACCTCGCGCGCACGCGCGGGGACGCGCTGGCCTCGGTCGTGTTCGTGACCAACTGGCATGAAATCATCGCCAGCCACTCCTACTTCAATGCGTTCGGGCGACCCTCGCTGCTGCAGCCCCTGTGGTCGCTGGCGGTCGAGGAGCAGTTCTATTTGATCTGGCCGCTGCTGCTGGTGGGCGGGCTGAAATGGCTGGGCAGGCGCAGGATGTTCGCGCTCACCGCGCTCGGCGCGCTGGCCTCGACCGGGCTGATGTGGGCGCTGTATGACCCCAATCAGGATCCCTCGCGCGTGTACTACGGAACCGACACGCGCTCCTCGACGCTCCTGGTCGGCGCGCTGCTGGCGTTCGCGTGGCCGGCGACCCGGATGCGCGCGCAGGCGTCCGGGCGCGCGCGGAATGTGCTCGACGGGATCGGCCTCACCGCGCTGGCGGGGATCCTCGCGGCGTTCTGGCGCGTGCCCGACTACGAACCGTGGCTGTATCGCGGCGGCTTCCTGCTGGTGGCCATCTGTGCTGGGTTGCTCGTCGCGGTCGCCAGCCATCCCGCCGCGCGCCTGGGGGCGATCCTCGGATGGCGCCCGCTACGGTGGGTTGGCGTGCGCAGCTACGGCATCTATCTGTGGCACTGGCCGATCATGGAGCTCACCCGACCGCGCGTCGACGTCCCCTGGCACGGACCGCTGCTGGTGATCGCTCAGATCGGCGCGACGCTCGCAATCGCGGCCGCCTCCTACCGGTATGTCGAGCATCCGGTGCGCACCGGCGAGGCGCAGCGCAGGCTGCGGGTCTGGCTCGACGCGCGCACCCCCGGCCAGCGGCTGAGGTGGGCCGGCGGAACGCTCGCCGCGCTCGTGCTGATCCTCGGCCTCACGCTGGGACTGCCGGCTCCCGGCGCCGGCCCCTCGCAGCTGGCGACCCCGGCGGCGCTCGCGCGCGGAGACACTCTTGCGAACTCGATCCCCGGAGTAGACCCCTCCTCCGGCAGGACCCCGCTCTACCTGGGCGCGGCCCGCACCGCGAGATCTGGGGCGCTGCCCGCGGGACCGATCCTCGCGCTCGGCGACTCAGTGATGCTGGGCAGCGCGCCGGCGCTCGAACAGCGGCTCGGCAGGCGGCTGAGCGTGGACGCGGTCGTCGGGCGCCAGGCGGTGGACACGATCCAGCGGATCGCCGAATACCGGGCCCACGGTGCGCTGCCACAGACAGTGATCGTGCAGATCGGCGACAACGGTCCGGTCTGGTTTGAAAATCTGCAGCGCCTGCGCAGCGTCTTGAGCGGGGTGGCACACGTCGTGCTCGTCAACGTACGCGTCAACCGCGCCTGGCAGCACGAGGTCAACCACACGCTCGAAGGGTTCGTGCCCGTCTGGCCGCAGGCGGTGCTCGCCAACTGGTACGCGCACTCGAGCGAATCGCTGCTCGTGGACGGGGTTCATCCGTCGGTCGCCGGGCGCAGCGTGTATGCGCAGACGATCGTCGAAGCGCTGCGTAAGTTCGGCTAGGCCAATCTCGCTCGTACGACCCCGCGGGGGAGTAGGCTCGCCGCACGATGCTGGAGCGCAACGAGCCGCCGACAGCGACGGGTAATGCGACCGAGAGGCACACGGAGGCGACGCGCGCCACCGCCGGGTCTATGCCGGGGCCGGAGCACGAGACGGTCAACAGGATCGCCAACCTGGCCGTCACGATCCTGCCGCTGGGGCTGCTGGGCGTGGCGATGTGGCAGCTGTGGGGCGGCGCGCTGCGCTGGCCGGATCTGGTCGTGCTGGCAGTCACGTACACGCTCACTGGGGTGGGCGTCACGGTCGGGTTTCACCGGATGCTGACTCACCGCAGCTTCAAGACCAGCGCGCCACTGCGAGCGCTGTTCGCGGCGCTCGGCTCGGCCGCGATCGAGGGACCGGTGATCGAGTGGGTGTCCAACCACCGCAAGCACCATCAGTACTCAGACCAGCCGGGCGATCCGCACAGCCCCCATGTCAACCACGGCAGCGGCTGGAGCGGAGCGCTGCGCGGCCTGTTCCACGCGCACATGGGCTGGATCTTCGCCGGCGGCGCGCTGGCCGACGAGGCCCGCTACGCCAAGGACCTGATCGCCGACCCGGTCGTGCACTTCATCGATCGCACGTTCGTCGTCTGGGTGCTCGCGGGGCTCGCGTTCCCGTTCGCCCTCGGGTACGCGCTGACGGGCTCGCTCGTCGGCGGCCTCACGGGCCTGTTGTGGGGAGGCGCGGTGCGGATCGTGTTCCTGCACCACGCGACGTTCTCGATCAACTCGCTGTGCCACTTCTTCGGCCGGCGCAAGTATGAGACGCACGACGAGTCGCGCAACAACGTCTGGCTCGCGCTGCCGACGCTCGGCGAGGCGTGGCACAACAACCACCACGCGTTCCCGACATCCGCCCGCCACGGCCTGCGCTGGTGGCAGCTCGACCCCTCCGGGTGGCTGATCTGTGCGCTCGAGCAGGTCGGGCTCGTGTGGGACGTTGTACGGATCGCGCCCGAGCGGCAGCTGGCGAAGGCCGCCGGCGCGCGTTAGGGTGGGCTGTCTCCGTTAGAGCGTATCGGCGACGGCTGTGTCGGCGGCGACGGCCGTGTCAGCGACGGCCGTATCGGGCGCGATCTCGCCGGCCGTCTCCTCCTGCAAGCCAGCGCGCAGGCCGGCGGCGGCCACGATCGCCGCGAACGCCATGATCGCGGCCATCACGTAGAGCACCGAGCGGGTGGCGTAGGCGAAGTCCAGGCGCACGAAGTGGGGAATCGAGGCGACGCCGCCGCCCGAGCCCGAGCTGCTCTGGGACTGGGCGATGTGCGCGGCCACGGCGTGCGCGCGCGTGCTGGGCACGCCTTTGGCGATCAGCGAGGCGATGGTGCGGGAGCGCAGCTGGGAGACGAGGATCGTGCCGAGGATGGCCAGGCCCAGGCTGGCGGCGTAGTTGCGCACCGTCTGGGTGATGCCGGTCGCCTCGCCGTAGGAGAGGCGCGAGGCGCGGTTGACCGCGTCGGTGCTGGCCGGGCCGAGCATGAAGCCCATGCCGGCGCCGGCGAGGATGATGTCGATCTGCTGGGAGCTGAAGCTCAGTCCTGTGACCTTGCCGGCCCACAGATAGAAGCCGACGGCGCCCAGCACGCAGCCGAGCACCACCGGGCGCTTGGCGCCGACGCGGTCGAGCATCCGCCCGCCAATCTGCGCGGCGATCACAAAGCCGATGAAGAAGTACAGCAAAAACAGGCCCGCTTCCGAGGGCGTCTTGCCCAGGGCGATCTGGGCGTACTCGCTCGCGAAGAAGAACACCGGGATGAACACGAGCATGGTGATGGCGAGCACGAGGTTCTCGACCAGGAAGGCGCGGATGCGAAAGATGCGCACTTCGATCAGCGGCGATACGGTGCGCTGCTCGACGAAGTAGAACACGACCAGCAGCGCCGCGCCGACGGCGACGCAGGCGCCGGTGGCGGGATCGCTCCAGCCCCAGATCAACGACTGCTGAAAGCCGAACACGCTCAGGCCAACGCCCGAGGCGATCAGGGCCAGCCCGCGATAGTCCATGCGCGCCGGCCGGTGCACCGTGACCGGCTGGGAGACGGCGATCAGCAGCAGAGCGACGAGCGCGACGGGGATGTTCACCCAGAAGATCGCCCGCCAGGTCCACTGCGTGAGGATAGCCGCCGAGGATCGGGCCGACCGCGGTCAGCCCGCCGGCGATGCCGAAGAAGATCGCCAGGGCCTTGCCCCGTTCGCGCAGCTCAAACGTCTGCACCACGATCGCCAGCGCCGCCGGGAACATGATCGCCCCGCCCGCCCCCTGGATGACCCGGAACGTCACGATCCAGGCCTCCGCCAGGCTGCCCTTCGGCGTCAGCCCGCACATCGCCGAGGCCCCGGCGAAGACGATCACGCCGAGCGTCACCATCTTGCGGTGCCCGACCGTGTCCGCGAGGCGCCCGCCGAACGCGAACAGCGCGGCCAGCGACAGCAGGTAGGCGTTGATCGCCCACTGCACCCCGGTGCTGGTCAGGTGCAGCTCGCGCTGGATCTGAGGCGCGGCGATCGAGACGATCGTCTGGTCGATGAACGTCATCGCGACGGCGAAGATCATCGCCGCGAGGATCAGGTTCCGGGATCGTCCGCCGGTGGCGTTGCTGACTGACATCATCGGTGGTGTTGAACAGTAGAGATCGGCACGACGCGGCGACAGTGGCGCGCCGACACTCACCGCTCGCCGCCGGTGCGCGGCCGGGAAGGCTCGGCTCAGCGGCGCCGGCCGGGCCTCCGGCGCGGTCAAGCAGCCGCGATCGCGGCGCCGGCCCGTCAGGGCGCTGCCACGATCGGGTCCCGCCGCGTCCGTATCAGGCCGCCGCCGCGATCAGGGCCGCTGCCTCGGCCTCGGTGCCGTCGGCCATCGACTGGATGTCCTCGACGATCGCGGGGTCGGCGCAGAAGCCGAGAAACAGCGTCTGGGCGAGCGAGACGGCGGCGACACGCAGCGCGTGATGCTCGGCTATCTCCGCGATCGAATGCAGCGAGCCGACCGGCGCGCCGAGCACGCTGACAGGTTCCCGCGGACCGGGAACGTTGGAGACGTTGAGCGCGAACGTGCGCGGGCTGCGCTCGACCCTTTCGCAGAACCGTCCGAGCCCCGGCGAGAGATGACGGAGCTCGTGCAGCAGCGCATCCATCGTCTCGGCGTCATGCTCGGTCTTGCGCAGCGAGGTCGCGACATGGACGGCGCGCAGGCGCGCGGCCGCGTCGGTGTGCCCGAGCGGAACGGCCACCGAAAAGAACGAATCGCGGTTGCCGGCGTCGTCGCCCTCGTGATGCAGGCTCACCGGCACCTTCACGCGCACGCTTCCGACGTGCCCATGGCGATGCTCGATCCAGCGGCGCAGGCCGCCGCCCACCGCACTCAGGACGGCGTCGTTGAGGGTTGCCCCGGCGATCGTCCTGGCGGCGTCGTGCAACTTGCGCAGCGGGAGCGCCGCAAACGCGATCTCGCGGCGGTCGCCTATGTGCCCGTCAAACGGGGAGTCGCGCGCCGAGCGCGCGAACTCGCGCGCGAAGAAGCGGGCCAGGTGAGCACGCCGCCGCGCCTGGTCCTGCTCGTGCGTCAACGCCTGCGAGCCGTCCCGCGCCGCGTGCGGGCCTGCGCCCGGCTCACCCGCCGGCGCGTCCCACAGCAGCGCGCGAGCGTAGCGCATCGCGGTGCTTCCGTCGGCGAGAGCGTGGTGGATGCGCCACACCAGCGCGGCGCCGCCATCACGGAGCGGCACCCGATCGATGCGCCACAGCGGGCGGTCGCGATCCAGTCGCTGCGCGAACAGGCGCGCGACCTCCGCGCGCAGGCCCTGACGGTCAACCGGCGCCGCGCACGACGCGCCGAGAACGTGCTCTCGCACGTCGAAGTCCGGCTCCTCGATCCAGGCCGGCCGCTCGGGCGTTCCGCCCAACCGTCGCCTCAGGGCGGGCGCCGCGGCGATCCGCGCCGCCACCCGCTCCGCCAGCGCCGCAGTCGCAGGCGCATCCTCGCCGAGCACGATCACCTTGCAGGTGTGCCCGACGAGCGTCGGACCCTCGAGGGCCAGGATCGCGCGGTCCTCCGCTGCCAACGGGATCGCCTGCATCGGAGGATGTTCGCGTATCGAGCGGATCAGGGGACGCGCGAGCGCGCGGGGCGAGCCCGAGCTCGGCGAGGCGGCGCAGATACGCTCGAACCCGCGCTCTTGCCTGGTCATGCCTCAAGTGCGCATCCCGGTGGGAGGCGGGGGCGGGTCTCGATAGGTTACGGGCGGATGCCATCAGCGATCCCTGGGCGTCCGGCAAGTGGTTCCATTGCTGGAAGTGGTGGTGGTTCGGCCTTGGGTGCTGTGCTGAACTGCCCCGGGTTTGTTGGAGGCGTTTTTGTTTGAGTAGTCGTGTCGGTGTTCTTCAGTGTTGCAGTCGTGCCGGTGGGCATGTGGGCAACCCGTAGGGTTGTCCAAGGGCTGTGGTCAGCTTGCTGTCCACAGCCCGTCATGTCCACGGGCCTTTGTTCGTCGTCCCGGCCGCGGTCGTGGCGGCGTGGTTGTTCTCGTACTCGACGGGTGGGAGTCGTTCGCAGGAGCTGTGTAGTCGCTTGTGGTTGTACCAGTCGACCCATTGCAGTGTGGCGAACTCGACTTGCTCCATCGTCTTCCATGGTCCTTGCTGGTTGATCAGCTCGGTCTTGTAGAGCCCGATCGTTGACTCGGCGACGGCGTTGTCATACCCATCGCCGATCGATCCGATCGAGGGGTCCGCGCCAGCATCAACGAGCCGTTGGGTGAACGCAAAACTCGTGTATTGGCTCCCGGCATCGGAGTGGGATATGAGGCCCTCCGGGACGGGGGTGCCGTGATGGTCGCGGGCCCAGAGCGCCATCTCCAGCGTGTCCAGGACGAGCGGTGTTTTCATCGTGGTGTCGGCCTTCCAGCCGACGATCCTGCGGGAGAACACGTCGATCGTGAACGCGACATACACCGTCCCTGACCACGCCGGCACATACGTGAAATCGGAGACCCACAGCCGGTTCGGGGCAGCCGCTTTGAAGTCGCGGTCCACGAGGTCGGGCGCGCGGGTTGATTGCCCGTCCGGGATCGTGGTGCGGCGCTTCTTGCCCCGCACAGCGCCTTTCAGGCTCTCCCTGGCCATCAGGCGTTCCACCGTGCAGCGGGCGACCTTGACGTCTTCGCGCGCCAGCTGCCACCAGACCTTCCTGGCGCCATAGACGCCGAGGTTCTCCTTGTGCACCCTACGGATCTCACCGCGCAGGCGCCGATCCCTCAGCGCTCGCTCTGAGGGCGATCGTTCGCGGGCCTTGACCGCGTAATACGTCGAACGGGGCGATCTGAAGCGTCCTGCAGAACGGCTCGACCCCATACTCATCGCGGTGCGCGTCAACCACCCTGCTCATCTCCTCGGCTGCGGGTCGAGCTTCCGCGCGAAGAAAGCTGAGGCGGCCTTCAGGATCTCATTCGCGCGACGCAGCTCCCGGTTCTCACGCTCCAGATCTTTGATCTTCTGAGCCTCCTCGCTCGTGACCCCATGCCGACGGCCACCATCGACTTCGGACTGGCGCACCCACTTCCGCAGCGTCTCAGCCGTCATCCCGCACTTCTGCGCGACCGACACCATCGCCGCCCATTCGGTCGCGTACTCACCACGATGCTCCATGACCAGGCGAACCGCCCGCTCACGCACTTCTGCTGGATACCTCTTGTTCTTGGCCATCGCCCAATCCTCTCAAGCGATCAGGCCTCCAACATTCCCGGGGCGGTTCAGTGCGTTGAGTGGACCGCCGAGTTGAGTGGTCTTCTTCGTAGAAGTAGTGGTGATCCACGCACGCAAGGTGCGTGGTGCCGATCAGCTAGTCGCGGCGCGCACGTCTGAGCGGCGGGGGGCGCTCCGTGCGAGCCCGGGCGCCCCCTGTGCCGTGTTGCTCTCTACCTCACTTGCCTACGAGATAGCCGAGCCCTGCTGGTCCTGCCAGTTGTCCTGTTCGGTGTTGTTTGAGTTGCCCGCCGAGGAGCTGGTGTGCCCATCGTTGGACTGGTTCACATCACCGCTCTTTTGGCCGTTATGGCCTTTGTGATGATCGCAACCGCAGGAGCCATCCTGACCGTCGTATCCCGAGGATCCTTCCGAGGAGGGCTTGTTTTCGTTGCTCTGTTCGTTACTGGCAGAGCTGTTGGCTGACTGGCTGGTTTCGTTGCTGTTCGACCCGGACTGGCTCTGGTCAACCTGCTGGCCGCCGTTGCCCTGCCCGTGGTCCTTCTGGCCACCGCTGCCACAGCCGCACGAGCTGCCGTGGTCAGGATGGCCGCTGCTGCCGGTAGCGGTTCCCTGCTGGGTCTGGTCGTTGCCCTGGCTGGTGTTGTTGTTGTTTTCCGCCGACGAGCTGGTTTCGGCCTCGTTGGACTGGTTCACGTTCCCGTCGTTGGACCCGGGGCTGTCGATCGCGACGGGGGCGTTGATGTTGATCTGTTCGTTGGAGGCCTTCGACGTGGCTTCCTGGTTGGTCTTGTTGCTGTTCGACCCGGACTGGCTCTGTTCCACAGTCTGGCCACCCTGGCCCTGACTGCTGTTGCAACCGCAAGAGCCATAGTCACCGCCGCTGCTGCTGCCGGTGGCGGTTCCCTGCTGGCCCTGGCCGTTTGCCTGTTCGGTGTTGTTGTTGTTTTCCGCCGACGAGCTGGTTTCGGCCTCGTTGGACTGGTTCACGTTCCCGTCGTTGGACCCGGGGCTGTCGATCGCGACGGGGGCGTTGATGTTCGTCTGCTTCGAGCTGGCTTCGCTCGAGGCGGACTGTTCGGTGCTGTTTTCGTTGGTGGCGGTCTGGGCCTGCTTTACCAAGCTGCCGATCAGACCACCTGCTCCGTTGCCCGCGAGCGCTGTGCTCGGGGCCAGCGCGAGCGCGCAGACGCTCGCGACCATGGCTATGCAATGGCGTTTCATGAAATACCGCTCCTTTCGAGCTTTGACTTGATTACCGAGGACCCGCCCCCGTAAGGCGCTCGCGCCTCAGGGAGTGAATCCGCGCGCTGGAATCGGACGACCCAGCGCCGATGAGTCAGCCCGGAGGAGCTAGCCGGGGCGCTCGGGCATCAAGAGGAACGGCACCGGCAACCGCGACTCGCTCGCAAGCCGCATCCGGCGCGTCGCCCACGGAGCCCCCAACACCAGGAGGCCCGCAAGAGTGAGAAAGACTGAGAAGCCAAAGCCTGAGGCGCTCCCGCCCGCCGGGGAGACGCCGCCGCCGGGCCCTGGGCTCGGACCGGGGGTCGCCGCAGAGCCTCCGGATGTCGGTCGGGCGGCGTTGTGGGCCTCGCGTGACGCGTCGGCTGCCAGCAGACCGCCGACGAGAGAGGAGACGATTGCCATGAAAGCTGCGCTCGAGGGGAGGACCGGAGGAGATCCGTCGTGCAAGCCAGCTACCCCAGACTCCCCGCCATGTGAGCCAAAGGGGCCGCTCGAGGGTGGTGCCTCGCCAGGCCCGCCATTCCCGCCGCCCGCGAGCAGACCGTGGATCGGAGAGGTGCTCACTCCAGCCGCCGGTATGGTCGAAGCGGATCCTCCACCACCGACGATCAGCTTGCCGGCCGGCAACGGAAGCCTCGAGAGCTCGACCGCCAGCGATTGGGAGGGAGCCCGACGGCCCGGGAGTTGCAGGCGCGGACCCGACAGGCAGCGCGCGGAGCCCGTTCGATCCGGTCTGCGTGACCGTACTGGTCACCGGGGTAACAAGCTTCCCAACAGCCTGTGTGGTGGGCGCGATGGTCTGCGTGGCTGCCCTGGTCACCGGAGCGACGACGCTGCCGGCGACGGTCTGCGTAACTGGAGTCACCGTCTGCGTGACGATCTTCACCACTGGAACGACGACGACGCTCCCCGCAGCCTGCGTAACGGGCGCCGCCGTCTGTGTGACGGCTCTGCTCACCGGGGTCACGACATTGCCAGCGGCCTGCGTAACCGGAGCTGCTGCCTGCGTGACGGTCTTGCTCACCGGGGTCACTGCGCTGCCTGCGGCCTGCGATACCGGAGCGGCGGTCTGCGTGACGGCTCCGCTCACGCTCCCCAGCGCACCGGCCACAGGACCCAGAGCGCTAGCCTGGCCAGCGAACGCGAGGCACCCCAACATACCCGGCAGAACAGCACCCACCACGAGACGGACGACGGTTCGTGTGACGGCCGTCGGAGTCGAGGGTTGGTCAACTTTGGGAAGCATTGTTCCTCTGTGCGGGGGTTCCCAAACCCATGTAGAAAAATGCACCCGGAACACACAATCATCACGAAAAACTCGCAAAATCCGGGCTTTTCGACGATCAACTTCGGGCAGTACTACATGAGAAGCCGAGACAGTTGGCGACAGTGCCAGAGGAACGGTCAAGAACCTTGCCTTCCCTGTCGCACCACAATGCGGATTCCGCTATATCGGGGCGAACGGTTAGAGTTGGCTAGAATACAGGAGATTTGGGGCTTCTGCATCCCGTTTGCAGCCCTCCAGACCACCCTCATGCCGGGCTTCGAGCCGTCGAGGCCGGGTGTATGCCATCCTGAACGTGCGTATAGCGATCCACACCCGCTATCGCTCGTATGCCCTGCCCCGCGGGAGGACGTGCCGGATGAGTACGGTCTGTGTGGCGCGATCGTAGTCGAAGATCACACGCCAGTCGCCGACGCGCAGCCGGAAGTGCTCGCTGCCCGTGAGCCGCCTGACATCGAGCGAGCGATCGTCGGCGCTGAGACGATCCAACGCTCCCAAGACCCGCGCACGGATCGGCGGGTCGAGGCGCCGCAGCTCCTTCTCGGCGGTGCGCGTGAAGCGCAGCGCTCGCCTGCCGCTCACTCGGCTCCGAGGCCTTGCTTCACCTGCGCGTAGGAGACGGTACGACCGGCGGCGATGTCCGCGTCGCTGGCGGCGAGCGCTGCGTGCTCCTCGGGGCTCAGCGACTCGTCGTCCTCGGGACGCGAGTCCAGCCAGTCTCCGAAGCTCTGGCCGCGCGAGGCGATGAACTCAAGGGCCGCCTCGGCTTCCTGCTCGGTCAAATCCTCGACCCTCTCGCGCAGCTTCTCCTTCGCCGTCATGCGTCAAATGGTAGCGGTAGGATCACGCGCCACCAGCCCACGGAGAACCTATCGCCACGCCACTGCAGGAGCCGGAGCACCCCGAGTCCCATCGGTTGCATTTCGGGTGTGCCCTAACCGGACGGTATTTGAACCATGAGGCTGTCCAGGAGATCGAGCGCCTGCATGAGACGCTGCGACTGCCGCGTCGCTAACGGCGCGGGGGACGGCGACGCAGAGGTCGAGGACCGAGGTGTGGTGGCGGGGTGGCCATGTGCTCGCGCAGGGTGCGACAGCTGAGAGCCTGAGCCGGCACGAGGGATGCGCTTTGACTTCGTAAGCGTTTCGATATAGTCTTCGTAACAGCTTCGTAAGTGCATCAGCTAAGGAGGAGACGGACGGTGTCCAGACGATTCTTTCGCCACGGCGAGCTGCCACTCGTGGTGTTGGCACTCGTTGCCGAGCGGCCGAGGCATGGCTACCAGGTCATGGGCGAGCTCGATCGCCTGTTCGGACCCGGCTACCGCCCATCGCCCGGCAGCGTCTATCCGGCCATCGAGGCCCTGCAGGCCGAGGGACTGATCGACGGCGAGGTCGGCGAAGGCAGGACGACATACCGCACCACGGCGGCAGGCGAGGCGGCGCTCGCTGCGCGTAGCGACGCCCTTGCCGCGCTCGAGCTGCGCACCGGAGCGAGGCTTGCTCGCGGTGATTCGATCGAGCCGGTGCTGGCCCGCTTCAAGGCCCGGCTGGCGCGGCTGTCGGGCCATGTAGACCATGAAGCCATCGCGGCGGTGCTCGAGCGGGCAGCCGTCGAGATCGAGAGCCTCAACGGACATCCAACCCAGAAGGAGAAGACCGATGACCGACGCATTTGAACGCGCCACCGAGCGCGCCGAAGCCGCGACCAGGAGGCGGCGCCGCGAGCGCACCGCCCGGGGACGGCGCAAGGGGTTTCGAATCCACGCCACCGTCTTTGTCGTCGTTCAGATCGTGATCGTCGCGGTTTGGGTGCTGCAATGGCAAACCGGCGGCACCGGATACCCCTGGTTCATCTACCCGCTCCTCGGGTGGGGCGCGGGGCTTGCGGCGCACTACATCGCGGTACGCGACAGCTACAAGCGCGGGGGATCGGCATGAGCCGGCACGATGTTGTGCCCGAACTCGACCGCCGAAGGCTGCCGCCGGGCCCAAAGCTGCCCTACGCGCTGCAAACCTTGCTGGTGTGGCAGTGCACGGGGCCGTTCATGCGCTACTGCCGCCGACGTTACGGACCGACGTTCACCATCCGCGCCTATCCCGGGGAGGCATCGGTCTACGTCACTGCGGCCGACGATCTGAAGGCCGTCTTCACCGCCGATCCGGACGTCCTGCACGCCGGCGAGGCCAACACGATCCTCGGCCCGGTGCTCGGCCGACGCTCGATCCTCCTGGCCGATGAGGAGGAGCATCTGCGGCGCCGGCGCCTGATGCTGCCCTTCTTTCACGGCGACAGCGTGCGCCGCTACGCCGAGGTCGTCGGCGAAATCGCGGACGCCGAGATCGCCACCTGGCCTGAGGGAAAGCCGATCCGGCTGCACAAGCGGATGCAGGCGATTACCCTCGAGGTCATCCTCCGCGCGGTCCTCGGCGTCGAGGATCCGGCGCGCCTCGCGCGGCTTCGCATCGTACTGCGGCGGATCGTCGAGCTTGCGCCCGGAGTCCTGCTGATGTGGGTCTGGCCAAGGCTCGGCAGGGTTGGGATCTGGCGCCGCCAGCTCCGCTGGCAGGCCGACGCGGAAGCGCTGCTGAGCGAAGAGATCGCGAATCGACGGGCGGCGCCCGACCTCGATCGGCGCGGCGACATCCTCTCGATGCTGATACGCGCACGTTACGACGACGACAGCGCGATGGACGACGACGAGTTGCGCGACCAGCTCATGACGATGCTGCTCGCGGGGCACGAGACGACCGCCACCGGTCTGGCGTGGGCCTTTGAGCGGCTGGCCCGCAACCCGTCTGTGCTCGCGCGCGCCGAGCGTGCCGTCCGTGAGGGCGAGCAGGACTACATCGATGCCGTCGTCAAGGAGACGCTGCGATCGCGCCCGGTGATATACGACGTGGCGCGCGTGGCGGTCAAGCCGTTCTCCCTCCCCGGCTATGACCTGCCGGCGGGAGTCACGCTGATGCCGTCCATCGGCCTCGCCCAGCAGAGCGAGGTCTTTCCCGACCCCGACGCCTTCCGACCCGAGCGCTTCCTCGACGAGACCGCCCCACCGCCCTACGGCTGGATTCCGTTCGGCGGCGGCCGTCGGCGCTGCCTTGGCGCCGCCTTCGCCACCTTGGAGATGCGCATGGTGATCGAACGCGTCCTCGCGCGCGTGGAGCTCTCGGCGTCCAACGCCCGCGGCGAGTGGGCGCTGCCGCAGCACATCACCCTCGTCCCCGCGAGGGGTGCCCGGCTGAGCATCCGGCATAAGCATGACCCTCCCGTGATTCTCGCCGACGCTTACTCCAACACCGCCGCTCAAGAGACAACGGCGGACAACAAAGAGGCGTGAGCTTGCCGTCTCAGCTCTCAACGCTCCCGCGTTCAGCCCAAGTCCAGATCGCAGTGCTGGGTCCATTGTTGCTCGGCGCATTGAGCGGCTTTCTACTGGACGCCAGCGCTGTCGGTTACTGGGCCGTACAGATTGCCGGCGCTGCGGGCGGCGTGTCCGGCGGTATGGAGCACTCCGGGCCGGCTGCCGGCGCACGTCGTGGGCTGGTCGCCGGCGCCCTGTTCGGAGCTGGCTTGATGGGCGCCCATGCGATCTCCGGCCAGCGCGCACTCGCATATGTACCCCACCCCCTGGCGCTGATCGCCCTGGCCAGCGCTGCGATCGGAGCGGCGTTGGGCGGAGTGGGCGGAGCCGCCCGCCGCCGCTGGGAGACGCAACGCGGCTGATAGGTGCTGGCTCTAGTGGAGCCGTCCGGAAGTGATGCGGCTCATGCGGCGAGGGCGCGGGGCTGGGTTTCGTGACGAGTGATCTTTTCGATCACGGCATCGAGCTTGGCTCGGGTGAAGGTCCATTGGAATGGTTGGCCGAGGGTGCGATAGTGCTGGCCGAAGTCCATCAGGTGCCTGGCCAGCTCGGGGAGGGTGGCGAAGTCGTTTGGGGTCAGGGCCTTGCGCTGCAAGATCGAGAAGTAGATCTCGATCTGGTTCAGCCAGGAGGCGTGGACGGGGAGGTGGATCAGCCGGGCGTTGGGGTACGCCTCGGTCATCCGTTTGACGGAGGTCTTGCCGGCGTGGCTTGAGCCGTTGTCCACGACCCAGTAGACCGTGCGGGCAGACCGGTAGGGCTCGACCTTCATCACCTGATCCACGAGCCGGCCGAACGGGACGATCCCGGTCGTCTGCTCGACCCGGTCAAACAGGTTGGCGTGATGCACGTCCCACGCGGCGAGGTAGGCGAGCGTTCCACCGCGTAGGTACTCGAACTCGAGGAGCCCTGGCCGTCCAGGCCCGGGCGGGATCGTCTCGTGGTGGCGGCCGAGCGCTTGCAGTTGGGTCTTCTCGACTACCCAAACGCAGTAGATAACCGGGTGGCTGGTCGCCGGTCGGGACGGGGATTGAGTGGCGGATCGTGACGTCGTCTTCGCCGATCAGGACCTCGCGGACGACGAGCCGGATGATCTGCTGGCGCTGCTCGACGGTAAGGTCTCTCGGCCGTTGGTGGCGAGCCGGGCGCGGAAGCCTTCGAGCGTCTCGGTGAGCTTGAGGTAGGTCTCGGCGTCGTGCAGCTCGGCGTCGAGCGCGTCGAGCTGGGCTTGCAGGGTGGCCTCGCGCTTGCGCAGGTCGGGCATGCGGGCGCGGAGCTCGTCGAGCGTGATGAGCTGCTCTTGGTAGCCGTCGAGTCAGCCGTCGCAGCGCGTTCTGGGCGCGGGTGAGGTCGCGCTCGAGCGCGTCGCGGCGCCGCGGTGGCGGGGTGCTCGGCGCGCAGCGTCTGAAGCCGCCGGTCGATCTCGGCCTCGGATCAGCGTCGGGGTCTTCGAGCAGTCCGAGCACCGCGGTTCCAGACGAGCTCGTCGATCTCTGCCAGGCGGACGGGCCGGTTGTCGCAGACGCGTCCCTCGGGGCGGCGGTGGCCGTCGGTGCCCGAGCAGCGGTAGTACTCGCGCAGGATCCCGTTCTTGCTGCGAGTCGAGCAGCGGTAGTAGCGCGTAGCCGCACTCGCGGCAGACGAGGATCCCCTGCAGCAGCGACGGTCGCCTGGTGTTGCGCTGGCGAGAGGCGCTGTTGCGGTGCAGGCGATCCTGCGCGAGCGCGAACTGCTCCTCGGTGACGAGCGCCGGGACCGGGATCCGCTTCCAGTGCTCGGACGCGACGCTCTCGCGCGAGACATGGCGCGGAGCGCTGCCCGCGCTGGCGCGGGTTGGCGCGTCGGCTCGGCGGGCGCGCCGGTCGCGTGCGTCTTGCCGTAGGCGGCCTGCCCGGCGTAGGCCGGGTTGCGCAGCATCCCCCAGATCGTCGCGTTGTTCCAGCCAGTCTTGCCGGTCCTGGTCGGCACGCCCTGCTCGTGAGAGCCAGCGCGCGATCTCGCGATCGACTCGTCATCCTCGAGGTAGCGGCGGAAGATCTCGCGCACGACCGGCGCCTCGGCCTCGTCGATCTCGAAGAACGCGTCGGCGTGCTCGGACTTCTTCACATACCGGTAGCCGTAGGGTGCGCCGGGCGAGGACCGACACCGCGCCGGCCCGGGCGCGATGCAGCTTCCCGCGGCGGCAGCGCTCGGCGATCTGCGCCCGCTCGTACTCGGCGATCATCCCCTGGAACTGGCGCAGCAGCTCATCCTCAGGGGTGCCGGACCGCTCGGGCTCCTTCGCGAAGATCACCTCGACACCGGCGCGCTGGAACTCCTCGAGCAGCAGCACCTGGTAGGCGTAGCGGCGCGCGAGCCGATCCGGCGCGTGACACAGCAGCACCTCGAAGCGACCCTCGACCGCTACGGTCGCGCAGCCGCTCAAGCGCCGGGCGGCGCAGCACCGCGCCCGAGAAGCCCTCATCCTCGAACACCAGATCCTCCGTGACCAGCAGCCCGCGCTCAGCGGCGAGCTCACGCAGCGCGACGGTCTGGCTCTGGATCGTCTGCTCCGGCGCTGGCGCTCCGAGGACACCCGCGCGTAGATCGCCGCCACCCTGCCCGACCGTCCGTCCGCCATGCTGCCGCTGCTCTCGCTCATCATCCCTCCGCTCGTTGCCGGTCACTCGGCGCCGCTCGGGCGCCAACGAGCACATACGCCTGCGCCAGCCGCGCGTCGGCGAGCCGGTCACCCACGAACTCGATCTCAACGCGCCTTGCCACCGTGCCGCTCGTCGGCCTGATCGAGATACGCGCCGCACCGCCTCCGCCATCGCCGCGCTCAACGACACGACCGCCGGACCGCGCACGCTCGCGCAGACCCAGCGATCAACGACGGCGCCAAGCGCACCGTGAACACCGCCGTGCGCTCCGGCACCACCACGCCATCCGGGCGCGCCAGCGCCTCGTTCACATACCGACGCGCCTGACGCTCGGACAGACCGATACTCGGCCTGCAGCCCGCGCACCGCGTCCGCCGGCGACACGATCGGCCAACAACTCGACCGCCCGGTTGACCCGAACCGCGTACTCGTCGGCATGAGCACGACGCAACGCCATCAGCCCCATCGAATACAACACGTCACGGCAGACTCCTTCCCACCGGACGCGCCACCAGCCACTCAAACTCGAAGTTACCTACTGCGTTGGTGTCTCCTCATCAGCGCTGATGACGTACTCGTCCGGTCGAAGCCGCTTGCCGTCGAGGACGCGGGCGTAAAGGTCCAGTGCGCGGCCAGCCTTCTCGGCGAAATCGGGGTCGCGCGGAAAGATCCAGGAGCGGGTCTGCCACGGCTTGATCGCGTCCTCGTGCAACCAGCGCCAGATCGTTGACGCTGACGCCTCGGTGACGCCGCGCTCAATCACCAGGCGGTGCAGCTCAACCCGGGAGAAACGCGAGAGCGGCAGCTCGTGGGTGCGTGGCAGCTCGCACGCGATCGCCTTGACCTCGGCGACCTCTTCCGGGGGGAAAACGACGCGGTCAACCAGACCGCGCTTGATCCTCAAGCCCATCCAGCCGCTCAGCGCAGAACCGGGATCTTCGCCGAGCAACGCTATCGGGCGAGCAATCCAGGCGAGCGGCGATATCGATGTCCTGCATCCCCTCTGCCGCATACAGGATCATCCTCGCCCGCTGCACCACACGGAACGGCATCGTAACCATGCTCGCCCGCCGCTCCAGCTCGGCACGCTCCTCCCCGGAAAGCTCGATCACATGCTGGCTGGTCCGCGGCACGACACATCATTTCGCCGCCCCCCGCTCCATCCCTCCCGATAGCCCGCAAGATTTGCGGACGCGTCTACTAGCATGAAGCAAGGTCATCCGACGGGCGCTTTGGCAAGAGTAGGCCATCGTAGTTGGCGCAGACCGTCGCGCCTGCCATCATGGAGGCATGGTTGGGCAGGCGCATGTCAAGCTCAGCGGCGACATCAGCGGCCGCTACGTTGTGACCGACCGCCGTGCTAGCGGCGAGCTGACGCTCGTGCCCGACACCTCCGCCGAGGCGATCCGGGAGCGCGCCGGACTGCTCGACCCGACGCCTGAGCAGGCGGAGGCGTTCTGGCGCGAGAACGAGCCGCACATGCACCCGCCCGACGACGAGCCGTAGGCTTGTGGGCGACGCCGAGCGCCGCGTCAGGGCGCACTTCGACGCCGACGCCTGGGAGGAAGACCTCGCTCGCACTACCCCCGCGGGTCGCAAGAGTGCAGAGGCAGCACGCAAGGACTACGAGCAGCACGGCGTCCCGATCGCGCAGCTGCGCCGCGTCGCCGAGCACGGCCACGACCGCACCGTCCTTCCGGACTGCATGAAGGTCTACGTGCCGGCGCCCGATGGTCGGTTCGGGATGATCTTCATGCTCAAGTTCCAGCCTGACGGCCGACCCGTGCTGATGTTCCTCGCCTTCGGCGTGCGCCACCACCCTCGCGGCTCGCAGCGCCCGACTGTCTACCAACTCGCCCATCAGCGTCTACACGGGCAGCTACCAAGGCGCTGAGTCTGAACACGGCCCTCGTCTCGTCCACTGGCGGCAAGGGCTTGAGACTCCTGCGGCGATCTGATCTCATCGCGCAGCCCATGAATCGTGATCCCGAGCACGAGCACCGCCCGCCCGAGCCCTGGGTGACCAAGCGACAGCTTGCCGACCACCTGAGCGTGACGCCACGCTGGATCGAGCTCCAGCAGCGGCTCGGCCTTCCGCGTCTGTCCACTGGTGGCATGAGCCGCTACCGCATCTCAGAGGTCGAGGCTTGGCTTCGCGAGCGCTACGGCTCCCCCTCGGACACGTAGTCGCTGGCCGAAGTCTCGTCGGCGTCGCCGGCTTCGTACCGATTCGCCTTCCTTCGCCCCAAGCCGACTCGACCGAAGTTTTTTGTCCCGTAACGGCCCACGAGACGACCTTTCTAGGTCGAGAGACACGTCGAAAGATAAATATCGGGGCGAACGGTTAGAGTTGGCTTGGATGCAGGGGATTTGGGGCTTCTGCATCCCGTTTGCAGCCCTCCAGACCACCCTCATTCCGGGCTTCGAGCCGTCGAGGCCGGGTGTATGCCATCCTGAACGTGCGTATAGCGATCCACACCCGCTATCGCTCGTATGCCCTGCCCCGCGGGAGGACGTGCCGGACGAGACGAGACCGCACGCGACGATTAACGGGCTAACGGCCCCGTTTCGGCGAGCGTTCGGCTCGCGCGGCTGCTGTTGATCATGGATCGGAGTGCGTGCTCGATCAGTGGGTCCGCGATCTGCCATGCGCGTGGTGCGGGTTGTTCGAGGATGTCGAGCGAGCGCATCTTGCGCAGCGCGAGAGCAACGCGTGCTGGTCGTGCTTCTGGCAGTGCCTTGTAGGGTTGGCGGGCCTCGGCAATCGCTAGCAGCAGCGTGGGCTCATACGGATGTATCTCGCGCCCAAGCGCGAGGATGTCGTGAGCGCGTGGCAGGGATCTGCGCACGGCCTGGTGCCAGGCGTTCCGCGGCGAGCGTTCGGGGGCGGCGAGTTCGAGCGCGTCGATGGTCGTCGCGACCCGCCCGCGTGAACGGTCGAGCAGCCACTCAAGGTCGGTCGGATGGATGCGTAGGCCGATCGTCACGAGCGCGCGCATCCACTCGGCCGTGGTGGGGGTGAGGAGCGTAATGGTTTGGGCGTCTCCGTAGAACGGGGCATCGGCTCCGGTCAGCGTGGAGTGGTGGTCGGGGCGGGTGACGAGCAGCAGGGGGCGTTGCAACTCGCGGAGATCCCAGCGAGCGTCGGTGTCTAGGCGGTGTGCGTCGAATACAACGAGCACCACATCGTCCTGAAGTCCCGCGAGTACCTCATGTATCGAGAGCAGTAGCTGCCCGCGGGGTGGCGGCGCGCTGCGCTCGAGTAGCGCCATGACATGCTCGGTCCATTCTCCGTAGGCTTCGGCAAGCGCCAAGCGCGCCAAGTCGTCACTGGGACCGACCTCGGACAGGACGGGCTGGGGCTGGGGCGAGGGCGCTAGGAGGTTCTCTACCGCTGCGCGTAGAAGCTCGAATCGCAGCGAGGTGCGGTCCGGGTAGAGCGTCGCGTCGATCGTCACGACTGGGCGTTTGAGCTGTGCGACCAGCTGACGCTCGCCGTCGCCCACGCGCGCGAGCATGATCGCCGTGCCGCGCCCGAGCGCGCGGTCTAGCCCGGCGAGCGTTTCGCCGTACAGCTGTGCGGTGAGCTGATTCAGGTCAGCTCGTTCCATGCCTCGTCTCTCCTGGCTACGAGTAGACCCGCGCGGATGTGTGTCTCGCTGCACCGTCCGCCTCCTCCAGCGCCGCTGATCGCTGCGATCGCACTCTCCCGCGCAAGCAGCATCGTGCGGTAAGGATGACCGCCGGAGCTCTCAAGCAGCACGTCCAGCGCGGCGGGAAGGATTGGGATCCCGAGGCGAGCGAATCGCTTTGCCAGCTCTGAGCGCCAGTCGGCCTCGACGATCAGGGGAAGCGAGAAACGATCGCCGACGTACTGAAGCGGCCCACCCTCACCGGACAGCAGCTCGAACGCACGTTGCTCGCTGGAGGCGATTACCACGCCGAGATTCGTCGCGTCGCGCAGAGCCGCGCCCAGCGCCTCTTGGTCTGCGGATGGCCAGCTCCCGATCACGTGCGCCTCATCGAAGAACACGGCAAGGCTTCGCCGGGCGTGCCGCCCGGCGTTGACCAGAACGCGGGCCGGGTCACGGCCGTCGCCGAGCAGGCCGTCAACAAGCTCGATGATCGCGCTTGCGTCGTCACCGAGATCGCGGCGCGCCGGTTTGAGCGTCCCGGCGAACCTCCGCAACGTCGAGCGTGCAGCCTCGGGCGCAGTCATGCCTGCTGCGAGCTGCGAGGCAAGCTCGCTAGCAGCGTCAGCAGGGCGCCGATGGATCGCGAGGTTCACCTCGGCGTCGATTCCGCCAGCGATGCGAAATCGCCGCAAGGCTGCGCGAGCGACGGTCGTCTTGCCGACCCTCCGGGCCTCGTACAGCTTCTTGACCTCGCCGAAGCGTAGCCGTTCGGCGAGGTCTTCAATCGCTGGCCCCCGCCCGATCTGCTGCTCCTCGGTCAGCGGCGGACCAGCTCGCAACAATTCCTCGAGGTCGCTGCGGAGCCTCCTCAGGCAGATCACCATAGCTGTCGCTCACACGACTATCATAGCCGGATCAAGCGACTATGACGTTCGGCCCGCGATCACGCCACGCCGCGCATCGGGGGCCACGTGTACGTCAGCGACGACACGCTTATCCGCCTGCCGACGCTGACGTCTCGCCGCGAGCTTGGCCTCGGATCGAGTCATCCAGGCTCCGCCGCGATTCTTCGCGCCAGCGTGCTCTGTCTTGATCCGCTCATAGCCCATCGCTTCGCTTCACTTTACCCGTCCGCGCCTCACAGACAACTGTCATATCGGGGCGAACGGTTAGAGTCGGCTTTCCCATGCGGTTTTCGGGGCGTCTGCGGTCCCATCTGCGGTCCTCATACCCCGCCCACACCGGACTTCACGCCTGCCGAAACCGGGCGTATGCCATAGCAAACAGCCGTACACGATCTGCTTCGCCGGTAGAACCAGCGAGAGCGATCCGGCGTGCCATGCCCCAGGCATTGCCGGACGTGGGCATCGCAGCGCGGCTACACGCGAAGCGGAACGTCGGAGGGACGCACGATCCCCTCGGGCGCAGCGTAGCCAGCGATACGGAGCAAGCGTTCAGCGGCCGTAGCTGCGAGGTCTGGATGTCGGCCGGGTCCGATAACCACGTCCGAGAGAGCACGTTGCTCTGCCCCCACCCTCCCCTTTCTGCCAATGTCGTGTGAGACGCTCGTGACCTTGTTATTACTGAGTCCTGAGGGCGAGAACGGAGCACGACACGATGTTGGAGACGGAGAACGATGGTGCCGGCGGGCGCGTAGCGGAGCTACCACCCAAGCGCTTTGATTTTCGGGGCAGCTTCCGCGTTGAAAGCGCGGAGCGCACACCGACCGCTGTCCTCGAGATGCGCCCATTATACCGCTGGCACGGACGCCTTTGGGGCCGTCCACAGTTCGGCCTACACTGAGTCTCGATGGACGATCTGAACCTCAGAAGCGAGAAGTTCGACGCGGCTTGCGATTGCGGAGCCAGCGTGTCGCGCACCATCGGCCAGTGGCAACGGAATCCCACGGCAGAGTGTCCCGAGTGTGGCACGACGATCAAGGTCGATGTCAGCGACATCGGTAGGAGCGTGCGCGCAGTTGACCGGGGTCTTGCAGACCTCGACCGCCAGATACGCAAAATCGGCAGCTTGAACCGCCCCGGGAATGTTGGAGGCCTGATCGCTTGAGAGGATTGGGCGATGGCCAAGAACAAGAGGTATCCAGCAGAAGTGCGTGAGCGGGCGGTTCGCCTGGTCATGGAGCATCGTGGTGAGTACGCGACCGAATGGGCGGCGATGGTGTCGGTCGCGCAGAAGTGCGGGATGACGGCTGAGACGCTGCGGAAGTGGGTGCGCCAGTCCGAAGTCGATGGTGGCCGTCGGCATGGGGTCACGAGCGAGGAGGCTCAGAAGATCAAAGATCTGGAGCGTGAGAACCGGGAGCTGCGTCGCGCGAATGAGATCCTGAAGGCCGCCTCAGCTTTCTTCGCGCGGGAAGCTCGACCCGCAGCCGAGGAGATGAGCAGGGTGGTTGACGCGCACCGCGATGAGTATGGGGTCGAGCCGTTCTGCAGGACGCTTCAGATCGCCCCGTCGACGTATTACGCGGTCAAGGCCCGCGAACGATCGCCCTCAGAGCGAGCGCTGAGGGATCGGCGCCTGCGCGGTGAGATCCGTAGGGTGCACAAGGAGAACCTCGGCGTCTATGGCGCCAGGAAGGTCTGGTGGCAGCTGGCGCGCGAAGACGTCAAGGTCGCCCGCTGCACGGTGGAACGCCTGATGGCCAGGGAGAGCCTGAAAGGCGCTGTGCGGGGCAAGAAGCGCCGCACCACGATCCCGGACGGGCAATCAACCCGCGCGCCCGACCTCGTGGACCGCGACTTCAAAGCGGCTGCCCCGAACCGGCTGTGGGTCTCCGATTTCACGTATGTGCCGGCGTGGTCAGGGACGGTGTATGTCGCGTTCACGATCGACGTGTTCTCCCGCAGGATCGTCGGCTGGAAGGCCGACACCACGATGAAAACACCGCTCGTCCTGGACACGCTGGAGATGGCGCTCTGGGCCCGCGACCATCACGGCACCCCCGTCCCGGAGGGCCTCATATCCCACTCCGATGCCGGGAGCCAATACACGAGTTTTGCGTTCACCCAACGGCTCGTTGATGCTGGCGCGGACCCCTCGATCGGATCGATCGGCGATGGGTATGACAACGCCGTCGCCGAGTCAACGATCGGGCTCTACAAGACCGAGCTGATCAACCAGCAAGGACCATGGAAGACGATGGAGCAAGTCGAGTT
This sequence comes from uncultured Solirubrobacterales bacterium, assembly GCA_963839965.1. Taxonomy (GTDB): domain Bacteria; phylum Actinomycetota; class Thermoleophilia; order Solirubrobacterales; family Solirubrobacteraceae; genus Palsa-744. The sequence continues at coordinate 254,686 of CAWIWX010000002.1, forward strand.
CGCCACACTGCAATGGGTCAACTGGTACAACCACAAGCGACTACACAGCTCCTGCGAACGACTCCCACCCGTCGAGTACGAGAACAACCACGCCGCCACGACCGCGGCCGGGACGACGAACAAAGGCCCGTGGACATGACGGGCTGTGGACAGCAAGCTGACCACAGCCCTTGGACAACCCTACGGGTTGCCCACATGCCCACCGGCACGACTGCAACACTGAAGAACACCGACACGACTACTCAAACAAAAACGCCTCCAACAAACCCGGGGCAGTTCAGGCGATCCCGCGTAGCGCGCTCGCCCGGCAGCGGCCGGTCGTCGTGCTCGTCGTGCCCAACCACACGCGCGCCACAGCCGCCAACGATGCCGTCTCCGACAGCGGAGCGCCGATCACAGCCGCCGTGTGGAGCACGACTGCCGGCGCGTTCTCACCGCTCGCGATCGTCACTTCGATCGCTGACAGTTTCGTGCCGCACCGTACACCGACCCGGTTGTGTGCGGCCGTTGCTAACTGAGCGTTATGTCTCGCCGAGATCGGGGACGAGCCGGTGAAATGTCCACAGCACGAGATCATCACGCGCGGCGGTGTCTCGATCGGGCTCATGGAGATGGATGCCCTCAACCAAGGCCATCATCGCCTTAGCGGCTTGTGCCGCATCGTTCGTGTCGAGTCCCACGTCCTGAAACAGGCTCCGCAGAAGATGATCCGCTGCGGCGTGGAACGCCTCGTGCATCTCGGCGACCGCGGCGCTGTGCTGTGCGCGCTCGTGGACCGTCGCGGTGAGCTTGGCGACTTGATCGAGCTGCGCGAGCATCGTGAGGACTTGTCCGTCCGGGGTCGTCGCTCTGGCGGGGAGGTTTTCGAGTGCCCGCTCTTGGCGTCGTTGGAGCACGGCGGCGAGCAGGTCGTCCTTGCTCGGGAAGTACCAATACACCGCGTTGTTTGCGACCCCGGCGCGTCGGGCTACCTCGGCCATCGCCGTCGCGTCATAGCCGTTGCGCAGCAGCAGCTTCTCGGCGGCGTCGAGGATTTGCTTGCGCTTCAGGTCGCGGTCTAGGTGTGGGCGGGTGGCAGGCATGGCTTCTTGACTCTCGATCAAGACAGATGATACTCTTGATCGCAGATCAAGACGCACACCGTTGAGCGACAAAGATTGGGAGGCCCGCAATGGCGGAGATGACAAGAAAACTGGCCGGCAAGGTGGCTGTGGTCACTGGCGCCTCGCAGGGCCTTGGCGAACACCTTGCGTTCGAGCTGGCAGCGAACGGTGCGGCGGTCGCTCTGGCCGCGCGTAACCGCGAGCGGCTGGAAGCGATACGGGGCAAGATCGAGGCTCGCGGCGACAGGGCTGTGGCAGTACCCACGGACCTGTCCAGTGAGTCAGATTGCAAGGCGCTGATTGAGCGCGTGAACGAGGCTTTGGGGCCGATCGACATTCTCGTGTTGAACGCTGGGAGCGGCACATTCGGAAAGCTGGAGGAGCTTCCGGGGCTGGACGCGATCCGTGACTCGATGGACGTCAACTTCTTCGGCGCGGCGTACCCAACCTATTACGCACTGCGCGACCTCATCGCCCGCAAAGGGCTCATCGCCTACGTGACTTCGGGCTCCGGGCACTTGCCGATGGCCGGCTACCTCGGCTATTCCACGAGCAAGCACGCGATGAACGGGTTTTTTGAGTGCCTGCGGCTGGAAATGTACTCCCACGGCGTTGACGTGCTGACGATCAATCCGGGGGATATGTACAACGACGACGGAGCGGGCCGCACCTTCTTCACGCCCGAGGGGCAGGAGCTGAAGATCGACCTTTCGGTCAGACGCGAGAACGACATCAAGCGTCACCCGGCAAGCTCAGTAGCGAAGAAGTCCTGCGAAGCGATCATCGACCGACGCCGCGAACTGGACCTCTCACCGCGAATCCAAAAGGCCGCGACCAGGGCACGTCCCTTCATACCCGGGCCGATCGACCGCATCATCTACAAGCGAGTGAGCACGCTGCGCTCGGCCTTCACCAGCGAGGTCGAGGAGCACCAGCGCGCAAGCGCAGCATGAGCACTTTGCCGTCAAACACCGCGCCCCCGCGCGCCCGAGGAAAGGACTGCCGATGACACCTGAGCAGCGACGAGCGTTCGTGCTCGATCACCGCACGGCGATCTTCGGATACGCCCGCGCCGAGCACGGGCCGGCTATGTCGATCGTCTACTACTCCGCAGCGCCCGAGGAGATCGTCGTCTCCACGATGGCCGAGCGCGCGAAGGCGAAGGCCGTAGCACGCAACCCCAAGGTTTCTCTGTGCATCCTTGACGAGCAGTGGCCGCCAACCTACATGCAGGTCTATTGCGAGGCGGAAATCGAGACCGACTTCGACTTCGTGGTCAACGTGATGATGCGTATTGCCGGTGTGATGGCCGGTGCGCCGATGTCAGAGGACGTGCGCCCGATGGTCGAGGAGGGCGCGCGTGTGGAGAAACGTGTTGCGGTTCGCCTACGCCCCTACGCGACCTTCTACACCCCTCCCCGGCACGTCCACCAAGAGTCCGACATCAACCCCGGCCTGCTGCACCAAACAAGCGCATCGGTCCCGTGGTGAGAACCTCCATGTCCACGCACCCGATCATCAAGCCGGCGCTCCATCACTTCAACCTGAAGACCACACAGCTACAGGCGCTGATCGACTGGTATGCGGTCGTGGTCGGCGCCGAGGTCGCCTTTCAGGACGCAACCGGGGCGTGGCTGACCAACGACGCCGCGAACCACCGGATCGCGCTGCTCTGCTTCCCCGGCTTCGCCGATGACCCCGACAAGGAGACGCGAACCGGGATGCACCACAGCGCCTTCGAGTATGAGCACTTCGAGGACTTGAACGCGACCTATCTGCGCTTGCGCGACCAAGGGATCAAGCCGGATATCTGCATCGACCACGGCATGACGCTCTCCTACTACTACAAAGACCCGGACGGCAACCGCGTCGAGCTGCAAGTCGATACGTTCCGCGACTGGACCGCCTCAAGCGAGTGGATGCGCACAAGCCCCGCGTTCAAGGCCAACCCGATCGGCGTGTTCGTAGACCCGGAGAGGATCGCCGACGCCGCCGCTGCCGGCGAATCATTCCAGGCGATCCATGATCGTGCGACGGCCGGCGAGCTGAGCCCGCCCATCGCCCCGCCAACGGAGGGCGCCGAATGAGGCTGTGCAGATTCGAGATCGACGGGCGCACCCGACACGGCATCGCCCAGGACGGTTTCGTGGTGGAGCACGACGCTCCCGAGGAGCGCCACGCGCTCGGGAGCGTCCGCCTTCTCGCGCCCGCGACGCCGCGCAAGTACCTAGCGATCGGGCTCAACTACAAGGACCACATCGCCGAGAGCGGGCTACAAGCGCCAGAGGTTCCCTTCTTCTTCAACAAGCAGGTGACGTGCATCGTCGGCCCGAACGCGGACATCCACATGCCGCGCGTGTCGAGCCTGCTCGACTACGAGGCCGAGCTGGCAATCGTCATCGGCACGCGCGCTCGTCATGTGCCCGTCGAGAAAGCCCATGAAGTGATCGCCGGATACACGATCGCCAACGACATCTCGGTACGCGACTGGCAACTGCGCACACCGACAATGACGATCGGCAAGTCCTTCGACACGCACGGCCCGCTCGGGCCGTGGATCGTGACCGCCGACGAGCTCGGCGACCCGCACGACCTCGCCATCAGGACCTACGTGAACGATGAGCTTCGCCAAGACTCCAACACCAGCGAGATGATCTTCAACTGCTACGAGCAGGTCTCCCACCTCTCCGAAGCCTTCACGCTAGAGCCAGGCGACGTGATCGCCACGGGCACACCCGCAGGCATAGGAGCAGTACGCCAGCCATTCCCCGAAGGGCTGCTCAAAGTCGGCGATGCCGTCAGGATCGAGATAGACGGGATCGGCGAGCTACAGAACACGGTCGTCGAGGAGCCCGACGGCTACCTCGCGCCACAGGTCGAGTGAAAGCGCTGCCGGGCCTGTCGGGCATTGATTCATAAATAGTGGGCGTGCCATTAACGCTGGCTGTACCGCAAGGGCGGGTTTGGACCCCTTTGTCCGTTGCAAGGGCTCCTCAACCGACGCCCACCAATTGCCCGAAAAGGAAAGAAAGACTGCTGACCTTCCGCTTGCGATTTGGCCGTGTGCGCAGCAGACGAGCCAATGGCAGCGATACGAACGCTACGTGCCGGCGTCGCACCGGCACCCAGCGAAGATGCTCCCCGCGCTCGCGCGCCGAGCGATCGAGACGTACTCCGAGCGTGGTGATCTCGTCGTTGATCCCATGTGCGGGATCGGCACGACAGCCGTGGAGGCCGTCGATCTCGGGCGGCGCGCTGTCGGCTTGGAGCTTGAGCCACGCTGGGCGGCGCTCGCGCAAGCAAATCTCGATTTCGTTCACAAAGACCCGCGCACGCGCTCACGCGCGGAAGTGTTCGTCGGCGATGCACGCGACCTTCCACGGCTGCTGACGCTTCACGCTCAACGGTTGCTGCGCCCGAGCGGCGTTATGCGCGACGCCGCCGACGCACGGCTCGCGCACGGCGCCGTTGACTTGATCCTGACTTCGCCGCCGTATGCGTGCGAGGTAGCCGACGTGAATCCGGTTAACGGCTCTGAGCCGTTGCGCCGGGATGACACCACGAACTACAGCCCGAACCGGAGCAATCTCGGTCACGCGCGCGGTGCCGCTTACTGCGTGGCGATGGCCGACGTGTACGAGGCGTGCGCTTCGGTGCTCAAGCCGGGCGGGTTCCTCGTGTGCGTGACGAAGGACATGCGCTCTGCCGGCGGTGGCGCGCTGCGCAACCTCTCGGGCGAGACGATCGCGCTGTGCGAAGACGCCGGGCTGCTGTACTGGCAGCGCGTCATCTCGCTGCTCGCGACCGTCCGCGACAGCGAGCTGGTCATGCGCCCGTCGTTCTGGCAGACACTCCAAGCCAGGCGGCGGCGCGCCAAAGGTGATCGCACGCAGGTCGTCGCGCACGAGGACGTGCTCGTGTTCCGCAAGCCGGGCTGGACGCCGGTACGCACGGCACGCTCGCAGCATCCCCGGAAGGCGGCGTGATGCAGGCGGCATCGGGTGGAATGGGCGGCGCGGCCTGCCGTTTTGGAGCGCCGCCCGACACGTTCTGTCAGGGCCTTGAGATCGCGGCGCTGGTCTGGTCTGATCGACAGCGATGCACCACGAGCGCCGTACCCGTCGAGCGCCCACGACGACTCTCCATCGTCGGGCGCTCAGCTCAGGGCTGCGGCGATCGTGCCAGCGGCGGCGTCTTCGGTTCGGGCGCATGACCGGGCGCATGGACGGGCTCGTTGCGCCTGCGCACGAGCCATGGGTCACCAAGCATCAGATCGCCGCGCACTTCCACGTCACGACGCGATGGATCGAGTCACAGCAGCGGCTCGGCCTGCCGCACATGCACATGCTCGGCATCAACCGCTACCACGTCACCGAGGTCGAGACTTGGCTGCGGGAGCGCTACGGCACGCCACGCGAGCAGGAGGACTCCTGAAATGCCACTGAACCGGGGCACTCGCAACAAGCCGCGTTACTGCGGTTATGCCAAGTATCGCGGTCGTAAGAAGTGGATCGGCACCTTCGACAACCTTGAGGAATACAACCTCGAAAAGGCGCGCTGCCTCGCAGAACTGCAAGAGGAAGTTGACAACCCGCACAGTCACCGCACGGGGGCGATCACCGTGAGCAAGTTCGCCGGGGCGACGATCCACGAGAACGGCCGCATAACGATGACTTGGCCCGATGGCGAGCGCTGCCAAAAGGAGACGGGACGACGCGACTCAACGGTCCGACGGCTGCGAGACGGACTGCGCCCATTCGTGCGCGAGTTTCACGATCGACCGCTCGACAGCTTCACACGCGATGAGGCAGTGACGTGGACCCGGCCGAAGTGCGCGAACACTCAGCAAGCCGTCCGGCAGTTCTTCAATCACGCCGAGGACCGCGACCTCATCCCCCGCAATCTCTTTACCAAGCTCGGCGCCAGCAAGCGCAAGCGCAGAGTCGATCGCCCTGACTTCGAGATCATCAGCGATGAGGGTTACGCGCGGCTTCGGCAAGGCGCGCGAGGATGCCGGCCCGATGACTACGGGCTCGTGCTTGAGGGAGCCGTCCTCACAATCGGCGACGAGGCGCTGCGCCCCGGTGAGATCTTCGCGCTGCATCGGCCTGAGCTTCACTTCGACAAGGGTCTGATCCACGTAAAGCGCCAGATCGCCCTAGAGACGGGCAAGATCACATGGCCCAAGGACGACGACGGCCGCTGGGTGCCGATGACCCCGGCATGGCGCGAGCACATGGAACGTATGCCGCGCATGGGCCAGGTCGTAAACAAGGACATGGGTGAGATCCTCTTTCCAAGCCCACAAGGCGGCTATATGTGGCGCAGCACTTGGTCGTCATGGTGGAAAGCCATCTGTGCCGCTGCCGGGATGCCCGGCCAAGACTTCTACGACCTCAAGCACCGCGCGATTCAGTGGATGGTCAACCCCGTCGAGGAGGGCGGGCTCGGCCTCGATCCGGCAACCGTCGCCGAAGTCGTCGGCCACGATGACGGCGGCTACCTCATCGCCACCGTCTACACAAAGCTAGGCCAACGCCGCGCGCTCGCGCGAGCACAGCGCGCGATGGACGCCTACCAGCAACGCCGCGACGCAGCCGACGCCGAGCCGCCACGTCTCGCAGTCGTTCGAGAGGCCGCCTGAACCGTCATGCCGTCAGCCGCCGACAAGGAGTTGTTGGCGCTCGGCAGATCGGTTCGGGAGGCACGCGAAGCAAAAGCGATGACGCCAGCCGAGCTTGCCGCCACCGCGAAGATCGAGCAAGCGGACCTCGAAGCGCTCGAAGCTGGCCGGCTCGCTCCGACCGGTGATCTTCTATTGGCGCTCGGCGCCGGACTTCGCATCGACGCCGACACTCTCGGCGATTACGTGGACTCGGCCGCGATCCTCACCGCATTCGGCCGCCGCGTGCGCGAGCTGCGCGAGCAGCGCGGCCTCTCACAAGAGGCTCTAGGCCGGTTGACGGGCCTACATCGCGGCGCCATCTACAAGTTCGAGAAGGGCGGCACCGACCCCCGTCTCGCGTCCATCCGTCGTCTCGCTCGCGGGCTGCAAGTGCCGCTGCGAGAGCTGGTCGAAGCTGACGGCGAAAGCACCCCGCTCGGAGACTGACGACGTGTCTTTGGCTCCTTGCTCCCCGGTGATGACCCCGGGTCCAACCGGACCGCAAAACGGACCGCAAGGCGCTCTCTGCGGTCCCTCTGCGTCCCAGAGTCCTCCGAGAATCCACGAAATGCCGCGAACACTGCCCCGCGAGCCTCAGCGTTTTCGGGGGATTTCGCCCGTATTCGCTGGTACTCGCAGGTCGTGAACCAATCGGGGCGATCGGTTCGGTTGGGGCGCAAATCGCGCCCCAACGCTGACGATTTCGCGCCGCCCGCTACCCCGTTGCTACCCGCCCCAGGCCTCTAGCAGCCGCCCCTGCTACCCCGCTCCGGCTACAACGCCGACCCGTGTTCTCGCCCTCCGCCCCCGTGAAGGCGCGAGACACGGGACACGCGGACGGCGCACACCCTTCCACGGCGCACCCTGCGCTCGCTGGTACACAGCCAAGACGGGGCGTATCAAACCTCCTCATTCCTCCGCAACCAAACAAGGATTGCCGACTGCACAAACGCCAACCAGATGGCCCGTGATACCCCTTTCTTCCTCACCCTCCACAACTCGCACAAATTATTTTTCCAATCTACGTGCAGGCGCACAATCACATGATAAGTCTTAGATCATGGACGCAAGAACCGACATTTTTAGCGACGGCACGAGTGCTGGATGTGTCGCCTACGACTTGGAGCCGTGGATGACAAAGCAGCAACTCGCGCGCCACCTAAGCATGTCGGTGCGCTGGATTGAGCTGCGCGTCAAGGACGGTATGCCCATGATGCGCTTCGGCAGCCGCGCCCGCTTCCGCGCCTCCGAGGTTGAAAACTGGATCAGCAAGCAAGCGAAAGGAACAGGACAATGAGTGTCATCAAGAGAAGCGGCCGGAAAGGTGTCCGGTGGGCCGTGAAGATCAAGGTCAAAGGGCAGCAACGCTGGATCGGCACCTACGACACCAAGGCCGAGGCCAAGCGCGTTGAGCGCGAAGAGATGCTGAAGACGGTGCAGCCGTCACCCCACGATGCCACCTGCGACAACTTCCCCGCCAAGTGGCTCACCCTGCGGCCACGCCCGCGGGCCGTCACAAACGACCACAACCGCCTCGCTCTGAAGCAGTTCTCTGAGGACTTCAGCGGTGTCCGCCTCTCCGACGTGACACCGATGGAAGCGGCGGAATGGGCGGTTAGCAACAAATGGCGCGTCCAGACCGTGCGGGCGATGTTCGCCGACGCCGTGCGCATGGGCTGTTGCGAGCGCAATCCGTTCGCAAACCTTGGACACCCCAAGAGTCGGGGCCGCCGCGACATAGACGTGCTTTCAGCCGATGAGGTGCAACGACTCGCCGATTGCGCCGTGACCGCATGGGGCGACGGACTAGGCCACGAATTGAAGGCGATGATTCTTTTCGCGGCCTACACAGGCCTTAGGATCGGCGAGTGCTCCGCGCTTGAATGGCAGGACATTGATTTTGCGGCGAAAGAGATCACGGTCAATAAGACGGTCTCCAACGACAAGGAAATCGTGTTGCCAAAGAACAGCAAGCCGCGCACGGTCGTGCTCTCTCCCATAGCAGAGCAGGCGCTGAAGGACATGCCCCGACAGCTTCACCGCGCTCTGGTGTTCGCGCCGCCGTCGGGGAAGTTCTTCACGAAGAGCACCTTCTATTACTACTGGCATCCGGTACGGGTTCAGTTTGGCAATCCGAAGTTTACGTTCCACGAGTTGCGCCACTACTGCGCATCGTGGCTTGCGAATGACATGCGCCTTGCCATGCGGCACACCGCGCGACAGCTAGGCCACGCAGACACGAGGCTCGTGGAGACGCTCTACGTTCACCCCGACGAGCAGAAAGAGTTGGACGAGATGAAGGATGCGTTGCGCGACCGCCCGACGAGCGATGATGTGGCCTCGCTGGACGAGCACCGAAAGCGGCAGGGTGAATCACAAAACCGGGACGAGAGTTAGATCGTGGGACGGGTTGACTTTAAGTGAAACGGTGGTAAAATCAAAACCGCTTCCGGTATATGCTGGTAGACACGAAGGAAAATCGCCAAACTGTACGTGAAAGCTTGACAACGTTATGCCGAGAAGCGTATAACTAGTGTGTAATGATTAAGTTACAGCTAGCGGGTGTGGAAGTGTTAAACGTTGTGGAGTTGCCAGCGCGTGATCCGTACCCGGTAACTCAAATAGCAACTCTGCACCAGCGGGAGACGGGAGACGTGTTTAGGCTTGCGTGTTCCCCTGAGTGCGCCGGGGCGCTGAGGATGGCAGAGGGTCCCGTGACCGTTGAGGTCGTAACCCGGCAGGTTGAACTTGCTGGGAAGGGCCGCGCCTTCAAGCTCCGGGTTGTCGGCGTGGTTGGGTCGGGGGAGGCACCTTGAACACTCCGCCCGACCTCGGCAACGTAGAGCGTCGCCTACAAGCCACCTTCACCGAGAAGGCGGTGGACAAGAGGGGCGACGCTCTACTACGCCGCGAGTGCGGCGATGTTGCGCTACTGCCCGAGGCGAGCAGGATCGTCGCGCAGATGGTCGCCGTTGGGCTCATGCGAGACTTGGCGAAGGTCTTGGGGGAACTGAGCAGCGCGTACCACCCGGCAGCGGGCGAGCCCGAGCCCGACTGGGAGCATGTTGCGCACGCGGTCGCCTTCATCGCGCTGCGCAGGTGCTGGAAAGCGACTCACGCCGCCTTCAAGGCGGCGGAGGAGGAGGCATAAGAGCGTGGCCCCGGCGCTCGCATCCTCCACGGGCGGACACGCAGGGCAGCGCCTCCGCCCACAGGCCAGCTCACCGCGACAGCAGACCGCGAGGGCGTAAGCGCGGCAGCGCGAAGCCCGAGCGGGCTGCCTAGCGGTGGGCCGGTCGCCATCGCCTGAAGGCGAGGCGAAGCCTACCCAACGACCGTGAAGGTGAGCGAAACGGGCGGGCTGCCTAGCGGTGGGCCGGTCGCCATCGCCTGAAGGCGAGGCGAAGCCTACCCAACGACCGTGAAGGTGAGCGAAACGGGCGCGGAACTACCCGCCGCATTGCTCGCGCTAAGGGTCGCTCGGTACGATCGCGGGCTGAGCGCTAGGTGCCCGAGTCGCCCCGTGAAGGGGATGCTGTTCGCCCCTCCGGGCTCGTGGACGCGCGTCAAGGTGCCCACCGTGACGGCCCGAGTGCACCGCTTCACGTGGTTACGGACTAGCGTGGCGGTTGATGCAACACACCTGCCGCCGCTGCGGCGACCGGCAGCAGTGCTCGTGAACGTAATCCGCACGTGCGCGGATGATGAGAGCGAGAACCGAAAGATCGTCCCGAGCGGCGTAGCCGTGATCGCGGTGCTTCCCTGCGCCACGCGAAAGCGCCTGCTGCTCATGCTTACCGCCGTGAGCGTCGGTGCGGTCGTCTGGCTTGACGTGTTCGCGGCTGTGGACGCCCCTGTGGACGCCGACCCCGTGGAGGTCGTCGACGGGGAACCGCTCGTTGGGGTGTTCGTGGTTGGCGTGGTGCTCACCGGCTGGGGCGTGTAGGTCAGCGTCACCGAGGGCAGCGCTCCCACTTCCGCGATCCCGGTCGCGCCGTGGGGCGCGTATGAGCTTCCGCCTCCGCCGCCTCCGCCGCTGCCGCCCGGCCCCCAAGAGCAGTGCTCGTTGACAGGGCCCCCGCCTCCGCCGCCGCCTCCTCCGTAGTAGCCGCCTCCGCCGCCTCCGCCGCTGGCTCCGCCGCCTTCGCTACCGCCTCCGCCGCGCCCACCTTCGTATGCCACGCCCGGAGTCGGGCCAAATCTGCTCGTTTCCACAAAGGCCTCCGCGCCCTCCGCCCCGCCCGCATTGCCGGTGCCTGCTCCTCCGCCCCCTCCGCCCTCGTTCACGCCGGTTAGCGAACATCCAGGGCTTGCGTCAGTTCCGCCGGTTGCGCCTTCCGATTCTGCGTCGCCGCCGAGGCTGCCCGCTTCCGGTGCGCCGTAAGGGTCGCCTGCTCCTCCGCCGCCTCCTGCGACGAGGGCAAAGCCGACGCCCATCACGAATGACTCGCCGCCTCCTCCGCCGCCGCGGCCTCCGCTGCGCTCGCCACCCGACCCACCGAGACCAACGCCGCCCTGGCCCCCTTCGCCGCCGCCTGCGGTGAAGTCGTTGCCCCCGTCGCCCGCAACCATAATGTCCAGAAGCTCACCGGGTTCTACCGCGACCGTTTCGCTCGCCGTGCCGCCGTGGCCGCCAGGCGTGACGACCTTCGTATAGCCGCCGCCTTCCGCGAGGCCTACAACGCTCCCGCCAGCGCCTCCCACAGCGGCCACGGTGAGAGACGTAACCGAGGGCGGGACGGTGAACGACGTGAAGCCCGGCGTCGTGAGGGACACAACGGTAGGCGTCGTAGAGGCAGACGCACCGCCCGCCGCGACAGCAAGCACCGTTCCCGCGGCGACGCACATAACGATCGCGGCCAACCAGGCCAGTCCGCGGAGTCCCTTCCGTTTTCCCATTGGCGAAAGATACCGCCGCGCCGGAAGCGGGGGCCGACCACGCGCCGTGCCCGGCCCCCTGCGCGTCGGCTTACGGGCGACCCTTGACTATCTTGTTCTGCATCTCCTGAACGAGACTGACGAACTCGTGAAGAACGTCCACGGCGTTGGTCAGCGGCAGGTTCAGGCCGGAGAAGTTCTGCTCCGGCACGGGGTCAAACGTGAGGTTGGCGTGCCCGTCGGGATACAGGTAGAGCTTCCCGAGCGACACCCTGACGCCCTTCGGCGTCTCCACGATGGGTACATCCTTCGCTGATGCCATAGCCCCTCCTTCGGGTATGTGGCGGGTTTCCGGCTGGGCACCCTCAACGGGCCATCAGTCGGGCACGACGCTGGCCGTGCCCAAGAAGTATCCCACGCCGGGCGGGACGCTGCAACCCGCCAAGACACCTCCGATTTGCTACCCGCGTGGCCTCATCGCGCTACCTTGCTGCTACCCCGAGCGCATATCGGGCCTTCGCAGCGGTGCGCGGTCTTGCGCGATGGTGCGCCCGAAAATCCCTGCTAATCGAGCTATTCTGCGCTCGTGTGCGAGATGTTGCGTACTAGGCTAAGCAATCGGGGCGCCCGGATTCGAACCGGGGACCTCACCGACCCGAACGGTGCGCGCTACCAGGCTGCGCCACGCCCCGACGCGCCTCCAAGTATCCCACACACCCCGGGCCGGCCGGCGTGGGCGCCGGTGCCGCTATCGTCGCCCGCGTGCCCGTGCCCGCGTCACTGCCCACCAGCGAGCTCCTCGCCGAGCTCGACGTGCTGCTGGCGCCAAGTCGCTTCCACGACTACTGCCCCAACGGATTGCAGGTCCCGGGGCCGGCCCAGGTTTCGACCATCGCCACCGGCGTATCCGCGAGCGCGCAGCTGTTCGAGCTCGCCGCCCGCGAGCGCGCCGGACTTCTGCTCGTCCATCACGGGCTGTTCTGGGGCTCGGGCCCGGGGCCGATCGATGCGCAGCTCAAGCGCCGCCTGGAACTGCTGTTCGACGCGAACATCGCGCTCGCTGCCTATCACCTGCCGCTTGACGCGCACCCCGAGCTCGGCAACAACGCCCTGATCGCCGCCGCGCTCGGGGCCCAGCGCCTGGACGAGCCGTTCGCGCTCCACCACGGCGAGCCGATCGGCTGCCTGGCGCGGTTCCCCGACGAGGGCCTGTCCGCGGCCGAGCTGCTCGCGCGGGTGCGCACGCTGACCGAGCGCGAGCCGCTCGTGTTCGACTCGGGACCTGCTCAGATCCGCACGCTGGCGATCGTCTCGGGCGGCGGCTGCGACTATCTCGCCGATGCCGCGTCCGCGGGCGCCGACGCGCTGCTCACCGGCGAGCCTACCGAGCGCGTCATGACCCAGGCGCACGAGCTCAGCCTGCATCTCATCGCCGCCGGGCACTACGCAACCGAGACCTTCGGCGTCCGCGCCATCGGCGATCGCCTCGCCGGCACGTTCGGTCTGCGCCACGTCTTCCTGGATGTGCCCAATCCGGTGTAGGGAGCCAGCCGCGTCAGGCGACGGCCTCGGAACGAATGAGACCCGGACGTTGCGGCAACTTTGTGTTGCACTCGTCCGCGGCGACCGCTAGGTTACAGATACATAACATCTCGGACAGGAGGAGATTTCCCGATGGCCAACCACCTCACGCCCACCGAGCTTGCTCGCGAAGCCGGACTCGGGCGCCGAGAAGTACTGTCGAAGTGCCTGGAACACGGTGTCCCAATCTTCAACGGGCGCATCGACAAGAGCCTGTTTCTCGCCTCTCTCCGGCGTGGTCCATCCCCGCAGCGCCCCGCCGCCTCGCTGAAGACCTGATCGCCGCCCTTCCCGAGCGGGCGTGAACACCCTAAGATCAGGAGAGTTACGTATAGCCTGAGCGAGGAGAGCACATCCATGGAGGCCACCACCGCGCCGTCGGCAACCGCAGCGCAGACGATCGCCGACCTGATCCCACATGCGGCCGAGCGCTACGGCGATCGTGTCGCCGTGCGCTACAAACGCGACGGCGACTGGCATGACGTCAGCTACGCGGAGCTGAACGAGATCGTCGGCGAGATCGCGCTCGGCCTGATCGATCTGGGCATCGAGCCCGGGGAGCGCGTGTGCATCCTCGCCAACACGCGCCCCGAGTGGTCATACGCCGATCTCGCCATCACCTCGGCCGGCGCGATCGTCGTACCGATCTACCAGACCAACTCGGCCGAGGAGTGCCATTGGGTCATCTCCGACTCCGACGCGTGTGCGATCGTCTGTGAGGACGTGCAGCAGCTGGCCAAGGTCGCGGCGATCCGCGACACTCTCCCGCACCTGCGCACGATCATCGTGATCGACCCGTCCTCCGGCGCTGACACCACTCCGGAGATCGCGGCGCTTGCGGCGATCCCGCTGGAGGCGCTCCGCGCCCGCGGACGCAATCGCTCTCGCGAGGAGCTCGACGCGCGTCGCGCCGGCGTGCGACCAGAGGACACGTTTACGTTCATCTACACCTCGGGCACGACCGGCCCGCCGAAGGGCTGCGTGCTCAGCCACGGCAACTACCGCGCGATCCTCGACATGGTCGAGCAGCGCATAAGCCTGCAGAACGACGCCGGCGACGTCGTCTACCTGTATCTGCCGCTGGCGCACTCCTACGCGCTGCTGCTGCAGCTGATCTCCTTCGACCTCGGTGTCACGCTCGCGTACTGGGGCGGGGACACCAAGCAGATCATCGGCGAGCTGGCCGAGGTCAAGCCCACGTTCCTGCCCTCGGTGCCGCGGATATTCGAGAAGATCTACACGCTCGTCTGCGCCAACGCCCCCGACCCCGAGGAGCTGGCCGGCGCGGTGCGCGTGGGCATGCAGGTGCGCGAATGCCAGCTCGCCGGCCAGCCGATCCCCGGCGAGCTGCAGGCGCCGTTCGAAGAGGCCGAGGAGAAACTTTTCAAAAACGTGCGCGCCGCCTTCGGCGGGCGCCTGCGCGAGGCCGTCAGCGGCGCCGCGCCGATCGCAAGGGAGATCCTCGAATTCTTCTACGCGTGCGGCGTGCCGGTGATGGAGGGCTACGGCATGACCGAGACCGCCACGGCCGCGACGGCGTGCACCCCCGAGGCGCACCGCTTCGGCAGCGTCGGCAGACCGTTCCCGGGCGTCAAGGTCAGGATCGCCGACGACGGCGAGCTCCTGATCAAAGGGCCGAACATCTTCCAGGGCTACCACAACCGCGCCGAAGAGACCTTCGGCGCGATCGAGGACGGCTGGCTGCACACCGGCGACCTCGGGCGCGTCGACGAGGACGGGTTCGTATACATCGTCGGGCGCAAGAAGGACATCATCATCACCGCCGGCGGCAAGAACCTGACCCCTGCGAACATCGAGAACGACCTCAAGCAGTGCCGCTGGATCTCCCAGGCGGTCATGCACGGCGATCAGCGCCCATACCCAGTGGCGCTGATCACGCTCGACGAGGAAGAGATCTCGGGCTACGCCGCCGAGCACGGCCTGCCCTCCGACATCTCCTCGCTCGCGCGCGAGCCCTCGGTGCAGGCGCTCGTGCAGGAGGCGCTCGACCGCGCAAACGCCAAATACGCCCAGGTCGAGCAGGTCAAGAAGTTCGCGATCCTCGACCACGACCTCTCCCAGGAGACCGGCGAGCTGACGCCGACGCTGAAGGTCAAGCGGGGCGTGGTCAACGACAAGTACGCCGCCGTGCTCGACTCGCTGTACACGGGCTGAGGCCGCAAGCTGCGAAGATAGACCCATGCGCACCGACCCCTCCGAGACCGGCGGTCTGTTCGTCGGCCGCCGGCCCGGCACGGCGCCGGTCCACTATCGCGCCCTGCCCAAGCGCGGCAGCTACCTGCGCCGGCGCTTCGACGGCTCCCTGGCCGGCATCCTGCTGGGGGCGATCGTGCTGCTCAGCCTGCTCTGCTGGGGCCCGATCCCGCTCGCCTGCCTGTGGGTCGGCTCGCAGATCAACTACCTGACAAACAGCGTCAGCCTCGGTATCTTCGTCGCTTTCGTCGGGCTGTTCGTGCTGCTGTTCGGCACCCTGGCGATCCTGCGCCGCCTCGACCAGGCGTGGATCCTCGTGCGCCGCGCCGCCGGCCATGACCAGCGCACGGGAATACTCGGGCGCGTGTTCGCGATCACCGCCGCTGTCTGTGGCGGCATATTCATGTTCTGGTTTATCGTCATCCACGGCCCAGGCATCGGCGCATGAGCGCGCATGGCGGCGCCGGATCGGCGTCCTCAGTCGCTCGCGTGCTGGCCGAAACGGGGATGCGAGCGAAGCGAGTGTCTCCCAGCTTCGGTACGCCACGCTCCCTGCGTCCTTGCCCAGCTTGCCCTGCGCGCCCATGCGAGCGCAGTGGGTATCCCAAGACGCACCACTAGACAGGGGCGAGCGTCGCGTTATGGGCCTGCTCGACTACTACCGCCAGTTCGAAGGGATGTCCGAGGAGGAGGTCAACGAAGGCCTGCGCGCCGAAGCGGCCGAGCGCAAGCGCAAAGCGCTGACGCGCGTGGACACGCTCGACCTCTCCCAGACGACCTGGCCCGAGCTGCCCCATCCCAGCATCGTCAGCGCGATCACGTTCGTCGCCCGCCGCGGCCTGCACCGCTATCCGCACCTGCAGCGGGGCTCTCAGCTGCACGAGGAGCTGGCCGAGCGCTACGGCGTGGAGCCCGGCCGGGTGATCCTCGGCAACGGCGCTGCCGAGCTGCTCAGCTCGGCCACACGCGCGCTGATCGAGCCCGGCCAGCGGCTGCTCAGCGCGTGGCCGTCCTATCCGCTGTTTCCGATCATGGCCCACCGCGCCCATGGCCAGGCCGTACGCGTCGGCGGCGGCGTCGATGCGCTGCTCCAGAAGGCGCATAGCGAGCCCGGCACGCGCGTGATCGCGATCGCCAGCCCCAACGACCCCACCGGCGAGCTGCTCGGAACGGCGAGCTCGGACGCCTGCTCGAGGGCCTGCCCGGCGACGTCGCGGTGCTGCTGGACGAGTCGCTCGTCGAGTTCTCAGACGCCCAGCCGGTCGACTCCTCGCTCGGGCTGCTCTCAGAGCACCCGCGCCTGTTCGTGTTTCGCAGCTTCTCCAAGGCCTGGGGTCTCGCCGGCTTGCGCGTCGGCTATGCCATCGGCGGGCCCGGCTCGGAGGAGCTGCTGGCCGAGCTCGCGCCCGACCTCGGTGTCTCGGAGGTCTCCCAGGCGGGTGCGCTGGAGGCGCTGCGCAGCTGCTCGGAGCTGGTCGCCCGGCGCGTGGCTGCGGTCTGCGCACGAGCGCGCGCGCGTGACCGCGGCGCTGCGCGAGCGCGGGTTTGAGGTCAGCGACAGTCAGGCCAACTTCC
Organism: uncultured Solirubrobacterales bacterium; assembly: GCA_963839965.1. Taxonomy (GTDB): domain Bacteria; phylum Actinomycetota; class Thermoleophilia; order Solirubrobacterales; family Solirubrobacteraceae; genus Palsa-744. The sequence continues at coordinate 271,702 of CAWIWX010000002.1, forward strand.
TGTGGGCCGCCCATCCCGCCGTCGACGGCGGCGAGCTGGCGGCGCGCCTGGCCCGGGCGGGCGTGCTCGTCGCCGGCGGAGCGGCCCTGGGCGAGCCCCAGCACGTGCGCATCGCGTGCGCGACGCCGCGAGCACAACGCGCCTGCTGAGCGCGCTCGACAAAGCGCTGTGATTTTCTGAGCGACCCCGCGCATGCGGGGTCGAGACGTGGCGCATGCGCCAGTCTTTCGAACGGCGCATGCGCCGTTCGGCGGCCGCACATGTGCGGTCCGGCCAGGCCCATGCGGCCCTGGTTCCCACTCGCCTCAGCCCGCCAGTCCGGCCTGGCGTAACAACGTGCCGGTGGTGCTCTGCAGGATCTTGCGCCACGCGCCGGCGGGCTCGACCTCGACCTCGTCGAAGTGCTCCACCACGCGCCGCAGCCGCTCCCCGGAGATGTCGATCCCGTGGCGCTCGGCGATCTCGCTGTAGCTCGCGTATTCGCTCGCCAGGTGCTGCGTCACCGACTCGAATCCGTGCCGGGCGATCTCCACGCGCGAGGCGTAGTGCATCATCGAGGTCTGGAACATCAGCTTGTCCGAGGGCTCCGGCTCGATCAGGACGATGTCCACGCCCGGATAGCGCTCCTCCCAGCGCGCGGCCAGCTCGTGCAGGCGCTGGTGGGCGAGCAGCTTGAACGCCTGATAGCCGATCTGCGGGAAGCCCATGTCCGAGACGCGCTTCGCGCGGACGCCCTCCAGCGTGCGCACGGTATCGGCGAAGTCGTTGACGAACGGCACGATCGGATTGATCACCACGACGAGCTTCGCGCCGGCCTCGATCGCGATGTCGAGGTTCGTCGTCGAGATGAACCCGCCGTCGATCAGCTCGCGCTCGCCGATGGCGACCGGCGCATAGACCATCGGCAGCGCTCCGGACGCGCGCACCGCCGTCGAGATCGGCACGTCGCTCAGCCCGTCGGCGCCGAACACGACCCGCTCGCAGGTGTCGAGATCGGTCGCCGTCAGGTACAGCTCGCGCCGCAGCTGCGCTGAAGTCATCGGTGCGCCCGGGCTCGCCGAGCACCTTGCGCAGGTAGGACTCGATGCCCGCGCCGGTGTACGCGCCGGAGGGCAGCCCCTCGGCGAGGCCCAGCAGCACGTCCATCAGCGAGACCTGCCCGCGCTGGCAGCACCACCTGGCGGGCGAGCGCCAGCGCGCGCAACGGCAGCAGCGCGCCCTTGCGCGCCAACTCGACCAGGTTCGGGCGCAGCAGGTCGCCGAGATCGACGTCCTCGAACGGCGCAGTCGCCTGGCGCGTGAGCACCTGCATCATCTCCTCGGGGGTCACGCCGTTGGCGCACAGCGCGGCGATGAACGACCCGGCCGAAGTGCCAACGTAGACGTCGAACTGGTTGACCGTGCTGTTGACCGCGAGCAGATCAAGCGCGCGCAGCGCCCCGATCTCATACACCCCGCCGGTGAACCCGCCGCCGCCGAGCACGAGCGCGGTCTTGTCGCGCCGGGACCGGCGCCGGCGCTCGAGCGACGGCCGGACCGCCCACACGCCACGAGGCGCAACGGCGCGTCGTACGCGTCTTGGCCTTGGCGCCCTTCCCGGTCGGCGGTTCCAGCTTGACAACGTTGCCCATGACACGACACATTTTACGGTCGCGTGGCCCGGAACCCCGCCCCTCCCTGCTCCACGACCATGATTCTGCTCCATCGCGCGACTTCTGCCGGTCGCGGCGCTGGCGCTGTCCGGCGCCGCGGCGAGCGCCGACGGCAGCCTGACGGGATTGCAGGCCGATCTCGCTCATCAGCTGGCGCTCGCGGGGCCGGCCGACGGCGCCTACGTGTACGACCTGACCGCCAAACAGCCGCTGTTCTCAGAGCGCGCCACCACGATGCGCCCGCCGGCGTCGGTGGAGAAGCTCTACACCGCCACCACGGCGCTCGCGCGCATGGGAGCCTCCGCGCACCTGAGCACGACCGTGTTCGGCGATCGGCAGGCTCGCGCCGGGCGGAGTGTGGGAAGGCAGCCTCTACCTGCGCGGCGGCGGCGACCCGACGTTCGGCTCCAGCGCGTTCATCCGCTCCCACTACGACGGCATGGGCGCGTCGGTCTCCACGCTCGCGAGCAGCTCGTGCACACCGACGGCATCCACCGCATCACCGGGTCGGTGTATGGCGACGAGTCCTGGTTCGACTCCCTGCGCGGCGAGCCCTCCAGCGACTACGCGCCCGACCCGTTCCTGGAAGGCACGCTCTCAGGGCTGGCGTTCAACCGCGGCGAATCGGGCTCCGAGGGCGGCCCGCACGCGCCGGCCGCCTACGCCGCGCACGAGCTGCTGGCGGAGCCTGCACGGGCGACGGCGTGAGCATCGCCGGGCACAGCGGCGCGGCCACCACGCCGCCCGGGGCGACCCAGCTCGCGCAGGTCAAATCGCCCACGCTGACCCAGCTGCTCGGGCCTGATGCTGCCGCCGTCTGACAACTTCTTCGCCGAGACGCTCGTCAAGGACCTCGGCGCGCTGCTACGGCGGCGCGGGTACGACCGCCGGCGGGCGCGGCGGTCGTGCGCCAGACGATCGGCTCGCTGCTGGGCGTCCATCCGCACGTCGTCGACGGCTCGGGGCTCTCCGAAGCCGACAAAACCTCGCCCTATCAGGTCGCCGACCTGCTCGTCGGAGCTCGCCCCGACGCCGATCGGCGCGGTACTGCGCGACAGCATGGCGGTGGCCGGCGAGACCGGCACGCTGGCCGAACGCATGCGCCACACCGCGCGCCGCGGGACGACTGCCAGGGCAAGACCGGCACGCTCACGGGCGTCTCGAACCTCGTCGGCTACTGCCAGGCCGCCGACGGGCACATGCTCGCGTTCGCGATCTTCACCGACGGGATCGCGACCGAAACCGCGCACGTCTTCCAGGACCACATGACGATCACGATCGCCGACTACTGACCGAGCAGCTCGCGCAGGCCCGCCTCGTCGAGCACCGCCACCCCCAGCCGCTCGGCCTTCTCGAGCTTTGACCCCGGGCTCTCGCCGGCGACCACGTAGTCGGTGTTCTTGGACACCGACCCCGTCACGCGCCCGCCCGCGGCCATGATCTGCTCGGTGGCCTGCTCGCGCGAGAGCTTGGGCAGCGTGCCGGTGAGCACGAGCGTCTTGCCGGCCAGCGGACCCTCCGAGGGCGGCGGACCCTCTTCGGCGAAGCGCAGCCCGGCGGCGCGCAGGTCCGCGATCAGGGCGCGCATGCGCTCGTCGTGGAGCTGCGCTGGATGAGGGCGGCCATCTTCTCGCCCACCCCTGGCGTCTCGTCGATCTGTTCCGCGGTGGCGGCCAGCAGCGCGTCGATGTCGCGAAAGCGCTGCGCGAGGTTGCGGCCGGTGACCTCGCCGACCTCCTCGATCCCCAGCGCGAACAGCACCCGCGCGAACGGGCGCTGCTTTGAGGCCTCGATCGCGCCGCGAGCAGGTTGTCGGGCTGACATCTCGCCGAACCCCTCCAGCTCCATGCAGCTGCTCCGCGGTCAGCCGGTAGAAGTCGCCGGCGGTCCTCACGAGGCCGTGCTCCTGCAGCAGCGCCACCTGCTTCTCGCCGAGACCGTCGATGTCCATCGCGCCGCGGGAGACGAAGTGCTTGAGCAGCTGCCAGGCGCGCGCGGGGCAGTCGCGGTTTGGGCACTTGGTGAACACGCCCTCCGCGGGCTTGACGGTCGGGGTGTTGCAGAAGGGGCACCTGGCGGGCGGCTTGCGGGCGGCGCGGGACGGCGCTTGCCGCTCGACCACGTGGGGCGCCGGCGAGAGCACCTGCGGGATCACGTCCCCGGCGCGCAGCACGATCACGTCCTCCCCCGCCCGGATGTCCTTGCGCGCGAAGGTCCTCCTCGTTGTGAAGCGTCGCGAGCTTGATCGTCACACCGCCCACGGCGACCGGCTCGAAGGACCGCGTAGGGGCGCAGGTCGCCGAACTTGCCGACGTTCCACATCACCTTCTCGAGTCTCGTCACCGCGGTGGTGGGCGGGAACTTCCATGCGATCGCCCAGCGAGGGTCGCGCCCGACCGAGCCCAGGCGCCGCTGCAGCGTCCAGGTCGTCGACCTTCACGACGACCCCGTCGATCTCGAAGTCGAGCTCCCCGCGGCGGCTGCTGCCACTGAAGGCACTGCTCGATCACCTCCTCCTCGCGTGTCCAGCAGCTGGATGTCGCGGATTGACCCTGAACCGGCGCTCGCGCAGCCAGGCGAGCGCCTCGTAGTGGGTCTGAAACGTGACGCCCCTCCACCACGCCCACCTGGTAGCACCAGATCGACAGCGGGCGCTTCGGCCGCGAGCGCCGGGATCGAGCTGGCGGACCGTCCCGGCGGCCGAGTTGCGCGGGTTCATGAACGTCGACAAGCCCCGCTCGGCGCGGCGCTCGTTCAGGGCGGCGAAGTCCTTCAGCGACATGTACAGCTCGCCGCGCACCTCCAGCAGCGCCGGTACGTCGTCCACGTGCAGCGGGATCGCCCCGATCGTGCGCAGGTTGTGAGTGATGTCCTCCCCCACCTCCCCGTTGCCCCGGGTGGCGCCGCGCTCCAGCACGCCGTCGCGGTAGAGCAGGCTGATCGCCAGTCCGTCGATCTTCGGCTCCACCACGAACCGGAACGCGGGCTCTGAGATCCCCTCTCGGGCGAGGTGGTTTCGCATCCGCTCCACCCACGCCCGCAGCTCCTGCGCCGAGCGGGCGTTTGGCAGCGAGAGCATCGGCTCCAGGTGCCTGACCTTCTCCAGCCGGCTCACCGGCTCGCCCCCGACCCGCTGGGTGGGCGAGTCGGGCGCACGCAGCGACGGGTGTTCGGCCTCCAGTCCCCGCAGCTCGTCCAGCAGCGCGTCGTAGGAGTCATCGCCGATCACCGGGTCGTCGAGCACGTAATAGCGGTGGGCGTGATATTCGAGTTGTCTGCGCAGCTCGCTCACACGCGCGCGCGCCTCCTTCGGGGGCGCCGATGCGCAGCTCACGACGCGCTGTTCGCCGGCCGATCCGCCGGACGACCCGAGCTTGCGCGCCTGCACACTCACGACGCGCGGGACGCCGGCGATCTTCGATCGGCGGCGGCGCCGGCCCGAGCAGCGCGTCCAGGTCAAAGCCCTTGAGCGCCTGCAGCCCCGCGCGGTCGGTCAGGTCGAAGTGGATCGGCGTCACGGCCACGCGCCCGGCGGCAACCGCAGCGAGGTCGGTGCCGGGCTCGTCGCGGAACCCTGGATCCGATCCGTAGATCCAGTAGCGCCGGCGGTGCTCCTCCTCGCGCTCGAGCTTCAGCTCGTCGCGGTAGATCCGCTTGCCGATGCTCGCCACCTCGACCCCGTGGGGCTCGCCCGCGGGGACGTTGACGTTTAGCAGCGTGCTCGCCGGCAGCGGCACGTCCTCGATCCGCTCCACCAGCCGCGCGACGAACGACGCGGCGACGGTCGAACGAGTAACCGCCGTCGTAGCGGAAGTCCAGCGCCCGCGCGCGCGACTGCTGGGAGACGGCGATCGCGGGTATGCCCAGCACCACCCCCTCCAGGGCCGCGGCGACGGTGCCCGAGTAGGTGATGTCATCGCCGAGGTTCGCCCCGTGGTTGATGCCCGAGACGACCAGGTCGGGCTGGAACCCCTCGATCAGGCCGAGGCTCGCGAGCCTGACGCAGTCCACCGGCGTGCCGTCGCTGGCGTACCCGACAGTGCCGTCGGAGAACGGCGTCTCGGCGACCCACAGCGGCCGGCGCGTGGTGATCGAGCGCGCCATCGCCGAGCGGTTGCCGTCCGGCGCGATCACCGCCAAGCGCACGCTGTCCAGGCCGGCGAGCGCGGAGCGCATCGTCTGCAGGCCCTCGGCCTCGATCCCGTCGTCGTTTGTCAGCAGCACGTTCAGCATCATCAACTCTGCCCTCAGCATAGGGGCCGGTGCGGCCCCCGCCGTAGTGGTCCGGTTACCGGCCGGCGCGCTCACCCAGTGGGCGGGTATGCGACCGAGGCCAGCGCAAGACCGTGCGCCGGCGCCGTCTGTCCCGCCTGCGCGCGAGGCCTGCCCTCCAGCAGGCGTTCGAACTGCGGCGACCGTGCGCCTGTGAGAGGCGACCTCGAGCATCGTGCCGACGAGGATGCGCACCATGTGGCGCATGAACGTATCGGCCTCGATCCACAACTCGAGCAGATCCTCGCCCGCACCCACGGCCGCCTCGCCGCCTCGGCCGCTCTCGCCGCCTCGGCCACCCGCCGCCCCGCCGCGCGCGCCGCTGCCGGATCGCCACTCGGCGCTCAGAACATCGCGCTCAAAGCGCACGTGGTCGGTGTCTGTGGGCGTGAACGCGGTGAAGTCATGCGTGCCGATCAGCGCCCCTGCGCACTCCGCCAGCGCCCCGCGGTCGAGTTCGCGCGGCCACCACAGCGCGTACCGGCGCTCGAACGCGCTGCGCGAGCGCCGCGTGAGCAGGCGGTAGCAGTACGTCCGGCTGGCGGCGTCGACCCTCGCGTCGAATCCGGCCGGCGCCGGCTCGGCGGCGAGGACCGAGACATCCTCCGCCAGGAGCCCGTTCAGACGCTGTGGATCGACCGCCTCGTGCTCGTAGCTTGCGACCTGGCCCCAGGCGTGCACACCGCGGTCGGTGCGACCGGCGACCGTGAGGATCAGCGGCTGCTCCCCTCCGGGAGACGTCTCCGTGCCGAGGACGGTGCGCAACGCCCGCTCCACCTCCTCCTGCACGCTGCGCAGCCCGGGCTGGCGCGCCCAGCCGATGAAATCGGTGCCGTCGTACTCCAGCGTCAGCTTCGTGACCATCGGCGCTCCTCGCCGCGCGGCGCTGGCCACGCCCCATTCTCCGCGGCGCTCAGACCAGCTCGATGTAGACCATCTCGGTCGAGTCCGAGCGGCGCGGACCGAGCTTGAGGATGCGCGTGTATCCGCCCGGACGGTCGGCGTAGCGGGGAGCGATGTCCTCGAACAGCTTATGCACCGCGAACTTGTCCTGCGCGAGCGTCGAGAGCGCCTGGCGGCGCGCGTGCAGGTCACTGCGCTTGGCCAGCGTGATCAGCTTCTCGACCTCCGGTTTGACCGCGCGCGCCTTCGCCTCGCTCGTTTCGATCCGCTCGTGCTCGATGATCTCCTTGCTCAGATTCATCAAGCAGCGCCTTGCGGTGCGCCGAGTCACGGCTGAGCTTGTGTCTTGTCTTCTGATGGCGCATGAGCTTCGTTTCGGAGTCTAGTCCTGACGCAAGTCCAACCCGCGCGCGTGGAGCGTTTCGATGACCTCGTCGATCGACTTTTTGCCGAAGTTCGGGATCGCGTTGAGCTCGGCCTCGGACTTGGAGATGAGATCCCCGACGGTCTGGATGCCGGCACGCTTGAGGCAGTTGTAGGAGCGCACGCCGAGCTCGAGCTCCTCGATCAGGATGCTCCACTCCTCGCCCTGCAGCGCTCCCGCGGGCGCGCCGCCCACCCCTGGAACCGCGAGTCCGTGCCCGTCGAGCTGACCGCCCGGCGCGGCGCGCAGCTCCTGGATGCGGTCGGCGTCGGTGAAGATCGCCAGCTGTGAGATCAGCAGCTCGGCGGCCTCGCGCAGCGCAGCCTGCGGGTCGATCGAGCCGTCGGTCTCGATGTCGAGAGTGAGCTTGTCGAAATCGGTCTTCTGGCCGACGCGCGCCTGCTCGACGGCATAGGCGACACGGCGCACGGGCGAGAAGATCGAGTCGATCGGGATCACGCCGATCGGCTGGTCGGGGGACTTGTTCTCCTCGGCGGGCCTGTATCCGCGACCGCGACCGATCGTCATGTACAGCTCGAGCTTGGTTTTCTTCTCGAGCGTCGCGACGTGCACGCCGGGATTGAGGATCTCCACGCCCGCCGGCAGGTCGATGTCCTTCGCGGTGATGTCCCCCGGGCCGGTCACCACCAGCGGCGCCTCGACCTCGGTCGCGTCGGAATGCATGCGACAGACGATGCCCTTCAGGTTGAGCACGATATCGGTCACGTCCTCCTTGACGCCCGGGATCGTCGAGAACTCGTGCGCAACGCCCTCGATGCGCACGCTCGTGACGGCGGCGCCCGCCAGCGATGACAGGAGCACCCGCCGCAGCGAGTTGCCGAACGTGTAGCCGAAGCCGCGGTCGAGCGGCTCGATGGTGAACGTGCCGCGGTTCTGCTCCGCGGACTCACTTGTGATCCGGGGGATTTGGAAGTCGAGCATCAGCGTCCTTACGTCGTTTTGGTCTCGCACCGGCGTCCCTTTTCAGGACGCCGGCTCCGGAGCGCCGCCCTCCCCGCCCGCGGGCAGGTGATGGCGACATGGGCAATACGTACGGCTACTTCGAGTACAGCTCGACGATGAGCTGCTCCTGCACCGGCGCGGCCACCTCGCGCCGCTCCGGCTTGCGCAGCACCTTGGCCGTGAGCGACTCGTGATCGGCCTGCAGCCACGCGGGTATCTGTCCTGTGAGCTCGGTCGCGTCCCTGACCACCTGCGTCGCGGCGGTGCCCGCCTTGATGGCGATCACCTCGCCGGGGCGCACCTGGTAGCTGGGGATGTTCACCCGCCGGCCGTTGACCGTCCAATGACCGTGGCGGATGAGCTGCCGTGCTTGGCGGCGCGAGGCGGCGAAGCCGAGACGCACCAGCACGTTGTCCAAGCGGCACTCCAGCAGCGCAAGCAGGTTCTCGCCCGTGATCCCCGGCTGCCGGGAGGCCTTCTCGTAATAGCCGTGGAACTGACGCTCGAGCACCCCGTAGTAGCGGCGGGCCTTCTGCTTCTCGCGCAGCTGCAACCGGTACTCGCTCTGTTTCATCCGCCCGCGGCCGTGCTCGCCCGGCGGGTAGGAGCGGCGCTCTACGCCGCACTTGTCCGTCAAGCAGCGCTCGCCCTTGAGGAACAGCTTCTGCCCCTCGCGTCGGCATTGCTTGCACTGGGGCCGGTGTCTCTGGCCATCGCTCAGACTCTCCTGCGCTTGCGCGGACGACAACCGTTGTGCGCCTGCGGCGTGACGTCCTTGACGCCTGTCACCTCGAGGCCCGCGGCCTGTAGCGAGCGGATCGCCGTCTCGCGGCCCGAGCCCGGACCCTTGACGTAGACCTCGACCTTCGCCAGCCCCTGCTCGAGGCCCTTGCGCGCAGCCGCGTCAGCGGTCACCTGCGCGGCGAACGGCGTGGACTTGCGCGAGCCCTTGAACCCGGCCCCGCCGGCGGACTCCCAGGCGATCACATTGCCGGTCGTGTCGGTGAGCGAGACGATCGTGTTGTTGAACGAGGTCTTGATGTGGGCCTGGCCGATCGGGATGTTCTTCTTGGGCTTGCGTTTGCCCCGTGCGCGTTTGGGTGGAGGCATTCAGTCCTCCGCGGGCCGTCCAGGCCCGCGTCCTGAATCGATCGCACAGCCTCCAGCCGTGCTTAACCGTGAGCGCTCCGCGCTCACTTCTTGCCGGCTTTCTTCTTGCCCGCGACCTGCAGCCGCTTGGGGCCCTTGCGCGTGCGCGCGTTGGTCTTCGTCTTCTGCCCGCGCACGGGCAGGCCGCGGCGATGGCGCAGCCCGCGATAGCAGCCGATCTCCTGCAACCGTTTGATGTCCTGCGAGCGCTCCCTCCGCAGATCGCCCTCAACGGTCAGCGAGCGGTCGATCTGATCGCGCAGCTTTGAGACCTCGTCCTCGGTGAGGTCGCGCACGTAGGTGTCGGGGCTGACCCCGACCTGCGCCAGGATCTTGTTGGAGGTCGAGCGGCCGATCCCGTAGATGTAGGTTAGGCCGATCTCAGAGCGCTTGTTCAGGGGCAGGTTGACCCCGGCGATTCTTGCCATCACGTCTCCAGCGGGACTCGGGGGACGTCAGACAAGGACGCAGGGAGGGGACAGTGGAAGACCCACGGACCCGACTGAGGACGCAGTATGGCGTTCATCCGAGTCACGCTGGCTAGCCCTGCCTTTGCTTGTGGCGCTTGTTCTGGCAGATCACCAAGACCGCCCCGTGGCGGCGAATGATCTTGCACTTCTCGCACATCGGCTTGACCGACGGTCTGACCTTCATGATCCCTTTCGGCGGCTGGGTTCCGGCGACCGGCTCTGGCTGCCGTAGTGGCCGCCGCTACCAGGTCGTGGATACGCTCTCGCGCGCGCAGATCCTCGCGTTCGAGCAGGACTCTGGATGGTAGCAACTCCGCGGGCTTTGGCGAAGTCCGCTGCGCAGGTGGCGCTCGAACTCAGCCCGCGCTCGCGGCGGTCGCGGGCTCGCGAGTTGACGAACGCTCGGAGCGCGGCCGATGCCACGGGGTGAGGATGCGCGGCCCGCCGCGCGGTTATCGCGACCGTGAACTCGAAGTGCGCGGCCGGCGAGCCGTCCTGAGAGAAGATCGCCCAGCCGTCCCCGGCCACGCGAACGCCCGCGCGCCCGGCGGTCATCATCGGCTCGACGGCGAGGACCATGCCCTCTTCCAAGCGCGGCCCCTTGCCGGGCTTGCCGTAGTTGGGCACCTGCGGATCCTCGTGCATGCTGCGCCCGATGCCGTGTCCGACGAGCGAGCGGATCACCGACAGCCCGGCACCCTCGGCGACGCGCTGGATCGCGCTCGAGACGTCGCCCAAGCGGTTGCCCGGCCGGCACTGCTGCACACCGGCGTCCAGCGAGGCGCGGGTCGCCGTAAGCAGGTTCCGAGCGACCGGGTCGATCTCACCCAGCGGAAATGTCCGTGCGGCATCCGCCACCCAGCCGTCGAGCGTGACGCCGACGTCGATCGAGATTATGTCCCCCGCAGAGAGTCGGTACGGGCCGGGGATGCCGTGCACGACCATCGCATTCGGCGAAGCGCAGATCGAGCCGGGGAACCCGCGGTAGCCCTTGAACGAGGGCATACCACCGTGAGCGCGGATGAAGCGCTCGGCGGCGGTGTCGAGCTCTGAGGTGCTGACCCCGGCGCGGATCTTCCCCTCCAGCATGTCCAGCGTCGCGACGAGCACCTCGCCTGCGCGCGCCATCTTCTCGATCTCCTCCGGGCTCTTCTTGATGATCACTGCACGAGCTTAGCTGTGACAGGACGCTCAAGACGAGTCTCGGCCCCGTCAGAGCCTCTCCTCCAGGCGCAGCGTCGCCAGGGTGGCGCGGATGTGGGCGTGGACCTCATCGGCGCTGCGGGCCCCGTCGAAGCGGCGCAGCAGGCCGGCACGGTCGTAGTAGTCGAGCAGAGGCGCGGTCTGGCGGTGATAGACCTGCAGACGCCGGCGGATCGTCTCTTCGCGGTCGTCGTCGCGTTGGATCAACCGCGAGCCGTCCTGGTCGCAGATGTTCTCGTGCTTGGGCGGGTCGAAGTCGACATGATAAATGTGGCTGGGGTTCTTGACGCACACACGCCGGCCCGAGAGACGGCGCACGACCTCCTCGTCTGAGACCTCGATCGCCAGCGCCGCCGTCAGCCGGCGGTCCAGACCACCGAGCGCCCGCGCGAGCGCATCGGCCTGGGTCTCGTTGCGCGGAAACCCGTCGAGCAGGAATCCGTCGCCGGCGTCGGGGGCGCCGATCCGCTGCATGATCATGTCAATGATCACCTTGTCGGGCACAAGCTCGCCTGCGTCCATGTAGCGCTTGGCCTTCACGCCCAGCTCCGTGTCCTCGACAACCTGGGCACGGAGCATGTCCCCGGTGGAGATGTGCGCCACAGCGAAGTCTTCGCGCAGGCGCTCGGCCTGGGTGCCCTTCCCGGCGCCCGGCGGGCCGAGCAGTATTAGGTTCAGCTCCGACACGTCCAGCCCAGCCTACCCCCTCCAGGCAGACTCACGCATACGTGCAGGTCCTACTTCAAGAAGCCCTCGTAACTTCGCATCATCAGCTGCGCCTCCAGCTGCTTCATCTCTAGCGCGGGAGGGGGGCAAGCCCCCCTCCCGACCACCCCCCGGAGAAGCATCACTTCAAAAAGCCCTCGTAAGAACGCATCATCAGCTGAGCCTCCAATTGCTTCATCGTTTCGAGGGCGACGCCGATCACGATCAGGATCGAGGTGCCGCCGAAGTTGAACTGCTGGTGGGTGCGCGCGAACAGGATCGCGGGCAGCGCCGCGACGGCGGCGAGGAACAGCGCGCCCGGGAACGTCAATCGCGCGAGGATGCGATCGAGGAATTCGGCGGTCGGGCGCCCGGGGCGCACACCGGGGATGAAGCCGCCGTACTTCTTAAGGTTCTCGGCCTGGTCGACCGGGTTGAACGTGACGGCCGTGTAGAAGTAGGTGAACAGCAGGATGAACAGCGACTGCCCGACTATGTAGTGCCAGCCGTTGGGCGTGAAGAAGTCGGAGATCGACTGGCCCCATTTGGTTTTCACGAGCTGGCCGACGGTCGGCGGGAACGCCATGATGCTCGCGGCGAAGATCACCGGGATCACGCCGGCCATGTTCACGCGCAGCGGCAGGTAGGTCTGCCCGCCCTCGGACATGCGCCGCCCGATCACGCGCTTGGCGTACTGCACGGGGATGCGCCGCTGGCCCTCCTGCACAAACACGATGCCCGCGACGACGGCGAGCACGAGGAATGGCATCATCACCTTGAACACCTGATCCTGAGTGGTCCACCACTTCTGGATGCCTTCGGGCAAGCGCGAGACGATCGAGGCGAAGATCAAGAGCGAGATGCCGTTGCCGATGCCGCGCTGGGTGATCAGCTCGCCGATCCACATCAGCAGCACGCAGCCGGTCGTCAGGCACAGGACGATCAGGAAGATGTGGGGCGCGTCGAAGTGGGTGACGACCGATTCGCCGGCCTTGGCCTGCAGGGAGTGGAACAGGAACACGTAGCCGATCGACTGCGCGAACGCGAGCCCGACCGTGAGGTAGCGCGTGTACTGGGTGATGCGAGCCTGGCCGACCTCGCCTTCCTTGGAGAGCTTTTCAAGCGAGGGCACGACCACCTGCAGGAGCTGCAGGATGATCGAGGAGGTGATGTAGGGCATGATGCCCAGCGCGAATATGGCGAGTTTGGACAATCCGCCACCGGAGAACAGGTTCAGGTAGCTGAGGATGCCGCCGCCGCCGAACTCCTTCTGGATGTTGTTGACCGCCGTGAGGTTGACTCCCGGCACGGGCACGTGCGAGCCGAGACGGTAGATCAGGAGCATCGCCGCGGTGAACGCGAGCTTCTTGCGGATCTCCGCTACTTGAAAGGCGTTGAGGATCGTGGAGAGCATGTTTTTGGTCCGCTGGACGGGAGGTCCGCGGAGCGCCCGATTCTAGCTCTCCGCGGTGTGGCAGGTGCCTCCTGCCGCCTCGATGCGCTCGCGAGCCGAGACGCTGAACGCATGCGCATGGACGGTCAGCGCCTTGCTGAGCTCGCCCTTGGCGAGGATCTTGATCGGGATGTCCTTGCGGGTGCCGAGCCCGGCGGCCTTGAGCATCTCGATCGTCACCTCGGCGCCGGCGTCGAAGCGGGCGTCGAGATCGCCGATGTTGACCGGCTGGGTGTGCGTGCGGAACATCTCAAACGGCATCGACTTCTTCATGTGCGGGCCGCGCAGCTTTCGCATGCGCATATGAATCGGCATCTGCCCACCCTCGAACCGCGCGCGGCGCTTGGAACCCGAACGCGCGCCCGCGCCCTTCTGACCGCGCCCGGAGGTCTTGCCGGTACCGGAGCCTTCGCCGCGACCCACGCGCTTGCGCGGCCGGCGACTGCCGGGGGCCGGCTTGAGATTGTGCAGCCCGACGCGCTCCTGCTCGGATTTATCGGCGGCGGCGGGGCTCACTTGCCCTCCTCGGAGACCTCGACGAGGTGGCGAACCGCGTGCAGCATGCCGCGCGCCTGCTCTGTGTCCTTGACCTCGACCGTATGGCCGATACGCCGCAGTCCGAGCGAACGCAGCGTTGCCAGCTGGCGCTTGTCGGACCCGTTGCCTGAACGACGCTGGGTGACCGTGAGGGTCGCAGTAGCGGTGGCCATCAGGCGGACACCCCCTCGACCGCATCCTGGTGGTGCGGCTGGGGCCTGCGCGGATGCCGTCTCTGTCTCTGTCTCGGCCTCGACCTCTGGCTGGACGCCCTCGGCGCCGGGCGTCGCGGCGCGGGATCCACCGTCGCATCGGCGGGCGCCTGCGGGATAGCGGCGTCCGCAGAGGCGCCGACGGCCTCGCTGCCGCCGAGGCCGAGCACCTGGTCGATCGTCAGGCCACGCAGCCGCGCGACCTCCTCGGGCGTGCGCAACCCGCGCAATCCCTCGATCGTGGCCTTGACGAGGTTGATCGGGTTCTGCGTGCCGAGACTCTTGGAGAGGATGTCATGAATGCCGGCGAGCTCGAGCACCGCGCGCACGCCGCCGCCGGCGATTACGCCGGTGCCGGGGGACGCGGGCTTCAGCAGCACGCGTCCCGAGCCGAACACGCCGGTCGTCTGATGGGTGATCGTGCTGCCGTGACGAGGGACCTTGAACAGGTCCTTCTTGGCTCGCTCGACGCCCTTCTGGATGGCCAGCGGAACCTCGTTGGCCTTGCCGTAGCCCACGCCGACCGTTTCGCGTTCATCGCCGACCACGACCAGAGCGGTGAACGAGAATCGCCGCCCGCCCTTGACGACCTTGGCGACGCGGTTGATCTCTACGACCCGCTCCTGGAGGTCCAGGCCAGACGGGCTGACTGAGCGATCTGATGTGATGGGAACATGAGCTAGGTGTGGTGAGGGAGAGGGAGAGAGGAAGAAGAAAAGAGAAGAAGAGGAGAGAAAAAGAAAAGGGCGGTAAGAGAGTAGCGGGATGTGGCGAGTGGGGATCCCCAGACGGTCAGGCCGGACTCGCGGATCGATTCGGCCAGCGCGCGCACGTGGCCGTGGTAGCGATAGCCGCCGCGGTCGAACACAGCCTCGGACACGCCCGCGGCTTTGGCGCGCTCGGCCAGCAGCTGACCGGCGCGGGTGGCAGCCTCGGCTTTGCCGAGCCCGCGCAGCTCGGGCTCGAACCAGGCGACCGCCGCGAGCGTGCGCCCGGAGGAGTCGTCGATCACCTGCGCCACAGGCCGCGATTGGAGCGGAACACCGAGATCCGCGGCCGGCCGGCGGTGCCGGTGATCTTCGCGCGCACCCTGCGGCGACGTTTGAGGCGGCGAGTCTCCTTGGTCAGAACGGTCATGACTAGGCTCTCTTGCCGACCTTGCGCTGGACATACTCGCCCTCGTAGCGGATGCCCTTGCCCTTGTACGGCTCGGGCGGGCGCTGCTTGCGGATGATCGCAGCGGTCTCGCCGACGAGCTGCTTGGAGATGCCCTTGACGACGATCCGCGTCGGCTGGGGCACTTCGAACTCGATGCCCGCGGGCGCGGGGATCGGCACAGGGTGGGAGTAGCCAACGGCGAGCTCGAGGTTCTTGCCCTTCAGCTGCGCGCGATAACCGACGCCCTGAATCTCCAGGCGCTTCTCATAGCCCGCGGTGACCCCCTGAACCATGTTGGCGATGAGCGAGCGGGTCAGCCCGTGCAGCGCGCGGTGCTCGCCGCGATCGGTCGGACGCGAGACGAGCAGCCGCTCGCCGTCCTGGACGACTTCGATGTCGCGCGAGATGCGCTCGGAGAGCTCGCCTTTGGGGCCGTTGACCCGCACGGACTCGGGCTCGATCCCAACGGTCACACCGGAGGGCACCGGTATGGGCTGTCTGCCGATTCTGGACATGGCTCGTGACCTACCAGACCTGCGCCAGGACCTCGCCGCCGAAGCCGGCCGCGCGCGCGTCGTGGCCGGTCATCACGCCGTGCGAAGTGGAGACGATCGAGGTGCCCATGCCGCCGAGCACCTTCGGGATGTGCTTGGCGTCGACGTACGTACGCCGGCCGGGGCGGGACACGCGGCGCAGCCCGGAGATCGCCGAACGGCGATCCTCGGTGTACTTGAGTTTGATCTGGATCAGCTGGCCCGGGCCGTCGGGGGCCGCGATGACCGACCATGTCTCGATGTAGCCCTGCTCGGCCAGGATCCGCGCGAGCTCTGACTTGAGCTTGGAGGCCGGTATGTCGACCGTCTCGTGGGCGGCGTGGATCGCATTGCGCACGCGCGTGAGGAAGTCGGCTATTGGATCGGTCATGGACATGGCTTGTTTTGTTCTGGTTCGAGGTGTTTCGTGAGGTCTTGCTACGAGGACGACTTGGTCATCCCCGGGATCTGGCCGTTGTGCGCGAGCTCGCGCAGGCAGATGCGGCAGATCCAAACTTGCGATACACCGCGCGCGGGCGCCCGCAGCGGTTGCAGCGAGTATAGGCCTGTGTCTTGTATTTGGGGGTGCGCATCTGCTTGACGCGCTGAGAGGTCTTGGCCATCAGTCGTTGCTCTCCTTCTCGGCTGTTCTGTGAGTCATTCGTCTCGGGGTGCGTCTTCCTGCTCGACGCGCCTGCGACGGGTCCTGCGCCATCAGTCTGCATCGGCTGTTGTCTCGCTCGCGCGCGTGCGTCGGCTCGATGTCGTCGTCTCGTGTCGGCCTCGGTGTCCCGTCCGCGGCATCCTGCGGGGCTGCTCCGCGGCACTGGCGGTAGACACCCTCGCACCGTCGTCGTCCGTCGGCTCTGAGGTCACGCCGATCGCTTCGTCGAAGCCTTTGGGGCGCCATTTGGTCGAGAAGGGCATGCCGAAGGCCATCAGCAGCGCGAACGCCTCGGCGTCGCTGGACGCGGTCGTGGTGATCGTGATGTCCAGACCCCGGACCTGGTCGATCGCGTCGTAGTCGATCTCCGGGAATATGATCTGCTCCTTGATGCCCAGCGAGTAATTGCCCCGCCCGTCGAACGAGCGAGGGTTCAGGCCGCGGAAGTCGCGGATACGGGGAATCGCGATCGAGACAAGACGATCGAGGAACTCGTAGCCGCGCTCGGCTCGCAGCGTGACCGCGACGCCGACTGGCATGCCCTCGCGCAGTTTGAACGCCGCGATCGACTTGCGCGCGCGGCGCACGCTCGGCTGCTGCCCGGCGATCGTCGCGAGCTGATCCCGCGCCGCTTTGAGCGCTTTGGAGTCCTGCTTGGCCATGCCGACACCCATGTTCAGCGTGATCTTCTCGAGCTTTGGCGCCTGCATCGGCGAGGAGTAGCCGAAGCGGGCGATCAGCTCCGGGCGGATCTCATCGAGGTAGCGCGTCTTCAGGCGGGCCGGTGGGGCTGTGGGGGCTGTCGCATTCATGGGTGTCGTCGTGTCGTGGTGTTGGTTTCAGGTTCTGGTCGAGTGCGCCTAGTCGATGCTCGCGCCCGAGCGTACGGCCACGCGCGAGCGCTTGCCCTCGCCACGATCGATGCGCACGCGCGTGGGCTCGCCGTTTTTCGGGTCGAGCAGCATCACGTTGGAGATGTGGATCGGGCCCTCGCGCTCGATCACGCCGCCGAGCTGGGCGGCGGTGTCCTGGCCGGTGACGCCGCTGCGCGATTCCTTCGGGCGGACGTGGCGCTTGATCATGTTCAGGCCCTCGACATACACGCGTCCCTTGTTCGGCTCCGTCCGCAGGACACGGCCGCTCTTGCCTCGGTCCTTGCCGGAGATCACCGTCACGTGATCGTCGGTGCGAATCTTCATGTGACGGCGCTTGGGTGCGGTGGCGGTCCGAGCCATCACAGCACCTCCGGGGCGAGCGAGACGATCTTCATGAAGTTGCGCTCGCGCAGTTCGCGCGCGACCGGGCCGAACACGCGCGTGCCGCGCGGGTTGTTCTGATCGTCGATGATCACCGCGGCGTTCTCGTCGAACGCGATGTACGTGCCGTCGTCGCGCCCGATCGGCTTCTTCGTGCGCACGATCACAGCCGTCACGACCTCGCCCTTCTTGACCGCGCCCTGCGGGTTGGCCTGCTTGACGGTCGCCGTGATCACGTCCCCGACGAACGCATACCGGCGCCTGGAGCCGCCCTTGACGCGGATGCACAGGATCTCGCGCGCGCCCGTGTTGTCGGCGACGCGCAATCGTGTCTCGTTCTGGATCATCGCGCCCTCTCCAGCACGTCCACCAGCCGCCACCGCTTGCTGCGCGACAGCGGCCGGCTCTCGATTACGCGGACGGTGTCGCCCTCGTGGGCGTCGTTGTTCTCGTCGTGCGCGTGCAGCGTGCTCGAGCTGCGCACGATCTTCTCATAGCGCCGGTGCCTGCGGGCGGTGTCGATGCGAACGGTGATCGTCTTGTCGGCCTTGTCGGAGACGACGACTCCTTGGCGCACCTTGCGTACACCCTCGGCCTGGGCATGCACGGGCGCCAGCGGCTCACGTTTGGAGGCGCCGCATCGCGATCGCGCGCCGCCACTCTTTCTCGCGTTCCTGCTGGCGGCGGGCACGACGGCGAGTCGCCTTGGCCTTGCGCTCGGCCACACGCTCGGCGTGGCGCTCCTCCGGCGTGCGTGCCGGACGCGCATCGCCGGTATGCGTGGAGCGTGCCTTGCGACGACGCTCCTTGGAGGAGAGCTGCGCCTCGGGCTCGGCCGGCGGAGTGGGCGAGCCTGCGCGCGCGCGGGCGCCTCGGGACATCGGCCTGCTCCGAGGCCTCGGACGCGGCCTCCTCGGGCGCGGCGCTCCTCGGATCGGCGCTCCAGCTCGGCGTCCGGCGCTCGGCACGCGGCCTCGGCGTCGCCGGTCAGGGCTCGCAGGCTGTCGGGGGGCAACTCGGTCTCGTTGTCTGGTTCGTCGGCCATAGTTCTCTGGTTGCTCGTTCCTGTATCTCTACTGCTCTGCGACCGATCGTCGCGCTCGCTCGCGCGCGACGGTCAGCGCCCGCGCGAGGTCGCGCCTGGCGCGGGCGATGCCTGCGGTGTCGTCGAGTTCGCCGGTGGCGTTCGCGAATCGCAGGCCGAAAATGTCTTTGCGCAGCGTCGCGATCCGATGGCCCAGTTCTTCGTCCTGCAGGTCTCTCATCTCCTTGGCGTTCATCGTCCGCCCCTCAGTCCTCGCGCAGCACGAACTTGGATTTCACGGGGAGCTTGTGCGCGGCGAGTCGGATCGCGTCGCGCGCAAGCGGCTCGGGCACGCCGGCGAGCTCGAACATCACGCGACCCGGCTTGACCACGGCGACCCAGCCTTCGGGCGTGCCCTTGCCTGAGCCCATGCGCGTCTCGGCCGGCTTCTTGGTGACGGGCTTGTCCGGGAACACGTTGATCCACACCTTGCCGCCACGCTTGATCTTGCGGGTCATCGCGATGCGGGCGGCCTCGATCTGGCGGTTGGTGAGCCAGCCCTCCTCGAGCGCCTTGAGCCCATACTCGCCGAACTGGACCTTGACCTGGCCGCGCGAGACGCCACCGCGGCGTCCGCGGTGCTGCTTGCGGTGCTTGACCCGCTTGGGAGACAGCATCAGCGCGGACCTCCGCCACCGGAGGCCGCCGGGACCGCGCCCTCCAGCGCCGCCGGGACCGCCCGGTCCACGGCCGCCGCCACCGCCGCCGGGGCCACGTCCGCCGCCGCCCGACCGCGACCGCCCTGACCGCCAAATCCGCCGAAGCCGCCGGGGCCACGTCCGCCACGCCCCCTGACCGCCGCCACGCCCGCCGCGTCCACCACCGCCACCGGAGCCGCGGCCACGCCCGTCGCGTCCGTCGCGTCCACCGCGCCCCTCGCGGTCGGAGCTGGGCGTAGCCGGCGCCGTCATGTCGGTGAGGTCGGCGCCGGTGTAACCCTCGGGCATGATCTCGCCCTTGTTCACCCAGCACTTCACTCCGATCCGCCCGAACGTGGTGCGCGCCTCGTAGAAGCCGTAGTCGATGTCCGCGCGCATCGTGTGCAGCGGGACGCGGCCATCGGAGTAGCTTTCGGTGCGCGCCATCTCCGCGCCGCCGAGACGTCCCGCGACCTGGACCTTCACGCCCTTTGCGCCGGAGCGCATCGCGCTGGTCAGCGCGCGCTTCATCGCGCGGCGGAACGCCACGCGGTTCTGCAGCTGCTCGGCGATCGACTGCGCGACCAGCTTGGCATCGAGCTCGGGGCGCTTGATCTCGAGGATGTTGACCTTGATCTGCTTTTTGGTCAGGCGATGCAGATCCCGGCGCAGCGCGTCGACTTCGGTGCCGGACTTGCCGATCACGATGCCCGGACGGGCCGTATGGATGTTGACCTCGAGTTCGTTCGAGTCCTTGCGGATCGTGATGTCCGACAGGCCCGCGTGCGCCAGCTTGCCGACGATGTGCTCCCTGACACGGATGTCCTCGGCCAGGTACTCGGAGAACGAGCGCTCGTTGAACCAGTTCGACTTCCAGTCGTGGATGTAGCCGACGCGCATCGCCTCGGGGTGAACCTTTTGTCCCATCTCTTCTCTCGTCTCTCTCTAACTCGTCTCTGTGTGTGGTCTCAGGATCCGTGCCTAGGAGCCCGGGGTCAGGGTGATCGTCAGGTGGCTGGTGCGCTTGTGGATCGGCGTCGCGCGCCCCATCGCGCGCGGGCGAAAGCGCTTGATCGTCGGCCCTTCGTCGGCGTAGGCCTCCCGCACGACGAGATCCTCCTCGAGCAGCTCGTGGTTGTTCTCGGCGTTGGCGACCGCCGACTCCAGCAACTTGCTCCAGTCGCGCGCCACCTCACGAGGGGTGAACTCGAGGATAGCGCGTGCCTCCGGGACGGTCTTGCCTCGCAGGTGTGCGCACACCATCCGCGCCTTGCGCGCCGAGGTGCGCACGTAGCGCGCGTGCGCCCGCACAACCCTGCGCCGGGGTGGTTTGGCGGATGCGGAACGAGCTTTCTTCTGCTCGCTCGCGACGTGCTCCTTGGCAGGCGCGTTCTCGGCCTTGGCCGGCGACTCTTTCGCGGCGGCCGGCTTTTTGGCAGCACGCTTCGCCTCGCTCGTCGGACTTCGCCTCGGCTGGCGGCGCCTGCTCGGCATCGGCCTTCGTCTTCGCGTCCGCCTTGGGTCGGCTGCCGCCTTTGGCGGCGGCCGCCTTTTTGGCGGCGGCGCTTTTTTCGCGGCGGCCGGTTTTCTCAGCCGTTTGCGGTCATCTCGCTCGTCGGTGGGCTTCTCCTCGCCATGACTCATCTGGCGCTATCGCACCTTCCCCGAGCCGGCGTGTCCCCGAAACACACGCGTGGGCGCGAACTCGCCGAGCTTGTGACCGACCATCGACTCGCTGATGAACACGGGCACGTGCTTCTTGCCGTCGTGAACAGCGATCGTGTGGCCGACCATCTCCGGAAATATCGTCGACGCGCGCGACCAGGTGCGCAGCATTTTTTTGTTGTTCTCGGCGTTCAACGCCTCGATCCGCGCCAACAGGCGCTCCTGCACCCACGGCCCCTTCTTGCTTGATCTACTCATTGTCGCCTCCTCCATCCACGGACACGTAGGGCAAGCTGGGCAAGGACACAGGGAGCGTGGCGTGCTGTGCACGCGTGCTGGCCGATCGGTCGATCGCATCTGATCGACGATCGGTAAGGACGCAGATCCAGCGCCGCCATACGTGGTCGTGGCCCTTCTTGCTTGAGCGGCTCATCGTTGCTTGCCCTTCCCGCGTCGCCGTCCGCGCACGATGTACTTGTCGGAGTTCTTGCGCTGTCTTGCGCGTGCGATACCCGAGCGTCGGCACACCCCAGGGAGTGACCGGGTGACGACCGGCCGTGGTCGAGCCCTCGCCGCCGCCGTGCGGATGGTCCACGGGGTTCATCGCCGTGCCGCGCGTCTGCGGGCGCACGCCCAGGTGGCGCTTGCGCCCGGCCTTGCCGACCTTGACGTTCTGATGATCGGAGTTGCCGATCGTCCCGACGGTGGCGCGACACTCGGCGCGTACGAGTCGCATCTCGCCGGATGGCAGGCGCAGCGTCGCCATGTCCCCGTCCTTGGCCATCAACTGCACCGAGGCGCCCGCCGAGCGCGCCATCTGGCCGCCGCGGCCGGGCTGCAACTCGACGTTGTGCACGACCGTGCCGACGGGCATGCGCGCCAGCGGCAGGCAGTTGCCGACGGCGATGTCGGCGTCATCGCCGGAGGCGACCGTCATGCCGACAGTCAGACGCTGGGGCGCGAGGATGTAGCGCTTCTCGCCGTCGAGATAGTGCAGCAGGGCGATGTAGGCGGAGCGGTTGGGGTCGTACTCGATCGCCGCTACCTTCGCGGGCACACCGTCCTTGCGGCGCTTGAAGTCGATACGTCGGTAGGCGCGCTTGGCGCCGCCGCCGCGGTGACGGGCGGTCTTGCGCCCGTGTGCGTTGCGCCCGCCGCTCTTCTTCAGTCCTTCTACGAGCGTCTTCTCGGGCTCGGAGGAGGTGATCTCGGCGAAGTCCGGGTATGAGACGAACCGCCGTCCGGGGCTGGTGGGCTTGGGCTTGCGAATGGCCATGCGACGTCCTTCTAGTCCAGGGCCGCCAGGCCGTGGAAGATCGGGATGCTTTCGCCGGGCGGGATCTGCACGATCGCCTTCTTCCAGGCCCGCGTGCGCCCACTGACGGCGCCGCGGCGCTTGGGCTTGGACTTGACGCTGATCGTCCGGACGTCGAGCACGTGCACGTCGAACAGCTCCTGAACCGCCTGGCGGATCTGCGTCTTGTGCGCGCTGGGATGAACCCTGAACGTGTAGCGGTTGGCGGCCGACAGCACATAGCTCTTCTCGGAGACGACCGGCCTGATGATCACCTGCGAAGCGTCCATCAGTCCCTGGCCCGTCGGCGGCGGGCTCCCCGGCGGCTGGACCGGCTCGGGGCCTTCGAGGCCTTCGCGGCTTTCGAGGCCGTCGCCGCCTTGATGCTCGCCGGGGCGCCGGGGGCGTCTCCCCGGCGGCACGCTCGGTCAGCGGGTCGAGGGCGGCCTGCGAGATCAACAGCGAGGCCGCGCCGAGAAGGTCGGCGACGCCGACGTTCTCGTGGGTCAGCACGGCCACGCGTGCGAGGTTGCGGAACGACAGCGCCGCGTCGCGCTCGTAGTCGTTCAGCACGACCAGCGCCGGAAACACCTTGCCCGCGGGCGGGGTGGCCGGGGCCCAACGTCGAGCAGATCCGCAGCCTGGCTGGTCTTGGGCGCTGCGAACGCCGCGGCGTCGAGCACGGCGATGGAGCCGCGCTGGGCGTGCAGCGACAGCGCGCTGCGCAGCGCAGCGCGCTGCTCCTTGCGGTTGACCTTGAACGTGTAGGAGCGCGGCTGGGGCCAAACGCGGTGCCGCCGCCCGTCCAGATGGGGGAGCGGCTGGAGCCCGCGCGGGCGCGTCCTGTGCCCTTCTGGCGCCAGGGCTTGGCGCCGCCGCCGGAAACCATGCCACGGGTTTTGGTGGACGCGGTGCCGCGCCGGCGCGCGGCCTGCTCGGCGCGCACGCTCTGGTGCACCAGCGGCTCATTGAAGCGCGCCGCGAACGCGGCGTCGCTCAGCTTGACGGTCTTGCCGGCGCCGGCGCCGGCGCCGAGCACCGGAGCCTCGGCCGTCTTTGCGCTCGCACGCGGCTTTGGCGCCGGAACGCGTCTTCGTGGTGGCGTCAGGCATCGCCGCGCACCTCCACCACGCTGCCGCGCGCCCCGGGCACCGAGCCGCGCACCATCAGCAGGTTCTGCTCGCGCGTCAACCGCCACGACCTCGAGGCCCTTCTGGGTCGCTCGGCGACTGCCCATGTGCCCGGGACCGCGCAGACCGCGCAGCACGCGCGAGGGCGTAGCCGAGGCTCCGATCGAGCCCGGGCGCGCGCACGTTGTGCGAGCCGTGGGACTACGGGCCGCGTTTGAAGTTGTGCCGGCGAATCGTCCCCTGAAAGCCCTTGCCCTTGGACGTGCCCGCGACCTTCACTCGCGCCCCGACCGCGAAGGACTCGACGGTCACCGTCTCTCCGACCTGGAGCTCGGCGGCCTCGTCGCGGAACTCGACGAGATGGCGCATCGGCGGGGCGTCGGCCTTCCCGAGATGGCCGAGCTCGGCTTTGCTCAGGTGCTTCTCACGGGCTGAGCCGAAAGCCAGCTGGACGGCCTCATAGCCGTCGCGCTCGGCGCTGCGAATCGCCGTCACCGGACACGGTCCGGCTTCCAGCACGGTGACGCGCGCGACGGCGCCGTCCTCCTGGAAGATCTGGGTCATACCGAGCTTCTTGGCGAGGATGGCGGGCATTGGCTTGAGGGATCGGGGGCGCTGGGGCTCGTCAGGTGGCGAGGCGAATCTCGATGTCAACGCCCGCCGGCAGGTGGTCCAGGCGCTGCAGCGAGTCGACCGTCTTGGGCGTCGGCTGGTGGATGTCGATGAGGCGCTTATGCGTGCGAATCTCGAAGTGCTCGCGCGAGTCCTTGTCCTTGAACGGGGAGCGGATCACGCAGTACACGTTCTTCTCGGTCGGTAGCGGCACCGGGCCCGAGACGCTCGCGCCGGTGCGCGTGGCCGTCTCCACGATCTCCTTGGCCGCGGACTCGATCGCCGAGGTGTCATAGGCCTTCAGCCTGATGCGGATCTTGTTTTGGGTTGCTGCTGCCATTGCTGGTTCGATTCGATTCGATTCGATTCAGTTCGGTTCGGTCTGGTGCGGTTCGGTTCAATTCAGTGTTCGGCCCCTCCGCAACAGGCGAGAGAAAGGGCGGACTCCATAACGGGGAATCCGCCCTCACCGCACCTGCATGCAACGGCGGAGCCTTCAATTCGTCGTATCGGACTGCCAATCAATGAATACGGCCCCCTAAGGGGCCGCAGGTGCTACTCGATGATCTCTGAGACCACGCCCGAGCCGACCGTGCGCCCGCCCTCCCTGATGGCGAACCGCAGGCCCTGGTCCATGGCGATCGGCTGGATCAGCTCGATCTCCATCTGAACGTTGTCACCGGGCATGACCATCTCGACGCCCTCGGGCAGCTTGGCCACGCCGGTCACGTCGGTGGTGCGGAAGTAGAACTGCGGCCTGTAGCCCGTGAAGAACGGAGTGTGACGGCCGCCCTCCTCCTTCTTCAGAACGTAGACCTCGGACTTGAACTTGGTGTGCGGCGTGATCGAGCCGGGCTTGCACAGCACCTGGCCGCGCTCGATCTCCTCGCGCTTGGTCCCGCGCAGAAGACAGCCGACGTTGTCGCCCGCCTGACCCTGGTCGAGGATCTTGCGGAACATCTCAACGCCGGTGACCACGGTCGTGGTGGTGTCGTGGACGCCGACGATCTCGACGGTGTCGCCGGTGTTGACGATGCCCTGCTCCACGCGCCCGGTCGCCACGGTGCCGCGCCCGGTGATCGAGAACACATCCTCGATGGGCATCAAAAACGGCTTGTCGAGCTCGCGCACGGGCTCGGGGATGTAGGAGTCAAGCGCCTGCGCCAGCTCGACGATCTTGCCCTTGTAGGTCTCATCGCCTTCCAGGGCCTTCAGCGCCGAACCGGTGATGAACGGGATGTCGTCGCCGGGGAAGTCGTACTCGCTCAGCAGCTCGCGGACCTCGACCTCGACGAGCTCCAGCAGCTCCTCGTCATCGACCATGTCGGCCTTGTTCAGGAACACGACGATGTAGGGGACGCCGACCTGGCGGGCGAGCAGGATGTGCTCGCGCGTCTGGGGCATCGGCCCGTCAGCCGCGGAGACGACCAGGATCGCCCCGTCCATCTGGGCCGCGCCGGTGATCATGTTCTTGACGTAGTCGGCATGACCGGGACAGTCCACGTGCGCGTAGTGGCGGTTCTCGGTCTGGTACTCGACGTGGGAGGTGGCGATCGTGATCCCGCGCTCCTTCTCCTCCGGAGCGTTGTCGATCTCCTCGAAGCTGCGGGCCTCGCCGCCCATCTTCTCCGCCAGCACCGTCGTGATGGCAGCGGTCAGCGTCGTCTTGCCATGATCGATATGACCGATGGTCCCGACGTTGACATGCGGCTTGTCGCGCTCGAACTTCTCCTTCGCCACTTTCTGTTCGCTCCTGTATCGACTTGGATGCTCGCCCGTTGATAGGCGAACCTGAGAAATCTATCTAACTGCGCCAGTCGGTGACTGCCGCCTGTTGGTCAAACTCTGCTCTGCACCATCTCCGGCCTAGCCCGAGCCATCTAGGCCGGGACCGGTTCCCCCGTTCTCGATTCGACGATCTTCTCCGCGATGTTCGGCGGAACCTCCTCGTAGCCCTCGAACTGCATCGTGTACGTCGCGCGGCCCTGCGTGTTGGAGCGCAGATCGGTCGCGTACCCAAACATCTCACTCAGCGGGACCCTGGCGGTGACCACCAGCGCGTTGCCGCGGCGCTCCTGGCCCTCGACCCGTCCGCGACGGCGAGACAGGTCGCCGATCACTTCGCCCAGAAACTCCTCGGGCGTGACGACCTCGACGGCGAAGATCGGCTCCAGCAGCACGGGCTTTGAGCGCCGTGCGGCCTCTTTGAAGGCGATCGAGCCGGCCACCTTGAACGCGATCTCCGAGGAGTCAACGTCGTGGTACTTGCCGTCGACGAGCGTAACGCGCAGGTCGACCATCGGATAGCCGGCCTTGACCCCGCTCTCCAGCGCCTCCTCGACGCCTTTCTCGACAGCCGGGATGAACTCCGAGGGGATCGCTCCGCCCTTGATCTTGTTGACGAAGTCGAACCCCTCGCCGGGGGCGGGCTCCAGGTCGATGTAGACGACCCCGAACTGGCCGGAGCCGCCGGTCTGGCGCACGAACTTGCCTTCGACCTTGTGGGCTGTGCCGCGCACCGTCTCGCGGTAGGAGACCTGGGGGCGCCCGACGTTGGCCTCGACACCGAACTCTCTCTTCATGCGATCCACGAGAACCTCCAGGTGCAGCTCGCCCATGCCGGAGATCTCGGTCTGGCCGGTCTCCTCGTTGGAGCGCACCTGGAACGTAGGGTCCTCCTCGGCGAGGCGGCCGAGGGCGATCGACATCTTCTCCTGGTCGACCTTCGTCTTGGGCTCGACTGCGACCTTGATGACCGGCTCGGGAAACTCGATGTTCTCGAGCTTGATCGGCGCGTCGGGCGCGGCGAGGGTGTCGCCGGTGATCACCTGCTTGATGCCCACCGCCGCGGCGATGTCGCCGGCGTAGACCTCGCCGACCTCCTCGCGGTCGTTGGCGTGCATCATCAGGATGCGCCCGATCCGCTCGGTGCGCCCGCTGTTGACGTTCAGCACGCGCGAGCCGGCGTCGAGCTTGCCCGAGTAGACCCTGAAGTAGGTGAGCTTGCCGACGTAGGGGTCGGCCATGATCTTGAACGCCAGCGCCGCGAACGGTTCGGAGTCCTCAGCGTGGCGAGTGACCTCGCGCTCGCCCTCCTCGCCGCGAACCAGTTCGGTGCCCGTCACCGGCGGCACGTCAAGCGGCGAGGGCAGATAGTCGATGACCGCGTCCAGCAGCGGCTGCACTCCCTTGTTCTTAAACGAAGAGCCACACAGAACTGGGGTCAGCTCGGTCGAGAGAGTCGCCTTGCGGATCGCCCGCTTGATGAGCTCCTCGGGAATGTCGCCCTCCTCGAGGATCAGCTCGAGCAGCTCGTCGTCGTAATGAGAGACCTCCTCCAGCAGATGCTCGCGCGCGGCCGCGGCCTGCTCGATCAGTCGCTCGGGGATCTCCACCACGTCCTGTTCGGTGCCGAGCTCGTCCTTGTAGACCACGGCCTTCATCGCAACCAGGTCGACGACCCCCTCAAACTCGCCCTCCGCGCCGATCGGCAGCTGGATCGGAACCGGGTGCGCGGCGAGGCGGTCGACCATCGTCTGCACGCCCTGCTCGAAGTCGGCGCCTGTGCGGTCCATCTTGTTGATGTAGGCGATCCGCGGGACGTGGTACTTGTCGGCCTGCCGCCACACCGTCTCAGACTGGGGCTCCACGCCGGCGACCGAGTCGAACAGCGCGATCGCGCCGTCGAGCACGCGCAGCGAGCGCTCGACCTCGACGGTGAAGTCGACGTGGCCGGGCGTGTCGATGATGTTGATGCGATGGTCCTTCCACTCCGCGGTGGTGGCAGCGGAGGTGATCGTGATGCCACGCTCCTGCTCCTGCTCCATCCAGTCCATCACCGCCGCGCCCTCGTGGACCTCGCCGATCTTGTAGGTGCGCCCGGTGTAGTAGAGGATGCGCTCGGTCGTCGTCGTCTTGCCCGCGTCGATGTGCGCCATGATCCCTATGTTGCGGGTGTTTTGGAGGGTGAACTTGCGTGGCATGGCTTGGTCGTGTTCTTGCGGGTCGCGTATGGGTGTCGCGTGTAGGCGTATACGTGTTGCGCGTGTTGCGGCGTGTCGTAACGGGCGGGTCGGGGCAAAAAAATGGGGCCCCTCGGGCCCACGTGCGCTGCAGGTCATGTCTAGACCGGTTCGCGACGCTATGTGCTCGAGATCTCCATCTTGATTACATGCTCGCGCGCTGGACCTGTTCGCACGACCGTGCCCGCACGCGAGGCGGGGCCGACTATAGCAGAGGATTTTGAGCGGTCTTCGACCGCGTGCGGTGCTACCCGGCCGCGGGCGGCGACTCAGGGGAGGCGTCCGCGGCGGGCGCGTCCTCGAACACGTCGCCCAGGCGCTGCATCACGCGCGTGGCGGCCCGCAGGTCGTCCGTTGCGACACCCTCCAGCGCCGCTTCCCAGCGGCTCTGCCAGAGCTTGCGCTTGGCCGCGACCCGCCGCCGGCCCTGGGGCGTCAGCCGCGAGACGACCACGCGCCGGTCGGTCTCCGAGCGGGCCCGCTCGACGTGGCCGGACCCGGCGAGGTGGTCGAGCATCTGCGTGACCGTCCCCGGCGCCAGGCGCGCGGCGAGCGCGAGCTCCCCGGCTGAGAGCCCGCCGCGCTCGTCGAGCTCGAGCAGCAGCTCGAACTGGGCGTGGCTGAGCTCTGAGCCGCCGAGATGCGTGTCGCGCCCGCGCCGGCGGCTGAGGCTGCGAAACACGCGACGAAACGCCTTGCCCAGCTCGTCCAGTTCGGCTGTCCACACCGGCTCGACGCGGGCCGGCACGGAGCTCTGTGAGGCCCCCCACCGTTCGCGCCGGGCCGCCCGCGTATCCCGGCGCCATCGGAGTCGGACGGCTTGGCGGGGCTCGTGGCTTCGGTGGAGCTCATCTCGACGCCTACACGCCGATCGGCTCTGCCGCCGCCTCGGCACCGGCAGCGTCACGAGTCAGCTGCGCCCGCGGATTCTCGGCCCGCACCAGCACCAGGCAGGGGATCAGCGACAGCAGTGCGATCCCCAGGGCCCACCAGTAGGCGGTGTTGAACGCACTCGCAAGCTGAGCGGGAGTGGTGGCGTGTGCGCCGGCCCGCTGCAGGACGACGGCGAGCACCGCCACCCCGATCGCTCCGCCCACGCGCTGCAGCATGTTCAGCTGCGGCGTGGCGTCAGAGAGCTCATCGGGACGCAGCGCGGTGAACGCGGCGGTCATCGCCGGCATGAACGACAGTCCGATGCCGACGCCTCGCACCACCAGCACCAGCGAGATCAGCAAGATCGAGGTGTTCGCGCCGATCAACACGAATGGGACTGTGCTCAGGCACAGAATCGAGACTCCGACGATCGCCACGCGCCCACCGCCGAAGCGTTCGGTCAGTTTCCCGTTGAGCGGTCCCACGAGCAGCATCCCGAGCCCCTGCGGGCCGACGAGCAGTCCGGTCACGATGATGCTCTCGCCGCGCACCTCCTGGTAGTACAGCGGTATCAAGATCATCGCGCCGAACAGCGAGGCGCCCAGGCCGAAGGTGGTCAGCGAGGCGGCGCCGAACACGCGGTTCGCATACAGCCGGATGTCCAGCAACGGACGCTCCACGCGCAACGCATGCCAGCCGAAGGCGAGCGTCAGCGCGATCCCGACGAGGATCGGCCACACAACGCTGGGAGCGGTCAAGCTCGCGTGTGAACCAAGCTCCGACAGGCCATACACGATCGCTGTGGCGCCGGTCGAGATCAGCCCCAGGCCGACCACATCCAGCCTCCCCGCCTCGCCTGACTCCGTCCGCGGGAGCATCCGCCAGCCGAGGACGAACGCGATCACGCCGATCGGGACGTTCACAAGAAAGATCCACGACCAGTGCAGCTCCTGCAAGATCACGCCCCCGACCACCGGGCCCAGGATCGGCGCGAGCATCGCGGGCATCACGACGACCCCCATCACGCGACCCATCCGCTTGGGACCGGCGACCTGGGCCATGATCAGCTGAGCGATCGGCATGATCATCCCGCCGCCGGCTCCCTGCAGCACGCGGAAGAACACGAGTGCCGTAAGCGAGCCGGCGACCGCGCACAGGCCCGAGCCGGCCGTGAACAGCACCAGCGAGACCAGATACACGCGCTTGGCCCCGAATCGCCGTGCCGCCCATCCCGTTACCGGAATCACCGCCGCCAGTGCCAGCAGGTAGCCGGTGACGACCCACTGGACCTGCGAGATCGAGCTGTGCAGGTCGTGCCCAAGCGTGTGCAGCGCGACGTTGACGATCGTCGTATCGAGGATCGACATGATCATCCCGAGGATCACCACGCCGGCGATCTTCCAGACGTAGGGCTCTATGTGATCGGAGGCCTCCGGGTGAAAGCCCGGATCGGCTGCTGTTGTCGAGGTGGAAGACATTTGGTACCTAAAGCTTAGGTACCAAAGCTTCTTTTTTCAACCCCGGGTGAGCATGTTGTTCCGGTCGGCGCATGCGCCGACCGGCGGGGGCGCGCATGCGCGCCCCCGAGCGGGCCGCACATGTGCGGCCCGGGCGGCGCCACATGTGGCGCCGCCTTGCGAGCGGTGCATGCACCGCTCGCCGACCCCGCGCATGCGCGGGGTCGCCTCACAAGTCATAGCCACGATCGCAGCTCGCTCGTGTATGTCGCTACGACGTAGCGGGCCGAGGACCAAGCGAGACAAGGACGCAGGGAGCGTGGCGTGCTCTGCACGCGAGCGAGGGAGGACGAGTATCGCGCCGCGTCCTCGGGCCGCTACCAGCGGTAGTGGGCGAACGCCTTGTTCGCCTGGGCCATGCGATAGATGTCGTCCTTGCGCTTATAGGCTCCGCCCTGCTGGGACTGGGCGTCCATCAGTTCGCCCGCCAACCGCTGGGCCATCGTCTTCTCGCGGCGCTGGCGTGCGAACTCGACCAGCCAGCGCACCGCCAGCGTCCGCGCGCGGCGGGCGGCGACCTCCACCGGGACCTGGTAGGTGGCGCCGCCGACGCGGCGCGATTTGACCTCCAGTGTGGGCGTCAGAGCCTTGATCGAGACTTCCACGGTCTCGATCGGGTCTTTCTCCGAGCGCTCCGCCAGCAGCGCCAGCGCGTCATAGACGATCCGCTCGGCCGTGGACTTCTTGCCGTCGAGCATGACCTTGTTGATCACCTGCTGGACCAGCTTGGAGCGGTGGATCGGGTCCGCCTCGAGCGGGCGGACCTGGGCGGCTGCACGGCGGGGCATCTACTTTTTCTTTACGCCGTACTGCGAGCGCGCCTTTTTGCGGTCTGAGACGCCGGCCGCGTCGAGCGTGCCGCGCACGACCTTGTAGCGGACGCCCGGCAGATCCTTGACGCGACCACCGCGCACGAGCACGACCGAGTGCTCCTGGAGGTTGTGGCCCTCGCCGGGAATGTACGCGGTCACCTCAATCGAGCCGGAGATGCGGATGCGCGCGACCTTGCGCAGCGCGGAGTTGGGCTTCTTGGGGGTGGTCGTATACACGCGCGTGCACACGCCGCGGCGCTGAGGCGCGGCGACCTTCTTCTTGCGGCCCTTGCCCGACTTCAGGCCCGGGGTGGCGAGCTTCTTTTTGGGCGCGGTGCGCCCAATGCGCACGAGCTGTGATGTGGTCGGCATCGGCCGGGGATGGTAGCAGCGCAGGGCGCAGGTGCGCTCGTGGGCACGAAGCGAACCCAGCGGCGCGCTACGCCGCCGCGGGCGCCGCCGCCGGAACGCCCGCCGCGCGCACAGGGGCGGGCATCAAGGCGCAGGCGACGATGACCAGCACGAACGCCAGCGACTGCACGACGACGCCAACCGGGCTGGCCGCCATCGGGTCGCCGAACACGACGATCCCGCCGGCAATGCCGGCGATGTTCGCGGCGGTGCCGGTCACGGCGATCACCGGTACGGCCTCTCCGTCTTGAAGCCCCCGCGCCGAGGCGTAGAACGCGACGATCGACGCGAGCACCGCCACCGCCAGCCAGGGGCTGAGCAGCAGAGCGAGTGGGCCGTGCGCACCGGTGATGCCGGTGAGCGCCTTGATCGCCGTGTCGGAGACGCCGAACAGGATGCCCGAGGCGGCGCCCAGCATCACGCCGTGGTGCTCGACCGGGCCGCCCATGCGCGGGCCCATGATCAAAAGGCCGCCAAGCCCGAACAGACCGGCCTCGAAGGAGATCATTGCCGCCTGGGAGAACTGCGAGTGCGCACCGTGCATTGCCGGCAGCGTCACGCCGAGCATCACAAGACCAGCGCCGGTCAGACACAGGCCGATCCACTGGCGGGCGCCGACCTGGAAGCCGAACATCCGGTCGGCCATCACCGCGATGAACACGATGCCCCCCGCCAGCGAGACCTGGATCACCGACATCGGCGCCAGTGTGAGCGCCGCCACGTGCAAGGCCCAGCTGGCGGTCGCGATGATCATGCCGAGCGTGAACCACTTGGAGGCGAACAGCGCGCGCGCGGAGCGCAGCGGATGGCGTACCCGCACAGCCGCCACAGCGTTGGCGCCCCGGTACTTGTAGAAGAAGCCGAGGTTCGCCACGAACGCGCAGGCGAGCGCGAGCAGGATGCCGAGTGCGAGAGTCATGAGGAGTGGTCATCGACAGCGGTCGGCTGATGCTTTACTGGCCGCACTCGATCCGGGCAGATTACCGGGGCGAACCTGTATGGGAGCTAAAGAGCAATCCGAGGGCGCCGAGTCCGCGACCGCGCGCGAGGCGCGCAAAGCACACTCCTACGCGGACTCCGCCGATCCCGCAGGGGACGCCGACAGCACGGATCACGGCCCCCACCGCCCGACTCCCGCCGACGAAAAACCCCTGTTGATGGTCGACATCGACGGCGTCATCTCGCTGTTCGGCTTCGCCGGCCACGCCCCGTGGACCGGACAGGTCGGGCCGAGTGAGGGCTCGGGGACAAACGACGGTCGCGGGCTGGGCGAGAGCTGCTACGCGACGATCGACGGCATCCCCCACTTGCTCTCGCGCGCCGCAGCCACCCACCTGCTGGACCTGGCCGCAGCCTACGACCTCGTGTGGGCCAGCGGCTGGGAGGAGAAGGCCGATGAGCATCTGCCGCGCCTGCTCGGCCTGCCGGCGGGCCTGCCGTTCCTGCGCTTCGAGCGCTCACCGGGCCGGGCCTACCCACACTGGAAGCTGGCGGCGATCGAGGAGCGCGCCGGGTCGCGCCCGCTGGCATGGATCGACGACGAGTTCAACGACGCCTGCCACACCTGGGCGCAGACGCGCGCGGCGCCGACGCTGCTTGTTCAGACCGCGCCCGAGCGTGGGCTCACGTCGAGGGAGGCGCAGCTGTTGACTACGTGGGCGCGGAGCCTTGAGCCACCTTGAGCCGGATCTCCGGGTGCTGGGCGGCGGCGAACAGTCCTTCTTTGTGACGGACCTGAAGCGGCTCCAGCACGACGATCTGGCCCTCCAGGCGTGTTGTCAGCTCGTCCCACATGGCAGGCGTCAGGCTACAGCGCCGGGAGCTGAAACCGACGACCGGCCGCGCAGCAAGGACTACCCTCCCGAGGACGGCTCCTCCGGGACTTCGAGATCGGCGAGCTCCTCGACGAACCCGGGATCGGTGCTGCCCGCGCCGATCTTCTCCAGGGAGGCGAGGTCCGCGTCGAACTCCTGCCCGTACCCGGCGAGCCCTTCGCCGTTTGACAGGCCGAGCTCGGCGGCGATCTCGTCCTGGTCGAGCAGCCCGACGTCGTCGATCGCCCGCGGCAGCGGCTCGGAGGGTTCGATCTCGATCCGCCGGTATCGCTTCAGACCGGTCGCGGCCGGGATCAGCTTGCCGATGATCACGTTCTCCTTCAACCCGTTCAGCCGGTCGGTCTTGCCCTCCAGAGCCGCGTCGGTCAGAACCTTGGTCGTCTCCTGGAAGGAGGCGGCCGACAGGAAGGAGTCGGTGTTCAGCGACGCCTTGGTGATGCCGAGGATGATGTCCTCGAACTGCGCCGCCTCGCCCTTGCCCTCCGCGATCGCGTCGTTGACTTTGGCGAATTCGAACCGGTCCACGAATTGCCCGGGGAGGTAGTCGGTGTCGCCCTTCTGGTCGACGCGGACCTTTTTGAGCATCTGGCGCACGATCAGCTCGATGTGCTTGTCGTTGATGTCCACGCCCTGAGACTTGTAGACCTCCTGGACCTCTTTGACCAGATACTGCTCGGTCTCGGTCCGCCCCTGGATCGCGAGCAACTCGTGCGGATACAGCGAACCCTCGTTGAGCTGCTTGCCCGCCTGGATCTTCTCCCCCTCTGAGACATACAGGCGCGTGCGCCGGGGGAAGGCGTGTTTGTGCTCTTCGCCCGAAGCGTCGGTGATAGTGACCGTAAGCGCCTTCTCGGTCTCCTCGATCGAGACCGTGCCGTCCTGCTCGGCGATCTTGGCCAAGCCCTTGGGCTTACGCGCCTCGAACAGCTCGACGATGCGCGGCAATCCATGCGTGATGTCCGCGCCGGCGACGCCGCCGGTGTGGAACGTGCGCATCGTCAGCTGTGTGCCCGGCTCGCCGATCGACTGGGCGGCGATGATCCCCACCGCGTCGCCGATCTGCGCGAGCGCGCCGGTCGCCATCGCCCGGCCGTAGCAGGCCTGGCAGACCCCGCTCGGGGCCTTGCACTTGAGCACCGAGCGCACGGGCACGGTCACGCGCGCGCCCTTGGCATGATCGTCGGCAAACGCCTGCGCGATGTCGGCGAGCTCAGCCCGTCCCACCTCGGCGCCCTGCTCGACGAGCATGCGTCCGCGCTTGGTGGTGATCGGCTGCGCGGCGATGCGCCCGACGAGGTCTTCGCCCAGCTCGCCGCCGTCGCTCCACACGGCCATCTCGATGTACTCCTCGGTCCCGCAGTCGGCTTCGCGGATGATCACGTCCTGGGCCACATCGACCAGCCGGCGCGTCAAATAGCCCGAGTCGGCGGTCCGCAGCGCGGTGTCGGCCAGGCCCTTGCGCGCGCCGTGGGTCGAGATGAAGTACTCGAGCACGGACAGCCCCTCGACGAAGTTGGCCTTGATCGGCCGCTCGATGATTTCACCCTTCGGGTTTGCCATCAGCCCGCGCATGCCCGCGAGCTGGCGGATCTGCTTGAAGGAGCCGCGCGCGCCGGAGTTGGCCATCATGAAGATCGGGTTCAGCGTGTCGAGGTTCTCGATCATCGCGTCGGCGACCTCGTCGGTGGCCGCGTTCCACTTCTCCACGACCGCCTCGTGTCGCTCCTCCTGGGTGATCAGACCCATGTCGTACTGGTCTGAGATCTCCGCCACGAGCGCCTCGTACTTGTCGAGGATCGACTGCTTCTGCGGGGGCACGACCACATCGTTCTTGGAGATCGTGATCCCCGCCTGGGTGGCGTACTTGAAGCCGAGATCCTTGAACGCGTCGAGCACGAGCGAGATCGTGGTCGCGCCGTAGGTCTGCACGAGCGCGTCGATCAGCTTGGTCGTGTCGCGCTTCTTCATCGACTGGTTGACGAACACGTACTTGCTCGCGTCGAAGGAGTCGCCCAGCGCCTCGTCGAGCGCGCGCTCGATGCGATCGTTGTAGATGATCCGCCCGACCGTGCTGAGCACGTGGCCACCCTCGCGACCGAACGGCCTGAACTCGGCGATGTCGTGCAACGTGACGACGCCCGCCTCGTAGGAGAGCTCGGCCTCCTGCGCGGTCCTGAACACATGCGGGCGCGGCTCGTTGGAGGGCCATTTGCCGCTGGTCAGCAGCTCGCGCCTTGAGGCCAGCTCCTCGGCGTCGGGGCCGTATGTCAGGTAGTAGGCCCCGAGGATCATGTCCTGCGTCGGGGTCGCCAGCGGCGCGCCGTGCGCGGGGGACAGGATGTTGTTGGAGGAGAGCATCAGGATCCGCGCCTCCGCCTGGGCCTCAGCGGACAGGGGCAGGTGCACGGCCATCTGATCGCCGTCGAAGTCGGCGTTGAAAGCGTGACACACCAGCGGGTGCACCTGGATCGCCTTGCCCTCGACCAGCAGCGGCTCGAACGCCTGAATACCCAGACGGTGCAGCGTCGGCGCGCGGTTGAGCAGCACGGGGTGCTCGTGGATGACCTCCTCGAGCACGTCCCACACCTCGCCGATCATCGAGTCGACCATCTTCTTGGCCGCCTTGATGTTCTGCGCGGACTTGCGCTCGACCAGGCGGGCCATGATGAACGGCTTGAACAGCTCGAGCGCCATGATCTTCGGCAGCCCGCACTGATGCAGCTTCAGGTACGGGCCGGCGACGATCACCGAGCGCCCGGAGTAGTCCACGCGCTTGCCCAGCAGGTTCTGGCGGAAGCGGCCCTGCTTGCCCTTGAGCATGTCCGACAGCGACTTCAGCGGACGGTTGCCCGGACCGGTCACCGGACGCCCGCGCCGGCCGTTGTCGAACAGGGCGTCCACGGCCTCCTGCAGCATGCGCTTCTCGTTGTTGACGATGATCTCCGGCGCGCCCAGGTCGAGCAGCCGCTTGAGGCGGTTGTTGCGGTTGATCACCCGGCGATACAGATCGTTCAGGTCAGAGGTGGCGAACCGCCCGCCGTCGAGCTGCACCATCGGGCGCAGCTCGGGCGGGATCACCGGAACGGCGTCGAGCACCATCATCTCGGGCTTGTTGCCGGACTGGATGAAAGCGCTGACGACCTTCAGCCGCTTGACCGCGCGCGCCTGCTTCTGACCCTTGGCGGTCTTGACCTGCTCCTCGAGCTCGATGCGTTCGGCCTGAAGATCGACCTGCTGGAGCAGGTCCCTGACGGCCTCGGCGCCCATCCCGCCGCGGAAGTACTCGCCGAACCCGTACGGCGAGCCGAACCGCTCCTTGAGCTCGCGAAACGTCGTCTCGTCGTGCTCGATCTGCTTGGGTTCCATCGTCTTGAACAGCTCCCACACCTGGCGCATCCGCTCGGCGGCGTCCTCGATGTAGGCTTCGGTGTCGGCGATGTCGGCGTCGAATGTCTTGCGCAGCTCCTTGACGAGCTTCTCGCGTTCCTCGTCTGAGATCTTCTGCAGGTTGACGTCCAGCGAGTCGGCCCACAGGTGGTCTTCGTCGTTGAAGTGGGTCTGCTTGCCGTTCTGCAGGTATTTCTCGCGGCGCGCAAGCGACTCGCGCAGCTCCAGCACGCGCTCCTCGCGCTCGGCGGCGTATGCGTCGAGGACCTTGTTCACCTCCTTCTCCAGCGAGTCCAGATCCTTCGCGCGCGCCTCGTCGTCAACCCAGGTGACGATCGAGGCGGCGAAGTACAACACCTTCTCCAGTTCCTTGGGCGCCATGTCCAGCAGATATCCGATCCGGCTGGGCACGCCCTTGAAGAACCAGATGTGGCTGACCGGCGCCGCCAGGTCGACGTGGCCCATGCGCTCGCGGCGAACCTTCGAACGAGTGACCTCCACGCCGCAGCGCTCGCACACGATGCCCTTGTAGCGCACGCGCTTGTACTTGCCGCAGTAGCACTCCCAGTCCTTGGTCGGACCGAAGATGCGCTCGCAGAAGAGCCCGTCCTTCTCGGGCTTCAGCGTGCGGTAGTTGATGGTCTCGGGCTTGATCACCTCGCCCGAGCTCCAGCCGCGGATCTGCTTGGAGGAGGCGAGTGAGATCTCGATTGCGTCGAAGTTGTTGATGTCGATCATTCTGGATGCGCTTTCGCTCGCGGGTGGCTTCTGGCAACTACTCTGCGGAGACCTCGCTGTCGAGGCCCTCCAGGTCGATGTCGGGGACGCCACCCTCACCGAGCAGCTCCTCGACGTCGAGCCCGTCGGCGACGATGTCCACATCCTCGCCATCCCCGGACGCGGCCTCCCCGAGGGGGTCGCCGGCGCCTGCCGTCTCGCCGCCCTCGCCATCTGCCGCGCCGGTCCCCTCCTCGCCCTCCAGCGCCTCGTCGGCGGCTGCGCCGTTTGCCGAGGCGCGTACGCCCGACAGGTCGATGCCGAGCTCCTCGGCGGCGCGCAGCAGGTCGTCATCTTCGTCGCGCATCTCGGCGCGCTGACCCTCCTCGGAGACGACGTTGACGTCGAGCGCCAGCGACTGCATCTCCTTGAGCAGAACCTTGAAGGACTCGGGGATCGACGGCTCGGCGATGTTCTCGCCCTTGACGATCGCCTCGTACGCCTTGACGCGCCCGACCGTGTCGTCGGACTTGATCGTGAGCATCTCCTGCAGGGTGTAGGCGGCGCCGAACGCCTCCAGCGCCCACACCTCCATCTCGCCGAAGCGCTGACCGCCGAACTGCGCCTTGCCGCCGAGCGGCTGCTGGGTGACGAGCGAGTACGGACCGGTCGAGCGGGCGTGGATCTTGTCGTCCACGAGATGCAGGAGCTTGAGGATGTACATGTATCCCACCGTCACCTGCTCGGCGAAGGGCTCGCCGGTGCGCCCGTTGAACAGCGTCATCTTGCCCGACGCCTGCTCGCCGGGACGGCGGCTCTTGTCGATGTCCATGCGGATGCGCCCGGTGTGTGCGTCCTGCCAGCGCACCAGCGCCTCGTCGACGTCGACGATCGTGGCGCCGTCGAACACCGGCGTGGACACGTACACGCGCCCGCTGCCGTTGCCGTTGCTGTTGCCATGCCCGTTGCCCGAGCCGTTGGTGGCGTGCGCGTCGCGATAGGCCTCCGAGCCGTCGTCGTACCAGCCCTGCGCGGCGGCCCACCCGAGGTGGGTCTCGAGGATCTGCCCGACGTTCATGCGCGAGGGCACGCCCAGCGGGTTGAGGATCACGTCCACCGGCGTGCCGTCCTCGAGGAACGGCATGTCCTGCTGGTCGACGATCTTTGAGATCACGCCCTTGTTGCCGTGCCGGCCCGCGAGCTTGTCGCCCTCAGAGATCTTGCGCTTCTTGGCCACGAACACGCGCACGAGGTCGTTCACGCCCGGCGGAAGATCATCGCCGGCGTCGCGATGGAAGGTCTTGACGTCGATCACCACGCCGCCCTCGCCGTGGGGAACCTTCAGCGAGGTGTCCCTGACCTCGCGCGCCTTCTCCTTGAAGATCGCCCTGATCAACTTCTCCTCGGCGGTCAGCTCGGTCTCGCCCTTGGGCGTGACCTTGCCCACGAGCAGATCACCCGAGATGACCTCCGCGCCGACGCGCACGATCCCACGATCGTCGAGGTTGCGCAGCGACTCCTCCGAGCGGTTGGGGATGTCGCGTGTGATCTCCTCCTCGCCCAGCTTGGTCGTGCGCGCGTCGATCTCGTACTCCTCGATGTGGATCGAGGTCAGCTCATCGTCCTGCACCAGGCGCTTGGACAGGATGATCGCGTCCTCGAAGTTGTAGCCCTCCCAGGACATGAACGCCACCATCAGGTTCTTGCCGAGCGCCATCTCGCCCTTGTCGGTCGAGGAGCCGTCGGCGAGCACCTCGCCCGCCTTGACCTTCTGGCCGGAGCGCACGCGCGGCTTGTGATGGATCAGCGTGCCCTGGTTTGAGCGCATGAACTTCTGCAGCTCGTACTCGTCCCGGCCACCCCCCGCGGCGGCAGCGGCACCGGCTTTGCCGGCGGCGGCACCCGACCCGGCAGACGTGTCCACCACGATCTGGGTGGCATCCACGTGCTCGATCGTGCCGGCGTTGCGCGCCAGCAGCACGTCGCCGGTGTCCAGCGCCGCGCGGCGCTCCATGCCGGTGCCCACGAGCGGAGCGTCGGCCTTCAACAGCGGCACCGCCTGGCGCTGCATGTTCGAGCCCATCAGCGCGCGGTTGGCGTCGTCGTGCTCGAGGAACGGGATCATCGCGGTCGCCACCGACCAGATCTGCTCGGGCGAGACGTCCACCAGATCGACATCCTTGGGGCCGACCGTCACGTACTGGCCGGCCTGGGTGCGGCAGAGGATCTCCGAGCCCTTGAGTTTGTCCGTCTTGGGGTCGACGGGCGTGTTCGCCTGAGCGATCAGAAGCTCCTCTTCCTGGGTCGCGTCCAAGCGCACGACCTTGTCGGTCACCACCCCGTCCTTGACGACGCGATACGGGGTCGTGACGAACCCGTACTCGGAGACCTCGGCGAACGAGCTCAGCGAGCCGATCAGCCCGATGTTCGGCCCCTCGGGCGTCTCAATGGGGCACATGCGCCCGTAGTGGGTCGGATGCACGTCGCGCACCTCGATCGGCGCGCGCTCGCGCGTCAGCCCGCCCGCGCCCAGCGCAGACAGGCGGCGGCGATGGGTCAGCCCGGCCAGCGAGTTGGTCTGATCCATGAACTGGCTGAGCTGTGAGGAGCCGAAGAACTCCTTCAGCGCCGCCACCACCGGGCGGATGTTGATGATCGTCTGCGGCGTGATCGTGTCGGCATCCTCGGTCGTCAATCGCTCGCGCACGACGCGCTCCATGCGATACAGCCCGATTCGGAAGGCCTCCTGGATCAGCTCCCCGACAGTGCGCAGGCGGCGGTTGCCGAAGTGCTCGTACTCGTCGAGGTGCTCGGCGACCGGCTCACGCGGCATGCTCATGGCCTCCGCCGCATAGTCCTTGATCTCGACCTCGGTCTCCTGCTCGGGGATGCCCAGCCGCTTGGGCAGCGACACAAGCTCTCTCACCAGCGCGAGAATGTCGTCGTGAGTCAGCGTGCGCGTGTCGATGTCAATGTCCAAGCCCAGCCGTGAGTTGAGCTTGTAGCGCCCCACGCGCGTGAGGTCATAGCGCTTGGGGTCGAAGAACAGCTGGTTGAGCAGCGCCTTGGCGTTGTCCACGCTGGGCGGCTCGCCCGGGCGCTGCTTCTTGAACAGCTCGATCAGCGCGCCCTCTTCGGTGCGCGTGGCCTCGGTGTCGGACTCGATCGTGTTGCGGATGTACAGCGAGTCCTCGAACAGCTTGAGGATCTCCTCGTCGGTCGCATACCCCATCGCGCGCAGCAGCACCGTCACAGGCAGCTTGCGCTTGCGGTCGATGCGGACGTACACCTTGCCCTTCTTGTCGATCTCAAGCTCCAGCCACGACCCGCGGGCGGGCATCAGGTTGGCGATGAACACCTGCTTCTCGCGGTCCTTGGGCTCCATCAGGTAGGCGCCCGGTGAGCGCACGAGCTGCGTGACGACCACGCGCTCGGTGCCGTTGATCACGAACGTCCCGCGCTCGGTCATCCACGGGAAGTCGCCCATGAACACCGACTGCTCTCGGATCTCGCCCGTCTCGCGATTGATGAACGCGACCGTCACCGTCAGCGGGCGCGCGTAGGTCAGGTCCTTCTCGCGGCACTGCTCCAGCGAAGCGACAGGCTCGTCGAAGACGAACTCGCCGAACTGGACGGCGAGATTGCCGGTGTAGTCCTCGATCGGCGAGATGTCGTCGATCGTCTCGCGCAGCCCACCGCCCTTGGGTTCGGTGAGCCACTGAAACGAGCGGCGCTGGATGTCGATCAGGTTGGGTACATCTACGGTCTTGTGCAGGCGCGCGAAGCTTCGGCGCGTCCGGAGAGCATCAACAGCAGCCAAGAAAACGTCTCCTTCGGAGGGCGAGAAACGGACGTAGGAGGGCGCCCGAGAGCGCGACCAGCAAAGATAGCACAGGTCATCGACACCCTTAAGTGGGGCTGCCAGCGCTCACGGACCCCGCCCTCGAACACCGCGTATGTGGCGCGGCGTCGTACTGCCAGGGCAGCTGCGACTATCGGCCGGCGCAGGGCACTTTACCGGAAAATCGGCGCTTTTGTTAGGCGCGGGTAAAGACGGGCGCGAACATGCACCGCAGGGGCGGATGCACTTTGCGCATGGGCCGCGCGCACGCACATACGCGTGCGCGGCCCATCAAACGAGACAACCACACCACGCCGGCTTCTCCCGACCGACCTCACGCGCGGGTCCACGCGCGCGCGGCCTATCCATCGTCCGAGAGACGCATCTGCGCGCGCCCGACTCGTCCAAAGGCAAGCGGCGCGCGCAGGATCGGCGCGGCGTTACTTCAGCTCGACCGTCGCGCCGGCCTCCTCCAATTCAGCCTTCAGCTTGTCGGCCTCCTCGCGCTCGATGCCCTCCTTGACGGGCTTGGGCGCCTCGTCGACGAGCGCCTTGGCCTCTTTCAGACCGAGACCCGTCGCGGCGCGAACGACCTTGATCACCTGGATCTTCTTGTCGCCGGCTCCGGCGAGAATCACGTCGACCGTGCTGCTCGTCTCCTCCTCGGCGCCGCCATCGCCACCGGGGACCGCCGCGGCGACTGCCGCCGGCGCGGCCACGGCGGCAGCCGAAACGCCGAACTCCTCCTCGAGCGCCTTGATCCGCTCGGCGAGCTCGAGCACCGATATGCCCTTGAGCTCCTCGATCCACTTCTCTGTGCTTGTTGCGCTAGCCATGTGTCAGTCCTCCTTGGGGGGATTCGTCTCGGCGTCCTCGGTCTGGGCCTGCACCGAGACGTCCGCCTGGTTGTCGTCGTTGTCGTCGCCTTGCGCCGGCTCTGCCGACTCCGGCTCAGCTTGGCTCTCGGGCTCTACCTCCGCCGCGGGCGGGGGTGTCTCGGTCGCTGGCTCATCGGTGGGCGCCGGCTCCTCCACGACCGTCGGCTCTTCCACGACCGCGGACTCCTCCACGACCGTCGGCTCCTCCGCGACCGCAGACTCCTCCTCAGGCGCCGGCTCATCCGCGGGCGCCGGCGCCTCCGCGGGCTTGGGCTCCGTTTCCGTCGCCACCTCGACTTCTGGCGCGAGCGGCTCGCCCGCCGGGATCTCGCCGGACTCCTTCTTCTCCCGAACCTGCCCAAGCGCCACGGCCAGCCCGCCCACGAGCCCGCCGAGCGTGCGCACCAGCCCTGAGACCGGGGAGGCCACGATCCCGACGAGCTGCCCGTACAGCGCTTCGCGCGAGGGCAGCCTGGAGATCGAGCGGATCTCGTCGGGCGCCAGCGCGGCGCCGTCCATCAGCCCACCCTTGAACGGCAGCAGCTGTGTGGCGCGGCCGTAGTCGGCGAGGGCTTTGGCGGCGGTGGCGATGTCCCCGCGCACGAACGTCAGCGCCGTGGGCCCCTGCAAGAGCTCCTTCAGCGCTTGCGCCTGCGCCTCGTCGGCGGCGCGTTCGGTGAGAG
Source organism: uncultured Solirubrobacterales bacterium (assembly GCA_963839965.1). Lineage (GTDB taxonomy): Bacteria > Actinomycetota > Thermoleophilia > Solirubrobacterales > Solirubrobacteraceae > Palsa-744. The sequence continues at coordinate 314,655 of CAWIWX010000002.1, forward strand.
AGTTCTTGACGACCTTGAAGGTTGCGTCGGACTCGCGCAGCTTGGCGCGCAGCTCCGCCGCCTGGGGCACGGAGATGCCCTTGTAGTCCACAGCGAACACCGCCTCGGACTTCCGTATGTGGTCCACGATCTCGGCGATCGCGGCTGCCTTCTGGTCTCGGTTCATTGTGTGGCTCCTGTCCCGGTCTTATGCCGGTCGATCAGCGATCGGCCGGCCGCCGGGGGTCTCTGGTGGCCTGGATGCTTAGGCTGTGTGTGGCTGTGAAGCTATACAGCTACGGCTGGGGCCTGTGACGATGCCTCCTCGACGATATCGCGTGTGCGACTCGGGTTGACCTTGACCCCCGGGCCCATCGTGGAGGTCAGGGTGACCGAGCGCAGGTAGCGACCCTTCGCGGCCGAGGGCTTGGCGCGGATCAGCTCTTCGATCACGGCGGCGTAGTTCTCGAGCAGCGCCCGCTCCTGGAAGCTGGCCTTGCCGATCACCATGTGCACGATCGCGGTTCGGTCGGTGCGGTACTCGACCTTGCCCGACTTGGACTCTTCGACGGCTTTGGCCACATCCATGGTGACCGTGCCGACCTTCGGGTTTGGCATCTTGCCGGACGGCCCGAGGATGCGCCCGAGACGCCCGACCACCGACATCTCCTCGGGCGTGGCGATCGCCACGTCGAACTCGTCGAAGCCCTCCTCGATGCGCTTGGCCAGGTCATCGCCACCGACCACGTCGGCGCCGGCCTGCTCGGCCTCGCGGGCCTTCTCGCCCTGTGCGAACACCGCGATCCTCACGTCGCGGCCGAGACCGTTGGGCAGCGCGATCGTGCCCCGCAGCTGCTCATCGGCGTGGCGCACGTTCAGGCCCGTGCGCACGTGCAGCTCGATCGACTCGTCGAACTTGGCGCCGGCTAAGCCCTTGACGAGCGCGACCGCCTGCGCGGGCTCGTACTCGCGCTCGCGATCGACCGTCGCCAGCCCCTCGCGGTAGCGCTTGCCGTGGTGTGAGCTCACGACGCGACCTCGACACCCATCGAACGGGCCGTGCCGGCGATGATCTTCGCCGCCTGGTCGATGTCGTGTGCGTTCAGGTCCGCGAGCTTGCGCTCGGCGATCTCGCGCAGCTGCGCCTGGGTGATCGTGCCGACCTTCGTGCGGTTGGGCTCGCCCGAGCCCTTGCCGATGCGCAGCGCCTGCTTGATCAGCACGGCGGCGGGGGGCGTCTTGGTGACGAACGTGAACGAGCGATCCTCGTACACGGTGATCACGACGGGGATGACCGTCCCGGTTTCAGACTGCGTCTGGGCGTTGAAGGCCTTGCAGAACTCCATGATGTTGATCCCGTGCTGGCCCAGCGCGGGACCAACCGGCGGCGCCGGGCTGGCCTGCCCGCCGTTGGCTTGGAGCTTGATTGTTGTCAGAACCTTCTTGGCCATGTCTAGATCTTTTTGACTTGGTCGAACTGGACTTCCACAGGGGTCTCGCGACCGAAGATTGATACCAGTACCTTGAGCTTGGCGGCGTCCTCGTTGATCTCGGAGATCTCCCCGGAGAAGTCCGACAGCGGTCCGGAGACCACCTTGACGGACTCGCCGATCTGAAACTGCGCGCGCGTGCGGGGCGCCGTGGCGACGTCCGTCTTGTGCAGCAGCCGATCGACCTCGATCTGGGTCAGCGCGACCGGCTCCTGGGAGGCGCCCACGAATCCCGTGACACCCGGGGTGCCCTTCACGACGCCCCAGGAGTCCTCGTTGAGCTCCATGTTGACGAGCACATATCCCGGCATGGTGCGCTTCTCGACGGTGATCTTCTGGTTGTCCTTCATCTCCGAGACCGACTCTGTCGGGACGACGACGTTGCGCACCGCGCGCTGCTGGCCGAGCGAGACCACGCGGTGCTCGAGGTTCTGCTTGACCTTGTTCTCATGACCGGAGTAGGTGTTGACTACATACCAACGAAACATTCAGCGTCCCCTACAGGATAAATTCGACGATTTCCTTGGCCACGGTGTCCGCGACGCCCAGGTAGACGCCGGCGACGGCGACGAAGCCCAAGACCACAGCCGTCGCCTGAAACACATGCCGGCGATCGGGCCACTGCACCCGCTGCAGCTCGGCCCAGCTGGCGCGCAGGAACCCGATCGCGCGATTGCCGCCGCGTAGGGGCGCACCCGACGCGCGCTCGGGACCGACGCCATTATCGCCGCCGCCGCCGTCACGACCGGCGCCCCCGGGTCCCGATGGACCTCCGCCGGCTTCCTGCAGTTCGTCCTCGCTGAGGTCGCCCTCGGCCTCGGCCTCGGCCTCGATCTCGGCCTCCGAGAGCGTCTCGGCGTCGGCGAGCACCCCGCCGGCTCCGGCGATGAGCGCCGCGTCGAACTCGTCGACGTCGCCCGCGTGCTCCAGCGCACCGGGCAGATCCGCCCGCTCGACCCGGCCCGGGGTCGCAGACTCCGGGGATGGGGACGGGGACAGGGATGGGAAGGGTCCAGCCGACCCACCGGCGGGCGCGGACTCCGGACGCTCGGGCGCGGGCTGCGCAGGCTCGGGCGCGGGCTGCCCCCGGCCGGAGCCACGACGGGCGCGACGTTGCTTTGCTCGTTTGCGATCACGGGCCACAGCGGCTCTCCCCCGCTAACGAGTCTCCCGATGGCTGGTATGGCGCCGGCACCAGCGACAGTACTTGCGCAGCGACACCCGGTCGGGGTTGTTGCGCTTGCTCTTGTTTGTCTGGTAGTTGCGATGCTTGCACTCCTCGCATGCGAGGGTGATAGCAATGCGAACGTCTCCGCGGGCCATGTGCGAGATCTGCTCCTGCGCGATCGTGTGTGTGCCGGGCCCAGGCGAACAAAAACCCCGCCCAGGCGCGAGGTGTTCGGCAGTCTAGCGCGCTTTCGCCGCGGGGGCGAGCAGACACCGGGGGGCGACTCGACACGGCTCAGAACGGCGATGGGCGTCCGGCAATGGGACGATGAGACGTGTGAAACGGCGTGAGCGCGCAAACGTCCTCACTCATACAGCGTGAGTGTCGCCAGGATTACGTACAGCGCCACGAGCGCCCAACCCTCGAAGGCGGCGGCCTCGCCATCGCCGGTCACCTGCGAGAGTGTCAGCGCGGTCAGGGCCAGCGCGCCGATGTAGACGGGGGCCAGCGCGAACGTCAGCCGAGTGGGCAGGGCGAAGGAGACAAGCACCAGCAGCGGAAACAGGAACGCGGCGATCTGGGCGACCGAGTTCTTCACGACGGAGATCGCCAGGTCGTAGCGGCGCTTGTAGGCGAGCGCCATGCCGGCTACGTTCTCGACGGCGTTGCCCGCGAGCGCGACGATCACGAGGCCCGCAAACGCCTGGGAGAGTCCCAGCACGGCGATCGCGGGCGCGAGACCGTTGACGAACCAGTCAGAAACGAACGCGGACACGCCCCCAGCCAGGAGCAGCAGGGTGAGGGTCAGGGCGAGACTGAGACGCGGGCCGGCGCCATGCGGCTCGGAGGACCGCCGAGACTGGGCGCCAGCCTTCCCCACCCGTGCGTGTGCCGCCTGTGCGTGTACCACCCCCGCGTCCTCCGCCTCCAGCTCCCCCGCTCCCACGTCCCCCGGACGGTCGGCCCCGGAAGAGGCTGTTTCCTGCCCGCCCTGGGGAGCCGCGTCCGAGCGCAGGTAGGGGACGACCCAGGCGAGGTATACGATCAGCAGGCAGACAGCGCCGATCGCGGAGATCGCCTGCACGTGATGGCTGGCGGGATCGTGCGCCGCCAGCGACAGGCCCAGCAGGACGATGATGAACACCGTGACCTGTAGCAGCGTGGCCGTGTCGCGGGGCAGGCGCTTGGAGAAACGCATGATCCCGTCCGGCGATCGGCGCGCGCCGATCACGATCACGAGACCGAGCACGAGCAGGGCGTTGGCGAGGATCGACCCGACGATCGCCGTCTGCGCGACGATGAGCTCGCCCGCTTTCAGCGCGAAGATGACGACGAACAGCTCGGGCAGGTTTCCAAGCGTGGACTGCAGCATTCCGGTGATTGACGGACCGAAGCGTTCGCCGAGCTGCTCGGTCGCGAACGACACGACCCAGGCCAGGCCGGCGAGCGCGAGCGTGGCAACCGCAAAGCGCGGCACGGCGGGCCACGGCTGATAGTTGGCCACGCCCGCGAGCGCGCTCAGCACGGCAATCAACAGGAGAACCGAGCGCTCGAGCGAAGTCAGGGCGGTCATCGCGCTAGGCGAGCATAGTTGGCGCTGCGGCGCGCGCCGCGCAACGGGCTGCTAGACGGCCGAGAGGCATGCTGGCCGATCGGAGATCCCGTCGATCTCCGATCGGTAAGAACGCAGGAAGCGTCGCGTGCTGGCCGAAACGGGGATGCGAGCGCCAGCGAGTGTCTCCCGGCTTCGGTACGCGTGCTGGCCGATCGGGGATCGCATCTGATCTCCGATCGGTAAGGACGCCGCATCGCGCCGCCTATCGGCCGTCTAGTGGCTCTCGAGGACCCGATCGATCAAGCCGTACTCCTGGGCTTGCTCGGCCGTGAAGAAGCGATCGCGCTCCATGTCCCCGCGGACCTGCTCGGACGAGCGCCCGGTGTGCTCGGCGTAGATCTCATCCAGCCGGCTGCGGACGGCGAGGATCTCGCGGGCGTGGATCTCGATGTCGGTCGACTGGCCTTCGAAACCAGCCGAGGGCTGGTGGATGAGGATGCGGCTGTTGGGCAGCGCGGCGCGCTTGCCCTTGGCACCTCCGGCCAGCAGCAGCGAGCCCATCGACATCGCCACACCAACACACATCGTCGCGATGTCGGGCTTGACGAACCGCATCGTGTCGTAGATCGCCAACCCCGAGTAGACCGAGCCGCCGGGCGAGTTGATGTAGATCGAGATGTCCTTCTCGGAGTCCTCTGACTCGAGGTGCAGCAGCTGGGCGACGACCAGGTTGGCGACCTGATCGTCGATCGGCGTGCCCAGGAAGATGATGCGCTCGTTGAGCAGGCGCGAGTAGATGTCGAACTCGCGCTCCCCGCGCGCGGTGCGCTCTATGACCATCGGGATCAGCGGCATTGACGCACCCTAGCGCTCACAGCCCCCTGACCATGGGCGTGGTGGGCGTGGCCTGGCCGCATGTCCGAGTCAGGGATGCTCCGGTCGTGGGCGGATGAGCGGCAGACGATGTACAACGTATGCCCTCGCCCGCCATGAACCCCGGCCCCGCTCCACGATGCCCGCGGACAGCTCGGCTCGTGCCCGCCGCGGCGGTGCTCACGGCTCTCGCTTTCGCGGTGTCCGCGACGGCGATGACCAGCCACGCGGGCTGGCCGGCGGATCAGCACCTGGAGATGGACAAGGGACCGGCCGGACAGCACCACACGCTCGTGGGCAGGCCGGGGGTGCACAACTACCTGCTCGGCGGCTACGGCGACGACACGATCTATGGCGCCAACGCGGGCGACGTGATCTGGGGCGACTACCACGAGTCGGGCTGGCCCAGCTCGCAGACCGCGGTGATCCACGCCGGTGACGGCCCGAACTTCATCTACGCCAACGACACCTACAACTACGTCTGGACGGGCACCTCGCCGCGGACGGTCGTGCACGCCCACGAGAACTCGGGCGTCATCCACTGCGAAAACCCGCACATCGTCGTGTTCACGAGCCACCGGGCGCTGCCGCACTACAAGCTGGACGGGTGCAGGCGGATCAGCTTCTATTCGGTCGGCTACTGACGGATACTCGCACCGCGCAGAGCGACGCCCAGCGGACATAATGGCGGCAGCCATGTTCCCGCTGAACCTCCCAAACATGCTCACCGTGCTGCGCATCATGCTGGTGCCGGTGCTCGTGGTCGCGCTGCTGGGCAACACCCGCGAGGGCGACGTGCTCGCGGCGATCGTGTTCGCGCTGGCCTCGCTGACCGACTTCGTCGACGGGCGCCTCGCGCGCTCGCGGGGGTCGATCACAACCTTCGGCAAGCTGATGGACCCACTCGCGGACAAGCTGCTGATCGTTGCGGCGCTGATCGCGCTGGTGTCGTTGAACCGGCTTGAAGCGTGGGTGGCGATGGTGATCATCGCGCGCGAGCTGGCCGTCACGGTACTGAGGCTCGACGCCACGCAGGCGGGTGTGGTGATGGCGGCGAGCGTGTTCGGCAAGGTCAAGACGTGCATGCAGATCGGCTTGATCCTGGCCTTGATCGCCGTGGAAGGCCAGCCGCTGTGGGTCTCGCTGCTGTTGTATGCGACCGTGCTCGTCACGGTCCTGTCTGGCCTGGACTTCTTCTTCGACCTGCGCCGCCGGATGACGCAGGCCCAGGCGGAAGGCTGAGCCCAAGGCGCTGAGCCCAGGGCGCGCGGCCGGCCACCGAGACACGCCGGACGCCGGGCGCAGCCACCGCCGAAGGCTGAGGCTCAGGCCCTGCGCGCGCCGGCCTCGCCGGCGGCAAGCCATTCGTCGAGCGTCGTCTGTCGCGGGGCGGGCTCGCCGGACGCGATCTCGGAGCGCAGCTCCGAGAGCAGGCCGTGGCGTTCGGCGAGCACGTTGTGCTGGTGGATCGTCTCGAGGTTCTCCTGGCGGGCGCTCACGAAGCTCGCTCCGTCGAGCTCGGGCATGCGCTCGATGAGCAGGGCGAGCTGCTCGCGCACGCAGTCCTCGACGAAGCGGGGGCGCGCATGAGCCTTTTCGACGACCGCGACCTCGTCGGAACGCTTCATCAGCTCGTAGATCTCCGAGGACATGCTGGCCTCGACGATCTCCAAGAGCACCGCCGCGTCGATCTCCTGGCGGCTATCCTCGATACAGCCGACGTGCAGCGTGCCGAGACCGCGCTGGTTGTGCGTGGCGACGGGGATCCTGGCGAGGATGCGCTCGATCTGCTCCTCGGAGAACCCGTCCTCGCGCAGGCGCGAGGACGAGCGTGCCGCGACGAGCTCCTGCGCGCACGGGCACGCGGTCATGCCGGTGGCCGACACGCCCACAACGCGCCGCGTGCCGTGCTCGAAGGCCACGGCGCGGCCGAGCAGCGTATAGATCTCCTGAGTGGGAGTACCCGAGACGGGCGCGGGCTTGTGCTCGGGATAGCGCGCCGCGATCGTCACTTCGGCGCGGTTGGCATCCTGACGGGCGCGCACGAGCTCGGCTATGTGCCGGGCGAGCGTCTCGGCGCGAAATGGCGACTCGCTGAGCACCACCTCGCCGATCGCCTCGTTGACGACCTCCTCGAAGCGGGACATGTGCGCCCCCTTTCGATCTGAGCTGAGGTCCACGAAGCAGTCCATGCGCGCAAAGAACAGCTCGTCGCGAATGCGCACCACCTTCTCGACACCTGTCACCCCAACCCGCGAGAGGCCGACCGGAACCGCGGGCGGGCGTGCCTGGACGTCGTCGCCGAATGGATGGGTCGTCGCGGAAGGCGAGTTGATCTGCCGGGTCGCCTGCACTGCAGCCAAGCCTAGCGGCCGGCCGGCCGGCCTCCGGCGCCGGGCACGGATCGGCGGGGACGATGTGGATGGACGGAGGGCGATTCTGGTATCACTTCGCGCTCGGCTCGTGCGGTCGGCCCCGAGCGATCGGAAACGATTCTAAAAAGAGCATCGAAAAACCGCAACAAAGGCGCCGCGCGAGGCTTATAGAGACAAGCAACGCCCAAAACGATGTTCAAGACACAGCAAAGGAGCTGAACACGGCAGGTCAGGGGAGAGGCCGGAGCATGGCGCTCCGGCGGGGAGCAGGATGGATCCTGGGGGTCCGGTGGTGAGTAGCAGTGTCAAGTCAGCGGCGATCGCACCCGACGACACGGGCGAGATCGAGATGGAGGAGGAGCTGCATGGCGCCATCTCGGTGGGGATACGCCGCGCCGGCGCCGATCCGGACGTCGAGCCGAGCATGGACTCGCTGCGCCTCTACCTGCGCTCGATCGGACGGGTGCCCCTGTTGAGCGCCGATGAAGAGGTGTGCCTGGCCAAGCGGATCGAGCGCGGCGACGTCGCCGCCAAGCAGCACATGGTCGAGGCGAACCTGCGGCTGGTCGTCTCGATCGCCAAGGGTTACGTTAGCCGGGGACTGACATTGCTGGACCTGATCCAGGAGGGTTCGCTCGGCCTGATCAGGGCGGTCGAGAAGTTCGACCACCGCAAGGGCTATAAGTTCTCGACGTACGCAACCTGGTGGATCAGGCAGGCGATGACGCGAGCGATCGCGGACAAGGGCCGCACGATCAGGATTCCCGTGCACATGGTCGAGCGCTTGAACAAGGTGATCGGAGCCGAGCGCACGCTGATCCAGCGGCTCGGTCGCGAGCCGACCGATGACGAGATCGCCGCCGAGCTTCAGTGCTCGACCCCGGAGGTGCGCGAGGTGCTGCGAATGGCCCAGCAGCCGGTCTCGCTGGAGAAGCCAATCAGCGAGGAGGAAGACTCGGCGCTGGCCGACTTCGTGCGCGACGACACGGCGCCGTCGCCGTTTGAGATCGCCTCGCAGGCGCTGCGCCGCGAGAGCGTGATCCGCGTGCTGGAAGCGCTGCCGCCACGCGAGCGCGAGGTGATCGAGCTGCGCTACGGAATCGCCGGGGGGCGCCAGCACACGCTCGAGGAGGTCGGACGCGCGTTTGACATCACCCGCGAGCGGGTCCGCCAGATCGAGAGCCGGACGCTGAAGAAGCTGCAGACCTTGCCCGAAGCCCAGCAGCTGCGCGAGGCGTCGTAGCGGCCTGACATCCGCCGGAGAGCTTGCGCCCTGCCCGCGGGCCCGCGCCTGCACTAGAATCGCCTCTGCCCACGGCTCGCCGCCGGGGACGCCCGGTGGGGTGTCCGAGTGGTTAAAGGAGACGGGCTGTAAACCCGTTGGCTCTGCCTACGCAGGTTCGAATCCTGCCCCCACCATGCCTCTTTGGGAGAAGAGCGCCCGCCCGAGACCTCCCCTCCTTCTCGCGTCACTTCCCCGACTGCCCGCGAGGAAGTGCTTTGTCTGGCGACTGTCTGTCTGTAGATCTTCCGTCTGTGAGACGCAACAGTACGGACATGAAATCATCGACGAAATCAGCCAAACAGCAGTTCGCCAGCAACCTGCGCCGGCATCGCGAACGGCTGGAGCCTCTCGCAAGAGGCCCTGGCCGAGATCTGCGGCCTGCACCGCACAGAGATCAGCCTGCTGGAGCGCTGCAGACGCTCACCGCGCCTGGAGACGATCGTGATCCTGGCACGCGGCCTGGAGCTCGACTCAGCGGGCCAGCTGCTCGAGGGGGTCCGCTGAGCAGAGCGACTCCCAGCATGGGGGGAGCGGGCTCCCCCCATGAACCCCCCACCGGCAAGACCACGCACTCCGAGCAAGCCGACGCGGGGACTTGAACCCCGGACCCCAACCTTTGGCATGGGGGGAGCAGGCTCCCCCCATGAGCCCCCCACCGGCAACACCACGCGCCGAGCAAGCCGACGCGGGGACTTGAACCCCGGACCCCCTCCTTACCATGGAGGTGCTCTACCAGCTGAGCTACGTCGGCGCGGCCTCAGATCGTAGCCGCTCCATCGCCGCGCTCGCAATAATCGGCAGCGCCATCTCCTCCTCCTCCCCCTCCTCCCCCGAAGGATCCCCGCGGCCCACCGCGCACCGGCACGCAGGTCCGCACAGCTGGCCACAGCGCTTGGCCGAGTGGATCCTGCGAGGCGAAGCTCCGGAGCGAGTCGTCTACGGAGTGATCCTGGTCGGAGCAGTGATCGCCGCGGAGAGCGGCGTGCACGACGGCTACCTGGACAAGGTCGGCTCGACGATGCTCGCCCTGGCGATCTACTGGCTTGCTCACTCCTACTCGACGGTCCTGGGACGACGTATCGCAACCCGCGAGCGGCTCAGCCTCGGTGCTCTGACCCGCGCGATGGCCCACGACTGGGGAATCGTGCGCGGCGCATCCATCCCCCTGCTCGCGCTCGTGCTCTGCTGGATCGCTGGAGCGTCTCAGACGACCGCCGTCAACGCGGCCGTATGGGCGGCCGTCGCGTGCCTGATCGCATTCGAGCTACTCGCCGGCGTGCGCGCGGGCTCGACGCCGAAGGAGTTCGCGTTCGAAGGCAGTGTCGGCGTTGCGATGGGCGTGGCGATCCTCGCGCTGAAGTCCCTGGCGCACTGACGCGGACCGGGCCCGCCGGCAAAGCCGCGACCCACCGGCATGACTGGGATCTCCGCAGCCGCGGTCGCCGAGCGCCGGCCCCGCGCGCGACTCACGACACTAACGTCGCTTGTTCGCGCGGCGTTCGACGAGGTAGGTCATCACGATCCCGACCAGCAGCGAGATCACGATCACGATGATCAGCGGCGCTTCGCCCGGTGCCGAAGATCCAGTTGACCTTGACCTTTTCGATGTTCAGCACCGCGAACAGCGTGATCAGCACCGCGAGCACCACCAGCCCGCGCGGTGCGGGCCAACTCGCGGCGGGTGCGCTTGCGCTGGCGGAGATCCTGGCGCCTGCTGGGACATCGCCTGTCGATCCTACCCGGTCTCGCGGCGCAATCTCAATGCTTGACGAGATCCGCCACCACGAGCGCCGCCGCGCGCTCGGCTGCGACCCACGGACAGTCGACCGAGAGGTCCTCGACGCCCAGCGCCGCGGCGACGTTCAGGGCCATGCCGTGTCTGAAGAAGTCGTCCAGGCGCTCGGCTCGGCGCCGGACAGCTCGCCCGCGAGCGCGACCAGCTCGGCGTAACGCCGTCTGACGCGCGCGCGCACGACCTCGTCGTCACAGGCCGCGTAGGACTGGTGCTGGAGCATCAGGTAGTCGCGGTCGGAGGCGAGCAGCTCCTTGTAGGCGTGCCCATCGCCTCGCAGCGCGTCCTCGCAGTCGGCCGGCGCGCGTCCCTCGCGGTAGTCGGCGCGGCGCTGCGCGAACGTGTCGGCGACGCGTTGGAAGCCGCGCTCCAGCGCCGCGAGGAACAGCTCGCGCTTGTTCGGGAACAGGCTGAACACGTACGGCTGGGCCACGCCCACGCGCCGGGCGATGCGATCGACCGCCGTGCCGTGCAGTCCGCCCCGCGCGAACTCGTGCACTGCCGCGGAGATCAGCTCCTCGCGCCGCTCGGCCGCCGGAACCCGCCGGCGGGGCTGCTCGGGTTCCGCCGACCCAGACCCGGGCTCCCGGGCTCGTCGGCTCTGGCCAGCGGGGACCCGGCGTCTGACTCGGCGCTCGCGCGCCCCCTGCTCGGACGTCTCGCTCACGCCGCCTCCCCGGCCACGAGCGCCATCGCGCGCTCGGCGTGCGCCGCGGGCGCCGCGGGCGCCGCCACGGCGTCGTCCGCGCGCCGAGCGCGCCTTGAAGGGCAGCGCGAGCACCGTCAGCGCGCCCGCGCCGAGCACCGCCACGCCGACCCACAGGGCCGGGATCAGACCGTTGACGAAGACCTGCGGCGAGGCGTAGCCGCCGGCGCCGGTGAACACCGACGCGAGCACCGCCACGCCGAGCACGCCGCCGACCTCGCGGATCGCGTTGTTGGCGCCCGATGCCTGACCGGCCTGCTCGGTGCGCACCGAGGAGAGCACCGCGTTGGCGGACGGGGCGAACACGAGCGCCATGCCCGCGCCGGCCATGACGAACGGGACGATCATGTGCGAGTAGGCCAGGTGCGTGGAGGCCATCGTCGCGAACCATGCCAGCGCGCCCGCCTGCAGCGACAGGCCGGCGAACATGAACGGGCGGCTGCCCAGGCGCTCGGAGAACACGCCGGCGAGCGGCGCCACGACCATCGTGGCGCCCGTCCACACGAGCAGCTTCAGCCCGGCCTGCAGCGGGGTGTTGCCGAGCACGTTCTGCATGTACTGGGAGAGAAAGAAGATCGAGCCGAACATCCCGAAGTACATGCTCAGCGAGGCCACGTTCGTGACCGCGAACGAGCGTTTGGCGAAGAACGACATCGGCAGCATCGGCTCGCCGGTGCGCCGCTCCCGCGCGACGAACCCGGCCAGCAGCGCCGCGCCGGCGATCATGCCGACCAGCACCGTGGCGCTGGTCCAGCCCAGCGACTGCGCGCGCACGAGGCGCGAACACGATCCCGAACGCGCCCGTCGAGGCCAGCGCCAGGCCGGGCAGGTCGAGCGTCCCATAAGGACCGCGGCTCTCGCTCAGCCAGCGCATCGCCAGCGGCACGACGACCAGCCCGATCGGCACGTTGATCCAGAAGATCCAGTGCCAGGAGATGCCCTGCACGACCGCGCCGCCGACGAGCGGGCCGATCGCCACGGCGATCCCGCTGATGCCCGACCACACGCCGATCGCCATTCCGCGCCGGTCCTTGGGGAAGGCCTCGGCCAGCAGCGTGAGCGTGAGCGGCGTCACGGCCGCGGCGCCGGCGCCCTGCACCGCGCGCGCGGCGACCAGCAGTCCCGTGCTCGGCGCGAGCGCGGCCGCGGCCGAGGCCAGCGTGAACAGCGACAGGCCGGCGAGGAACATGCGCTTGCGCCCGAAGCGGTCTCCCAGCGCGGCGCCCGTCAGCAGCAGCACCGCGTAGGCGAGCACGTATGCGTTGACGGTCCACTCCAGCGACTGGATCGAGGCGCCGAGGTCGCGGTGGATCGTGGGCAGCGCGACGCTGACCACGAGGTTGTCGAGCACCACCATGAACAGCGCCACCGAGACGATGCCCAAGGTCCAGCCGTTTTTGTGTCTTGCGCTCATCGCCGTGCTCCTAGAACTCGTTTGCTCTCATACGCTCGCTCATAACTTAGCAGTGGCTAATAAGTTTGTCAAGGGAGGGAAGTCAAGGGAGGGAGGGATGCCCCGTAGCCGAGGCGGCTCTCGGGGGAACGCGATCCCAAGGGGCGCGCTTCGGACGCCCGCCCGAATACGATGCAGACAATGACTCGCTCACCCTCAGCCTGTGCCGCCCGCAGGGGCATGGCACTCGTCGCGGTCGTCTCAGTCATCTCGGTCGTCGCGGTCATTCTCGGCGGGTGCGGCGGCGGGACCAAGACGGTGTCGGTCGCCAGCTCTCCGACGAGCGCGCAGACGACGAGCCACGACGACCCAACCGACCGGGAGCACCGCCACGACGCCGACCACCACCAGCACACCACCAGCACGGCCCCAGCTCCCGCGAGGACCCGCACCGCCCCCGAGCCCGCGTTCGCCGAAAAGGAAAAGGCCGCGTCCGGCACCGGCGCGAGCAACGAAGGACTGGCAGCCGCGCTCGCGGTGGTGCGCGCGCACGGGTACGCGGCCAAGGACACCTCCGACTACCACCCGAACCAGACCCTGCGCGTGCTGATCGGCACCGGCGCGAACTCCAACGACGGGTACGACAAACAGGCGTTCTTCTTCGTCGACGGCCGCTACATCGGCACCGACTCCAGCCGGCCGAGCGCGCAACTCAGCGTCGTCTCCCAGGGCGACACCGAAGTCACGCTCGCCTACGCGCTGTATCGCCCGGGCAATCCCCTGTGCTGCCCCGCCGGCGGCCAGGCGCAGGTGCGATTCCAGCTGAACAACGGCCGGCTGACAACGCTGGACCCGATCCCGCCCGTCAACTCCACGACGGGGCCGAGCCGGCAGTAGAGCAACGGTCGCGGAAGCCCTATCGTGGTGCGTACTCCCCACAAACACAGCCAGAAAGGGTCAGCCGATGAGCGCAACGATCGAGGGTCGCAGCGAGGAGCTGCTGCGGGCCAAGAACTTCTGCAACGTCTCGACCATCCGCGGCGACGGGTCGGTGCACTCGGCCCCCGTGTGGGTGGATCTGCAGGACGGCCGGCCGGTGCTGAACACCGCCGAGGGACGGGCCTGGCCGCGCAACCTGGAGCGCGACCCGCGCGTGACTCTGACGGTGCAGAACATGGAGAACCCCTACGAGTACCTCTCGATCCGCGGGCATGTGGCCGAGCGCACCCACGAGGGCGCCGACGAGCACATCGACGCGATGGCCAAGAAGTACCTCGGGCAGGACACCTACCCGTTTCGCCAGCCGGGCGAACAGCGCGTGATCATCCGCGTCGACCCCGACGACGTGCACGTCTGGGGCGGCTGAGCCGGCGCGGCGTCATCCCCGTCGCAGCAGGCGCCGCCATAGCGACGGGGAACGCGGCTGCGTGCGCAGCCACTCGTCCTTTAACATCAACCGCCCCGCGGCACGTGCCCTGAGCACGCAGTCGGTGTGCGCGTGGCGGCGGCGCCTGGAGTCCCCCTCTGGCGCGATCAGCATATGCTCGCTGAGAGCGGGCAGATGATGACCACAGATCGGACAGCGATACGTCGCCGGCTTACGGTTCGCCGCACGGCGCACCGTCCACCACTGGGCGCTCGGAAGGCTGGGCATCGCCCTATTCTCGCGCGCGGGCTGCACAGGGCGCTCGCCGCGGGCGTGCTCGTGGGTGTGAGTGTGGGCATCGCCGCCATCGCCAGGGCCGAGCGCGAGCGTCGCGCCGCCCGCGCGAGGCTGCCCGACGCCGAGCGGCGGTTCGGGCTGCTGATGAGCGAGAGCACCGCGCACGGCCTGAAGCAGATAGCGCTCGGCCAGCTCGACCTCGCGATCGAGCTGCTGCGCGGCGAATCCTCGATCGCGCCGGAGAAGGCGATTCACGAGACGCGCAAGGCGCTCAAGCGGTTGCGCGCGCTGATGCGACTGCTGGAGGGCGAGATCGGCGCAAAGCGCGCGAGGCGCGAGCGCGCGGTTCTGCGCGACGCCGGGCAGCGGCTGGCGGGCGCGCGCGACGCCGAGGTGATGGTGGACACGCTCGAGCAGCTCATCCGCCGCCACCCGCGCAAGCTGGGGCGCCGCCGCGGCGTGATCGAGCTGCGCGAGCACCTGCGCGCGGAGCGCCACGCCGCCACGGCGCGGGCGCTGGGAGACGCACTCACCCGCGAGGAGGTCTCAGAGGAACTGTTCGCCCTGCGCGCGCGCGTGACGAAGTGGAGGCTGGCGGATCGCCCCGCGGACAGGCTCATAAGACCCGGTCTGGAGCACATCTACCGTGCGGGGCGCACCCGCCGCCGCGCCGCTCGGCGCAAGTCCGGCTCAAGGGCGATGCACAAGTGGCGCAAACATGTCAAGGATCTGCGCTACGCCCTCGAAGCTCTCGACGTCCAGGACCGGCCGAGCAGCCTCCTCGCCAAGCCGGCCCGCCGAGCGGACGCGCTCGGGGAACTGCTCGGCGAGGAGCACGACCTGATGGTACTGGCCGAACGGGTGGGCTCGCATGAGCCTCTGAAGCGCCACCGCCGTACCCGCAGGCGATTGCTGCGAGCGATCGGGCGCCGCCGGATGCGCCTGCGCGAGCGCGCGCTGCGCGAGGGCGAGCGCCTGTACGAGCGCAAGCCCAAGCGGTTCGTCAGCGGCGCGCTCGCATCGCTGCGCGCGTCGTAGACCCCTGCGCGCCGTCCGACCCGATGCTCGACATCGGAAGTCCCACCACCGTATGTGCCACCGCCAAGTCCCACCACCCCGTATGTGCGCACCACATATGTAGGAACCATCCTCGCGCACATTCAGGAAGTCCCCTATTCGGGCCGATGTAGAAGACAGAAGCCGCCGCCCAGCGATGCGAGCCCGAACGACCCAACCGATGCTGTTCCTGGCCTGTCTGTTGGGAGGGTTGGGGGTGCTCATCCTGCACACGACCCTCGGCCTCGGGGGAACGGGCACAAACGCGCTGTTCGACGACGACGTCTACAACGCGCTGATGTTCGGCGCGGCGTTCGCCGTGATCGCCCGCGCGGTCCTCGTCAAGGCCCAGCGCGCCGCATGGCTGGCGATGGGCGCCGGGCTGCTGTGCTGGAGCCTCGGCGAACTGTACTTCACACTGTTCGTCGAAGGCCCCGGCGAAGCCGCCGCCGGCGTCACCCCCGCCGACGGGCTGTACCTGGCGATGTACCCGTGCATGTACGTCGCCCTGACCTTGCTCGTCGGCGCGCACCTGCGCGAGCTGCGGATCGGCATGTGGCTGGACGGGTTGATCGCCGGCCTGGCCGCCGCCAGCCTGGCGGCCGCGCTGGTGCTGCCCCCGATCCTCGCGGCCGCCAGCGGCGACACCGCCTCGCTCGTGGTCTCGCTGGCCTACCCGATCGGGGACACGTTGCTGCTGATATTCACGATCGGCGCGCTCGGCATGACCGGCTGGCGGCCGGGGCGGGGGTGGCTGCTGATCGCCGCGAGCATGCTGCTGTCCGCGATCGCCGACTCTATCTACCTGTATCAGACCGCGACCGGCGCCTACCGGGCGAACACGTGGCTCGAAAGCCTGTGGCCGGCCGCCGCGGTGCTGCTGGCCGTCGCCGCCTGGACGCCGTGGCCGCGCATGGCGCGCCGGCGGATCGAGGACTGGCGGCTGGTGCTCGTACCGGCGCTGTCGCTGCTGGCCGCGCTCGGCGTGTTCGTATACGGCAACCTGCACCGCCAGCTGACCGCGCCGGCGCTGATCTTGGCGATCGCGACCGTGCTCGCGGTGTGCGTGCGGCTGATGCTCACGGTGCGCGAGAACCTGAGGATGCTGATCGGCTCGCGCCGTCTGGCGCTGACCGACCCGCTGACGGGGCTGGGCAACCGCCGCCAGCTGATGGAGGACCTGCAGATCGCCTGCCACATAGCTCGGGCGAGCGAGCCGTGGCGGCTGATGATGTATGACCTGAACGGGTTCAAGCGCTACAACGACACGTTCGGCCATCCCGCCGGCGATGCGCTGCTGGCGCGTCTCAGCGACAAGCTGGGCGCCAGCGTGGCGCCCAACGGCACGGCCTACCGCATGGGCGGCGATGAGTTCTGCGTGCTGTTTGCCGGCTCGGCGGCCGGCGTGGACGAGCTCGAGCGGGCGAGCGTTGCGGCGCTCTCCGAGCACGGCCCGGGCTTTGCGATCGGCGCCGCCCACGGCGAGGTGAGCATTCCCGGTGAGGCCGACGAACCGGCGGCGATCCTGCAGCTCGCCGACCAACGCCTGTATCAGCGCAAGGACCAGTCGCGCGAAAGCGGCGCAGTGCTGGCGCTGCGCGATGTGCT
Organism: uncultured Solirubrobacterales bacterium; assembly: GCA_963839965.1. Lineage (GTDB taxonomy): Bacteria > Actinomycetota > Thermoleophilia > Solirubrobacterales > Solirubrobacteraceae > Palsa-744. The sequence continues at coordinate 331,598 of CAWIWX010000002.1, forward strand.
GCTGCAGGCCTTTCAGGAGCGCTACCCGGACCTGCGCGCCCACCAGCGGGGGGTGGGAGCGCTCGTGCTCGCCGTCGGTCGGCGACTGGGCCTGGACGGTGAGGAGCTCGACGTGCTCGCGCGCGCGGCGGAGCTGCACGACGTCGGCAAGATCGCGATCCCCGACGCAATCCTGAGCAAGCCCGATCGGCTGGATGAGGAGGAGTGGCGGTTCATGCGCCGGCACACGATCCTCGGTGAGCGCATCCTGATGGCGGCCAGCGCGCTGCGCCCGGTCGCGCGGTTGGTGCGCTCCAGCCACGAGCGCTTCGACGGGGGCGGCTACCCGGACGGGCTGCGCGGGCATGAGATCCCGCTGGGCGCGCGCATCATCTTCGTGTGCGACGCCTACGACGCGATGAGGACAGAGCGCGCCTACAGCCCAGCCGTCGCACCCGCCGAGGCGATCGCGGAGCTGCGGGCGTGCGCGGGGACGCAGTTCGACCCCGATGTCGTCGACGCGTTCGTTCAAACGCTCGGCGCCGTTACGCCCGTGGACGATACGGTCGTCGCTCAGAAGTAGGTGCGCGGCGAAGAGGAGAGCAGCCCGTAGATCTGCACGACCGCGGCCTGGTAGAGCAGCTGTGAGGACGGCCGGCGAGCCGAACACGAAGACATTGTCGGAGAGGCGCAAATGCTCCCAGGCGTAGTTGACGTAGGCCTGGGCGATCGCCGGCCCGGGCGGGTCGCGGGTGACGGAGTCGAGATAGAGCAGGTTGCGGAAGTAGACCACACGAAGAACGGGTTTTCCGAGCCGAGCCGTTCAGGTGTGTAGTAGGCCAGCGCCGCCTTCGCGGTCTGACGGGCCTCATAGAGGAAGCCGCTGTTGTGGGTGGCCTGGTAGAGAAGCGTGCCGGCCCCGATCATCGAACCCTGGTTGTAGCTCCACTCCGCGGGTTCGACTTTCCCGTGCGCGCCGATGTGGTCGGCGTACAGGCCGTTTGACTGCAGCAGGCAGCGGCGCATCCATTCGTAGGCCTGTTCGGCGAATTGCAGGTACTGGGCGTTGCGGGTCAGCTCGTACAGCTTGACGCGAGCTCGACGGCGGGTCCGTCGGTGACGGTGTTGCGTTCGTTGTTTTCGAACGCGTTCGAGAACGGGACCCCGCCGGGGCATGCGTATTCGGGGTTGGCGGACCAGCCGGCCACCACGAACGCCATGATCGCCTCGGCGCTGCCGAGCGTGGCGGCGTAGTGGGTCATCTCGTAGATCCGCACGAGCTCGATCCCGACCCACTCGTTGTCGTCGTAGTACTTGGCCCCGCCCGGGCCGGCGGGCGGCGCGACGGTTCCGTCGAAGGCCGCGAGCGTGCTCGTGAACGTCCCTTCGGGCTGACCGGAGTTGTTTGTGTCCAGGTAGGATTTCAGGCCGACGAGGCGCGCATTGAGTTCTCGCTGAAACGTGGCGGTCAGGCCGGGGATCTTGGCGATGCCGTTGACGTGCGACATCGTCACCGTCGCCGCCAGCGCCTGCGAGAAGGGCCACAGGAACGAGAACGGTTCACCCTGATACAGACCCGAGCCGGGGATGTAGTAGGCGTGCTGCATCGCTTCGAACGCGACCACCGCGCGCGCGGGATCCCCGTGCAGCACGGGCTTGGGCTTGGGTTTGGGCTTGGAGTGTTTGGAGGAGCCCGACCCAGACGTCGGCGCCGAGCCCGAGCCGGAGATCGGGGCCGAGGAACCGCCGGTGGGGGCTGAGGCCGCGGTGTGGGCCAGTTCGGAGGGCTCGGCGATACGCGCAGGGCGGGTGGCGGCGGTTGGGTAGCCAGACGCAGCGGAGGCCGAGACCGGCGCGGAGGCCGCGAGGGCCAGCGCGCAGGCCAGGGCGGCCAGGGCAAAGAGCGGCGTGCGCGACGCGAGCCGGTGAGCGAGGCGAGAGGACATCGGTCAGTTCTGCAAACAGGCGCCGGGCCCGTTCGATGTGGTCAGGCTAGCGAAGAATCCGCGGTGGAAGACCGGCTGGCGCGGGCTGCAAATCAACCTGCAAAACCGCCAAACCCCATGTCCGGACCGCGCCGGCCAACACCGTCAACCCCAGGCGCGGGCCAGCCGGCGCCGTCGGCCTCGGCCCGAGCCAGTGCACTCGGCTGTCTGCGTCAGCTCGCGCCGTCGATCAGCCGCGCGAGCTCATCGACGGAGATCGCCCCCTCCAGTCCGCAGGCGCGCGCGGCCAGCAGGAGGCTGCCGCCGACGGGGGCCATCTCGACCGGGAAGATGTCGGCCTCGGGCGCGAAAGCGCGGATGGCGTCTGTGAGCGGCGAGACGAAGACCTCGCCGGCTCGGAACGCGCTGCCGATCAGCCCCACCGGGAAGGCGCCGGCGAGGCCCGTGTGAGAGACGACTGCCCTGACCTGCTCGCCGAGCTCGCCGGCCGCGCGCAGGTAGAGCTTGCAAGCGACCCCGTCGCCCTCTCCGGCCAGGCGCGAGGTCTCGATTGCGAAGGCGGCGACTTCGCCCTTGGTCAGCGGCGTCGTGTAGACGCTCGCGGCGAGCGCCTCCAGCGTGCGAGCGCCGAAGAACCGCAGGGCAGCCTCGCTGAGGCCGGTTGGCGAACCGGAGCCGTCGCGGTCGTGAAGAGCCGCGACGATCGACCGCGCGCCCAGCCAGTAGCCCGAGCCCTCGTCGCCGAGCAGGTGCCCCCAGCCTCCGGCCCGCCACGAGCGTATCTCGGCGCCCACCTGTCCGACGCCGAAGACGTTGGAGCCCGTCCCGGAGATGACGCCCACGCCGGGGAGCGCGGCGGTGGCCGTGGCCCACGCGCCGACGACGTCGTTGACGACGATCCAGTCCTCACCGCTCCGAGCAGCCGTCGGCCAGCATTTCGTGTAGGTGGCGGTCGATCGAGTCGGTGTCGGTGCCGGCGACCGCTATCACGGCGCCGGCGAGCTGCGCCCGGGCGATGCCCACTGCCGCGAGCGCCTGATCGGTGGCGTCGAGCAGCGCCTTGACGGCCAGGCGCGTGCCGACCGCGTCCTCGTTTGAGGGACCGCCGTGGCCGAGGTGCAACGCTTCTCGCTTCATATCGAGCACGGCAGCGAGCGTCTTGGTGGCCCCGCCGTCGATGCCGAGCACGTAGCGCGCGCCCTCCCCTGCCCGCGCGGCCGGGCCAGGGCCCGCGGGGGCGAGCGCAGCGGGGAGCGTGACCAGGGGAGCGCGATCCATGGCCGGCATCCTCGCATGAGTGCGCCGGTCCCACACAGACGCCGAGCCGGCTCGCGGCCCCCGTCCACACGCCGGGAGAGATTCGAACTCCCTACCTTCGGTTACGTAGTGACCCAGGATGCCGTGTTTTTGGCTCTGTAGAGCCGTTTTATGGCACCTGAAACTGTCCCGAGTGACCTCAGATTTGCGCAGTTCGGGACATATTTCGGGACATGGTTTGGGGGGCGAGACGCGGCGACTACAATGCGTATATGAGCGCAGCGCGACCTAAGCCATCCTCGGCGCCCCCGAAGGCGCCTGCACCAGCGGAGCAGTGCGAAACTCGTAAGCGGGTTTCCCGGCAGCGACGAGGAGCGCGCCAAGCGGATTCGCCGGCTTGCTGAGGAACATAAAGAGACATTGCGCCGCTTGGGCAAGTAGCCCGTGGCGATCAACTATCCGGAGTTCGGCGATTTCTGCGAAGTCGCCGCTCGAATCCTCGGCACCACGCCCGAGCAGATCGCCCATCTTCCAAACGTCGGCCTCGCCCAGTCGGCGCTCGCCGCCCCCCGCGCAGGGTTCGGGGGCGTGGAGGTTTACCCCACGCTGCATGAGAAGGCCGCGATCCTGCTCGAGCGCCTGGCGCGTAATCACCCCCTCCCGGACGGCAACAAGCGCACCGCGTTCCTGTTGACGACGCTCTTCCTGGAAATCAACGGCTCCGCGCTCAGCGGGGAGCTGCCGGAGGTCGATGTGCCGATGGTCGAGCGCATCGCCGCCGGGCAGGCCGCGAGCGACGAAATCCTCGCATGGCTGTCCGAGCGCACGGCGCCTCTCTGATCACGAGTCATCGCAACGCGCCAGGAGAGATTCGAACTCCCGACCTTCGGTTCCGTAGTTGCTCAGGATGCCGTGCTTTTGGCTCTGTAGAGCCATTTTATGGCACCTAAAAGTGTCCCAAGTGACCTCAGATTTGCGGAGTTCGGGACATATTTCGGGACACGGTTTGGGTGGGTGAGGCGCGGCAAGGGTCGCGGCCTTCCAAATTGGCCGAACGCGGCGCCCGTGCGCAGGCGCCCGGCGGCACGCTCGGCGGCGATCAGGGCCTCAAGGTCGCCGAGCACGGCTTCGGGCGAAGTTGGTCCGGCTGGCTGGCGGACGTGATCGGGCTCCCCCGGCGGATGGCGGTGATACGGGAGCTCTGGGTGGCCGTCGGGATCAAACTCGTAACGAACCCGGGCGACGCCGGCCTGCCCGTGGTAGGTGTACGCGCCCAGATACAGGCCCTCCCGCTCCTGGGCTTCGCCGACCGGGTGCTCGGACCAGCGCTCGGTGAGCGTGAAGCTGATTCGCTCGTCGGGGTCAGCGTCCTCGTCCTCATCGGCGCCGGGCAGCAGCACCGCACGCATGTGGACGAGCCCCAGCGGAGGATCGTCTTCCCAGCGCGGGGAGCTCCCGGCCGCTGAAGTCCAGCAGGTAGCCGCGGGCGTTCAGGAGCGCATGCAGCTCCTCAAAGCGGCGAGAGACGAACGTGCTGACGTGCGACACCGCGCGGTTCTACCAGAGCAAGCCGGGGAGAACCAGCAACCTCGTCGATTACGTCGATTCTGTCGATACTCATGCTAGGCTTAGTTCGTAGCTGAGCGAGAGGCGCACGATGGCCGATTTCGACGGGCAGTATTGGAAGATCAAAGACTTCGCCGAGCACTTCGGCCTGGACAAGAGCACGGTCTACAACCAGATCGAGCGCGGGGAGATCCGTGCGATCCGCGTCGGCAAGACCGCCCTGCGAATCCCCACCGACGAGGTCAAGCGGATCCTGGACAGCTTCGTTGCGCCCCACGAGCAGCCCCACGACCTGGACGCACGCACGCAGGAGTTCCAAGCCCGCACCGGCCGCACGCCGGCAGACTTCGCCGCCGCCTGGCGCGAAGGCAAGATCGAGGACACGCCACAGAACGCCAGCGACGCGATCAAGGCGCTGGCGCTGCGCGAGGCGATGCAACCCACCGCCACCGTGGGACAGCCGTAGGTCCACCCCGTCTGCCGTAAGCGCTCGCGGGCGGGCGCTTGTACTCATGTTCCTCGCCCTCGCGGGCGAGGTATTGGCCTCAACCAGCCCGCCCACACCAGCGTCCCCCAGTGAACTCCAGCACACGCACCCCCTGAGTGCAGGCGGTAAGCGCCCGAGCCCGGAGCAGCTGCGCGCGCAGCGCGCCAGCCACGGAGAACACCGGGCTGTAAGCGCCGGTCCCGCCGTAGGTACTTACAATGAAGATGTGGTACCGAGCCAGCCGCTCACGGGTGCCGATGGAGACGCGACACACGCACCCTTTGCCTCTGACATAGGTGATGTGCGAGGCTTGGTCCCCAATGATCTTATTGGCGAGTTGCGGCGTATCGTTCAAGAGGGTCCGGCGTGTGCCCCGAGCGTAATTTCCTTGATACGTGTCTTGATCGTCGCGAGGTCTTCCACCATGCGCCGCTCGAACTCTATGGAATTCAGCGGTGCTGCCAGTAGCTTCTCGATTTGATAGCTCGCGCGCATGCCGGGCAGTCTGACGGAAAGGTGTGAGAATCTGTACGCTTCGCGCATGAGGGGTCTAGTCACTTCGTGATTGGCGGAGCCTGACAGTCCACCAAGTCCAAACCGGTACTGCAACACGATGTTCGCGATGGATGTCGCTGCTTCGATGGATCGTTCCAGGAAGGTCTTGAGAGAGATGAGTTCATCTTCGAGGTCAGTTGTAAGGAACGCATCTGCTCCTCGGTTCGCGAGTTCCGAGATTGTTACGATAAACGCATTGACTTCCGCCGTAAAGGCACTGGTCGATCCGGGCTCCGGCTCGCGTGTGTCAGGAGCCAGGCCATCGCGAAATCCCACAAAGGCTGTCGAGAGACGGGTCAGAGCGATACTCAAGGGGATATAATCGTGGTAGTGTACGTGCGAGCGCTAGCCAAGTAGTTCTCATGGAGCTTCTGCTCATAGGTGAGGCGAATCTCTCGGATGCGGATACGCGACGAGTAAGTTGCTGCCGCTGCGGCGACGGTTGCAGCGACTATTGATGCCGCCGCAGCAATAATCGCCGTTTGGGCGTTGGCGCTGAGAGCAGCAAGCATCGGTGGGCAAGGTAGCGCATTGACGTCAATCTAGCGTTCCGCTGTGGCGTGAGTCGTGTCGGGCAATCGTCGGGCGACGATGAGCAACTCCTTAGCACGCTCGTCATCCTCAGTGAGAGCCGGCATCCTGTCCCAATGCCCGGCCTGGACAGGTCGGATCTCGACAATCTCGAAGCCGGCGCGAGTCACAAAGTCGCGTGCGTCGAGCACGGTGAAGCGCCTGTCGCGTACGACCAGCTCGGCAGGCAGATGGCGTTGATCACCTTGGAATTGCTCCTTGCGGTAGAAAACACCATGATAATTCAGAAGCAGGTTTGGATCGAAGACCGCGCCGCTATGCTCCATCGTTGGTGAGGGTGGCAGGGCCTCAAGAGCCGCTATGAACTCGGTGATCGTGCTTGGGCTGTGATCAGCTGGTAGCTGCGCCAGCGTAGAGCAAGCGTTCATGCAGCTCAGCACAAGCCATCCTTCGGAGTTGAGCACTCGCGCGACGTTCCGAAGCATCATTAGGTCATCGTCGGCGACGGCCGACGAGCCGATGACGTCGTAAAGACAGATCGCAAGGTCGAACGGACCCTCGGGTAGATGTCTGCGTGCGTCAGTTACTTCAAAGCATGCATCATCTGCAGCGCAGCGCCGCTTCGCTCGGTCGATAAGGCGTCGTGCAATGTTGACGCCCACCACAGCGTAGCCACGGCTTGCGAACCTTGCGACATGCCTCCCGTCGCCGCAGCCGACATCCAATATACGAGAGCCTGGTTGCACCGCAGCTAGGCTGAGTATTTCGTTCGACCTCCTTCTCCTCATACCTGTGCCACCGGTGATTACTGTTAAGGGTCATACGTTCATAAGCCTGCATCCAGATGCCATCGGCGCCCGTAAGCAGGTCGGTTAGCTGTCGGTCTCCAAGCGCGCTCGGCGATTGCTCTCTAAAGGTGCAGGCACACCACTCCTGTCCCTCGTCAAGATCGCCGAGCGGCCACGGCCGATTACTGCGAGCTGCACCCTTTCGCATTTCACTAATCGCATCATGACTAATGAAGAATTTGGTGTCCACGCGAGGTCGGAGTAATTCGCGATCCCTCACGAGCGTCTCAGGAACGTAGCTGACGTGCTGAGCGATCTTGTCCAACAGTCTTGCACCCTTGGTCGTAATCAAGGCCGCTCGACAGGGGCGCCGCGTCGCCGTCTCCAACGCTCGCACAGCAAATGGGCTGGCGGTGACGAGACCCCACGCGTAGCAGTCGCTGAATTGCCAGATGCTATAGAGCAGTGTCGTCGCAACGCGGTTCCTGCGGTAGGTAGAGCGGACCACAAGCTGTGACACCCACGCCAGGCGCTGACCGCCAGCAATCTCGTGACCCTCGGGTAACTCTATATACGCTGCCACGCAGTAGCCGGCAAGCTCACCGTTAGCGTGCGCACAGGCCACGCCGACTGTGGAGTCATCGATGAGAGACCGAAAACGCGATTCGGGGATGCGCACCGGCTCTCCTGGCTTAGGACCCCTCGGGCCCCACGTCCCGTAGTCGGTGGCGTACAGGTCTACGCATGCGCTAACGAGCCCGTCGTCGTCGGCGGCGGCTGGTCCGGCAACCCACGACCAGGCCAGCCGCCAAAGAGGGCTCTGTCCGGACGGAGACGCCTCGGAAGTGTCCTCTGAGAATGCCGGCATCACGCGATGCAAGGCTACCGATCGGCTCCGGGAGCCTCGCTTCCCGGACCAGCGAGGCCTCGAAGGCGGTCGAGACCTTGATCACCTCGACATTATGCGTAACGAGCGCGTAGAAAAGGTCGAGGCCCCCGACGATCCAGGCGTAGTACGAGCTCGTATGCTTCGGCCTTTCGTCAGGCATCCAGCATCGCGGACTGTCAACCGGGACTACTGTCAGCTCGACCAGCGTCGTCAAGCGTGCCATTTCGCTCTGCCTCCCACACCGGAGCGTGTCTCCGCCAGCCACTCCTTCAGGTCGTCCGGGTTGAAGCGCACGTAGTGCCCAAGCCGGTGGTGTGGGATGCGCCCTTCGCGGGCCTGAGCTAGCAGCCAGGTGTGGGGGACGCCGAGCAGGCGGCTGGCGGCCTTCGCGTCGATCAGGGGCGTGAACGCGCGCTCCTGATCCTGGATGCCGCGCGCGCGGCGCAGACGGCCGGCGATGGCCGCGCGTGCCGCGCCTTTCGTGGATGGGGGGAGAAGGTTGGTGGTGAACGGTCGCATCAGGGTCTCCTTGATGGTTTGCTGGACATCTGCGTGGCGCCGGCCGGTGGCGATGACCGGCGTCACGCAGGGGTGCTCGAAGAACCGGCTCCTTCACGCTGTCAGCGGCCGGGTGTCCGGTGCCGCGGGCGGTATCGCGCCGCCCGGCGATGGCGGCGGGGCGTGGTGTGCGGTTGCGTTTCTGAGCTTGTCGATGCGTAGCTCTGTTGGGGGGTGGGTGTGTTCGGTGAGCCATACGAAGGGGACGGGGTGGTCGTGCATGAGGGCGTGGACCTCAAGGAAGTCGGCGAGCTCATCGGCCTCGCCGAGACCGGCCGCGAACCGGTCGGCGGTGTACTCGCGTTCGCGCCAGTGCGAACCCCAGAACGGCGCGGTCACGCGCAGTCCCAGACCGCCTTTGGCGAACACGATCGTCTTGCGCAACACCCACAGCAGGGAGCCGAGGATCGTGACCGTCAGCAGCGCGCGATCGTCTGAGAGGATCAGCGTCCGTTGCTTGGCTTGCTCGCGCTCGGCGGGCTTCGGGGGCGCGTGTATGACCAGCCGGTTCAGCGCGGCCGTGAGCCTGCCGTCGGCTCGCGAGGTGTCCCAGCTCGTGCGCGAGCACGGCCGGGAGATGATCGCTTTCCAACAGGCCACGGGAGAGCATCAGGGTGTTGCCGCACACCGCGGCGTCCAGTTGGGGATCATCGAGCACGAACCAGCCCGAGGGTTCACGCAGCGGCATCAGCGTGCGATGGCGCAAGAGGTCGAGCGCGTCGTTATAGGCGGTGCGCTCGCGCTCTGACGGTTCACGTCCGCCGAGGTTCGCCCGCCACCACCAGCCCCCACCGAACGGCGTGATCAACGCCACGACCGACCATGCCGTCGGGATCAATGCAAGCGGCGCGAGACCGCTGGCGCCAGTGACGGAATGGTGGAGCACGAGCAGCACGAGCGCCGCACCAGCGAGCGCCAACAGCCAGCGCGCGAAGATCACCGGCGCTTCGAGCACGACAGTCGCGGCATACAGCGCAAGGACGGGAAGCGAGGACAGCCAGAGGGTCAAACGAGAGCTCATGACGAGATCGTCTCCTTGTGTTTGGGGTTCAGAACGGGAGTGTCCCTACCCCCTTCTCCGACGAACCGCCCGACACGGGACAACCTGCTCGCAAGTTTTTTTCGCCGGCCCGGGCGGCGCACGCTTCGGGCAGCTCTCCACGAACATCAGGCGCCCGCAGCACCTGTGCTCGCATCGCGCGGCCGCGGCTGATGATGTACGCCGCGCCCGGCTCAAGACCCCTGACCTTGTTCGGGTCGATCTTCAGCTCGTGCTCGAGATGGATCGAGCCCTCGCGGGTCAGGCCATTCTCGGTGATCCTGGTATGGAGCTTGGGGGTCTGGCGTGTGCCCGCGAGCGCGACGATCTCATCAGGGGTGTTGACCCGATGGGCGATCACGGTGTCCACCGACCCGAGGATCCTGGCCGTCTCGACGGTTCCGCCCATGCCCTCCACGACCTGGGGCGCCAGCACGAGGCTCGTGTGAAAACCCCTGGCCTTCTCCACGCGGGCGGCCATATCCGCGGACTCAGCGAGACTGGAGAACTCATCGACGATCAACAGACAGAACTGCTCGCGGGCCTTACGCGTACTGAAGTAGTGCGCGAAATCCTCGAACAGGAACCGGGCGAGCCCACCGACCTCTTCCGAGAGAGTCAGCGAGTCCAGCAGGACATATCCCGCGCTCGTGTCCTCCCACGTGAGTGTCGCCACTTGCAGTGGCCCCGGGTTCGACGCTCGAAGCGGCCCCACCTCCGTGGGGTTTCTTGTTGCTCGCCACGACGCACCCTTGAGGACCGCGACGCGACAGCACGCCATCCACGAGCACGGATGGGGACGATGGCGCATCTCACTTGGTCTTCCCTGGCGTCTCACCTTGCGCGGGCTGCTTGGGTCGCTCGCGTAGATCCCAGCCCTTCTCGCGGCTGACGAACAAAGTGTGCTTCCCCCGATACAGATGCGAGGAGACCGTCGCTAGAGGCACACCGAGAGCCTGCGCGATCACCCCTGGGCGCGACTGGCCATGCTCAGCCAGATAAGCCGCGACATCCTCGCGGGTGATCTGGCGCGCGCCATGCCCCTCGCCCGTCAACGCGGCGCGCGCGGCACGCAACCGGTCTCGCTCCGCCAGCAAACCGTCATAACCGGCCAGCTCGCCCTCCAACACGGAGAGCTTGTCATCGATCTCAGCGAGAACACCCCGCGAAGCACGGCCCAGCACACCACGCGAACGATCAGCCACGACCAACCTCCAAGCACGGACAACACCACATCACCCACCGCACACTACACCACCATCACATGACTGTCAAACATGACAGTCATGTGCGCAGGCAGGGGAAGCCAGCGCAAGCTGGATTCCCCTGCCTTGCCGTTTGCCGTTCGTCGGGGCCGCATGCCCTCCGCTACTCCTCGACCGCGGCGCTCAGCCGCAGGCCGCTCGCGGGCCGTCTGACCGGGACCATCGCAGAGGGGACCGGTCAGACGGCCCCCCACCACGCGCACGACACCACCACAAGCACGGCAAAACCCGCTCCGCAACACCAGAAAGCCCTGTACCTACCAGGAACCCAACCTGTCGTGGAAGCTGACGCGGGACGCGACAGGTTCCACGACACGCATCTGCGTTCCGCACCCCAAGCCGCGCGCTACAACGCCAGCTCGCCCTCCACCTCTGCCAGCCACCGCTCCACGAACGCATACGTGTCGGCGCCGAGCCGCGCGACGAGCGCCGGGTAGCCCGTGCCGGCCTCCTGCAGCGTCTCGGCGAGCGGGAGGATCTCCTCACGCATGTGATCGCCGCTGCGGCGAGCGCGCTCGCGCAGGCGCCGCACCAACGCCAGCTGGTCCTCGCCGGCCAGCGCATCGGCGAAGAAGAGCCGCAGCACACCCTGGTCGCGAAACTGCGTTGACGCCTCGTGGCTGGAGCACAGCCACGCGAACAACGCCGCGTGACCCTGCTCGGTGAGCTCATACGCGAAGCGCTCACGCGCGCCGTGAGGGTCCTCACGGCGAGTCAACAACCCCGCGTCAACGAGTCGCGCGAGCTCGGGGTAGACCTGCGCGAGCGGAGCGAGGTCGGCCAGAAGAACCGCGTGGAGGCGTCCGCGGCCTGCTTGATCGCGTAGCCCGAGCGCGCACCGAGGCGCACCATGCCGAGCATCGCCCACACCATCGCCGGGGGGTCGCGATCTCGGGCGCCGGGATCGTCGTCTTCGCCGCCGCCCTGCGAAGCCTCTCACGATGATGTCGAGCAAGCCGTGTCCGGCAACACCGACCACACCGGTCCGACCGCGTGGAGCAACCCACTGGCGATCTGGAGCCTCGCTCAGCGTCGCGCCAGATGGTGCTTCCCGCACGTAAAGCCCGCCGCACGATACTTCGCCTCCCTACTCGGCAGGCAGTACTGGCCGACCCTATAGGCGGGCGCGGTTTTTGCGGCTCGCACATGGGCTGATGCGCCTGTTTTCCCGGCAGAAGCGCCACCGCAACCGCTGACGCCGATCACGATAGCGATAGCGAGAACCAAGCCCCACACATACCCATGTGATCGCATGATCGACGCTGCGCCTCAATTCAGCGTCGCCGACATCGGCTTGCCGCCCTGTGTCCAATACAGCGCGCTGCCAGCGAGCGCGAGAGACTTGGGGGCGATTTCCGGCGACACTGCGAGCACGCGAGTTCCCGCACTGTCGATCGAGTGGACCTGAACTCCTCCGAGCTGTTCACGAGTGTGAACAATCCATGCCACCGACCCATCGCTCTTGACAACAATCGCAGTGGCATCACCTATGCCGATGTCTTCTGGTTCGGAGGGAGACCCAGTGGGAGCTCTGTGGATTATCTTTCCTGTCCGTAGATTGCGAACCAAGATTTCATATATTTCATGCCTAGAGAAAACTGGATTAGTTTGTTCTATTGCATATGCAACGACAGGTCCAGCGAGCGTCTCCGAGAATGTCCCGCCCGAGACCTGTGCGCTCCCGTATGGCGATGGGCCAAGATAGTATGCGTGCTTCGCATCGTAGGCACACCCGAAGATTCCAGTGCTCGCTTTATAGACCACAGCTTGTACGTCGGCGTCCACCACTCCTTCGTTCTTGGGAGGGCACTTCGACAACGCCTTGTAGCGCGTATGGGCCGCTGCCGTCGGAGCATTGGCCAGGAGACTGGCCAATATGACTGTCGTGACAATAGTTATTTGGCGCATGGTCACCCCCGGTAACAGGCCATCTCAATTTAGCGTCGCCGACATCGGCTCGCCGCCCTGCGTCCAGTACAGCGTGCTGCCCGCCAACGCGAGCGAGTACGGAGCGATTTCCGGCGAGATCGCCAGCACATGACTGCCGGTCTTATCGGCAGAACGGACCTGGACGGTACCAAGCTGTTCACGCGTCCCGACAATCCACGCCACCGACCCATCAGTCTTGACGACGATCGAAGTGGCATCGCCTATCCCAATGTCTTCTGGTTCCGATGGAGACCCGGTGGGCATCCGATGGATCACCTTCCCCGTCCGCAGGTTGCGAACCCAGACTTCGTGTATGTCATGACCGGAAACAAATGGAACGCTTTGCTCCACAGCGTACGCTACGACTGGTCCAACGAGCGTCACCAAGAACGTTCCCCCTGAGCCTTGTGCAGTGCCGAAAGGAGGCGGTCCAAAGTAGTATGAGCGCTTTGCGCCATAGGCGCAACCTAAGATCCCTACACCCGAACTGTAGACGACAGCCTGCGCGTCGGCATCAATCACTTCTTGGTTTTTGGGCGGGCACTTCGACAGCGGCTTATGACTTGTGTGGGCCGCCGCCACTGGAGCCCCGACCAATCCGGTCAGAATGATCGTCACGATTGTGATTGTTCTACGCATAGCCACTAAACTACTCTAAACCCTGGAAGTTGCGCACTGGGATGGACATTTATACGAGCCAACACGGGCTACCACCATAACGTCAAACGCATTCAGTGAACTCATCGACTGGCTTGCCTTCCGCCATGCCGCCCGCGTTGCTGGCGACCGCATAGTACGAGAACCGCGGACAAGAACCAATCTCCTCACCTGTGACGGTCACCGGATGAATGGCCTTCCCGGCTTCGATAGTCGAGCTGCTCGCTTTATACGTTTCACCTAATTCTTGATCATAAAAATCTACAGTGGTCAGGAGTCCGTGCGAATTGACGCTGGCCCCCTCTAGAGCGATGGTCCCTTCTTTGACTTTGACTGTGACGGCAGGCAGCGTGGTCACGGTAGGCGGGCAGTCGTGGTTTTTGTAAGCCAGATAGCAGTATGCCGGTCGCTCTTCTCCACGGCTTTTGCCTTTGTTTTCGGGTTTTGCTTCGACCAACCCGCTATCAAATTCGTTGGCATTTGTTTCTACCGTTTCTTCACTGGGTGCTTCATAATAGTAATAGTAGACCCGTTCGATTGGAGATATCTTCTCGCGCAGGGCTGTAGTACGACGAAGACCAACGAACGCTTCTGCGGCTTTGGTCTGCTGTTCGTATTCATACCGTTCGTCCTTTTCTTTCACTAGTCTGGTTGGTTTCCCTCCGTCGTGGAGCTCGACGCCCGCCTCGCTTACCCAAATTCGTGGATTTCTGAGCTTGCCCTTGGCGAATTGCTCAAATTCCGCAAGGTTCGTATGCCTGAGGTTGACCACATCGGCATAATCGTGCAATCCCCATACGTGCGGAGTTTTATTGCGCTCCCAAGCGTGATGATCGGCCTTATGGTCGTGGTTGTATTCCCACGCCTCGGGGAAGTATTTGAGGCCCTCTCTATATTTACTTATATAGACACGGTTCGCATGTCGGTTTGTATTTTGACTGTCAGTTTCGTACTGCGCGAATTCCCCGGCGACGATAGTACAGTTACAGTGCAGTTCGACAGCGACCGACTTCGCCGCCTGCCAGTAGTGGGCAGCCCGCTTAGCTTCAACATAAAAGAAACCCGGATGGTCTGGCTCGTTCCACGCCCCCCACCTTTTTACCCTGCCCTTGTACCGGTTGAGAATCTTCCTAAGCGCCGTCCGATACTGTGGAACACCCGGTTCTTCGTGTCGATAATCAGAACGTATAGTCAGGTAAGGCGTAAGGTGGTCTGCTTCAATGCTGTCAAGCCACTTGTCCAGGCGTGTAACTTCTTTTGAGTTACGCCCGTTGAGCAGATTCCATGGGACTGTATCCCGTGCGGTCTGGATGTGTAGGGGACTGCCGGCGTCTTGCAGGCGCTTGAGTTTTTCGCTTGCGAAGTCGCTTGGTTCGCCTGGCTTGGGTTCCGCTTCCTCTCCTATTCCATATCCAAACGGGTCGCGTTCGCCGCTCACCGTGTCGCTCGGCGCCGCCACGGACATGTCCACCAAGAGCGGATATGTCGTGGTTTCGTCCGGTTTGATCGTCATGGTGATCGTGTTTTCGTAGACGCTCAACGAGGCCGGTACGGTGTGACCGTGGGCGTCGACGACCTGCGGTGACTCGATGATCATCAGAGCTGCGGTGCCGAACTGAGCTTCGGCGGCGGTCATCGCGCTCGTGGCCGATTCGTATTGCGTGCGGGTGTTCTGAGGTTCCAGCTCGCCGGGTGGGACTTCGGCTGGGGTCGTCGAGCTGGTTGGCGCAGACGGAGGCGATTCGTTCGGGGCTTCTGTTTCCGATTCTGCTTCTTCTTGTTCTTTTTCTTCTTTTTCGGCGCTTGATTCCGGTTCTTCTTCGCCGGTTTCCCTTGCTTCCGGTTCCTTGCTTGGTTCGGCTTCGGATTCGCCGCTGGGTTCTTCAGGCGTGCTGATCACGGCAACGCTGCCATCTGAGAGCTGCTGCAGCTGCTCGCCGGCGCCGAGACCGACTTCCCAGGAGAAAGACTTCGGGGCTTCCGCCGAGCGCAGGTTGAGCACGGCCGTGGCGCCCAGGGCGTCGGGGCGGATGATCGTGTCGGTCGCCGGCGAGGTGTTGGCGAACAGCGCGACCGTGCCGTTGACGAGGGTGGGCAGCGTAGTCGCTTTGGGGGAGCTTTCCAGCGGTTTGAGGCCGAGTTCGCCATCGGGGGTGTTGACCGCGAATTCGCCCGGTTCTTCCTTGGAGACCGACGAGCTCGTCAGCGCCTGCGTGGAGGTGAGCTCTTCTTCGTCGCTGAGCGCGGGGGTCACGAGCTGTTCTTCGCGGATGATAGAGGTGGAGGGCGCGAGAATCGCGGGGTCGGTGGTCTGTGCCGCTTCCTCGGCCTGTTCCACCGTCACTTCGCCCCCCGGAGTGGCGACGGTGGCGGCTGAGTATGCGCTTTCGCTGCCGAGCGGACCCGTGGCCGTCACCTTGACGCGCAGCGTGTGACCATGATCACCTTCGATGAACTCGTAGCCCGCTTCGGTCGCGCCTTCGATTGGGGAGCATTCGCCGCCGCTCGAGTCGCAGCTTTCCCACTGGTAGGCGTATGAGACGGGGCCTGAGCCGCTCCAGATCCCGGGGTCGGCTTCAGGCTCGCCGCCTACCTCGATGACGCCCGAGATCGACGGTGAGGAGAACCGCTCGAGCGCTTCCGGATCGATCCTCGCCGTCGCGGCGGACAGCGCGATCGAGCTGCCCGCGCCGTTCGTCGCCGTCACGAGCAGCCGCAGCGTCGAGCCGACATCGCCTTCAGCGAGGACGTAGGAGCTGGCCGTCGCGCCTTCGATCGCGGTGCATTCGCCGGCTTCGGTGCAGCGCTCCCATTGGTAGGAGTAGCCGATCGGTTCTTCTCCCGACCACTGCCCGGAGGTGGCCTTCAGCGTGCTCCCCGCAAGCGCGGTCCCTTCGATCAGCGGTGCCTGCTCGACCACGGGCGCTCCGGCGGTCGCCATCGGCTGGGTCACCGACGAGGCGCGCGAGCGGGAGTGTTCTTCTACGCTGGCCGTGACCTGGACTCTCAACGTATGACCGGCGTCCTCGCTCACGGGGGCGTAGCTCGCGCCGGTGGCGCCTTCGATGTTCGCGCAGCCTTGGCCGAAGCGGTCGCAGCTCTGCCACTGGTAGGTGTAGCTGAGGGTTCCTGTGGCCGACCAGCTCCCGTTGGTCGCGGTGAGCGTCTGGCCGACTTCCGGCGTTCCCGCGACGCTCGGCGGCACAGTGTTCGCGAGCGCGCCGGCCGCACCGATCACCGGTGTCACCGGCGAGACGTCGGTGAGCGAGCCGACGGCGCTGCTCATCCCGACCCGCACGCGCACCGTCGTCGAAAGGTCGCCTTCGCCGAGGTCGTATTCCGGTTCGGTGGCGCCTTCGATGGGCTCACATTCGGCGCCGCTTGAGTCCCGATGTCGTCGGAACCTCTTCGAAGGCGCCGATGAGATTGGCGCCCACCCTAACCATATCCTCGATCCAGTGCGAGATACGGGCTACAAAACTGTTGCAATTTGCGGGATATGCGAGGTATTGGGACGCTCAGGCCGCCATGTGCCCGTCCGCCTCCGGCTCCTTGACCGTCTCCAGCCGGAACGCCTCGGCCACCAGCCGCGCGTCCTCCTCACGCGGGGCGTAGTGCAGGTAGCGCATCGTCGTCTGGACGTCCGCGTGGCCCATCCACTCCTGCACCCGCCTGATGTCGGCCTTGGCGATCATGCGCGTGCCGAAAGTGTGGCGCAGGTCGTGGAAGCGCAGCGGACGCAGCGCCGCCTCTTTGAGCGCGTGCTTGTAGCGGCGCCGGAGGGCAGAGCCGTCCAGGTAGGAGCCCGTCTCGCCAGCGAACACGAGGTCGTCCTCGCTCGTGAACCGCTCGCGTTTTGCGAGCTTCGCCAGCGCCTGCGCGACTTCGGGGGCGAGCGGCACCGCGCGGACCTTGCCCGACTTGGGGCTCGTCAGCGCACCGGCGGCATAGCTCGCGCGCACGCGCACGGTCGAGCCCGCGAAGTCCACATCGCGCCAGCGCAGCGCCAGCAGCTCGCCGCGGCGCAGGCCGGTGAACGCGGCGGTGAGGTAGAGCGCGCCGTCCTGCTCGGAGTCGGCCTTGCGCACGAGCGCCCAGACCTCCTCGGGGCTGAACACGTCGATGTCACCCGCGAGCTTGACCGGGTGGCGCTCTACGCCCGTGACGGGATTGAGCGGGAGCCCGTACACCTTGCAGGCACGCGCGAACACGCCGTGCAGCAATGTGACGATCCGGTTCTTGGAGTTGTTGGACAGCGAGCGGGGCGGTTCCGGCTGAATCTTTGGCACGCGGTCTTTGGCGGTGGACGCCTTGGCCCGCGCGGCTGCCTGTTCGCGTTCGCGCAGGCGCTCGCTGTGCACGCTCGTAAGGTTCGAGCGCCAGAGTTCGATGTCGTCGCTGGAGATGTCCTCCAGGGACCGCTCACCGAACGCGGGGAGCAGGTAGGCGTCGACGATCGAGCGGTAGCCGCGGATCGTCGAGGGCTTCAGCGCCCGGTCCTGCTCGGCGTAGCGCAGGAACTCGGCGGCGGCGTCGGCGAACGTCGCGCCGGTGCGCACGAGGCCCGGGAGCGTGCCGCGGCGGGCCTGGTCGAGCACGTCGCGCAGCCAGTCCTCGGCCAGGCGCTTGGTGTAGCAGCCGGCCGGCGGGCGCCCCCGCTCGCTCCAGGCCGGCCCCACCTTGCGCTGAATCTGGCGGCCGTCGGGGAGCCTGTACTTGGCGTACCAGACCGGCCCGCGCTTGCGCTCGACGCGGTAGACGTGGCCGCTCGGGGGCTGATTCTGATCTCGGCGAAGCTGACTTGAGACTGGTTCAGGGGTGTTTTTCGGAGCTTGGAGGGGGTGCTTCATGCCCCCATTGTAGCAACTTCTCGGGACATATTCGGGACATATTTGACGTTTACGGGAGGTTCGCCGAAACGTGATTGTGCTGATTTGCGGGGCTTTTTTACGCGCCAGGAGAGATTCGAACTCCCGACCTTCGGTTCCGTAGACCGACGCTCTATCCAGCTGAGCTACTGGCGCAGGATCGCCCAGTTTAGTTGTCCATGCTCGCCTTTGCGGCTGGGCACCCACCAAATCAAAAATCTATCTTCTCGGCCAAGCGGGGCGGAAACTTCACGACGGCCGGACACGGCCGGCGGGAAGTTCCGATCCCGCGACGCTGAGCTACTGGCGCAGAGCCCAGTCTAGACGCCCCCGCCCAGACCGCCGCCCGGCCGAGCGTGTAGCTTGGGTCAATCGTGCTCGAGCACCACGACGACTTCGAGGCCTGGCAGGTGCGGCTGCACGGCCACCGCGTGATCTACCACATGGCCGGCAGCGGGCCTCCGGTCGTGCTGATCCACGGGATGGTCAACTCATCGCGCCACTGGCGCGAGGTCGCGCTGAGCCTTGCCGACCGGTACACGGTCATCGCCCCCGACCTGATCGGCCACGGCGACTCCGCCACCCCGCGCGGGGACTACTCGCTGGGCGCGCACGCCTCGAGCATCCGCGACCTGCTGGCCGTGGTCGGCGTCGAGCGGGCCACGATCGTCGGGCACTCGCTCGGGGGTGGTGTGGCGATGCAGTTCTTCTACCAGTTCCCACAGCGCACCGAGCGCCTGGTGCTCGTCTCCTCCGGCGGTCTGGGCCGCGAGGTCAGCCCGCTGCTGCGCTCAGCGACGCTGCCCGGCGCCGCCGCGCTGCTCTCGCTCGCCGCCCACCCCCGCCTGCTCTCGGGTCTGCGCCGCTCGGGCGATCGGCTGCGCGAGTCCGGATCGCGCCAGGGCGTCTACCTGCAGGCGATCGCCCGCGCCCTGCGCCCGCTCGAGCAGCCGGGGGCGCGCAAGGCGTTCCTGCATACGCTGCGCGCAGTGATCGACGCGCAGGGCCAGCGCGTCAGCGCAACCGACCGGCTGTACCTGCTCGCCGGCATGCCCACGCTGATCGTGTGGGGCGAGCGCGACCACACGATCCCCCTCGCCCACGGCCTGGCCGCCCACCGCGCCGCTCCCGGCAGCCGTTTCGAGACCCTGCCGCGCGCGGCCCACTTTCCTCACCTGGAAGACCCCGCCGGACTCGCGGCGGTGCTGGGCGAGTTCCTTGCCGGTACCGCGCCCGCGCGCATCGAGGACGGCGACTGGGGCGCCATCGTCGCGCCGTGGGCGCCGCGCTCGCGGCATGAGGTCGAGTCGGCTGTCTGAGGTCGAGCCTCGTATACCGCGCGGCTCAACGACCTTCGGGGCACGGAGTGAGGACGGAGAGATCGGGACGGACGACCTGCGAACCCCGCCCGGAGGTTTGAACGTCATGGAGGACGGAGAGGGAGGGATTCGAACCCTCGGACGAAGTTTCCCCCGTCACGCGATTTCCAGTCGCGCCCGTTCAACCGCTCCGGCACCTCTCCTGGGATTCGCTTCGGTAATGGGGCCTGACAGAGCCTATCTGGCCACCAGCCACGTTGATAGGCTTCCTCGCGCGATGACCTCCTTGCACTCCCTGCTGTGCTCGCCACCAACCCGACTATGCCTTCACCAAGACCTTCGGCCTGGTCGTGGTGTTCGGCGGGATCGGCGTGATCGTCAACGTGATCGTCATCCTCATCGCGCTGCAGATCCGCGGCGAGCGCCAGCAGAACCAGGCGCACCTCTCAGAACCCGACCGCACGCGCCGGGTCTGAGCGTCCGCGGCATGCGGCCCTCCTGCTCAGCGACGCGGGCCTACTCCGTTCAGCTGTCGTGCCTCTTCGGCGTGGGCGGCTTCGCGCGCGCGGCGGTACTCGTTGACGACGATCTCCGTCAGCTCCTCGACGGAGGTCTCCGCCGTCGGCTTGTCCAGCGCGATCGTCTCCGTCCTGGATCATGCTGACGCGATCGCACGCCTGCAGGACGTGGACGTAGTTGTGCAGGATCATGACGATCGAGACCCGGCCCTCCTCCTTCAACCGCGCCACCAGGTCGAGGATCATCGCGCCCTCCTTCGCGCCCATCGCCGCCAGGGGCTCGTCCAGCAGGATGATGTCCGCGTCGGAGTTGACCGTGCGCGCGACCGCGATCGCCTGGCGCTGGCCGCCGGACAGGCGCGCGACCGACACGTCGATGCGGGGAATGTTGATGCCGATGTCATCCAGCGCCCGCCTGCGCATCGCGCTTCATCTCGCGGTTTGCCAGCAGCGGGATCGGGTGATGGACGCGCTCGCGACGCAAAAACATGTTGTGGTAGACCGACAGTTCGTCGATCAGCGCGAGATCCTGATAGACGGTCTCGATCCCTTGCGCCCGCGCGTCGTCGACGCTTTTGGGCGCATACGGCTCGCCGTGCAGGAACATCCGGCCGGAGTCCTGCTTTTGAAAGCCGCAGATGATCTTGATCAAGCGTCGACTTGCCCGCCCCGTTGTCGCCGAGCAGGCCCAGCATCTCGCCTTTGCGCAGGTGCAGGTTGACGTCGCGCAGCGCCGTCACCGGACCGAAGCGCTTGGCGATGTGCTCGACGCGCAGCACGTCGTCCGCGCGCGCGAGACCGGGCCCGACGATCGTCTCTCGCCGGCACCGGCCGATCAGCCACTTCGCGGACCCCCTGCGCACGCGCTGCACGTACACGTTGATGGTCATCGCCAGGATGATCGCAAGGCCCAGGTAGAAGAGCTGGTAGTCGGCGTTGACGCCCTTGAGGATGAGCCCGTCGTGCAGGATGCCCAGGAACAGCGCCCCGATCAGCGCGCCCACGACGGTCCCCGAGCCCCCGGCCAGCAGCGTGCCGCCGATCACCGCCGCCGACGATCGCCTCGAAGAGGATTTCGTTTGCGCCGGCGACGTCCGGCTGCACCGAGGAGGCGCGCACCGCCTCCATGATCCCGACGAAGCCGCCGGCGGTGCTGCAGAGGATGAAGTTGCGGATCATCACCAGGCGCACCCGCACCCCGGCCTCGGCGGCGCCGAGCTTGTTCGAGCCGACCGCCACCGTGTACAGGCCCCAGCGGGTGAACGTCAGCACGACCTGCCCCACGATCACGATCGCGATCGCCCAGATCAGCTCCGAGTAGGTGCCCTCGCCGAGGACTTTCGCGAACGTCGAGACGTGGTTGACCGTTTCGGTGAGCACGATGTGCGCCCCGTTGATCACATGGGTGACGCTCACCTGAGTGCTCGTCACTTCCGCGCCGGGCATCGACACCGGCTCGCCGTGGGAGATGATCAGCGTCAGCCCCTCGAGCGTGAACAGCATCGCCGAGCGTCGCCACGAACGAGCTGATGCCGACGATCGCCGTGAAGAAGCCGTTGATCAGGCCGACCGCCATGCAGCACGACCAGCGCGAGCAGCACGCACGGGACGTGCGGAATCCCGGCGACGCCGAGCTTGTAGAACAGGAATGGCGCGAACAGGTAGATCGCCCCGATCGACAGGTCGATCTCGCCCAGGATCATCACGAACACCTCGCCCGCCGCGAGGATCGCGAACGGCGCGAAGAACGGCAGCAGCGTCTTGAAGTTGGCGCTCGTGAGGAAGCTTCTCGTGGTCACCGAGAAGTAGATCGCGGCGAGCAGCGTGACGATGATGATGCTGCCCTCGCGCAGGGAGAGCGCGCGTTCGAGCAGTTCTTTGCGAGTGGGCAGGGAGACCCGGTGCGCGTGCGCCGGATCTCCCCCCGCCGGTGTGCTGGGTGTTGTTCCGGGCGAGGCCGGCTCGCTCGCCGCCTGCGCCATCGCCTAGGCCGCGGTGCCCGCCGGGATCGGGACGACCTTCGCTTCAGATGCAGTGCCCTCGTAGCGGCTCTTGGAGTTCGACGTACGGGCGTGACCGTTTCTTTGTCGAGGAACTTCAGCCCGGTGTCGACTTCCGCGGGACCGCTCAGCGACCCGGAGACCTGCCAGAAGAACAGCTGCAGGATCGGCAGGAACCCCTGCTGGTAGGGCTGCTGGTCGATCGTGAATTCGATGTAGCCTTCGTTGAGCAGTTTCTGGGTTATTTCGGTCAGGTCGAAGCCCCCGGCCTTGACGCCTTTCGCGGCGAGCCCGAACTTCTGCATCACTTTCGCCAGTTCGGCGGTGAGCCGCCGTCGACCGCGTACATGCCCTTCGTGTTTCGGGTGGCCGGTCCAGTAGGCTTCGATCGCCGTGAGCTCGCCCGGTTCGCAGGAGCCGGTGGCGATCGTGGTCAGTCGTGATCGGCTTGCCCGATGCCTTGATCGCCGCTTTCCGCGCCTTCGATGCGCGGCTGCAGGTTCGCCGAGCCCGGCGTGGCGATGAACAGTGCCACGTCGCCTTCTTTGACCGCTTCGACGATCCGTTTGCCCATCTTTTCGCCGGCCAGTTTCAGGTCCTGGCCGATGTAGGCCAGGCGCTCGTTGGGTCGGGGGGCGTCCGCGTTGTAGGAGACGACCGGGATGCCCGCCTTCAGCGCGGCTTCGACGGGCGCGTTGAACGCGTGCAGGTCGATCAGCGAGACGGCGATCCCGTCGGCGCCGCCCGACGCGACGGCCGTGTTGATCGCGTCGACCATCTGGTTGACGTTGTTCGATTTCCGAGCCCGTCCACTCGTACGTGCAGCCCGAGCAGTTTGCACGCGTCCTGGATGCCGTACTGGGTGGGGACGAAGAACGAGTTCGTCGTCACGTGGTTGACGACCACGAATTTGTAGCTCGGATGGGATCCGAACACGCTGCTCGAGCCGCTGCTGCTGCTCGACGCGCTCGAACCGCACGCGGCCAGCAGGCTGCTGACCCCGCCGACGGCCACGCCGGTCAGCGCGGTGCGCTGCAGGAACGCGCGCCGGTCGAAGCCGGGGCGATCGACCTCCAGCCGATCTGAGTGCTCGAGACGCGCAACCGCCTCGTTGGCAAGGTCTGAGTCTGACATCTGCCTCCTCCTTCGCTGTCTGTCGTGGAGTGGGCGTCAGATGGTGACGCTCACCCATCTACTTCCCCGTCAACGATCCCGCTAACCCGCATGTCCGTCAAGCGAAATAGCTGTGGCTAACCCGCAATCCTGCTGCGGGCTACTACTGAGGACTCAAGCTCGGCCGGGGACCGGCGGGTATACCCTCGCGAGATGACTTCGAAGGACAAACCCCAGACGCGCCAAGCGGACAGCGAGCTGGAGGTCTACGGGGAGGTCGAGATCGAGCGCCATGTCAAAGACGACGGTCGCGCGCTGATCCTGTATACCCATCCGCAGGCGCGCGGACGGACGAGACGATCGCGGAACGGCACGACCGAACACGGGGAGGGACCGATTGGCTGAGGCGCAATGTCGGTGGGGGTCTTGTTGGGCCGCGATGCGCGCAGGCATGTGTCCTGACCAGCTCGGGCGCGGGGCATCCCGCCCCGCGAACAGCGCTAATGTCCCGACGGGGTCGGGGGTGAGCGAGCTGCGCTACCAGGAGCTGCGCGGCGAGCAGGTCGTGTATGCGATCGACCGTCAGGAGCGCACGTTCCTGCCGCCCGCCGAGCACTGCCCGCTGTGCCCGACGCGCCCCGGCGGGGAGCCGACCGAGATC
The DNA here is from genome assembly GCA_963839965.1 of uncultured Solirubrobacterales bacterium. Lineage (GTDB taxonomy): Bacteria > Actinomycetota > Thermoleophilia > Solirubrobacterales > Solirubrobacteraceae > Palsa-744. Next base: position 355,523 of record CAWIWX010000002.1, read on the forward strand.
CCGTTCGCCGCATTCGAGATCGCGGTGTTCGAGAACCGCTTTCCGGCGTTTCAGTCCCCGCACGGGGCCGCGGAGGTGGTCGTCTACACCGACTCCCACACCGGCTCGTTCGGCACCCTCCACGCGCGAGCGCGCGCGAGCGCTGATGTGGGTCTGGCGCCAGCGCTACGCAGAGCTCGGCGCGCGCGCGGACGTGCAGTACGTGCTCATCTTCGAGAACCGCGGCGTCGAGGTCGGCGTGACGCTGCACCACCCGCACGGCCAGATCTACGCCTACCCGTTCCTGCCGCCCGTGCCGGCGGCGGAGCTCGCGGCCGACGAGCGCCTGGGGGGCTGCGCGCCGTGCGAGCTGCTGGCTCGCGAGCTGCGCGACGGGCGCCGCGTGGTGTACGAGAACGAGGACGTCGTCGTGTACGTGCCCTACGCCGCGCGCTGGGCCTATGAAGCGCACGTGGTCGTGCGCGCGCACCGTCGCAGCCTGCTGGAGTGCGAGCCGGGCGAGCTCGACTCACTCGCGGAGGGCCTGCAGGCGCTCATGCGCGGATACGACGCGCTGTTCGATCGTCCGTTCCCGTACGTGATGGCCGTGCACCAGGCGCCGACCGGTGGTGGCGGCAACGACGATCGACGACAGGGCAGCGGTGGCCACCCGGCGGGGAGGCCGGGCACCTGCACGTCGAGTTCTACCCGCCGCTGCGCACCGCGCACAAGCTCAAGTACCTCGCGGGCTCCGAGCAGGGCGCGGGCACGTTCATCTCCGACACGCTGCCCGAGGAGTCCGCGCCGGCGCTGCGCGCGGCGATCGCCGATGCAACGTAGTCCCGACGAGCAAAGTAGTCCCGAAGAACGCGGACGCGCGGGCGCGTCGGCGCGCGCGTTAACGCCCAGCGAGAGCACGAACATCTCTGGCGGCCTCCCCGCGCACGTGCGCGCGTTTGCCCCCGGGAGAGTGTGCTTGATCGGCGAGCACACCGACTACAACGACGGCCTCGCGCTGGCGTTCGCGATCGCCGAGGGGGTGACGCGTCGACGCGCGGCGGATCGAGCCCGGGCAGGACGGCGAGGCAGCGCGCGTACTGGCGCACGCGCTCGACCTCGGACGAAACGACGAGTTCGCGCTCGCCGATCCCCAGCCCGCGCCAGGGCTGGCGCGCGTTCGTGCGCGGCACGGTGGCCGAGCTGCGGCGCGCCGGGATTGCGGCCGGTGGGCGCGAGCCTGCGCATCCAGGGCGACGTGCCGCGCGGCTCGGGCCTGTCCTCCTCGGCGGCGCTCGAGGTCGCGCTCAGCCTCGCACTGCTGGCCCTGGCCGGCACGAGCGCGGAGATCGACACCACCGAGCTTGCCAAGCTGTGCTCGCGCGTGGAGAACGAGTGGGCCGGCGCACAGACCGGGCTGCTCGACCAGCTGACGCTCGCTGTACGGCGAGCGGGACACGGCGCTGAGGATCGACTTTCAGACGCTGCGCACTCGATCCGGTTCCGCTGGAGCTGGACGGCTGGCGGCTGGTCACGCTCGACACGCGGCGAGCGCCGAGCAACGCGAGCTCGGGCTACAACCAGCGCCGCGCCGAATGCGCGCGGGCGTGCGAGCTGCTGGGCGTGCAGCTCGCTGCGGGAGGCCAGCTGGGCGACGCTCGAGCAGTTGCCGCCCCCGCTGCGCGAACGCGCGCGGCACGTGCTCAGCGACAACACGCGCGTGGACGGCGCCGTGGCGGCGCTGCGCGCGGGAGACCTGCCGGCGCTGGCGAGGCTGCTGAACGAGTCGCACGCGAGCCTGCGCGACGACCTCGAGGTCTCCACGCCGGCCGTCGAGGCGACGGTGCGACGGATGCTCGACGCCGGCGCCGCCGGGGCGCGCCTGCTGGGCGGCGGCTTCGGGGGCAGCGTGCTCGGGCTGCTGGGACCGGGCGTGCCCGCGCCGGCCGGAGGGCTCGAGGTGCGCCCCTGCGGGGGGGCACGGGTGCTGGAGGGGTAGGCTCTGCGGCCGGGCATGAGCGAGCAGAGAGCACACACGCACGGCGGGCCATTGGTGGCGCTCGTCACCGGCGCGTCCAGCGGCATCGGCGAGGCGACCGCCAGGCGACTCGCGCGCGAGCCGGGAGCGTCGCTCGTGCTGGTCGCCCGCCGCGAGGAGCGGTTGCGGGGCTGGCGGAGTCCCTGACTCGCTCGCTGGACGGCTCCGAGCGCGTCAGCTTCCTCGCGGTCGATCTGGTGGAGGAGGACGCGCCGGAGCAGATCCGCGCGCACGTGGCCGAGCGGCACGGAGGCCGGCTGGACCTGCTCGTCAACAATGCCGGTGCGTCCTGGCGCGCGCAGTTCGCCGACGGCGGGTACGAGAACGTGAGGCGCACGATGGCGATCAACTTCGACGCGCAGGTCAGGCTCACCGAGGCGCTGCTGGGGCAGCTGCGCGCCTGCGCCCCGAGCGCGATCGTCAACGTCGCCTCGGTCGCCGCGCGCATAGCGCGCAAGCGCAGCGGCGCCTACTAGCGCCTCCAAGGCCGCGCTCGCTTCCTGGTCGGACGCGCTGTGGCTGGAGGAGCGTGCGCACGGCGTGCACGTCGGGCTGGTGCTGCCCGGGTTCATCTCCACCGAGGGTTTCCCCCAAGCCGAGCTGACCGCCAGGCCCTGGACGCGCTGGGCCGTGTCCACGCCCGAGCGGGCCGCCGAGGCGATCTTCCAGGCGGGCGTCGGGCGCCGGCCCGAGCGCTACGTGCCGCGCGCGTACGCGCTCGCCGCGGCGGCCAGGGTCCTCGCACCGGGGCTCGTGCGGCGGGTGATGGGGGGCAACAGCGCCGCGGTGATGACGACCACGACCGGCGCGGACGTGGCGGATCGGGAGGCGTCCTCCTCGCAGACGAGCTGAGACGGCGCAGTGGGGAGCGCGCCTACGACTCCAACTGACCGGCATAGAGCGCGAAGATCGCGCCCTGCGGGTCCGCGACGATCGCGATCTTGGCGATCTGGATGTCGATCGGCCCAGCATGCTTTGAACCCCCGAGCTCCTGGACACGGGCAAGTGCGGCGTCGAGGTCCTCGACGCCGAAGTACGCAAGCCAGTGCGGCGGGGCGCCAGGCGAGGCGAGCGGGCGGATGCCGCCGTTGTTGGCGGAGCCGTTCTTGATCGACAGGTACGGTTCGGGGCTGCCCTCGAACGGAGCGATCGTCCAGCCGAAGAGGGCGCTGTAGAAGGCGGTCGAGGTGTCCAGATCGGGGGAGCCGAGCTCGTTCCAGACGAGCGCCCCAGGCGCGTTGACAAGTGCGGCGCCGATGTGCTCGCGCGGCTGCCAGACCATGAAGTACGCGCCCTGCGGATCCTGGATGACGGCCATGCGGCCGGCCTGCATCACATCGAACGGCGGCGCGTGAACAGTGCCGCCGAGCTCCTTGGCGCGCTCTGCCGTCGCGTCGGCGTCCTGCACCGAGACGTACGAGTTCCATACCGGTGGCACACCCGCATCGCGCTGGAACTGCGGCTGCGGGGCGATCGCGCAGACGTGCTTGCCATCGACGCTCATCATCGAGTAGTACACGCCGTCGCCGACCGGATTGTCCTGCGCCGTCCAGCCGAACAGACCCGTGTAGAACGCCTTGGCGGAGTCCTGATCGGTGGTCGTGAGGTCAACCCAGCAGAAGGTTCCCGGCGCGTACTCGGTTCGCTCGCCCATGTCGGAGGGAGCGTAGCGCAGGTGCACATGTGAGAAGTTACGGCCTTGCAACCCTCCCCCACCAAGCGCCAGGCACTGGATCTGTTCCGCAACCTGCCCCGCCGCTACGACCAGCTCTCGGCGACGCTCAGCTTCTGGCAGGACCCGCGCTGGCGGCGCGCGCTCGTCGACGCTGTAGCCCCCGGGGCGGGCGAGCGCATCCTCGACGTCGCCACCGGCACGGGCATGGTCGCCGCCGAGCTGCGCTCGCGCGCCGACTGCACGGTCGTGGGTCTCGACCAGAGCCCCGAGATGCTGGCCGGCGCCCGCGCGCGCTTTGCCGGGAGTCCCGATAGGGCGCGCGTGCAGCTGATCGAAGGCCAGGCCGAGCGGCTGCCGTTCGCGGACGAGACGTTCGACGCGCTCACGTTCACCTACCTGTTGCGCTACGTGGACGATCCGCCGGCCACGATGCGCGAGCTCGCGCGCGTCGTCCGCCCCGGCGGGCGCGTCGCGTCGCTGGAGTTCGGCGTTCCCCCGCGCGCGCTGGCGCGCCAGGCCTGGCGCCTGTACACCGCCGTCGGCCTGCCGGCGTTCGGGCGCGTGTTCTCGCGCGACTGGGCCGCGGTCGGCCGCTTCCTCGGTCCGAGCATCGCCGGCTTCTACGCCCGCCATCCGCTGAGCGCGATCGCCGGCTACTGGCACGAGGCAGGGCTGGAGGACGTCCGCGTGTGGCGCATGAGCCTCGGCGGGGGCGTCGTCATGTCCGCGACCAAGTCAGGCTCCCGCGCGGATGCCGGCGAGCACTGAGCGCCCCGCCTTCTACGCGCTCGGCCGCGGCCTGCCCGGGGATCTGCTCGCGCTGGCACACCCTCCCTACACCGCCTGGCACCTGAGCTACTTCGCGATCGGCGCCGCGCTCGCTCCACACCTGTACGTCAACCGCCTACTGTGGGGCCTGGCGGCGTTCGGCCTCGCCGTTGGCGTCGCCGCGCACGCGTTGGACGAGCTGCACGACCGCCCGCTCCAGACCGGTCTGTCCGACCGGGCGCTGATCTGGATGAGCCTCCTCAGCCTGCTCGGCGCGCTGGGGATTGGCATCGCGGGCGTCCTCACCGTCTCGGTCAGGCTCGCGCCGTTCGTTGTGGCGGGCGTGCTGTTCCTGCCCGCCTACAACCTCGAGCTGCTCGGCGGTCGCCTGCACTCGGATATGTGGTTCGCGATCGGCTGGGGCGCGTTTCCCGCGCTGACCGGCTACTTCGTGCAGGCGCAGCGCATCACCGCGCCCGGCCTGCTGATCGCCGCCGGCTGCCTGGCGCTGAGCGTCGCCCAGCGTCGTCTGTCCTCGCCCGCGCGCGAGCTGCGCCGCCGCACGCGCTCGGTGCAGGGCACGCGCACCCGCGCAGACGGCGCCGCCGAGCCGCTGACGCTCACAAGCCTGCTATCGCCGCTGGACGGGGCGCTGTCCGCGCTGTCGCTGGCGATGGTCCTGCTCGCTTGCGCGCTGGTCATTGCGCGTGTGTGAGGCTGAGATCGAAGGACCGGAAGGAACGCGTCTGCCCGGAGTCGTTATCAGTACCGCAGGACTCACACGCGCCAGCACGGTGCCCGACCTTTGCCACACAGGAGTGAACACATGCGCCATCTACTGAAGCTGTCCCTACCAGCAATCGCCGCGTCGCTCCTTATCGCCGCCTGCGGCAGCACATCCAGCAGCACGACCAGCTCGGCCGCCGGCACACAGCCTGCCGCGCAGACAAGCAGCAGCTCGTCAAGTGCTGTCGTCGTGAAGACAACCTCCAACTCGCTCGGCACGATCCTGGTGGACAGCCAGGGGATGACGCTGTATCACCTCAGCGGCGAGCAGAACGGCAAGTTCATCTGCACCAGCATGGCCTGCTTGGGTGTGTGGCACCCGCTGATCGCGCCGTCCAGCGGCACTCCCAGCGGCGAAGTCGGCTCGCTCGGCACCGTGAAACGCCCAGAAGGGACTGTACAGGTCACCTACAAGGGCACGCCGCTCTACACGTTCGCGCAGGACAAGCAGGCCGGTGAAACCAATGGACAGGGCATCAAAGACGTAGGCACCTGGAGCCTCATCACGACCAGCTCCAGCAACACACCCGCGCCGAGCACAAGCAGCTCATCGGAACCGGAAAAGTCCAGCGGCGGTGGCTCAAGCGGCGGCTACGGCTACTGAGCCTCCGCGCCGAACAGCACCGACAGCGGGTGCCGCCCGGCGCCTGAGCACACGGGCGCCGGGTCCTCAGCGCCGGGCTACTTGACCGTGCCTCCAGAGGCGTTGATCGCGTACCACGTGCCGCCGAACTCCTTGACGCCAACGTAGGAGGTCTTCCCTGGGCCGCTGTCGCCACTGTAGGTGTAGAGCGGGTGGCCAGCGTATGTGACCTGATTGCCGCTGGTCGTGGACAGTAGCGAAGCCTTGACGCCCGGGCCGGCCGTCGGGCGACCGCTTGCCTTCAGCGACGGCCATACTGCTGAGCACCCATTGATCGCCGCGCAGCTGCTCTTGTTGGCGTGATCCCTCGTGAACTCGTACAGCGTGCGGCCGGAGCTGCTGACGAGAATGCTGCCGAGATTCGTATGGCGCAGCTGCACCGTGGCAGCACGGCTCGCGTGTGCGGCCGGCGCACCCGGCTTTGCGCTCGCGACCGTCGCGGCGTTCGCTGTGCTTGCCAAGGCGACGGCCAGGAAGACGTAGGTTCGCTTCATCGTTCCTCCAAATGTCGGGGTGCTCGGGCGCGTGACTCTCATCTCTACCTATAGACACCGCCACGCCACGAACCTTCCCGGGCACCGGCGTGGTAGCGATCCCCTCGCCGCCATCAGACCGGCGGTCGAGCGCGCTCACGAGGGGGTCGCGTCGCGCTCGCTCCAGCTGGCCAGCCGGAGCAGCGTGGCGCTGGAGACGCCGCGGCCGGATAGGACGCACAGGTGGCCGTCACGCAGCCATGTCACCACCGCAACGCCGTTCTCGGCGAGCAGCCGGTAGGACACACCACTGCGCCAAACGATCACACCACCGGCGACCCGGGGCACGGGGGTGCCGGCGAGGATCGCATAGCCGATCCGCCGGCCGCTTGAGTCGGCATAGAAGACTGTCGTGATCGAGCGGCCGTCAACGCGATCGGTGCGCGATCCCGTGCTGCGCCAGCCGAATCGGTCCTCCCAGTAGGGGAACGGCACGCCGTTGACCGCGGCGGCGAGCTGCGCGCGATGTGCGCTGCTCTCGGGTGGCGCGGGGAGCGTCGCCGCATGCAGGGTTGGCGCGGCTGCCTGGCTGAAGCTGACCGTGGGGGCGCCGCCACCATCGCTGAGGCCGACTGCGACCGCAACCGCAACAACTACGGCTGCCACCGCACCAGCGCTGGCGAGACCTCGGGGAGAGAACCGACGCAGGCCGCGACGGGGAGGGTGCCGCGCGAAGCGGTGACTCTGGTGTGAGGCCACCAACGACTCGATCCGTCGGTGCAGCGACTCCGGCGCCGGCGCGTCGAAGGAGCGCAACAGCTCGGCGATGCGCCGCTGCTCGTCCTCGATATGGGGCGTCTCAGTCATGGCGTTCCTCTACTAGACAAGACTCCGGTGGGCAGCGTCTCATGCCCGCGGACTGTCCGGCTTGGTGGGTGCCGCGGCGCGGAAGCGTCCATGAGATCGGGCGACCCTGGCTCGGGAGATGGGGATGTGGGGGAGTCCGGCGCGGGCGCCAGTTCGCGTGCGACCTGCTTTCGCGCCCGGAACAGCCTGGTCGTGATCGTCGCCTCGCGCACGCGCAGCGCGCGGGCGGCCTCTCTATAGGAGAGGCCGAGCACGTCGATCGCGACCAGCGCCAGACGGCGATCCTCCGGCAGTGCCGCGATCGTCGCGTACACCTCCTGCATCTCCAGCGCCCGCTCAGGCTGGCCCAGCGGGCGGGAGTCGGCCACGATGACATCGTCGAGCGTCGCCACCGTGACCGGCCGCCGGCTCGCGGTGCGCCGGCTCGTAAGAAACGTGTTGCGCAGGACGCGCATCAGGTAGTACAGCTCGTCGCCACCGCTCAGCACGCGTGGCCGTGCAAGCACGCGAGCGAAGGTCTCCTGCACGAGATCCTCGGCGTCCGCGCGCGAGCCGCACAGCGCCCACGCGGCGCGATAAAGACGATCCACGTGTTGCGTCAGCGACTGCGGGTCCAGGGTGCGCATTCGGATGGCGGAGCGGCCTTCGATCAGTGAGATGGCCGATCCCGCTCTGCGACTGTAGCGCCGAAGGCGATCACGTTCATCGCCTCAACCGCTGGAGGGTGCGCCGGGAGGAGCTGCCGGGAAGGATCGCGCCGGGCCGGAGTCCTGGGTTCTTAGAACGTGCATCGGCTTCTTTGCATGAGCACGCGGGACTGACTGGGTATTCGATCGAAAGGTGGGCTGAGGTTGTGAAGCTGCGTAAGCGTTATCTACCCGTAGCGGCAGTGCTCGGAGCTGCCGTCGCGATTGTGCCCGCGCTCGCTGCCGGCACGCCCGCACCGTCCGAAGCGAAGCTCGAAGTCAACGAGAACTGCGTCGAGCCCGACTGGTCGTGCTGGACAGCCGGCTCGGGGCGAACCCGGCACCCGCGCTAAAGGTCGAAATCGCCGTCGGTGGCGAAGTCATGTTCACAGACCACGCGAGCACCGCGGCGGCCGTCGTATGGATGGGCTCTGCGCCAGCCTGCACCGGCGTGCCCACGAGCGCCATGGCCGGCTGGGAAGGCACGTGCAAGTTCGAACAACCTGGGACGTACAAGTTCGAAAGCTCGACGCTGTGGCCCGAATACACCGAGTACGAAATCGTCGTGGAAAGCGCCGCCGCCAACACAGCCCCCACCACTACCACACCGACCACGCCGAGCGAATCCAGCCACAGCCACGGCTCGCCTTTGGAAGGAGGATCCAGCGCGCTCAAGCTCGCCGGCAGCCAGCACGGATCGACAGTGCACGGGTCGATCAACGTGTCCCAGGCCGACTCCGGCGGGCGACTGGAAGCCGGCCTGTTTGCCGCCGGCGCCTCGCTGGCCAAGACGGGGCACTCCGAGCAGGTGCGCGTCGGGCGGTCGGTGCGCTCGTCGTTGAAGGCGGGCAGCGTGTCCTTCTCTGTGCCCCTGAGCGCCAAGGGCAAGGCCGCGTTGCGCCGCCACCGGCGCCTGGCGTTGACGGTGAAGATCACGCTCACACCGCTACACGGCGCGGCGGTGACGGCCACGCGCGGGGTCGTCCTGCACGCCTGAGCCGAGATGGGCGCGCTGAGTGTTCTCGCGTGCTATTGCGAATGCTCGCCATGATCCTCGCGCGAGTGTGCTCTATGCGCGACCCGGATCTCAATGCGGGAGCAGCGAGGCAATGGCCCCTACGGTGTCGGCGGCGAGCAGGGTCAGATCCTCGCGCCCCAATGACGATCGACTAGCCTTCGGGCCGTCGCCCGGAGGGGTGGCAGAGCGGATGAATGCACTGGTCTCGAAAACCAGCAGACGGGGCAATCCCGTCTCGGGGGTTCGAATCCCCCCCCCTCCGTTTTCGACAAGTTGAAGTTCGTTTGTGTTCGAACCCGAGACCAGGGTGTGTGGTGGACACCCGCGACATTTGACCGCGAGCGATCCGATTTCGCCGAGGATCAGCGCCGTGACGCGAAGAACCCGCTCGCGCCCGCGTCGCGCTGGGGCTGGGGCTGCGGCTGCGGCTGCGGGGCGATCGCGCAGACGTGCTTGCCGTCGACGCTCATCATCGAGTAGTACACGCCCCCGCCGACCGGACTATCCTGCGCCGTACAGCCGAACAGACCCGTGTAGAACGCCTTGGCGGAGTCCTGATCGGTGGTCGTGAGGTCAACCCAGCAGAAGGCTCCCGGCGCGTACGGGATCGCAGTCGGGCGCCTTTTACACGTTCACCTCAACGAAGGCGGCCGCCACACCCCGGACGATCTACTGGATGGCATCGTTCACGCCGCCGGGCGTTTCCTGAACTTGCCGTAGAGCGCTATACCACAGGTTGCAATCTATGGTATAGTGCTTTCGTGCAAGAGTTGATCGACCGCGAGCGCGAGCAGCGCCAGATGCTGGAGGCCGCGTCCTCGCCGCCTGCGCTGATCGTTATGATCGGCCGTCGCAGGGTGGGCAAGAGCTTCCTGCTGGCGCGGACGTTCACCGACGCGCGGACCGTGTCCTTCCAGGGGGACGAGCAGAGCGAGCGCCGGCATCTCGAGCTGCTGGCCGGCGAGGCGGGGCGCACGCTGCTGGGGACCGACGCGCTTTCCTTCGCCACCTGGGAGGACGCGCTGCGGTTCTTCGGCGAGCAGGCGCGGCGCGAGCCGCTGACGGTGATCCTCGACGAGTTCCAGTGGCTGAAGGCCGCTCAGAGTGCGCTTGACTCGATCATCCAGCGTCATTGGGATGAGTGGGACCGGGACGGCGTTCCGATCACGCTCGTGCTCTCGGGCAGCGCCCTGACGTTGATGGAGCGGATGCTCGACCGTGCCGCGCCGCTGTTCGGCCGGGCGACTGCGCGACCCCGTCTGGCGCCGCTGGACTATCGCGAGTCTGCGGCGTTCGCCGGGACGAGCGACCCTGTGGAGCTCCTGCGCCGGTGGGCCGTCCTCGGCGGCACCCCGCAGTATCAGCTCTGGGCAGGCGAAGGCGCCCTGGAGCAGATCATCGCCGAGCGGATCCTCGCCAAGGACTCCTCTCTCTATGACGACCCCCGGCATCTGCTGCGCGAGGGGGAGGGGATTCGCGACCCGGGCACGTATCTGGCGATCCTGGGCGCCGTCGCAAAAGGCGCCACGCACCACAACGAGATCGCCCAGCAGGCAGGGGTGCCCACGGGCAACCTCGCCCGCAAGCTGGAGCGTCTCGAGGATCTTGGGTATGTCGCCCCGCGCTATCCGCTCGCGGCCGACGGCATCGAGGACCGCTCCAGCTATCAGATCACCGACCCCTACTTCCGCTTCTGGTTCCGGTACGTCGCCAACAACCGCAGCCGGCTGGAGTCCGGGCGCATCGAGGAGGTCCGTGATGAGATCCTCACCGACCTCGACAACATCATGGGCTGGTCCTTCGAGCAGTGCTGCCGACGCTGGTTGAGAGCCTACGCCGCGGAGGACAGCATCGGTGCTCCCCAGCAGATCGGGTCGTGGTGGTCACGCAACGGTCAGATCGAGGTGGACGTCGTCGGCGTGCGCAAGCACCGCTACATGCTGGTGGGATCGTGCAAGTGGCGGCGTATCGCCGGCATCGACATCCTCGAAGATCTCTACGCCAAGCAGGAGCAACTCGGTCCCCAGGCAGCCGGCGCCAGACGTGTGCTGTTCGCTCGCGAGGGCTTCACCGCGGAGGTCCGAGAGCAGGCAGCCGCGGACGACGCGCTGCTCCTCACTGCGGCCGACCTGTATGGCGGAGGTCACGAATGAGGCTGCCGATGGCAGGGTTCGCTGACCTTCGAGTATGGGCTGCGTCTAGCGTCGTCCTTGCGGTGGGTTGCTCGCTGCTATCCGCTCGGCCGCCTGATGGCAAGGCCAGATGATCGCCGGCGCCCGGGCCGAGCGGCCGCCGCGCCCGGAGCGGCCTTAGGGCCTATCCCGGTTGGGTGGCGGCGTTGGTCGCGAGGTTGGCCTTCTTGAATGCGATGAGGCCGCTTGAGAGTTGGAGGAGGGCGAGGTGGTTCTCCTCCTTCTTTGACCAGCGGATGAGGATTCCGCGGTTGCGGTTCATCCAGGAATGGCAGGCCTCGACGACCCAGCGGCGTGCTTTCCACTCGGGGTTGTGGGCCTTGAGGTCGATCTCTTCGCCGCGTGCGCGGATGTGCGGCGTGAACTCGTAATCAATGACCAGCTCGCGGACCTCGGTGTTGTCATACGCCTTGTCCAGGCAGATACCCTGCGGCTGCTCCGGGGTCGGCTCGGGCCGCTCGATCGGGATCGAGTCGAGCGTGCCCTTCAGCAGATTGTGATCGTTGCGGTTCGCGCCGTCGTGGTCGAGCCCGACCGGGACCCCCGCACCCTCCGCGAGGACCGAACGCTTCGCCCCCCCTTGGCCCGGTCAGTAGGGTTTGGGCCGGTCTTGGCTCCTCCCAATGGAGCCTTGGTCATTGCCCCATCGGCCGACAGGAACGACCAGTCGATACCGATCACCTCGTCGTACTCCAACAGTCCCTGGCGCCAGATTTCATGGAAAACACCAGCCTGCTCCCACTCCTGGAAACGCCGGTGCGCCGAGGATGAAGAGCACACGCCCGTCGCGTTCAGCGCGTTCCACTGCATCCCTGTCCTGAGCACCAGCATGATCGCGTCCATCGCGTCACGGTCGGGCACCCGCGGCGCGTGACAACCCAACGGGTGAAACGGCGGGTCCGGCAGCAACGGGGCTACCCGCTCCCACAACCAGTCCGGCATCCGCCAACCATCATCCTTACTGACCATGTAGCCCACCACAGACCTCCTGATCGAACTGCATGACGACCTCGATCAGAAGTTCAACGCAACGCTACACAACCCTTCCGGGATAGGCCCTTAGCGCCGCGAAGCGAAGAACCCGCTCAGCAGCTGCCCGCTCTCGGGGGCGAGCACGCCCGAGAGCACCTCGGGCCGGTGGTTCAGGCGGGGCTCACAGAGCACGTCGATGACGCTGCCGCAGGCGCCGGCCTTGGGGTCGGTGGCGCCGTATACCACGCGGGGAACGCGTGCGAGGACGATCGCCCCGGCGCACATCGCGCAGGGCTCGAGCGTCACGTAGAGAGTGCAGTCGAGCAGCCGCCAGGAGCCCAGTGCGCGGGAGGCCTCGCGCAGAGCGAGGATCTCGGCGTGGGCGGTCGGGTCGGAGCGCAGCTCGCGCTCGTTGTGCGCGGCGGCCAGAACCTCGCCCCCGCGCGCGATAACCGCGCCGATCGGCACGTCCTCGTGGGCGAGCGCGCGCTGGGACTCGCGCAGGGCCAAACGCATGAACCAGGCGTCGCGCTCGGCGGCGCTCAAGCGATCCTCGGGTTGGTCGAAGGTGTTCATGGAGCGGGACCGGTCACGACTCTGCGAGCATGCCGGCTCCTGAAGCGGAGGGCCGTTCGGGGTCGAAACACACTTGCGGATGATTGCGCACAGACACCACCAATACGCGGGACGTGCCCTCGCCACGGCGCTGATCGCGCTGGCGCTGGCGCTCGGCGGCGGGATCCTAGCTGGGGTCGCATTCGCCCACTTGCCCGAAAGCATGCGGGACCCGGTCGCGCACGAGGCCGGCGGGCTGATCCCCAACAACCTCGGCATACCCGGTCAGGGAGGCGCGCCGGGAGACTGGCAGGAAGCGCAGTGGAACTTTGTGGGGCAGTTCGGAGTGAGTGCGCCGGAAGCGTGGGCGAACGTCGCGTCGGAGGGCGCACCCGGGGGCAAGGGGGTGATCGTGGCGGTCCTGGATACGGGCGTGGCGTACGCGAACCGAGGGCGCTACCGGCGCTCGCCGGACTTCGGCAAGTACACGTTCGTCAAAGGCTATGACTTCATCGACCACAGCCCCTATCCGAACGACCACAACGGACATGGAACGTTCGTCGCGGGAACGATCGCGGAAGCCACCAACACGAACGCCTACGGCCTGACGGGGTTGGCGTTCGCGGCGAAGATAATGCCCGTGCGGGTGCTCAACAGCGAAGGCGAAGGCAACGCGTCGACGATCGCCGAAGGGGTGCGGTTCGCCGTCAAACACGGCGCGAGGGTTATCAACCTGAGCCTGGAGTTCTCCCCCGGTGTGACGGCGCGCGACATCCCGGAGCTGATGGGAGCGCTGCGCTATGCCTACCGCCGGGGGGTGGTGGTCGTCGCGGCGGCCGGCAACGAGGGGCGCGCCGCGATCGACTACCCGGCGAAGGCCCCGCACGTGATCGCGGTGGGCGCCTCAACTGAACACGGGTGCCTGGCCAACTACTCAAACGACGGACCGGGTCTGACGCTCGTGGCCCCGGGCGGCGGCGCAGACGCGGACCTGCCGGGCGACCCCAACTGCCGGCCCGAACAGCCGCCGGGCAGCGACGTGTTCCAGATGACGTTCACCGGGCCCTCGCCGCGCAAGTTTGGGTTCCCGAACGGGTACGAGGGCACGTCGATGGCCACCCCGCACGTGGCGGCGACCGTAGCGCTGATCATCGCGGGAGGCGTGCTCGGGCGCAGACCGACGGTCGCGCAGATCACCGAACGGCTGCGCGCCACGGCGCGCAAGCTGGGCGGGCCGAACGACAGCTACCTGTACGGGGCGGGACTGCTGGACGCGGCCGCGGCGACCGCCCCCGGCGGGCCGGGAGCGGTGGGGTAGTCAGCCCTCGTCGAGTTGCATCGTCGCCGTCGCCTCCGCCGGAACGCCACCCCACCCGCGCCCCAGCCATCGCGGTCGCCACCAGTTCAGCTCGCCCAGCAGCGCGACGGTCGCCGGCACGAGCAGGCCGCGCACGACGGTCACGTCGAGCACGATCGCCAGGCCCATGCCGACGCCGAGCTCCTGAAACGGCACGAGCGGCGAGACGGCGAAGGAGAAGAACACGACGCCCATCGTGATCCCGGCGAGCGTGATCGAGCGCGATGAGCCGATCAGCGCCTGCTTGAGGCTGTCGGTGTTCGAGTGGCCTTCGCGGTGGTGCTCGCGCACGCGTGACAGCAGGAACACCTCGTAGTCGGTCGACAGCCCGAATATCGTCGCGAACAAAAACAGCGGCACGAAGTAGCCGATGTCGCCGGTGGAGCGGAAGAAGAACGTCATCACGCCGAGCGCCGCCGACACCGACAGCAGCGTCGTCAGCGCGGCCTTCAGCGCGATCAGCGGCGCCGCGAAGATGACCGTCAACACGATGATCTCGGCGAGCAGCACGACGAGCACGACCCACGGCGTGCGTTCGTCGATGCGCTGAATCAGGTCGAGCCCCACCGCGGTCGCGCCGCCCACCATGGCCTGCGAGCCGTACGCCCGCCGCAGCGATGAGCGCAGATCGCGGACGATCGCATCCGCCTGAGAGCTGTCGGAGTAGGAGTCGAGCGTGGCCGACACGCGCACCCATCCCTGCGCTCCCCGTTCGGCCGGACCGACCCGCACGACGCCCGGCTGCGCGCCGACGATCTGTCGCAGCCTCCCCGGCAAGGCAGAGGCGTGGGCCACGACGACCGCGGGAGTACCGGCGCCCGGTCCGAAGTGCTCAGAGACCCGGGCGGTGGCCACGCGCACCGGGTCTGAGCTTGGCAGCACGCTGATCGACTTCAGCGTGATGTGCATACCGGCGATCGGGATCGACAGCACGATCATCACCGGCACGATCGTCGCGACGACCGCCACGCGCCGGCGCACGACGAAGTCGGCGAGCCGCCGCCAGAACGTGCCCTTCTGCGCGGCCGTGACGGCCCGTCGCAGGGAGAAGCGATCGAGCCCCCGCTCGCCGAGCAGAACCATCGCCGCGGGGGTCAGCGTCAGCGCGGCCGCCACCGCGATCAGCGCCGCTCCGATCGCGCCCGTGGCCAGCGAGGCGAAGACGCCGAGCCCCGTCACGTACAGCCCGGCGAGCGCCGTCGCGACCGTCAGGCCGGAGACCGTGATAGCCCGGCCGGTGGTCTGCAGGGCTTCGGTGATCGCCTGCTCCATCGTCACCGAGTCGCGTCTGAGCGACTCGCGCACGCGCGTGACCATGAACAGCGAGAAGTCGATGCTGAGCCCCAGTCCGAGCACGAGCACGGTGTCCTCGACGAACACGCTCAGCTGCACGACGTAGGTCAGCAGATACAGAAACCCGAACGTCACGCCCACGCACACGGCCGCCAATCCGAGCGGCAGCATCGCCGCGACGACCGACAGGAACGCCACGAGCAGAATCGCGAGCGTCACCGGGAACGAGATCAGCGACGATGTCTGCAGGCTTTTCTTCGACTGCACCATGTACCGCTGATAGATGCCGACCTGACCGATCAGCCGTGCACTCGCGCCGGCCGGCGGCGCGTGCTCGAGCGCCGCTTCGACAGCCGGCACGCGTGTCTGGGCGTACCCGTAGCTGCCGGCGAACGTCACCGGCAGCAGCGCCGCCTGGCCGTCCGCGGAGACCGCCGGCGCGCCGACCAGCTTGACGCCCGCCACATCGCGCACCGCGGTTGCGGCCTGGAGGACGTCACGGGAAGCTCAGCGCCCGCGACCCATGACCCGCGAGCACCGACAGATAGGCCTGCGGTTCGGAGACGGCGCCGAACTTTTGTTCTCCGAGCTTGACCGCGCGGATCGACTGCGAGCCCGACGCTTCGTATCCCCCGTTCTGCACGCGACCGCTCAACCGCGTCGCCCCCACCCCGCTGAGCAGCAGCACGACCACCCAGAACCCGACGATCTTGCGCGGATTGCGCAACACGAATCGGGCGAGCGAGCTCATGGGCAGCGCGACCGTAGCGTGGTCATTGTGGGTGGAACCTCCGCGGCGTCTGTTTCGTGAGGTGTGGCGGCGGACTCGTCATTGCTTGTTGGAATGCGCACATTGTCTTGTGCCGCCGCATCGCGTTGTGTGCGACTGAGCACATTGGCAGCGACTTTTTTGGGCCGCATCCGCGCGGGTGAGTGAGACCCACAGGGGTGAAGAATGGTGCGGGGCGTCCGGCCCCGCATTCTGAGCGGGGAGTCCGGGAACGTCGTTCAATCAGCCCCGGGCAGCAGGCCGTGCGCGGTCAGGACGTCGATCACCTGCTGCACCTCGGAGTCCACGCTCTCGCTGCAAGTGTGCAGCACGAGGTCGGGGCTGACGGGCGCCTCGTACGGAGCGCCCACACCGGTCAGGCCGTGCAGCTCACCCGCGCGTGCGCGTGCGTACAGGCCCTTGGGGTCGCGCTGCTCGCACTGTTCAAGCGGAGTGCTGACGAACACTTCGATGAAGCGCAGATCGTCCTCGGCGTGCAACGCCGCCGCCGACTCGCGATCTGAGGCGTAGGGGCTGACGAGGCTGACCAGAGCGATCGTACCCGACTCGGCCAGCAGCCGCGCGACGTGGGCGGTGCGGCGCACATTCTCGGCACGCGCGTCCTCGTGGAAGCCCAGATCGCCGTTGAGGCCGTGGCGGAGGTTGTCGCCGTCCAGCAGGAACGCCGGGCGCCCGGCTGCAATCAGGCGCTCCTCCACCGCGGCGGCGACCGTCAACTTGCCCGCGCCAGGCAGGCCAGTGAACCAGACCGTCGCGCCGGCGTGCCCGAGCGACTCCCAGCGGCGCGTGCGGGTCAGACGCGAGCCCTGCCAGCGCACGTTCGGACTGCGCTCGGTCCTGTCCTGCTCGCCCGCGCCCTGCGCCAGCTCGCTCTCGGTGTCGAGGATCACCCCGGCGGCGACCGTTTCGTTGGTGGCCTCGTCGATTACGATCAGGCCGCCTGTGGGACGGTTGCGCCGGTAGGAGTCGAACACGAGCGGCGAGCCGAGTTCCAGGCGAACCCGCGCGAGATCGTTCAGCTCAAGCGTCGTGGCGCGCTCGTCGCGGTGCAGCTCCTCGACGTCGATGCGGTAGCGCACGTCCACGGCGCCGACGGGGACCGTGCGCGTGGTGTGCTTGACCAGGTAGCGCCGGCGCGGATCCAGCGGCTGCTCTGACATCCAGCAGATCAAACACTCGAACACGCCCGAGACGGTCGGCTGGTTCTGCGAGCGCACGATCATGCTGCCGCGAGAAACGTCGATGTCGTCCGCCAGCCGCAGCGCCACCGACATCGGCGGGAACGCCTCGGGCAGCGACCCGTCGAAGGAGTCGATGCCCGCGATCCTCGTGCGCCGGGCGCCGGGCAGCACGAGCACGTCATCGCCCGGGCGCAGGATGCCGCCGGCGAGTTGGCCCGCGTAGGCGCGATAGTCGGGTGCGCCGGAACGGACTTGATGCCCTCCCACCCGGATCACCCACTGAACCGGGAAGCGGACGTCGATCAGGTTGCGATCGGAGGCGATGTGGACGTGCTCGAGGTGGTACAGCAGCGGCGGACCCTGATACCAGGGCATCGCCTGCGAGCGCTCCACCACGTTGTCACCATGCAGCGCGGAGATCGGGATGAACGTTACGTCGGAGATCTCCAGGCGCGCCGCGAATCGATCGAAGTCCTCGACGATCGCGTCAAACGCGCCCTGGTCGAAGCCGACCAGATCCATCTTGTTGACGCACACCACCAGATGCGGGATGCCCAGCAGCGAGGCGATGAAGGCGTGGCGCTTGGACTGCGCGAGCACCCCGCTGCGGGCGTCGACCAGCACGATCGCCAGATCCGCCGTGGAGGCGCCCGTGACCATGTTGCGCGTGTACTGCTCGTGCCCGGGGGTGTCGGCGATGATGAACCTGCGCCGATCGGTGGCGAAGTAGCGGTAGGCCACGTCGATCGTGATGCCCTGCTCGCGCTCTGCACGCAAACCGTCGGTCAGCAGCGACAGGTCCAGGAAGTCGTGGCCCATCCGCCGGCTGGCCTGCTCGACGTGTTCCAGTTGGTCCGCCAGCACCTGCTTTGAGTCGAACAGCAGTCGTCCGATCAGCGTGCTCTTGCCGTCGTCAACCGACCCCGCCGTGACGAGCCGCAGCAGCTCGGCGGAATGCTCGGCTCCCCCGCCGTGCGCGCCCGTCGAGTCCGCGCCGTCCGCAACGGGGTCCTGCCCGTCGATCGCGGCCGCGGCGCTCGAGTTCTCGCCGTTGCGATCCACCTCGGCATATGAGCCTGAGCCATACGTGGTCATCGCTTAAAAGTACCCTCTGCGTCCAAGAGACGGCCATCTCGCTCACATAGGCGCCAGCGGCGTCCGATACCGGCGGGGTGAAACTCCCCCGCACACTGCTCACCGCCATGATCGCGACCCTCGCGTGCACATCAGCCGGAGCTGTCCTCGACGCCGCCGCGGTGGCGCAGCCGGCCGGCGTTGGGGGCGTGAAAGCGCACACTGCAAGGCCCGCCCGGCGCCCTGGACACCGTCGCCGGCGAAACGCTCGCGGCGCCTGCCGAGCCTCGGCCTCGCGCGGCGCGCGCAAGGCCCGCGCCAGTTGCCGTTCCCACACGACGCGCCCAGCCGGCTCTCACGCAACGCACCCGGGCGGCTCCCACCCGGCGCGCGAGCGCTCCACCACGCACGCGCACAGCGATCGGCGGAAAGGGACTTCCGCCACACCGGCCTCACACAGCACTCCGTCCACGGGCGCGTCGATCGCCAGCGTACTGGCCACGCCGTGCGAAAACACCGAACTGACCCCCGAACCGGACAACGTCGCAGAGATCGAGGCCGCGACCCTGTGTTTGGTCAATCAGGAGCGCGCGCGCAACGACGAGCTGCCGCTTGCGCCCAACGCCCAGCTTCAGCAGGCCGCGCAGGGCCACAGCGAAGAAATGGTCGCCGACGACTATTTCGCCCACGTCTCGCCGAGTGGCCTGACGCCGGTCGGTCGCATACAGGCCACCGGCTACATCCCCAACTCCCAGGTCGGCTACACGATCGGCGAGAACATCGCCTGGGGCACCCTGCAGCTGAGCACGCCGAGCTCGATCGTCGCCGCCTGGATCGCCTCGCCCGAGCACCTGGCGAACATCCTCTACGCCCCCTATCGCGACACCGGCGTCGGCGTCGTGGCCGCCGTGCCCGCCTCGCTCGGCGAAGGTCAGCCGGGGGCCATGTACTCGCAGGAGTTCGGCGTCATCGTCGAATGACCCCGACCGACGCCGCGCTCGCCGGCAGCCATGCCCGCTTCTGGCCACGCGCGGGTGGACGCCTGTTCGATCGGCTTCTCGCGACGGTCAAGCTCGGGAAGGAATCGTCCGAAGGGTGAAGGAACATTCGTGAGTTCCAGCGAACTGAAGTCATCATGCTCTTTGCCCTGATCCCCATCGCCTGGCTGACCATAGTGGCGCTCTGCTGGGTCGCCTGCGCGGCCGCCGCGCGCGGGGACGTCGAGTCCTCGCCCCATGCCGGC
This sequence comes from uncultured Solirubrobacterales bacterium, assembly GCA_963839965.1. GTDB lineage: Bacteria > Actinomycetota > Thermoleophilia > Solirubrobacterales > Solirubrobacteraceae > Palsa-744. The sequence continues at coordinate 375,110 of CAWIWX010000002.1, forward strand.
GCACAGGCCGGCACCCGCAGGCGCAACTCCGCGACCGGCGACGGGCTCGTCGTGTGGGAGGGTCTGCCCGAACTGAGCGTTCGGAAGCTCGAGGCTCACGGCTCACGGCGTTTACTGAGGCTCGTTTCAGACACCGGCCTCACGGCCACGGCGCTCAGCGAGCCCACGGCTCGCGGCGCCCAGCCAGAGGCGAGCGGACTCCCATTCACGCGCATCCCGAGCGTTCGCGGCGAGCAATACAGTTGGCCCCGTGCACTCCACCGATCCCGGCCCGCTCCCGTTCGCGCCGGCGCCGTCGCGGTGTGACCTCGCGATCGTCGGGGGCGGGATCGTGGGGCTGGCGGTGGCGCGCGAGCTGACCCGCCGCCACCCGCGGGCGTCGGTGTGCGTGCTCGAGCGCGAGCCCGATGTCGGCACGCACCAGACAAGTCACAACTCGGGGGTGATCCACGCGGGCGTCTACTACGCGCCGGGCTCGCTGAAGGCGCAACTGTGCGTGCAGGGCGCGAGCGAGCTCTACGAGTACTGCGACGCGCATGGCATCGCCAGCGACGCCTGCGGGAAGGTGATCCTCGCGACCGCCCCCGAGGAGCTGGCAGGGCTGGATGAGCTGCTCAGGCGCGGACAGGCCAACGGGGTGCCCGGCCTGCGCCGCATCGACGCGCGCGCCGTCCAGGAGCTCGAGCCCCACGCGCGCGCCATCGCCGGGCTGCACTCGCCGCGCACCGGAATCGTCGACTTCTGTGCGGTCGCGCGCGCCTATGCCCGCGACGTACTCGACGCGGGCGGCGCCGTCGCGACCGGGTGCGGGGTCCACGGCGTGGACGGGGAGAAGAGGTCGCTGCGTCTGCATCACTCCTGCGGGAGCACCGAGGCAGGGCACGCGATCTTCTGCGCGGGCGCCTGGGCGGATCGGTTGGCGGTGGCGGCGGGCGCCGATCCCGACCCGCGGATCGTGCCGTTCCGCGGCGCCTACCTGCGGCTCGTGCCCGCGCGCGGTCATCTGGTTCGATCGCTCATCTACCCAGTCCCCGACCCGTCGCTGCCGTTCCTGGGCGTGCACCTCACAAAGCACCTCGACGGCGATGTGCTGATCGGACCGACTGCGCTGCTGGCGGGAGCGCGCGACGGGTATGAGCCGCGCCGGATCAGGCGCGCCGACGTGCTCGACACGCTCACCTGGCCCGGAACGTGGCGGATGGGACGCCGCTGGTGGCGCACGGGGTTGAGCGAGCTGTCGCACGCCGCGCTGCGCTCGTCATTCGTGCGTGCCGCCGCCCGCTACATACCGGAGCTGACAGCAGCGGACGTCGAGCCCGCGTTCGCCGGCGTTCGCGCCCAGGCGCTCGCACGCGACGGCCGGCTGGTCGATGACTTCGTGTTCTCGCAGACCCCGCGCGCGCTGCACGTGCGCAACGCCCCCTCGCCGGCCGCCAGCGCGTCGCTGGCGATCGCCCGGCACGTCGCCGAGCAGGCCGAGCGCGCCTTCGGGCTGGCAGGGTGATCGTGCAGGCGCGGCGCCCGCTCAGCGCTCAGACGGCCGCGAACAGCCCCGAGCCGACCCAGTCGACCCCGCCTTGGGCACCGGGCGGCGCGAAGAAGTAGCCGCCGCCGACGGGAGTGATGTAGTCGATCATCGGCTCTGCGAGCAGTCGCTGCTGGATCGTGGCGAACTGGCGCGTGGGGCTCTGGTTGAAGGCTACGAACGCCAAGCCCTGATCGAGCTGTCCAGCGGCGTCAAAGCCACGCGTGTAGTTGAAGCCGCGGCGCAGGATGCGCTGATCGGCGGTCGCGGGAGTGCGCGGGTTGGCAAGGCGGATGTGCGCGGTCAGCGGGATCCGCTTGCCGTCGGGATCGAGTTCGTAGCGAGGGTCCTCGAACTCGTCGGTCCCGCCCAGCGGCGCGCCGCTGGAGCGGACGCGGCCAATGATGTTCTGCTGCTCGTTCAGACCCACGCGGTCCCAGAACTCGACGTGCATGCGGGTGATCCGCACGACCTGATAGGTGCCGCCCGCGGCCCAGGTCGGCTCGCCGTCTCCCACCCACACCAGTTCGTTCATGAGCGCCGCGTCGCTGGTGGGCGGGTTGGCGGTGCCGTCACGAAACGCGAACAGGTTGCGCGGATTGTTGTGCGGCGAGGGGCCGCGCGCGGCGCCCGAGAAGCCGTCGATCTCCCAGCGCAGCTGCAGGGCGCCGCGCACCGTGCGCAGCAGCTCGCGCAGCGTGTGCGTGACCGTGTCGCGCTCATGGGCGCAGATCTGCAGCAGCAGGTCGCCGTGGCTCTGTGCCGGGTCGAGGTCGTCGATCGCAAACGTCGGCATCCTGATGAGCTCGCGCGGGCGCTGGGCGCCGAGCCCATAGCGTCCATCGAACAGAGAGGCGCCGAAGGCGATCGTCACGGTCAGCATGTCGGGGGCGTTGACCGGCCCGAGGATGCCTGAGTCCGCCGGCGGGGCATCTTCCTCCAAAAGCGGGATCGGCCCGCCAACCGTCAGTTCGCGCGCGCGCTGGCTCAGCGCCTGCAGCGCCTCTTCGAGGGTGAGCCGGTCGGGCGCGATCGAGTCGAGCGCGGCGAACGTGGCCTGCGCCTGGACGGGCGTGAGGATCCCAGCCTGATGGGGCCCGTCGAACGGCTCGCGCTGCGCGAGCTGCGCTTGGGAGACGCTCCATTCCTCCGCCGCCGAGGGCTCGGTGGAGGCCGGCGCCTCCTGCGCCATGGCGCTCTCGCGGGCGAGCGCGCCGACTCCACCAACGGCGCCGGCTCCGACCACGGCGGCGGAGCGAGTGAGAAAGGTGCGACGGTCGAGCGGGCTCATGGGTCGATCGGGTTTACCCGAAAGTCGCGCTGCGGGATCTGCGGGATCTGCGGCGGGAGTTCGGTCTCGAGCACCCCGGGCACCTGGGAGAGCGCCTCGAGCGCGCCGCCGAGCGCGCCGTCGAGGTCCTCGGACTGCCGCTGTGAGAGCTGCCCGTTGCTCGGCAGGCGCCCGCCATGGGCGGCCGCGAGCGAGGACATCACCGACCGCAGGGAGCGGAGTTCGGTATCAACGGCGGGAATCACACGCTCGGTCCCGTGCAGCAGCGGGCGCAGCGTAGCGATGACCTCTTCGGTCGCCTGGAGCCCAGCGTCCGTCGCGAGCACTCCTTCACGACTCCATGGCACGTCCGCGCCGCTGAGGAAATCGCGCGCTGCGTCCTCGAGGATCTCGTGCGCGCGGGTCGCATATTCGAGAGGCGTGAGCGGGGCCCGGGGCAGCACATACGCCAACCTGTGCACGTCGGTGTCGAGCGAGCGTGCGAAGCCGACGAGCGTGCGCGGCACCGTTGCCGTCCACAGTCCATATTCGATCCGGTGCAGACCCGTGAAATGGGCGCTCGCGGCCCCGTTAAGGAGACCCCCCGAGTTGCCGTCGATTTCCTGATTGAGCCTCACGAGGCTGGCGTTCAGGGCGATCTGCCCATCCAGATAGACCGCGCCTAGCCGCAGGTAGTAGGCGTACGCGGCACGCCAGGCGGCCTGCGCGGCCGTGCGGTCGTTCGCCGCGAGTGCGTCCTCCAAGCGTGCGACCTGTCCCTCCATCAGACTGAGCTGGGCAACGGCATAGGTGCGATACCGAGCTATCGGCCGGTGGAACACGGAGGCCGGCAGCGGCGCGAGCTCCGGCGGAGGCGGTGCGAGAGATCCGCCGACCAAGCCCTGCACGCCATAGACCGCATTCGTGCTCAGCACATGCGGCGCCTGCAGAGAGAACGTCGCGAGCGGAGTCAGCGTGAACGGCGCACGGCGAGCGCTCCGCGCACGACCGCCGACACCGAGCGCCGTGAGCACAAAGAAGACGGCAAGCGCCGCACAGACCGCCGCGAAGGCGGTGGGCGCCCAACGTCTGACCACCAGGGCGGACATCAGCACAACAAAAACGAAGTCCGTCGCGCGCAGCTTGCGTCGATCGCCTCGAGCAAGGACCCTGCGCCCTGGAAGCGTGGCCGATCGCGCGTTCATCGCCTGAACGCATGTCGCGAACATCGGCCCATTGCGCGCGTGGCCCGGAGTGCTGATCATCACCGCTCAAGGACGCTCTCAACGAAGGCAGGGGGAAGTACGGTGCTCTCAAGCGCTGATGTCATGGATGGCCACGCGGGCTTTCGCTGCCGCACAACGCTCGACGAGTCGCCCGAGGCCACGCGCGAAGTTCGCCTGGCCATCGCTCGCGCCAAGGAGGGCGATCGCGACGCGCTGCGGCGGCTGTATGTCCGCTACTCGGACAACGTCTACGGCTACGTGCGCAGCATCGTCAGGGACGACAGGGAGGCCGAGGACCTGACCCAGCAGGTGTTCATGAAGCTGATCACGGTGATCGTCAAGTACGAGGATCACGGCGTGCCGTTCTCGGGCTGGCTTTTACGGCTGGCGCGCAACGTCGCGCTCGACCACCTGCGCAGGCGCCGCCCGACTCCGACCGAAGAGGTGCTCGGCGCCGACAGCCACGACGACGAGCAGGCGCGCGAGCGCGCGCGCGACCTGCACGCCGCGCTTGCGTCGCTGCCCGAGGAGCAGCGCAGCGTGATGGTGATGCGCCATGTCGTCGGTCTCTCGCCGCTGGAGATCGCCGAGCGGATGGGGCGCTCGGAGAGCTCCATCCACGGCCTGCACCATCGGGGACGCAGAGCGCTCCAGCAGGAGCTCAGCCGGCTCGGCTCGGCGCCCTGCACGAGCGAGGGCGACCCGCTGGCGATGGCGTGTTGAGCGCCGCACCCGCGATCGCGCCCACGAGCGAGATCTCGGTGCCGCTGACGCGGCTGGACAACGCCTCACCCGAGCTGCTGGGAGAGCTGATCGGCGCGGTGCGCGAGGTGGCCGAGCGGGGCGCGTTCACCCTCGGCGAGCCCGTCGAGTCCTTCGAGCGGGAGTTCGCCGCCTACTGCGAGACCGATTTCGCGATCGGCGTCTCCTCGGGCACCGAGGCGCTCGCGCTCTCGCTGCGCGCCTTGACAGATCGGTCCCGGCGATGAGGTGATCGTGCCGACCAACTCGTTCATCGCGACGGCGGAGGCGGTGAGCGCCGTCGGCGCCACACCGCGCCTGGTTGACGTGGATCCCGACTCGCATCTGCTGACCGCAGAGATCGTCGCCGACAGCCTCACTGCGCGCGTGCGCTGCGTGATCCCCGTTCACCTGTTCGGCGCGACCGTCGAGCTCGAGCCCGATCCTGGAGCTCACGCGCGCGCAGGGCATCCACGTGGTCGAGGACGCCTGCCAGGCACACGGCGCACGCTACCGCGGCCGGCGCGTGGGCTCACACGGCGCGCTGGGCTGCTTCAGCTTCTACCCGGCCAAGAACCTCGGCGCGTGGGGGGACGGCGGGGCGGTGGTCACCTCCGACCCCGACCTGGCCGAGCGCGTGCGGCTGCTGCGCTCGCACGGCGAGCAGCCGCGCTACCACCACCGCATGGTGGGCTCGACGGCGCGGCTGGACGCGCTGCAGGCGACCGTGCTGGCACACAAGCTGCGCCGCCTGGATGGCTGGAACGATGAACGCCGTACGCTCGGCGCCGCGCTGCGTCAGCGTCTGGAACTCGCCGAGACGACGGCGGTCGATCCTGTGCAACCGCCGTTTCGCCGGCGCCGACCAGGTCTACCACCTGTTCGTGGTGCGCACCGATGCGCGTGAGGAGCTGCGCGCCCACCTGTCTGATTGGGGCGTCGCCTCGGCGATTCACTACCCCACGCCGATTCATCTCACCGAGGCCTACGCCCAGCTCGGCCTGCGAGCGGGCAGCCTGCCGGTGAGCGAGGAGCTCTCCACAGCGGATCTGCTCGCTGCCGCTGTTCCCGGGAATGAGCGATGCCGAGCTCGAGCGGGTGTCCGCGGCGGCGCTCGCGTTCACGCAAGACCGAGCGGCCACGCCGCGTTAATCGATCGGTTTATGTTCACATGCCGGCCACACCCCGTTTGCGCTTCGGCGCATTCAGCCTGCCGAGTGGTGAGCTGAAGCGATGATGTTCGACAGCGCAAGCGCCACGGTCGAGAAGCTGCCGCTGAGGAACCGCATCGTCCCCCGGCCGGCGCCGATCGGCACGGCGATCGTCGGCTACGGCTACTGGGGACCGAACCTCGCCCGCAACGTGGCCGAGCGCCCGGAGCTGACGCTGCGGGCGCTGTGCGACCGCGACCCCGCGCAACTGAACGCGTTCGGCAACCGCCATCCGCAGGCGCGCGCCGTCGAAGGTCTCGACGCCGTCCTGTGCGACGACACGGTGCAGGCCGTGATCGTGGCGACGCCGCCAAAGAGCCACTATGCACTTGTCAAGCGGGCGCTGGAAGCCGGCAAGCATGTGCTGGTCGAGAAGCCGCTCGCCACGCGCCTGAGCGATGCCCATGAGCTGGCGGACATCGCCCGCTCCACCGGCCTGGTGCTGATGCCCGGCCACACCTTCATCTACAGCCCGGCGGTCAACGCCGTGCGCGAGCTGATCCAGTCCGGCGTCGTCGGCGACATCCACTTCGTCACCTCTTCGCGGATGAACCTCGGCAAGTACCAGAGCGACGGCGTGCTCTGTGACCTGGCTCCGCACGATCTCTCGATCCTGCTGTACTGGCTGCAGGAGCCGGTGGTCGAAGTCGCCGCGTCGGGGAGCAGCGTGTTCCACAAGGGCATATCCGAGACCGCGTTCATGACACTCACGTTCGCTGGCGGCTCGACCGCCAACGTCCAGCTCTCCTGGCTGGCCCCGCGCAAGGTCCGCCAGATGATCGTGGTCGGCTCGAAGCGCATGGTGCAGTACGACGACACTGCCGCAGACGAGCCGATCCGCATATATGACCGCGGCATGGACGTCGCGCCCGCGCCCGCCAACTTCGGCGAGCACCAGCTGATCTATCGCACCGGCGACGTGGTGATCCCGCGCGTGCAGCCGCAGGAGCCGCTCAGCCTCGAGCTGCAGGACTTCGCGCACGCGATCCACACCGGCGAGGAGCCGCGCTCGAACCTCGCGCTCGGCGTGCAGATCGTGGCGGCCGTCGAGATGGCGGAAGCGTCGATGCGCGACAACGGCGTGCCGCTGGGGTTCGCTCCGCGCGCGGCGGCGTGACGCGTGGCGTATTTTCACGGCGTTAACGAGAAATAAACGAGAGCACGAGAGTACGGAGTCACGCCACGCGTTGGTTCGACGTGCTCGCCAAGGGTTTCGTCGTCGTCCCCAACACGACCCGGTGGACGGGACCGTGGCTAGGGGCCACGCGCAGGCCGTCGTTGCAGCGAGTCGCGAACCGATCGATAATCTGCCACGTGCTCGATGCGCTGCTGGAAGCGGGCGTGGTCGATGTCGCCGTCGTGGCTCCGCCCGAGGCGACCGATGAGGTCGTCGCGTGCGTCTCCAGCGAGGGACCTGCCGGCGTCGCCGTCGAGCACCTCGTGAACGACCAGCGCGGCGAGAACGGCGATTCGCTGCTCGCCGCCGCCGCGGAGTTCGCCGGAGATGCCGTCTGCGTCATGCACCGCGCCAACGGTCTGCTGGGGCAGCCGCTGTACCCGTTCGTCGAGCTGCTGGGCGAGGAGATCTCGGACGCGTTGCTGCTGGTCCAGGAGGAGGCCGGCGAGCCCAGGCGGCTGAGGCTGGTGCCACAGCGGCTGCTCAGCGCCACCGAGGACGGCTTGACGCCCGCGCCGGGCGGCGACGCCGGCGTCTGCCTGCTCGGTCCGGGCGCGCTTGCGCGCCTGGCGAATGTCGCGCCCTCCGGGCAGATTTTCGATTTCAACGCTCTGGCCGAGCGTCTCGCGCGCGACGGTGCGCGCGTGCACATGCGGGTCGTGCACAAGTGGCGCCTGTTCGCCGGTGACGCGCACGACCTGCTCGACATGAACCGCACGATGCTCGACGCTATGGATCCCGAGCTGACCGCGACGGCGAGCGACGGCAACCGCTTCGAGGGGACGATCTCCATCGACCCCACCGCGTCGGTGACCTCGAGCGTCATCATCGGGCCGGTGATCATCGGCGCGGACGCGCTGATCGCCGACTCCTACATCGGGCCGCACACCTCGATCGCCGAGCGCGTGCGCATCGAAGGCGCCGAGCTGGAGCGCTCGATCGTGCTCGCCGACGCGAGCGTCCTGCACGTCGGCGGGCGCCTGGTGGCGAGCGTCGTCGGGCGCCAGGCGCGCATCTTTCGCGACTTCTCGATGCCGCGCGCGCTGCGCCTGCAGGTCGGCGACGGCGACGAGGTGGCGCTGTGCTGAGAGCGCCGTCTGACTGTCCAATGCGCAAATAGCGCGCCATCACGGAAAATCGGCCCGTCGCCGACCGTTGACTTGGCATGGGCTGGTTCGACCATGCGCGGTGAACGCGCACTTATCACCGGTGGAGCGGGCGCGGTCGGATCGAACATCGCCGACCAGCTCGTGCAGGCCGGGGCGAAGGAGATCGTCGTGCTCGACAACTTCGTGCGCGGCAGGCGCGAGAACCTCACCTGGGCGCTCGCCAACGGACCCGTTCGGGCTCGTCGAGGGCGACATCCGCGACCGCGAGCTCGTCGAGCGAGCTGACGCGCGGCATCGACGTCGTCTTCCACCAGGCCGCCCTGCGGATCACGCAGTGCGCCGAGGAGCCGCGCCTGGGTCTCGAGGTGATGGTCGACGGCACCTACAACGTGATCGAGTCGGCGCTGCGTCAGGGGGTGCGCAGGATCGTGGCCGCATCCTCGGCTTCGGTCTACGGGCTCGCGGAAGCTTTCCCACCGACGAGTCCCATCACCCCTACGCCAACGACACGCTCTACGGCGCCGCCAAGACGTTCAACGAGGGTCTGCTGCGCAGCTTCCACGCGATGGCGGACCTCGACTACGTCGCGCTTCGCTACTTCAACGTCTACGGCCCGCGGATGGACATCCACGGTGTCTACACCGAGGTGCTCGTGCGCTGGATGGAGCGGATCGAGGCCGGAGAAGCTCCCGCTGATCCTCGGCGACGGCTCGCAGACGATGGACTTCGTCTACATCGACGACGTCGCCCGCGCGAACCTGCTCGCCGCCGACGATCGACTCGAGCGACGCGCGTCTTCAACGTCGCCAGCGGCGTCGAGACGAGCCTGCTGCGAGCTCGCCCGCCTGCTGATCGAGGTGATGGGCTCGGACGTGACCGTCGAGTTCGGACCGGAGCGGTCGGTCAACAAGGTCCCGCGGCGGCTCGCCGACACGACGCTCGCGCACGAGCGGCTGGGCTTCGACGCCGAGGTCGATCTCGAGGAGGGCCTGCGACGGCTCGTCGACTGGTGGCGCGCCGAACGCGCAAGCGGCACGGCGCCGGCGGCGCTCGCGGCCAAGTACATGAGCGAGATGGGCGAGATCCCGATCACGCGCCCCCACCTCACCGGCGAGGAGGGAGCGGCGGTCGCCGAGGCGATCGCCTCGGGCTGGGTCTCCCAGGGGCCGCGCGTGCGGGAGTTCGAGGAGGCGTTCGCCGCGCGCGTGGGCGCCGCCGCCGCCGTCGCCACGACCAGCTGCACGACCGCCCTGGCGCTCGCGCTGCACGTATCGGGCGTGGGACCCGGAGACGAGGTCATCGTCCCCTCGCTCTCGTTCATCGCCACCGCCAACGCCGTCTGGCACTGCGGCGCCCAACCGGTGTTCGCCGACATCGACCCGCGCACCTACAACCTCGACGCGGCAGCCGCCGAGCAGGCGATCACGGCCCGGACGAAGGCGATCATGCCGGTCCACCAGGTCGGGCTGCCCGCCGACATGGACGCGTTCCTCGAGCTCGCGCGAGCGCCACGGCATCGCGATCGTCGAGGACGCCGCCTGCGCGATCGGCGCCAGCTACAAGGGGCGGCCGATCGGCTCGCTCGATTCGCTGGCCTGCTTCTCGCTGCACCCGCGCAAGGTCATCACCACCGGCGAGGGCGGCATGATCGCCGTGCAGGATCCCGCCGTCGCCGAGCGGCTGCGGCGGCTGCGCGGCGCACGGGATGGACATCTCCGACCTCGCCCGCCACACGCGCCACCGACGTGGTCATCGAGTCCTACCCCGAACGCGGCTTCAACTTCCGCATGACCGACATGCAGGCCGCGCTCGGCCTGTGCCAGCTGCAGGAGCTCGACTGGATCCTCGAGCGCCGGCGCCAGCTCGCCGAGCGCTACACCGAGGCGCTCGCGGGCAATCCCGCACCTCGAGGCGCCATACGACCCGCCGTACGCGCAGCGCACCTGGCAGTCCTACTGCGTGCGCCTGCGTCCCGGCTCCCCGATCGGGCGCACCGAGCTGATGCGGCGCCTGCTGCACGACGGCATCGCGACCCGCCGCGGCGTGATGGCGATCCACGAGGAGGCCGCCTACGCCGGCCCAGCCGCCCACACCGGCCCGGCCGAGATCGACTGCCACGCAGCCCTGCCCACACCGAGGCGGCGACGCGCGAGACGCTGATGCTGCCGCTGTTCCCCGACCTCTCCGAGGAGCAGCAGGACTACGTGATCGAGCGGCTCGCGGCGAGCGTCCTCGCATGCGCCGCCTGAGACCCCACATGCGAATCCGCGCAGGAGGAACGCACGCCGGCGCCGTCCACGCGCGACGCTGCATCCGCCAGCCGCTGACCCTGCTCGCCATTCTCGCCGTCCTCGCGCTGTCGCTGCCGCCCAGCACGTCCGCGGCGGAAGCGGAAGACAACTGCGCGTCGGCGCCCAACCCGATCGTCTGCGAGAACGCGCTCCCGGGCGAGCCGCGCAGCGACTGGCAGGTGGAAGGAGTCGGCGACCCGACGATCCAGGGATACGCCACCTCGATGAGCGTCAACGTCGGGCAGACTGAGTACTTCAAGATCGACACACCGGCGACCGCCTACCACATCGACATCCTGCGTCTGGGCTACTACGGCGGCGACGGCGCCCGCCTGATCGCCTCGGACATACAGCCCACGGCGCAGCTGCCGCAGACCCAGCCGGAATGCCTGCACGAAGCCTCGACCGGGCTGATCGACTGCGGCAACTGGGGGGTCTCGGCGTCGTGGACGGTGCCGAGCAACGCCGTCTCGGGGGTCTACATCGCCCGCCTCGTGCGCGACGACACCGGGCGGCAAGCAGCCAGATCGTCTTCGTCGTGCGCAACGACGCCAGCCATTCGGAAATCCTGCTGCAGACCTCCGACGCGACCTGGGAGGCCTACAACGACTATGGCGGCAACAGCCTGTACACGTGCACGGTCGACTGCCCGCCCGGCGAACCCGAAGCCTACAAGGCCGCCTACGCGGTCTCCTACAACCGGCCGTTCGACGGCTCGCTTCACGACGGACGATGGCGCGTCCTATCTCTACTACGCCGAATACCAGATGATGTGCTGGCTCGAAGAGAACGGCTACAACGTCAGCTACACCACCGAGTCCGAAGTCGACAGACAACGGCGCGCTGCTGAAGAACCACAAGGTCTTCATCTCCAGCGGCCACGACGAGTACTGGTCCGCCGGGCAGCGGGCGAGCGTGGAAGCGGCGCTCGCGAAGCGGGCGTCAATCTCGCGTTCTTCAGCGGCAACGAGATGTTCTGGAAGACGCGCTGGGCAACAGCATCGAAGGCTCGAACACGCCCTACCGGACGCTGATCACCTACAAGGAGACGCACTTCAAAGGGCCGGTCGATCCCGAGGATCCGCCGACGTGGACCGGGAGCGTGGCGCGATCCGCGCGGCAGCCCTCCGGCGGACGGCGGCAAGCCCGCAGAACGCCCTCACCGGCCAGCAGTTCGAGGTCAACTCGGGCACCGCCGACATCACCGTGCCCTACCAGTACAGCAAGCTGCGCGTGTGGCGCAACACGGCCGTGGCCAACCTGCAGCCGGGGCAGACGCTGACGCTCGCCCCGGGCAGCGGCACGCTCGGCTATGAGTGGGACGAGGACGTCGACAACGGCTTCCGCCCGGCCGGGCGAGTTCGACCTCTCCTCCACCACCGTCAGCGGCGTGCAGAGCGTTCGAACGACTACGGCAGCGAACCCGGCGACCTGACAGACGAGCACCCGAGCGCGACCCACCATCTCACGCTCTACCGGGCGCCGAGCGGGGCGCTCGTGTTCGGGGCGGGCACCGTGCAGTGGTCCTGGGGCCTTGAAAACGTCAACGCCTGGGACGAGCAGCCGACCGAGCCGAGCCACAACCCGCCCGACCCCAACATGGAGCAGTTCACGGTCAACCTGCTGCCGAAATGGGCGCCCAGCCGGGATCGCTGCTCGCAGGGCTCGATGCCGGCGACGCCAGTCGACCGACACCACCCCGCCGACCTCGACGATCACCTCGCCGGAGCAGGGGGAAACGCTCCAGGACGGCAGCCAGGTGACGATCACCGGTACCGCCACCGACGCCGGCGGCGGAGTGGTCGCCGGGGTCGAAGTCTCCACCGACAACGGCGCGACGTGGCATCCCGCGACGCTCACAACGCCGGCCGAACAGTCAGTCAACTGGTCCTACACGTGGGCGGCGCACGGGTAACCCCACGACGACGATCAAATCGCGCGCGGTCGACGACAGCGCCAACCTGGAGACACCCTCGGCCGGGGTCACGGTCAACGTGTCCTGCCCGTGCTCGATCTGGGGCAGCGCCGTCACGCCGCCCGTCGCCGACTCGGGGGACCCGAACTCGGTCGAGCTCGGCGTCAAGTTCACCTCGGAAGTGTTCGGCACCGTGACGGGCGTCCGCTTCTACAAGTCGGCCGCCAACACCGGCACCCACATCGGCAGCCTGTGGAGCGCGAGCGGTCAGCTGCTCGCGCAGGCGACGTTCACGAACGAAACGGCCTCCGGGCTGGCAGCAGGTCAACTTCTCCACACCCGTGACGATCTTCGCCGAACACCACCTATGTGGCCTCCTACTTCGCTCCGTCCGGCCACTACGCCGCCTCGCCATACTACTTCTACACCCCGCCCCCGACCGGCGGGCAACGTCCTCAACAGCCCGCCGCTGCACGCGGTCTCGGCGAGCGCCGCACCCGTGGACGGCGCGTTCGCCTCCGCCAACGGCCTGTGCTCCTACAGCCCACGAGCACCTTCCCCACCAGCAGCTACAAGGGGACCAACTACTGGGTGGACCCCGTGTTCATGCCCGCCACCACCGCCCCCGGTCAGGTCACGAACGTCAGCGCGACGGCGGGCGTCGGCTCGGCGCTCCGTGAGCTGGAGCGCGCCGTCCAGCGGCGGACCGGTCACGACCTACACGATCACCCCCTACATCGGCTCCGAAGCGCAGACCGGCGACGACCGTGACGGGCACCCCACCCGCGACCAGCGCCACGATCAGCGGGCTGACCAACGGCACCAGCTACACCTTCACCGTCCAGCCTCCAACCCGATCGGCCCGGCCCGGCCTCCGAACCCTCCAACGCCGTCACACCGCACGACGACGTGCCGCCCTCGGCGCCGACGGCGACGTCGGCGGCGCGCGCGGCCACGCAGGCGCTGGTGAGCTGGAGCGCGCCGTCCAGCAACGGCGGAAGCCCGATCACCCGCTACACGGTGACGCCCTACATCGGCTCAACCGCCCAGACACCGTCGAAGTCGCCGCGAGCGCCACCTCCACCACCGTCAAGGGACTCACCAACGGCACCCCCTACACCTTCACGGTCACCGCGAGCAACGCGTCGGGAACGGCCCGCCCTCCAGCGCCTCCAGCGCGGTCACGCCGCAGGACACGATCTTCAACTTCGCCACGCCCGCGACGATCGACTCCGGCGACACGAGGTCCTCCGAGCTCGGCGTGAAGTTCAGCTCAGAAGTTCGCCGGCAGCGTGACGGGCATCCGCTTCTACAAGGCCACCACCAACACCGGCACGCACATCGGCAGCCTCTGGAGCGCGAGCGGGACGCTGCTCGCGCGGCGACCTTCACCAGCGAAACCGCCTCCGGGTGGCAACAGGTCAACTTCTCAACACCCGTCGCGATCACCCCCGACACCACCTACATCGCCGCCTACCTGGCCCCCAACGGCCACTACTCCGACACCTCCGACGGGCTTCGCCACAGCCGGCGTCAGCAACCCTCCCCTGACCGCGCTCGCCAACACCATCAGCCCCAACGGCGTCTACGCCTACAGCACCACCAGCACCTTCCCCACCAGCACCTACAAAGCGACCAACTACTGGGTCGACGTCGACTTCGAACCCGCCCCCGCGGTCGTGACCAAAGCAGCCTCGGCGATCACCCAGACCACGGCGAGCATAAACGCCACGGTCAACCCGAACGGGGGGACGATCACCGAATGCGAGTTCGAATACGGCACCACCGAAACCTACGGGTCAAACGCGCCCTGCACACCCTCCCCCGGATCAGGCGAAAGCCCGGTCGCGGTGTCCGCCCCGCTCACCGGCCTGACGGCCAACACCACCTACCACTTCCGTGTCTCCGCGACCAGCGCGGGCGGCGCCGGCCACGGCGCAGACCAGGCGCTCACCACGCCACCGAACGCGCCGACGCTGGAAACCAAGCTGGCCACTGCGATCACGCAGACCACGGCAAGCCTGAACGCCACTGCCAACCCCAACGGCGGGGAAGTCAGCGAATGCGCGCTCGAATACAGCGCCGCAGCTGTCTACGAATTGACGAAATCCTATGAATCGAGCGTGCCCTGCACGCCCTCCCCTGGATCGGGCGAAAGCCCGGTCGCGGTGTCCGCCCCGCTCACCGGCCTGACGGCGAACACCACCTACCACTTCCGTGTCTCGGCGACCAACCCCGGCGGCACAAGCCACAGCAAAGACCAAACGCTCATCACGCTGCCCAACGCCCCGACCGTCTTGACTGCGCCGGCCACCGTAATCACGCATACCACGGCCAGTCTGAATGCGACCGTCAACCCCAACGGCGGAACCGTCACCGAATGCGAGCTCGAATACGGCACCACCGAAACCTACGAATCAAGCGCGCCATGCACACCCACCCCCGGATCGGGCGAAAGCCCGGTCGCGGTGTCCGCCCCGCTCACGGGTCTGACCGCGAACACCACCTACCACTTCCGTGTCTCGGCGACCAACCCCGGCGGCACAAGCCACAGCAAAGACCAAACGCTCACGACGCAAGGCGCGCCGGAATTCGGGAGATGCGTAAAGTCGCCGGCAGAAAAAGAAGGCACGAAAACTGTCTACCACGGCGACTTTGCGACCGCGACCTGTCTGGTCACGAGCGAAACCGATACGGGCAAATACAACTGGAGCCCGGGAGTCCTGAAAGCCCATTTCACCACCAAGCTCACGTCAGGCTCGGTCAAACTCGAATCGGCGGTCAAAACCTCGAAGGTGACTTGCACGGGCGAGACGGGCGCGGGCGAATACACCGGGCTGAAAACGGTGGGCGGCGAGGTCATCACACTCACGGGGTGCGAACGCAGCGCCGAGCAGTGCTCGAGCGGAGCCACGGCGGGAGAGATCGTCACGAGCACGCTCGAAGGGGCGCTGGGCGTCATGAAACTCGGGACGAGCAGCTCCAAGAACACGATCGGCCTCGACCTGCACCCCGCCGGCAACACGGGCCCGGTCACGGAATTCGCCTGCGGCGACTCGAGCGTATCGGTGCGGGGCTCGGTGATAGTACCCGTCTCAGCGGAGAATATGCTGCTGACGCTCAAGCAGAAAGCAAAGGCGTCGAAAGGCAAGCAGGTGCCCGAACGCTTCGAAGGAGGGCCGAAGGACATCCTGGAAGAGTCCATCGCCGGCGCACCCTTCGAACCCGTTGGGCTGACCGCCGCGATAGTCCAGACAAGCGAAGAAGAAGTAGAGGTCAACTCGGTCGTATAGCTCGCCTCCCGGGCCTAAGCCCAATACCGTTTAGTTAGGCTGCGAGGATGGTTGTGGCCTCGTGTGGGTGTTTGGTCGGCTTGGGTGGGTTGCGGTGCTCGACGCGCTTGACGTGGTAGCTGGACATCTTGCGCTTGACGACGCGGGGGTTGGCGCACAAGCGCCGCGGTGGGAGTAGCTCGAAGAGCAGCTCTTCAGTGGCTTGCCGGTGGGCGTCGTTGAGTGTTTCGGGGGGAAAAGCCCGCGTGCGAGGCGGTGGTTCGGCGGGCAGCCCTGAGGGTACGGGTGAAGGAGCTGCGGTCGGGATCATGGCCGGACTGGATGGCAACGGCGTGCATCAGCCAGCGGATCGCGTAGTGCACGCAGAGATGGCCGTAGACCTCTTGGATCACGCCGTCGGGGGTCTTTGAGCGCAGCACGACCCTGGGGCCACGCTGGTGGACCTTCATCTCGTCCAGGGCTGACTCGAACTCCCAGCGCTGGGCATAGAGTGGCGCGAGCTCGCAGGCCGGGGCGCGCTCGGGATCAAGGATCGTGCTCAACAGGCGGTTGAACCGCCCCGGGAATGTTGGAGGCCTGATCGCTTGAGAGGATTGGGCGATGGCCAAGAACAAGAGGTATCCAGCAGAAGTGCGTGAGCGGGCGGTTCGCCTGGTCATGGAGCATCGTGGTGAGTACGCGACCGAATGGGCGGCGATGGTGTCGGTCGCGCAGAAGTGCGGGATGACGGCTGAGACGCTGCGGAAGTGGGTGCGCCAGTCCGAAGTCGATGGTGGCCGTCGGCATGGGGTCACGAGCGAGGAGGCTCAGAAGATCAAAGATCTGGAGCGTGAGAACCGGGAGCTGCGTCGCGCGAATGAGATCCTGAAGGCCGCCTCAGCTTTCTTCGCGCGGGAGCTCGACCCGCAGCCGAGGAGATGAGCAGGGTGGTTGACGCGCACCGCGATGAGTATGGGGTCGAGCCGTTCTGCAGGACGCTTCAGATCGCCCCGTCCACGTATTACGCGGTCAAGGCCCGCGAACGATCGCCCTCAGAGCGAGCGCTGAGGGATCGGCGCCTGCGCGGTGAGATCCGTAGGGTGCACAAGGAGAACCTCGGCGTCTATGGCGCCAGGAAGGTCTGGTGGCAGCTGGCGCGCGAAGACGTCAAGGTCGCCCGCTGCACGGTGGAACGCCTGATGGCCAGGGAGAGCCTGAAAGGCGCTGTGCGGGGCAAGAAGCGCCGCACCACGATCCCGGACGGGCAATCAACCCGCGCGCCCGACCTCGTGGACCGCGACTTCAAAGCGGCTGCCCCGAACCGGCTGTGGGTCTCCGATTTCACGTATGTGCCGGCGTGGTCAGGGACGGTGTATGTCGCGTTCACGATCGACGTGTTCTCCCGCAGGATCGTCGGCTGGAAGGCCGACACCACGATGAAAACACCGCTCGTCCTGGACACGCTGGAGATGGCGCTCTGGGCCCGCGACCATCACGGCACCCCCGTCCCGGAGGGCCTCATATCCCACTCCGATGCCGGGAGCCAATACACGAGTTTTGCGTTCACCCAACGGCTCGTTGATGCTGGCGCGGACCCCTCGATCGGATCGATCGGCGATGGGTATGACAACGCCGTCGCCGAGTCAACGATCGGGCTCTACAAGACCGAGCTGATCAACCAGCAAGGACCATGGAAGACGATGGAGCAAGTCGAGTTCGCCACACTGCAATGGGTCAACTGGTACAACCACAAGCGACTACACAGCTCCTGCGAACGACTCCCACCCGTCGAGTACGAGAACAACCACGCCGCCACGACCGCGGCCGGGACGACGAACAAAGGCCCGTGGACATGACGGGCTGTGGACAGCAAGCTGACCACAGCCCTTGGACAACCCTACGGGTTGCCCACATGCCCACCGGCACGACTGCAACACTGAAGAACACCGACACGACTACTCAAACAAAAACGCCTCCAACAAACCCGGGGCAGTTCAGCCAGGATGATGCGGACGCGATCACCCAAGCGATTGAAGCCGCGGTGACCAAAGGCAAAGAAGACGGCAGCGACTACGCCGAAGTCATACTCAGCAAACGATACTTCGCAGAAAGGGCGCCTGTGGCGGGAGGAGGGACAAAGGGCAACGCCCAGATTCCCCTGCCGATCGTCGCCCCGGAAGACAACAAGTTCACCCTGGTATTGAGGGGTCTGGTAGATGGGACCGCCGGGCCGCACTGGCACCAGACAGTGCCTCAGCAGAACTGGGCGATCATCGACTCGATGCTGACCGAATCCCACAAATCCAGCGAATGGGGAGCGGCGAGCGTCATAGGCGGCCCTACGTTCTACAAAGACCCAAATGGCGGGACATCCTTCAGCAATATGCTCCTGGTGACTGACGGTATCACTATACGCCAGCAAAAAGACCCCCCTGTGATCGGCTGCGACACGCGCCAGGTCGCCCAGCACAATGTCATCAAGATGTCAACAATGGTGCGCGCGACGGTGGCCGAACTCGTAGCGGCTGGCGTACCCACCAATGAATTTGGCATCGGGCTATACTTGCCGCTCTGTTCAAACAACGACAATAGCAACGTCGATTGGTATACCTGCTACGGTCACTATTATGGCCCAATCGGCGCAGACCACCTCGTCGCCGAGCGGCTTGAGCTCATCGCATGCGCCAGGTACTTGGGTCTTGTGGGGCTCGAAAACCAAGGGGCGGGATTGGAAGCTCACGAAGGTGCCCAACATGGGATGTGCATCAAATACCTGTCCGTCGAGGGCGAAGCCGAATGCTATATCGAAATCCTTGGCGGCAACGAATGCCGCTTCCCTATTATGATCGCGCTGATGGCAGTCGAGGGAAAATCCTCTATTGCCGACATCCAGGACCCCGGGCACGTGGGCTACGGTGAGATCAACTGGGAAAACATCTGGCCGGAAGTACGCAAGCCGACCGTGAACGGGGCCACCAATCTCCGGATCGTCAATCAGATGCAGCCCAGGGGCAACGTGGCGCCGCCGACCGCCGCGGAACTCGAAGCCGGTCTGCTGAACCCGTACTGGCGCGACGCCTTCATCACCATAGAGAACGCGGAACAGGTGGAGGTGGACGGCGTGGCGCAACTCATCCCAGCGGCGGGGGATGCAGCGTCGGTGATGCTGCCAACGAATAAGACGATAAAAGTAAAAGCCGTCGCAGGGGAAGAAGTCAAATCCGTTTGGACACTCTTCTAATGGGTTCCGCAGCCAAAGATGCCGGCGAGACAGTCGTGACCTGTATCGATGAGTTCGGCCTATTGAACCTGCAACCCCCAGCCCGGCGGCCAGGGCTGGACGCCCGTGCGAAGCCCAAACGGACAATAGCTTGCCTCCTGGGCGCAAGACAACAACCGCCGGGCGCGTTGCTTGGGTGATGAGCACCGATCGTCCCGACCTCCTGAGGAGCCCACAGGGCGTCCCGCGATAGCATCTAGCAAATGGGTCCTCGATCGGCAGCATCACATGTGAGAGCGGCGACTGCGAATCAGGTTGCGGCGCGAGTCCGTCGGAGTCTGTTTCCGAAACTGGCCCCGGGTCTCATGCAGTTCGGACAATACTGGCCACACGAATACAACAGCGATTCCTATTCACGGCCGATCGCGCCCGACCGGTCGAGCGCAGACCCTTCGTCTCCCCTGCCCGTGCCGCCGCGAGAGTTCTGGGCCGGCTACTGCACATCCGTCGAGAGTTTCTTGGCCAGCGGACGAGAAGACTGCGAGACCATGTCCAACCTACTGGCCGAGAGCGGCGCAGCGATCGAGGGAGCGGGGCGCATCCTGGAGTTGGGCTGCGCGGGCGGACGGATGCTTCGGTGGCTGACCCACCTGGCGCCGGAGACGCAGCTCTGGGGCACCGACATTTGGTCCAGCGCAATTCTCTGGTGCCAGGATCACCTCAGCCCGCCGTGCTACTTCGCAACGAACACCGCAGTCCCGCACCTGCCGTTCGAGGATCGCTCGTTCGGCCTCGTGTACTGCGGGTCGGTCTCTACACATCTCGACGATCTCGCTGAGACCTGGTTCCTCGAGCTGCACCGCATTCTGCGCCCAGGCGGGCGGCTCTACTTCAGCGTCAACGACCACAACGCTGTTCGCGTCTTCGACGGCCACGCAGATCCCGACGCATACCCGCGCTACTACGAGCGGGGCGGCGGGAAGCACAACTGGGACGCGTGGATCGAGATGATTGCCCAGCATCCGGACTATCAGCGGTTTCGCTCGGGCAATGCGTACATGGTCACCATGGGTCGCTCGATGTCCGCGCACGTGATGTGGGATTCCGAGGCGCTTTGCCGTCGCCTCGCATACGGATACGCGAAGTGCTCGATAACGCCCGAGGCGTACGGGCACCAAACGGCCATCCTGCTTGAACGTATTTGATTGAGGGCATGAGACCTGATCGCCCGTGGTTACGGTGATCGGATGGTTACGGCGGTCGGGCTTCTTTTGTTGGCGTTACCCCGAGAACCGCAAGCGCGCCGCCGCCAGGCGCCGCCTCGCGCCCCGGAGCCGCAGATTTCCCGGCAGGACGCGCTCGAGGATCGAGCGCTGACTACGCCACGTCTCCGGAAAGCAGATGCGCAGGGTCAGCAGGTAGGGCGGCGCCGCGAGGAGCCCGAGCGCGGCCAGCCACAGGGCTGCGGGCACGTGAGCGGCCGTCAGAGCGATGCTCGCCGGCAGCGCGACCGCGACGAGTCCGAGACAGGAGACGGCGGCCGGCGCGACGTCGCTCCACAGGCGGCGCAGCGGGTGCTCGCCCGAGCCGCGCAGCATCAGGGAGTAAGCGACGAGGAGGAACGTTGTGTGCACAGCCACGGCGTCGATCGCGACCGCTACGATGCCGAGCCGCACGACCAAGAACACCGTGAGCCCGTACGCGATGAAGTGCGCGGTTCCGAAGCCCAGGAGCGCCCGCGCACGGCCGGTCGCCATCAGCACGGTTCCGACGGCATTGCCCACGACGGTCGCCGCCCCACCCAGTGCGAGTATCTGCGCCGGCACAACCGCCGCAGTCCACCGCGGGCCGAAGAGAAACGGGATGACCACCGGCGCCGCGATCGCCAGCAGCACCAGCAGGGGAAAGAGCACGACCGTAAGCAGGCGGACCATGTGGCGGTACAGCTCACTCATATGCTCGGCGCTGGGCGCGCGCGCCAGCACCGGGAAGCCGACCTGGCCCATCACCATCGCGACCTTGCCCTGATATTCGACCGAGACCGTATAGGCACGGGAGTAGAAGCCGGTCTGCGCCGCCCCCAGGCGCGCGCCGATGATCGCGTAGTCAACGTTGCACAGGCCGATCCAGCTGACGGTGGCCAGTGACGCGGGCAGCCCGTAATCCAGCAGGTCGCGCGCGGGGCCACGGCGCAAGCGTGGTGGCGGCGGTGGCGCGCTGATCCATGCGATGACCGCGACCGCCAGCGAGCCGGCG
Organism: uncultured Solirubrobacterales bacterium; assembly: GCA_963839965.1. Taxonomy (GTDB): domain Bacteria; phylum Actinomycetota; class Thermoleophilia; order Solirubrobacterales; family Solirubrobacteraceae; genus Palsa-744. Next base: position 396,323 of record CAWIWX010000002.1, read on the forward strand.
AGCACCCCGAGCACCAGCGCCTCGCCGCCCAGACCCACGAGCGCCAGGCCGACGCACACGACGACGCGGGCGAGGGTGCCGAGCACTTCGATCTCGCTCAGGCGCCGGAAGGCCATACGCCGCTGCAGGATCGCCATCGACACCGTGCTCAAAGCGGACACCAGGCACAGCGGCGCCATCAGGCGGACGAACATGGCCGTGGTCGCGCCGAAGATCGGCGCGACGAGCAGGCTCGCCGCCACCAGCGTCAGCCCCGCCAGCGCAAGACCCGCGAGCAGGCCAAGGGCCATTCCGGCCTGCAGGTGCTCGCGGGTTATCGTCCTGCGCTGGACCAGGGCGCCGGTCAGCCCTCCGGCCACCATCACGTAGGCGACTTCCTGAGCTATCAGCGCGATCGCGACGCGACCAAATTCCGCGGGCACGATCAGTCGCGCCAGGATGACCATCGAGGTCAGCTGCAGTATCTCTGTCGCCGGACGGGAGATCGTCGACCAGCGGATGCCGTGCGCGGCCGCCGTGCGCAGCTCCTCTCCTGACGGCGAGTCGGTCATCATACCGCTCGCTTCCACAGCGTGGCCAGGACCGCAAACAGCCTGCGGCCGAGTCGCGAACCGAGGTAGGGCGGGTGGAGTCCTGCCCACGCGCTCACACGCCGGCGGACATTCATCGCCGAAGATGTCGCCCGATCAAGTGCGCGTCTGACCGACACCAGCCGATCGGCCAGCGGCCGGCCGCAGCGCTCCGGGGCTGACAAGACCAGGACCCACGCCAACGCGCGCGGCGTTGGACTGCGGCGAAGCGAGGAGACGAACGCCGCTCGTGCCTCACGTGAGCTGCTCTGATCGCTGAGTACCCGAGCTATGTTGAAGAGATCGCGCGCCTGTACCTTCCGTACCAGCCGCGGGTCGTCAACCACACCGGCATGCCAGCGATGGACGGCGTAGGTCCGGTCGAGCATGCGCAGCACGCTGTGCGAAACCTGCTCCCCGTGAGCCCGGTAGCGAACGAGGATGCTCGGGTCATAGAAGAACACGGCCCGGGCCGCGAGAGCGCGCAGCCAGTAGTCGTAATCCTCACTCGGAGCTGCCTCATCGCAAAACGGTCCCAACTCTTCGTATAGTTGGCGTCTCATCAGGACGGATGAGGAACACACGAAATTCGCGCTATAGAGCCGCCGCGCAAGCTCGTGCGGCTCGAGGACGCCCGGGCGCGGATAGGTCACGCGCGCCACCTCGACGAGCCCGAAGAACCGCACGCCGCCGGCGGCGATATCGATCTCTGGATTGCTCAGCAGCGCCTGGAGCTGTCGCTCGAGCTTGTCGGGTTCCCAGATATCGTCGGCGTCGCAGTTTGCGACGTAGTCGCCGCGAGCCTCGCCGAAGCTCCGGTTGAATGCGTGAGCGTACCCGCGGTTGGCCTGCCTAATTATGCGGACATCGCCGCGAAACCGCTCGAGCTCATTTGGGGTCCCGTCGGTCGAACCGTCGTCGACGACGACGACCTCATCCGGAGGTCGGGTCTGGGAGAGAATCGCCGTCAAGGCCTGGCCCACGTATTGCTCGGCGTTGTAGACCCTCATCGCCGCGCTGATCGTCGGTGAGCTCATGACGGCGTCGGCTGGCGGACGCCGAGCAGGTCGTGGGCGGCGCGGCTGAGCCCGATAATGCATCTCCCGGCGAGCTCGCGCGCGGCCGCCGGCAGGCTCAGGACCCCGACCCACGCCAGCGCCCTGGCGCCGCTCGTGGCGGAGGCGATGTCGCTGAACCCGTAGCGTAGCGACCGGCGAAAGGCCCGCCGAGCCTCACGCGGGCTGCCCTGATCGACGAGCAGGCGACCGATCCTGAACAGATCGTCGGCGCACACCGAGCGGACCAGCCGCCGGTCCTCGACGAGATCGGCGTGGAGGGTGCGCACCTCGTGCAACGAGGCGCGCGTGCGCAGCACATCACTGGTCAATTGCCCGGCGTGGCGCCGATAGCGGACGAGCCTCGCCGGGTCGTAGTAGAACGCGGCGCCCGCGCGCAGCGCCCGCATCCAGTAGTCGTAGTCCTCGAACACCAGCTGCTCGCTAAACGGGCCCAACCGCTCATACAGACGCCGCCGTATGAGCGTCGAGGAGGGGCAGATCACGCAGTCGCGGTACAGCGTGCGCGCAAACCGATGGCGGTCCATGATGCCCGTGCTGGCGTCGCCGAAGCTGTCCAAGCCCAGAGGCTCCTCGGCCTCGCCGAATATCCAGATGGCGCTGAAGGCGATGTCCGTCTCGGGGTGGCTCAGCAAGGTCTGCGCTTGCCGCTCGAGCTTGTCCGGCTCCCAGATGTCGTCGGCGTCGCACTTCGCGAGGTAGTCGCCGCGCGCCTCGCCCATTCCCCGGTTGAGCGCGCCGGCATGCCCGCGGTTGGCCTGACGCACAAGCCGGATGTCGCCTCGGAAGCGCGCCAGCACCTCCCCCGTCCCGTCGGTCGAGCCGTCGTCGACCACGATCACCTCATCTACAGGACGGGTCTGCGAGAGGATCGCCGTCAGCGATTCGGCGATGTAGCGCTCGGCGTTATACACCGTGACGACCGCGCTTACCGTCGGGGCCTTCATGACGGCGTCGGCTGCCGCGCGCCGCGCAGATCGCCGGCGGCGCGCCTGAGCCCGCCAAGGATCGCACGGGCGCGATCGCGCGCGCCCGCGGGCAGTGCCAGGACGAGAACCCACGCCAGCGCTTTCGCGTTGGCGATCACCGTCGCCCCGCGCGCGTGCCGCAGGGCCTCGCGGAATCTCCGCCGGGCCTCCTCTGGACGACCGTCGTCGACGAGCTGGCGGGCCATTCTCAGCAGAATCGGCGCGAGCGCCTCCCTGACGACCGTACGGTCGGTCACATCCGCTTCGTAGGAGCGACGCACCTGGTAGGAGCACTCGTCCATCCACGCGATCCGGCGCGACAGGTTGCCCTCGTGCTGGCGCCAGCGCACCAGCGGGCGGGGGTCGTAGTAGAAGCGCGCGCCGGCCCGCAGGCAGCGCAGCCAGTACTCGTAGTCGTCGGCGCCGAAGTTCTCCACAAACGGACCGAGGCGCTCGAACAGCGAGCGCCGGATCAGCACCGAAGGCGCACACACGCAGTTTTCGCGAAACAACGCGTTCCTGAACGCAGTGCTGTCGAGCAGGCCCCCGCCGGGCGGGCGCACGTGCTCTCCCACCTGATGGTCGAACAGCACGGCGTGCGTAAAGAGCACGTCCGCCTCGGGTTGTGCCCGGAGGGCGTCGGTCTGCCACTGGAGCTTCTGCGGCTCCCAGATGTCGTCGGCGCCGCACATTGCCACGAAGTCGCCGCGAGCTTCTCGAAAGGCGGTGTTGAAGGCCGCCGGACAGCCGCCGTTCGCCCGCCGCACGACACGGATCTTGCCGCCGAAGCGCTCGAGTACGCCCGGGGTGCCGTCCGTAGATCCGTCGTCGACCACGATCACCTCATCGGGCGCTCGCGTCTGCGTCAGGATCGATTCGAGCGTCTCCCCGATGAAGCGCTCCGCCTGATAGGCCGCCACAACGGCCGAGATGGACGGTCCAGACTCGTTGGGCATATCGTCGAAATCAACGCTTGATTAGCCGCGATTCTCGCATCCATTCGGCCCTCTCCCGGCATGCGTTCGCCGGCCTGCGGGGCGACTCCGGCGCCGTCCGGCGCGGGCGCTGATCCGGGTGAGGGACGAGTCGGCGAGAACTCTCAGAGAGCGTCCTTGCGCGCGCCGCCTGAGAATCCGTTCAGACATGCCGCAAGTCCGATCCGCCGATGATCGTTGGTTCGGTTGTGTCGACTCGCGCAATAGATGAGGGCGCGGCATCGCGCCACAGCGACCTCGACGCGACCCAGATCGCCGCGCCACAACACAGCGGCCGTCTGCTCGACGCCAGCTGCCGCGCGCTGGACATCGTCGGGTCGGCGATCCTGCTCGTCGTCCTTGCGCCCCTGCTCGGGGCGGTCGCGATCGCGATCAGGCTCGACTCCCCCGGGCCCGCGATCTTTCGCCAGCGGCGCTTCGGGCGTAACCTCCAGCCGTTCACGGTCCACAAGTTCCGCACGATGGAGGATGGGGTCGCCGAGGACGACCACCGCGAGTTCGTGACGGAACTGATCAACGGGGAGCGCCCCGAGCCGGAGGAGCCCGGTCCCCGCTACAAGATGACCGGGGATTCGCGCGTGACGCGCTGCGGTCGCATGTTGCGGCGCTCGAGCCTCGACGAGTTGCCGCAGCTGTGGAACGTGCTGCGTGGCGAGATGTCGCTCGTCGGGCCGCGACCCCCGATCGCCTACGAGGTCGAGCAGTACCCGCCGCACTGGTTCGCCCGGTTCGCGGTCAAGCCCGGGGTGACGGGCCTCTGGCAGGTCAACGGCCGCTCGGACGTCACCCTCGAGGAGATGGTGCGGCTCGATGTCGAGTATATTCGCCGTCGCTCGCTGTGGCTGAACATCGTTATCATCGTTCGGACCGTGCCCGCGGTGCTCAGCGCCAGGGGGGCGTGGTGAGGCGCGTGCGGTGGTGAGGCGCCTGTGCGCGGCTTGGCTGGCCCGAGCACACCTCACCGATCGGCTGTGCCTGCTCGCGCTGCTGGCCGTGGCGGCCGCCTTCTCGCTCTCGCCGACCGCGACCTCGGCGGCGGAAACAGAAGACAACTGCGCCTCGGCCGCCAATCCGATCGTGTGCGAGAACGCGCTGCCGGGCGACCCGCCGAGCAATTGGGAGGTGAAGGAAGTCGGCGATTCCACGATCCAGGGATTCGCCACCTCGATGAGCGTGAACGTCGGCCAGACGGAGTACTTCAAGATCGACACGCCGGCGAGCGCGTATCACATCGAAATCCTGCGGCTCGGTTACTACGGGGGGGACGGCGCGCGCCTCGTGGCGTCCGGCATCACGCCAACCGCATCGCTGCCCCAGAGCCAACCTGAATGCCTGCATGAATCATCGACCGGTCTGATCGACTGCGGCAACTGGGGGGTCTCGGCGCAGTGGACAGTTCCGAGCACCGCGGTCTCGGGGGTCTACATCGCTCTGCTCACGCGCAACGACACGGGCGGCAAAAGCCAGATCGTCTTCGTCGTGCGCAACGACTCCAGCCACTCGAAGATCCTGCTGCAGACCTCGGACGCGACCTGGGAGGCCTACAACGAATACGGCGGCAACAGCCTGTACACGTGCACGGTCGACTGCCCGCCGGGTGAACCCAAAGCCTACAAGGGCGCGTACTCGGTCTCCTACAACCGCCCGTTCGCCGGAGGGTTCGTCACCGACGACGGCGCGTCCTATCTCTGGTACGCCGAATACCAGATGATGCGCTTTTTGGAAAAGAACGGCTATGACGTCAGCTACACGACCGACGACGAAGTCGATCGCAATGGCGCCCTGCTGAAGAATCATGCGATCTTCATGTCCAGCGGCCACGACGAGTACTGGTCCGCGGGCCAGCGAGCCAGCGTCGAAGCGGCGCGTGAAGCCGGTGTGAACCTCGCCTTCTTCAGCGCCAACGAGATCTTCTGGAAGACGCGCTGGGGATCGAGCAGCTACGGCCCGGAAACCTCCTACCGGACGCTGACAACCTACAAGGAGACGCACTTCGAAGGGCCGGTTGACCCCGACGACCCGCCGGTCTGGACGGGAGCATGGCGCGATCCACGCGCCAGCCCGCCCGCGGACGGCGGCAAGCCGGAGAACGCCCTGTCGGGCCAGCAGTTCGAGGTGAACTCGGGCACGTCGGAAATCACCGTGCCCTCGCAGTACGGCAAGCTGCGGCTGTGGCGCAACACGGCCGTGGCCAATCTCAAACCGGAACAGACACTGACGCTCGCCTCGGGCGTCGGCACGCTCGGCTTTGAGTGGGACGAAGACGTCGACAACGGCTTCCGGCCGGCCGGCGAGTTCGACCTCTCATCCACCACCGTCAGCGGCCTGCAGTCGTTTATCGACTACGGCTCCACAGTCAGCGAACACAGCACCGGCACCCATCACCTCACGCTGTACCGGGCATCCAGCGGCGCGCTCGTCTTCGGGGCCGGCACCGTGCAGTGGTCATGGGGCCTTGACAACACCAACGCCTGGGATGCCGCGGGCACAGATCCCGGCGGCCATGCAACTGACCCCAACATGCAGCAGTTCACGGTCAACCTGCTCGCCGAAATGGGCGCGCAACCTGGATCGCTCAGCACAGGGCTCGTGGCCGCGTCGCAGTCCACCGACACCACGCCGCCGACCTCGACGATCACCTCGCCGGTGCAGGGGGAAACATTCAAGGACGGAAGCCAGGTTACCGTCACCGGCACGGCCAGCGACGCCGGCGGCGGAGTGGTCGCCGGGGTGGAAGTCTCCACCGACAACGGGGCAACCTGGCATCCGGCGACGCTCACGATGCCGGCTGAACAATCGGTCAAATGGTCATATACGTGGGCGGCGCACGGGTATCCCACGACGACGATCAAATCGCGCGCGGTCGACGACAGCGCCAACCTGGAGACACCCTCGGCCGGGGTTTCGGTCAACGTCTCGTGTCCCTGCTCGATCTGGGGGGCGGCCATCACGCCGTCCACCGTCGACTCCGGCGACCCGCATTCGGCCGAGCTGGGATTGAAGTTCACCTCGGAAGTGTCTGGTACGGTGACGGGCGTCCGGTTCTACAAGTCGGCGGCCAACACGGGGACGCATATCGGGAGCCTGTGGAGCGCGAGCGGTCGAGCTGCCTCGCGCAGGCGACCTTCAGCGGCGAAACGGCCTCCGGGTGGCAGCAGGTGAGCTTCTCCTCGCCGGTCGCCATCTCACCCGACACCACCTATGTGGTTGGGTACTTCGACCCGTCCGGTCATTACTCCGACTCGCCATACTACTTCTACAACCCGCCCCCCACGGGCGGCCACATCGTGAGCAGCCCTCCCCTCAAAGCGGTCTCGGCGAGCGCCGAACCGGTGAAAGGCGCGTTCGTCTCCGCCAACGGCGTGGGCGCTTACAGCAGCACGAGCACCTTCCCCACCTCAAGCTACGAGGGAGACAACTACTGGGTGGACCCCGTGTTCACACCTGTTGCCACCACCGCACCGGGCCAGGTCACGAACGTGAGCGCTACCGCGGGTGCGAGTTCGGCGAACGTGAGCTGGAACGCGCCAACCAGCGGCGGAGCGCCCACCAAGTACACGATCACCCCCTACATCGGCTCTGAAGCACAGTCGGCGACAACGATCACGGGCACCCCACCGGCCACCAGCACCACGATCACCGGACTGACCGCCGGCACCGCCTACACCTTCACCGTCACAGCATCCAACAGCGCCGGCTCCGGGGAAGCATCCGAACACTCCAACACGATCACACCGACCACCAAAGCCCCGGAACCAGACACGATCTTCGGATCCAGCACCCCCACCCAGGTCGACTCCGGCGACCCCAACTCAGCCGAGCTCGGCGTCAAGTTCACCTCCGAAGTCCCAGGCAACGTCACAGGCATACGCTTCTACAAGGCCACCACCAACACCGGCACACACATCGGCAGCCTCTGGAGCGCCAGCGGAACACTGCTGGCATCCGCCACCTTCTCAGGCGAAAGCGCCTCCGGCTGGCAACAGGTCAACTTCTCGACACCCGTCGCGATCACCGCGAACACCACCTACATCGCCGCCTACTTCGACCCCAAAGGACACTACTCCGACACCACCGGCGGCTTCGCAACCACCGGGGTCACCAACCCACCCCTCGCAGCGCTCGCGAACTCCCTAAGCCCCAACGGCGTAGGCGTCTACACCACCACCAGCACCTTCCCCAACAGCTCCTACGAAGCCACCAACTACTGGGTCGACGTCGACTTCGAACCCACCGGCACCATCACAGCTCCAGGCAAGGTCCCGAACGTGAGCGCGACCGCCGGTGCCGAATCGGCGAACGTGAGCTGGAACGCGCCAACCAGCGGCGGAGCGCCCACCAAATACACGATCACCCCGTACATCGGCTCTGAAGCACGGCCGGCGACAACGATCACGGGCGCCCCGCCCGCCACGAGCGCCACGATCACCGGACTGACAGCCGGCACCGCCTACACCTTCACCGTCACAGCATCCAACAGCGCCGGCTCCGGGGAAGTATCCGAACACTCAAACACCGTCACACCGACGGCCGCGGCCGCGGCGCCGGACACGATCTTCGGCTCGACCACACCGACCACGGTCGACTCGGGCGACCCCAACTCAGCCGAGCTCGGCGTCAAGTTCACCTCCGAAGTCCCAGGCAACGTCACAGGCATACGCTTCTACAAGGCCACCACCAACACCGGCACACACATCGGCAGCCTCTGGAGCGCCAGCGGAACACTGCTGGCATCCGCCACCTTCTCAGGCGAAAGCGCCTCCGGCTGGCAACAGGTCAACTTCTCGACACCCGTCGCGATCACCGCGAACACCACCTACATCGCCGCCTACTTCGACCCCAAAGGACACTACTCCGACACCACCGGCGGCTTCGCAACCACCGGGGTCACCAACCCACCCCTCGCAGCGCTCGCGAACTCCCTAAGCCCCAACGGCGTAGGCGTCTACACCACCACCAGCACCTTCCCCAACAGCTCCTACGAAGCCACCAACTACTGGGTCGACGTCGACTTCGAACCCACCGGCACCATCACAGCTCCAGGCAAGGTCCCGAACGTGAGCGCGACCGCCGGTGCCGAATCGGCGAACGTGAGCTGGAACGCGCCAACCAGCGGCGGAGCGCCCACCAAATACACGATCACCCCGTACATCGGCTCTGAAGCACGGCCGGCGACAACGATCACGGGCGCCCCGCCCGCCACGAGCGCCACGATCACCGGACTGACAGCCGGCACCGCCTACACCTTCACCGTCACAGCATCCAACAGCGCCGGCTCCGGGGAAGCGTCTGAACACTCCAACACGATCACACCGACCACCAAAGCTCCAGAACCAGACACGATCTTCGGATCCAGCACCCCCACCCAGGTCGACTCCGGCGACCCCAACTCAGCCGAGCTCGGCGTGAAGTTCACCTCCGAAGTCCCAGGCAACGTCACAGGCATACGCTTCTACAAGGCCACCACCAACACCGGCACACACATCGGCAGCCTCTGGAGCGCCAGCGGAACACTGCTGGCATCCGCCACCTTCTCAGGCGAAAGCGCCTCCGGCTGGCAACAGGTCAACTTCTCGACACCCGTCGCGATCACCGCGAACACCACCTACATCGCCGCCTACTTCGACCCCAAAGGACACTACTCCGACACGACCCGCGGCTTCGCAACCGCCGGGGTCAGCAACCCGCCGCTCGCAGCGCTCGCGAACTCCGCCAGCCCCAACGGCGTAGGCGTCTACACCACCACCAGCACCTTCCCCAACAGCTCTTACGAAGCCACCAACTACTGGGTAGACGTCGACTTCGAACCAAACCCATGATGCCCATTCGATTCAAGCCCGGCGCCAAGCTGCTGTGCGCGATCGGGCTTGCGGCCGCGACGCTGCTCATCGCCGCCTGCGGCGGCTCATCCTCGACACGCTCCGACTCCGCCACCACGCCGATCGTTCACAGCGCGGCTACGACCAGCCAGAGCGCGGCCGCCGGTAAGTCGGTTCCCTACGCAGACACCAAGGCCGGTCGCGATGTGGTGAGCACCGGGGTGGTCACGCATCGGCCGCTGCACGGGACGGGAGGCGGTGAAATCAACGACGACAATCCCGGACGCGCGGATACCGGCGGCCACACGGCTACCGGTCAGAGCGACCCATGCACACTCGTGTCGAGGGCGGAGGCGCAGGCCATCGTCGGCAAGCCGATCGGCGCTCCGGTGGACGCGCCCCTCGGTCCGACCTGCATCTACCGGCCGGCGGGCGCCAAGAGCTTCATCACCGTGGCCATCGAGTCGATCGACTTTGCGACGATCAAGCCGCTCATTCACAATCGCACGCAATCAACCATCAATGGCAGCACGGCCTACTGCGGAACCTACGGGCAGCCGACGACCTTCGTCCCCCTCAGCGACGGCCGAGTCCTGGACATCACCGCACCCTGCGCCGTGGGAGCCCGCTTTGCCGCCGAGGCCCTACCCCGGCTCTAGTGGCGAGCTGTCTGAGACCCTTTGGACTAACGCACAGCGAACCCTAACGCACAGCGGCGATGCGGTCGAGCATGCGACGGGTGTAAAAGGCGCCGGCGCCTGTAAGTAGAGCAAGCGATGCGGCCCGCGCCCGCGGCGAGTCTTGCCGGGCGAACGCGCCGGCGACGGCGCGACGCAGCTTCGCGCCCACGGCGCTCCAGTGGCGCTCGGCCGCGAGCGCGCGTCCGGCAGCACGTGCCGCGGCCAGCGCCCGCTCGTCATCGACCAGCGCGAGCAGGGCCGCGGCCAATGTAGCGGGATCGGGGTCTTCGAGCAGCGTCGCGAAGCCGGCGCGGCCGAACTCCTCGGCGGCCTCGTCGCCGCCACCGAGCACGCAGGGGAGCTCCGCCGAAAGATAGTCCATGTAGCGGGCACGAGCCGCGAGCTGCGCCTCTGCTGCATGACGATGGAGAGTCAGGCCGATGTCGGCCTCGCGCAGGTAATCGTGACGCCCCTCATAGGGAATCCACTCGTCGAGAAAGAGCACCGTGCGTCCGAGCACACCCAGCTCGCCCGCCAATGCGCGGATCTCTGCGGTCGCGTCAAAGGCGCTCGCGGCGCTCTTGTTGGGGGACCTGCCGGCAGTGATCACGAGCTTTACGTCCGTTCGCTCGCCCGCGATGCGTGCAAACGCGCGCACCGGGGTCTCGGCGTCAAGCCAGCGCCAGACGCTGCCCCACCACAGCACGATCGTGTCGTCCTCAGCGATCTGCGGGAAGTGCTCGCGCAGCGGCCGGCGCCCCGACGGCGGGGGGCGCGCTGGCGATTCCGAACGGCACGACGACGGGATCGGGCGGCTGCGCTCTGGAGGGAGCCAGCGCCTGGGAGGCGCGGATGAGTTCCGCGCGCTGGCGCTCGCCGGCGCACAGGACGATGTCGGCGTGGCGCAGATGCAGCGCCTGAATAGCGGCTCGCTCGCGCAGCGCGCGCTCGCGCTCGCGGCTCGCCTGAAGCGTCGCCAGCTCCTGCTCGTGGGGGTCGTACAGGTCTGCGATCGCCGTGAGCCCGCAGAGCTGGCGCAGCGCCAGCAGGTAGGGCGGCAGACACGCAGAGAGGACCGCGTCGTGGCGCGCGGCCTCCCGCAGAAGCCGCGCGCGGCTGGACGGGACCACGCGAATGCCGTCCCGCTCGCCGGCGCTGGAGCGCTGGGCGGCGAGCGTGACCTCGTACTCGGCGCTCAGCGCCTTCGCGAACTCCAGAGCGCGGATCTCGGGTCCGGCGAGGCGCTCGCTCAGCTCACCCGCTGCGTGCACCAGCACGCGGCGCGGCTCGCGGGCGCTCATAGCGCCTCCGCTACAGCGCTGGGCCCTCGCAGCGGCTGGTCTCCGGTCGCCCGCCGCACGCGCTCGCGGGCCGGTTGCACGTTCCCCGCCGGTCCGGCGGCCGCGACCGTGGTCAGCGCCGCCACCATGAAGAACATGTACGGCGCCTGCGGGAAGGACATCGCGTCGAACAGCGCGTTGGCGACGAAGTAGGCGATACAGCCGGCCGAGCGCAGCGAGCGCGAGCGAGGCGACGGTCGGATCGCGGGCGCGGATTGCGCGGCGGGCGAGGAGGACCGGTGCGAGGATCATGCCCAGGTATGCGAGCAGTCCGACGACGCCGACCTCCCATATCTCGTCTATGTACTCGTCGTCGTTGATGCGGAACATCGTCTGTTCTTCAGGGTTGAGCGTGCCGAAGCCGCGCCCGATGCATCGGATGCGCCAGGACGTCAGGCGTGATGTCGGTGAAGTCGCCGATGCGATGCGTCGTCGAGCTGCTCGTCAGCCCGGAGTTCGGCGAGAACAGCGTGCCGAGCGCCCCCGGAGAGGCGAAGTGCACGAGGCCGACGAGCACGACGAGGCCGACCGGCGCCAGGCGCAGCACCTGGCGCGGGCGGTAGCAGGCGATGTAGATGACCACCGCGACCGGGACCAGCAGGGCGGTCTTCCTGTCGGTCGCCGCCGCCGCCGCGAGCATCAGCGTAAAGGCGATCGCGTTCAGCCACCACGAGCGCCGCGCGAGCGTGCGTCGAACATCGCGCACCAGCGCGAACGGCATCACCATCACGAGCATCGCGGTGACGGCGAGGCCGTGACAGCGTCGGCCCGAACGACCGCGACACGGCCATCGCTGCCGAGCTTCAGGATGGATATCGGTCGGCGACGGCGCCACGTTTGCGATCGGTTTGAGGACCGCGCCGCTCCATTCGTAGAAGACGTTGTAGCCCGTGCTGCGCTCGACGATCGTGCCGATCGCCGTCACCGTGGCGAGTCCGATCAGGTATGTCGCGAAGCCGCGCACATCCTCGAAGCGCAGAGCGGTGAGCGTGAACCACGAGAGGATGAGAAACGATCCCAGCAGCGCGAAGCGCTTCTCGGCGAGGGTGAAGTCGTTGATGTTGAGGATCCGACCGGCGTCGAGAAACAAGCTCGCAACGGCGAGCGCGAGGAACACGCACGCCGCGCCGACGTACAGCTTCGAGCGGCGTGTGCGCAGGAACGCCCGCTGATCGCCGCCGAAGCAGATCCACGCGAACACCAACCCGACGATCGCGAAGCGGTCGATCTCTGAGCCCACCGGCAGATGAACCTTCAGTTCCGTCGAGTCCACGGGGACGAAGAACAGCATCGCCAGGAAGGCGGCGAGCACCCATGGCAGAGGCCGGCGCGTGTGGGGGAAGGCGTCGTGTCCGTGTCCGGGCGGACGGGCGATCGACACAGTCCCCGCTATCGAGCTTATTGTGGAGTGCCCGGACCTCTGCGCACTGTCCGCTGGGCCGACGCCTGCGCCTGACGCCACCTCGCCGGCCCCGGCCATGTGAATTACCAGCTTGCGGGCAGGCGAGCGGGCAGCTCCGCCGGCCCGCCGCCACCCTCGGACGCGCCCTCGCCTCTCTCGGCCCTGCCGTTATGGGCCTTGTGATCGGCGGCCTCCAGGGGGATCGGTCCGTCGCCGGGGGCCCTGATCGTGAGCGGGGCCTTACGGCTCTCGCGGCTTTTGAGCTCGGACGGAACGGCGCTTGCGCTCCATGTCTCGCGAAAGCGTGAGGCGACCAGTATGAGCACGCACCAGAGCAGGAAGACCGCGACGAACACCATGAGCGCGAGCTTCTTGCTGATCCCACCGTCGGCAACCCCGCCGTTTGCTTCGCCGAGCTGGCGGATCACGACCCTGGACGCGTCCGGGACGTGGTCCGCGGTCCCGACTGAGCTCACGTACTGTTCCAGGCTCGAGACGGCCGCGTCGGCGAGCTGGACCGCCTGCTTGGTGGTTGGGGCCTGGGCGTAGATCCCGACCGTCGGGAGGTTCTGTTCGCTGCTGAAGTTCAACCGGTAGGGAGTCGTTTCGCCGGTGATCTCGACATTGCGCTCCACGGCCGTCGGTTCCTGCACGATCCGCGGCACGAGCGGATTGACCGGTCCGGCTGCGTAGATCCGGTCGCCGGCTATGCCGACCCGCTGACCGATCATGTTGAGGAACACAGGGCTGGCCATGAAGTTCGCGTAGACCGCCGCGCGTGCCTGAAGCCCTTCGAAGGACTGCGAGACGTCGCCCAGGGCCGACGCCGAGGTGTCAACCAGCGCACGGGTGCTCGCGCTGGAGTGCTGCAGCCCACGGGGCTTGAGCCCCAGACCGTCGAGGCGATAGACGCTGAGGATCGCGGCAATCGCAGCCACCAGCACGCCGATCGCCACGATCCGCCGACGACTCGCGAGCTCTCGCAGTACAAGGGCAAACTCCATCCAGCTCGATCCTTCCGTCCTGTCCGTTTGAGCAACCAACGCTCGTACGGCGGAGTTTTTTGCGGCTCGGATAGGGCCCCCAGAACATGCTTGATGACGCGCGATGCGACGCTCCCGGACCAGCGCCCAAAGCTCCGAGACGAGCACCCGGACGCCCGCGCTCAGTCGAGGCGTTCGTACACCCCCCACAGGGCCTGCTCGGAGCGCTCCCAGGTGAGCTCCAGCGCACGCTGGCGTGCGAGCCTGCCGAGCGCCAGCCGCCGCTCGCCGTCACGGACGAGATCGCAGATCAGATCGACGAACGCCCGCCGCTCGCCGCAGGGCGCGTACAGGGCCGCCCCACCGGCCGTGCGGCGGGTCTCACGCAGGTCATAGGCCACGACCGGGCGCCCACAACCCATGTACTCGGCGACCTTGATCATCGTCGAGCCCTGATTGAGCTCGGTCCCCGGGGCCGGATCGAGACCGATGTCGGCGTCCGCGATCAGCTCGGGCACGCGCTCATGTGGCACATGTCCGGTGAACGCGACGCGCTCGTAGACGCCCGCCTGCACGCAGCGTGCGCGCAGCTCCGCGCGCGCCGCCCCATCCCCGACGATCGTGAGGTGGGCCGCGGTCAATGCCGGGGAGCGCAGCAGCTCGGGCAGCTCGAGCACGCCGTCCTGTACATCCAGCGTCCCAACGTACACCAGCCTCGGCGCGGTCAGCTCGCCCGGACGTCCCGCCGGCGGGCTGGGGAAGTCGCGGATGCGGGGACCGTTGCGCACGATCGTCACATCGCGAGGGGAGCGCCGGCCCCGAGCGATGACCAACTCGCGCTGGGACTCGTTGGTCACGATCACCTGATGCGCAGAGCCAATGGCAGCCCGCTGGGCCGTGCGCAGCGCCCCCAACCCGATCGAGGAGCCGAACTTCGCCTCGAACAGCTCCGGACCGGAGTCGTGCATGTCGTAGACGACCCGTCCGCCGAGCAGGTGCCCTGCCCAACCCGCAAGCACAAGCGTGTCGGGAGGTCCGTTCAGGTGCAGTGTGTCAGCGCCCCGCAGCAGCTCCACGATCGCACGCGAGAGCAGTTGCGTGTGGGCTACTCCATACTCCAGTGCGTATGACCACGGCGAACGGCTGGCCCACACGGTTCGATAACGGCGCACCTCCACCCCCCGCACGCGCTCACGCGCAGCCTGGCCGCGGCCGCGAGGGGCGAGCACGGTGACCCGATGGCCCGCGGCAGTGAGCGACTCGGCCTCGTTGCGGACCCGGGTGTCCTCGGGATAGGTGAAGTTCTCGAGCAGCACTACGATGCGCCGCGGTCCCGAACGCACGCTGTGCCCTGCCGCGGGAGACTGCCTCACTGCCATGATGGATCAACGAGCATCGACGTGAGCGGTTTGCAGACGGAGTTCCAGATCGACGAGCCGCGCGCGCGTGTGGGCGTGATCCCTGCGCAGACCGCTCCAAGCTCGCGGCTGACTTCCGAGCGGGAGCGGACGCTAGCGGCACTGGAGTGCGTGTTCCCGGTGCGCTTCGAGCGGAGGGACTCATCCGATCTGAGCGGGGTCGACGGCGTCCTCGTGCTTGGCCCAGAACACGTGACGGAGATCTCCGCGGGCCTACCGCAGCTGGTGCTGCCCGCGGGCGGGGATGTTGCAGTCGCCTCTGGCAAGGTCGCACCGGTAACCCTGTCCGCGGAGTCCACCCTGGCTCGCCCCCTACGTGGACGAGCCATCCCGGAGAGCGCCATCGCCGGCGAGCTGCCGCCAGCTCCCGCCGGGGTCACGGTGCTGGCCAGCGCGCAGGGCGGGCCGGTCTGGTGGCAGGTTGGCGCTCGGACCTCGACACTGGGCCTCAGCGCCTATCCACTCGCCGGGCTGGGCGGCGGCGAGACGCTGCGCGAGCACCTGCGCGCCGGCCGCTTCATGGGGCTGCTGCCACTGGTGCACTTCATCGAACAGGTTCTCGGAGACGAGGGCTGGAGACTGCCACCGCCACGAGCGGCGTTCGTCGTCGATGACCCGAATCTCCACTGGCCGTCCTACGGATTCCTCAAGTATCGAGAGCTGGCCGCACACGCCACGCGACACGGCTATCACGTGGCGTTTGCGACCGTCCCGCTCGATGGCTGGCTGGTCAACCGGCGGGTGACGGCGCTGCTGGCGAAAAACAGATCGGCGCTCTCACTGCTCGTGCACGGCAACGATCATGTCGCGCGCGAGCTCGGTCGCTTGAGCAGCGACATCGATGCCGAGCCCGTGATCGCACAGGCACAGCGGAGGATCGCCGCGCTGGAACGCCGCTCCGGGGTGAAGGTCGACCGTGTCATGGCTCCCCCGCACGGCGCCTGCTCGGAGGCGGCGCTGCGGGCGATGTTCAGGCTCGGGATCGAGGCCGCTTGCAGCACCCAGCCGCATCCCTGGCGCCACCCCCCGCCCGCCGCGACACCGCAGGCCGGATGGCGCCCCACGGAGATGGTGGCTGGCGGCCTGCCCGTGCTCGGGCGCTATCCGCTCGGCGCTCGGACCGAGGATCTCGCCCTGCGTGCGCTGCTCGGCCAGCCGCTGATCGTGTATGGACACCACGGCGACTTCGCGCGGGGACTCGACATCCTCGCGCAGACCGCGAGCGAGATCGACGCCCTGGGGAACGTACGGTGGGGTCCCCTCGCGTGGATCTCCCGCAGCAGCTACGCCACCCGGCAGATCGGGGAGACGCTGCTCGTCAGGATGCACGCGCGCCGGATCGTGGTCGAGGTTCCCGCCGGGGTGCGCAGGCTCCGCGTTCTGGTCCAAGAGCCGCTCGGCGGAGCCGCCGGACACCGGCTGACGCATGCCGGCGGATGTGTGGAGGTCGCCTTCCACGAAGGCTTGGGAGCCGCGGAGCCCTTGGCGGTGAATGCGCCCGCCCAGGTCGACCTGACGCTGATGGCAGATCGGCCCCTGGACCCGGAGGAGGTGCCCTCACGCGGTGTGAGGCCGTGGCCGTTGATCAGACGTGCCCTGGTCGAGGGACGCGATCGCGTCCAGGCGCTGCGCCAGACCGGCCGCTGAGCTTAGGGCGAGCGCATCGATCCGTCGTTGCGGTCTACAAGTTCCACTCTGTCATGGGCGTTTTTAGACCGATGGCCCAGTCGCCGCTTGCCGAGCACGTTCTCAGTGCAAGCTGCGCGTCGAGCGTCGCCACTCCCCGCCGGCGGATACTGCTGGCGGTTCACAGCGCCAAGCTGGGCGGGGCCGAGCGTATGGCCCTGCTGGAAGCCGAGCACCTGAAGGCCGGCTTCGAGGTGCTGCTGGCCGTACCGGAGGGCCCCCTGCGCTCGCGCTTTGCCGCACACGGCGAGCTTGTCGACGCAACGGCGACGCTGCCGCTGTGGGGCGCCTGCACCCGGCGCTGGGGCGCCAGCTCGGCCCGCACCCTGCTCGACGCCGTCAGGATCGCCAAGCTCATCCGCCGCCGCGAGGTCGAGCTCGTACTGACCAACAGCTCGGTGTGCTTTGCTCCCGTGCTCGCTGCCAGGCTCGCCGGCGTGCCCGCCGTCGTACACGCTCGCGACGTGCCCAAGTCACGGTTCGCGCCGCTCGTCCTGGCCTTGCACGGAAAGCTGGCGCACACCGTGATCGTCATCACCGACGGGCTGGCGCCGTACTTTCACGGCAACCGCCGGACGCGCGTGGTGCAGATCCCCGATGGGATCACGGTGCCACCGGGGACGCCGGCGAGCCGAGCGCGAAACGTCTTCGGCTCGCCGCTGCGGCTGTGCCTCATCGGCGGTATCGATCCCCGCAAGGGTCAGGACCTCGCCGTCGCCGCACTCGCACAATTGCGTGAGCGGGATCTCAACGCGACGCTCGAGCTCGTCGGGCGCGAGCTCGATGCGTCCTTCGCCGCCGCCGTGAAGGAGAGCGCCCGGCGGCTGGGCGTGGCAGAGCGGGTGGAGTTCGTCGGCGAGGTCAGTGACATCGGCCCCCACCTCGATCATGCCGATATCGTGCTCGCGCCGTCACGCGCTGAGTGGACGCCGCTGGTGTTGATGGAGGCGCTGGCGCACGGCAAGCCGGTCGTGGCGGCCCGCGTCGGCGGAGTGGCAGACGTGGTGCGCAACCACGAGTTCGGTCTGCTCGTCGAGCCCGAGAGCCCCACGGAGCTGGCAGGCGCGATCGCCGAGTTGCTCGCGGATCCGGCAGCGGCCTTCGCGATGGCTGAGCGCGGATGCGAGCACATACACGCGTTCTTCCGGGTGGAGCAAACGCTGGAGGGGCTGGAGATCGAGATCGATCGGCTGCTCGCCGGCAACGCCGGGCGACGTAAACGCGGATTACTTCAAACACGCGGTTTATTCACCACGGGTTAGAGCCCGCCAAGACCATTGAGCGATTCTGTCGCCGGCTCTCATTGTTCTCGAACGGCCTGGAGGTTGTTGTCCCAGACGTTGTCCTTCCACACCTGCCCGCTCCCGGCGTAGCGGGTTCCGAGCACACCGAAGTAGCCTCCCTTGGGCCAGTAGCCGCGTTCATCCGATCCACCCTCGCACTCATAGCCACCGGTGGCGCTGACGTATTCTGCTTTGGTAGTGCAGCGCGCGACACGGTTGTTCTCGATATCGAACGTGCTGGAGCCCGCCGATGTGGCGTGGGCGCAGAAGTAGAACAGGTAGCCGCCGCCGGCCAGGAGGCTGTTGGTCACCCTCTCGTGGTCTTCGCACGCGCCGGAGCCTTCCGCGAAGATGATCGCCGTCTGCTCGCCCGGGTTGAGCAGCGTGTCGTCATTCGCGGCGATGGCGCCGTTCTCGAACCACCAGTCCTCGGTGTGAACTGTGGACGAAGCCGCGCGCCCGTCGGCGATCACGTAGCTTTCGCTCAGGCTCCACGGCTGGTGGATACACTCCGCGCAGTCTTCGAGACGGTCTTTCGTCGCGACGGCGCCGATGTCGCTGTGATTGTTTTGGATCGCTTCTTCAAAGGAGTCCGAGGTGGTGTTTTCCGCGCGGACGGTCGTGTCGGAGATGGTGAAGTCGGTCGCCGCGCTTTCCAGCACCACGGCCGCGCTTCCTTGCGCTTCCCGACCGTTGAATACGACGCAATCGTGATTCAGCGTTACGCCGCTCGCATCGATAACGACGCCGCCCTCGATGTTCGTGTTTTCGATGGTTTCAGCTTCTGTGACCTCTTTTGGGCCAGAGTGATCAGGAAGCGCCGAGCAGTTTTCGACGCCTGTGTCTTTCGTCCCGGGATAACCGCATCGTTCGAGACTCGCAAAGCAGCTCGTGGATCTTGCGCTGTCCTGTTGTGCGGGATAAACGCTTTTCGAATCGTGCGCCGGAGCTCGGCGCGGCGACGAGCGATCGGCCATGATCAGCCCCACCGCGATCGCGCAGACCAACACCAGTGATGCGACCCCCCTCGCGGCCGTGGCTCGCGGGCTTTTACGGTGAGCTTCAGAGCCGCTCATCTATGCTGAGCGTCGTCTACCCAGCTCCGAAGCTGATGTGCGCGTAGTCGACAGACGTGATCTCGGGTTTTTTGGAGAGACGGCCGCCGCTTTTTTCTTGCGCGGTGTTGATGATCAGAAACATCGGATGGCTCGGCACATAGCTCGTGAACCGGCAGGTTTCCTTCCCATCGATCCTCCACACCACCGCTGCCGGAGTCCATTCGAGTTCGTAGACGTGGTAGAATTTATTTGTCGCTTTGGTAGTCGGCTTGCAACTTTGTGTGCCACCGCTGGTGATCAAGTTCTGCCACACCGTTCTGGGATTTGGGTCGCGGCCTTTGACCTCTGCGATGTCGATCTCGGCGGAGTCCGCTTCGTCGGAGGGCCAGCCGCACGCGTTTTCGGGGTGGGTGAGCCAATTGGGCTCCTGACACGCGGCCCCGACCAGCCAGATCGCCGGCCAAGCCGTGCTGCCGCTGCCCATCTCCGCGCGCACGGTCACGGTTCCATACGTGAAGTTCACCGACCTCATCTGCACCGCGCCCGACTCGTAGGGCAGCGGATTGGTGCTGTTCGGCGTTCCGGGCGGGCATGTCACTGTCTGGACCATCAGCGTCTCTGTCAAGAACCCGCCGGACTCCGCGACCTGCGAGGGCAGGTAGCACTCGACCTCTCCGTTGGAGGTGTCCCCCTGCTGGTCCATGACGGTCCAAAGATTCGTTTGAACAGCGGAGCCGTTGAATTCGTCGACCAGCGGCACCGGCGACGCGAAAGCGGACCCGGACCCGCTCGCGTTCGCGGCGGTCACGACGGCGGTGATCGTGTGCCCGGCGTCGCCCGAGGTCACCTTGTGGGTTTTCGACGTAGCGCCCACGATGTTCGAGCAGCCGGTGCCTTCGGCGGCACAGTCCTGCCACTGGTAGCGGTAGCTCGTGGGAGCGTTCGCCCACACACCGTTGCTCGTGGTGAGGGTCTGGCCGGTCGCAACGGTGCCCGTGACGACGGGTTCTTCCGTCTCGACCGGCACGCCAGCCGAGGATGACCTGGCAAGCGCCGTCACCGTGGACGCGGAGCGGGCCCCGCTGTGATCCACGCCGGCTGCGGCGATTCGATCGCCGAGCAGAACCTTGCTGCCTCCGGCGACTGTCGCGCCCCCAGCCAGCGCAGCCGCCATCGACAGCAGCAGAGCACCCAAGAGTTTTGCACGTCTCGCACGTCGCATTTTACTTGGTGCAGTCTAACCGGAATGTCAAGGATCCTGCCACGACCACGATCACGAGCACGGACGAGACCTCCCAGGCCGGCCACGTCGGGGTCGGTGGCGCTGCAAGTTGGGCGTCGTCCAGGACGTTGCTTGGATGCCGGGCGCCGAGCCGTCGGCGTCTGCCCGGTTCGCCATGACTCAGCGCCTGCTTCTCATCTCTCCAGTCCACAACGAGGAGGCCTATCTCGAGTTGGTGGCCGACGCGGTGGCGCGTCAGACTCGCCCCCCGGATCTGTGGGTCGTCGTCGACGACCGCTCCACTGACCGCACATCGGAGATCCTCGCGAAGCTGGCCGAGCGGATCGACTTCCTGGAGATCCTCGACACCGCCAAGCTGCCCCCGGCGCGCCCGGTGAAGGATCGCCTGGCCACCGCCACCGAGGCGAGGGCTTTCAACGTCGGGCTGGGTAGCGTCGCGTGGCCGGGATTCACTCACATCGCCAAGCTCGACGGCGACACCGAGCTGCCGCCGCACTACTTTGAGCGGCTGTTGGGCGAGTTCGAGCGCGACCCGGAGCTGGGCCTGGCAGGGGGTGTGTACGCCGACCCCGACCCACACGGCGACGGCGACGGCTGGAGGGTGGTGAAGGTCCCGTCCGAGCATCACGTACCCGGGACCCTGAAGTGCTACTCGCTCGCCTGTTTGCAGGCGGTCGGAGGCATCCAGGAGCGCCTGGGGTGGGACACGATCGACGAGACCTACGCGCGCATGCGCGGCTATCGGACCCGGGCGTTTCCCGATCTCATCGCCCGCCACCACCGCCCGTGGGGAAGCGCCGACGGCACGCTCAGGGGCCGGGCGCGCCACGGCCAGTGCGCGTACATCGTCCATTTCAGCCTCCCGTGGGTGACGATGCGGGCGTTCAAGCTGGCGCGGGCGCGACCGCGCGGACTCTCGGGCCTGGCGTTCCTCTACGGCTACCTCAGATCGGCGGCGCTGCGTGTCCCGCGGGTGGAAGACCGGGAGTTCCACCGGTTCGTCCGGCGCGAGCTGCGCGAGCGCATGAGGCAGGGGCTCGCGCAAGTTTTTCCGCGCGGACACGGACTTGCCCCGCTCGCGGGCCGCGAGCGCTGAGCACGGGATGTCGGGGCCGCCCGCCGAGCTTCAACACGCCCACAGTGTGCCGAGCGTATGCGATGTCGCGATCGTCATCGTGTCGGCGAACAACGCGTCCTGGCTGGAGCCATGCCTGCAGACCGTGTTCTCCCATGCCGGGGGCGCGAGCCTCGATGTCGTCGTGGTCGACAATGAATCCAGCGACGGAACCCGCGAGCTGGTGCAAGCGCGCTTTCCGGCCGCTCGCGTGATCGGCTCCCAGAACCGCGGCTTCGGCTACGGCAACAACCGTGGATTTGAGACTACAGGCGCACGGTATGCATTGTTTCTCAACCCCGACACCGAAGTGGTTTCAGGGACATTTGGCGAGCTCGTCGCCGTGCTCGACGAGAATCCGGACATCGGCCTCGCCGGCGTTCGCCAGATCGGCGCCGACGGCACGCTCTGGCCGACCATCCGCCGTTTTCCAAACGCCTTCCGGGCCCTTGGAGAAGCTCTGTTCTCGGAGCGCTGGCCCGTGCATCCCAGCTGGGCTGGAGAACGCGTGCTCGACCGAGACCCGTACGAGCGCGAATCGGAGTGTGACTGGACCTCGGGCTCATTTATGCTCGTGCGCCGTGAGGCGCTGCTGAGCGCCGGAGTGTTTGACGAGCGCTTCTTCATCTACTCCGAGGAGCCGGACCTCTGCCTGCGCATCAAGCGCGCCGGATGGCAGGTTCGTCACCTGCCCCAGGTGACGATCGTCCACCATGCGGGCAAGGACGGAGTGCAGCCACGGATGGTCGCTCAGGACGCATACGCACGCAAGCAGTACGCAAGCAAGCACTTCGGTCTCATACACCGTGGCCTGTATCTGTCAGCGCTCGCCCTGCGTCACCTCATCCGCGCAGCAGGCGTGCGAACCGCCGGCGCCGATGGAGCCGCCCGCCGAGGGGGCGCACGGCGGGCGCTGCGCACGCTGGCCGGAGACGCTGAGCCGCCGTTCGGCGCACCGCCACCCACAGCGGTCGAGGCTCGCGATCCTCTCCGGGCAAAAGCGACCGGTCAGCGGGCTTCCTCTTCTTGACCTTTCAGGTTGTCGTCCCAGAAGTTGCCTTCCCATCCGGCGCCTCGGTCGTATAGCCCTTCTCCTTCGAAGACCACCCCAAAGAAGCCCCCGCGCGGGAAGTAGCCGCCCGAGCCTTCGCCGTCTTCGAAGTATCCCCCTTCGGGCGCACAGCCGAAGCCGCCGCGTCCTTCGTAGTTTTCGATTTCCTTTTTTGTGCATTTCCGACTGGCGAAGCGGTTGTCCTTGATTTCTATACTGCTGGAGCCAGCCCCGGTCGAATGGGCGCAGAAGTAGAACATGAAGCCACCTCCCGCGAGCAGGCTGTCGGTCACCTGCTCGTGGTTTTCGCAGATGCCGTTGCCACTTTCCGCAAAAATGACCGCCGTCTGTTTCGACGGGTTGAGCAGCGTGTCGTCCGTCGCCGTGATGGTGTTCTTTGAGAACCACCAATCCTCGGTGTGCGCTGTTCCTTCTTCGTCCGCATTCTCTCGCCCATTTGCGATCACATAGCTTTCGGTGAGGGTCCAGAGCTGATGGACGCACTCCGCGCAGTCTTCGAAGCGGTCTTTGGTCGCCGTCGCGCCCGCGTCGCTGTAGTTGTTGCGGATCGCTTCTTCAAACGAGTCTGATGTGGTGTTTTCCGCACGGACGGTCGTGTTGGAGATGGTGAAGTCGGTCGCTGCGCTATCCAGGACGACAGCCGCGCTTCCTTCGGCTTCCCCTCCGTCAAAGACGACGCAATCGTGATTCAGCGTGACGCCGCTTGCGTCCACTGTAACCGAACCGGTGATATCTGTGTTTTCGATCTTTTCGGCCTTGGTGATGGTTTTCGATCCAGAGGCTTTGAGTTCCGAGCAGTTTTCGACGCCTGTGTCCTTCGGGCCCGGGTAGCCACAGCCTTCGGGGTTGGGGAAGCAGTTCTTCGGGGTGCCTTTCTGTTCTTCAGATGGTTCTTCAGAGGGTTTTTCTGTTTCTTTAGAGGGTTTTTCCGAAGGCTTTTCCGAGGGAGGCGAGGGTTCTTCCGAGCGGGGCACGGGTTCCTGCGGGGGAGGCGAGGATGCTTGCGACGCAGGTGTGACGCCCACCGGAAGAGATGGTTCCAACGGCGAAGCTGTCGGCCCGGGCGCCGTCGGATGCACAGGGGTCAGGAAGTCAGCTGCGGCCACATATGCAGAGATCGGACAGTGAGTCCGAGCACGCATGCTGCCCACGCTCCACCGTAACGGCAGCTCGCGATGATGGGCCCGGATGCTCGGAGCGCTCAGACATGGCCCACGCCGACGACTGCGATAGCGAAGCGTTCCGTCCTCACCGAGTACGGCGAGCCAGTACGTCCTCCCAGACGCCAACTGCGTCGGCGTGACCGCTACCGTTCTCCACCCGTCCACCTCCAGAGAAGATCCGGAGCCCTCGCTCAGCAGCGAGCCCGGTCGGCCCCGAGCGTCACTGTAGATGCCGACAGCGACAGCGCGAGCCGTGTTCCGCGAGTCCAGGTATATGTACACGACGCTGGTGATGCCAGATGTATGTGCTCGCAATCGGAACGCTTCGGTCTGTCCAGCGTTGAGATGGCTCTGGTGCGGCTCCACCGCCTGGTCGCCGAGCAGCACCACCATGGGACTGTCCGCAGTCTCGACATGAGCCTCGACGATCGCCCACGTGGGACCGGGCGGTTGCGCCACGAGCCGATGGGGCCGCGAGCAGTACGAGCAGTACGAGCGGGGTGACCGCCACTAGAAGGCCACCGCGTGTCACGAGCTTGGGCATCGCTAGCCTCCCCGACAGGGCAGATGCTGCTCACCCGGTTGCGCGAGATCCACCAAGGGCACCCGCGCCGATAACTGGCCGATGTGCCTCTCCTTGGCTCGCGTTGCATGATTCAGTTGCCGCTGCCGCCGTAGAATACACGATGCTCCGGCGGACGGTCTCCGGGTCTGCGCGTCGGCACACGGACCAGCGCCCGGAAGCAATCGGCGGCGGCGCTACTCGCCGGCCGCCTCGATCCATGTGTCAGCGCCAGTCCCGATCACCTCTCGGCGCCGGAGCTGCACAGAGAGGGCCCCACGCAACATGCTTCGACCCCCGCACAACCCACCCGTTTCGGCGCGTGCCGCCATCGCTCTGTCGATCTCTGAGTCCTCCGGGAGTCCCCCAAATGGATTAAGGTCATCGATGGTCTCTCAACATTTTGGGCAATAGGCCTGCTCGGGCTGTTCTTCCAGGTTGTTGTCCCAGACATTTTTTTCCCAACCGGCGCCTCTGTTGTATATGCCTTCCTCTTCAGACACCGCTCCAAAGAAGCCACCGCGTGGAAAGTAGCCGCCAGTGCCTTCACCGTATGTGAAGTACGTGCCTTCCGGCTGGCAACCAAAGCCGCCACGGCCTTCATAGTTTTCGACTTCCTTTTTCGTGCATACCATCCTTGCAAAGCGATTGTTCTTGACTTCTATACTGCTCGACCCAGCTCCGGTCGAGTGGGTGCAGAAATAGAACAACCATCCGCCGCCAGCGAGGAGGCTGTTGGTGACTTTCTCATGGTTGGCGCACGTACCGCCACCGCTTTCCGCGAAAATGACGGCCGTCTGTTTCGAAGGGTTGAGCAGGGTGTCGTCATTCGCGGTGATGGTGTTGTTTGAGAACCACCAGTCCTCGGCGTGCGACGCTCCTGTTTCGTCGGCTTTCTCCCGCCCGTTGGCGATCACATAGCTTTCGCTGAGGGTCCAAGGCTGATGGATGCACTCCGCGCAATCTTCGAGACGGTCTTTGGTCGCAACCGCACCCGAATCGCTGTGGTTGTTTTGAATCGCTTCTTCAAATGAAGCTGATGTCGTGTTTTCCGCACGAACGGTCGTATTGGAGATGGTGAAGTTCGTGGCCGCGCTTTCCAGCACCACGGCCGCGCTTCCCCCAGCTTCCCCGCCGTTGAAGATGACACAATCGTGATTCAATGTAACGCCGCTGGCGTCGATCACGACATAGCCGCTGATGTCGGTGTTTTCGATAGTTTCAGCCTTAGTGATCGTTTTTGTTCCTGAGGATTTGGGAAGTTCAGAGCAGTTTTCGACGCCCGTGTCTTTCGTGCCCGGGTAGCCGCAGCCTTCGGGGTCGGCGAAGCAGTTTTCCGAAGTAGCTTCTTGCTGTTTGGCGCTCACAACGGCCGTGGCTTCCGACGTGGCTTCCCCCGTCCCGCCGGCATTGGCAGCCTTCACGACGAGCCGAAGGGTGTGCCCAACATCGCTCGCGGCCAGCACACGCGTGCTGCCCGTCGCACCGCTGATCGCCGAACAGCTCGCACCCGAAGCGTTGCAGTCCTCCCACTGGTAGGCATAGGATGTCGGGCTGCCAGTCCACGTGCCCTTGCTCGCGCTGAGCGTCTGGCCTTCTTCAGCAGTCCCGCTGAGGACCGGCAGTGCCGTATTCGTCGGAGCAGGCGGAGGATCCGCAGCGACCGTCGCCGTCGCAGCGGACGCGGCTTCACCGGCTCCACCCGCATTGGTGGCCTTGACCAGCACCCGCAGGGTGTGCCCGACGTCACTTGACGCCAATACTCGGGTGTTGCCCGTTGCACCGGCGATGTTCGAACAGCTCGCACCGGAGGTGTTGCAATCCTCCCACTGATAGGCATAGGAGGCTGGGCTCCCGGTCCATGTGCCGGTGCTCGCACTGAGCGTCTTGCCTTCTTCGGCAGTCCCGCTGATAGACGGCAACGCCGTATCGATCGGCGCGGCAGGAAGGTCCGCCACGACGGTGACGCTCGCCGCCGAGACGGCTTCACCGGATCCCCCCGCGTTGGTGGCCTTCACCACAACCCGCAGAGTGTGCCCAACATCGCTCGCGGCCAGCACCCGCGTGCTGACCGTCGCACCACTGATCACCGAACAGCTCGCACCCGAAGCGTTGCAATCCTCCCACTGGTAGGCATAGGACGTCGGACTCCCCGTCCACGTGCCGCTTGAAGCACTGAACGTTTTCCCTTCTTCCGCGGTACCGCTGATGGAAGGCAGCGCGGTGTTCGTCGGAGCAGCCGGAGGCTCCGCCACCACAGTGGCCGTAGCCGCCGAGACGGCTTCACCGGACCCCCCGGCGTTGGTGGCTTTTACCACGACCCTGAGCGTGTGCCCAACATCGCTTGCGGCCAGCACACGCGTGTTGGAGGTCGCACCACTGATCACCGAACAGCTCGCACCCGAAGCGTTGCAGTCCTCCCACTGGTAGGCATAGGACGTCGGACTTTCCGTCCATGTGCCGGTGGACGCACTCAGCGTTTCGCCTTCCTCAGCGGTCCCGCTTACGACTGGCAGCGCGGTGTTCACCGGGGCCGTCGGCGGAGGCGGAGGTTCCGCTACCACAGTCGCCGTCGCCGCCGAAGCGGCTTCACCGGATCCACCGGCGTTGGTGGCCTTCACCACAACCTTGAGCGTGTGCCCAACATCGCTCGCGGCCAGCACCCGCGTGCTGCCGGTAGCGCCACCGATCGCCGAACAGCTTTTACCCGAGGTGTTACAGTCCTCCCACTGGTAGGCGTAAGAGGTCGGGCTCCCGGTCCACGTGCCGGTGCTGGCACTGAGCGTCTTGCCTTCTTCAGCAGTCCCGCTTACGACCGGCAACACCGTATTGGCCGGCGCGGCGGGAAGGCCTGCCACGACGGTGGCCGTAGCCGCCGAGACGGCTTCACCGGACCCCCCCGCGTTGGTGGCTTTTACCCCGACCCTGAGCGTGTGCCCAACATCGCTTGCGGCCAGCACACGCGTGTTGGAGGTCGCACCGCTGATCGCCGAACAGCTCGCACCCGAAGCGTTGCAGTCCTCCCACTGGTAGGCATAGGACGTCGGACTTTCCGTCCATGTGCCGGTGGACGCACTCAGCGTTTCGCCTTCCTCAGCGGTCCCGCTTACGACTGGCAGCGCGGTGTTCACCGGGGCCGTCGGCGGAGGCGGAACGGCTTCCGCGACCACGACGTTGTGCTCGACCGTGGCGGTCTGACCCGTGGCGTCGGTTACAACCAGGCGCACGTACTTCGTGGCCGCTTCTGAGAACGTGAACTGCAGGATCTGCCCGCTGCCGAGCGGCC
Source organism: uncultured Solirubrobacterales bacterium (assembly GCA_963839965.1). Classification (GTDB taxonomy): domain Bacteria; phylum Actinomycetota; class Thermoleophilia; order Solirubrobacterales; family Solirubrobacteraceae; genus Palsa-744. Next base: position 424,040 of record CAWIWX010000002.1, read on the forward strand.
ACCGCGGAGGGATCGGCCGCGTCGTGGAGCCGTCGTCGGACCATTCGTAAGTGCACGGGCCGTCGGGGCAGGTCGAGCTCGTGCCGTCGAAGGTGACCGGCTGCCCGGTGACCGGTGAGGCCGGCGAGTAGGTGAAGCTCGCCGTGGGCGGCGACGGCGCCGGTTCTTCCACGGGAGCGGGAGCCGGTTCTACCGGAGGACTCGGAGCCGGTTCTTCGGGGGGAGCGGAGGAAGCGGGCGGAGTCGATTCCAAAGGCGGAGCGGGCGCCACGGGTTCGATCGGGTCCACGGTCTGAGCGGGTTCCGCCGCAGCCACGTATGCCGAGATCGGGCAGTCGGAGTAGGTCGTGCCGGTTCTCCAGGCGCTCGGCATAGCGCCGAGGTTGGTCTGGGCGCTGGTCTGGCTCGGGCAGGGGCCCCACCGGCGATCGCGGTAGCGCAGCGTGCCGCCCTGGCCGAGGATGGCCAGCCAGTAGCTGTGGCCGGAGGAAATGTCGGTCGGCGCGATCGAGACGGTGGTCCACGTCCCCGCGGCGGAGGCGGGACCCGAGCCCGTGCTCAGCAGCGAGCCCGGGTGGCCGTAGGCGTCGCTGTAGAGACCCATAATCACGGTGCTCGCCGCGTTGGCGGAGCTTATGTAGAGGTGAGCGGCGCCGGTCAGACCGGACGCGCCGGCCTGTATGCGAAACGCTTCGGCCTGGCCCGCGGGGAGAAAGTCCGCCTGGGATTCCACCGCGGTCTCACCCAGCAGGGCCGGCGTGGGCGCGACGGGCGCGCCACCAAACCTGGCGTAGTGAACGACCGTCCCGCGCTTGTAGTGACCCCGGCGTCGGGTCGTGCGCCGGTGGCTGACGCGATGAGTTGCATGCGCCTTTGCAGGATGCGAGCCCCGGGCGCCGAGCGCCGATTGGGCTGTGAGCAGAAGCAGCAGGGCGACCGCTGCGGACAGGCTGTATGTGAATCGCTTGAGCATGCGGGGTCTCCTGGCGTGAAGGTGGCGAATGCCACATCCCTCGACCCCGGGATGCGCGTGCTTGACCCTGTGAAAGAGCCGCTGGACATTTGATTTTCGGTCGTCGGCTTTCTACGTAAGACCTCGATTTTTCGTTGCCGGTAACTACGGACGACGCTGTGTCCGGCGGGGCGGACGACCTGCCGTCGTCCTGCTTGTGCTGTTACCCAGACCCTCACGCTTCTAACCTCTCCACCCGCACGATCCCTCTCCAGGGGCAAGATCCGGGCACCCACTATCCGGGGGGCCTGGGGCTATGTGGGAGAACGCCGTGCCGGCCGCAAGAGGACCGCTTGCGGCCGCGTTGCTTTCATCATGGCCATCGCCCTGCAGCCCACGTTCTGGGAACCCTCCACGGAGGATCGCGAGCGAGCCGAGATGACGCGCTTCATGCGCTGGGTGGGCGAGCGTCGCGGCCGCCCCTTCTCCGACTACGACGAGCTCTGGCGATGGTCGGTGGAGGAGCTTGAGGACTTCTGGAGCTGTATCTGGGAGTTCAGCGGCGTGCGCGCCTCAAAACCCTACGAGCGCGTGCTGGGCTCCCGCGAGATGCCAGGCGCGAGCTGGTTTCAGGGAGCGGAGCTCAACTACGCGGAGAACATGCTCGGCGAGCTGCGATCGGTCAACCTGCGCAGGAAGGGAGGGCGGGACCCCTCCGCGGTGGCCGTCCTGCACTCCAGCGAGCGTGGCGGGCTCGAGGAGATCACCTGGGGAGAGCTGTCCGCGCAGGTCGCCGCCGCGGCCGGAGGGCTGCGCGCGCTCGGCGTCGCGCGCGGCGACCGCGTCGCCGCCTACATGCCGAACATCCCCGAGACGCTGATCGCGTTCCTGGCGGTGGCGTCGATCGGCGCGATCTGGTCGAGCGCCGCGCCCGAGTTCGGCGCGCGCAGTGTGATCGACCGCTTCGCCCAGATCCAGCCGAAGGTCCTGCTGACCGTCGACGGCTACCGCCTGGACGGCACGGACGTCGACCGCACGGCCGCTGTGCGAGGGATCATCGAGGAGCTCCCCACGGTCGAGCACGTGGTGGGGCTGGCGCACCTGTCCGAGAGCCCCGAGATCGGCGCGTCGCTGAGCTGGCGGGAGCTGCTGGCGCGAGGCGAGGGCTCGGAGCTGCGCTTCGAGCAGGTCCCGTTCGACCACCCGCTGTGGGTGCTCTACTCCTCCGGCACGACCGGCCTGCCGAAGGCGATCGTGCAGGGCCACGGCGGCATCCTGGTCGAGCAGCTCAAGAACATCCTGCACCTGGACCTGCGCCCGGGCGACCGCATGTTCTGGTTCACGACGACTGGCTGGATGATGTGGAACTTCCTCGCCGGCTGCATGCTCTCGGACGCCGCGATCGTCCTCTATGACGGCAGCCCGACCTACCCCGACTTCGGCGCGCTGTGGAGCTTTGCCGAGCGTGCCGGCGTCACCTGGATGGGGTTGAGCGCGAGCCTGATCGCCGGCTGCGAGAAGGTCGGGGTAAGACCCGGACGCGACTACGACCTGAGCGCCCTGCGCGCGATCGGCTCGACCGGCTCTCCCCTGGCGCCCGAGAGCTTTACGTGGGTCCATGAGCACGTCGGATCGAGTATCTGGCTGGCGTCCATCAGCGGCGGCACCGACGTGTGCACGGCGTTCTTCTCAGGCTGCACACAGCTACCGGTCTACGAGGGCGAGTTGCAGTGCCGCGCGCTGGCCTGCGCAGCGGAGTCCTGGGACGAGCAGGGCCGCAGCCTCACCGACGAGGTCGGCGAGCTCGTGATCACCGAGCCGATGCCGTCGATGCCGCTGTTCTTCTGGGGGGACGGGAACCCCGCCCACCCCGCCCACCCCGGGGAGCGCATGCGCGAGAGCTACTTCTCGATGTATCCCGGCGTCTGGCGCCACGGCGACTGGGTCCGCATCACGCCTCGGGGAGGCGCCGTCATCTACGGCCGCTCGGACTCCACGATCAACCGCCAGGGCGTGCGCATGGGCACCAGCGAAATCTATCGCGCCGCCGGTGCCGTGCCCGAGGTGCTTGACGCGCTTGTGGTCGACATCCCGAAGGCAGGAGAAGCTGGAGACCTGTGGATGGTGCTGTTCGTCGTGCTCGCACCGGGCGTGAGCCTCGACGACGGCCTGTGCGCCCAGATCAAGCGACGCATTCGCGAGGACTGCTCGGCGCGTCATGTGCCCAACGAGATCAGGCAGATCCAGGAGGTCCCGCGAACGCTGTCGGGCAAGGTGCTCGAGGTGCCGGTCAAGCGGATCCTGATGGGCGCGGCGGCCGGCGAAGCGGCGAGCGTAGACTCGCTGGCCAATCCAGCCTCGCTCGACTACTTCGTTGGGCTGGCCGGGGAGCTGGAGCGCGAAGCCGTGGAGTCCGAGTATGCCGCGGAGGCGCTGATCCAGGAACTGGACGCCCAGACGGAGGCCGAGCGCGAAGACGCCGTGCTGGCGCTCGTGTGCAGCCACGTGGCGGCGGTGCTCGGCGAGAGCGCTCCGGCGGATGGGATCGACGCCCAGCGGACCTTCAAGGAGGCTCGGCTTCGACTCCCTGGCCGCCGTGGAGCTGCTTAGCCGGCTCGGCCGAGCCGTTGGCCTGCGGCTGTCCTGGACGCTGATCTTCGACCGCCCTACGCCGGAGGCGCTGGCCAAGCTCGTGTGCGCGCATGTGCAAGCAGGCGACGCGGGAGGACCGGCTGGCGGATCGGCGACGATCGTCGCCGATCCCGAGCAGAACTTCGATCTGACCGCCGCGCTGGAGGCGATCAGACGGCGGGCCGTACCGCCCAGGATGCCGCCCGCCGGCCTCAAGATCCGGATCAAGACCTCACCTTGGGTGCGCAGCCTGCTGCCGACGCGGCTTCTCGTGAAGAGAGCCGAACGCACGGGACGGGCGATGTGGGAACGGGACGCCGGCAAGCGCGAGTACGCGCTTGCGGAGATGAGGAAGATCCTCGCCGGCACGCCACGCGTCGAGGACCTGCACGAGCTCGCGCGCCGGTACCTGATAGAGCATCAGATCGCCTCCTACGGGGTGCTCTTCTGGCAGCAGCGGTGGTCGGCGAAGGTCGACCCCCAATCGACTGCCCGCCTGCGCGCAGCGCTGTCAGGTAATCGGGGGGTGCTGCTCAGCACCTGTCACGTCGGGCCCTTCTATCGCCTGCAGTACGCACCGCCCCTCGACGGGCGCGATACGTACTTCGTCGCGGGATCCTGGTTCTTCGAGCCGCCCGGTCCCGGCGCCTGGGGTCGACAGCTGGCCCGGTATCGCAAAGGCATGAAGAGCTGTCCGCTGAGCTCCGAATGGTCGTTCCCGGTCATCCAGGCGCTGCTCGAACGGGGCGATCCCGTGATCATCCATTTCGACGTGCCCGGCACGCGGGAGACCGACTTCTTAGGCAAGCCCACGATGCTGACCGACGGCAGCGCGCAGGTCGCTTTCCGCACCGATGCGCTGGTGCTGCCGCTGCGCGCGCGACGCGTCGGCCACAGGGCCTGGGCCGATGCCGGCGCACCGCTCGATCCCCGCGAGTTCGCCGACGCCGACGCGTTGCACGACGCGCTGGCCGCGGTGCACGAGCGCTGGATTCTCGAGAACCCGGCGACGGTGGAGAGCGCCGAGATATGGGATCTGAGCCCGGAGCAAGCGCGCGACTCTGCCGGATCGCCGGCCATGGCCCAGCATCTGGAGTGAGCGCCATGCGCGCGCGAGGTTTGCACCCCCTGCCACGTTGTTCGTGTAGCGATGATCGACAGGATCCTGCCGGAGAAGGTGGCCGCGGTCGAGGCTCGGGGAGACTCGGCCGGCGGCACGCTGTTTCCGGCGGAGCGGGCCGTGCTGGGACGGGCGGTGGAGAAGCGCCGGTTGGAGTTCACGACCGCGCGCACGTGCGCGCGGCAGGCGTTTGCGCGGCTCGGCGTCCCCGCGCTGGCGGTCACCGCTGGGGGGCGTGGGGAGCCGCGGTGGCCCTCGGGTTTGGTGGGGAGCATCACCCACTGCGAGGGCTACCGCGCCTGCGCCGTGGGGCGCTCGACAGACGTGGCGGCCGTGGGCATTGACGCCGAGCCCAACGCTCCGCTGCCGGACGGCGTCCTGGCCGAGGTCGCCCGGCGCGAGGAGCTGCCGTGGCTCTCGCGCCTGCGGCGCGAGGCGCCGGCGATTCACTGGGATCGCGTTCTGTTCAGCGCCAAGGAGGCCGTGTACAAGGCCTGGTATCCCCTCGCCAAACGCCCTCTGGGCTTCGAGGACGCGATCCTGACGGTGGAGCCCTTGGAGGGCACGTTCCATGCTCGGCTGCTGACCTCGGGGCCCGTGCTGGGCGGCCGGCCCCTGACCGGGTTTTCGGGCCGATGGCTCGTGCGGGACAGGCTGGTGCTGACCGCAGTGGCACTCCCGACCGCAGTGGGTGAACGATGAAGAACGGTGCCTTGCAGACCGGCGTCTCGCGGAACGGTGTATCCCAGAACGGCGCCTCTGAGAACAGCGTCTCGCGAAACGGTGTCGCACATAACGGCGCCTCCGAGAACGGCGCTTCGCGAAACGGCGTCCCTCATTCGAAGGTCCTCGGCAGTTTTGCGGCGGCGGTGTCGGACATCGAGGACGGGGCGACGCTGATCGTCGGGGGCTTCGGGCTGTGCGGCATCCCGGAGAGGGCGATCGCGGCAGTGCGGGCGAAGGGCCCGCGCAACCTCGTGATCGTGGCCAACAACCCCGGCAGCAACGACTTCGGCCTCGGGATCCTCGTGGCCAACAACCAGGTGTCGAAGATGATCGCCTCCTATGTCGGCGAGAACAAGGCCTTCGAGCGCCGGCTTCTCGCCGGTGAGCTGGAGGTCGAGCTGGTTCCGCAGGGCACGCTCGCCGAGCGCATGCGCGCGGCGGGCGCGGGGATCCCCGGCTTCTACACCGCGACCGGGGTGGGAACGCCGGTCGCCGAGGGCAAGGAGACGAGGGAGTTCGACGGCCGCGGCTACCTGCTCGAGCGCGCGCTCGGCGGTGACTTCGCGCTCGTGAAGGCGTGGAAGGGCGACCCGCTCGGCAACCTCGTGTACAGAGACACGGCCCGCAACTTCAACCCGCTGGCCGCGATGGCCGCGAAGGTCACGATCGCCGAGGTCGAGGAGCTCGTCGAGGTCGGCGAGCTGGATCCAAACAACGTTCACACGCCGGGCATCTTCGTTCAGCGGATCCTCGAGGGGTCGGGCTATGAGAAGCGCATCGAGCGGCGCACGGTCAGAGAGGAGGGCTGAGATGGCGGGGAAGGCTGAGGTGGCGGTGAAGGTTCGATCGGGAGACGACACGCGCGCGCGGATCGTGCAGCGGGCCGCGCGCGAGCTGGGGGACGGCATGCACGTCAATCTCGGAATCGGCCTGCCGACCCTGCTGGCCGGCTATACGGAGGAGCTGAGCGGCATGCTGCTGCAGTCCGAGAACGGCCTGCTAGGCATCGGGCCCTACCCGCTGGCCGGCCAGGAGGACGCCGATCTGATCAACGCGGGCAAGGAGACGGTGACGGCGGTCCCCGGCGCATCCTTCTTCGACAGCGCCGATTCGTTCGCGATGATTCGCGGCGGCCACATCGATCTGGCGATCCTGGGCGGCATGGAGGTCTCCGAGAACGGCGACCTCGCCAACTGGATGGTGCCCGGGAAGATGATCAAGGGCATGGGCGGCGCGATGGACCTCGTCGCCGGCGCCAAGCGTGTGGTCGTGATGATGGAGCATCTGAACAGGAGCGGGGAGTCGAAGGTCAGGCGCGAGTGCACGCTGCCCCTGACCGGCACGGCGGTCGTCGATCGCCTGATAACCGACCTCGCCGTGTTCGATTTCCCCCCCGACGGAGGGATGGCGCTGCACGAGCCCAGCCGGGTGTGACGCTCGAGCAGGTTCGCGACAGCACCGAGGCCCGGTTCACCGTCTGAGCTGACCGTACTCTTCCGAACCGTCAACTTCGCAGCGGCCCGGACGCCGGGCGTCCCAACCGCTCGTGCGGCCCTGCATAGGACCCTCGATTGGTCTAACTTCTCGGTGTGGAGCCCTCCGAGAACACCATCCGAGTCGTGCTCGCGGACGACCACCACTTCTTTCGAGAGGGCTTGCGCGGGACGCTCGCCGCCGGTGGCATGACCGTGGTCGGCGAGGCGACCGACGGCGCGCGCGCGGTGCGGCTGGTGCGCGAGCTGGCGCCGGATGTCGTGGTGATCGATCTGAAAATGCCGAACGCTTCGGGTATCGACGCGCTGCGGCAGATCCTCACGGACAGTCCCGACGCCCAGTTGGTCGTGCTCACCGTCTCGGCCGAGGAGGATGACGCGATCGAGGCGCTCTCCGCCGGCGCCTGCTCATACCTGCTGAAGGACACGCGAACGGACAAGCTCGCCGGCGCCATCCGCCTGGCGGCCGGCGGGCACGCGGTGCTCTCACGCGAGGTGGTGCACGCGCTGGTGGCGCACGTGCGCGCGGATAACCATGCGACCGAGGCCGAAGATGCCGGCGGCGAGGAAACGGCGCTCACAGAGCGCGAGCTCGAGGTGCTCCGGCTGATCGCCGACGGCGCGGACAACGCGACGATCGGGCGGGAGCTGTCGATCAGCAGGCACACCGTCAAGCAGTACGTGACCAACATCTTCGAGAAGCTCGGCGTGCAGAGCCGCGTGCAGGCCGCCGTCTACGCGGTGCGCAACGGGCTGGTCTGAGGTCCCCGCCAGTGGCGCCGGCCGGAGGAGGGCCTCAGGCGGCGCGGCGGAAGGCCATCGGGCCGAGGCGGATGCCCTCAGGTACGGCTGAGGGGGAGCGGGCTACGAAGCCCTCAGGCGGCCGCGGAAGCTCCGCTGCCCGCGCGGCCGGCCGCGGGCTCGATCGCGAGGATCGCCGCGTCGCGGTCGGCGACACCGAGCTTGGCCACGCCGGCGGAGATGTGGCGGCGGACGGTGACCGGGGAGAGCGAGAGAATGTCGCCGATCTCGGCGGTCCTCAATCCCGAGCGGAGCATGCGCAGGATCTCGGACTCCCGGGCGCTCAGCTCGCACTTCGCCGACGCGAATAGGGTCCGCGACCGCGGATGTGTAGTCGCGGAAGCGGTGCAGGACAACCCCGACGAGCGCGCGGGGCAGCGCGGCCTCGCCCTTGAGCACGCCGCAGAGCGCGGCCGGCAGCCGATCCGGGCGCGTATCCTTGGGCAGGTAGCCGATGGCTCCGGCGCGCAGCGCCGCGAGCACGTCCTCGGCGCTGTCGGAGACGGTCAGCATCACGATCGAGGTCGCAGGCGATTTCTCGGCCACCTTGCTCGCCGCCGCGATGCCGCCGCCGGGCATGTTGACGTCGAGCAGGCAGACGTCGGGGCGCTCGCGCAGCACGGCGCTCACGGCCCCGTCAGCGTCTGCGGCTTCCGCGACCACGGCGAAGCCGCCTCGCATCAGCGCCATCCGCACGCCCAAGCGGATCACGGGATGGTCGTCGGCGATCACGACGGTCGGCGCGTCGTGGGCGGTCGTGGTGGCGCTCACGGCAGGACGGCCTCGACCGTCGTCCCGGCGCCGGGCGTGCTGGACAGGCGCAACGAGCCGCCCAGCGCGTCAGCGTGCCGGCGCATGCTCTCCAAGCCGAAGCCCCCGCGGGCGCCGGTCGCATCGAACCCGCGACCGTCGTCGCGTACCCGCAGGCGCCACTCGTCGGCCCGCTCGAGCACGACCTCGACAGCGACCGGACCGCCGTGCTTGATCGCGTTGGTCACGGCCTCGCGGGCGATGTGGACGAGCGTGTCGAGGGTCGGCCGATCGGCCTGGGCTCCCGCCGGAACCCCATCGGCGTAGAAGCTCAGCGAGACGCTCCTGGCAGCCGCGCGCGCGCTCTCGCGCACAGCCTCGACGACCGGCTTGCGATCCTGGGCCGTCAGACCGCTCACCACCTCGCGCGCGCCCGCGAGGGCTCGTTCTCCCGCCGCGACGACGATGCTCGCCCGGCGCGCCGAGGCGGGATCGTCGGCGAGCGTTCGTGCGGTCGCGAGCGCGAAGGCCAGATCCTGCATCACAAGGTCGTGGACGTCGGCGGCTATCCGGCGACGCTCCTGCGCCAGGGCCTCCGCCACGGCTCGGCCGCCGCGATCGCGCGGGCGCGCAGGCCACAGGCGCCCGAGCTGCCCGGCCGCCTGTGGCCGCCGCGACCGGCTGCGATCGCCGCCCGCGGCCGGCCGGATCGCGTCGGCCCTCACGCCGTACCCCACACGGGCATGACGCCGAGTCCGGGCGTCGCCGAGCGAGACGCCACCGCGGCGGTGAGGGCATCTTCGTTCTGCTGATTGCTGCCCGTAGTGGTCGTCCCCTGCACTACTGCTCACCTTCCTTGGCGCTCTGACACCGGCGTCCGCCTATCGATGCGGGTCGGCTCAGATACCGTGTTCACCTGACTCTCCACCGAAGACGATCCGAACCGGATCCCCCAGACCCGGGCGCTCGCCTTCGATCTTCACGCAGGGAGGATCATAGAGCAATAATCACCCACTTTGCAAAGAAAATGTTGTATCGTGGGCCGTCGTATACGAGAAGTACGAATCCCGCCCCCTGTCTTTGGCCAGTCGGGACGGCTTCTGTGCAGACGTCAGAGGCGGGCAGCGAGATAGCTTCGCAGGAGCGGCTCTGAGATGACCCAGTCACCGCGACCGTGGTGTTCGGCGATCCCGGCACGCTCCATCATGCTCAGCGCTCGTCTTGCGCCCGAGGACGGGGTGCCGCTGTACGGGCGCTGGCCGCGTGCGACCCGTAGAGCGATCGGGTAGGCGTGCGCGGTTGAGCGCAGGCGCTCGACGATCTCCTCGTGACGTAGACGGTCGGCCTGCATAGCCAACTCCTGACCGCTACGAACATCGCCGTGCTCGATCCGGCGACCATCACGACGGGCAAGGGTGACGGTCAGGGTCTCGCGGGCAATCAGCATCGTGGTGCGCGGGTGCCCCTCCCCGAGGGCGACGACCTCGGCAATCGCGCCCTCGGCGGCCTGAACGTCAAGCTCCCGATAGCGGGCGGCGATCCCGGCCTCCCACTCGCGTGAGGAGATCGGTGTGAGCTCATGGAAACTGCCGAACTGGCTCAGCGCTCTGCGTGTGGGACCGAATAGGTCGCGCATGAGATGCTCCATGCTGCCCGCGAACAACACACTGATCAAAGGCGAGCGCTGCAACTCCGAACGCAGCTGCTTGGTCAGCACGTCCGGATCCCCGAGCCGGTGCGATGGCGCCGCGATGTCTTGAAACTCGTCCAGGAACAACACGATCCGCTTCTTGTCCTGCTCGGCGATCCGCTGCGCCAGGCGGATCGTGCCAGGAAGGCTGACCCTCGGCACCCGACTCGAGGGCTGGGTGGCCCAGGCCAGCTCCACGTCCTCGCCAAGGTGCGTGCGCAAGGCCGCCGTCACGCCGACCGGCAACAGCTCGCGCAGCTCACGTCCGCTCTCACGGGCTCGACGCAGCGCCTTGGCGACAGGGCCACGGTTGGTGATAATCGACTGCGCAAGAGTCTGAGTCAGCGAGGCAAGGTTCTCGTGATCCCACAAGTCGACCCGCGCCGTATAAACGCCGGGTGAGCGCACCCGCTGCAGTGCGGCCAGACAGACCGAGGACTTGCCGATGCGTCTGGGTCCAGCCACCACCATGTGCATGCCGTCCCCCAAACGCGACGCGAGTTCGCGCACGTCGTCCCCGCGGCCAATCAGAAGGTCGGGCTTAACCGGATCGTCGGTTGGAAACAGCTCTCGGATATCGCGCATTCAGACCTATCATAGGTCATGATGCGACCTATTCTCCAGCAGCCTGCCCGTCACCTGGTCGTCATGGCCGGTCCGCGTCTCGTTGGCGCCGAGCAGATAGGCGAGCGAGCCCGAATCGACGATGTGGATCTTGGGAGCACGAACCTCGCGCGCTCCGATGCCCGGGCGCCATGCGGGCAGCGACTTGACGAGGAACACGGCCTCCAGCAGACTGGTCGCCGCAAACCGGCCGTCGATCCATGTCCTGAGCCTGTCTGAGGCCGTGACGCATCTGATGCGCGCGGTGCTAGCATCAGATCATCATGACGAGAACGACGCTCGATCTGGACGTGGAGGTGCTGCGCGAGCTGCGCGACCGTGGCCGGCGCGAGCGCAAGAGCATGGGCCAACTGGCCTCCGAGCTGCTCACGCCGGTGCTTGCCGCCGGCAACGACTCGCGTCGTGCCGAGCGGCGGCCGCTGCAATGGGTCAGCAAGCACATGGGCGCGCCGCGGATCGACCTGGAGGACAAGGAGGCGCTGGGACGGATGCTCGATGAAGAGCATCTGGAGCGACTGCAGCGGTGAGCGTCGCAATCGACGCCAACATCCTCATCTACTCCGCCAACGCTGACGACGCCCGGCACGAGCGCGCGCGCGAGGTGCTCGCCGAGCTCGCCGCCGGACCCGAGACCGTGTACCTGTTCTGGCCCGTGATCATGGCGTTCCTGCGTATCTGTACGCGCGCGGGCCTGTTTCCCCACCCGCTCTCCCCGGCCGAGGCGCTGGCCGCGATCGACGAGCTGCGCGAGCGTCCGCACGTAAGGACGCCCGGCGAGGACGAGCGGTTTTGGGACACGTTCGGAGAGCTCGCCACCGAGGGGCGGGTGCGCGGGGATCTCGTGACCGACGCTCACATCGCGGCGCTCATGCGCTGCCACGGCGTGCGCACGATCCTCACCCGCGACCGCGACTATCGCCGGTTCGATGGGATTCGGGTGCGTGATCCGTTCGTCGGGTGAGTACGAAGGCCCCACCGTCTGAGAGCGGTCTTCGTTCAGATATCAAGAGAGCCTCGGCGCGCGCCTCGACCGGCCCAGGTCGGCGGCTAGCATGATGTGAATGCGCATCCTGCGGTTAGCGCCGGCTCGCTTGTCTTCGGCGAGCCGCCAGCTGGCGGCGAGATGGCCGATCGCGCTTGGCCGCGCCCGGCGAGCAGCCCTGCTCGCCTGCCTGCTGGCAGGCCCACTGACCGGCGTGGCGTTGACCGGGGTCGCGCGGGGAGAAGCGATGTGGACGACCTACCATCGCGATCCGGGGCGCTCGGGCGACGATCCCGACGCGACCCGGCCGATCCCGCCCGTGCTCGCCTGGCAGACCGAGAACCTCGGAGCGCCGATCTGGGGACAGCCGCTCGTGCTCGGCTCGCACGTGTACGTGGCGACCGTGGGCGATGAGCTCTACGAGCTGAACGCCTCCACCGGCGCTGTCGAATGGCAGCAGAGCGCCGGCACGCCGGTGCCCTCGAATGAACTGCCCTGCGGGGACATCACGCCCACGGTCGGCATCGTCAGCACGCCGGTGATCGACACCGGTACAGGCGCGATCTACGCGGTGGCCGACACCTGGAACGCGGGCGCCAAAGAAGCAAAGCACCTGCTCGAGGGCTTCGACCTGCAGACCGGCGAACGGGTGCTGAGCACCCCCGTCGACCCGCCCGGCGCGGACGCCAAGACGCTGCTGCAGCGCAGCGCGCTGAACCTCGACGAAGGCGACGTCGTGTTCGGGTTCGGCGGCAACTTCGGCAGCTGCAGCGAGGAACTGGCCCCGGTGGTCGCCGCGCCGGCGCTCGGCGGGCCGGCGCGCTTCTGGCAGACCCACGGCATCTCGGCCCCGACCACCGCCGGGGGGGTGTGGGCGACGAGCGGCGCCGCGGTCGGCGCGCGCGGGCAACATCTATGTGGCGACGGCCAACCCGCTGCCGCCCGAAGGCGAACCGATCACGACCGCCAACTACGACTACTCCGACAGCGTCATCAAGCTGTCGCTCGGAGACTTCGTCGAGCATCCCCAGGAAGAACCGCTGGCGCAGCTGGGCTGGTTCGAGCCGCCGGACTGGGAATTCTTGAGCAACGAACGATCTCGACCTGGGCTCGGCCGGGCCCGAGCTGCTGCCCGGCGGGCTGCTCTTTCAGGCCGGCAAGCGCGGCGGCGGGTACCTGATCGACGAGGCGACGATGGGCTCCGGGGCTCCGGCCGTGTACAACGGCGAAGTGTGCGGCGGGAGCGGCGGGAGCTTCGGTGGCGACGCCTACGCGAACGGCACGATCTACATCCCCTGCACCAACGGCGTGCAGGCGCTGGCCTACAACGAGGCCGCCCGCACGTTCACCCCGCTGTGGCAGGGCCCCGAAGACGCGTTCGGATCGCCGATCGTATCCGCCGGGCTGGTGTGGGTGCTGGCCACGGGCGGGTTCGAGGGCGGCGGGGAAACGCTCTACGGGCTCGAACCGGCGACAGGAACCACGCGCTACACCGAGCACCTGCCGAGCCCCGTAACAGACCACTTCGCCTCCCCGAGCGCCGCGGGCGGCAGGCTGTTCGTGGCCACCGGCGAAAGCGTGAGCGCGTATCAGATCGCGCAGCTGCCCCGGGGGAGCCCGGCATTTCGTCGGGCAGTCCAGGCTGTGCCGTGTGTCCGGTCGCCGGCGGCTCGACGGGTACCGGCACCTCAGCGGCGGGCGCGGGGGCGGCGTCGAACGTGCCGACACTGCTGCACAAGCACCTGCACGCAAACGCGCATGGCCGCGTGCGGGTGACGCTGCGCTGCCCGGCCACCGCAGGCAAGCGCGGATGCAAGGAGGGCGCGGTCACGCTGATCGCCAAGATCGCCACGGTCGGTCACCGGAGCAGCCGCCGCATACGACGCATCGTGGCGATCAGGCTCGCGCGTGCGCGGTACAGCCCTCGCCGGGGCGAGTTCGTCGTCGTGCTGAAGTTGAACCGCCGCGCCAGAACGCTGCTGCGCCGGCACCACGACCGGCTGGCGGTGCAGGTGGTGATCCAGGCGACCGGGGGCGGGACTCGGCGGGTCGCGGCGGTGCTGAGGTAGGCGCCGTGACAGGCAGGCCGGCCTGCATCGGCAGTGGCGGCAGCGCGGGCTGGGGCGCCGCTCAGACGGAGGAGCCACTCAGGCGCCGCGCGACGCGCCGAGCGGTGAAGTCGGTTCCGTACACGAACCGCATGAGCGGGCCAAAGCTGACCGCGGCTATATAGCCGACGAACAGCAGGTCGGGCACGCTGCTGGCAAACCAGCGGTCGAGAACCGGCGCACCGGGCGTGCCGGGCGCGGATGCAAGGCTGTCTCGCAGCCCTTCCTCGAGAAACGAAAGACGATCCAGGTCGGCTCGATATCCGGTTCCCGCGACCACCTTGTTGACCGTCAGCTCCTCGACGCCGGTGGGCCCCTGCAGGCGAAGGCGCACGCCGCCCTCTTCGATCCGCGCCTGAACGACGGTGCGCAGGGGTCGAGTATCGACGTGGCCTTCGATGCGAGGGCGCAGCCACCAGGAGCCAGCCGGTCCCAGGATGCTGTAAGCGGAGCTCACGCGCTTACGCTGCGGCACCGCATGGAAGGCGAGCGGATAGTTCGCACACAGCCACTGCTCGATCCCCTCGCCCAGACCCGACTCCGGATAGTGCAGCCGCTCACGCAACGGCCGGTTTGAGCCGCCGGGCTTGGAGTTCCACCTGACCTGCTCGGCGCGCAGGATCACATGGGCCGTGCCGCCCTGCTCGTGAATCAGCGCCGCCGCCTCTAGGGCCGACTGGCCCGCGCCGACAATCGCGATCTCCGATCCTTTGGACGTCTGCGGGTTTCGATAGTCATAGCAATGAACAACCGCCTCGGGAGGCAGGCCGCTCAGTGCGGAGGGCACGTGCGCGAGACCCTGCACACCCGTCGCCACCACGACACGTCTCGCTCGCAGCGTCTCGCCCGAATCCAGGCGCAGCTCAAAGCCGTCAGCGGTCCGTGTCACCAGATCGACGCGATTGCGTCGCAGGGCGGGCACCGCGCGCTCCTGAAACCAGCAGCCATAGCCCGCGAACGTGTCGAGCCTGATGGGCGCCGCGAGCGCCCCGTACTCGACCCCGTGCTCCGCGCAATATCGCTCCAGCGTGTGCTCCCCGCGGGGATCGGAGATGTTCGAGGCGAAGCCCTCTGACTTGAGCAGCATCCCCGCCGGCATGTGGGCTGCGCCACGTGTCCATCGGCTCGCCGAAGATCTCGTGACGAACACCGCGCGCGCTCAGGTGAGCAGAGATCGCCAGGCCGTAGGGCCCAGCGCCGATCACCGCGACATCTGTGTCCAGACCGCCACCGCCGCCGATCGGCGCTTGCGCGCGCTGCGCGGAGCGCTGCCGCAAGCGCGTCGCCCTGAAGCGAAGCTGGCGCATCGCCCCCGACGTCGCCGCGAGCGCGGGACGCGGATCGCGCCTGTCCAGGTAGTCGTAGCTCATCGGGCTTCAAGAAATCACTGAGAAACGCCTGCATCGCATAGGCTCTTGTTGGGACGTCGGGCTGGCCCTGCCGTCTGAGCGCCTCCTCGAGCCACGGGAGATCGCCGCCCAGCCAGCGCATGCGCCTGCCGAGA
Source organism: uncultured Solirubrobacterales bacterium (assembly GCA_963839965.1). GTDB lineage: Bacteria > Actinomycetota > Thermoleophilia > Solirubrobacterales > Solirubrobacteraceae > Palsa-744. Next base: position 439,421 of record CAWIWX010000002.1, read on the forward strand.
CGATAGCCTCCCACCTCTTCGAGGCGCTTCGCCGCTCGCCCAACGCGTGGAGGAGTCGGGGGAACGGCACTCCCGCTCGCACCGCGATCTCCACCGAGGCCGACAGGCGCGGATTGATCTCCATCAGTGCGGCCCGACCGTCGGCGCCGCGGCGAAACTCGACCTCCGAGTAGCCGTCCAGGCCAATCTCCAGGACGAGCTGTTCCGCGGCGGGGGTGACGTCGGGCGGCAGCGGAATGCTTTCGCGCAGGATCGAGTTTCCTCCCAGCGGAGGCAGTGTGCGGTCGGCGCGCTGGGCGAACCGCGCCCAGATGCGGTCGTGAGCGCACATGAAGCTGATCGCCTCGCGGTCGCCCGGCAGCCACTCCTGCAGCATCACCTCTGTCCCTCCCTGCGCTAGCGCCGTGCACGTGGCCGCTATCGCCTCGGCATACGAGCCCGCAACCATCGCCCGCAGTCGCTGACCCTCTCCGTGCTCCTGCACCCAGGTGTGCGTGGGCTTGACGACGATCGGCAGATCAGCCTCCCCCTGTAGCCGCCTCGGCATCGCCGGTCTCCTTCACAAGAACTCCACGTGGGCTCGCAACCCGACCGCCTGTGCCTGTGCGAGCGTGCGCGCCTTGTCCACGGCCACCTCGAGCGCATCCTCGGGTCCCAGTGCCAGGCCCACGACACGTTCCAGATCCTCACGCCGCGGGCGCAGCGCTTCGACCGACCCGTCGTGCACGGGGATCAGCGCCCGCGGTCGATGCACTGCGCACAGCTCGAGCAGCGCCTCGACGAACGCGTCCTGGTCGGACGCGAAATCGGGCACGACAGCGCTGGCGGCACACCAGCGCGAGGTGAATGCCGGTGCATGGCGGTCGCTGTTGACCGCACAGCTGGCAAGCCCGGCCCGGCCAAGATCGCGAATCGCGACCAGCCCCTGGCGCTGTGCGGCATCGGTGATCAGCGCATCGACGCGGTGGGGGGAGGTGCGGCCGATACGCTGCATCGCGACGACAGTCTATGAGGCGGCCGCCCGGCCGACTGGCGCATTCCGTCCGCCCTCCTGACATCCATCCAATACACCTCTGATATCGATCCCATCCGCCATCCATCCCGTCCACCCTGCCACCAACCCACCAGACCTTCCTCCGCCAACCCCGCCGGTGAGATGATCGATCTGCACTGCCACCTGCTGCCGGGCCTCGACGACGGGCCCGCCACGATGGACGAATCGATCGAGCTGGCGGCGGCACAGGTGAGCGCCGGCATCGACACGGTCGTCGCAACACCACACGTGAATTCCATGTTTTGCAGCGATCGTGAGACGATCGTGGCGAGGATCGTGGCCGGGGTCGCCGCGGTCGACACCGCCCTGGCGGACTACAAGATCGTCCTAGGAGTCATGGCCGGTGCAGAGATCGATCTGCAATACGGCCTCAATCTGGACGACGGCTCCCTGCGAGCGCTGGCGCTGGGGCGCGGACCATGGCTGCTGATCGAGGCGCCCCACCAGTTGCATCCCGGCGTCGAGACAGAGGTGCTGGAGCTGATCGTCCGCGGCCATCGAGTCCTGCTGGCGCATCCCGAGCGCAGCCCGGTGTTCCTGCGCGATCCCAAGAGCCTGCGACGGCTCGTCAACGCCGGCGTGCGCACCCAGATCACGGCGGGTGCGCTTGTGGGACGGTTCGGCGGCACGGTCGAGCGGTATGTCGAGGACATTCTGCGAGCCGGCATCGTCCACACCGTGGCCTCGGATGCCCACAACACAGCACGCCGGCCTCCCGGCCTGCACATGGACATCTTGAACGCCAGGTTCGGAGACGGGGCGATGTGGCTGACCCGGGAGGCGCCGCGGATCATCCTGGACGGTGGTGAGCTGCCGGCCGTGACGCATCTCGCTCCACGTCGCCACGGGGGCTGGCAGCGCCTGACACCGCGGCTGAGGAGAGGCGGTTGAGGACGCGCGTGCTGTCAGCCGCACAGCGCGCCGAGGCCGAATCGATCTGGATCGGGCTCGAGGCGCAGGTGGTCAGCCCGGGCGTCATGTGTTCATGGGGCTGGACCGGCACGTGGCTCGCCCACTACGGAGATGTGGTCTCCCACAGGTTCGTGCTCGCCGAGAGCGACGCGGGCCCGCGCGGGATCGCACTGATCACCGAGCCCTCTTCGCTCGGCAGGCTCGGCAGGCTGCGTCCGCCGACGATCGCGCTCGGAACCGCCGGCGAGCCGGCGGGCGCTTCGGTGTTCGTCGAGCGCAACCGGCTGATGACCAGACTCGAGGATCGGCACGAGTTTGCAGCCGGACTGCTGGCCGAGCTCGAGCGCGACGGTCGCTGGCAGAGGCTGCGATGCGACGGCATGACACTCGCCGACGCCGAGCTGCTGCTCGACGGCGAGGCATCCGTGCGCCGGCGGATCGAGGAGAGCCCCGTCACCGATCTGCTGGCCGGCGAGGAGCATGACGTGCTCACGGCGCTGCCGGCCAGCAGGCGCCAGCGCGTACGCCGAGCGCTGCGTCGCCTGGGGGCGCTGGAGGCGCGGTGGGCGCAGAGTCCGGCGGAGGCCGACTCGATGCTCGACGAGCTGATCGCGCTGCACACCGCGCGCTGGCAGGCGGACGCCCAGCCGGGCGCGTTCGCAAATCCCCGCTTCACCGCCTTTCATCGAGAGTTGATCGCACGGCTGCAACCGTCTGGACGAGCGGCCCTGTACCGCATCCGCCGCGACGGAGAGACCATTGGCTGCCTGTACGGTCTGATCGAAGGCAGCCGGATGCTGTTCTACCAGGGAGGCCTGCGACGCTTCGAGGACAATCGCCTGCGCGTCGGCATCGCCGCGCACGCGCTGTTCATGCAGGCGTGCCGTGACCGGGGACTCTCACAGTACGATTTTCTGGCTCCCGCCGCCCGCTACAAGAGCGATCTGAGCACCTCCTCCGAGCAGCTCGTCTGGGCCGAGCTCGAGCGTCCTGGGGCTCGCCTGTGCGCCGAGCACGCGGCCCGCCGGCTCAAGCGCGGAGTCCGCCCGCGGCCCCGTTAGCCTGACTCTCTCCATATGAGCACGAGCAGTCCACCGGAGAAGTCTCTGGGAACGCGCACGATCCACGGAATGCTCTGGGCCTACGGAGCCTACGTCGGCGGTCGCGCGGTCGTGCTCGTGTTGACCGCCATCCTGGCGCATCTGCTGACGCCCGCGGACTTCGGCGTGGTGGCGCTGGCGCTGGTGTTCATGACGTTCATGGAAACGGTCCAGGACTTCGGGCTGACCCAGGCACTGGTGCTCGCCAGCCCCGAGGAGGAGCCCGCGCGCGCGCAGACGACGTTCGGGTGGACCGTTGCGATAGGAGCGGTGCTGGCGATCGTGCTGTCGGGGCTGGGGCCGCTCGTGGCGCAGTTCTTCGGACAGTCCTCGCTGCGGGCGATCATCCCGGTGCTGGGGTTGAGCTTCTTCGTCGAATCGCTCGGGTCAACGCACGATGCGCTTGCTCGCAAGCGGCTTGACTATCGAACGCGGGCGATCGCCCAGGGCGCGGACGTGCTCATACGGGGAGCCGCCGGCGTCGCGCTCGCGCTCGCGGGCTTCGGGGTCTGGAGCCTCGTGCTCGGCTACCTGGTCGGCACGATCGCGCGCACGACGGCCCTGTGGCTGCGGGTGTCCTTCCGCCCGCGGTGGCGCCTCGCGCGCGAGCATCTGCGCAGCCTCGCCGGCTTCGGCAGCGTGCTCACGGTCGTAGACATCGAGTCCGCGCTGGCTCACAACATGGACTACCTGTTCGTGGGCAGGGTGCTCGGCGCGACATCGCTGGGCCTCTATACGATGGGCTTCCGCCTACCGGAACTGCTGATCATGAATCTCGCCGTGGTGGCCGCCGATGTCCTGTTCCCCGCCTACTCGGCGCTCGACAAGGAGCGGATGGAACGAGGTTTTCTGCTCTCCCTGCGATATCTCGCGGCGATCGTGTTTCCCGTTGGCATCGGGCTGGCGCTGCTTGCGCACCCGTTCGTGCTCGCCCTGTTCGGCGCGCAGTGGGTCCGGTCGATCGCCGTCATGCAGGTGCTCGTGGCCTACGCCGTCTTCAGCACGCTGAACATTCCGTCCGGCGCCATCTACAAGACCACCGGACGGGCGCGGATAATCCTGGCGGCCAACCTGCCGTACCTGATCGTGCTGTTCGTCGTGCTGCTGCTGTTCGCCGAACGGGGAATCCTCGTGGTCGCCGTCTGCATGACCGCCTGCCAGGGCACGGCGGCGCTGATCGGCATCGCCATCGCCGGCAGGATCCTCGCGGTGCAGTACCGACGAATCGGGGGTGCTATGGTCGGGCCACTCGCGGCAGCGCTGGGGATGGGCGCCGTCGTGTTTCCGATCGAGTACCTCGTCAAGCCACCCTGGCCGGCGCTCATCGCCGGTGTGCTCGCCGGCGCAATCGTCTATACAGGCCTGCTCTTGAGGTTCATCCCGGATATCCCACAACGCCTGCTCGCGGATGTGATCCCGAGATTCAAAGGCCGAACCCCCGCAGAGCAAAGCGCCTCCACCTGAGCTGGGCCGAGTTCGATGGAGAACGGATTAACAAGTCTTTCTGCCTTCTGGAGCAGATGCAGGTTGCACGCTCGCCTGCTGATCGTGGCGAGCGTCACGGCATTTCTGTTGCTGACCAACTACTGGACCGGGCTGGCAAGTCACACACATCCTTGGGGCACCGACGTGATCTCCTACCAGGCGATGGCGGCCGCCGCCCCGGGACTGCCGCATTTTCCGATCGGCTCGGCCTACACCCAGCGGTTCGCGCCGCACTACCTGGTCGGGCTGCTCAACTGGGCGACCGGCATGGGCATCCATCCCACCTACCGGGTCGTTTGGGCGCTGTGCTTCGCCGGCTTGATCGGTGTCTTTGTCCAAGCCCTGCGCTCACTGCGCCTCAGCACGTTCGTGTTCGCACTCTCATTCTCCCTGTTCGTGCTCGACCCGTACAGCCTGCGTGAATCGATCCTCACCCCGGGCGCCATCCAGGACCTGACCTTCGTGCTCGGCCTCGGCCTGCTGATGTGGGGCCTGCTCGACGACATGCTCGCACTCGTGCTGGTCGGGACCGCGGTCGCCGTGCTGTCGCGACAGACCGAGCTGCTGGTCGCCCCGGTCGCGGCCTACTGGGTTCTGCGCGGACCGAGCTGGCGCGAGCGGGCGGCGCACGTGCGATGCGCGCGGGCAGTCGGGGTGCTCCTGCTCACGGCGCTTCTCTACATCGCGATGGACCTGGTGACATCGTCGTTCACCAAGCGATTCGAGCCGAGCTTCCCTCGCGACACGATCCTCTCGCTGATCGTGCCAACGCATGGGAACCTCTCGACCCTGGCTTCGCACCTCGGCCGGTGCGCGGTCCCGCTGATCGTGCCCGCGGCCGTCATCCTCGCCGTGCTCGTCGCCGGCCGGCTGCGCAACCAACCCACCGTACGACTGCCGTTCGAGTTCTATGCCAGCCTTGCGATCGCGGCGGCAGTAATCGTCCAGCCGATCGGGGTGAGCCCGAGCTTCCCCGGATTTGCCCACAACGAGCAGCGCCTCGTCGGGATCGGCCTGCTGCCGGTCGCCGTGGCCGGTGCCGTGGCGCTGCGCGAAGGCCAGCTCCAGGGTGTGCTGGACCTGAGCCGACCCACGGTCTGCGTCGTGCTCGCGGCGATGGCCCTGGGATCGCTGCACCACATCTTCACCCGGATCGGCCCGCCGAGCCTGAGCGCTTTCGTCGCACTGCAGATACTGGCCGCCGCCGTTGTCTTCATCGCTCTGGTCGTGCCCGTCCGTCGCACTCAGCGCCGAGGGTCTCCCGTCTCCCACGGCAGCGTTCCCGACAGCCGCTGAACCAGGTAATACCCAAAGTCGCTCGCAGGCTCGATGATCGTGCGACGTCGGCCTATGATCCGCAGTTGATGCATCAGCGCAATGGGCCTGAATCCGACCTTGCTGACCATCCTCAGAGAAGACCGGTTGGTGTCCATGATTTTGACGGCGACGCTGCGGTATCCCTCCTCGGAGAGGCGCTCCAGGACGCTGCCAAGCACGGCCGGCATCAGTCCCCGGCCGCGATGACCCGGGGCGATGGTCCCATGCTCAAGAGCGCACACCCCGTCGGGCAGCTCAAGCCACGGATAGAGCGGCATGCGTGCGCGGAAGATCCACAGCGCGGCGATAGGACCATCGGCGTCCTTGGCGATACACAGCTCCCCCCCACATCCCGTGAATTCCTCGAACCGCTCCAACATCGGCATGCCGATCTTGTCCAGCGCTGCCAGATCCGCGGGGAGCCCCGACCTCAGACGCACGCCGTCAGGCAGCGCAGGCGCACCTGGGAGATCGCTTGTGAGGTCTCGCTGATGCCAGACATAGCGCTCGGAACGGTAATAAACCCACGTGGAGACGCGCCACGGCAGCAGGCGCAAGCTCCGGGTCAGGAGCGCACTGGACATAGCACGGCGCGGGATGCTCGCGGCGGCGGGCACGCGCGCCGCAGGCTCCGATTGTGAGGCATTCGGAAGATGGGATCGGATAGGCGCTTCAGCCGTAGCTCCTAACTTCAGCTCTCGACCAGCTCAACTGGAGTCCGCAGATCTAATGGCATACGGGCGCTGTGCACCTGCAGATACCTGCGGGCTCGCGCCCGCGTGCGCGCGAGTGCCGGTCTGGCGGCTCGCCGCCAAGCATAGGACGCAAGCTGCTGCGGACTCCTCCCGAAGACATCGACGGCGACATGAGCGCGGCTGGAGGTGGAGAACTTGCGCTTCCACTCGCTGTCATCGCCGAGCAGCTCGTGTGCGGCCAGGCCCAGCTCGAAGCACCGCTCGATGATCGCCAGACGCAGCACGAGACCGGGGGCAAGGCGGCGCCAGCGCTCATCAAACCCGGTCTTCAGCAGATACAGCCGGCCATCCCGCAGCAGGGTCAAGTCGAAGGCGGCAAGCTCATCATCAAGCGTAATTGTCGAGAGTCTCAGCTCCCCGCATGCGGCCGCCGCGCGAGCGACACCTCTGTAGAACCGCTCGGTCTCGGCGGAGGAGATGATCGCTGTCCCGGCACTGCCCTTCCAGCCACTGGCCTCCACGACAAAGCCACGGTCAAGCTCGAGCTCGAGATCATCGGGTACGTAGATCGTGCGAATCTCGGCGCCGTTCTCGCGCAGCATCTTGCGACGGAAGCGCTCCAGCGGCGCTCCCCAGCGCGGGCGACTCATCGCGCGCCAATCGGCGAACTCGCCTGTGGTGTCGACGATCGGCGAGGTGTGACGTTCGGCGCGCATGGTCGGCGCACGAGCCTTGGCCACCGCGCGCTCCAGCTCCACCAGCGCATCGTCTTCTGCTGGCAGCGGTTCCACTTGGAGGTGCCGATCGAAATGACCAAGCGCGGCTGTGCTGATCCGCCGCAACGCCTGGCGATCGCGGGCCAGAGGGCGAAAGAGCGGCGAATGAACGTTCGCCATCGCCATCTGACGACCATCGTGCGTGCGCAACGGGTAGACGGCTGTCAGCTCATCGTCGCCCTCCCACAGCAGAAGCACACACAGCCGGTCGTCCTCGCCGAACGCATCCCACCACATCGAGAGCCAGGCGTGCGAGCAAAACGGAGTCGGCTCCGACTCCGCAAGCTCTTCCCATGGGCCCGCCAGCTGCGCGAAGCGATCGGCGCTCTCGACGATCTCCAGTCGCTGGTCGTGGTCGTTTTCCTCGGGCACCGACGAAAGGTTAAAGCCCGCCGAGGTCGTTCTGGGTGTCGGCGACGAGAGGCGCGGACAAAGACGCCAATCAACCGCGCAGACCGCCACGGCCCCCCACCGCTGGTCTGGACCCTAGCGGCGAAGAACAGCGATGATGTCAGTGTGTCTTGCGTGACAGTCCACCGGAGCCGGTGTTGGCGGCCGCAGTCGTTGGCCGCGATCGAAGATGAGCCGCTCGCGTCGTGATCGGGCCGCCGCGCTGCTGGCCCGGCCTGGCATCAGGACGCTTGCTCAACGCCTCCCCCGCTGGCGTGGCGTCCTCGTGCTCAACTACCACCGCGTGGGCGACAGCGCTGGGCAGCTCTGGGATCGAACGTTGTGGAACGCCGACGCGCAGACGCTCGACACACAGCTGGCGACGCTGGCTGGGCAGGCAGACGTGGTGGCGCCTGAGGACATACCGCAACTCATTGGCGAGAGCCGCCCAGGCCGTTATGTGCTCCTGACGTTCGACGACGGCTACCGCGACAACTACGAGGTCGCGTTCCCCCTTCTGCGCCGGCACGGATTGCGCGCGACGTTCTTCGTGACGACCGGCTTCCTCGACAGCCCCCGAGCGGCGTGGTGGGATGAGCTGGCCTGGATGGTGCGACGCGCGAGCCAGGCCGCGATCTCCGGCGATGGATGGCTCCCAGACAAGCTCCCACTGGGCCCCGGGCAGGATCAGACGATCGCCACGCTCGTGGCGCGCTATAAGGCACTGACCGGCGAGCAGGGGGAGCGTTTCCTGGATCATGTCGCGCGCGCGACGGGCGCCGGGCGCTGCGATCAGGGGGAGACGGCGGACCTGTGGATGACGTGGGACATGGTGCGCGAGCTGCGCGCCGGCGGCATGACGATCGGCGGGCATACGGTCACACATCCCATCCTCGCACGCATACCGATCGCCCGGCAGGAGCAGGAGATAGCCGGCTGCCGGCTGCGCCTCCAGGAGGAGCTGGGGCAGGAGATGGCCTGGTTCGCCTATCCCGTCGGCTCCCGTGACACGTTCACCGAGGATACGCGCCAGATCCTGCGCGGCAGCGGCGTACAGCTCGCCTTCAGCTTCTACGGCGGGTTCGCCCGCTTCACGCGCTGGGACCCGCTCGACGTGCCGCGCATCCACATCAGCCAGAGTCATGGCCCCGAGCTGCTGCAGGCCGCGCTGTGGCTGCCGCCCCTCTTTACGCGCTGGTGAGTGCCGGCGGCGACTACCATGGGCCGATTCGCGACCGGCGCACAACCTTGCGATCAGCGCGCGTGCGCTGCGTGCCCCGATGAGCTCCCCGGACGGCGGCTGCGCGTGCGCACGCGCCGCGACTACACCGTCTCTTTCATCGTCAACTTCGGCCAACGCAATGCGACCTTCGTCAAGCGCCCCTGGACTCCGTTGCACAAAGCGCTCTACTGGGCGGATGCATTCGCGATCCTGCCCGAACCTGATTACGACATCGTCCACGCGATCAATGCCGTTCCCGTGCTCTCGCGCAGACCGTATGTCCTCTCCTTCGAGGACTACCTCCCACGCGTGCCCGAGGATCGCTACGTGGGCTGGCTGCAGCGCCGGCTGCAGCCAGCGCTGATGAGCTCCCGCTGCGTGGCGCTGCTGGCACTCTCGGAATATGCGGTACGCCAGTTCCAGCACCAGAACCGCGGCTTCGCCGGGCGCAACGAGCTCGAGGCAAAGCTCGAGGTGCGCTACCCCGCGGTTGCGCCGCGACGCACCGAACCGAAGGAGCGTCTCGGTGAGACGCTGCGACTGCTGCTGGTGGGACGAGACTTCATGCACAAGGGGGGACCCGCGCTGCTGCGCGCGCACGCGCAGTTGCGCACCCGCGGGGTGCCGGTCCAGACCACGATCGTCTCCTCGCTCTACTCGCGCACCGATGAACCATATGTCTATCCGTCGTCTCCGTCGCTCATCGAGCACGAGATCGCTCGCCTCGCTCAGGACGGAGTCACGCACTACCACAGCGTCCCCAACGCAACGGTCCTGCAGCTCATGGAGGAGGCGGACTTCTTTGTGTTTCCGACGCTCCACGACACGTTTGGTTACGTGGCACTGGAGGCACTCGCCTGCGGCACGCCTGTGCTGGCAAGCGCGACGAACGCGCTGCCAGAGATCGTCGAGGACGGTCGCTGCGGCTTCCTGCTGCCACTGGAGCTCGACGGGCAGCTCGGCCGCTGGGCGTGGACATATCGCACGCGCGAGTCTGGCTTCGTCGAGGCCTGGGAGACGGCGACGGACTCGCTCGCCAGCGCGATAGTCGAGCGGCTCTCCGAGTGCTGGGAGTCCCCTGGCCAGTATGCCCTGCTCAGCACGGGCGCGCTGGAGCGTGTGCGTACACGCTTTAACATTGACGGGGCTCGTGAGCGTCTCGAGCAGCTTTACGAGCGCTGTCGCGAGCAGCTGCCCGCGCGCCGCCGGGGCTGAGCAGGGTCGAGTATGCGAACCATCGCTCAGCCGCGTTTGCCTGAGCGCTTCCCGGCGTCGATGAGCACTTCGTCGTAGACGTGCCGCAGGCGCGAGGCCCAGTGCTCAGCCGTGAAACACGCCGCAAAGCATTCGCTCGCGCGTGCGCCCAGACGACGCCGCAGCTGCTCGTCGGCGAGCAGCGCTTCGAGCCGTTCTCCAAGCATGTCGACCGTCGGCGGACAGGGAATGAGCAGACCGGTCTCTCCGTCCACGACGATCTCCGAGACGCCACCGACTGCGGTCGCGATCACGGGCACTCGCGCAGCCGCGGCCTCGAGCAGGGCGGTCGGGAACGCATCCATCAGCGTCGGATGCAGCAACACGTCGGTGGCTGCCAGGACCGCCATCACATCATCGTGGTGGCCGGGGAGGACCGCCGCGGCGCCGAGCGGCTCAACGAGCCGGCGGATCTCCTCGCGCGCAGGACCGTCGCCCAGGATGACCAGACGCAGATTCCGAAAACGCGGCAGCAGCCGGCTGACGGCCGCTGCGACGACGTCGTGGCCCTTGCCGGGACGCAGTACGGTCACCATGCTCACGACCAGCGCGTCCGGCTCGAGGCCCAGTTCGGCGCGCACCCTCGCACCCGCCCCCTCGCGGGACGCCCCGGCGATGCCGTTGTGGACCGTGACGACCCGCTGTGGCGTGTCCCAGCCGGTGGCCAGGTACGCGCTGCGAGCGGCGTCAGAGACGGCGATCACGCGTGCGCCGGCACGACGGCGCACGCCCGCTACCAGGCGCGCCCGCGCGGCTCCGCGAAAACCGGCGTCGGCCGGTCGCCCTGTGGGCTGCCCGGCGAGAAGATGGATGGTCAACACGGCAGGCAGTCCGAGCGAGCGGGCGGCGGGTGTCCCGAGCGCGTCCGCGAGGTCGAGATGGGTATGGACGACGTCGGGTCGCGCGCCGGCGAGGTGCCTGCGCAAGCGCAGCACTGCATGCGGCTCGAGCATGCGCCGTACGGGTATGAGCTGGGGCTCGATCCCGCGCCGGCGCAGTCCGACGGCCGCCGGACTGCCGTCAACCTCCATCAGGTAGCCGACCGACAGCTCGATCCCCGCCGACGGCGCGCCGGCGGCGAGATCGCCGAGCAGCATCTCGGCTCCTCCCCACGTGAGCGAGTCGATTAGGATGTGCACGCGCAGCGGCGCCATCGCTGAAGACACGCCGGAGCATGCTACGCGAGCAGCCTGCCGGGGACGAAAGGGACAGTCGGCGGTCCATGACCAAAGCCCCGGTCAGCGGCTGATATGACTCGAAGACCACCTCTCTGATGCGTATCGCCGTCATCGAACCCGTGCCCCGCGGGGGCCTGCTCCACTACGCAACCCAGCTGGCCGACGCGCTCGCCGAGCGGGGCGTCACCGTCAACCTGCTCGTAGCGCGCGGGAATGAGCTCGCGGCGCGCCCCGGCCCCGCGCGCCGCCGCGCGATCCTGCCGTCCGAGCCCACGCCATTGCCAGCCGATCCCACGCGCGCACAGGCCAGGCTGCGCCGCGCGCGCACCGCCCTGCGCCTGCTCGCGACATGGGGACGCATCGCGCGCGAGGTGCGCTTCGGAGACTACGACGCGATCCTCCTGAACGGCAGCTTCGACATGGCGCTTACGGCCGGCGCCGGCCTGATCGTCACGCGCCTGAAGGGCGCCACACCGATGGCGCACGTGTGCCACAACGTGCGACCGTTCAACCGCTGGGGCGGCGAGCAGCTCTACGTCAGCTCGCGCCCGACGATCGCGTTGCTGCGTCGCCTGTATCCGAGCTTCGACCTCGTCTTCGTGCACGGCGAGCAGAGCAGGCGGGAGTTCGAAGCAACCTGGCCCCCCACGCGCCTGGCGATCATGCCGCACGGCGACGAGCGGTTGTTCTCTGACGATCCGCCGTCCCCGAGCGAGGAGCCGCGCATCCTGTTCTTTGGCGCCTGGCGCAAGATGAAGGGCATGCCGGTGCTGATGCAGGCGTTCGACGCGCTCGTCGCGGCCCACCCCGAGGTGCGGCTGACGATCGCCGGTCCGCCGGTCCCCGAGGAGGGCGAATCCGAGCGCGTGCTCGCGTGGGCGGCCGAGCGGGGCGGGCTCGTCGAGGCGTTGCCCGGCTACGTGCCCATCGAGGATGTCGAGCGACTGTTCGCGCGCGCTCGCGTAGTCGTGCTGCCATATCTGGCCGGCTACCAGAGCGGCGTGGTGCACCTCGCGATGACGATGCGCCGAGCGGTCGTCGTGACCGACGTCGGAGACCTGCCGGGCGTGGTCGCGGACGGCATAACGGGACTCGTCGTGCCTGCGCGTGACGCTCGCGCGCTCACCGCCGCCCTCGAGCGTGTGGTGGGCGATGCTGGCTTTGCCGAGCGGCTGGGCGCGGCCGGGTATGCACGCGTGGTGGAGGGCTCCGGCTGGGATATGGTCGCCGAGCAGGTGGAGACGGGCCTGCGTGCGGTGATGGCGGACGCGTGAGCGCCGGCTTCTAGTCGCTACTCGGCGGGACGAGCACGCGCAGATCCTTTTCCCATTCCACGCCGTTTGCCATGTTGAACACGTAGTTGCCTTCCCACGTCGGCAGGCTGTTTGCCTTGGCGAATGCCACGAGCGGGTCGGGCAGGTCCAGCGCGGTGTAGGAGGTGCTCGATTCGAACATGAAAGCGAAGCCGGGACCGCCGGTATCGCCGACGTAGCCGCCGTATTGCGCCAGCGCGGTGAGGATCGTCTTCTTCCACGCCGGCACCGCGAGCGCCTGGATCTGCGCGCTTGACATCGCCAGCATGAACCGCGTGCCGAGCGGCACCATGTTGGCTTCTTCGCCGCCACATGTGCTGCCACCGTGCATCGCGGGGTAGACGTAGCTTGATCCGTAGCTGGTCGCGGTCGCGCCATAGCCGAAGCTCGTGCCTTTGGCGGCGCATTTGAGCACGATGAACAGCGCGTGGTTGATGTGTCCGGCCGCCAGTTCCGGCGCTCTGATCATGCCCGCGAGGTTGCCGAAGTCGGCCGCCGTTGCGCCGCTGCCGAGGCCGCTGCCGTCGATGCGGGTGCGCCCGCCCATCGAGAACGTCAGCGTTCCACCGCCCGACGGTTTGGGCTGGACCTGCCAGAAGTCGTACTCCCACCCTTCGGGCGTTACCACCGCCATATGACCGTCGCTGCCGCCCGCCGGCTTGGCATCGTTCGGGATCGGGATTTTCATGCCCTCGATCGGCGAGCTCGGGGCCTCGGTGGCGTGCAGCGTGTAGATCGGGTCAGTCGGCTCGGCGTAGAACGTCGGGTGGCCGTAATCGCTCGTCGTTTCGGCATTGCCGGCCACGAGGTTTCCCGGCAGGCCCCATGACAGGGCTTGCTTGACATAGGCCGCCGAGCTCGGGTCAACCGCTGCGCCTTCGGTGGTCGTGTTGAACGGCGAGGTGCTCGCGTACGGTCGCCAGTCGGCGCCCGGCAGGCTCGTGCCGCCGAAGCCGTCCCAACCGGTGCCGGTGCCGGGAGAGGAGGTTGGGCTGGGCGCTGCGGCCGATTCGTCGGGCGGGGGGGTGGTGGTGGGTAGTTCGCTTGTTTTGGGCGTCGTCGTAGTCGGAGGTGTCGTCGCGGGCGGAGGTGTCGTCGCGGGCGGGGGTGTCGTGATCGCAGGTGCGATAGCGGGCGGGGATGTCGCAGTCGTCGTCGTAAGAGGCTTCGTTGGTAGAGGCGGCGTTGGTTTCCACTGCCTGCTGTCGTGCGAAGTGCGCGCAGCGGTCACGCGCCAGCAGTGCCGCGTCTGCGCTCCCCGCGCTCCGTGGGTGTGGCAGGTCACATGCGAGGAGTGCTGCCGTGCGCTCGAGGCTCGCGGTTTCGCCGTGTCGGCCGATGCGCGGCTGAGCCATGCGGGCGCGAGCACGAGCACGAGCACGAGCATGATGAATGCTCCAAGCGATCGCGGAGCCGAGATCTGTGAGACTCGTATACGCATCCAAGCGTCTCCTTCGGAAGCTGGGCTGTCTCTGGGAGATCCCTGGCTTTGCGACCCCGTCTCGCGGCGGGTGTGCCTTTATCGAGAGCGCGCGTGGCGCGCGCGCCGTTGCCGATCTATGCCCGCGTATCGACCCGTGCAGGCAAAGCTGCAGCGGTAATGCGCCGCAGTAGACGTGTGTTTGGCCGCAACAAAACGCCGTGGACGCCCGTTCGCGACGATCTTGGCCGCCCTCGACGCAACCTTGATGCGTTCGGCGGTCCCGGCAGGTCGCGACTCAGCCCAGCGGGCGCGGTACAGGAGAAAGCTGCGGCGATGCCATTGACGCTTGCGCCTGGCGCCCGGCGAGCCCTGCCAGGATCGGCCCGAGCGCGAGCAGCACCCAGAGCTGACCCGCTTCCAGGTTGGAGAGAAAGAACGACGCCGTCAGCATGCCGATGAGCGCCAGAATGGCGGCACGCGCCAGCGCAGACATCTCTGCGTCGCCCTGGACGTCGAACCGCCTTGCCGCACGCCATCCCGCCGCCAGCGAGGCAACGACCACACCGAGGAACAGCAGCAGACCGACGACCCCGTCCTCCACCCACAGCTGCAGATACAGGTTGTGCACTTCGATGTGCTTTTCGACGATCAGGCTCACGTAGTCGAGCGCCCCGGGCTGGAGCACGTAATGCGGCGAGACCTGTGGAAACTGGGCAAGACCGACGCCTACGATCGGATTGTCGTGCACGATCCGCCAGGCGACCTGCCAGATGTCGATGCGCCCGCTGCCCTGATTGGACGCCAGGAGGCGGTTCAACGCCGACGGGTTGGCCAGGAAGAACATCGCGATGGCGCTGACGGCCAGAACGATGAGCCCCAAGATCAGCCCCCTGCGACCACGCCAGATCACGAGCGCCACGATCGCGCAGACACCCGCTCCGATCAGCCCGCCTCGCGACTGTGTGGCCGCGAGGCCGATCGCGATGATCACGGTCGCAAGCGCCAGCAGGAGCCGCTGCCCAGGCGCGCGCCGCACCGCCAGACCACCCGCCAGCATGATCGCCGGCACGAGCACCGCCGCCAGGTAGTTGGGATCGCCGGCGCCGCCCTGAAAGCGTCCTTCTGAGCCCGTGACTTCCGCACCGCTGCCGCCCACGTTGAGACCGCCCTTCGCCGCTCCCCACAGCACTGTGAGCGCAGCGCCGGCGACGAACGCCACCGCGAGCCAGCGCACGTGGCGACGCTCGACGATCGCGCCCAGCAGCAGCATGAACGCGAAGCCGGCGTAGAGCAGTTCTTTGACTCTCCCAACTGCTGCGCTTGGTACCGGCGCCCATGCGAGGCTAAGGAGCATCCACACGACGAACCCCGCGACCAGCACGACGCTCGTCTGGTTGCGCGCCAGCCCCTCCCGGGCCGTGGCGCGGCGTCCCAGCAGCAGGCCGATCCAGCACACGCCGATGAACAGCAGGACTTTGTCCAGGCTGGCGTCCAGGGTGGAGGTCCGCGAAAAGAACAGCAGGGCCACCCACACGCAGATCGCCAGGGGCAGCCGCAGCAGCGCAATCGGAGCGAAGCACAGCCCGAGCAGGAGCTCCACGCCCACCTTGGTGTCGTACGCCAGCACGCTGGCAAGAAGCGCGGCGCCGGTCAGCGCACCGATCGCGAGGCCGGCCGACGACACCGTCGCCCGCGCGACCGGCACGGGGCGCGTGAACGGCAGCGATCGGCTCGCCACAGCTACCTCTCTACGGACGCCGACTCGGCCGCGCCAACGACTCGCTGCCGGACCGCCCGGCGACCTCGCGCTCGGTGAGCGATGGGACGCTGGCGCCCGTCTCGGGCTGGCCGTTGGACTCCGCCGGCGCATTCGCGCCGTATCCGGCGTAGACGTCGCCGCTTCCCGACTCGCCGATCACGAGCAGGCCGGCTGGGGTGTGGCCCATGCGGTCGAGCAGCTCGCGCGTGTGCTCCAGCTCGATGCGATCGGTGTTGCCGGGACGCGTTACCAGGATGATGTCGTCGACCGTCGTCGCCGCGCGCAGCGCGTCGCTGACCTGACCGACCGGCGGGGTGTCGACGATCACATAGTCGGCAAGCTCGCGCGCTTCGCGCAGAAGCTCGGGAAGGCGACGGCTGACGGCTTCGAGCAGTGGGGTCACCTCTCCCTCCACGCGTGTGCTGATCACCCGCAGGCCGGGCGCCGAGCGCGACTCCGCAAGCAGATCGTCGAGCGGGGCGCTGGTGCGGAAGAAGTCCAGATAGTCGCTGTGAACTCCCAGCCGCGCGCCGATGTCCGGCTTGCGCAGATCGAAGTCGAAGAGGATGACGCGGAAGCCTGCCGCCGCCAGCACGAGCCCGAAGTTGACCACCGTGGATGTCTTGCCGTCGCGCGGGGAGGGGCTCGTGAACATGATCGCTCGCCCTCCCTCCGCGCCCGCCCGTCCGCCCTTCGCCGGAGAACTCGGTGGAAGTTGAACCTGAAGCGTCCGGAAGGCCTCGCGGATCCGGGGTGGGATCAGCTCCGCCGTGGCGACCTCGCGGGCGCCACGGGGCAGCGGCGGGACGCGCGAGAGCACCGGCAGGGGGTAGAGCGAGAGCATCTCGTCCTCGTCGCGCACGCGCCGGTTGAGATACTCGATCGCCATCGCCGCTGCGATGCCGATGACCAGCCCGGCGAGCAGGGCCAGCACAACGATCAACTTCTTGGAGGACCCGCTCGCCGACGTCGGCACCGTCGCCGCCTGCAGCAGTGAGAAGTTGGGGTCGTGGCCGGCCGCCACGGAGCTCAGCGTCGCGATCTGCGCGGCGATCTGCGTCGCGTTGGCGCTTTCGCCCGCCGGCAGGCCCTTTTGGCGCGCCTGCAACTGGTTGACCTGCGCCGTGGCTTCGCTGCTCAGAAGCGTCGCATGCACTGACAGCGCGCTCCGAGCGTAGGCGTTTGCGAGGGCCGCTGCGCCCACGCCGGTGCCCGCGGTCGCGCTGATCGAAACGATGTCGCTTTCCCCGCGCGGCTGGACGCTGACCGCTTCGCCGACGCTTTTCTGCGTCCAGTGTCCGCGCAGCTGCTTGGACGTCGCGAGCGCGGCAGCGGGCGATTCCAGCACCGACGTCGCCGTCTGCAGCGTGCGCGCCGGGTCAGACGAGGATTCAGCAATCACCGGGAGCCCGGCGTACGCCCCATTGTTCGCCGTGGGCGTGACGAGGATCTGGGCGGTCGCCTTGTACGTCGGCGTGCGCGACTCCTGCCATATCACGGCAGTGGCGACCGCGACGATCGCGACCGCGGCGATGAGCAGCGGATGTGCGCGGATCGCGCGCAGGAACGGCACGTGCGCGCCCTGCTCGTTGACTTGCGTAGGGGAAGGTCGATAGGACATTAGGCCTCCGCGGACCCGGTTTCCTGAGTCTAGTCGTCACGAGCCGCGTAAACCTGTAGCGCTGCGGCCGAGCGGGCAGCCCGAGCGGGCGGAGCTCTATGACATCGCAGCGAGAAACCCGGCGAGGCGTTCAGTCGACGCCTCCAGGGTTCCCTCGCGCGCCCGTTGCAGTCCCGCCTCGACCAGGCGCGTGCGCAGCTGCGGATCGGCAGCGATTCGCTCTAGCGCCTCCGCCGCAGCCTCGGGATCTCCGGGCGCCACGAGCAGCGCGGCGCCGTCAGCGGCCGCGGAAACCCCGCCGACGGCCGTGGCCACGGTCGGCAGGCCTGCGGCGAACGCCTCTATGAGCACCTGGGGGAAGCCCTCCGTCCAGGAGACGTGCAGGAACACGTGACTGCGGCGATAGAGGTCGAGCAACCCGCCGTCTATCGGCACGTATCCGCGCAGCCGGACACGATCGAGCAGGCCGAGCTCATCCAGCCGCGCCCGCAGCTGCTCGCGCAGAGGGCCGTCGCCGCAGACCACCAGCCGCCATCGCCACCGGCCGCCACGCAGCCGGTTCAGCACATCCGCGAGCATCAATGGGTTCTTCTCGGTGTCGAGCCGCCCGACGGTCAGGAGCGTCAGCTCGCCGTCGTAATCGCGCGCGCTCGCGACCGCCGCATCGACGATGTCGCGCTCGCGGACGAGCGACACCGCGATCGCCAGCACATCGCGCGCGCCTCGGTATTTGCGTGCTAGCTCGGGACCCACCACGACGACCGGGAAGCGGCGAGCGAGCAGCCTCCAGATCGTCTCGAGCAGATCCGCGCCCAGGTGCATCCAGCGCTGGTCGGGCCGCCTGCTCCTGATGTACACGGGGGTGTCCTGTCTCACCCCGAGGACGAGCCGCCGCCGGCGCAGCACCGCGAGCAGGGCAAATGCCACCGCGTGCGGCTGGGGGCCGAACACCAGCACTACGTCAACCTCGTCCAGCACCCGCCAGAGGCGCCCGAGCGAGCCCAGCAGAGCGCGAGCAGCCGACCACGGACGAGCGAGGCTCTCGTAGTGCGGGAGGCCCACGAGCTCGGTCTGTTCATGCAGCGGATAGTGGGAGGTGCCGGGCCGCGGGTCGAGACGACCGACGAGCACCAGCCGGTCGACATGGCGGCGCAGCGCCTCCATGTACACGACGAACGCCCGCTGCCCGTAACGCCGGACGCCATCCGAGCGGTACTCGTAGTCGGTGTAGACAGCGAGCCGCACGCTCAGGCGTCTCGGCCGTCCGGCGAGACGTCTCGGCCATCCTGGCCGTGCAGCGAGGCGTCTCGGCCATCCCCGTGCAGCGAGGGCGCGTACACCTCGTCAGCGTCCCCGGCGGACTCGGCGGTGACACGCATGCCGAGGCTGCGTGCCAGCGCTCCGCTCGGCAGGCCGAAGCGCAGCATCCCGGCGAGCGTGCCGAAGCCCCACGCAAAGTGCATCGTCGGAAGCACGGACCCCAGCAGCGCGGCGTCACTCGGGCGCGCCCTTCTCCGCGCCACGGCGGATGCGGCGGTCGCCCCGACGGCCCCCGCATAGCTCGCCATCACGAGCCTCGACGCTTTGCGCAGCGGTCGCGGGGCGGCCAGGGATGCAAGCAGCGCTGCGGCGAGGGCGGGGGGGAGAAGGTGGGAGCGACGCATGCTCGAAGGGTGCTGATGAAACGTGCGCGCTCTGTACATCCCATATCTGAAGTACTGGCGCGCCAGACCCCGCAGGGAGTTGCGTGGGACGTACCGGGCCGCCATCTCGGGGATGCATACGAGCCGCGCACCGCGCTCCAGGTAGCGGGCGGCCATCTCCGAGTCCTGGTTGATCGGCCAGCGCTCGTCCCAGCCGCCGATGGCGAGCACCGACTCGCGGCGCCACACACCGCCGAACACACCGGTGTCAAGCTCATACTCGCTCCCCTCGCCAGCGACGTCCGCAGCCCACTTGCGCGAGCCTCCCCGGCCGAGTCGGGAGGCGAGTGCGATCGACACCGCTCGCGAGACCGGACCGGCCGGCTGTGGCACCTGGGGACCGCTCACCCACTCGGTGTCGCCTCGTCGTATTCGCTCGATGCCGGCCCCGAGATAGCGGTCGGAGTAGTAGGTGTGTGCGTCCATACGAGCCACGAACTTGCCGCGTGCCGCGCGCAGGCACACATTCAGACCACTGGCCGCATGCCCCCGCGGGTTGTCCAGCACGCGTATGCGTGGATCCTCCCGCGCCAGTTCGAGCAGGATCTGGCGCGTCCGGTCGCTCGAGCCGCCGTCGGCGAACAGCAGCTCAAAGTCGCCGTCGAGCTGCTGAGCCTGCATCGCCGCAACCGTCTTGCGGATGTCGCGCTCCTCGTTGAGCACCGGGATCAGGACGCTGATCTCGACGAGACCCGCGTCGGGGGCGCTATGAACGTCGGGCAGGGCTTCCAACGGTCCACCTCGTTGAGGGCGCTTCATGGGCCATCCGATCACCTGACAGGGCATCCGCCCATGGGCCCACCAGTGCGGCTGCGGGTAACCCGCATGGTACTCGTCATGATGACGGCTTGCAGATCGCCATGAACGACATCATCGTCCTCTGCTACCACGCCTTGAGTCCCGGCTGGGAGGCTGCCCTCTCAACGACTCCCGAGCGATTCGAACGGCAGATGGCGCTGCTGTCGGCGCGAGGCTACCGTGGCGTGACCTTCAGCGAAGCCGTGTCACGCGCGCCCCGCGGGCGGGTGGTGGCGGTGACCTTCGATGACGCTTATCGATCGGTGCTGGAGCTCGCTCGCCCGATCCTGGATCGCTTCGGCCTCCCGGCCACAGTGTTCGCGCCAACCGACTTCATCGGATCTGAGCAGCCGATGAGCTGGCCGGGAATCACCGAGTGGCGCGGCGGACTGCACGAGCGGGAGCTGGTGCCGATGTCGTGGGCCGAGCTGCGAACGCTCTCCCAGGCGGGGTGGGAGATCGGCTCGCACACGGGCTCCCACCCCCATCTCACGCGGATCGGGGGTGCACTGCTGGAGCAGGAGCTGACACGCTCGAAAGCGGCCTGCGAGCACCACCTGCGGACACGCTGCACGTCGCTGGCCTATCCGTACGGCGACGTCGATGCGTGCACAGTGGCGGCGGCGGCCGCTGCCGGTTACCGCGCAGCGGCGACGTTGCCTCGGCGTCTGAGTCCGCGCGGGCCACTGGAGTGGCCGCGCGTGGGCATCTACCAGAGAGACGACGACATCCGCTTCCGCCTGAAGGTCTCGCCAACCCTGCTGCATTTTCGGCGCTCGGCGGCGTGGGACTCGCTCGCTCGGCTCCGCCGACGTGACCCTACCCCTGATGCCGCTTGATCACAACCGCGAACAGCGCCTGCTCGTCGTCGGGAACGCACACCACGCTGTGCGCGTCGGCGACTCCCTGCAGCCAGGTGTGAAAGCCGGCGTTCATGTGGACGTCGTCCACGATCATCGCCCCACCCCGACGCAGGACCGGCCACGCGCGGCCGAGCTCGAAGCGCATGTTGCGCTCGCTGTGCAGGCTGTCGTGGACGAACAGGTCTATCTGCCCCACGCGCGCGAGCAGGCTCCGCAGCCTGTGACGGCTCGATCCGGCAATCAACGTCCACCTGTCGCGGAGCTCGACCGGCACCACGAAGCCGACCTCCTTCGCCAGATCAGCGTGGCGCGACGGCAGATCGATGCTCCACAGGTGGCCCTCCCCGTTACGTCTCAGCCCCTCGAGGATCGTGCGGCTCGTAATGCCGCGAGCGACGCCCGTCTCCACGACTCGGCGCGGGCGAAGATGGCGAGTCGCGCACCACACGGCGCGCGCCAGCGCCCAGTCGCCGTCATCCCAGCAGTCATACGCACGCCTGCCCGTCGCCAGCCCACCCTGGGTGAGCAGAGCCTGAATGTCCTCCCAAATCAGCCGATGCTCAGAGACCTCCGCGCACGGCCAGGGCCCTCCGAGCAGCTCGTGCACTTGCTCTTCCCACGCGGGCGACGGGAGCGCCTCGGGGCTCTCGGGAGCGGGATGCTCCCGGCGCCTGAAGATATCCTCCAGGCGCTCGTCGAAGTCCTCGCGGGTCTCCTGAATCCCACGGCGCGGGCTGCGCACGAACGACCGGCCGAGCCGGCGGGCATGAGCCACGCGATTTTTCAGCGCGAGCGGCATACGCTGTGATCGGCTCAGGTGGTCCGAATGATCAACACCGAACAGGGCGCATGATGCGAGACCTTGTTCGGCACAGACCCCAGCAGAAACCGCTTGGCGCCGGTCATGCCCTTGTTGCCGACCACGATCAGATCGGCCTCGCGCTCCTCGGCGACGTCGAGGATCGCGTCGGCGGGGTCGCCCTGGCGCGGGTAGATGTCCACATCCACGCCTGCCTCACGGACGATGGTGGCGGCCGCCTCCAGCGTCGCGTCCACGTCCTCGCGCGGGCTGATCGCCCACTGCAGATCCTCGGGCGCGTCGCGGCGTTCCTCGCGCAGACGCTGCGCGGGCACCGGCTCGTATGCGCTGACGAGCTCGATCTTGGCCCCCACGGAGCGGGCCAGATCGACCGCCTGGCGCACAGCCTGGCCGGCCGTGTCCGAGCCGTCGGTCCCAACCACGATCGATTTGAACATGCTGCTCCTCCTTCGCCTATGTCGAGACCGAGCGCCGCATCGAGTCCCGCGATCATATCGGTGCCCGGACGATGTCGGTCAGGAGCCGAGCAGCGCCGCCGGCACGACGGCGATCCCATCGTGCCGCCGATAGGCGTACGGTCCGGTGGTGATCACGACCGCGTCGAGCAGGTCGCTGTCGATCTGCTGGGCGAGCCAGTGCAGGTGTCGAACATCGTGGTCGTCGGGCACGGCTGCGAGCTTTGTCTCGACCGCCAGGATGCGACCGTCGCGACGCTCCACGACCAGATCCACCTCGTGGTCCCCGTTTTGAGTCCTAAGATGGCTGACTCTCGCGCGCGCCGCCTGGGCGTAGACTCGGACGGAGAGCGTCACCAGCGACTCGAACAGCGCACCGAGCAGCGGGCCTTCGCGCAACGACGGCGGCCCCACCGGCTCGGCGGAAAGCAGGGCGCCGGCGCTCACTCCGAGCAGGCTTGCGGCCAGGGCGGGGTCTGCGAGATGGTGCTTTGGAGGCATCGCAAGCCGCGAGATCCGGTTGCGGGTCGGCGCCCACGCGGGCAGTTCGTCGATGATGAACAGTCGTTGCAGAATCTCCCGATAGGGCTGGATCGTGGTCTTCGCCGGCTTCTGCCCTTCGCCGCCTGTGGCAGCATCGCGGATCGTCTCGAATGAGGCCGTCAACGCCGTCGCGGCGGCGTAGGCGTTCATCCATCGCAGCAGCGTCGCCGGGCGGCGAACAGCATGGCCCATTTCCACGAAATCACGCTCCACGATGCGTTGCACGTAGCTGTCGAGGAAATCCTCGTGTGCGGTCTCGGACAGTCCGCGCGTGGCGGGGAACCCGGAGCCGACGATCTCGTGCGCGTAGTGCTCCAGCCCGACGTTCGTTTGCCCCCCGATAGACGCACACTCGCCGCCGAGCAGCTGACGCAAGCTCACCGTCGGTGTCGCGATGCCGCGCTCGGAGAGGGTCATGGGGCGCATCCGCAACGTGAGGATGCGCCCCGCTCCGGTGTGAGCCCCGTGCTCGCTGGCTGAGCCGGCGAGCAGGTAACTGCCCGGCGGCGCTCCGTCGTCGACCGCCCGGCGGATCGCGTCCCATGTCGCGGGAACGCGCTGCCACTCATCGACGAGGATCGGGGGGTCACCGGCGAGCACGATCTGCGGATCGGCCGCGACCACCTGGCCGGCGGGGCCATCGAGACGGTAGTCCGTCTGCGCTCGGCGCTGAGCGGTCTCCGTCTTGCCAACCCCCTTGGGTCCCTCTATCGATATGGCGGCAAACTCGACCGACTTCTCATCGAGCTCGTCGTCGAGGACACGGTGCAGATACGCACGATCCCCGGTTTGTTCGTGCGATGTTCGCCCCGTGCTCACGGTCCCTATGCTACCAACCGCAGGCCATCTACGCTACCGATAGCAGCCCGCCTACGCTACCGATAGCAGGGCGTTTGCGCTGCCGTCGGAATGACGGCTACCGGCCTTGACATTCTGCTGCTCGATCTCAGGCGCCGCGGACAGCGCATCCTGCTGGCCCACCCCGAGCGCTGCCCGGCCTTTCACCGCGACCCGCGGATGCTGGGCTCGCTCGTGCGCGCCGGCGTCCTCACCTCGATCACGGCCGGATCGCTGGTGGGGAGCTTCGGAGAGCCGGCGCGGCGCTTCGCGCTGGGGCTCGCCCGGGATGGCCTCATCCACAACGTCGCCTCCGACGCCCACGCCGCTGTCAAGCGCCCGCCCGGCATGGCCGCGGAGATCGAACACGCCGGCCTCGGTCCGCTCACCGAGTGGCTGACAGAGGAAGTCCCCGCGGCGATCCTCGACGGCGAGGAGACGATCCCGCCGCGCCCGACAGTCGCCCTCCCCGGCATCGACGCGCCGCGACGCCGCTGGTGGCAGCGGCGCGGCTCGGCGCTCCAAGCGGATTGACCGGCCAGCTCACGACACGCCGGTCAAGGTGGGTACGGGTGGGAGGCGATGTTTTCCGTCGATCGGCCGGGGTAGATTCGGTCAACCAGCCGAACCGCCGATACCCAGCGCCTCAAGCGAGCTTCGTGATCGCGATGATCATTCCGATCAGCACGAACACGACGATCGCGGCCTGCATCCAAATCCAGGTGGGAGACATGACGCGGGACACCCTACCGCGACCCTCGTCGCTGCAACCAGACTCGCAGCCTGCGCCTACGAGCCGGGGCCCGACTATCTTGTCCTGGATATGACCGGACGCCTACCAGGATCGGCAGGACGCCTGCGGGCGTATCTCATCGCCCTGGCGATGGGAGTCTGCGTGCTCGCGCTCCTCGCGCCCTCCGGCGAGGCCAAGCAGGCGCCGACCGCGCGCACCTCCTCGACGCCGCCCCTGGGCGGTGTGAACATCCTCGGCGTCGGCCCCGAACCACTTGCAGACGCCGACCGCGCGATCGCCCAGGCGGCGGCGCTGCACGCCAAGGTCGTGCGCACCGCGGTCCCGTGGTCGATGCTCGAGCCGAGCGGGCCGAACCAATTCGAACCGCGCACGCTGGCCTTCGCCGACCGGCTGTTCGCGGATGCGGCGGCGCGCGGGATCAAAGTGATCGCGTTCGCATACAGCACCCCCTGCTGGGCCTCCTCGGCGCCGGCCTCATTGCTGCGCAAGTGCAAGCCCGGCGCCTCCAGCAAGGCCAACGCCTGGCCTCCTTCCAATCCGGCCGCCTACGCCGCCTTCGTCGCCTACCTGGCCCAGCGCTACGGCACGCGCCTGGCGGCGATCGAGATCTGGAACGAGCCCGACCAGGCCAACCAGTTCTACTTCGCCGGCCCGGAAAAGCCCCAGCGCTACGCAGCCCTGCTGCGCGCCGCCTATCCCGCGATCAAGCAGGCGAACCCGAGCGTGCCCGTGATCGCGGGCTCGCTGGTCGGCTACAACGGCGTCTTCCTGCGCGCGCTGTACGCCGCGGGCATCAAGGGCTACTACGACGGTTTGGCGGTGCACTTCTACACCCTTACGCTCGCTTCGCTGCGCCAGTTTCGGGCGGTGCAGCTGGCAAACGGCGACTCCAAGCCGCTGTGGCTTGACGAGTTCGGCTGGAGCAGCTGCTGGCCGAAGTACAAGGTCCAGCAGGAACAGGCCTGCGTGACCCCCATGGTCCAGGCGGCGAACATCACCAACCTGTATCGCGCGCTGGCGCGCACCCCGTACGTCGCGGCCGACGTGCTCTACCAGCTGGACGGCTCGAGCGGCGAAGACTTCGGGGTGCTGAACGAACACGGCGCTCGCAAGCCGTCGTTCGCGGCGCTCGCTCGCGTCCTGGTCTCGCCCTTCTTCGGCGCCCTGAGCCCCGTCACGCTCAGACTGCGCCGGCGGTCGGGCCACGTCGTGGCCAGCGGCTCGGGACCCGTCGGGGACTTCATGAAGCTCGAAGCCTTCCGGGGCGGAGAACTGCGCTTCCGGGCGCTGTTCACGCTCGACCGCTTCAACCGCTACTCGATCACGCTGCCGGCGGCGCTCGGCACGAGTGGCCTACGGGTACGCGTCTACCAGGAATGGATGGGATCTGGCAAGGCCGCGCAGCGGAGCATCTGACCCCACCCGTTCCCCGCCAGCCCAGCCTCGGTCAGCAGCCCAGCCCGGTCAGCTCGCTCGTCGAGCGCGCTCGGCGTCCCGCGCTGCTCGCTACTCCGCGTTGCGGAACAGCGCGACCAGCGTGAGCAGAAGGATCTTCACGTCCAAGCCCAGCGACCAGTGGGCGATGTAGTAGTTGTCCCACTCCACGCGCTCGGCGAGCGAGGTCTGGCCGCGCAGGCCGTGCACCTGCGCCCAGCCGGTGATCCCCGACTTGACGCGATGGCGGTCGCCATAGCGGGCGACATCGTTCTGGAACAGCTCGACGAACTCGGGGCGCTCCGGGCGCGGGCCGATGATGCTCATCTCCCCGCGCAGCACGTTCAACAGCTGCGGCAACTCGTCGATCGAGGCGCGGCGCAGGACGCGACCGACGAGCGTGCGCCGGTCCTCGCCCTCGATGCCGCCGGGCGCCGTGTCCCCGCCGAGCAGAAAGTCGATCGCGGTGTCGTCGTCGCCACTCAGTCCCTCGATGCTCTGCGCCGGCGCCATGCGCATCGAGCGGAACTTGTAGAGGTCGAAGACCCGCCCGTCGCGGCCGACGCGCCGCTGGCTGAACAGCACCGGCCCGGGAGAGCTCAACCGCACCGCCAGTGCGGCGCACAGGAGCACGGGCGAGAGCAGAATCAGCAGCACCAAAGCGAAGGCGCGGTCGAAGACGTGCTTGAGCGTGAACTGCCAGCCCTTGGGATCGACCGTTGAGAACGTCAGCAGCGGCGTGCCCCCGACCGTGCCGTACCAGGCGCGGTTGTTCATCGTGTCGAACATCCGCGGCACCACCGACACGTCGATGCCCAGCTCCTGGCAGCGCTGGATCAGGCGGCTGATGCGGGCGTCCGCGACTGAGGAGAAGGCGACGATCAGTTTAGCCACCCCCGTGTCCTGCACGATCTCATCGACGTCCTCGACCGTGCCCAGCACCGGCACGTCGCGCCCGCCCACCTCGGCGATCGAGCGAGGATCGTCGTCGACGAAGCCCACGGGCACGAGCCCGTACTCGGGATGTTTCTCGAGCAGCCGCGCCACCTGCGAGCCGACCAGCCCGGCACCCACGATCACCACCGGCTTGCCCACCAGCCGGCGCGCGCGCGCCCAGCGCTGGGCGCCCGCCAGCGCGACGCGGCCGAGGCTCACGCCCAGGAGCGCGAACAGCCACGCGCGCACGACGTCGGACTGGCTCGGGGCCCGGCCATTGGCGAGCAGGCCGATCGTCGCGACAGCCATCGCCGCGACCGACACGGCGCTGAGGACCGGCACGACGCCGTCGAGCACGAGCGCGCGCAGGCGCGTGCGGTACAGCCCGCGCAGAAAGAGCAGCAGCATCGCCAGCGGCGGCAGCGCCAGCAGGGGCGCTTGCACCGCCGAGACGTTCAGGGTCGCGTGCACGCCGCCCAGCGCGACGGTCACCGCCGTGCACAGCAGCACGAAGTCCACGGCCGGGCGCAGCACGCTCCAGCCCGGCCCCTCCAGCGCCCACTGCAGGCGCCCGGCGAACGTCCCCTCCAGCAGCGACTTCGGACGTGGCGCGTCGCGCACCAGCTGGCCGGTCAGCGGCAGCGTGGTCGAGGTCTGCTGGGTTACGTGTGGCTGGTCCATGAGCTGAGGGTGTCCTGCCCCTACTGACCTTCTCGGGTTTTGAAACTCATCCCTTTAGCAGTTGTTCCGCTCCGGACCGCCGGTCCGAACGAGCAGCCGCGTGAGAGCTCCCCGTGAACGCCAGGCCGGCGAGCGCCAGAAGGATGTAGAGCAGGTCGCCTCCGGAGATCCCCAGCGTCTCCGCCCGACCCGTGCTCGCGCCGCTTGCCAGCGCCGCCGTCGCGGCCCAATCCCCGCCCTTGCCGGCGCCGGCGCTCCCATCGGGCTTGCGGCCGGCGCCGGTCTGCCGCGAGGGCAAAGCCCCACCGGCGGATTTGCGCGCGGGGGCGCTGCCCGTGCCGCCCGCCGCCGCACCAGCCGCAGATCCGGTCCTGTCCGGCGATTCGCCGAGATGCGATGGCCTCGACTGGCCTTCAGCCCCGCCGCCGTTCGAGCTGCTGCCCGAGCCGCCGCCGGCGCCCCCGCCGCCCGCACCTCCGCCCACCAGCGCCGAGCCGAGGATCGCCTGGCTTCCCTGACCCGGGCCGCCGTACCCGCTCAGCAGCGAGCTGCCCGCCGCGAGCGAAGGCATCGCCGCCGGCAAAGCGACGATCGCGAGCCCTGTCAAAAAAATCCTGCGATGGCTTCTCATGCTTTCCCAACCTTGGGTCTCTTCTTCGGCGCGAGCAACTATGCAGTCAACTCTCCGTGCCCTGTGCCAGCCATCGCCCCGCTCCCCCACCGGTCAAGCATCCAGACACGACGGCACTCTCCGAAGATTGGCGAATCGACTTGATACTTCGTCCACGCTAGCGAAGGTTCGGTCCGGTGTCGAGTAAGAAGCTTCCGTCGCCCCACAAATTGTCAGCGGAATTACGCAAACTGCTGAGCTTTGCTCAGGATCGCGCGATTCAGTCCGTCGATGTCCACCCGTTCGCCCCTGCGCACTACCATCAGCACCTGACGCGTCAGCGGATCGCGAGGGTTCAGGCGCGCAGCCCACTCCAGCAGCACAAGCGCCCGGGCGCGGTCTCCCATGGCCGAGGCGATCGCGCCGCGCTCGAGCGTCGCGTAGGCGTCTTCGGGCGTGCGCCCCAGCGCCCGCGCGAACTCGTGGTCGGCGCGGTGCAGATCGCCCAAGCGCAGCGCGATGCTGCCGGCCACGAGATACGGTTCGTCGCTGAGCGGATTCAGCCGGGCCGCGTCGTCCAGCCGCGCGTACGCCCTCGCAGGCGCCTGCGGCCAGATCCGCGCTGCGCTCTCGATCTCCAGCTGGCTCAGCCAGGGCGCCGCAAGCGAGACGGCCGCCGCCAGCGCCACGATCGCGCCCGCGGCGATGCCCAGGCGCCCGAAGCTCAGACCGCGCGGGCCCGAGGGCGCGCCACGGCGCGGCGCAAGCGCGCAGGCGATGCCGAGCATCGCAAACGCCGGCGCGCCCAGGCCGGCGAACTCCCAGAACCAGTCAAACGAGCCGTGGACCACCCAGTAGGCGAACCCCGCCAGCGCCGCCGCGGCAACCGCGCGCGCCAGTGGATCGGATCCTCGCAGCGCCCGCCAGCCCGCGACCAGCGCGCCACCCAGGCCGATCAGCGCCAGCAGCGCGCCGATCAGGCCGGTCTCGGTCAACGTGCGCAGCTCGACGCTGTGCGGATACTTGGGCGTCTCTTCGCTGCGCCCGTGCTTCAGGTACTGCTCCTGGAAGTTGTCAGCGCCGATGCCGAGCAGCGGATGTGCAACAAATTCGTCGAGCGCCACCCGGTAGAAGTCGTAGCGGTTGCTGCCCAGCCCGCTGACGAGGCGGTTGGCGCCGACGGTGTTCGCGCCGTAGCCGCTGCCGCTCTTGAACGTGTCCCAGGCGTGACGCGCCCGCGTGAGCGGATTGCCGGCCGCGACCAGGCCGCCCGCGAGCACGAGCACGAGTGTGGCGATTGCCACCGCGCCAACACCCCTGCGCACGCGCGCGGTCGACGCCTTCGAGAGCCTGCTTCTGTCCTCGATCGCGCCGGCGGCGGCGACCACCAGCCCAACCGCCACCGCCGCGATGAACGTCGCCGTGGTGGCCGCGTGCACCGCCGCGGCAGCGCTCTGTCCGTGTTCGATGCGTTCGCCCACTCCCAGCACCGAGGGCGCCGCCGCGGCGATCCCGGCAGCGACCGGTACGAGCAGGGCGAACGTGCGCGCGCGGCCGGGCAGCAGGGCGAACACGAGCACGAGCATCACCGGCGTGGCATACAGCGAGCCCCGACTGACGCTGAGCAGGGCGACCTCGGCCAGCAGCACCGCGCCGCCGGCCAAGAGTCCCCGCACGCTCCAGGGCAGGCGGAGCTCGCGCGCGAGCAAGAGGGCCGGCCAGAACGCGATCAGCCACTGCGCCGCGCCCGCGTTGGCATAGCCCGACGGGTAGGTCAGGCGCCCCCCCGGGAGCAGCGCCTGCAGGCGCGCCGAGCTGTGCGCGGCGGCGTTCACGTGCAACGCGACGAACGCCGCCAGGGCGATGCTCGCGAGCGTCCACGCGCCGAGCAGCAATGCGGCGCTGCGCCCCCGCTGAGGCCAGAGCGCGAACAGCGCGAACACGAGCAGGTACAGCAGCGTCCGGTTCGCGCCTTCCCACGCGTCGCCGGGCACGTTCGCCCACAGGATCGAGGCGAAGCTCAGCGCGGTGTACGCCGCCAGACATCCGAGCGCGACCTTCACCGGCGCCGGGGTCTCGGCGAGGCGCAGCGGTACGAACGCGAGCGCGATGCCGAGTAGCGCCAGCACGATCAGCCCACCCGGCGCCCAGTGCGTGAGCGGATAGCCCGCCTGGTCGGTGGCCCACACGACAAACAGGGCCACCGCCGCCAGCGCCGGCAGGGTGGCCGGGGACTCGCGCAGCGTGTCGAGCAGACCGCCGAGCGGGCCGCGCGCGCCCTCGGGCGCGGGAAGGTCGCCGGGTCTGTTCGCGACGGGAGTGAAGGACATCTGCCGCCGAGGCTACAGCGACCGTCAGACCCCGATGCGGGCAGACTCCCGATAATCCAGCCGATGCACGACCAAGCCCAGCTGGTTCGCTTCTACGAGGAGGCCTACACCCGCCAGGGCCCCGCCGAGGCGGCGCTGTATGCGCGCTGGCGAGCCCTGGGGGCGGTCGGCAAGGCGGATCACGTGCTCGCCCTGTGCGCCCGCGCGGGCCTGCGGGCGGGCGGGCATCCAATCAATACCCTCGAGATCGGCTGCGGCGACGGGGCGCTGCTGTGTGAGCTGCATGCGCGCGGCTTCGGGGGACAGCTGGCAGGCGTTGAGATCACCGAGACAGCGGTCGCGATCGCGCGCGCGCGGTCAGAGATCGACTCCGTCGAGCTCTACGACGGTGCGCACCTGCCAGCCGAGGATGGCGCGTACGAGTTGGGCATCCTGTCGCACGTCCTGGAGCACGTGCCCGACCCGACCGCGCTCTTGGCCGAGGCCGCGCGCGCGTGCGAGGCGGTCGTGATGGAGGTGCCGCTGGAGGCCAACCTGTCCGCGCGGCGGTCGGTCAAGCGCGAGCACGCCTCCGAGGTCGGCCACCTGCAGCGTCTGGACCGAGCGGCCGCCCACGCGATCGTCGCGCGCGCGGGCCTTGAAATCGCCGGCGAGCTCGAGGATCCGCTGCCGCGCTCGGTGCACGTGTTCTTCGCAAGCACTCCGCTCGCGCGCGCGCGCGGCACGGCAAAGTGGATGCTCCGCCGCACCCTGCATCGCCTCGCCCCCGGCCTGGCCAGGCGCCTGTTCACGGTCCACTACGCGTGCCTGTGCCTGCCGCGGGCCGCGTGACCATGCATGCTGCCTCAGGAACGCCCCGCCGGCCGCGTGACCGCGGCGAACAGCAGCGACAGCACGCGGCCCATCAGCTCGTCGGGCACGGCGCCGGGGTCGGCGAGCTTCTGGCGGGCGATGCCGTCGGCGAGCGCGTCGATCGCCACCGCGAGCTGCTCGGCGGGGAGCTCGAGCTCCAGGTCGAACTCGCGCACCCCGTCGACGATCAGGCGCGTCAGCATCAGGCGCATCTGCGCGAACCGCGCCGCCACCTTCGGGCGCACGCTCGGATCGCGCACGCCGTAGGCCCAGAACTCGACGAACAGCAGCAAGAGCTCGGGCTCGCGCTCGATCATGCTCATCCACTGGCGCGCGCCGCCCCGCGCGCGCTCGGCGACCGAGTGGCGGGTCTTCACCGCCTCTGAGATCTCGCGCGCGTGGGCGTCGATCTCGCGCTCCATCAACGCCAGGAACAGGTCCTCCTTGCCGTCGAAGTTCGAGTACAGCGCGCCTGTCGAGAACCCCGCCTCGGAGGCCACCTGCTCGACCGTGGCGCCGTGGTAGCCGCCTTGCGCGAACACGGTTCGCGCGGCGTCCAGCAGCCGTTCGCGGGTGTTGGCCTTGCTCTGCTCGCGCGTCAGTCGTGCTGTCTCCATCGACTACATCCTACTTGACAGAGCAAGCGCTATTTCGATAATGTTCGTTATCAATTCGACGAGGGAGCGCGCACATGGCAATCGCAACACCAATCGAGGCACCGACATCCGCCAACCCCGCGAGCCTGCCGGCGGACGCGATCTCCTACGCGGACCTGTATGCGCGCTGGGAGCGCGGCAACTGGCGGGCGAGTGAGCTCGACTTCTCAGAGGACGCAAGGCAGTGGCGCGAGGACTTCACCGAGTTCGAGCGCACGGCGGCGCTGTGGAACTACTCGCTGTTCTTCTGGGGCGAGGACGTGGTCGCCGACACCCTCTCCCCGTACATCGACGCGGCGCCGCTGGAGGAGCAGAAGTACTTCCTCGCCACCCAGCAGGTCGACGAGGCGCGCCACGCGGTCTTCTTCAAGCGCTTCGTGCACGAGGTCTGCGGGCTCGGCGACGGCTCGATGGCGAGCAGCCTGAACGCGATCAGGCCCCAGCTCAGCCCGGGCCTGAGCAAGATCTTCGAGCGCCTGGAACGGATGGCCGACGAACTGCGCGCCGACCGCTCCCCCGCCAAACTGGCCGCCGCGGTGACGCTCTATCACATCGTGGTCGAGGCGGCGCTCGCCCAGCCCGGTCAGCACTTCATCTGCAGCTATCTCGAACGCCGCGACCAGCTGCCGGCGTTCCGGGAGGGCATGCAGAACATCTCCGCCGACGAGCAGCGCCACATCGGCTTCGGCGTGAAGCTTCTATCCGATCTCAAGCGTGAAGACCCCGTAGGGGTGCCCAAGGCGGTTGCAGGGATCCTGCGCGACGTTACCCGCTACACCGCCCAGGTGCTGATGCCACCGGGCTGGGACGAAAGCTACGTAACGGTGTTCGGCGCAACCTACGACGAGGTCGGCCTCGAGGGAATCACCTCGATGACGACCAAGCTGCGCTCGGCGGGACTCGCCGCGGAGACGCTGCCGGGGCCGGCGCTGCTGCCGCCTGGGCTCTCGCCCCTGGAGGTCACCCAGCGCGGGCGCGCGCTGGCCAAAGCCGGCGTGCTCGGCGTGCGCGAGGGTCCAACTCGGCGCGACCCCGAGACCGTCGCGCTGCTGTTCGACACGGTCCGCCGCCAGGTCAACCCCAACCACGGGCTCACCCGCCCGACCACGTTCCAGTGGGAGTTCACCGACCCCGACATACCCAGCTGGCACCTGACGGTCAACAACGGCTCGAGCACGGTCGCCGAGGGCGCCTCGCCGGACCCCGACCTGCGCCTGCGGATCGCATACCAGGACTGGGTCGACATCATCGGCGAGCGCCTGGACCCCCGACGCGCCCTGCTCACCGGGCGGCTGCGCCCGCGCGGCAACCCGCTGGGGATGAGGAAGCTGATGAAGGCCTTCCCGCGCCCCTGAGCTGAGCCCCACCCGCGCCCGCTGAACTGAGCCCTACCCAAGCCCGAACTCGCGCGCGGCGGCAGACGAACCGCCGCTGCCATGCGCGCCGGCTCCGCCCGAGGAACCACCACCGCCAGACGAGCCGCCCGTCGAGCCCGAGGATTCGCCGGACGCCTGGCCGGCCGAAGCGGCGCGAGCGGCGTCTGAGGAGACGCTCGGCTGGGCCGCAGCCGTCGTCGCCTGGTGAGCCGGCTGTTCGAGGCCGAACTCGCGGTTGGCCTTCGCGGCGGGCGTGAGCGCCTGTGAGCTGCCAGCCGCCGAAGAGGCCGTTCTCCCGGGCGCGCCGGTTTGCGAGCCGGACGCGGCCTCTGAGGAGAACTGCGCGCCGAGGCGCCCGGAGCTCAGCGCCACATCATCGGCGAGCGGGGTGTGCGGGGCGATCGTGCGCGCAAGATGACGGCGATGGGTGCTCACGTGCGAGGGCACGATCGGCCCGACGCTCAGGGCCACGCAGCCCGCGCCAACGCTGACCGCGACCAGGCAGCCGACGGCGAGCTTCGCGCTGAGACCGCCGCCGGCCATCAACCAGCCGCTGCCGGCCGTGGCGCCCACACCCGCGCCGGCGCCCGACACCCCAACGCCGGCGCCCACGCTCACGCCGGCGCCCGCACCCGTGCTCGCACCCGCGCCGGACCCGCCGGCCGCAGCCCCGGTGCCGGCCCCCGCCCCGCCGGCGCCGGCGCCCGCGCCCGCGGCGACACTCAGCACCAGCGGCAGCGGCAGGGGCGGCAGCACCGACGCCAGGCCGCGCAGCGACAGGACGTGGGCGCGGCAGGCCGGGCACTCGCGCTGGTGGGCGAGCGCGAGCGCGTAGCGCTCGCCGGCGGGGTCGAGGATGCCGAACGCGAAGCCGCGCATCAGCGAGGCCTGCTCGGCGCAGTAGGAGCCGGCGGCGATCGTGTCAAGCAGCGCGCCGACCTTGCCCGCTACGCCCGGCGAGCCCGCGCGCGAGCCCTCCATCAGCTTGCGCATACGCCCCTGTGAGATGCCCATGTGCGCGGCGGCGTCCGCGCGGGAGAGACCCTGCAGGTAGCACAGCGCGGCGGCCTGGCGCTCGCGCGGGCCCAGGCGCGCCCGTAGGCCCTCCATCAGCTGGCGCAGCCGCGCACGGTCATCCAGCTCGCCGGCGATGTCGTGCTCCGGCGCTCCCGCCTCACAGTTCGGGTCGCACGCGTCACGGGCGTCATGTGCCCCGGGCGCGCGTAGGCGTGAGCGGTGCTCGTCGATCGCCCGTCGATAGGTCACCAGCGCCAGCCAGCCCTCCGGGTTTGCGACCTCGGCGTCGCGGCCGCCGTCGAGCATCGTCGTGTACAGCCCGTGCCAGGCTTGGGCGTAGCAGGCCTCGAGGTCGCCCGCGTCGAGACTGACCCCCGCCGCTCGCAGTCGCCCCCGCACACCCGCCAGCACGCGCCCGCGCATCGCCTCGAACTCCCGGCGCAGCAGCCGTTCGGCTCGATAACGGCGTATAGGCAGCGGACTCACTCATAGAAGATTGCGAGCCAGGCGAATCCGCGCTCACTGAAAATCCGCTATTTGCTCCAAACTCGCACGCCGCATGTCCTCGCCGAGGCGGTGCGCCTCATGCCAGGAGACGACCCGTGCGAGCGCCTCTTCCAGATCCCAGCGGGGCCGCCAACCAAGCTGCCGTTCGGCCGCGGTGGAGTCGAGCTCCAGCCGCGACGCCTCGGGCGCGCTGGCCGCGCGATCGAGCTCATAGCCCAGCGCGCCACCGATCGACCGATCGGAGGTCGAACGGGACCTCCGATCGGCCAGCAGGTCGTCGAGACGGCGCACTATCTCCAGCACCGTGCGCGCGTCCGGCGGGCGCGGACCGAAGTTGAATGCGCGCGCGGCCTCCCGCGCGTGCGAGCCGCACAGCGACTGGGCGAGCGCGAGATACCCGCCGAGCGGGTTGAGCACGTGCTGCCATGGGCGGATCGCATCGGGATTGCGCAGCCGCACCGGCCGGCCGGCATCATATGCGCGCAGGATGTCCGGAATGAGTCGGTCTTCGCCGAAGTCTCCCCCGCCGATCACATTGCCCGCGCGCGCGCTCGCGACGCACGGAGCGGGAGCGGGACCGGGAACGGGAGCGGGAGCGGGACCGGAGAAAAACGACTCGCGGTAGGCGGCCGTGACGAGCTCGGCGCCGGCCTTCGAGGCTGAATACGGGTCGTGGCCGCCAAGCGGGTCACCCTCGACGAACCGATGTGGTCTCACCGCGGGATCGGCGGCGAGCCCCGAGGAGACCCCCGGCGAGGGGAGTGGGGATAAGGAGGAGGAGGAGATGGCGGAGGCGGAGGCGCCAGTGGCGTAGCCGGAGGGGTTGGCGTAGCACTTGTCGGAGGTCACGACCACGACCGCCCGGACGGACTCGCCGGCCAGGCGGACGGCCTCCAGGAGGTTGACCGTGCCGAGCACGTTGACCTCGAACGTCAGCGCGGGGTCGCGCAGCGAGAGGCGAACCATCGGCTGGGCCGCCAGGTGGAGCACGACTTCTGGGCGCGTCTCCCGCATCGCCCCCAGTACCGCATGGGCGTCACGAACGTCGATCTCGAGCTCGCCGGCCATGTGCTCGCCCACGCGCGCGAGCTCATACAGCGAGGGCGTCGTTGGCGGCGCCGGGGCCAGGCCGGTGACGCGGGCGCCGAGCGACTGCAGCCACAGCGCCAGCCACGCGCCCTTGAACCCGGTATGGCCAGTCACAAGGACACGACGATCGGACCAGAACTCGGGATCGATGGGAGCCGAAGACGCCAAGGCCGTCGGTATCTTCACGGAATCGCCGCCTCCAGCGCATCGACCTCCTCCACCGTGACACCGCCCGAGCGCGCGGAGGTTCTCGGCATTCCGCTGGCCGTGTCGAACTACGAGCAGGTGATGGACTGGATGGACGCCATGATCGCGGCGGACGTGCGCGGGTACGTGACGGCGGCAGCGGTGAACCTGGTGATGAACGCACACGAGAACGCGGCGACGATGGAGGCCGTGATGGCGGCGACGCTGGCGGTGCCCGACGGGCAGCCGCTCGTGTGGGCGTTGCACGCGCTCGGACATCCGAACGCGACACGGGTTTACGGGCCGGACCTGATGATCAACTACTGCGAGCGATCGTCGCGCAACGGAACGACGATGTACTTGTACGGAGGTCGCGGAGACACCGAGCGCGAACTGCTCGCGACACGGCTGCGCGAACGCTGCCCGGGCCTTGAGATCGTGGGCGGCGCGTCTCCCCCGTTCACGCCGCTGACGCTGCAGCAGGACGACCGGCTGCTGGCGGACATCAACGCATCGGGCGCGCAGGTCGTGTGGGTCGGCACGGGACAGCCCAAGCAGGAGCAGTGGATGCACCGGATGCGCCCCCGCCTGCAGGCCCCGCTGCTGGTGGGAGTCGGCGCCGCGTTCGACTTCCACGCGGGGCTCGTCCGACAAGCGCCGCCGTGGATGGGGCGCAACGGCCTGGAGTGGTCCTACCGGCTGATGCGCGAGCCCAGGCGGCTGTGGCGACGGTACGCCCGCTACAACCCGCGGTTCGTCGTCGCGTTCGCGCGCCAGTACGCGCAGCATCGCCGCGGTTCTGACGGCCGCTCTGAGGACCCCGACCGATAGGGTTGCCGGTCATGGCAGACAACAAGCGATCGGCATTGCTAACCGGGGTAACCGGCCAGGACGGCTCCTATCTGGCGGAGCTGCTGCTCGATAAGGGCTATGACGTGCACGGCATGGTCAGGCGCGCTTCGACGGAGAAGTTCGACCGGATCGAGCACCTGCGCGATCGGATCACGCTGCACCAGGGCGATCTGCTCGACCAGCGCTCGCTCGTGGACGCGCTGCGCGCGGCGCAGCCGGATGAGATCTACAACCTCGCGGCGATGTCCTTCGTGGCGGTGTCGTGGATCCAGCCGACGCTGACCGCCGAGTTCACCGGGGTGGGCGTCACGCGGATACTCGAGGCGATGCGCGAAGTGTGCCCGCAGGCGCGCTTCTACCAGGCGAGCTCCAGTGAGATGTTCGGGAAGGTGCTCGAGGTCCCGCAGACCGAGACGACCCCGTTCTACCCGCGCTCACCGTATGGGGTGGCTAAGGCTTACGGTCACTTCATCACCGTCAACTACCGCGAGTCCTACGACCTGCACGCGACGAGCGGCATCCTGTTCAACCACGAGAGCCCCCGCCGTGGGCTGGAGTTCGTGACGCGCAAGATCACCTGGCACGCGGCGGCGATCAAGCATGGGCTGGCGCGGGAGTTGCGGCTGGGGAACCTCGACGCCGAGCGCGACTGGGGGTATGCGAAGGATTACGTCGAGGCGATGTGGCTGATGTTGCAGCGGGACGATCCCGAGGACTATGTGATCGCCACCGGTGAGTCGCATTCGGTGCGCGAGTGCTGTCAGATCTCCTTCGAGGAGGCCGGCCTGGGCGACTTCGAGCCCTACGTGAGAATCGACCCCGCGTTCGTTCGCCCCGCGGAGGTCGATCACCTGATCGGCAACCCGGGCAAGGCCGAGCGCGATCTGGGCTGGAAGCCGCAGACGAGCTTCGAGGAGCTGATCCGGTTGATGACACGCTCGGATCTCGAGTTACTGGCGCCGGGGTAGTTGGGAGCGGGTTTTTGTGGGAGACGCGAGAGCCAGTTTTTTCATACAACCCTGTCGACTCCGGTCGGGCACACGCGGCGAAGCCGTGGGTCAGCTGGGTTGCCTATGAGCGCGGCAAGCACATGGCCGTAGGGCTGTTCGACACGCACACTCCGCTGCAGCCGCTGCGCGGGGAGATCGACGACGCGATCGAGCGGGTGGTGGAGTCCGAGCGCTACATCCTCGGACCGGAGGTGAGCGCGTTCGAGGAGGAGTTCGCCGACTACTGCGGCGCGGCGTATGGCGTGGGCGTGGCCAACGGGACGGACGCGATCACGATCGCGCTGCGCGCGATGGGCGTCGGGCCGGGCGATGAGGTGGTGGTGCCGTCGTTCACCTTCTACGCCTCCGCGGAGGCGATCGCGCCCACGGGCGCGACGCCGGTGTTCTGCGACGTCGACCCGCAGACGTATTGCGTGACCGCGGACACGGTGCGAGCGGCGCTGACGCCGCGCACGAAGGCGGTGATCGCGGTGCATCTGTTCGGCAACCTCACCCCGGTCGCGGAGATCGCGGCCTTGGGCGTGCCGGTTCTCGAGGACGCCGCGCAGGCCGCGGGCTCGCGCGCATCCGCGGGCGCGCGCCCGGGCGCGCTGGGGCAGGCGGCGACGTGGTCGTTCTTTCCCTCCAAGAACCTGGCCTGCTTCGGAGACGGAGGCATGATCACGACCTCCGACGAGCAGATCGCCGAGAGCGCGCGGACGCTGCGGTTTCACGGCTCCCGCGACAAGGTCACCTATGAGCAGCTCGGTTACAACTCGCGCCTGGACGAGCTGCAGGCGGCGATCCTGCGCGTGCAGCTGCCGCATCTCGATACCTGGGCAGACGGACGGCGGGCGGCGAGCGCCCACTACGAGCAGGCGGGGCTCGGCGAGCTGGTGAAGTTGCCACAGCCGACGGCCGGCAGCGAGCCGGCGTGGCATCTGTATGTCGTCAGCCACCCCGAGGCGGAGTGCCTGCAAGCCGCGCTCGCCGGCGCAGAGATCGGGTGCAAGGCCTACTACCGCACGCCGGTGCACCGCCAGGCCGCGATGCGCGAGTGGGGCGCCGGCGTCGAGCTGCCGGGCACCGAGGAGGCCGCGCGCGCACACCTGGCGATCCCGATGAGCCCGGTGCTGAGCCGCGCGCAGGCCGATGAGGTGGTGGCGGCCGTCCGGGTGACGTCCGCCACTTGACGCTACCGAGGGCGTCTACGGCGAAGCCTGGTTGGATCACCGGGGTCTTCCTTGCCCCACTCATGAATAGCGGTCAGTTGCGCAGATCTGGCGAGGCCGACCATAACTGCACTTGCAATAATTTTTAAGTAGAATGGAAACATGTCCACTGTCCATGTGGAGTCTGCTTTGGGCGCGCCTCCCAACGAGGTTGGTCCCGTACTTGCAGCGATCCCCGAGGATCAGTGGTTTGAGCGCAAGTCGGCCCGGATCGCCGCTCGAGATCTGGCGGACTCGCTGATCGGTCTTGGAAATGCCGATGGGGGCATTGTCGTTGTTGGACTCCGCAGCGGGAAGGTCGAGGGCACCGATCGCCTGCCCGAGAAGCGCAACGAGCAGATGCAGGCCAGCATCGACTTCTGCGAGCCACCTGTACGGGTTCGTCAACGGATTCTGGACTGCGAGAACGACCGTGGCGACCCAGATCATCTGCTCGTCATCGAAGTCGAGCCGAGCGATGTAGTACACGCGAACAAGCGGGATGAGGTCTTCCTCAGAGTTGGCGACGAGAATCGCCGCCTCACGTTTCGCCAGCGTCAGGAGCTGCTCTACGACAAGGGGCAGGCAAGCTACGAGGCCCGACCGCTGCAAGCCGCAAGCCTCGATGACCTGGACATGTCGCTCGTCGAGCAGTACGCAGCGGCAGTCCGGGCGCCCGATGCCATCAGGCTGCTGCAGGCCCGAGGTCTGGCCGAGGATCGCACGCTGACCGTCGCCGGCTGCCTGCTCTTCGCCGAGCGTCCCCAAAGGTACCTCCCCGAGACGTTCGTGCGCGTCCTGAGATATCGAGGCCGCGAACGTGGGACGGGAGCGCGACAGCAACTCCTCGAGGACGTACATCTGGAAGGCCCAATCCCGCACCAGCTGCTCGAGGCACGAGCGGCCATCCAACGACTTCAGCCCGTCAGGCGCGCGCTCGTGGGAGCGACGGGCCGCTTCGGAGAGGTTCCGCTGGTTCCGGAGGATGCCTGGCTGGAGGGCCTGGTCAACGCGGCGGTTCATCGCTCCTACAGCGTGGCTGGCGATCACGTCCGGATCGAGATATTCGATGACAGGATCGAGATCTGGAGCCCTGGACGCTTTCCCGGGCTCGTCGACCTGAGCGATCCGCTCGACGCGACACGCTTCGCCCGAAATCCCCGGATTGCCCGCGTCTGCTCAGATTTGAGCTTTGGTCAGGAGTTGGGCGAGGGAATCCGCCGCATGTTCGAGGAGATGCGACAAGCAGGACTCGACGACCCGATCTACCGACAGGCGTCTGGAGGCGTTCACTTGAGCCTACTGGCCGAGCCCATTGACCGGGAGCTCGACGCCCGCCTCTCAGAACGAGCGCGAGCAGTCATGGCCGCGCTGCGCGAGGCAGGCCGCTTGAGCACTGGTGAGGTTGCCGAGATACTCGACATCTCCCGGCCCGTCGCGCAGCGAGAGCTGGGCACGCTGAGAGAAGCCGGAGTGATCGATTGGGTAGGGAAGTCCCCGCGGGACCCGCGGGCTTTCTGGCGATTGCACGCGAGCTAGCCTTCGACCCCAGTTTCGACCGCTTTCAAGTCTTGTTGCAAGTAGTTGCAAGTAGCTCCGACGACCTATAACCAGCGCTCCAGCAGATCCTCCTCTGGAACCTCGCGCACGACCCGCGCGGGAACGCCCATGACGACCGCGCGCACCGGCACGTCGCGCGTGACGAGCGCGCCCGCGGCGACGAACGCCTCCTCGCCGACCTCCACGCCCGGGGTCAGCACCGCGGCGCCCCCGACGCGGCAGGCACGCCGCAGGATGGCCCCGCGCAGAGCGTAATTCGAGTCGTGGCGGGCCATCGTGTCGTCGTTGGTGGTCATCGCGTAGGGGCCGACGAACACATCGTCCTCGACGAGCGAGAACGCAGTCAGGTACACGTTCGTCTGCACGCGCACGCGCGCGCCGATCGAGACGTCGTTGTCGACCACGCTGCCGCGGCCGATCACCGAGCCGGCTCCGACCGTGGAGCGCTCGCGCACGAAGCACTGGTCGCCGAGGATCGCCTCATCGCCGACGGACGCCCCGGCGAGCACGGTCGCGCCGGCGCAGACCGTGACGCGCTCGCCCAGCACGAGGCGCCCGACCTCGCCACGCGCGGAGGAGCGCCCGGCCAGGCGCGGGCGCTTGCCGAGGACGGCGTGGTCCTCGACCACGCAGCCGTCGCCGATCACCGTGCCGTCATGAACAACGACGTGCGCCCCCAACGCGACATCCTCGCCGATCGCGACGTTCTCTCCGAGCATCAGGCCCGGCGCGCGCGGATCGGGGCTCAGCACGGCGCGGTCACAGTCGCACGACGTTGCCGGACTGCGAAAACGAGCGCGTGACGCCGCGCAAATCGACGACCAGGCGCGCGCGCTGACAGACCAGCTCGTGATCGACGCCCGGATGGGCCGTGACGATCAGCGCGAGATCGGCGTCGACGAGCGCCTCCTCCAGCGGGAGGCTGCGCAGATCGCACTCGGCCAGGGACTCCACATGGGGATCGTGGTAGCGAACGTCCGCGCCGGCGGCGCGCAGCAGCTCGATGATCTTCAGCGCGGGCGACTCGCGAACGTCGCCGACGCCGGGCTTGTAGCTGACGCCGAGCACCGCGACACGCGCGCCGCGCACGGGCAGGCCGGCGTCGTTGAGCGCGCGCTGGACCTTGGCGACGCAGTGGTAGGGCATCTGCTGGTTGACCTTGCCCGCGAGCTCGATGAACTCTGTGCTCATGTCGAACTCGCGAGCGCGCCAGCTCAGGTAGAACGGGTCCACCGGCAGGCAGTGCCCGCCCATGCCGGGACCGGGCGAGAATGGCATGAATCCGTAGGGCTTGGTCGCGGCGGCGTCCAGCACCTCCCAGATGTCGATGCCCATGCGATCGGTAAGCATCGCCAGTTCGTTGACGAGCGCGATGTTGACCGAGCGG
Source organism: uncultured Solirubrobacterales bacterium (assembly GCA_963839965.1). Lineage (GTDB taxonomy): Bacteria > Actinomycetota > Thermoleophilia > Solirubrobacterales > Solirubrobacteraceae > Palsa-744. The sequence continues at coordinate 481,366 of CAWIWX010000002.1, forward strand.
AAGATGTTCTCGAGCAGCTTGGTCAGCTCGGCGGACTCGGGCGTGGAGACGAGCACGAGCTTGTCGCAGACCAGCCCGTAGAGCTCCCGTGTGCGCGCGGCGCAGGCGCCGGTCAGCCCGCCGATCACCTTGGGGGTGCTGCGCAGGGTGTAATCGGTACGCCCGGGGTCCACGCGCTCGGGCGAGAACGCCAGGTGAAAGTCGCGCCCGGCCTCGAGCCCCGAGCGCTCTGTAAGCAACGGCGCGACGCGCTCGCGGGTGGTGCCGGGATAGGTGGTGGACTCCAGCACGACGAGCTGGTCCTGCTGGAGCACCTCCGCCAGCGCGCGCGTGCAGTCCAGCAATGGCCCGAGGTCCGGCTCGCGATTGCGCGTAAGCGGCGTGGGCACGCATACGATCACGGCGTCGGCCTTGGCCAGGCGGGAGTAATGGATGGAGGCGTCGATGCGCCCAGCCGCGCCGCGCAGCCGCTCGGAGGGAATGTCCTCGATGTAGGAGTCGCCCGCCTCGATCGCCTCGATCTTGCGCGAATCGACATCGACCGCGACGATGTCGCAGCCCTCCTCGGCGAATGCAACGGCGAGCGGCAGGCCGACGTACCCGAGTCCGATGACGCCGACCGTAGGCATGTGGCTCGGGAGTGTAGGAGACGAGGGGACGCAACGCGGTCAGCGACGCGTCTGCTCGAGGGCGAGCCGCCCTCCGGCAGGGCTCGGCTCAGACCCGCGCCCCGGTCTCACCCAGCTCGCGCAGATCCGCCTGGACCATACGCCGCACAAGCTGCTCGAACCCCACCTTCGCAGTCCAGCCCAGGCGCTCGCGCGCCCTGGACGGGTCCCCCACGCTTGGCGTGCGCTCGGGGGCGCGCACGAGCGCCGGATCGACCCGCAGGTAGCGCTCTGAGTCGAGATCGACGCAGTCAAACGCGGCGCGCGCGAAGTCGGCGACTGTGTGCGGCACGCCGCTTGCGAGGATGTAGTCGTCGGGCCGCTCCTGCTGGAGCATCAGCCACGCGCCGTGGACGATGTCGCCGGCGAACGACCAGTCGCGTACGGCCGAGGTGTCGCCGAGCGTCAGCTCGTCCTTGCGCCCGAGCGAGATCGCCGCGGCCGCGCGCGTGATCCTGCGCGTGACGAACCGCTCGGGGCGGCGCTCTGACTCGTGGTTGAAGACGATGCCCGAGCTGGCGTGCAGTCGGTCATGCGCGCGCAGCACGCCGACGAGCTGGTGCGCCGCGAGCCGGGCGACGGCGTAGGGGGCGGTCGGACGGCAGACCGTGTCCTCGCGCTGAGGCGACTCGGACGCGTCGCCGAAGATCGCGCCGGAGGCGGGCACGAACACGCGCATCGACGGGTCCAGCTCGCGGACGGCTTGCAGAATCGCTGCAGCCGAGCCGGCGATCGCCCGGATCGTCTCCTCGGGGCGCTCCCACGAGGCAGGCACGAACGAAGGCGCGGCGAGGTGGTAGATCTCGTGCGGGAGCACACGCTCGATCGCGGCGCGCAGCGTGGCCGGCCGCAGCAGATCCCCGTACACGAGCGCGATCCGGGCGCGCAGGTGCTCGGAGCAGCCGAGCGAGGCTCCCCCCGCCGAGGCCTCTGTGGACTCCCGCCCGGCGAGCTCGGCCCCAGCGGAGTCATTTCCGGAGGGCTCCTCCGGCATCCCCGCATCGCGCACGAGACCCGTGACCGCGTAGCCCTTCTCCAGCAGCAGTTCGGCCAGGAACGATCCGTCCTGGCCGGAGATCCCGGTTATGAGGGCGCGTCTGGGCTCCGGCAATGCTGCTGGCACGGCGCCAGCTTATGTCCCGCCGGCGCCGTCGTACACACCGGCCAACTCGCGCGCGACCACATCCGGGCCACAGAGCGCCCGAACCCGCTCCAGTCCGCGTCGTCCAGCCGCCGGATCCGCCAGCACGCGAGCGATCGCCTCGGCCAGCGCGGATGCGTCGCCGGGCGGGGCGAGACACGACTCGTCGTCCAGCAGCTCTGGCAGCGCGCCGATGCGGCTTGCGGCGACGGGCAGCGCGCGGGCCATCGCCTCGGCGGCGGCCATGCCGAAAGTCTCGGCCGAGCGCGAGGGCACGAGCGCGATCGACGCGCCCGCGCGCAACCGGTCGAGCTCGGAGTGCGCGACACGACCGGCGAAGCGCACGTCATCCTCGCCGGCCAGCTCTCGCAGCGGCGCCAGCTCGGGACCGTCGCCGGCCACGACGAGCGCCAGGCCGGCCTCGCGGCAGGCGGCGATAGCCACGTCCACTCCCTTCTCGGGCGCCAGGCGCGAGACCACGAGGGCGTACGGCCCGGTCGGCTGTCCGGTCGCCGGCTCCGATCCCATCGCCTCTGTCTGCGATGACGGCGCCGGCGCCGCGCGTGCAAGCGATGGCACGGGCGGGGGCAGAACATGGACGCGCTCCCACGGCAGCGGCGCGCCGAGGGCGCGCAGGCGCTCGCGGGCGAACACGCTGGGGACGATCAGCGCGTCGGCCTGGTCGATGATGCGACGCTGCCAGAGCGACAGCGCCGCCCCGTAGGCGAGCGCCTCGGGCAGACTGAAGCGACAGTTCAGCCGCACGCCGGGGAGCGTGTCGCGGCCGTGGCAGCGCGTGCACTCCGCCCCGCGGGTGTAGCAGACGCCGATCGCGCAGACGAGGCGATACTGGTGCAGGTGCAGCACGACGCGCGCCCCGGCCTCCCGGGCGCCCGCCAGCGCCCGCCAGCCGAGCGCGGGGTGCAGGTTGTGGGCGTGCACGACCCGGGCGCCGCTCGAGACGGACCGCGCGGGTGACGTCATCCGGCGCCAGCCCCCCGCGCAGCAGCCCAAGCGCCGCGTGGGCGCGCCCGAGCGTGGCCGACCGATCGGAGATCGGCCAACGGGCCAGCAGCTCGGCGGGCTCGTCGAGCTGCTCGCGGACGAGCCACAGAAGGTTCTCGACCGTGCGCTCCTCCCCGCCGGTCGTGCGGTAGCGGTTGTGCAGGAACAGGACCATGACGCCATCAAACCTAGACTCTCTGCACCCTATGCCCAGATCCAAACCGATACCCGCCTCGATCGTGATCCCCACGCGGGCGCGCGCGGCATACCTGGAGGTGGCGCTCGCCTCGATCGCCCCGCAGGCGAAGGCCGCAGGAGCGGAGGTGCTGGTCGTCGACGACGCGGGCCCCACACCCACGGGTCGCGCGCAGGCCGAGCGCTTCGGCGCGCGCTATGAGCCACACGAGCGCCCACGGGGGCTGAACGTGGCGCGCAACACGGGCGTGGAGCAATCCGAGGGCGAGCTGGTGGTGTTCGTGGACGACGACGTGCAAGCGAGCCCGGACTGGCTTCAGGCGCTGCTGAGCGCCGCGCGCGAGCACCCCGACGTGGATGTCTTCGCCGGGCCGATCAGACCGCGCCTGGAGGGCGGGGGTGGGTGGAGTTCGGGTGGGTGGGGATCCCATTCCTGCGGGCGCGAGCAGGCGCCGATCACGGCGCTGGAGCTCGGCCGCAGCGACACCGAGGCGCGGTACGCGTGGGGCGCGAACATGGCGATCAGGCGCGAGGCGCTTCAGCGGGTGGGCGCGTTCGACGTATCGCTCGAGCACGGCGGCGACGAGCAGGAGTGGCAAGACCGTCTGCGCGCACGCGAGCCGGGAGCGCGCGTGCTGTATGTGGCGGGCGCGGGGGTCGATCACCGCCGCGCCGGCGCAGACGCCCGTCTGCGGGCGCTGGCGCGCACCCAGTACACCCGTGGCCGGGCCGCGCGCAGGTTCGACGCGCGGCGTGGAGAAGCGCCGTCGCTCACGCGCGAGCTGGTTACGACGGCGGGCTGCGTGTGGCACGTCGCGCGCCGGCGGTGTCCCACGGGCGTGACGATGGTCGCGCACAGCGCGGGGCGCGTGCACGAAGCCCTGCGCGAGCGCGCCGGCCACGGGCATCTGGTTTCACCCGGCGCGACGCGGGCGGATGCCGGACCCGCGCATAACGGCGCGAGCGCCGGTGGCGAGGCTCCGGGCGGCGCCGATGACTTCCTGTCCGGCACGAGCGGGACCGTCGGCGGCATCGACGGGGCGCTGCGCAACATGCGCGACCGCGCGGGTGACGTGTGGGAGATCGCAAGCTCAAGGCGCCTACGTCTGGATCTCGCTGCGCGCCACTCGCCGCCCCTGCGCAGGGTGCTCGCGATCGGCGTCGTCCGCCCCGAACACGCGAGCCTCGCCGCGAACATCCGCGCCGAGCTCGAGCGCTCCCGCCACGAGGTCGAGCTGCGCACGTGTCCTCCGGAGGGGCTGGGCAAGTTCGAGAACCTCAACCGGCTGCTGACAGAGGGAGCGGACGCGCTTGCGATCCAGGAGCGCGACTGGCTGCTGATAGTGGACGACGACGTGGAGTTGCCACGCGGATTTCTCGACAGGCTGCTGTTCCTGTGCGAGCGCTTCGAGCTGCAGCTGGCCCAGCCGGCGCACCGCTGCAGCTCGCACGCGGCGTGGCCGGTGACCAGGCGCCGGCCGGGGAGCGTCGCGCGCGAGACGGAGTTCGTGGAGATCGGCCCCGTGACGGCGTTTGCGAGCGCTACGTTCGCGACGCTGCTGCCGTTTCCCGAGCTGCGCATGGGCTGGGGCCTCGACGCGCACTGGGCGGCGCTCGCGCGCGATCACGGATGGCGCCGCGGCGTGATCGACGCCGTCGCGATCGGCCACCGCGTGGCGCCCGCCGCCGAGACCTACTCCCGCGAGAGCGCGATCGCCGAGGCGCGCGAGTTCCTCGCTCGCCGGCCTTATCTGCGCGCCCCGGAGTTGGGGCGAACCCTGACCACACACCGGCGCTGGTGAAGGTCGCGGTCGTAGCCGAGTTTTACCCGAGCCGCCGCGATCCGGTGCTCGGCGTGTGGGCCCACCGCCAGGCGCTTGCCGCACGCGAAGCGGGGGCCGAGGTGCGGGTGCTCGTGCTGCACCGCCTCGTCCCTCCTCGTGCGGCGCTGCGAGCAGGTCCGAACGCGCTGGCGCGCGAGCTGGGCGCACGCGTCTTTGAGCCGCGCGCGCAGACGCTCGATGAGCTGGCGGTCGCCTACGTGTCCTACGTCTCTCCACCGCGCCCGCGCGCGTACGCGAGCTGGGGCGTGTGGGCGGCGCCCGCGCTGGGGCTGGCGCTGCGCAAACTGAGACGGACGTTTGGGTTCGAGCTCGTGCACGCCCACAACGCGGTGCCGGCCGCGGACGCCGTGCGCAGGGCCAGGGTGGACGTGCCGCTCGTGGTGTCGGTGCACGGCGGAGACGTGCTCCACACGGCGGCGCCTCCGCCGCGCGGAAGCTCGGCGGGCACCGGAGCGGTGGCACGCGGGCTGGGGGCGGCGCGGCTTACGCTGGCCAACAGCCAGGGCATCGCCGAGCTCTGCCGCGCGCACGGAGCCGGCGAGGTGCGGGTCGTTCACCTGGGCGCCGATCTGCCCGCCCTCCAGCACGCACCGCGGCGCGAGGGGCCGCCGACGCTCGTGACGGTGGGGCACCTCGTCGCGCGCAAGCGTCACGTCGACGTGTTGCGCGCATTGGCGGTGCTCGGGCGCAGATACCCGACGCTGCGCTATGAGATCGTCGGCGACGGGCCCGAGCGAGTGGCGCTGGAAGGGCTCGCGACGCGCCTGGGAGTGAGCGATCGAGTCGACCTGCTCGGGCAGCTCTCCCCGTCGCAGGCGGTGGCGCACGCCCAGCGGGGAACGCTGTTCGTGATGCCCTCGACCGAGGAGGCGTTCGGCGTCGCCTACATCGAGGCGATGGCCGGCGGCGTCCCCGCCATCGGCTGCCGCGGCGAGCCCGGGCCGGAGGAGATCGCGGCGGCGGGCGACGGGTTCGTGCTCGTGCCGCCAGGGGACATCGAGCGGCTGACCCAGCGCATCGACGAGCTGCTCTCAGACCCACACCGGCTGCGCGAGGCGGGGCAGCGCGCGCGCGAGAGCGTCGCCGCCAACTTCACCTGGGAGCGCTGCGGCCGCCAGACGCTTGCGGCCTATGAGCGCGCGCTGCGGTGAAGCCCGTCCTGTTCGTCACCGGCCATGCGCCGCCGGACCGGGTGGGCGCGTTCGCCAGGCTGCACGAGCGCGAGGGCATCGAGGTCGCGCTGTTCGGGGGACGGTCCCTGCACGGCCCGAGCACGCAGGGTGAGAGGGCGGCGGCACAACCGCCACGCGGGGAGCTGGCGTTCCCCCATCGGTATGTGGCTCAGCACGAGACCGCGAAGCTGGCGGGCAGCGGGAACTACCGCGCCGTCGTGTGCTCCACCGGCGGGCGCATCGCCCTGCCGGCCACCTGGGCGGGGGCGCGGCGAGGACATACGGCGCTGATCCTGTGGACATCGCTGTGGGCGCACCCACGCAGCCTCGCGCACGCGTTCAGCTACCTGGCGCTGCGACGGCTGTATCGCTCGGCCGACGCGGTCGTGACCTACGGGCCGCACGTCAGCGCGTACGTGCGGTCCAAGGGCGCGCGCAACGTGCACGTCGCCCCCCAGTCGGTGGACAACGACTTCTGGCGCGCTCCCGTCACAGGTGCGCCGCACGACCCGGCCTGGCCGGTCAAGGCGGAAGTGAAGTTCATGTTTGCCGGGCGGCCCGACCGGGAAAAGGGAGTGCGAGCGCTGATGTATGCCTGGCAGACGTCGGGCTTGAAGGCGCCGGTCGCCGCGCTCGTCCTCGTCGGCGCGAGATCCAGCCCCCCTTGGGTCTCCGCCGGCGGCGCGGCGGCCACCTTTTTGCGGAGCATGGCCCGGATGCGGAACATGATCCCGACAGTGACGGGCGCCCCGGGAGGCCAGGCGGCGTCGGCGGGTGTGAGCTGCCTGGAGCCCGTCGCGCCGCAGCGATTGCGAGAGATGTATGCAGACGCCGATATCCTGGTGGTTCCCTCGATCCGGACGCGTACGTTCCGCGAGCCCTGGGGACTCGTCGTCAACGAGGCAATGAACCGGGGTCTGGCGGTGATCGCAAGCGACGCCGTCGGCGCCGTCGCCGGCGGGCTGGTGCGCGACGGACATAACGGCCTGGTCGTGCCGGCGGGCGACAGCGATGCGCTCGCGGACGCGATGGTCAGCCTGGCGAGCGACTCCGAGCTGCGTGCGCGCCTGGGCGCGGCCGGCGCGCGGGACGTGGGCGCCTACACCCACGACGCCTGGGCCGAGGGCTTCTCGGATGCGCTGGCGACCGTCGGCCTCTCCCGGACGCATTGCTAGCTTTGCGAGTCAACCGATGAGCATCCCAGCCCTACAGTGAGAGTCCCTCGCCCCAGCCGCTCACGGCCCCGCCGGCGCGCGCTGGCCCTGCCGGGCGTCCTGATCGCGCTGGCGTCGATCGCGCCGGCCGCGCACGCGGACGGCGGCGAAAAGATCATCGACCGCTGCACCCACGGGGAATCGCTGAGCGGATTCAGCCAGAAGGCGTACAGGGAAGCGCTGAAAGACCTGAGCGCCGGGACCGAAGAGTATTCGAACTGCGCCCAGCTGATCCGCCAGGCGCAGCTGGCGGCGGCTGGCTCCGGACACGGCCTCGCGCCGGGCGCCACCGTCACGCCCACCACGAGCGCGGTCACGCCAACCCCGGCCGAGCAGCGATCGATCTCGCGCGCGCACACAGCCGGCTCGGCGCCGCTGCGGGTCGGCTCCCAGACGATCCGCCCCGGTGTGGTGCCCGTCAATATCGCCTCCGCCCTCAGCTCACTCCCGACTCCGCTGCTCGCGACCGTCGCGTTCCTGACCGTCTGCCTGTTGCTGGCGGTCGGTTCCGCCATCCGCAACCGCCTGCGCGCGCACCGCGACCATCAGGAAGCCTGAGCGTGCTCGGCCCCGCCAACGTCCGCCGATCCGCGCGCATGACCATCTCGACCGCCCCGACCGCCAGGCATACCGGACATGTCCGCCACCATCCCCGCTGAGCAGCCACCCGCCCTGGGCCCGTCGGCCCCTCCGCCGCCGGCGCCGGCGAGCGCGCTCGCGAACCGGCCGCTGGCAGCCGCCGGGCGGTGGATGCTGCGCTCGGGCGCGCTGTGGTGGCCGACGCTGCTGACCGCGGGAACCGCATGCCTGATCACCTTCCTGGCCAAGGGCGGTCTCAATCTCGAATCGATGACGAGCACCGAGATCGCGCTGACGCTCGGATCGGGACTGGCGGTGGCGGTGGCAGTGGCGCTCACGCCCGCCGCGCGATCGCTCGTGGAGGGTCCCAAGTACGGACTGTGGCCGGTTGGACTGCTGCTCGCGTTCGCCGCCCTGAGCGGGCTGTCGATCGTATGGTCGGTTCAGCCGGACGTCGAGCTGGCAGGACGCGAACAGGCTGCTCGCCTACGGCGCCGTGTTCGGCGCCGCTGTGGCGCTCGTGCGCCTGGCGCCCGACCGCTGGCCGGCGATCCTCGGCGGGCTCGCGCTCGCGGCGGTCATCGTGTGCTCTTACGCGCTGACCACCAAGGTCTTCCCGAGCATCGCCCCCGCGAACACATACGCGCGACTGGAGGAACCGTACGGCTACTGGAATGCGATCGGCCTGACCGCGGCGATGGGGGCGATCTGCTGCATGTGGTTGGGCGCCCGTCGTGCCGGGCACGCGCTGCTGAGCGCGCTCGCCTACCCGGTGATGGGCATCATGCTGGTGACGCTGATGCTCGCCTACTCGCGCGGGGCGCTGATCGCGCTGGCGATCGGCCTGGCGCTGTGGTTCTGCGTCGTACCGCTGCGCCTGCGCGGGGCGGCAGTGCTGATCCTCGGCGGCATCGGCGCCGGCGCGGTCGTCGGCTGGGACTTCTCGCGCCACGTCCTGACCACCGAAAACATCCCCCTCGGCGAACGCGCCACCGCCGGTCATCAGCTGGGTGCGCTGCTCGTGGCGATGGCGCTCGTGCTCACCCTCGCGGGGATCGCGATCGGGTTCATCACCGACCGGCGAGCACCCTCGCGCATGGTGCGCACTCGCGCCGGCGCCGCCCTGCTCGCGCTGGTCGTGCTCGCGCTGGTCGCGTTCGCGGGTGCCCTGGCGCACAGCCATCGCGGCTTCACCGGCAGCATCTCCCACACGGTCTCCACGTTGACCAACCCCAACGCCAAACCGCCTCCGAACACCCCCGGGCGCCTGACCGCGGTGGCGAGCGTGCGCGCTCGCTACTGGAAGCAGGCGCTGCAGGTGTTCGACGCCAACCCCATCGCCGGAGCCGGCGCCGACGGGTATGAAACGGCGAGCCTGCGCTACCGGACGGCGCTGCTGGAAGTCAAGCACGCGCACGGATTCGTCGTGCAGACGCTCGCCGACCTGGGGCTGATCGGGCTCGCGCTCGCGCTCGCGCTGCTGCTCACATGGATGGCCGCCGCCGGACGATCGACGCATCCGTTCAACCGCCGCTGGACGAGCTGGCGCGCGTGGCCCCAGATCCGCACGGGGGCCGGGCCTGGTTGGCGCAAGCTGGAGGGGCACGAGGAGCCGGGCGCGCCGGACCTCACTCGCTACACCCCCGAGCGCATCGGTCTGCTCAGCATGCTCTGCCTGGTGGTCGTGTTCGGTGTGCATTCGTTCGTGGACTGGACCTGGTACGTGCCGGGCGACGCGTGCGTGGCGCTGCTCTGCGCGGGATGGCTGGCCGGCCGCGGACCGTTGCGCGCATGGCGCGGGGATATGGGCATCACCCGCTCGCTGCGCGCGATCACTCCCCTGCGCGGTGGTGTAGCCGCGGCCGTCGTGATCGCCGCACTGCTCGCGGCCTGGTCGCAGTGGCAGCCCCAGCGCTCGGTCAACGCCTCACAGGGAGCGCTCGACTTGCTCACCCGCAACCCCGGGGAGGCACTGGCCAAGGCGCAGACGGCCGTCGCGCGAGATCCCCTCTCGGTGCAGGCGCTCATCACCCTCGCGACGATTCAGCAGGACAGGGGCGAACCGGCGCTAGCGGAGGCGACGCTGCAGCGGGCCGTGCACCTGCAGCCCTCCAACCCACAGACATGGCTTGCGCTCGCCCGGCACAACCTCTCGAGCGAGCCGGCGGTTGCCGTGAAAGAGCTGCAGGCCGCGATCTACCTGAACCCAGAGTTGATCGCCGCTGAAGCGATCGCGCCCCCCTACCCCAATCCCGAATCGGTCGAAATCTACAACGACTATGTTCAGGCGCTGCGGGCGACCGCCGGCGCCAGAGGCATCGCAGGCGCCGCGCTCACGGGGAGGAGCGTTGGCGCGGTCGCCGTGGCCGGCGCGCGCAGCCGCTCGCGTCGCGCCGCGGGCGCCTTCCCCGGCCCGGCTACCAGCGCGATCGCACCGCGCGGGCGAGCAGCAGCCGACGCGCGCCGGGCGGTCCGGCGGCTGCGCGCACGGCTACGTCTAGGAACCCCTGCTCATCGAGCAGCCGGGTGAGGCTGGCGCGCGTGTAGTAGCGCAGGTGATCGGCGCGCGGGTCGAAGTGCGCCTCGAACGCGCGCCGAGAGCACGCCAGCCACAGCACCCGCAACCGCCCGTGATCGGGAGTGCTCAGCAACAAACGGCCACCTGGCACCAGCACGCGCCGGACCTCCGAGAGCCAGCCGGCGGTGTCGGCGACGTGCTCGATCGTCTCGCCCGCCCAGACCACGTCGAAGCTGGCGTTCGCAAGCGGCCACGGACCGTCGGCGCTCACGACGCGCAGATCGAGCCCGGGGTCGCGCCGAGCGGCGCGCCGCAGCGGCTCCTCGGCGACGTCGATGCCCACGACCCGAGCTCCGGCGCGAGCGAGTCGCTCGCAAACCGGCCCTCGCCGCAGCCGGCGTCCAGCACGCGCTCCCCCGCGGCGACGTGCTCCAGCAGGAACCGCCTGCGCAGGGGAAACTCAGGCGGTGGGCGCCCGGCGGGCACGCCCTCCCAGAGCGCCTCGTGGTAGGAGCGCGACGGCATTCGCCGCGAAAGGCTAGCTGCGTGCAGCAACACTGTCATCTCTGCACAACCGTACGCGAACCGTCTATGTTGCATCGGTGCACGTTCGGGAGATGACGTGATCGCGCGCACCGGTCCGGCAGAGCCGCGGTCTGGAGGGGCGGGGCGGGCGCCCGCATGAGGGTTGCATTCGACAGCCGCCCTTCGGCTGACCCGCGCGGCGTCGGACGCTACGCCCGCTGCCTGCTGCGCGCGCTACGCGACACGGGCGATACGCGCGGAGAGATAGTTGAGACGCACCGTCCCCGCCGGGCCGACGTGTTCCATGCGCCGTGGATGCAGGGAGCGATGCTGCACAGTCCCTGCCCGATGGTCGTGACGATCCACGACCTCAGCGCCCTGGCCCGCCCCAGCGAGCGATTGCGCGGCGGCGGCATCCCCCTGCGTCTGCGCCATCTCGCGGTGCAGCGCGCGACCCATGTGATCGTCCCCACCGAGGCGCTCGCGCACGAAGCCATCGCCGAGCTCGGATTCGAGCGCGAGCGTGTGGTCGTGATCCCGCAGGCGCCCGATCCCCCAGCCGAGGGGGCCTGCCAGCCCCCGCCGACTCGGCCTGCCTGGACTTGGCAGGACGTCGGGCGCGAGACTTGGCGTGTCTACGAAAGCGCCCTCGCGCGACCGGAGCGCCCGTGCGTGGGCAGGCTCAGTAAGCGCCTCTCCGGGAGATCACAGCCGGGACTCATGAGCGGGAGGGGGGGCAGGCCCCCCTCCCGACCTCCCCCCAGCGGGGACACCCCGCTTTCAGTACGCCCCGCGCCGCGAAAGCACAGCCGGGATCGTCTTGAGCAGGATCGTCAGGTCGAGCGCCAGCGACCAGCGCTCCAGGTAGATGAAGTCCAGGTGCACGAGCTCGTCGAAGTCGAGCTCCGAGCGGCCCGAGACCTGCCACAGGCCGGTGATGCCCGGGAGCACCAGGTAGCGCTTGCGGTGCCAGTCCTCGAGCATCTCGTAGTCGCGCTCGGGCAGCGGCCGCGGCCCCACGAGCGACATCTCGCCGCGCAGCACGTTCGACCAGCTGCGGCAGCTCGTCCAGCGAGAAGCGCCGCAGCAGGCGCCCGACCGGTGTCAGGCGCGGGTCGTCGCGGATCTTGAACAGCGCGCCCGTGGCCTCGTTGAGCTCTTCCAGGTCGGCCTGATGCTGCTCGGCGTCGGTGTGCATCGTGCGGAACTTCAGGCACGCGAACGGGCGCTGGCCGATGCCGCGGCGCGTGGAGCGGAACAGGACCGGCCCGCGCGAGGTCAGCCGGACGGCCACCGTGATCGCGCAGCAGCAGCGGGCTGAGCACGATCAGCAGCAGCGTCGCGCCGACGATGTCGAACGTGCGCTTCAGCGCGAAGTCGATGCCCTCGAAGACCGGCGGGCCGAGCTCGAACAGCGGCACCGACTGTCCCGGCACGAACTCGGCGCGCTGGATCAGGATCTCCATCGTCGACGGCGCCAGGCGCACCCGCACCCCGCGCCGGTGGCACTGGTCGACCAGCTCCACCGCATCGACCTGGGGGAAGTCCGGGTCGGCGATGATCACCTCGTCGATCCGCTCGTCCGCCAGCACCTCGCTGCAGGTCCGCCAGCGTCCCCAGCGGAGCGTAGGCCGTTGGCGCGGCAGCGCGCGCGGCGAGAGGAAGCCGACGAGCTCGATGCGTCGAGTGCGGCGCGTCGCGCGAGCGCGTGGCGACGTCGCCGACGTGCCTGCCGCGGCCGACCAGCACCGTGCGGCGCCGGTAGCCGGCGGCGCGCAGCAGCGCCGCCGTGGCGCGCTCATAGCCCGCGCGCAGGGATGAGACGTAAAGGATCGCAAACGCCAGCGAGCCGTAGAAGAGGTAGTAGCTGGAGAAGTGTTCGCCGTTGACCACCGCGAAGATCAGCGCCACGAACGCCACCTGGAACAGCGAGCCCACGATGCGCGACAGCCCCGGGCGCAGCGCCCGCTCGGCATACAGGCCCGAGCGCGCGAACAGCAGCGCCGTCAGCAGGTAGGCGAACGGCAGGAAGTGTTCGGTTTCATCGTACGCGGCGTGGAGCGGCACGTCGCTGAACACCACTTCCTTGAGCACCAGCGCGGTGAAGATCGCCAGCGCCACGCCCGCGAAGTCCAGCGCCAGCAGCGACACCACGCGCGCGACGCGGCGCGCGGTGCCCATCCGCAGCAGCAACGACAGCGCCGGCGGGCGCTTGCTGCGGATGTCGCGGTCGGAGGCTCCCTGCGGCGCCGTCGCCTCCGAGAGCCGATCGCTGCCCCGGAGCGTCCGCCGCGCCCGTGGGCGGCGCCTGACCCGGAGCAGGCCCGGGCAGACGCGGGTGCGCCGGCGGCGTCGAGGCACACCGCGCGGGGCGGGCGTGGGCGCAGTCGGAGCGGACGTTCGCGCGGACGTGGTCCCATCTCGCTGCTCACAACGCCTCAGCCTCGCATATGGAGCGGTCGCGGCTTGGCGATTCTCGATTGCACCAGCGCCAGCCGAGCCGCCACCGATCAGCAGCTCGACGCCCGACTGCTCGATCGTGCGCCGCAGGCCCTCGCGCAGCGACACCTCCGGCGACCAGCCCAGCAGCTCGCGCGGCCAGCTAGATGTCGGGCTTGCGCTGCTTGGGGTCGTCGTCGGCAGCGCCTCGTAGACGATCTCCGAGCCGTCGAGCCGGTCAGCTCTTTGACGCTCTCCGCCAGCTCCAGCAGCGTGAACTCGTCGGGGTTGCCGATGTTCACCGGGTAGTGGTAGCCGGACTCGGCCAGCGCGATGATGCCGCGGATCAGATCGCTGACATAGCAGAACGAGCGCGTCTGGCTGCCGTCGCCGAACACCGTGATCGGCCGGTTGGCGAGCGCCTGGCGCAGGAACGTCGGGATCGCGCGGCCGTCGTGGGGGCGCATCCGAGCGCCGTAGGTGTTGAAGATCCGCACGATCGCCGTGTCCACCCCCTGCTGGCGGTGGTAGGCCATCGTCAGCGCCTCCGCGTAGCGCTTGGCCTCGTCGTAGACGCCGCGCGGGCCGATCGGGTTGACGTGCCCCCAGTAGCTCTCGGACTGGGGGTGTTCGAGCGGGTCGCCGTAGACCTCGCTGGTCGAGGCGATCAGGAAGCGCGCGCGCTTGGCCTTGGCCAGCCCGAGCGTGTGGTGGGTGCCGTAGGAGCCGACCTTCAGCGTGTGCAGCGGCAGGCGCAGGTAGTCGATCGGCGAGGCCGGCGAGGCGAGGTGGTAGACGAAGTCGATCGGCTCGTCGCACGAAGTACGGCTCGATGATGTCCACGCCCACATGCAGGAAGCGCTCGGGGTCGCGGATGTGCTCGATGTTGGCCAGCGAGCCCGTCTCGAGGTTGTCGACGCAGATCACCCGGTGCCCGCGCGCGAGCAGCTCGTCGCACAGATGCGACCCGAGGAAGCCGGCGCCGCCGGTGACAAGGCATGTCGCCATCGCGGCGAAGCTTAGTGATTCCCCGGACTATCTATCCTTGCAGACATGGCCGCCACCGAGGAGCACCTGACCGTCGCGCCGATCGTCGGGCCCGACGATCCGCGCCGGTTCACCGACTCGGGCATCGAGATCGCAGAGCTCTACACGCAGGAGGACCTCCCCGCCGAGCTCGATCTCGGCGAGCCAGGGCAGTTCCCGTACACGCGCGGGGTGCACCGCGAGATGTATCGCAAGCAGACCTGGACGATGCGCCAGTACGCGGGGTACGCCTCCGCGAAGGAGTCAAACGAGCGCTACCGCTACCTGCTCTCCAAGGGCTCGACCGGTCTGTCGATGGCGTTTGACCTGCCCACCCAGCTCGGGTTGGACTCCGACGATCCGCGCTGTCTTGGCGAGGTCGGGCGCACCGGCGTGGCGATCGACACGATCGATGACATGCGCACCGCGTTTGACTGCATCCCCCTGGATCGGGTGTCGACGTCGATGACGATCAACGCTCCCGCGGCGTGCCTGCTGCTGCTGTACGAGCTCGTCGGCGCCGAGCAGGGCGTGCCCTCACAGAAGCTGCGCGGGACGACTCAGAACGACGTGCTCAAGGAGTACATCGCTCGCGGCAACTACATCTACCCGCCCGGCCCGACGATGCGGTTGACGACCGACCTGTTCGAGTACTGCCACGAGCACGTGCCGCGCTGGAACACTATTTCGATCTCCGGGTATCACTTCCGCGAGAAGGGCTGCTCGGCCGTGCAGGAGGTCGCGTTCACGCTGTGCTCGGGCATCGCCTACGTGACGGCGGCGATCGAGAAGGGTCTGGACGTCGACGAGTTCGCGCCGCAGACTGGCGTTCTTCTTCAACGGCCACAACAACGTCTTCCAGGAGGTCGCCAAGTTCCGCGCGGCGCGGCGGATGTGGGCGCACATCATGAAAGAGCGCTTCGGGGCCACCAACCCGAAGGCGACGATGCTGCGCTTCCACACCCAGACGGGCGGAGTGACGCTGACAGCCCAGCAGCCAGAAAACAACATCGTGCGCGTGGCCCTGCAGGGATTCGCCGCGGTGTGCGGCGGCACGCAGTCGCTGCACACCAACGGCTTCGACGAGGCGCTGGCCCTGCCGACCGAGCGCGCCGCCAAGATCGCGCTGCGCACCCAGCAGATCCTCGCGGCCGAGTCCGGCGCCGCCGACACGGTGGACCCGTTCGCGGGCTCCTATTACGTCGAGTCGCTGACCGACGAGATCGAATCGCGCGCGAACGAGCTGATCGCCAAGGTCGACTCGCTGGGCGGGTCGGTCAACGCGATCCCGTTCATCGTCGGCGAGATCGACGAGTCCGCGTGGGGCTACCAAGAGCGCTACCGCATCGGCCAGGACATCGTCGTGGGCGTCAACGCGTTTCAGGAGGACAACGTCGAGGTGCCCGACCTGCTGCGCATCGACCCCGAGTCAGAGCGCGAACAGGTCGCTCGGCTGGCCGCGTTCAAGGCCGATCGCGACCAGGAGCTCGTGGCGCGGCGATTGGAGGAGCTGCGCGTCCTCGCCCGCGGTACCGACAACCTGCTGCCGGCGATCCGCGCCGCGTTGCACGACCGCTGCTCGCTGGGTGAGGTCTGCGGGGCGATGCGCGACGTGTTCGGGCGGTATACGCCGACCTTTTAGGTGGGTCGGTCCGCATGCGGACCGACCCGGACGGTGCATGCACCGTCCGCCCGTCGGCGCATGCGCCGACGGTGCAGGGCCGCATGCGGCCCTGCTTCGGGACCGCACATGTGCGGTCCCGCCGGACCGATCGGAGATCGGCCAGCATGCGCCGCCCGGGACAATAGGATGAGCCCGTGTTGGTCGCTGTCGAGTTCTACGAAGTCGTCCTCGCGCTGCATATCCTCGCCGTCGTGTTCGCGTTCGGCGCGACGTTCGCCTATCCGGTCCTGCTCACCGCCGTCACAAAGGCCGACCCGCGTGCGTTGCCCGCGCTGTACCGGGCGATGCACGCGATCAGCCAGCGCGTGATCATGCCCGGGCTGGCGGTGGTCGTTATCTGCGGCATCTACCTCGCCTCGCACCTGCATCTGTGGAGCTCGTTTTTCGTGCAGTGGGGCCTGGCCGTCGCGATCGTGATCGGCGCCGTCGAGGGCGCCTACCTGGGACCGCGCGAGCGGCGCTTGGTCGAGGTCGCCGACCGGGACGTGGGGGGCGCGGACCCCGGCGCGGGCGAGGGCGCGGTGATGTTCAGCGCCGAGCACGACTCGCTCGTGCGCCGTATCGGCGGAGTCGGAGCGCTGATGGATTTGCTGGTCGTGCTGACCGTCTTCTTCATGGCGGCTCAGATCTGACGCGGTTCAGGGCGGGCTCGCCCCGATACCCTGACGAGCATGAACGGGTACCGAGTCGCCGTAGTCGGCGCCACCGGCCAGGTCGGCACGCTGATGCTCGAGCTGCTGGGAGAGCGCGGGTTTCCGGCGCGCGAGATCGTTCCGTTCGCCTCCGCGCGCTCGGTCGGACGCGAGCTCGAGGGCGGTCTGCTCGTGCAGCGTCTCGACGAGGAGTCCATCCGAGGGTTCGACCTGGCGCTGTTCTCCGCCGGCGGGGCCATCTCCGGGGAGTGGGCGCCGAAGTTCGCCGACGCCGGCGCGGTCGTGATCGACAATTCTTCGCGCTGGCGCATGCACGACGACGTGCCGCTCATCGTCAGCGAGGTCAACCCCGACGCGCTGGTCGATCACCACGGCATCGTCGCCAACCCCAACTGCTCGACCATGCAACTCGTCGTCGCGCTCAAGCCCATCCACGACGCAGCGGGGATCGAGCGCATCGTGATCAGCACCTACCAGGCGGTCTCCGGCACGGGGCGGCGAGCGGTTGACGAGCTGCTCGACCAGTCTCACGCGCTGTTGCACGAGCGCGAGATCGCCCCGCCTGACGCCTACGCCCACCAGATCGCGTTCAACGCGCTGCCCCACGCCGGCTCGTTCGCCGACGGTGACGATCACACCGACGAGGAGCGCAAGCTCATGAACGAGACCAGCAAGATCCTCGACGATCCCGAGATCAGAGTGTCCGCCACGTGCGTGCGCGTGCCGGTGCTCAACGGCCACTCCGAGGCCGTCAACGTGCAGACCCGCCGCGAGCTCTCCCCCGAGCGCGCGCGCGAGCTGCTGGACAGCGCACCCGGAGTGAGGGTGCTCGACGACCCCGCCGCGGCGCTGTACCCGCTGGCGATCGACGCCTCCGGCCACGACGAGGTGTTCGTCGGGCGCATCCGCCGAGACCCGGGCCACGAGCGCGCGTTGGACATGTGGATCGTCGCGGACAACCTGCGCAAGGGAGCGGCGCTGAATGCGGTGCAGATCGCCGAGCTGCTGCACCAGCGCGATCTCATCGTTCCGCGCACGGCGCCGACCGCCGCGTAGCTGCCCACACAGACCCGTATAGAAGGAGTCGCGCGGGTGCGCGCGAACACCGTGGACGATGAGCGTCTCCTCGGAGGTGCAACGCACCCTCGTCAAGTCCCCGCCCGAGCTGTGGGCGGAGCTGAGCGACCCGGCGACGCTGGCCCGCCATCTGGGCGAGCTGGGCGAGATCCGCATCACGGGAACCGTGCCCGAGCGCACCGTCGACTGGGAGGCGACGGCCGCGGACGTAGCGGGGTTCGAGGTCAGGGGCAAAGTCGAGATCGAGCCCTCCGGGTGGGGCACGCGGGTCACGCTCTCGGCGAGCCGTCCAGTCGCCGGGCGTGAGGCCGACCCGATCGAGGCCGTACCCCAGATCGGGGCAATCGAGGTCACACCCGAGGTCGAACCGGAGCCGGAGTTCGAACCGGAGCTCGTCGAGCCCGAGCCACGTCCCGGGCTCTGGGCTCGACTGTTTCGGCGCCGTAAACGTAAAGAATCACCCCAACCCGAGCCGGTTGTCGAACCCGAACCCGAGCCCGAACCGGTCGCGACGGTCGAGAGCGAAGAGCCGGTGCCCCAGGAGTCCGTTCCGGAGGAGCGGACATCCGAAGAGCCAGTCCCCGACACTCCCGGCACTCCCGAGACGGACATAGCCGCCGAACTGGCAGAGCTCGAGGAGCAGACCACGGCAGTGCTCGCCGGCGTGCTCGACCGCCTCGGCGCGGCGCACCACCGGCCGTTCTCGCGAACCTGAGCCAGACTCAAGCCCGGCCCGAGAACCGCCCGAGCGCGAGCGCGCGGATAACATCCGCGCCCGATGGCCGCAAGCTCACACGACCGCCAGACCGACGCCGCGCTGCTGGCCGCCTCGCGCAGCGGACACCGTAAACCGCCGCGCCAGAAGGCGCCGGAGACATACGAGGAGAAGCTCGCCCAGTTGCAGGAGCTGCGTCAGTCGGCGATCCACTCATCGCCGGAGGCCGAGGAGAAGCAGCACGCCCGCGGCAAGTACACCGCCCGCGAGCGCGTGGAGAAGCTGCTGGACCCGGGCTCCTTCCAGGAGCTGGACACGTTCGTGCGCCACCGCACCTACGACTTCGACATGCAGAAGAACCGGCCGTGGGGCGATGCGGTGGTGACCGGGCACGGCACGATCGACGGTCGCACTGTGTGCGTGTTCAGCCAGGACTTCACGGTGTTCGGCGGCTCGCTGGGCGAGGTGATGGGCGAGAAGATGTGCAAGATCATGGACCTCGCGGCCAAGATCGGCTGCCCGGTGATCGGCATCAACGACTCCGGCGGCGCGCGCATCCAGGAGGGCGTGGTGTCGCTGGGCGCGTACGGCGAGGTGTTCCTGCGCAACGTGCGCTGCTCGGGCGTGATCCCGCAGATCAGCCTGATCATGGGCCCGTGCGCGGGCGGAGCGGTCTACTCGCCGGCTATCACCGACTTCATCTTCATGGTCAAGGAGACCTCGCACATGTTCATCACCGGTCCCGATGTGATCAAGACGGTGACCGGCGAGGAGGTGGGCTTCGAGGAGCTGGGCGGGGCGATGTCACACAACACCAAGTCGGGCGTCGCTCAGTTCGCGTCCGACGATGAGGACGCGTGCCTGGAGGACTGCCGCTACCTGCTGAGCTTCCTGCCGTCGAACAACCTGCAGAGCACGCCCCGGGTGGCGCCGAGCGACGATCCGCTGCGGATGGACGAGGAGCTCGACCACGTGGTGCCGGAGCATCCGAACAAGCCGTACGACATGCGCGACGTGGTGCGGCTGCTCGTGGACGACGGTGAGTTCTTCGAGGTCCACGAGCACCACGCCAAGAACATCGTCTGCGGCTTCGCCCGCCTGGACGGCATCGCGGTGGGGGTGGTGGGCAACCAGCCCAACCAGCTGGCGGGCGTGCTGAACATCGACGCGTCGGCCAAGGCGGCGCGTTTCGTGCGCACGTGCGACGCGTTCAACATCCCGCTGATCACGCTGTGCGACGTGCCCGGCTTTTTGCCTGGCACCGCCCAGGAGTGGGGCGGCATCATCAGGCACGGGGCCAAGCTCTTGTACGCGTTCGCCGAGGCGACCGTGCCGAAGATCACGGTGATCACGCGCAAGGCCTACGGCGGCGCCTACGACGTGATGTCCTCCAAGCACCTGGGCGCGGACTTCAACTTCGCCTGGCCGACATCGGAGGTCGCGGTGATGGGTCCGGAGGGCGCAGTGAACATCATCTACCGTCGCGACCTCGCGCAGAGCCCCACTCCCGAGGAGCGGCGCGGGAAGCTGATGGAGGACTACAAAGCGCGCTTCGCCAACCCCTACACTGCCGCCGAGCGCGGGTACATCGACGACGTGATCGTCCCGCACGAGACGCGCCCGCGGCTGATCGCCGCGCTGCACACGCTGCAGTCAAAGCGCGAGCCCGGGCCCAAGCGCAAGCACGGCAACATCCCGCTTTAGGTGCAGGAGGACAGGTCGTGCGAGGACCGGAGTCCCACATCATCCAAGCGGCCCCGACCGCAACCTCCGAGGAGGCGGCGGCGATCGCCGGCGCGCTGGAGCGCTTCGCCGGCGAAACCGCCCTGCCGGCGGCGGTGGGCGCCACGACCCTGGACCGGTGGACGCGCGCGGCTATGCTCGAAGGCGTTTCACGCGAGGTTCACGCGGATGTTCCTCATCCCTGGATAAATACATGAAAGCCGCTAGGCTTTAGCCTCAATCAAGTCCCGTCCCCCGAAACTCGCAAGCAGCCCGGGCGCGAGGCCCGGATCAGGAGGTCGTGATGGAGCCAGCATCAGTAGGAGCCGCGCCGCGCGGCACGCTCGAGGACCCAGAGGTCCTGCGAAACGTGCCCGGGCACGTGATCCCGATCCTGCAGCGCGAGTACGACGACTTCAAGACCGAGGCGAGCAAGTTCCTGCAGGGCGAGATGCCCGAGGACGAGTTCATCAAGTTCCGGCTCAGGCAGGGCGTCTACGGCCAGCGCCAGCCCGACGTGCAGATGATCCGCGTGAAGTTGCCGTTCGGCGGGGTCACGCCAGAGCAGATGGACAAGTTCGCCGACGTCGTGCAGCGCTACGCCCCACTGGGCAAGGGCCACGTGACGACGCGCCAGAACATCCAGATGCACCACATCCCGCTGCCCGAGATCGAGCCGGCGATCCGCGAGCTCGGCGAAGCCGGACTGTCCAGCCGCGAGGGCTGCGGCAACACCGTGCGCAACGTCACCGGAGACCCGTGGGCGGGCGTGGCATCCGACGAGCTGCTCGACCTGACCCCCTACGCCGGCGCGTACGTGCGCTACTTCGTGCGCCACCCCACGACGCAGGGCATGCCGCGCAAGATCAAGACCTCCTTCGACGGCTCCCCGCGAGATCGGGCGATCAGCGGCATCCACGACATCGCGTTCAGGGCGCGCGTGAAGGACATTCCCGGCCGCGGCGAGGTGCGCGGCGCGCAGATGCTGGTCGGCGGCGGCACCTCGATCATGCCACGCGTGGCGCCCGTGCTGTACGAGTTCGTGGAGCTCGACAACGGCGAGTACCTGAAGATCTCTGAGGCCGTGTTCCGGATCTTCGACCGCCAGGAGTGGCTGCGCTCCAACCGCGCGCGCGCGCGGATCAAGGTGTTCGTGGACAAGTACGGCATCGACGAGCTGCGCAGCCAGGTGCAGGAGGAGCTGCAGGGCGAGTGGGTCTCCGAACGGGACTTCTCGATCGAGGATCGCCTGTTCGTCGACGACGAGCGCGAGAGCGCCCCCGCGCCGCCGCTCATCTACGGCTCCCCCAACGGAGACGCCTCCGAGTTCGAGCGCTTCCGCGCGGCCAACGTGGCCGAGCAGAAGCAGGAGGGGTACGTGACCGTCGAGGTCAAGATCGTGCGCGGCGACCTCACGCCCGAGCAGTTCCGCGGTTTGGCGCAGATCATGCGCGAGCACGCCGGCGGGTACGCCCGCACGACCGTGCAGCAGAACCTCGTGCTGCGGTGGGTGCGCGAGGAGAGCGTGTATGACGTGTGGCGGGCGCTGTGCGAGCTCGGCCTGGGCGACGCCGGGTCACGCGAGGTGAGCGATGTCGTCTCCTGCCCGGGCACGGACTCGTGCAAGCTCGGGATCACGAGCTCGATGGGGCTCAACCAAGCGGTGCAGGAGCGCATCGAGGCGATGGACATCACCGACGAGCTGACCCGTCAGATCCACATCAAGATGTCGGGCTGCCCGAACGGGTGCGCTCAGCATCACGTCGCCGACATCGGGTTCTACGGCGCGTCGATCAAAGTCGGCGAGCACACGATCCCCGCCTACATACCGCACGTCGGCGGGGTGTATGAAGGCGGCGAGGTCTCCTTCGGCCAGCGGTTGAAGCTGCGGTTGCCGGCCAAGCGCGTGCCCGAGGCGATCGAGCGCTGGCTGCGCCACTACGAGTCGGCCCGCCAGGATGGCGAGAAGTGGGGCGCGTTCTGTCAGCGTGTCGGTACGAGCGAGCTGGAAGGCCTGGTCAAGGAGCTGTCGATGCCGGTGGACTTCGGCCTGGAGACGATGAGCGAGTTCATCGACTGGAACCGCCAGGTCCCGTTCGAAGTGATTCGCGGCGAGGGCGAGTGCGCTGTATAGATCGGGTCGCGATGACCGATAAGAGAGGACATAAAGAGATTCAGATGCCACCACTAGAGCCGACATTGGAGCGCGACATGGCCAGATCGAGCACGGGGCTTGACCCGGCGCTGAGCCTGACCCATACGCTGCGCGAGGCCGCCCGTCACGGCGAGCGGGCCGTGCTGCTGTGCTCGTTTCAGAAGGAGGAGTCGGTGCTGCTGGACGAGCTCTTGCGCCTGGATCAGGGAACGTCCGAGGCGGTGCGGATCGTGACGATCGACACGGGCGTCCTCTTTCCGGAGACGCTGCAGACCTGGCGCGCGTTCGAGGAGCGCTTCGGCGTGAAGATCGAGGTCAAGGACGCGAGCAATCCCGACAATCCCTGGAGCGGGCCCGAGC
Source organism: uncultured Solirubrobacterales bacterium (assembly GCA_963839965.1). Taxonomy (GTDB): domain Bacteria; phylum Actinomycetota; class Thermoleophilia; order Solirubrobacterales; family Solirubrobacteraceae; genus Palsa-744. The sequence continues at coordinate 504,058 of CAWIWX010000002.1, forward strand.
ACTGCTGCTCGGTGGCGAAGGTGGCGGCTCTGGAAAGCGCGCTGGCCGGCGCGGAGGGTTGGATCACAGGTATCCGCCGCGAGCAGGGGCCCACGCGCGCGAACACGGAGCTGATCGAACGCGACGAGCGGCGCGGGCTGTGGAAGTACAACCCGCTGGCGTACTGGACCGACAAGGACCTGTGGCGGCGCATCCACGAGCGCGAATTGCCCTACCACCCGCTGCACGACCAGGGGTATGAGTCGATCGGCTGCGCGCCGTGCACCCAGCCGGGCGCCGGACGCGAGGGCCGCTGGGCTGGGACCCAGAAGGAAGAGTGCGGCCTGCATGTGGAGACGATCGAGCCGTGAGCGTCGCGACCGGCCCACAGCTGAGCCACCTGCAGGCGCTGGAGTCCGAGGGGATCCACGTGATGCGCGAGGTGGCGGCGGAATTCGAGAAACCGGTGCTGCTGTTCAGCGGCGGCAAGGACTCGATCGTGCTGCTGCGGCTGGCGGAGAAGGCGTTTCGACCGGCGCCGTTCCCGTTTCCGTTGATGCACGTCGATACGGGGCACAACTTCCCCGAGGTGATCTCCTACCGCGACCGGCGCGTGGCGGAGCTGGGCGAGCGGCTGATAGTGGCCAGCGTGCAGGACTCGATCGACAGCGGCAGGGTGGTCGAGGAGACCGGACCGCGGGCGTCGCGCAACCGGCTGCAGACTGTGACGCTGCTGGACGCGATCGCAGAGCACGACTTCGACGCGGCGTTCGGAGGGGCGCGGCGCGACGAGGAGCGCGCGCGGGCCAAGGAGCGTGTGATGTCCTTTCGCGACGACTTCGGCCAGTGGGACCCCAAGAGCCAGCGGCCGGAGCTGTGGAACCTGTACAACGGGCGCATCCACCGGGGAGAGCACGTGCGGGTGTTCCCGCTGTCCAACTGGACGGAGCTCGACGTATGGGAGTACATCGACTCCGAGCAGCTGGAGGTTCCCTCGATCTACTTCGCCCACGAGCGCGAGGTGTTCAGGCGCGACGGCATGCTGTACGCGTGGCGCGAGGGCACCGAGCTGATCGACGGCGAGGAGGTGTTCTCAGAGACGGTCCGCTACAGGACGGTGGGCGACATGAGCTGCACGGGCGGGGTCACCTCGCAGGCGAGCACGCTGGAGGAGGTGGTGGTGGAGATCGCGGCGACGAGGATCACGGAGCGCGGCGAGACCCGCGCCGACGATCGGGTGTCGGAGGCCGCGATGGAGGATCGCAAGAAGGCCGGATACTTCTAGGGCGATGACCCTCGACCTGCTGCGCTTCACCACCGCGGGTTCGGTGGACGACGGCAAGAGCACGCTGATCGGGCGGCTGCTGTACGACTCCAAGCAGGTGTTCGAGGACCAGCTCGAACACGTCGCGCAGGCCTCAGAGCGGCGCGGCGGCGAGGGCGCTCTGGACCTGGCGCTGCTCACCGACGGCCTGCGTGCCGAGCGCGAGCAGGGGATCACGATCGACGTGGCCTACCGCTACTTCGCGACGGCGAAGCGGCGCTTCATCATCGCCGACTGCCCGGGCCACCAGCAGTACACGCGCAACATGGTCACGGGCGCATCGACGGCCGACCTCTCGGTGGTGCTGATCGACGCGCGCACAGGCATGCTCGAGCAGTCAAAGCGCCACGCCTTCATCAGCGCGCTGCTCGGCATCCCCAAGCTGGTCGTGGCGGTCAACAAGATGGACCTCGTCGAGCACTCGCAGGCGCGCTTTGACGAGGTGGCGCGCGAATTCGAGAGCTTCGCGCCCAACCTGCGCCGCGATGGGCAGAGAAAGGGCCAGCTCAACGAAATCATCTACATCCCGATCTCGGCGCTGAACGGCGACAACGTGGTCGAGCGGTCCCACGCGATGAGCTGGTATGAGGGACCGACGCTGCTGGAGCTGCTGGAGATCGTCGAGGTCGCCTACGACCATCCCGACGACAGGCCCGCGCGGCTGCCCGTGCAGTGGGTCATACGCCCGAATAATCGGGGTCCCACCCGCCCGGGCGGGACCGGATCCGGATCCGGATCCCGCGACTATCGCGGCTACGCCGGCCAGCTGGCCAGCGGAGCGCTGCGTCGGGGCGACGAGGTGACGGTGCTGCCCGGCGGCGAGCGCACACGGATCGCCGCGATCGACACCTACGAAGGCGAGCTCGAGGAGGCGATCGCCCCGATGTCCGTCGCGGTGCGCCTGCAGGACGAGCTCGACGTCTCGCGCGGCGAGCTGATCTGCCACCCGCAACGGGAACCGCTGGTGGCGCGCGAGCTGACGGCCGACGTGTGCTGGATGGCCCAGAAGCCGCTACGGCCGGGCGGGCGCTACCTGGTCAAGCAGACAACGCGCGGTGCGACCGCGGTGGTCGAGGAGATCGAGAATCTCCTTGACGTGCACACGCTCGAGCGCGACGCCCCGCCGGTGGAGCTCGGGCTCAACGACATCGGGCGCGTGCGCCTGCGCACGTCCACGCCGCTCGTGTTCGACCCCTACAAGAGCAACCGCCGCACCGGCAGCTTCATCCTGATCGACGAGGCCTCGAATGAGACCGTCGCCGCCGGGATGATCGCCTAAGCTACCGGCCGCATGTTCTCGAAGGTACTGATCGCCAACCGCGGGGAGATCGCCGTGCGCATCGTGCGCGCGCTGGACGAGCTGGGAGTGGCGTCGGTCGCGGTGTACTCCGAGCTCGACCGCGACGCCCCGCACGTGACGCGCGCGGGGGAGGCCTACAACCTCGGCGAACGGCCCGGCGTCGGAGAACTACCTGAACGTCGAGCTGATCCTCGACGTCGCCGGGCGCTCGGGCGCGGAGGCGATCCATCCGGGGTACGGGTTCCTGGCGGAGAACGCCCCGTTCGCGGCGGCATGCGAGCAGGCGGGGATCGTGTTCATCGGTCCCCCGGCGAGCGCGATCGAGGCGATGGGCTCGAAGACCAGGGCGCGCGAGCTGATGCAGGCGGCGGGCGTGCCGATCGTGCCGGGCACGACCGAGCCGGTGGCCACGGTCGCCGACGCGCTGAAGATCGCCAAGGATGAGATCGGCTTCCCCGTCGCCGTCAAGGCCGCGGGCGGCGGGGGCGGCAAGGGGTTTCGGGTCGCCCTGTCCGAGGATGAGCTCCAGGGCGCGTTCGAGGGTTCCAGCCGCGAAGGGGAGAAGTTCTTCTCCGACGCGACCGTCTACCTGGAGCGCTACCTGCCCGATCCGCGCCACGTCGAGGTGCAGATCCTCGCCGACCGTCACGGCAACGTGATCCATCTGGGCGAGCGCGACTGCTCGATCCAGCGCCGCCACCAGAAGGTGATCGAGGAGAGTCCGGCGCCCGAATGGGTGGTCGATCCGCAGATGCGCGAGCGCATCGGAGTGATCGGCGTGAACGCCGCCAGGACCGTGGACTACGTGGGCGCGGGCACGATCGAGGGCCTGTTCACCACTGGCGAGGGCACCGCCGACGAGCCTGGGTATTTCTTTCTGGAGATGAACACGCGCGTGCAGGTCGAGCACTGCGTGACCGAGATGACGACCGGGATCGACATCGTCAAGGAGGGCATCAAAGCCGCCGCCGGCGAGCCCCTCTCATACGCCCAGGCCGACGTGGAGCTGCGCGGGCACGCGATCGAGTGCCGCATCAACGCCGAGGACGCCTCCAAGAACTTCGCCCCGGCGCCCGGCAGGATCGGCGCCTACCGCGAGCCGAGCGGGCCGGGCGTGCGCGTGGACTCGGGCGTGCGCGCGGGCGGGGAGGTTTCGCCGATGTATGACCCGATGGTCGCCAAGCTGATCGTCTGGGACGCCGACCGCGAGCAGGCGACCAGTCGGATGCTGCGGGCGCTCTCCGAATACGAGATCGAGGGGCTGAAGACGCTGATCCCGTTTCACCAGGCGCTGCTCGCAACGGAGCAGTGGGCGAAGGGTGAGACCTGCCGGGACCTGCTGGAGGACAGGGCGTGGCTGAAGACGCTTGCGTTCGATAAGCCGGCGACGGCCGTCATCTCAGAGGAGGGAGAGCAGGAGAAGGTACAGCGCGCCTATGAGGTCGAGGTGTCGGGCAAGCGCTTTGACGTGCGCGTCGTCGGTCCCCCATTCGCGGGCGCGGGCGCCCCGGCGGCAAACGGCGCGGCGGCGGGCGCGGCCAGAGCGCCCAGGCGCAGCGAGCGGAAGTCCACCAGCGCGGGAGGGCCGGACACGCTGCCCTCGCCGCTACAGGGCAACATGTGGAAGGTCTTGGTCAAGCAGGGCGATGTGGTCAGCGAGGGTCAGCTGCTGTGCATCATCGAGGCGATGAAGATGGAGAACGAGATCACCGCCCACAAGGCGGGCACGATCGCCGAGCTGCCGATCTCAGAGGGAGCGCCGATCGCGGCGGGCGATCCGATCGCGACGATCGTCTCGCCCGAGCCCGCCTGACGAAACAAAGTCAGGCGACGAGCGCGGCAAAGTTCTCCTCCAGGACTCCCAAAGCCCGCGCGGAGTCCATCACCGGGCCGTGGCCTGGGACGACGTGCTCGGCCGAAGCGACCAGCGGGCGCAAGCGCGCGAGCGTCGCCAGATAGGTCTCGGCCGAGCTGTCCTCGCCGACCTCCGGGGCCTCGACAGTGGAGAGATAGTCGCCGGCCACGAGCACACGCGCCCATGCAATCCAGACAGCCATTCCGTCCACCGTGTGACCGCCGGCCGGGTGCAGCTCGAGCTCGCGATCGCCAATATCGCAGCGCCCGGGAACCGGGAGCGACTGGACCTGACCGAGCATCAAGGGACGAGGGCGCTGGATGTAGAAGCGAGCGTCGAACTCGCGCAGCTCGCGCTGGGCGGCGCCGGGCGCCGCCGACAGACGCTCCGAGGTGCTCTGCGCGCAGCCCAGGGCGACGCCCGGGAAGGCGAGCCGTCCCAGCAGGTGATCCCAATCGCCGTGGGTTGCCAGCAGACCGCTCGGGGACGGAAACCCGGCCTGCTCGAGCAGCGCCGGCAGCGCATCCAGCTCGTCCGGCAGGACCGGCGAGTCGATCACGAACGTCTCCCCCGCCTCCGCGCCCGCGGCGCGAACGATCACGCAGTTGGTCTGCCAGATCGCGCTGGTGGCGACGATCACGTCTGGGTGCAGCGAGACGACTCGCACCGCGCGCCGGGCCCTCGCCGCGCCTAGGAGACGCCCAGCAGCTTGGCGGCCTCTTTGAGGTTGGGAACCTCCGCGGTGGGCTTGCGCTGGGAGGAGTCGAGCGTCTCCTTGGTGCGGTTGACCCAGATGATGGGCACCCGCGCTTTGACGCACGGAACCACGTCGTGGTAGTGGCTGGCCGCGACGTGCACCCAGCCGCGCTTGCCGCCCATGCGGCGGGCGCACTCGGTGAAGTGGGCCGGGTCGGGCTTGTAGGAGCGGACCTGCTGGGCTGTGACGACGAGGTCGAAGTCGGTCGGGATGTGCCGGCGGGTCTGGCCGAGGAGCTTGTCATCGACGTTGGACAGCAGGCCGAGTTTGTATTTCTTGGCCAGCTTGGCCAGCTGGATGTTGGTCTCCTTGAACGGCTTCCAGCGCTGGACGGAGTCGGGCAGGAAGCCCGAGCGCGAGGGCTCCAGCGCCCAGTTCAGGCGTTTTGCCACCTCGATCGCGGTGCGGCGCAGGACCTCGGCGTAGAGCTCGTAGGAGCCGCCCTCGATTTCACGGGTGATCTCGCGCACGAGTGCCAGCAGCTCGGCGCGGTCGAGCTCCACGCCGTCGCGCGCGGCCTCGGCGGCGAACGCCTCATAGATCCCCGTGTCCCGGTCGATCAGCGTTCCGTACACGTCGAAGGTGACGAATGTTACGTTCTTGGGAATGGGCATCGCGCGGCATTATGCCCTGCGCGGGCGCCTGCGCGCGCTGTCGCGTCTTGCGTTAGAGTCCCGCGCCGCATGGATCTGCTGGAGTACCAAGGCAAGCAGCTGTTTGCCCGCCACGGACTGAAGGTGTCCGACGGAAGGGCCGTCACGACCGTCGAGGATGCAGTCGCGGCGGCGAACGAGGTCGGCTATCCGATCGTCGTCAAGGCGCAGGTGCTGATCGGCGGGCGGGGCAAGGCCGGCGGGGTGAAGCTGGCCGACGACGAGGCCCATGCGCGCGAGCACGCGCAGAACATCCTCGGTATGGACATCTCAGGCCATACGGTGCGCACGCTGTGGATCGAGCACGCCTCGGACATCGCGACCGAGTACTACGCCTCGGTGCTGCTCGACCGCTCGGCCAAGCAGCCGCTGATCATGTTCAGCGTGCAGGGCGGCATCGACATCGAAGAGGTCGCCGAGCAGACCCCCGAGAAGCTGATCCGCCGCCACGTGGACGCGCTGAAGGGCCTGTCCCGCGAGCAGGCCGTGGAGATCGCGACCGAAGGCGGCGCCGACGAGGACGTGATCGAGGGGGTCGCCGACGCGCTCGTGGCGCTGTATGAGGTGTGGATGGGAGAGGACGCGACGCTGGCGGAGATCAACCCGCTGATCGTCACGCCGGAGCGCGAAGTCAAGGCGCTCGACTCGAAGGTCTCCCTCGACGGCAACGCGCTGTATCGCCACCCCGAGAACCAGGGCCTGTCCGACAGCGAGAACGAAGACCCGATCGAGCGGCGCGCCTCCGAGCAGGGCGTGCAGTACGTCGCGCTGGACGGCGACATCGGCATCCTCGGCAACGGCGCCGGGCTGGTGATGTCGACACTGGACGTGGTCGCGCAGGCGGGCGGCAAGCCCGCGAATTTCCTCGACGCCGGAGGGCGGTTCGGACGCCGCGAAGATCAAGCAGGCGGTCGAGCTGATCCTCGCCAACGACGCGGTCAAGGCCGTACTGTTCAACATCTTCGGAGGGATCACCCGCTGCGACGAGGTTGCAAAAGGCCTGATCGCCGCGTTTGCGGACATCAAACCGACGGTCCCGTTCGTCGTCCGGCTGGACGGCACGAACGATGTCGCCGGCCGCGAGCTGCTGCAGGAGGCGGCGCTGCCGAACGTGTACGCCGCCAAGACGATGAACGAGGCGGCGGAGAAGGTCGTGGCGCTTGCGGCTGGACGCTCCGTCGAGCAAGCGCCCGCGGGCGCTGGGGCCGGAGCCTGATGTCGGTCCTCATCGACAGCGACACGCGCCTGGCGGTCGCCGGGATCACCGGCAAAGAGGGCGCGTTCCACACGCTCAACAACCGCCGCTACGGCACGAACGTCGTCGGCGGGGTGACGCCCGGCAAGGGCGGTCAGGACGTGGAGGGCATCCCCGTGTTCGACAGCTGGGCCGACGCGGTGAAGGAGACCCAGCCGAACACGGCGATGATCTTCGTCCCGCCGCGATTCGCTGCGGACTCGATTCTCGAGGCGGCCGCCGCGGGGGTCGAGCTCGTGATCGCGATCACCGAGGGCATCCCCGCCCACGACGAGCTGCGCGTCTACAACACGCTGCTGCGCGACCATCCGAGCACGCGACTGATCGGCCCCAATTGTCCTGGCATCCTCTCGCCCGGAAAGGCCAACGTCGGGATCATCCCAGCGTCGTTCTTTGAGCAGGGCAACGTCGGCGTGGTCTCGCGCTCGGGCACGCTCACCTACCAGATCGGCAACGAGATCGCCCAGGCGGGGTTCGGGTGCAGCTCGATCGTAGGCATCGGCGGCGACCCCGTGCCGGGGAGCTCCTTCGTGGACGTGATCGCTCTGTTCGAGGATGATCCCGAGACCGAGCTGATCGTGCTCTCGGGTGAGATCGGCGGCTCGGCCGAGGAGGAGGCGGCGGAGCTACATCGCCGCGAACGTGACCAAGCCCGTGATCGCCTACATCGCCGGGTTCACCGCGCCGGCGGGCAAGCAGATGGGTCACGCCGGCGCGATCGTATCGGGCTCGGCGGGCACCGCCAAGGCGAAGGCGGATGCGCTGGAAGCGCAGGGCGTGCGTGTCGGGCGCACCCCCACCGAAGTAGCCGAACTGGCGGTCGATGTGCTCAGCGGGGTAGGCTTGGTCAATGGACCCCGAGATGGCGCAGACGCTGGGAGAGCTGGAGCGCAAGCTGGGTGAGCTGGAGCGCAAGCTGGGGGCCGTGAGCAACGGCGGTCGGCTCGTGGACGAGGCGACCGAACCCGTGTCAAGACCTGCGCCCGCAGCGCCACCCCCAGGCGCCATCCTCCACTCCCACTCCGCGACCGGCGCCGCCGAACACCGACGAGCTGTTGCGGTTCAGAGAGCGCTTGGAGCGGACCGCGGTCGAGCTGACCCGCGACTACGACGAGCTGCTCGGACGCCTAAGCTACGCGACCGTGCCGAGCGCCCCCGCCCCCACAGGCCCGCCGATCTCCTTCGCGCGCGGCGCACCGTCGCTGGACATCGTCGACGTGGACGGCCTGCGCGAAGCCGCGGTGCGAGCGCTGGAGAGCGACCCGGGAGGGGCGACCGCGTACGGGACGTCGGTCGGCTATTTGAAGCTGCGTGCGTGGATCGCCGAGCATCACGGCGTCGCGCCCGAGAATGTGATCGTGACGAACGGGTCGATGCAGGCCGACGCGTTCCTGTTCGAGCAGCTGGTGGGCGTCGGCGACGAGGTGGTGGTCGAGCGCCCGACGTATGACCGCACGCTGCTGTCGCTGCGCAAACGCGGCGCGCGCGTGCACGCGGTGACGCTTCAGCCCGACGGCATCGACACGGACGCGCTCGCGCGCCTGCTGGAGGGTCCGGCGGGCGCAAAGCCCAAGCTCGCGCACATCATCCCGAACTTCCAGAACCCCGCCGGCTACACGTTGTCAGAGGCCAAGCGCCGCGCGCTGCTGTGGCTGGCGGCCGAGCACGGGTTCGTCGTGTTCGAGGACGACCCCTATGTCGAGCTCCGCTTCGAGGGCGAGCCGCTTCAGAGCATGCTGTCGATGGAACGCGAACGGGTGGTGTACGCGTCGTCGTTCTCCAAGACCGTCTGCCCGGGCATCAGGGTCGGCTACCTCGTCGGCCCGCGGGAGCTGATCGCGAGCGTGGCGGAGCTGGCGACGAACACCTACATATCGCCGAGCATGGTCGCCCAGGCGACCGTGTATGAGTTCTGCGCCTCGGGCGCGATCGAGCGCTCGATCGCGACCGTCAAGACCGCGCTGGCGCAAAGGGCCGGCGCGCTGGCCCAGGCGCTGCGCCGGGAGCTGCCCGAGGCCGAGTTCGTGGAGCCCCAGGGCGGGTACTTCATGTGGGTGACGCTGCCGCCCGGCGCCGACGTCGCCGCGCTGCACCGAGCCGCGGGCGAGCGCGGGGTGGCGTTCGTGAAGGGCACGGACTTCATGCTCGAGGGCGGCGAGAACACGCTGCGCCTCGCCTACTCCGGCGTCACCCCGGAGCAGATCGACGAGGGTGTCAAGCGCCTCGCCGCCGCGTACCGCTCGCTCTGAGGAGCGAGAGCAGCGTGGCATACCTACCAACCTCCTGACACGCGCAAGAACCAAGCTGGTCAAGGACGGAGGAGCGTGGCGTACTACGTACGCGAGCGACCGAGGACGCAGATCCAGCGCCGGTTATTGCGCGTGTCAGCGGCCGTAGCGCTGGCCCAAGACCAACTGCTCGGGCAGCGCCGTGCGCACCGGCGGGGACGGGTCGGCGATGACGGACACGGTCTCGGCCACCGACGGGGTCACCGCGCAGCGGCGCCCGTCTGCTGTTTCGAGCACGACCTCGGAGTCCTCGCGCGCGGCCAGCGTGCCCTCCAGACCGGGCTCGAGGCCCGAAGCCTTCAGGTAGTGCAGCAGATCCTCGGCCTCGTTCTCGAAGCGCAGCACGCGTACGGAGGCGCCGACGTCCACGTCGGCGAGCGGCACGCCGGCCAGGCGCGCGCCGGCGACGATCGGATGGCCGTGGGGACACGTCTTGGCGTCGCCGATCGCCGCGAGCATGCGCTGCTCCAAGACCGGCGACATGGCGTGCTCCAAGCGCTCGGCCTCCTCATGGACCTCGTCCCAGGGAACCCCGAGCACGTCGGTCAGAAAACGCTCGATCAGGCGATGGCGGCGGACGATGCCCTCGGCGTGAGCCGAGCCCTCGTCGGTGAACGCGATCACGCGATCCTGCCCGCGGGTGACGTAGCCGTCGCGTTCCAACCGGCCGACCATCTCGTGCACGGTGGGCGCGGACAGCTGCATCGCGCGCGCGATGTTCGCGCCGGTCATCGGCAGGCGCGCCTCCTGCAGCCAGAACAGGATCTGCAGGTACTCCTCCTCGGCTACGGTCGCGGTGTCCGTGCTCATCTGTCAGCTGATGCTAGACGACGACCGTACACCGGCCCGGGCCCTTCCGAGCCGGGCCTTGACTTCACACCGACAATTGGTCGAACGTGCACTCGCGCGGGGGCTTGTCCTCGCGCCAGCGGCGCAGCTTGGCGCCGTGACGGATGCGCCCGGGGGAGACGTGATCGAAGTCGATCTCCACGACCAGCTCGGGGCGCAGCGCGACCCACTCCAGCTCCCGTCCCGAGCTCCAGCGACTGGGGTCCGCGGAGCCGCGCTCGCCCGTCTGGAAGGGCGCGAGGAACGAGACGAGCCGGCACTTCTCCGCGGCGCTCAAGCCCGAGCAGTGCCCGACGACGCGCAGCTCGGGACCGTCGTACAGAGCGAGGATCAGCGCGCCGACGGTGCCCGGCTCCTTGCCGGGACGCCAGCCGGTCACGACGGCGTCGATCGTGCGCACGCGCTTGACCTTGAACATGCCCGTGCGCTTGCCGGGCGCGTAGGGGACGGAGCGCAGCTTGGCGATCGCCCCCTCGGCGTCTTTCAGCCACTCGCGCGCGCGCGCGGGGTCGGTCGTGGAGGACATCAGCTCGACCGGCGCATCCGCGAACCCGGGGTCTGAGAGCAGGCGCTCGAGCGCGCAGCGGCGCTCTGAGAACGGCAGCGCAAGCAGCGTTTCATCGGCGTAGGCGAGCAGATCGAAGGCGACGTACCTCGCCGGAATCTCGTGTGAGAGCAGTTTGATGCGCGACTCGGCCGGGTGAATACGCTGCTGCAGGGAGTCGAACTCCTCGCGCCCGGACGCATCGCGGATGACGATCTCGCCGTCGAGGACGTAGCGCCCGGCGGGGAACGTCAGCTCGGGAAAATAGCGCTGCAGGGGCTTGGATCCGCGCGACTGCAGATATACCGACCCACCGTCCGCCGCGTCCCCGCCCACGAAGGCGATGCAGCGAAACCCGTCGAGCTTGACCTCGTATGAGTAGTCATCCCCAACCGGCAGCTCGCGGCGCGAGAGCGCCAGCGCGGGTGCCACGGGCGGGCTCAGAGGCAGGGTCATCGCTCGCGCGCGCGGCTCGGCTGGACGCGGCGTGGCTCGGAGCGCTGCTTGCGAAAGTGGGGCGGCCAGGGCGCGTCGCCGAGCCCCTCGCGCTCGTCGCGCGCGGCCAGCTCCAGCAGCGAATCCAGCGACGCCGGCGCGTCGTCGATCGTGGTCGAGGGATCGCCGCGCTTGCGCAGACGCTCGGGGACGGTCTCGATGCGCAGGTCCGCGGGCTCGACGTCGGGGACCTCCTCCCAATCGAGCGGACACGACACGCGCGCGTCGGGAACAGCGCGCACCGAGTAGGCGGAGGCGACGGTGCGGTCGCGGGCGTTCTGGTTGTAGTCGATGAACACCCCCTCGCGCTCCTCCTTCCACCAGCGGCTGGTGGCGCGCCCGGGCATGCGCCGCTCGACCTCGCGCGCGAGCGCGAGCGCAGCGCGGCGCACCTCGGAGAAGCCGTGCTCGGCGACGATCCGCACATATATGTGCACGCCGCGCGAGCCCGACGTCTTGGGGTAGCCGCGCAGGCGGTGCTCGTCCAGCACCTCGCGCACGCCGAGCGCCACCTCGCGGACCTCCGCGAACGGGACGCCGGGGCCGGGGTCGAGGTCGACGCGCAGCTCGTCGGGATGGTCCAGGTCTGAGCGGCGCACGGGCCACGGGTTCCAGTCGACCACGCCGAGGTTGACCCCCCACGCGAGATGGGCGCCGTCGGCGACGACGAGCTCGCGCGCGTGGCGGCCGCTGGGGAACGTCACGGTCGCGCTCTGCAGCCAGTCGGGCGCGCCCTCGGGGATGCGCTTCTGAAAGAACGGCTTGCCGGCGACGCCATCGACCCAGCGCTTGAGCACGCTGGGGCGCTCGGCCAGGTGGCGCACGACGGCCTCTTCGCAGGCCAGGTAGTAGCGGACGAGGTCGAGCTTGGTGAACCCGCGCTCGGGGAAGAACACCTTCTCGGGATTGCTGATCCGCAGCTCACGCCCGCACACCTCGATCACGACGCGGTCATCCCCGGCGGCGGCCATGCCTGAAAGGATGCCAGGCATGCGGATACCGGACACGCTCATGCTGGCGGTGTGCTCGTTTGGGGACGATCTGCCCGCCGGGCGCGTGGCGAAGGCGATCGCGCGAGGAGTGCGCGCGGCCGGGATGCCGGCGCCCGATGAGTGCCCGATCGAGGGAGAGCTGCCGGGCGACTTCGACGCGCGGATGCGCCGCGCGCGGGCGGTCATCGTCGGAGCGGAGCGCCTGGAGCGAGCAACGCTGCCGGGGAGCCCGCTGTTCGAGATCGCCACGCGCGCGCGCCAGTCCGGCGTGCCGGCGTACGCGGTGACGGCCGTCAACGAGCTCGACGCGTTCGACGCGCGGATGCTGGACCTGCAGGTCGTCTTGGAGGCGCGCGACGCACGCGGGCTGAGCGCGGCGGGACGCAAGCTGGGATCGCTAAGCAGATGACCGAGCCCGAGCCGACTCCGCCGAGTCCGGGTTCCACGCGTACCGATCGTGGACCTGCTGGATCCCCGATCGCGGGCACACAGCCCGGAGGGCTTCCTCGCGCGCGGGCGCTCCCGACGCCCGGGGCACGGCGCGCGAGCGTGATCGGGGCGGGTTCGTTCGGGACGGCGCTGGCGGTGCTGCTCGCGCGGGGGGGCTTGCGCACGACGCTGCAGGCGCGCACGACCGAGCAGGCGGCGAGCCTCCAGGCCGAGCGTGAGAACCGCTCCTACCTGCCGGGCGTGGAGCTGCCGGCGCAGCTGCGGATCGAGGCGGCCGCGGCGGGCCTCGCGCGCGCGGACTATGTGTTCCTGGCAGTGCCCTCGCGCGGGTTGGGCGAGGTGATCGAGGGGCTCGCAGCGTCCGGCCTGGGTCCGCGCGCCGCGGTCGTGTCGGTCGCCAAGGGACTCGTGCCGCCGGAGGGCCTGCCGCCCACGAGCGTGCTCAGCGCGCGGTTCGGCGCCCACCGTGTGGCGTGCCTGGGCGGTCCGGCGCACGCGCAGGAGATGGTGCACGCGGGCGCGGCGCTGGTCGCGGCGTGCGTGGAGGAGGAGCTGGCGCGCGCGCTTGCGCAGGTGTTCACGCGCGCGGGCGTGGTGTGCGAGCTCTCCAACGACCCGTTGGGGGTCGAGCTCGCGGGGGCGGCGAAGAACGCCGCAGCGCTGGCCGCGGGGGCGACGGAGGCGCAGGGGTTGAACGCGGCGGGCGCGGCGGCGGGACACATCTTCGCCGAGGTCTGGCGCTACGCGGAGGGTTTGGGAGCGCGCCCGGAGTCGATGATCGGGCTGGCCGGCGCGGGGGATCTGGTGGCGACCGCGCTCGCGCGCGAGAGCCGCAACCGGCGCGCGGGCGAGCTGCTGGCCGCGGGCGTGCCGGCGGGCGAGATCCCGGCGCGGATCGGGCAGGCGGTAGAGGCGCTGGAGACGGTGGCGCTGCTGGGGCGCACGCTCGAGCGCGCGGGGGTGCGGGCGCCGGTCACGGTCGCGCTGGGACGGTTGATCTCCGGCGAGCTGCCCTTGGGCGAGTGGGTGGCGCTGGTGCGCGCGACTGTTCCTCCGCCGGCGTTGTGGCGGCGGCGCCCGCAGCCGGGATTCTGGCGACGGGTGTGGCGGAGGCGGTCAGGGGGTCGTCGATAGATGCAATCGCGCACACCTGGGAGGTGGTCGGGAGGGAGTGCATACTTTTTGAGCCGCGGCGCGCATCCTGGCGGGTGGGTGGTCGTCACGGGCGGGTTGGCGCGGGGCCTCCTGCCCCGCCCACTCGTGCCAACGTGCTCACGACGGCTTCATACACGCCCGCCCCGTGAGAAGACTCGCATAGCCGCACGTTCTCATACGCCGCCATCGCCTCGCGGATCGACGGGTCGCGCTTGGCCGCATTGGCGACCAGCCAGAACGCGCTCACGTGCGCGGCGCAGGCCATGTCCTCACGCGAGTCCCCGACCGCGAACGTCTGCTCGCGCGCGTACCCCCGCGCACGCATGTGCAACGCGACCGCTCCTGCCTTGGAGGCGCCCGCCGGCACCAGGTGGTAGCCGCGAACGTGATCGAGCTCGGCCAGCGCCGGCGAGCGGCGGTTGACGACGCCGTTGTCCACCAGGCGCAGGTTCCCGTGGTCGTGCTCGGCCAGCAGCGCGTCCACCTCCTGCGCGTCGACCAGACCGCGGAACGGGTGCGAGACTTCGCGCGCGACATGCCACGGCTCGTGGTACTCCAGTCGCCCCTCATACCGCTCCAGCAGCAGCGCGGGCGCGCCCGAGCGCTCGATCTGCTCGGCGATCGTCAGCTCGCCCGGCATCAGCTCGCCCGTCAGCCAGTGCTCCTCGCCGCCCTGCTGCCAGTCCGCGCCCAGCACCACGCACGCGCCGGCCTCGAAGATGAACGAGTCCTGCCCCAACAGCCTCGCGTCCTCGTGCACCTGCGCGCGGCGGCGGCCGGACATCAGCACGACCTCGACATCGGCGCGCAGGCACGCCTGCACCGCGCGCACCCCGTCGATCGACACATTGCCTTCCCCGTCGTGCAGCAGCGACGCGCCGCGCCCGAGCAGCGTCCCGTCCAGGTCCAGATACAGGCAGCGAGGTCTCGTCATCGCGGGGCCGCGTCCTCGCCCACGGCCTCCATCGCCACCCGCGCCACTTGCGCCAGCGGCGGGCGCTCGACGACGGGCTCGGCGATCTCCACGCCGGCGAGCCGCCCTTCCGCCTGCACGCGGCGCGCGATCGTCGCGAGCACCGTGCGCGCCATCGGCTCCAGCGCCGCAAGCGGCTGGTGGCGGTTGCGATGCTCCTGCAGATCCACCTGCGCGATCCCCTCCAGCCCGACCTCGCGCCACACATCGATCAGCATCCCGATCTCCACTCCGTAGCCGGTCGCGAACGGAATGCGCTCCAGCAGCTCGCGCCGCGCCGCGACCTCGCCCGCCAGCGGCTGTGAGACCGCGGACAGCTGCGGGTAGAGCAGCTCCAGCGCCGGGCGCGCCAGCAGGCGGTTGACGCGCCCGCCCTCATTGGGCAGCGACACCCCGCCGTGCTCGAAGGGGCGGCGGTAGAAGGCCTTCACAAACGCGATCTCCGCGATCTCCCCGTCATCCCGGTCCTCCCCCTCGCCCCTTTCATCCCCGTCATCCCTTTCATCCCCGTCATCGCCGTCATCGGGCGCCCCGCACACGAGCGGCCCGATCAGCCCGGTGGCGTAGTGGTCGGAGAACCCCGCCGTGTCGGCGTCCAGATAGCACACGATCTCCCCTCCCAGCACGCTCAGCGCGCGATACATCGCATCGCCCTTGCCCAGCACCGGCCCGAGCTCGCCCAGCAGCTCGCCCTCCTGATACACGGCGCTCGCCCCGGCGCGCTCGGCGATGGCGGCGGTCCCGTCCGCCGAGGCGGCGTCGATCACGACGATCTCGTCGATCGCCCCCTGCTCGCGCAACCGCGCAAGCGCGGCGACGATCTGCCCCACCGTCTGCCCGCACTCGCGCGCGGGCAAACACACCGACACGCCCAACCCGAGCCGCGCACGCGCCGCCGCGATCTCCGCGCCAGAGAACAGCGAATGGTGGAACGTGCGGGTTTGCGCCCAGCGCTCGGCGTCGGCGACGGTCATCGCATCTACTATCGCAAGCCGTGGCCCGCGAATCCCCCGTCGCCCCCGATCGCCGCTCGCGACCCCCGGCATCCGGACGGGCGCCGGCGAGCGCGCGAGCGCGCGCAACCGGCAAAGAGCGCAAGCTGGAGCCCTGGAGCGCGCTCCTGGACGAGGGCCGCGCGGATGAGCGGCTCGTGCGCGAGGCGCGCGAGGGGCCTGGCCGGGCGCGGCTCGTGGACATCCCCTCAGAGCTTCACCCCGACGTGCTGGCGGCGCTGGCGCGGATCGGGATCGAGCGGCTGTACTCCCATCAGGCCCATGCCATTGGAGCGGCAACCGAAGGCCCGACCATCGTCACGACCGGCACGGCGTCGGGCAAGTCGCTGTGCTTTCAATTGCCCACCCTGCACATCCTCAGCGAACAGACTCGCGCGCGGGCGCTGTACCTGTACCCGACCAAGGCGCTCGCCCAGGATCAGGCGCGCGCGCTGAACGCGTTCGGGCTGACCACGCGGGTGCGCCCCGCGATCTACGACGGCGACACCCCGCGCCACGCGCGCGCGGACATCCGTCGCAAGGCCAACGTGGTGCTCACCAACCCCGACATGCTGCACGTGGGCATCCTCCCCAACCACGACGCTTGGGAGGAGCTGTTCTCGAACCTCGCCGTGGTGGTGATCGACGAGGCCCACGTCTACCGCGGCGTGTTCGGCTCGCATGTCGCGGGCGTGCTGCGCCGGCTGCGTCGCATAGCCGCCGCCCATGGCACCTACCCGATATTCCTGCTCACCTCCGCGACGATCGCCAACCCCGTCGAGCTGGCCGAGCGCCTGACGGGGCTGCAGGACGTCGCGCTGATCGACGACGACGGATCGCCCGCGCCGGGCAGGCGGATCGCGATGTGGAACCCGCCTGTGAGCGACGCCGCGCTCGGCACGCGCCGCTCCGCGCTGGGCGAGGCGGCCGAGCTCTTGGCGCGCCTGGTTGCAGAGGGCGCGCGGGCGATCTGCTTTATGAAGTCGCGCAAGGGCGTCGAGCTGCTGAGCCGTCTTGTCAAGCAGGAAGCCAGACGGCCGGGCACTCCGAGCTCGCCGAGCTGATCGAGCCCTACCGCGGCGGCTACACCGCCCAGCAGCGACGCGAGCTGGAGGGCCGCCTGACGCGCGGGGAGCTGCGCGCGGTGATCGCGACCGACGCGCTGGAGCTGGGCATCGACATCGGCGAGCTCGACGCGGCCGTCGTCGTCACGTTCCCCGGCACGGTCGCTTCGCTGCGCCAGATGTGGGGGCGCGCCGGACGGCGCGGGCGGGGCCTGGCGGTGTACGTCGCGGGCGAGGACGCGCTCGACCAGTTCTTCTGCCGCCACCCCGACGAGTTTCTCGACCGCCCGGTCGAGGCCGCGATTCTCGACCACGAGAGCCCGCTCATCTTCGCGGCGCACCTGCTGTGCGCGGCGCACGAGGGCCCGCTCGAGCGCGGCGACGCCGAGTACTTCGGCCCGCGTATGCAGGCTCACGCCGAGCTGCTCGTAAGCGCCGGACGCCTGCGCATGCGCCCCGCGCGCGGCGGCGAGGCCGGGGCCGGTGGCGAGACCTACGTGCCGCGGCACCCGAGCGGATACCCGGCCGGCGAGGTCTCGCTGCGCTCGGCCTCCCCGGAGCGCTTTGCGATCGTCGACGTCGACACGGGCGAGCTCTCGGGAGAGACCGAGGCCGCGCGCGCACACTCGACGGTGCACGAAGGCGCGATCTACCTGCACCAGGGGCGCACCTATGAGGTGCGCGACCTCGACCTGCGCCACCGGCGCGCGCTCGTGGCGCCGTTCGACGGCGGCTGGTACACCCAGCCCAAGCGCGAGACCATGACGGCGATCGAGCGGCTGCTCGACCGCCGCACCGCGCTGGGGGTGAGCCTCAGCTTCGGCGAGGTGTCGGTCACCGAGACCGTGCTCGCCTACCAGCGCCGGCGCCTTATAGACCACGCGCAGATCGACCTCATCGCGCTGGACCTGCCCGAAACGAGCTTCTCCACGCAGGCCCTCTGGTTCGAGCTGGATCCTGCCGAGCTGGAAGAGACGATCCCCCTGGAGTCCCTGCTCGGCGCCCTGCACGCCACCGAGCACGCCCAGATCGCGGTGCTGCCCTTGATCGCAATGTGCGACCGCTGGGACATCGGCGGGCTGTCCACGAACCTGCACCCCCAGACGGGCCGCCCCACGATCTTCATCTACGACGGGCACCCCGGCGGCATCGGCATCGCGCGCACCGCCTTTGGACGCTTCGAGGAGCTGTGCGCGGACGCCCACCGCCTCATCTCAGGCTGCGGCTGCGCGGAGGGGTGCCCGTCATGCGTGCAGTCGCCGAAGTGCGGCAACCTCAACGAACCGCTGTCCAAGGTCGGCGCGCGGCTGCTGCTTGAGCGTATGCTGGCGCCCGTCGCGCCGCTCTGATCGACGTGCGCCATTGTTGAAGCCCTGAGGATGCTCACCTTCCCCAAGAAGACGGCCTTTGCGCTCGGCACAGGAATCTGCGCCGCGCTCGCCGCGCTGCTGCTGCTCGGCCTGCTCTCCCCCGGCGCGGCGCGGCCGCAGTCCACGAGCGTGGAAGCGCTGCCGAGCGCCTCCTCGATCGCCGAAGGCCCGGGCGGGCGCACCGCGCTCACGCGCTGGACGCTGCGCAGGGATCCGTCCGACCGCGGCCTGCGACTGGGGTGGCGGCGCGGCGGGTTCGCTGGCGCGAGCGTGAGCGTGCCCAACGTCGTCCAGCCATACCCCTACAGCGGCCCGGCGGCGCAGGCCAACTACGAAGGCTCGGTCGCGTGGTACCGGACCACCCTCGACGTCCCGGCCGCGGGCGTCTACGCGCTGACGTTCGAGTCGGCCAACTTCATCGCCGACGTCTGGATCGACGGGCACGCGATCGGCTCGCACAGGGGCTCCTACCTGCCCTTCGAACTGCGCGAGCGGCTCACCGCAGGCACGCACACGCTGGTCGTGCGCGTGGACTGGCGTGACCCGGGCAGGCAGGAGAAAGAAGGCTTTCACCGCACCTGGTTCAACTGGGGCGGCTTGGACGGCGAGGTCGACGTGCGCGCGATCGGCCCGAGCGAACTGTCGGACCCGGCGATCCAGACCACCCTCCCCCGACTACCCCTCCCCCCCCCCCCCCCCCCCCCCGCGCCCGAACATCCCGGTCACGCAGACAGCGACCGTGAAGGTCAGCGTGCAGGTGCGTAACAACGCCGCCTCCGGACGGGCGCTCGCCGTCGAAGGCACGCTCGTGCACGGGTCGCAGACGATCGCGCTGCACTTCCCCGAACAGCATCTCGCCCACGGCCAGAGCGCGAGCGTGAGCACGAGCGTGAACGTGGCGGAACCGGCGCTCTGGTCGCCGGCGAGCCCGAGCCTCTACCAGCTGACGCTGGCGGTCGGGCACGAGTCGAGCTGGTCCGCGCGCGTGGGACTGCGCCAGATCGCCTGGCACGGCGGGCACGTGTACCTGAACGGGCGGCTTCTGCTCCTGCACGGCGCGTCGATCCAGGAGGACGCGCTCGGGCACGGGGACGCGCTGACGCCGGGCGATGAGAACAAGATCGTGGCGGAGGTCAAGGCGATTGGAGCGAACGCGGTGCGCACCCAGCACCCGCTGTACCCGTCGCTGCTCGAACGGCTCGACGCGGCGGGGATCCTCGTGTGGCAGGGGATCGGCCCGGTCGAAGGCGCGGCGATGTGGTACTCCAGCACCCCGGCGCTGCTCGCCGCCGCCGAACGCCAGGCGCGCACCGCGGCGCTCGCCGATGAGCTGCATCCGTCGATCTTCGCCTGGAACCTCGTCGATGAGATCGCCGAGAATGGGCGCGACTCCGACGAGGTCTCCTACGTGGAGTCGCTGACCCGCTGGCTGCACTCCCACGATCCGGGTCGCATGGTCGCGGTGGACGTATGGGGCGATCATCCGCCGGCCCACCCCGGCGCGCTGTACCGCGAAGTTGACGCGGTCGCCGAGACCGACTACTCGGGCTGGTATGACCACCCCCACGACTCCCCGGCGGCCGTCGGCGCGGAAATCTCCCGCCGCCTTCGGGCGATGCAGCGCACGTTCGCCGGCAAGGTGCTCGTGATCAGCGAGTTCGGCGCCGAATCCAACGGGCTGAACCCCCCGGGCAGCCCCGGCGGCTACGGCTACCAGTCCCAGCTGCTGGCACGGCACATCGACATCTACGAGGCCGACCCCGAGCTCAGCGGCATGTTCGTGTACCTGCTGCGCGACTACCCGCTCACCCCCACCTTCGAGGGCGGCTCGATCCACGAGGTCCTGCCGCACGTGCGCCTGCTCGAAGGGCTCGACCAGAAGGGCCTTTACACCTACGCCGGCCGGTCCAAGCCGGCCGCGGGCGTCGTCGCGCGGTTGTACAAAGCGCTGCCCCAGGAGTAGCCCGAGCCCCGTGCCAGCGAGTTCGACAAGCGCCTCGCACCCTGGCGGAAACGGGGAGGGCGGGGAGGCATCGTCCTCTACGCATGTAGTGTACTTTGCGCTACACTGCTGGAGTGACATCGGCTCCGGCTCCTCATCCGCTCTCGCTGCGTCTGGGACGCGACGGGCTGAGCGCACTCGATCAGATTGCGAGGCGGCGAGGCTTGAGCCGCGCCGAGGCGGCGAGGCAGGCGATCACCGAGACGGCCGAGCGCGAGCGTAGGCGCGGTGGGCTTGCAGCAGAGGTGAGGCGCCTGATGGCAGACAAGGGCTACGTGAGGGAAGCACGCGAGGTCGCCGACCTCATGGAGACGCTGCGTGGTCCGTGGTGATGTCCACCGCATCAAGCTCCCAGGCAAGCGCGGTCACGTTCAGGAGGGGCGCCGGTACGCGGTGATCGTCCAAGCCGACGATCTGCTCGCTCTCTCCACGATCGTCATCTGCCCGACGTCGCGCTCGGCGTTCGCAGCCAGCTTTCATCCAGAAGTCACGGTCGATGGCCAACCGACACAGATCCTTTGCGAGATGGTTGGCGCTGTCGACGCCCGCGCGCTCGGTGAGCGAGCCGGACATCTGAAGCGTGACGAGTTGCGCGCGGTCGAGGACGCCCTGCTGTTGGTGCTCGATTTGCCTTGAGCGACCGCGACGGCGCAGCGTCAGGCGCGACGGTGACGGAGAGGGCGGGATTCGAACCCGCGATGGAGTTTGACCCCCATACTCGCTTAGCAGGCGAGTGCCTTCAGCCACTCGGCCACCTCTCCTGGAGGTCCGGCCAGTTTAGAGGCTGTCTCGGGTTTGCGCGCGCGGTGTGGAGCGCCGGGTGGCGCGGATGCGGACACGTGGCTCTGGGGAAAGCCCGTCCTCGATGCGATCTCCCCGATCGAGCTGTCGGGGTGCTCTGACACGTTGACGAGGATCATTCGGACGCTCGTCGGCGACCATGTGGCGGGGGACTGTCCCGACAACACTTTCTCGGAGGAGGTTGCGTGATGTGCGATGCGGCGTGCCATGGCTCTCACCTCTCCGTCGATCGAGTTTGTCATCTTCCGGCACGGACACCGGGTTGGACGGTCGCGCGGGCCAAGCGCTCGTGTACGAACTGGACCACGGCAGCGCCCTCGCCAACCGCGGTCGCACAGCGCTTGATCGAGCCCGCGCGCACGTCGCCGGCCGCGTAGACGCCCGCCACGCTCGTCTCGAGCAGGCCCTCGGCGCCGACCTCCGCGCCGGTCAGGATGAAACCGTCGCCGTCACGCGCGAGGACCTCACCGAGCCACTCGGTGCAAGGCCTAGCGCCAAGGAACAGGAACAGGAAGGAGAACGGCAACTGCTCCCCGTCGGCGAGCGTGACCGCGCGCAATCGCCCGTGCTCTCCTTGCAGGCTGGCGATTTCGGAACGATCGCGCACGGCGACCCCGTAGCGGTCGAGCTCGTCGATCAGATACTGCGACATCGTCTCCTGCAGATCGCCGCGGCGATGCAGGAGCGTGACAAGCGCGCCCCCGCGCGCCAGCCAGACGGCAGCCTGGGCGGCGGAGTTGCCCCCGCCGACGACCGCCACACGCTGTGCGGTGCAGAGCTGACCCTCCGGCGGCCCGGCGGCATAAAACACGCTCACCCCCTCGTACTCCTCGAGTCCCGCCACGGGCAGACGCCGGTATTCGGCGCCCGTGGTGAGCAGCACCGCATGTGCAGCGATCTCGTTGCCGTCCTCGAGCTTCACGAGGTGACGCTCGATCCCGGGCTGTAGCTCCTGGGCGCGGTAGGGCGAGGCCAGGCGGGCGCCGAACTTGCGCGCCTGGGTAGCGGCACGGCTGATCAGTTCGCTGCCGCTGATCCCGGCGGGGAAGCCCAGGTAGTTCTCGATCCTGCGCGAGGTGCCTGCCTGACCGCCGATGCCGCTGCTCTCCACGATCAGCGTATCCAATCCCTCTGAAGCGCCATACACGGCTGCACCCATTCCCGCAGGGCCGCCGCCGATGATCAGAAGATCGACCTCCTCACGCGGCGCGAGCTCCCTGCCGATGCCGAGCGCCCGCGAGAGCTCGCCGTTACTCGGGTTCAGAAGCTCCACCCCGCCAGGCAGACGCACCAGCGCCGTCGCGGACGCAGAGGGCTCCGCTGCCAGGCCAGCACCGTCGGTCGTCTCGATGGGATCGACCCAGGTGTGGGGAAGCCGCTGGGCTCGCGCGAACTCGAGCAGCCGGCGCGTGTCGGGCGACTCGCGCGGGCCTATGATCTCTGGTCCGATGCCTTGGCGGCGCTGAAGCAGCTCGCGGCGCTCCACCAAGGCGCCGAGGATCAGATCCGAGAGCGCGGGATCGTCGAACAGCAACGCTCGCAACTCCTCACGCGGGAGAGAGATGTAGCGCAGCGGCTGGGTGACGACCGCGGTGACGAACACCGACTGTCCGCTGAGAAGGTTGACCTCCCCAAGAAAGCCAGAGCTGCCGTGACGCACGATCTCGTGCCCCGCGCCATCCAACACCGCCACCTCACCCTCGAGGATCGCGATGAACGGGTAAGTCGCGTCGCCGATCTCATACAGCTTCTCGCCCACCTCGGCAGTGAGCTCCTCGCCGCGCTGCGCAAGCAACGCAAGCTGAGTACTCGAAAGCACCCGAGCCGGCACTGCCAGAGAATCATCGGCGTTAGACGTCATATGAGGGACAAGCGTAGCCAGATCAGACCGCGGTCGGGATGCTCGCGCTCGACAACATCGATGCCGTGCTGGATGGCCGCACCGCGCCGAGTCTCGTAACCGTCTGAACGCACTCGGCCAGTGACTGCTGGGCGAGGACCGAGGGCGTAACGCACTCTTCTTCGGCATCCAGTGCAGCTAGGCCCAGCCGAGCGGACCGAGAACCGCACTGCGCCTGAGTCCGGTTCCGTCGCCGCACCTATCCACTAGCCTTCCTTTGAGTCCGCGCTGGGAAGGGTGGCAGAGCGGTTGAATGCACCGGTCTTGAAAACCGGCAGGCGGGCAACCCCCGTCTCGGGAGTTCGAATCTCCCCCCTTCCGTAGGGGTCTGGAACCGACTCGCGCCAGTTAATTGTGTCACGACTGGCGCGAGTTTGGCGCGAGCAGTGGAAAGCCCCGAGGTGTGGAATCGCTATCAAGCCGTGGGTGGTGGTCCCCGCCTTCTTCGCTACCGGCTCTACCCATCAACGCTCCGCCTGCATGCAGACGCGCGTCGTGTTGATGGGCCGCGTCGCGAACTTTAGGGTCAGTCCTGTCGTACCCTGCGCGATCTCCATATCCGATTGTTACGAATCTCGGCATGAACACCTGCCTCCTCAATTTGTCGTTGGTTCACAGGCGGCCGCGCGTGAGAGCAGTAGCTCGCGCTCGCGCTCGTTGTCGCACAGGCTCGGCTGCGCGCTCGAACTCCTCGCGGGCCTCCGCCAGCCGCCCCAGGCGCACGAGGACGTCGCCACGCACGCTGGGCAGCAGATGGTAGCCACGCAACGCGGGCTCGTCGGCGAGCGAATCGACGAGCTCGAGCCCGGCCTCGGGACCGAAGGCCATCGTCACCGCCACTGCGCGGTTGAGCTCCACGACCGGGGAGCCGGTGAGGGCCGCCAGGGCGTCGTAGAGCGCGACGATCCTCGGCCAGTCGGTTTCCTCGACGCTGCGGGCCCGCGCGTGGCAGGCGGCGATCGCGGCCTGCAGCGTGTACGGCCCCAGCGCGCCGCTGAGCTCCTCGGCGCGCCGCAGCCCGGCGAGGCCGCGCTGCACGAGCAGATGGTCCCAGCGCGCGCGGTCCTGATCGGCGAGCAGCACCGGCTCCCCGTGCGGCCCGACCCGCGCCCGCAGCCGCGAGGCCTGGAGCTCCATCAGGGCGAGCAGGCCGTGGACCTCGGGCTCGCGGGGCATCAGCGCTGCGAGGATCCTTCCCAGGCGCAGGGCGTCCGCGCACAGCGCCGGGCGGATCCAGTGCTCGCCGGCGCTCGCCGCGTAGCCCTCGTTGAACACCAGGTAGATCACCTCGAGCACCGCCGACAGGCGCTCGGTCAGCTCGTCGCGACCGGGGAGCTCAAACGGCACGCGCGCCTCGGTGAGCGTGCGCTTGGCGCGGACGATGCGCTGCGCGACCGTGCCCTCGGACACGAGAAACGCGCGCGCGATCTCCGGCGTCGACAGGCCGCCGAGCAGGCGCAGCGTCAGCGCGACGCGCGCCTCCCGGGACAAGACCGGATGGCACGTCATGAAGATCAGGCGCAGCACATCGTCCTGCACGTCTTCGACCTGCGCGGCGAGGTCGGGCTGGTCGAGCTGCTGGAGGATTTCCAGCTCGCGCCCGATCAGCTCGCGCTTGCGCTCGAGCGTGACGCGCCGGCGCAGCTCATCGATGCCCCGGCGCTTGGCGGTGGCCATCAGCCATGCGCCCGGCTTATCTGGGATGCCCGACGCAGGCCACTGCTCGAGCGCGGCGACGAGCGCGTCCTGGGCCAGGTCCTCGGCCACCGCCACGTCGCGCACGATGCGAGTCAGCCCGGCTATCAGCCGGGCCGACTCGATCCGCCAGACGGCGTCGATCGCACGATGGGTGGCCGACGGGCTCACGGGTGGGCGGGCCTAATTCTGGGCGGCCTGCTCGCGCAGCCGCTCGTTGGCCTCGCGCAGCTCCGGCGTCAGCTGCTCGCCGAAGTCGCTCGGCCTCGAAGATCTGGCGCAGCTCGATCTCGACACCGCCGCCGAACGGCGCTCGCTTGAGCCACTCGATCGCCTCCTCGCGCGAGCAGCACTCCCAGACCCAGTAGCCCGCGACGAGCTCCTTGGCCTCGGTGAACGGACCGTCGATGACGGTGCGCTCGCTGCCGTTGAAGCGGACCTTCGCGCCCCTGGAGGTCGGGTGCAGGCCCTCGCCGGCCAGCATCACGCCCGACTTGACGAGCTCTTCGTTGTACTTCGTCATCTCCCCCAGGATGCTCGGTGCTGGGCATCTCGCCCGCCTCGGACTCGCGGGCTCCCGGGGACCAGAACCATGAAACGCATTGGTGCCTCCTTGTGGTGGGTGGGTGGGTTCTACCCGCACGTCGAACGAGGTCGGACGAAATCGACACGCCCCGAATTTTCTTTGGATGACATCGCACCGGGAGGCTCGCTGTGGTGATAGTCATCGAGTGAGCACTCGAGCGCCAGCCCGAGCGTGTGAACGTACAGCTTGCGACTGGCGGGCGGTCGGGCGCGAGCACCGCCACGGTCTGAGAGGGACGCTACGTTCACGCTACCTCCCTGGTTGCCCTGATCTCGCTGGCGCTCAAGACGAGAGCCAACCGTCTCGGTCGGCGGGGTTGCCTCTAGAGCTCGACCTCGACCTCGAACTCCGTTGTCTTCGGTGGGCCGGGCAAAACGGACTGCCCTGCTTGAAAAGCGGGCAGCAGCGTCTCGTCACGGAACTCCTCCCAGATCGCCTTCGACTCCCAGACCGCGACCACGACCCAACCGTTGGCGCTCGGCCCGGCGTAGTGACGGGTCTGGCCGGCGGGCAGGCCACCGGGCGGGTGCACCACCGCGGTGGTGGCGTCGTACTGCTCCTTCGTAGCGCCCTCGAAGTCGTTGACGATCACATACGCCATCTCCGCCTCCAGCTCGTCGTAGGTTCGCCGGGCTGATTCCCCGACTGAGCCACGGTAGCCCATGAGCGTGGCTTGTGCCCTCAGCGCGACATGATGCCGGCGGCGAGGACTGCGGCTGCCATCACCCTGAAGGGTCAAGACCCGCCAACTCGATCGGCGGCGCGAGCCCGCCACGGGCATGAGAACCGGGGACGCCCCGGGCAGGGCGCCCCCGGTGAAGCGCGTTACGCCGCGGCGAACTGCGGCGCGAGCTGGGCCAGCCGCAAGTGGTTGCCGGACGGGTCGCGCAGCCCGCAATCGCGGCCGTAAGGCATGTCGGTCGGCGCCGCTGTGAACTCCACTCCGGCCTCGCTGAGGCGCTTGTAGTCGGCGTCCACGTCGTCGGTTACCAGGAATACGGTCCCGGCGAACCCCTTCGCCATCAACGAGCGGACCTGGTCGGCGGTCTCTGGGTCCATCACCGGTGGGCCCGGGATCGCCATCAGCACGACGGCGAAGTCGGGCTGGCTCGGCGGGCTGACCGTCAGCCAGCGGAAGGCACCGAGCTCGGGCATCGTGACGTCGTTGCGGACCTCCCAGCCGAGCTTGCCGACATAGAAGTCGAGCGCTTCGTCTTGGTCGTGGACCCAGAGTTGTGCGTTTTGCACCTGCATCGTTGCTCCTTTCAGTGGTGTGCTGAGAGGCAGGCTAGTCCGCCGCCGCCGCCCGGTCTTCTCCCTTTGTGCTGTGTTGCGGGCGGCCGTACAGGCGTACGTAACAGGCGGGAATGATCACTTGGGTGGAGGCCGGCGGGAAGCTCGCGCGGTACTCCGCCGGCGTCGTGCCGAAGTGGCGCTTGAAGCTGGTCGTAAACGACCCGAGACCAACCAACCCGACGTCAAGGCAGATCTCGCTCACCGACCGGTCGGTGTTGCGCAGGAGCGCGGCGGCACGCTCGAGCCGACGGGTCATCAGGTAGGCCTTCGGCGACTCCCCGAACGTGCGGCTGAACTCGCGGCTGAAGTGCGCCCGCGACAGCCCGGCGGCGGCCGCCATCTCGCAGACGCCGATCGGCTCGGCGTAGTGGCGGTCCGCGAGATCGCGTGCGCGCAACAGATGCCTGGCAGGCGGCACCGGGGTCATCCGGCCAGGCTATACCCCCTTGCGCGAATGCCCGACCGATCAGAGATCCGTACCGTGACCTACCAGGGTGTCGCCTGGCCAAACCAGGGCAGAGTCCTATGGCCGAGCTGGCCTCGCAATTCGCCACAACCAGGGGACTCGGGACCACCGCATCCCTGCCGCAAGCGGAAGTCCAACACCGAGACGATGACTGTGCCGCCCTGGACGAAGCCCAGGACTGACGCACGGCGATGCGCGGGCTTCCGCTCGCCTGACGTGCGCGGGCGTATGGTGTTTGCACGATGCGGGAGGGCGGCTGCAGCCCGGTGGGCAGCTCAGCCGCGCAACGGTGGGATTCACTCAGCGCCCCGCGGCCCCGAGCTCATCCGAGCGCCCGGCTTGCAGGCGGGACCACTGGGCGGTGGGTCGTCCGTTGGTGCGTAGATGAGACATCACGGGGGATTGTGGCCAGCCGGCGGGTGAGTCCTCCCAGGTCTCCTGCCGGCCGTAGACGGTCAGGTCGAGCAGTCCGTAGCTGTAGTCCATCGCCTCGACGCCGCGGCGGGTGGTCCAGTAAGTCTCGAAGACTCTGTCGCCATCGCGCAGATAGCACACCACGTGCATTTTGCCGACCTCCCGCCCGACGAGCAGCGTGTCGAGCGAGTCCTGGGCCGAATACCACGGCATCTCCCAGCCCATAAAGTCGCGGTAGCGAACGCTCTCCTCGTATGGCCCCTGGCAGAACGTGGCGTAGGTGACGCCGCGCGAGCGCAGGTAGGAGAGCTCGCCGACCTGCGTGGTGTAGTGCGTGCAGCCCTCGCACTGCTCGGCCGCGGTCTCCCCGGCGTACCACATGAAGTAGTAGGCGATCAGCTGCCGGCGGCCCTCAAACGCGTCCAGCAAGCTCACCGGACCGTCCGGGCCGATCAGCGGGAGGCTCGGGTCCATCTCGACCATCGGGAGCCGGCGACGTACCGCCGCGATCGCGTCGCCCTCGCGAGTGTGCGCCTTCTCGCGGATCCGGAGGGCATCGAGCTCGGTTCCAAACGTGTTCCGATCGACCACCACGGGGCGCTCCACCGGGTCGGTTACATCGGCTTCCGTCCGCCTGAGCTTGTTCGGTTCAGGGTTCATCGCTACCTCGATTCGCTCGTTGGTGGTGTGAGGACGATTATGGGGATGACGCGGTGGGTCTTGCGCGCGGCTTCGGCGAGCTGCGGGTAGCGTCCGGTTGCTCTTGTGAATGTCACCAGCGCGACGGCCGCGCTGGCCCGCAACCGTGGGAACGGCCACGGGCCAGCTTCGGGGATTCGGCGGGCTGATCGGCGGTCTGTGGCGGGCGTTTAGGCAGCGATGGCCTCGGCGGGTACGAGCGCGGCGTTCTGGCGCTCGAGCTCCTTGGCCGCGCCCGTGCGCCAGCTCTCGGCCTGCGTCTGTGAGAACGGGTCGGGGAAGATCTCCTCCTCCTCCTCGTTCTCCAGTCCGTCGAAGATGGCTTGGGCGACCGACTCCGGCGGGGTCTTCGGGATCGGGAGGTCGCGGATCATGTCGGTGTCGATCGGACCCGGCAGGACGGCATGAACCTTGACGCCACGTCCGGCCAGGAGCGCGCGCAGCGACTGTGTTACCGAGAACGCCGCCGCCTTCGAGGCCGAATAGGCCGGGAGGATCGGCACCGCGGCGAGCGCCCCGATCGAGACGACGTTGACGACCCGTCCCCTACTCTCGGTCAGCGACGCCAGCAACGCCTGGGTCACCATCAACGGGCCGTAGACGTTGACTTCGAAGTGCTGCTCGAACGCGGCCCGACTGCTCAGGTCATCGGGCAGCGACACACCGGCGTTGTTGATCAGGATGTCGAGCGAGTCGACGCTCTCGACCGCCCGCTTGATTTGCGCCCAGTCGGTCACGTCCATGATCACGGGCGTGACACGGTCATCCGGGTGGACGATCGGCTGGCGTGACGCGGCATACACCCGCGTCGCGCCCCTCCGGAGGGCTTCATCGACCAGCGCCTGCCCGAGACCGCGGTTGGCACCGGTGATCAGGATTGTCTTGTCGGT
The DNA here is from genome assembly GCA_963839965.1 of uncultured Solirubrobacterales bacterium. GTDB lineage: Bacteria > Actinomycetota > Thermoleophilia > Solirubrobacterales > Solirubrobacteraceae > Palsa-744. The sequence continues at coordinate 533,102 of CAWIWX010000002.1, forward strand.
AATTGTCATGTGTAGCTCCTTGGATCTGTGTCCTCGACGACCTGGATCGCCCTTTTGAGAACAGAGATACGAGCGCACACGCAAATCCATCGCTGCTCACGAAACTTTGCATCTGCGAGCGAGCGTTGGATTTCGCCGCCGGCTCGTATCTCAGTTGGAAACAGTCCAACCGGACATGCAAAGGAGAACGGAGATGGGAAAGATCGTGATAAGCGAGAACGTAACGCTCGACGGAGTCGTCCAGGACCCGGCGGGCCGCGAGGGCTTCAGGCTCGGCGGCTGGGTCGGTCGTATCGGCGACCAGGGTCGCGAGCAGGCGGCGAAGGTTCTGCTCGACGAGAACCTGGGCGCCGAGGCCTTGCTGCTGGGTCGCCGGAGCTACGAGTTCCTTGCAGCGGTATGGCCGTCGCGGGGCGGCGATTTGGCGGACAGGTTGAACAGCATGCCCAAGTACGTCGTGTCCTCGACCCTCGAGGATCCCGACTGGAACAACACGACCGTATTGAAGGGCGACGCAGTGGACGAGGTCTCGAAGCTCAAGCAGGAGCTACTTGGGGAGATCCTCGTCCCGGCCAGCTTCCAGCTATGGCACGCGCTGCTGCGGCACGACCTCGTCGACGAGCTGCGCCTGATGATCTACCCGGTCGTCCTCGGGGCCGGCGAGCGCCTCTTCGGCGAGACCAGCGAGGAGAACCCCATGCGCCTCGTCGAGATCCGGACCGTCGACGACCTCGCCCGCCTCACCTATCAGCCCGTCCGCGAATGAGAGACACACGTGATCATCAACCAGCCAGGCTCGTGCATCTCGAGCTGCATACCCACGACCTGTCAGGCGCGAGCACGTTCTATCGCGAGCTGCTCGGTTGGCGGACAGAGCGCCTGCACTGTCGGTCGGGCACCTACCACTGCCTGGCCCTTGGCGGCGCGCTCGATGGCGGGATCGTCGAGTGCGGTGCACGACGGCCGATCTGGCTTCCCTACGTGGAGGTACAGGAGATCGAGGCGATGACCGAGCGCGGGCGGGCACTTGGAGCGGCGGTGTTGCTGCAGCCACGCGAGGGGCCGGCTGGATGGCGCAGCGTGCTGTCCAGGAGCGATGGTGGCGAGATCGCGCTCTGGCAGCCGAAGGGTACCCTCGTGCGAGGGATCAGATGACCGACTCTCAGCTAATCGAGGCAGCTAACGGTGGGGATCAGGCAGCGTTCGCCGAGCTGGTGCAGCCGCATCGGCGGCCGCTTCACGCGCACTGCTATCGGATGCTCGGCTCCCTGCAGGATGCCGAGGATGCCGTGCAGGAGACGCTGCTGCTTGCGTGGCGGAGTCTGTCCTCGTTTCAGGGGCGAAGCTCGCTGCGAAGCTGGCTGTATTCGATCGCCACGAACGTCTCCCTGCGCGCGATCGAGCGCAGACCTACGCGTGTGCTGCCGATCGACTACGGCCCACCCGCGGATCCACACGAGCCGGTCGCAGCGCCGCTGCTCGAGTCCGTGTGGATGGACCCGTATCCCGACGAGCAGCTCGGCCTCGCCGGACCGGAGGCCCGCTACGAGCAGCGCGAGAGCATCGAGCTCGCGTTCGTCGCCGCGCTCCAGCTTCTACCGCCTCGGCAGCGGGCGGTGCTCATCCTCCGCGACGTTCTCGGCTTCTCCGGCGCCGAGGTCGCCGGGGCGCTCGAGACGACGCCGGCCTCGGTCTACAGCGCCCTGCAGCGCGCGCACGCGACGCTGGAGGAGCGACAGCCGGAGCGCAGCCAGCAGGCGACGCTCCGCTCGCTGGGCGATGAGCAGCTGAGAGGCATCGTCCAACGTTACGTCGAGGCATGGGCCCGCAACGACGTGGACACGATCGTCGGGATGCTTACCGACACCGCGACGCTCGCGATGCCCCCGATCCCGAGCTGGTATCACGGACGCGACGCGATCGAGAGCGTGCTGCGCGGCGCGGTATTCGACGGCGCGCGGAGTTGGCGCATGCTGCCCACAGCGGCCAACGGTCAGCTGGCGGTCGGCGCCTACGAGCTCAACAGCTCGGGTATCTACGCCGCACATGGCGTGACAGTCCTGACCCTCGAGGCTGAGCGAATCGCCGAGATCATCCACTTCCGCACGCCGTCGCTGGTCGAGTCGTTCGGGCTGCCCGCCCAGGCATAATCTCGGCAGCGATGGCTTCGATTCGCAAGGAAATCGTGATCGACGCGAGCGCGGAGCGCGTCTGGGACGCGCTGCGTGATTGGGGAGGACTGCACCTGCGGCTCGTGCCCGGTTTCGCGACCGATGCCCGACAGTTTCGCGAGGACTGGCGCGAGTTGTGGCGCGAGCAGTCAGTTTATGGCTCAACCATGCGGTTTTGCGGCAGTCTTGAAAACCGGCAGGCGGGTAACCCCGTCTCGGGAGTTCGAATCTCCCCCCTTCCGTCTCGTGCCCAACCATCAACCTGGTTTTCGTGGGGACTGGCGCGAGTTGTGGCGCGAGCAGTCAACCCGCCGGGGCAAGTCGGGCGACCGAGAGGGTGATCCTGACCATCGGAACCGATCGGGGTATACTGCTAGTCCGAACAAGTGGAGCACCGTCAGCTACAGACCTCCGGTCTTTGCGATACGCGCCCGATGCGCGTCCTGGCCGGCGCGAGCGCCACGCTCGCGAGCACCCCGCGCAAGCTGGCCGTAGCGCTGGCGCTGTGCGCGATCGGCGCGCTGATCATCGGCCCGGGCGCGTCGTGGGCGACGGCCTCGCGCCCGAGCACGGCCACCGCGGCCCTCACCGGCGGCCCGGCGGCGGCGGCGCGGGAAGTCAACCTGCAGGAGACGGGATATCTGCACCCGGTCGGCGAACCGGGGGACACCATCGACGAGGGGGGACGCGCCGGCGGCACCTACAGCTGCTCGATTTCGGTCCACCTGACGATCATGGCCGCCAACCACGTCACGGCCGCGTTCACGGTCAAGCCCAGGGGAGGCTCCGTCACCGGTACGGGCTCGGCGCGGTTTGAGCAGAAGGGCGCCGACGGGTACTTCGGCGGCACGATCGCGATCGCCGGCGGAACCGGCGGCTTCGCGCACGCATCGGGAGCCGACATCGGCATCAGCGGCGTGATCGACCGCGAAACGTTCGCGCTGACCGTGCATGTCCATGGCAAGATCAGGCTGTAGGGGCGAGGGCGGCGTGTCACGGCAGGGCGAGGCGCCGCGCGAAAAGACCACGGAGGACTCGGCGCTCCCCAGGCTGATGGGACTCGCCCGACTCGCCCTCGGCGCGCGACACCCCCGGCGCGCCCGACACCACCGGCGCGCTGTACACGCCCTACGCGTATGCGCGCTCGCCACGCTCGCACTCTGCATGTGGGCGCCGGCGGCGGCGCACGCCGGACAGACGGTAACGCTGGAAACGGCCTTCAAACCCGACCGCCTGGAGGCGCGCACGACGATCGAGTTCGGCTTCCAGATCCACGGCACGATCCCCGGGCAGGCGCCCTCGCCCGTGACCGACGTCGATCTGCGCCTGCCCGCGGGTCTGGGACTGGCCACGAGCACGCTCGGGCTGGCCAACTGCGCCCCAGCCGCCCTGCTCGCGCAGGGCCCGGCCGGATGCCCCGCCAACGCCCGCATCGGCTTCGGCAGCGCGCTCGTCGCGGTTTCCGCCGAAGACGAAACGGTGCTGGAGGGGGCCCGCCTGACGACGCTCGTGGGTGAGCCCAACAGCGAACACCTCGAAGTGCTGTTCTACGCCGAAGGCAAGGCGCCGGTCGCCGGCCAACTCGTGTTTCCGGGAGAGGTGCTCGATGCCAACGGTCCGTCCAGCGGGCGCCTGAACACCACCATCCCGCTGATCCCCACATGGCCCGGCGGCGCCGACATCGCCGTCACGCGCATGCGCTCGACGATCGGACCGCTCGGCCTGACCTACTATCGGCGCGTGGGCAGGAGAGTCGTGCCATTCCATCCCCGCGGCATTGCGGTGCCCGGGCACTGTCCCCGCGGGGGGTTCGCGTTCGGCGTCGAAGTCACCTTCCTGGACGGCGCCAGTGCAAGCGCGACAAGCGCGGTACCCTGCCCCCGCTGAGAAGCGACCGCGCCATCCAGCGGCGCGGGGGTGTTCAATGTGCCTGGCGGGCACGCCGGAGCCAGTCGCCGCGGAGGTGCTCGCAGGGACGACGCCGAACACCACCACTGTCGCCAAGCCGACGATCGAAGGCGCGCATACGGTATGAGAGCAGACGAGGATAAGAAAAGCGACAGAAAAACCGCCAGCGGCGTCGACAGGCGCACGTTCATCGCGAAAGGGCTGATCGCGGGCGGCGCGGCGCTCGGCGGAGGCCTGGCGATCTCAAGGCTGGCCGATGCCAACGATGGATCGGCCGCATCGCAGACCCCCCCGCCGGCGTCGGCGGGCGGGCGAACCGCCGCCAGCCGGCGCCCGGTGCAGCCGAACATCCTCGTGATCATCGTCGACCAGCTGCGCTATCCCGCAGTGGTTCGGCGCCGGCGCGCGCGGCGGCCGGCCTGCCGCCGAACATGCGCGCCTGCGCGACGGGGCGGTCTCGTTCGCCCGCCACTACACGGCCTCCAACGACTGCACGCCCGCGCGCTCGGCGCTGCTGACCGGCCTGTACACCCACCAGACCGGCTGCATGATCACCGGCGGCCAGCACGCTCGAACCCGGGCTTCCCGACCTGGGGCACGATGCTGCGCGAGCACGGCTACCACACCTGTTGGTACGGCAAGTGGCACCTGACCCACGGCGACAACCGCTGGACGCCGGCGAACGGCGCGCGTGCGCTCGAGCGCTACGGCTTCTCCGGCGGCACCTACCCCTCGCCCGACGGCGCGCCCGGCCAGGGCTGGCGCGTGGACCCGCGCGATCGCCGAGCAGTTCGACGAACTGGTTCGCGGCGGAGGCGGCGCCGGGCCGTGGTGCACGACGGTCTCGTTCGTCAACCCCCACGACATCGCCTGGTGGTACGGTGGAGCGACCGCGTGCCGGCCGAGGCACGCGCGCCGAGCGTCGTCGACGCGCTGCCGCCGAACTTCGAGACGCCCGAGCAGCTGATCGAGCGCGGCAAGCCCCGCGCTGCAGCGCTCGCTGCAGGACACCGCGCGCCGTCGTTCGGCGCCGGTGCCGTTCACCGGGCCCGAAGTCGGCACAGGCGTGGCTGCCGTTCCTCGACCTCTACGTCAAGCTGCAGCGCGAGGTCGACGGGCAGATCGGCCGCGTGCTGCGACGCGCTCGAGAGCCGGCCCGAGGTCGCGGCGAACACGGTCGTCGTGTTCACCTCCGACCACGGCGAGTACGGCGCCTCGCACGGCCTGCGCGGCAAGGGCGCCGGCGCCTACGAGGAGGGGATCCGCGTGCCGCTGATCGTCACGGACCCCCGCGGCGAGCTGACGCGCGCGCCCGAGCGCGCGCGCACGCAGCTGACCTCGAGCGTCGACGTCGCGCCGCTGCTGCTGACGATCGCGAGCGGCTCGAACGCGTGGCGCGCGCGACCGCACTACGCGCACATCGCCGGGCGGCTGGACCTCGCGGCATCCTCGCCGACCCCGCCGCGCCGGGCCGCCCCTACGTGCTGCACGCCACCGACGAGATCGTGACCGAGTTCGCGATCGAGCTCTACGCCGCCGACGCGCCGCTGCACGTCGTCGCGCTGCGCACGCCCGACGCGAAGTACGCGGTCTACTCCAACTGGGCGGCCGACGGACATCGCGCCGCTGCGCCGACGGCCAGCAGCGCGAGCTCTACGACTACCGCACGCGCGGCGGCCGCCTGGAGATCGACAACGTCGCCGGCGGCAGCCCGACTGGAGGGCACGCTGCAGGCGTTGCTGATGGCGCAAGGCGTTCGTGCAGGAGCTGCGCCAGCCGCTGCCCCCCAGCTGCGCCGCGCGCCAGGGCGCGGGGGCGTTTGAACAACTACTATCACGGCAGTCGCGCGAACGCGCGACGCCTGCCGAGGACGCGCTCACGAAGCGCCGCTCGGAAGCGCGCTGAGCTGAGCGCGGCGCGCCTCGGGCGCGCCGCGTCCTCAACCCTTGACCGTCGGCGAGCGCCCGATCGCCGTGCCGGCCGCGCTGAGCGCCTGAACGGCCACGTACGCGCGGGTGGCGGGCAGGGGATGGTGGTCTGAAAGCCGCGCCTCGGGACGTCGCGACAGGCGCCAGGGAGCTCGCGGAGGCGCCGGCGAGCACCTGCCAGGAGGCGACTTCGGTCGCGCCGTTCCAGCTCGCCTGCGACCGTCGCGGCGCCGCCGCCGTGCGCCTGCGACGGCGATCGACGGCGTGCTCGCCGGGATGCGCGTTCCAGGGCGCGAGGTAGGTCCTGAAGTCCTGCACGTTCTTGCCGAGCGTGCCGTCGAGCAGGACTGTGCCCGGAGGCGTTGTACTCGGTGAAGTTCGGCAGCCCGCCGTAGCCCATCAGCCAGTTGCCGTCGGGCGAGGCTCGAGGCAGGTTGCCCTGACTGGAGGCGAGCAGCGTCTTCGTCGGGTTGACGAACTGCTTGAGGAGGGTCACGGTGTGGTTGGCCGTGTTGGGGTCCAGCAGCAGGCCGCGCGACTGCTTCTCCTTGGGCGGATCGGAGCCGTTGTCGAACACCGAGATCAGCCCACCGGGCTGCCATTCGGCGTCGTGCTGCCAGTAAAAGCGCGTGCCGGGGCCGAGACGGAAGCTCGAGTCGCGGTCGCCCAAGCGCCACTGAAGGCGCCAGTGTGGATGTCCACGTCATACAGCGTCCAGGTGTTGCGCGAGGACAGCAGCACGTTGCCGGGCTGATCGGCGCCCGCCGCTTCCGCCTGGCTCCCCGGCCCTGGGCTGATCGAGTTGATGTGCACGTAGTCCCACGGGTAGCAGTCCGAGCGGGGCACGGGTTGTGCGATTCGCTCAGCGCGATGTGCCCGAGCGCGTGCCACTCCCACATGACCAGCCCGGTCTTGACGTCGATCTCCTGGACGACCGAGTCGTTGACGATCGCGTCGGCCGAGCCGTGGTAGCGGGAGAGGTTCAGGTGGATCGGGTCGAACGCGTCGATCCAGGCCGTGCCCTGCGGCGTCAGGCGGATTTCGTGCAGGTCGGCGTGGTAGCCGTTGCCGGCCCTGACATAGGCCACGGGCTGATAGGAGGTGTTGTAGATGACGTCCTCGCCCTGGCCGAACCCGACCTCCAGGATGCGCCCCTGCCACCACGTCAGCACCGGCTGGCCCTCGTAGGACTGGACCTGGAAGTTGGTCGCCGACTCCCCGGCGGGCAGCGGGTGAAACCACACGAGCGCGCCGTCCTGTTCAGAGATCATCGGCCCGGGCGTGCCCTGGCCCTGGTAGGGCGCCAGGAACAGGTCGCCGGGGCTCGCGCCGTGGCCTCGGCCGGGGGTGGTGATCCGTCACGGTCGAGGGCGTGAGCGTGGGCGCGGAGAGGAAGTGCTGGACGTCGCTCGGAGTTGCCGGGGTTGTTGGGGAACTCTTTCTGGCTGACCGGCGTTTCGGGGGTGACCGTGAACGTCGTGCTCGCCGCCTGCGCTGGGGCGCCGGCGCCGCCCGAGACGAGGGCGTGCACAGTCACCCGCTCGCCGGGCGCGAACGGGCGGGAGGGCAGGAAGCTCTCGCCGGTGCCAGTCGAGTAGGCCTGAAGGTGTCCGCCGTGCGAGCCGCTGCGCGAGCCGGCGACATGCACGTCCGAGACGCGCGTGCCCGGTCCACCGAGGAAGCTGATCTGGGTGCTCGGTGAGGCATCGAGTGTGCCCGGCAGCGGCGAGACGGTCACCGGGTTGGCCGCTGCGGCGATGACGTCCGCTGTCGGATCGGGGGCAGCGGTGATCGCGGCGGAGTTGGCCGAGGAAGATGCACCTCCGCACGCGGCCAACGCCACCGCCATGCTCAGTGCCGCGGACACCGCGCCGGCTGCTCGTCTCGTGGTCATTCGCCGCTGGAACCCCGTCGCATCTCGCTGTTGCGCCGCCGGAGCGACCCCGATCGCGATCGACCCTACCGCGTGAACGGCCGGGAAGCTCCGATCACCCGGCCGCCGGCGTCCAGCGCCTGGACCTCGAAGCTGCGTCGCTCCGGGAGCCGTCCCCGGCAGCTGGATCGCCGTCTCAAACCCCGACCTGGCCGCGCTCGCCACGGCCTTCAGCCGCCCGGCGCCGGCTCCCGCGAGGACCCGCCAGGAGGCGACCCGGGTGGCGCCGTTCCAGCTCGCGTACACCGTCGTGGAGCCGTCCGTTCGGCGGGCGGCGCCGGCGGGCGGGGAGAGCGGCAGACCAACCCATTGCTGAAGGGTCGATCGGTAGCTCAGGTCGGAACCGGGGAAGTTCGCTTCCAAGAGCAGCTTGCCCGACGGGCCGTACTCCGAGAAGTAGGGTTCCGAGCCCCAGCCGACGAACATGTTGCCGCTCGCAAGCGGCTGCGTGTCGCCCATGTATTCGGTTTCGAACTTGCCTGCCGCCTGGGTACTGGGCCGCGAGCGTCGCGTGCGCGTGCTCTGATCGAGCCTGAGCACGAGCCCGCGCGAGGGCCCGGTCGCCGGGACGGAGGTGCCTCCACCGGTGAGCTGGCAGCAGTGGTCGTCGAACATGGTGACCGTCGAGTCCGACTGCAGCTTCACGTCGTGCTGCCACTGGAAGGCGGCGCCCGGGCCGAAATTGAAGCTCGAGCGCTTGCCGCCGAGCGTCCATTCGATCTTGCCGGTGTCGATGTTGACCATGTAGGCGGCCCAGGTGTTGCGCATCGAGACGAGAAAGCGCTCGTTGCCGAAGAGATCGATCGAGTTGACGTGGTAGGCGTCCCAGGGGAACCCGTTGGTCGGCACGCTGGCGTAGGAGTCGCCCAGCGGGATGTGGTCGAGCGCGTCCCAGCTGCGCAGGAGCTTGCCCGTCTTGAGGTTGTACTCCTGCACCGCCGAGTCGATCAGCGCCCCGTTGTAGGCGCCGCCGTAGCGGGACAGGTTCTGTGGCGATGTTCTTGTTCGCCGTGACCCAGGCGTCTTCTCCGTCGATCAGAAACTCGTGCAGGGTGAGTACCCAGCCGCCCGTCGCCTTCAGCCTGGCGAGCGTCTGGTAGTGCTGGTTGACCACCACGTCTTCGCCGCTCTCGGTCGAGCCGGTGTTCGTTACGACGCCCTGCCACCAGGCGAGCGCAGGCTTGCCTTCATAGGACTGCAGGCTGAGGTTGGAGGCGACGAGCGTTTCCGGAACGGGCTCGGAACCAGACCGGCTGCAGGTTGCTGGTGTCGAGGATCAGCGGCCCGCTCTGGCCGACCAACGGGTGGGTAGTTGAGGTCGTAGAAGTTGGCGGTGAAGATGTAGCCGGGAGCCAGCTTGCCGGCGAGGATCGGCGCGTCGGCGTGGAGCTTCGGCGGGTGAAGCGTCGGCGCGGTCACGAAGGTGTAGGCGCCGCGGGTGGTGTATGCCCCGACCGGAGCGCCATGGGAGCCGGCGAACGCGAGATCGACCGCGACGAAGCCCGCGACGACGACGGCGATCGCGACCGCCAGGCGCTCTCGCCGCCGCAACCGGCGCACCGGCGGGCTTGGGCAGTGACGGTGAACGTGACCAGCGCCGCCGCCGCGGCCAGGCCGGCGCCGATCAAATAGGCGAGCCGGAAGCCATCGGTCAGCGCCTGCGGCACCTGCTGGCCCGAGCCGATCAGGTGGCTCGAGCGCTGGGTCGCGAGCGTGACCAGGACCGCCAGCCCGAGCCCGCCGCCGATCTGGCGAGAGGTGTTGACAAGGCCCGAGGCGAGCCCGGCCTGCCCCTCTTTGGCGCCCTGGGTGGCGGCGATCGTCGAGGGAACGATCGACATCGCGATCCCCGCCGCCGTGAGCAGCCCGGGGATCATGATGTACACGATCGGGCTGCCGCTGGAGCCGATGTTCGCGAGCAGCAGCATGCCGGCCGTCAGCATGATCAGCCCGCCGCCGAGCACCGGGCGCACCCCGAACTGGCTCACGAGCTTGCCGGTGCGCGAGGCGACCAGCATGATCGCCAGCGTCATCGGCAGAAAGACGAGCCCGGTGTGCAGCGGCGAGAGGCCCAGCACCTGCTGCAGGTACAGAGAGCTCACGAACCACATCGGGAACAGCGACGCGCTGAACAGCAGCACGATGTTGTTGGCGATCCGCAGCGGCCTGGTCAGCTCCTTGAAAGGGATCAGCGGTTCTGTGGCCACGCGCGTCTCGATCACGCCGAACAGCGCGAGCAGGGCGATGCCGCCGAGGATCGGGCCGAGCGCGGCCAGCGTGTCCCAGCCCCGAGACCCGCTTCCACGACCCCGAACACCAGCACCATCTGGCCGATCGTCAACGTCAGCGCGCCGGCGAGGTCGAAGCTGCGCCGCGGGGCTCGACGGCGCTCGCTCACCACCGCGTACGCCACCAGCGCGGCCGCGATCCCGATCGGGGGGTTGATCAGCAGCACCCAGCGCCAGCTGAGCTCCTGGGTGATGATCCCGCCGAACAGCATCCCCGCCGCGCCACCGAGGCCGTTCATCGCCGCCCATGCGCCGATCGCGCGATGCAGCTGCGGGCCCGGCGCGAACGACGCGGTGATGATCGCCAGCGAGCAGGCCGCCATCAGCGCGCCGCCGAAGCCCTGGGCCGCGCGCGCGGCGACCAGCAGGCCGCGGTCGGGCGCGAGGCCGCCGGCCAGCGAGGCGAGCGCGAACACGAGCAGGGCCACGACAAACATGCGGCGCTGCCCGAAGTGATCGGCGGCGCGGCCGCCGAACATCAAGAAGCCCGCGAACGTGATCGCGTAGGCGTCCACGATCCACTGCAGTTCCGGCGCCGTGAAGCCGAGGCTCAGCTGGATCGAGGGCAGCGCGACGTTGACGATCGACAGGTCGAGGATGACCATGAACTGGGCCACGCAGCAGACGGCCAGCAGCCAGCCCATGCGCGAGCCCCGCCGCTCGGGCGCGACCGGCGGCGGCCCGGTCGCCCCAGGGCTCGCCGGCGCGACGGCGCTCATGCCGGGCGACCCGCCGCCGGCGGCGGCGTTTGACGGCGCGAGCCCCTGGTAGGGTGGGGCGCGCGAAGGGGCGGGCGGGCGCGCGAGTCCCCGAGAGAGATTTGGAGCGAAGCCGATGAAACGAACGCCACTGACCGCCATGCTAACGCTGCTGGCAGCGCTGGCCGCCACGCTGGCGGTGGCAGGATGTGGCGGCAAATCGACGAGCGGTTCGACCTCCTCCACGCCCACGACGAGCCCCACCGCCCCGAGCACCACGACGACGACGGCTCCGCACAAGCACTCCACCAAACCGGCCTACTGAGCATCGTCCCGACCCTTCGGGGCTTGACGAGGGGCCCGCTCACACCCGCTCACGCCGCTCATTCCGACCCCCCGTCCCGCGGAAGCGAGGCGGCGTAGCTGATCACCCGTGCGGTGTGCGAAGCGCCGATCACGCGCCCGGCCGAGTCGAGCGCCTGCACCGCCACATAGGCGTAGCGCTTGGGCAGGATCGTCGAGCTCTCAAAACCGCTCGAGGCGACCGTGGTCTGCGCCGTGAGCGACCCGGCGTGCGCCCCCGCGAGCACGCGCCAGGAGGCTACTTCGGTCGCGCCGTTCCAGCTGCAGTGCACGATCGTCTCTTCGCCGGTGTTGTTCAGGTCGGCGAGGACCGCCGGCGGGCTGGACGGGCGCCCGCTCCAGGGGAAGCGGAAGGCTCGGTAGAAGGTCATGTCGAACGGCAGATGGGCGTCGAACAGCAGCGACCCGTCCGGGGTGTACTCGCTGATCGCGGGCAGGCCGCCGTAACCCACCACGGCGTTGCCGTTTTGGAGCGTTTGCATGTTGCCCTGGCTGGCTGAGAGCAGCGGCGGGTCGGGGTGCGTGTAGGAAGCGAGAAGACGCGCTTCTCGGGTATTGAGATCGAGCGCGATGCGCACGGCGCGCGACTGGTGGTGGATGGGCGGGTTCGAGCCGTCGTCGAAGAGGGTGAGCACCCCGTCGGGGAGGATGCGGCCGTCGTGCTGCCACGCCGTTTCGGTGCCGGGGCCCATCCTGAAGGAGCTGTCGGTCCCGCCCAGGCGCCAGAGGATCTTGCCGCTGGCGCCGTTCAGCTGATACGCGGCCCAGGTGTTGCGCGCGGAGATGAGGACGTTCCCGGATTGATTGGAATCCCCACCCTCCACATCGATCGAGTTCAAGTGAAACCAGTCCCACGGCGTGGAGCTCCTCGGCGCCGGGGTCTCGGACTCCGAGGCGCCGACGTGGTCCAGGCTGTGCCATTCCCAGCGCACGAGCCCGGTCTTCATGTCGATCTCCTGGATCGCCGTGTCGATGATCGTCCCGTCCCGCGCCCCCTTCACCGGCGCCAGGTCGCAGCGGATCGGATTGAACGCCGTGATGTAGGCGACGTCGTTTCCGGCGATCTGGAAGTCGTGCAGGTCCGCCTTCAATCCGTTGGCGCCGGGGATCCGGGCGACCGTCTCGTAGCGGGAGTTCATGACGAGGTCTTCGCCCTGGCCGAAGCCGAGCGAGAGCACGCGCCCCCGCCACCACGTCAGGACACGCCGACCTTCGTATGTCTGCTCGTTCAGGTCCTCCGCGGTTTCGCCCCCGGAGAGGCGCTCAAACCAGACGAGCCGGCCCTGGGGGGTGTAGATCAGCGGCCCGTACTGACCCGGACCGGGCCCGTTGGTGGTGAGGATGTCGCCCGCCGCGGGGTCTCGATCGGGCACGGTGACGGTCAGGATCGGGGCCTGGACACCAGGCAGGGTGTAAAAGCTCTGATAGTCGGCGAGCGCGGCGGGCGGGTTGGGAAACTCCGGGGCGTTCGCAGTCGGATACGGGGTGTCAACGCGGAACTGAAAGGCGATCGGTCTGCCGCCGCCCGTCGCACCGCCTTCAGTGCCGTCCGCCGCATGGCCGCTCCCGCCGAGCACGGCGCGCACGAGCACGCGCTCGCCGGTGTCGAACGGGGTGTCGGGCACGAAGCTCGCGCCGTCGCCCTGGGAGTAGCCGTGCAGGCGACCGGGATGAGGGCCGCTGCGCGAGCCCTGCACCGAGACGTCCTGGATCTCCGCGGCCGGGGCGCCCAGGAAGCTGATCTGCGTGTGGGGGTTAGCCGTGCCGGTTTGCGGCGCCGGCGAGACGTGGACGTTCGTGCCGGGCAAGGTCGCCGAGTGTTCGAGCGTGGCCGGCAGGCACGGGGGCGAAACACCGGTGGACGCGGTCGTCGAGCCCGAGCCCGAGCCCGACAGGTCGAGGCTGGGAGAGTCCAGCACGACGGCGGCCGTCGCCCAGGCGAGCGCGGCCACCAGCAGCAGCAGGATGATGATGAGCCCGTTGCGACGCATATATACGATCGAAACCCGCGCGCGAAGCATCAATCTGCTTCGCCGGGCGGGTATAGAGCACGGTAGGGTTTCAGATGTTGTGCGCTACCGGCATAAGAGGTTGTTTCAAAACGATTGAGGCGCCCGGACAATCGACCGGACAACCGCCCGCCGCCCAATACCACCGAGCCCAAGCGCTGTTCCGCCCGGCCACCCACCCGCCCGCGCTCAGGCGGCGCTCATTCCCGGGGACTCGACCTGCGCGTATGCCTCCCCGGCCGGCTCCTCACGCCGTGTGACGGTCGCGACCTGAGCCACGGGGAAGAGGGCGACAGCGAGCAGCACGAACAGCGGTCCCGAGTTGAAGTCGGTTGCGCCTTCGGCCCAGAACGGTCCGCCGAGGCTCTGCCCGAACACCCAGTAGGCGAGCGAGACGACGATCCCGATAGCCAGAGCCGCCCAGCGCAGACGCGTCCACACACCGGCGGCGACCGCCACAGAGACGATCGCCAGCACCACGGCGATCGCGACGCCGTGACCCTGCGTGTGGTTCCCGATTCGAGCTCTGGAAGTGCGCCAGCCAGTGAGGCGAGGCTTCGGCCATGCCCTTGATCATTTCGTGGGTCGCGCCCGACGCGCGGTTGACGTTGACGAGCCACAGACCGGCCGACAGCGCCCACAGCCCCGACCAGACATACAGCCCGCCGCGATCCCCGAGCGGGCCCATGTCCGCCGGAGAGCGCCCGCGCTCCCTGCTCGTGGGCCACACGAGCAGACCGATGAGCGCGTACAGGATCACCGCTCCCGGCGCGCCCATCAGCGGCGAGGGCAGGGTGTTGGAGGTCAGCCCGCCGAAGCCCTCGCCGAACCACCAGACGACGAGCGCCCACCCGAAGGAGGCGAGCAGCGCGGGGCGGACCGTCTTGCGGCTGAGAATCAGCCCGAGCCCGATCGCGACCTGGATCTCGCCGGAGAGTGTGTTCCACAGCGTCAGGTCGTGCCCGTAGAAGGCGTCGAACGTGTGCATCGGACCGCCGACGATCGACCACTGTTTTTCGGCCGCCGGAGCGAACACTTCGGTGACGATGGAGTGCGTGTACATGAAGCTCTTGAACTGAAACAGCCCGTCGAGCAGCCAGATCAGGCCGAGCGCGATCTGGATGCCGCGAGTCGTGACGCGGACGCGACCGCCGAACGGGACGCTCATGACGACGGCGCCCGTGTCAGGGGGCACGCAAGCGCGCTCGCGGACTTGAACACAGAGCAAAGGGTGCTCATCGCGCGGCATCATAACCCAGCGATGCGGCCGCGGCGCCACCGTGACGCCAGGCTGGGGAAGGGCTCACGCCGCGAGGGGCGTGTGGTAGATTCGCGCCGTCATGACCAGCATGAGCGGCATGAGCATGAGCCACGCGGCGGGCGGCGGGGGCCACGCCACCACGTCGATCGGGGGAATGTCGATGAGCGCCGCCGGGCACGGCGCCACGAACATCCTCCCAGCATGGCTGGCGGTGATCTGGACGCTCGTGTTCATCGCGGTGATCGTGATTCACGCGCGGCACGTGCTCGACAGCGACGGTCAGCGGCGGATCTGGCACTCCGGGCATGTGCTGATGGCGCTCGGCATGGCATTTATGTTCGCGCCGGCCTCGATCGACCACTTCGATATCCCGACCGGCTTCTGGCAGCTCGCGTTCGCCAACGGCGCGCTCGCGATCCTCGCCTGGATGCTCGCCCAGGCTCTCAGCGGGCGCGCGATCAACGTGCTGTGGCTGGTGATGGCGATCGACCTCGGGGCGATGGCCTACATGTTCTCGCCGAGCGGCTTTCAGGCGCCGCTGACCTGGCTGCTCGTGGCCTGGTTCGCCGGGCAGTCCCTGCTGTGGATCACCGACCGGATGCGCGAGGTCGATCACAAGGCGCTGCTGGGCGGCGGCTTCTCGGTCACGCCCGGCGGGGCGGTCGCGATGGAGGCGGCCGAGCCGCTGGTCTGCTTTCGCGACCTGCGCGTGTCGATGTTCGCGATGACGCTCGGCATGGCCTACATGTTCGCCGCGATGCAGCTGATGATGTAGATCATTGGGTTGACGGCCGGCGCATGCGCCGGCCGAGGACGCGCCGCATGCGGCGCGTCAGCAGGGCCGCATGCGGCCCTGCCCGGGACCGCACATGTGCGGCCCCGACGGAGCGCGCATGCGCGCTCCGAATACAAAATAATCAGTTGATCGGCACCGCGAAGGAGCCGCGCAGCGGGCGTCCTGCCCCGTCGGCGCCTGAGATCTCGAACTTCCAGACGCCGCGCGTGAGATGGACTTCGGCGATGTCGTGGCCGGTGCCGGCGACGTAGAAGGTGACGCGCGCGTGCCGGCCGGTCTGTGAGGTCGCGCTCATCGCGATCGAGCGGTAGGCGATGCGGGCGCTGGTGGGGCCGTCGAGGTAGAGGTGCAGGTTGACGTTGCCGGGGTGCAGCGGCAGGACATAGACCTCGAGCGTCTCCCCGGCCGGCTCGGCGAGCGTAAGGGAGGCGGTACTCGGCACGGCGAAGGAGTCGGGGTCGGCGAGCACGAGCGAGCCGAGCAGTGCCGCCGGGATCGCGGCGGCCACGGCGATGCTCGTAAGGCGCCGGCGGGCGCTGCGCACCGGTGTCGGGCGCCCTGGCGCTCCAAATCGGCGCAGGCGCAGGCTGTTGGCGACGACGGTGATGCTGGAGACGCCCATCGCCACCGCCGCCAGGGCGGGGCTGAGCAGGCCGGTCATCGCCAGGGGAATCGCGATCAGGTTGTAGCCGAACGCCCAGCCCAGGTTCTGCAGCACGATCGTGTAGGTCTCGCGCGCCAGCCGCAGCGCGCGCGCCACGCCGCGCAGGTCGCCGGAGAGCACGCTGATGTCGGCCGCCTCGATCGCCGCGCCGACGCCCGTGCCCATCGCGATTCCGAGGTCGGCCTGAGCGAGGGCGGCGGCGTCGTTGACGCCGTCGCCGACCATCCCCACGCGCCGGCCTTCGCGCTGCAGGCGGGCGATCTCATCGAGCTTGCCGCTCGGATCGACTCCCGCGCGCACGCGCTCGATGCCGACCGCCTCCGCGACCGCGTGCGCGGCGCGCGAGTTGTCGCCGGTGAGCAGCTCGACCTCGATTCCCATCGCGCGCAGGCCGGCGATCGCCGCCGGCGCCTCGGGCTTGACCATGTCCGCGAGGGCGAGCGCGCCGAGCGGCCGTTCGTCGCGCTCGACCACGACCGCGGTGCGCCCCACGGACTCCCATTCCTCCAGCACGGCCGCGAGCTCGCTGGGCAGCTCGCTCGGGCGTCCAACCCACACCGCCGAGCCGTCGTCCAGGAGCGCGCGCACGCCCCGGCCGGGGATCGAGCGGAACTCCGCGGCATGCGCAACCTGCAGGCCGCGCGCGCGCGCGGCCTCTACGACGGCGAGCGCCACGGGGTGCTCGGAGCCGGCCTCGGCGGCGGCGGCGAGCGCAAGCACGCGATCGGGATCCTCGCCGGGGGCACTCCAAACGTCCGCGAGCGACAGCTCGCCGGTGGTAACGGTGCCGGTCTTGTCGAGCACGATCGTGTCGAGGTCCTGGCTTCGCTCGAGGATCTCGGCGCTCGAGATCAGCAGCCCGAGGCTGGCGCCGCGTCCGGTGCCGACGAGGATCGCCACGGGCGTCGCCAGGCCGAGCGCGCAGGGGCAGGCGACGATCAGCACGGCGATCGTGGCGTCCATGCCGCGCTGCAGGTGCATCGAGGCGAACATGCCCTCAAGACCCTGGCCCGTGATGATCCAACCGAGCGCGGTGAGCGCGGTGAGCGCGATCACGGTCGGCACGAACCAGCGCGCGACTTCGTCGGCCAGGCGCTGGATCTGCGGCTTGGATGCCTGCGCGCGCTCGACGAGCGCCACCAGCTGCGACAGCGCGGTGTCCGCCCCGACCGCGCTGGCGCGGGCCAGCAACACCCCGTCGACGTTCAGCGTCGCGCCGGTCAGCAGCGCGCCGGCGCTCTTCTCCACCGGCAGCGACTCGCCGGTCAGCATCGACTCGTCGACCGCGGAGGCGCCGTCGATCACGATCCCGTCGACCGGAACCTTGTCGCCGGGGCGCACCCGGAAGACGTCGCCGCGGCGCAGCTCCTCGACCGCCACCATCCGCTCGGGGGCGCTCGGGTCATCGGAGTCGAGCAGTCGCGCCTGCGTGGCGCCCAAACGCGCCAGCTCGCGAACCGCCGCGCCGGAGCGGCTGCGCGCCTTGGCCTCGCACCAGCGGGCGATCAACAGCGCCGCGACGATGATCGCCCCCATGTCGTAGTCCAAGGGCATGTTGAACTTGCCGACCGGAACCCCGTGCTCGTACACCGCGCTCGCGGTCAGGAGCATCACGGTCGAATAGACGAAGCTCGAGAGCGTCGAGAGCGCTATCAGCGTGTCCATGTTGGTGGCGCGCGCGCGTGCCCGCGCGTAGGCGGAGCGCAGGAACGGCAGCCCACACCAGAACTGCACCGGCACCGCCAGCCCCGCGGCGATCCAGCGCGCGGTCTGATCGTGCGGATAGAGGTAGGTGAGCAGCGCGATCGCCGTGGTCAGCGGCACCGCGAGCGCGATCCGCCGCAGCAGGTCGGCCTGCTCGCGCGCCTCGCCGCGCTCGAGCGCCTCGAACGCGCGCGCCTGCTCGCCGGCGCTCGGCGGCGCCGGCGAGGCGTCGTAGCCGGCGCTCCGCACGGCCGCGACGAGCCGATCGAGGTCCTGCGCCACCGCGTGCGGCGCGCCCGCCTCCAGCTCGACGCTCGCGCGTCCGGTCGCGTAGTTGACGAGCGCCTCGCTCACCCCCGGCTGGCGACTGAGCGCGTGCTGCACCCGCGCCGCGCACGAGCCGCAGTTCATCCCTGAGATGTCGAGCTCGATCGTCTCGTGACGGCCGCGTGAGGACTCGGCGGCGGCGGGGACGGTTGGCTCTGCGATCTGGCTCGTCGTGCTCATTTTCGAGGCTCAGAACTCAGAATAGCGGCGACCCGCGCCGCGCTTGCTCAGCAGCGATCAAGCCGACGCGGGGACTCGAACCCCGACCCTGGCATGGGGGGAGCAGGCTCCCCCCATAAGCCCCCCACCCTCGATACACGAGCAGCCCTGAACAAGCCGACGCGGGGACTCGAACCCCGGACCCCCACTTTACGAGAGTGGTGCTCTACCAGCTGAGCTACGTCGGCGCAGGCACCGATGCTAGCGCCGACGCCGCGTCGGTCGCCCGCCAGAGTTCATCCAGCTCAGCCAGCAGCGAGTCGCCGTGCTTGTCGCAGAACGCCGGGCCGATCCCGCGGATTGCAAGCAGCGCCTCGGCATCGCGCGGGCGCCGGCGCAGGATCTCCTCGAGCACCGAGTTGGCGGCGACGGTGTACGCCGGCTTGCCCTCGGCGCGCGTCCAGCGCCACTGGCGCAACCGCTCGAACTCGCGCTCGTCCACCGGCTCCGCCGGGAAGCTCGGAGGCCGGATCGGCGATCGACCCACCTCGATCAGCCACGCGCGGTTCCGGCCGGGATGAGTGCCGCCGCGAGGAGACCGGCGCCGCCGACAGCGCCCGCCGCAATTCCGGGTCGGGGTCGCAGACATCGCAGCAGCGACCGCAGGGCGCACCGGGCGTCCGGTCGCCAAAGTGGTCGAGGATCTGTCGGCGGCGGCAGAGAGCGGAGCCGGACATGTAGCGCTCGATCGAGCGGTAGGACTCCCAGCCGCGGTTCTTGGCGGCCTGAATCGCCGCCCAGGCCTTGCGCGGGCTGCCCTCGCCCGTCGGCCGTGCGAGCAGCCCACTGGCACCACCGGGTGAGAGCGCCACCGCACCGGCGCGCTCGGCGATGGACAGGAGCATGCGGTCGCGCTCGTCCAGCTCGCCGTGACCGATCGTGACCATGCCGCCATCGGGCGCGCAGCGCCGGCGCAGCGACGCGACGTAGGCCTTCACGTCGTCCACCGTACTCGTGCGCTGCGTGTTGAAGCGGATCAGCCGGCCGAGGTCCATGCGCGCGGCCAGCAGCAGAGCCCGCGCGGGTCCGCCGTCGCGCCCGCCGCGGCCGGCCTCCTGGTAGTAGGCCTCCAGGCTCGTGGGCAGCGCCCAGTGGGCGACGGTGCGCACATCGGCCTTGTTGACGCCCATACCGAAGGCGTTCGTCGCGACCACGACCTCGGCGGAGTCGGCCATGAAAGCCTCCTGGCTTGCGCGCCGTGCGTCAGGCGACATGCCGGCGTGATAGGCGACGGTCGCGATGCCCGAGTCGGAGATCAGGGCGGCTACGTTGTCGGTGTCGCGGCGCGTGCCGCAGTAGACGATCGCCGGACGCGCGGCGGCGTCGGAGAGGATGTGCAGCAGCGCGGCGCGCTTACGCGCAACGGTGCCGGCGCCGTCCAGCGCGACGACGTCGAAGGCGAGGTTGGGACGGTCAAAGCCGGCCCGCACCGACACCGGCTCGCGCAGGCCCAGGCGCGCGGCGATCTCATCGGCCACGCGGGGGGTGGCGGTGGCGGTCGCGGCCATCACCGGCGGGCGCTCGCGCGCGGCCGAGCCGCGGGTCAGCGAGGCGATCGCGCCGTGCAGGCGCAGGTAGTCGGGGCGGAAGTCGTGGCCCCACTCGGTGACGCAGTGGGCCTCGTCCACGACGAACAGCGACACGCGCCGCTGGGCGAGGGCATTGCGAAACGCGCCGGAGGCGAAACGCTCGGGGGCGGCGAGCACGAGCCCGACCTCTCCGGAGGCGACCCCGCGCAGCGCGGCGGCGTTGTGCCCGTCGGGCATGCCCGAGGCGAGCATCGTGGCGGGCACGCCGGCGTCATGCAGGCGGCGCAGCTGGTCGGCCATCAGCGCGATCAGCGGGCTGACGACGACGACAAGGCCATCGCCGGTGAGAGCGGGCAGCTGGTAGCACAGTGACTTGCCCCCGCCGGTGGGCATCACGACCAGGCAGTCGCGCCCCGCAAGCGCGGCGGCCACGGCCTCGCGCTGGCCGGGCCGGAAGGCATCGAGCTCGAACCGGCGCAACAGTGACTCGGGAGAATCCATCCCGAGCAAGTTACTCGCCGCTTCGGAGGGGATCGAATTGGCCGTGGAATCGAGTCGGCCGCGTCTACCGGCGGCCCGGCCGGCGCGAGCGGAGCGCGCGGTGCTCGCGCAGCGCCGCCGCGACCTGCTCGCGCGCACGGATGACCTGCTCGGGCTCGAGGCGCGCCGAGCGCCGGTCCAGATAGCCCGCGAGCATCCTCGCCGGCAGCACGCGCACTCCCTTGCGCCGGGCCAGCGGCCGATCGACCCAGGCGCGGCTGTAGACGAGCAGCGGCTCCACCTCGAGACCCGTCACGCGCGCGATCGCCTTGCGCTGGGCCTGGGCCTGGCTGAGCGTCGCCCCGTGCACGCGCGCGACCCGCACGGGGCCGGGATGGCTCTTGGTCTCGACCGTGAACACCCCCGCGGGCCCGATCAGAATGTGGTCAACGTTTCCGTTCCCCAGGCTCGCGTCGTGGATCGCGTGCCAGCCCTTGCCCTCCAAGCCGTCCAGCAGACCGCCGACGTGCTCCTCGCCAGTGGCACCGCGGTCGCGGCGATCGACCAGCGGCAGCACATAGCGCAGCACGACGAACATCGCCGCCAGCAGCGCGATCTCTGAGCCGATGAAGCGCCAGTCGCGCAGGCCGAACGTCCGCCCCAAGAGCTCGGTCGCTACCGCCAGCACCCCGAGGGCCAGGAGGGTGCGCAGGCGCAACCGCCGCACGATCGCGCGCGCGTGCTGTCCGGGCGCGCGAGTGCTCGGGTCATAGCGGATCGTGAGGCTCATCATCGGCGATCTGTTCTCTACATCGTGCAACCTCGTTCGTTCCTTGAGAACTGGCTCTCCGGCCGATCGCTGGAGCGCTCAGACCGTTCTCAGGCACTCGATACAGCCGAAACCGCGCTTGAAGAAGCGTGGAAACTCGCGCAAAGTTCTAAAGCCCCGACGTCCGCCCGTCGAAGCCCTGAGCAGACGCCCACCCTGTGAGCACGGATGCCTCGCATGTCCCACTATTCCGATCATTCCGCACCCTCCGACGTCTGCCTGCTGCTGCGCGCCCACGCCGAGCAGCGCTGGCTGAGCCGCGAGATCGTGCCCGTCCTGCGCCAGCTGCAGGAGCCCGACGAGCTCCCCGAGGAGCAGCTCGGGGCGGCGCTCGCCTACCTGGAGGTCACGTGGCTCGAGGCTGTCCGGCTCGCCACCGAGACCGATGCCGCGTTCGCGGACCTGGACCAGGCCGCTCCCTTCAGCGCCGAGGAGACCCTGCCCTCCAAAGCCCGCAGCTACCACGCGGCCGTACGCACCCTGCGCGAAGCCCTGGCTGTGCATGTCGTCGCCCTCCTCGCCGCCCCGTGCGAGGCCGCCCCGCGCGAAACCGCCGCGTGCGAAGGCGCCCTGCGGGAGGGCACCCCGAGAGATAGAGAGAGCGCGCGCCGGCCGGTCCTCGATCGGCCCACCGGTACCTGAGGGCTCGCGCGGGCAGTGAGGACGATCGCATAGGCTCCTCTGCGTGGCGCTCCGCTTCGACCTGCAATCTCACTCCATCCACTCCGACGGCACGCTGAGCGCCGCCGAGGTCGTGCAGCGCGCCGCCGGAGCGGGCGTGCAGCTGCTCGCGCTCTCAGACCACGACACCGTCTCCGGCGTCGGCGAGGCGCTGAGAGCCGGCGAGCAGGCCGAGGTGCACGTCGTGCCGGCGGTGGAGATCTCCTCGATCGACCCGGCCGGCGCGAGTCCCCGTGAACTGCACATCCTCGGCTACCTGATCGACCACACAGACCCGGCGTTCGCGGCAAAGCTGGCCGACTTTTTGGCCGACCGCGAGCGGCGCACCCTGCGCATGGCCGACGCTCTGCGCGAGCAGGGCCTTCAGCTCGACGACGCCGCCATCGCCGAGCGCGTACGGACCGGGGCGCCGATCGGGCGCCCGCACCTCGCCGAAGCCGTGCTGCGCGCTCAGGCCAACGCCGCGCGGCTGCGCGAGGAGGGCATCGACGACGTCGGCTCGCTCATCAAGGCATATCTGATCGAGGGCCGTCCCGCGTTCAGGCTGCGCGAGACCCCGACCGTCGCGCAGGCCATTGACGCGATCCACGCCGCCGGCGGCGTGGCCGTGTGGGCGCACCCGTTCTGGGATGTCTCCGACGCTCAGGAGACCCTGGCGATGGTTGAGCGCTTTCATGGGCACGGGATCGACGGCGTTGAGGCGTTCTACGTCACGCACACGCGCGAGCAGACCGAGCTGCTGGCCCGCCGCTGCGGCGAGCTCGAGCTGCTGAGCACCGGCTCCTCGGACTATCACGGCCCGGACAATCGTCTGTTCTCACGGTTTCTCGCGTTCGAGACCTACGGCCTGGAGCCGAACCTGGGTCAGATCGCCGATTCCAAGCGGTAGGCAAGCGCCTCCAAGGCCAGCTCCTCCGAGACGTTCACCGCCAGGCGCGTCCGTGTCTCGCGCACGAGCTCCACCCCAGCTCGCGCACCCGGCGAGCTGCATCTCGCCGCGTCGGCCTCCAACTGCGCCGTCCTGTCCACGGCATACACGAGCTCCCCCGCCCCCTCCTGCACGCACACCACATCCCGCAACCACAGCTCGACCAGCTGCAGCCCCTGATCCAGCGCCCCCGCGCGCGCTCTGCGCTCCACCCGGCGCCTGGCATCCTGCGCTTCGCGCTCCAGTTTTTTGCGCTCCCTGCTCGGCGCCATCTCCAGCTGCTCCTCCAGCCGCTCGCCGGCCTCCTCGCCCGCGCGCGCACCCGCGACCCTCGCCGCCTCCAGCAGATCCGTCCAGTGGCGATGCCCCGTCTCGCCGCTCAGCGCCGAGCGCACGTATCCCTCGGCGGCCGCTCGCAACGCTCCTCCCTGCTCGCCGGCGAGCATCCTCGCCCGAGTCGTGTCACCCAGCGCCAGCCGCGCGCACGCATGCGCGCGATCCCCCTGCGCCGGCAGCTCCCGCGCGATCGTTTGAGCCGAGGGCGGGTCGAAGCGCACGTGCACGCAGCGCGAGGCGATCGTCGCCAGCACCTCCTCGCGGCGGTCCGAGATCAGCACCAGATGCGCGTAGGACGGCGGCTCCTCCAGGGTCTTCAGCAGCCTGTTCGCCGCCTGCTCGTTCAGCGTCTCGGCGCCGTCGATCACGAACACGCGCCTGCTCGCTTCAAACGGCGTGCGCGCCGCCGCGGCCACGACCGGCTCGTCGATGTCGCTCACGAGCATCTCCGCCGCCCCGCTCGGCGCGACCCATGTCAGGTCCGGGTGCGTCCCCCGCGCCGCGCGCTCCCGCGCCGCGCGCGCGGCCTGCTCGTCGGGCGCTCCATCGACCAGCAGGGCGGTCGCAAACGCGCGTGCGATCGCCCGCTTGCCCGCTCCCGGCGGACCGTGCAGCAGATACGCGTGCGATGGCCGACGGGCGAGCGGGCGAGCAGGCGAGCGGGCGAGCATCCCATCAGACCCCAGCACGGGACCGAGCACGGCGCGAGCGTGCGGATGCGCCTCGATCCCGGGCAGCGCGGCGGTCACGTCGGGGAGGATCACTGCCCGCCATCGTAGAGACGCTACGGTGCCGGGGTGGCGCGCGGCGCTCTGATCACGATCGAGGGGCTCGACGGCGCCGGCAAGTCCACGCTCGCGCTGGGCCTGCACAGCGCGCTGGGGGAGCGCGGCGTCCGCGTGGAGCTCTTGCGCGAGCCCGGGGGCGTGGTCGTCTCTGAGCGGGTCCGGGCTCTGCTCGCCGACCCCTCGCTGACGATAGACCCGCGCGCCGAGGCGCTGCTGTACGCGGCGGCTCGCGCGCAGCTCGCGCGCGAGCGCCTGCGCCCGCTGCTCGACGCCAGCGTGCTCGTCCTGCTCGACCGCTTCGTCGACTCCTCGCTGGCCTACCAGGGCGGCGGGCGTGAGCTGGGGATCGAGCAGGTCCGCGCGCTCAACGCGTTCGCCACCGGCGGCCTTTCGCCCGACCGCACGCTGCTGCTGCGCATCTCACCCGCCGGCGGACGCGCGCGCCAGGTAGCGCGCGCGTCCGAGCCCGACCGCCTGGAGCTGGAGGAGGATGCGTTCTTCGCGCGCGTCGCCGCCGCTTACGAGGAGCTCGCCCGCGCCGAGCCCGCGCGAATCCACGTCCTCGACGCCTCGCTGCCACCCACGCGCGTACTCGCCGGCGCGCTTCTGGCGATTGAGGATTTGCTATGAGCGCAGCGATGTCCCACCTGCTCGCTTCGGCTGCAGCCCTGACGCTGCGCGCCGACTCGCTCACGGCCAAGCATTCCCACCGTCCAGAGCATGTCTCGACGGAGGCCGTCGTCCTCGCCGCGATCGCCGCTCTGCTGCTGCTCGCGTGCGCTGCCTGGGCGTTCGCGCGCTCACGCGCGTACGAGCCGCGCTGGCTGCTCTCGCTGCGCCACGCGATGGCCGAGGCGGGCTTTCGCACGTCCGCCACGTGGGCCGAATTCACCGACTGGCTACGCCTGGGCCACTGACCCGTGAAGGCCCCGCGGGTCTTCTAAAATGAGAGCTGCGCCGCCCGTTTTTCCGTCCGATCCACGAGGGACGATGCTCGGCCCCAGCGAACAAGGAGCAAGGCCGATGGACACAACCACGCACCCCACCCCAACCGATCGGAGAGCGGCGGACTCTGCGCTGCACCGGCAGGCGACACCCGGCGGCGCGCTGTCGATCGAGCGCCGCTTCACCTCGCCGGACGCGCACCCGTTCGACTCCGTGCGGTGGGAGCTGCGCGACGCGCGCATCGGCCACGGCGATCGCGTCGCGTTCGAGCAGACCGATGTCGAGTTTCCCTCCAGCTGGTCGCAGAACGCCACGAACATCGTCGCCCAGAAGTACTTCCGCGGCCAGCTCGGCCATCCCACGCGGGAGCGCTCGGTCAAGCAGATGATCGGCCGCGTCGCCGGCACCATCGCCGGCTGGGGGCGCGAGCGCGGCTACTTCGCGAGCGAGGACGACGGCGACGCCTTCGAGGCCGAGCTGACCCACATCCTGCTGCACCAGATGGCCGCGTTTAACTCGCCGGTGTGGTTCAACGTGGGCTTCGAGGAGTCTCCGCAGTGCAGCGCCTGCTTCATCCTGTCCGTGCAGGACACGATGGAGTCGATCCTTGACTGGAACACCAAGGAGGGGATGATCTTCCGCGGCGGCTCGGGCTCGGGCATCAACCTGTCGAACATCCGCGGCTCGATGGAGCACCTCGCCAAGGGCGGCACCGCGTCCGGGCCGGTGTCGTTCATGCGCGGCGCCGACTCGTGGGCGGGCACGATCAAGTCCGGTGGCAAGACCCGCCGCGCGGCAAAGATGGTCGTGCTGAACGTCGACCACCCGGACATCCGCGAGTTCATCTGGTGCAAGGCCAAGGAGGAGGACAAGGCGCAGGCGCTCAGGGACGCGGGCTTTGACATGTCGATCGACGGCGACGGGTTCAAGTCGATCCAGTACCAGAACGCGAACAACTCGGTCAGGGTCACCGACGAGTTCATGCGAGCCGTGCAGGAGGACCGCGAGTGGCGGTTGACCTCCCGCATCAGCGGCGAGCCCGTGGGCGAGCCGATCCCCGCGCGCGAGCTGATGGGAGAGATCGCCGAGGCGGCCTGGCGCTGCGCGGATCCGGGCGTGCAGTACGACACGACGATCAACCGCTGGCACACCTGCCCCGTCTCGGGTCCGATCAACGCGAGCAATCCATGCAGCGAGTACATGCACGTCGACGACTCCGCCTGCAACCTCGCGTCGTTGAACCTGATGAAGTTCCGCCGCGCCGACGGCACGCTGGACGTCGAGTCCTTCGAGCACGCCGTGGACATCGTGCTGCTCGCGCAGGAGATCGTCGTCTCGCCCTCCAGCTACCCGACCGAGGAGATCGGCGCAAACGCGCGCGCGTTCCGCCAGCTCGGCCTCGGCTACGCCAACCTCGGCGCCTACCTGATGAGCAACGGCATGCCCTACGACTCCGACTCCGGACGCGGCACGGCTGCTGCGATCACCGCGCTGATGACCGGGCGCGCCTACCGCGAGTCGGCACGCGTCGCCGGCGCGCTCGGGCCGTACGAGCGCTACTCGGAGAACCGCTCAGGGCACAACCACGTGATGGAGATGCACCGCGACGCCGCGCACGCGATCGACGACGAGATCTGCGAGGACACTGAGCTGCTCGCGGCCGCGCGGCGCTCGTGGGATGAGGCGGTCGAGCTGGGCGAGCGCAACGGATACCGCAACGCCCAGGCCACGGTGCTCGCCCCGACCGGCACGATCAGCTTCCTGATGGACTGCGACACGACCGGCGTCGAGCCCGACTTCTCGCTCGTGAAGTTCAAGGAGCTCGTCGGCGGCGGGCAGATGACGATCGTCAACCGCACGGTGCCGCTGGCGCTGCAGACGCTCGGCTACTCAGAGCAGCAGATCGAGCAGATCGAGGCGCACCTGGCCGAGCACGGCACGATCATCGGCGCCCCCGGCCTGCACGCCGAGCACCTGCCCGTGTTCGACGTGGCGGTGGGCGAGCGCGCGATCTCGCACATGGGCCACATCGAAGATGATGGGCGCGGTGCAGCCGTTCATCTCGGGCGCGATCTCAAAGACCGTGAACCTGCCGCAGGAGTCGACCGTCGAGGACATCGCCGACGCCTACACCCAGGCGTGGCGGCTGGGGATCAAGGCGCTGGCGATCTACCGCGACGGCTCCAAGACCGCGCAGGCGCTGCGCACCGACGCCCAGCAGGGCGCAAAGGAGCCGGCGGACGTCGACGCGATCGTCGAGGCGGCCGTCGAGCAAGGCGCTCGCCGAGGCCGGCCCGCAGCGCAAGCGGATGCCGCGCGAGCGCCAGTCGATCACGCACAAGTTCTCGATCGGCGGCCACGAGGGCTACATCACCGCCGGCATGTACGAGGACGGGACGGTCGGCGAGATCTTCCTGACCGACATCGGCAAGGAGGGCTCGACGCTGCGCGGCATGATGAACGCGTTCGCGACCGCGATCTCGATCGCGCTGCAGTACGGCGTGCCGCTGGAGACGCTCGTGCAGAAGTTCAGCTACATGCGCTTCGAGCCCGAGGGGATCACCTCCAATCCGGAGATCCCGTTCGCGAAGTCGATGCCCGACTACATCATGCGCTGGCTGGCCTCGCGCTTCCTCGACGTCGACGCCCAGGAGGAGCTCGGCATCCTCACCCCGGCAGGTGCGCGCCCGCAAAGCCGCACAGGAGGCCGCCCAGTCGGTGATCGCCTCCGACACCGCCGGCCCGGGCAGCGGCGCGCGGCGCGCGAGCGCTCGGACGGTCGCCCGAAGCCGAGACGCCTCAGGCATCCGCGCCACGGCGAGCGCCGCCCCGCGGCCCTCACGGACACCCCACCGGTCGATCCCCGCCCGACTGCAGGGCCTGGACCTGGGGCCGGCGTGCAGCCAGTGCGGCGGGATGATGCAGCGCACGGGCTCCTGCTACACGTGCGGCAGCTGCGGCAACAACACCGGCTGCGGCTGAGGCGTGCGATAGCCGGCGCATCTCGGCGTCCTCACTCGCTCGTGTGCAAGAGCACACTTCGCTCGCTGCGCGTCCGTGGATCTGCTTGGCTCTCGCACGTCAGGGGCGTCAGGGGTGCTTTCCCTCTCGCACTCCTCACGCCGAGTAGGACGCCGGCGGTGGGGGATCGTCGGCGAATCGCGTGGAGACTCGCTGAGCAGGGATTCGGAGGCATGTGCCGCCGAGGAGCGCGCAGGCGCGGCAGGCGGAGGGGTCGCCGTTCGGGCCGGCCCACCGGGGAGACGACCGTGGTCGAGCCGGTGAAGCCGCCGCGATGACGGCCGGCGATCACCGTCGCGTCGTAGTCGCCGGAGGGGTAGCAGAACCAGTTGGCGGGAACTCCGTAGCGGCGCTGGATGACGGTCCGCGCGGTGGCCACCTGGTAGGCGAGCTGAGCCGCGTCGAGGGTGATCAGGTCGGCGTGGCTGAACCCCTGCGTGTCGAGCTCCCAGCCGGCCGCGACCAAGCTCCTGACCTGGGCCTGTGAGAGGCCGCCCTGTGAGGGCGGCAGGCCCGTCAGCTGCAGGTTCTCGTCGCCCACCCAGCCCAGCCGGTGCAGGACGGGCAGCGCGTTTGAGTACTGCGACTGATAGCCGTTGTCGAAGCTCACGACGATCGGCTTGCCGGCCGGCAGCCGCGCGCCGTGCTGCCAGTAGGACCACATCTGATCGAGGGTGATCGCGTGATAGCCCGCGCCGGCCAGCGCCTGCATCTGCGCGGCGAATTCGCTCGCGGACACATACAGCCCGGGAAACGGCGCCCCCGCGGGCGGCGGGTTGATCACGTGATACATCAGGATCGGCACCGGATCGGTCCCGGGCCGGCCCGTTGCGGCGCCCAGGGAGTCGGCCGTGGAGGGGTGCGCCGCCGCGCCATCCGCGTGCGCTGAGGACGAGGGCGAGCGGCGGCTCGCACCGGGCGATCGCGCGGCTCGGGCGCTCGTGGCGGGCGGGGGACCGCTCCCACCTCCGGCCAGGAGCACCGCCGCCGCGACCGCTGCGGCCACGAGCACGAGACTCAGACCGGCGAGCGTGCGGCGACGGCGGCGCGCCAGTTCCCTGCGACGGGTCTCACGACGTGCGCGGCGGCGGTTGCCCTCCGGTTGTCCTTCGCCGTCCCCGGCTGTCATGGCTCCACTCTCGCACGGCTGACTGCGCCCAGACGTCACCGACCCTCGACAGGCCGGTGACACCGGGACCTCGCTCACTGAAACCTTGGACGCTACGGGTTCAGGCGCTTCTTCAGTGCGCTCGCCGCAGAGAACTTCGCGGCCTTGCTGGCGGCGATGTTGATCGTCTGGCCAGTGGACGGGTTGCGCCCCAGGCGAGCAGCACGGTGGCTGACGCTGAACTTGCCGAAGCCTGCCAGCGCGACCTCACCCCCAGCGGCCAGCTCGTCTGTTACGGCCTCGATCGCGGCCTCCAGGGCCTCACGGGCATGGCTGGCGGCCATTCCGGTCTTCCCCGCGACCTTGTCGGCTAGCTCGTTCTTGGTCATGGCACTCCCTTCTCGGGTGTCGTTGCTGATCGCAGGCTAACCGCTGGCGAGGACGACGACACGGTAAATCGGCGGATCTCGCGACGCCAATAAGCCCCAAATTCCGGGGAACTTGAGCGGGTTTCGGGGCTTGGCCGAAATTCGCACCATCGGAGCCTCGCGGCGTCCCGCGCCGGCGGGCCATGCGAGCTTCGCGCGCGCGGCGCGAGGCGGCCCGCCGCGCACGCCGCCCACAGCACCAACAGCCAGCAGGCGCACGCGAGCGCCACGTGCACCCACACGAGCTCGGTGGGCAGGTGCGTCTCATACTGGTCGAGTCCGACGGCCCCCTGAACCGCGAGCAGCACGCACAGCGCCGTCAGCGAGCGCCGCACCATCGGCGCCGCGGGGCGCCGGCGCGCCAGCCACCACAGGGCAACCGCGACGACGCTGAACACGAAGGCGATCTCCGCGTGACGGTGGATCACAAAGTCCATCGTTCCGCGCCCGTCGAAGCTCAACCGGTTGATCTTCTGACCGGGTTCGCCGCCCGCGTGCGGGCCCGCGGCGGTGGCGGCCGTCCCCGCGAAGATCGTGAGCGCGCCCAGCGCCACGAGCCCGCGCACGCCCTTGACGATCGTGTGGTCGGTCGGTGCGCCGTCCTGCCTGTCGGCCGTCCCGAGCGCCGCGAACAGCGCGCGCCAGCGGCGAGCCGCACCGCCCAGGACGCCGCCCCGCCGGGCCTTCAGCCCGTCCTCCAGCGCCGCGTCCGCGACCGGCTCGTGCAGGGCGCGCCACACGAGCACCACCGCGGCGAGGAGGATCAGCATGGACAGCGCGAAGTGGCCCATCACCCAGCCGTAGTCGAGCTTGCCCCTGACGGTCAGGCCGCCGAGCACCGCCTGGCCGATCACGCCGAGCGGCAGCAGCGCGGCGAGCCACACCAGGTCGCGCCTGTACGGGCGCCGGCGCACGGCCGCCAGCCACGCCATGCCGGCGGCGATGCACACTGGCACCGTGACTACACGGTTGGAGAACTCGATGACCGCGTGGGTCTTCAGCGGCGGGTAGACGTTGCCGTAGCACTTCGGCCAGGTCGGGCAGCCCAGCCCCGACCCGCTGAGGCGCACCGCCGCGCCGGTCAGCACGATCAATGTGAGCGCGCCGAGCGCCACGTACGCGAAGAGCACGTACTGCTCGGGGGTGACGGTGAAGCCGTTGGTGCGCTCGCGCAGGCGCTGCCGGCGGGTGCTCGCGGGCGGGCTCATCGCCGTAAGTCTGCCAACTCGCGCGCGGCGATTCGCCGCCCGCGCCGCCGCCGGCCCGATAATGGGAGTGGATGGATGTCGCGACCGTCTCACGCTGGAGCGCCCCGCCGCGCAGCCCGCGGGCGATCCCGGGCGTGGTCGATCTCTGGCGCGCTGATCTGGACGCGGCGGCAGGCGGCGAGTCCGGCCTGGAGGGCCTGCTCTGCGACGAGGAGCGCGCGCGCGCCGCGCACGTCGTGCCTTTTGGCGCCCGGGCGCGGTGGGCCCGTTCGCGCGGGACGCTGCGAGCCGTGCTCGGCCGCTATCTGGACGCCGATCCGCGCGTCGCGGTGTGGACAGCCGAGCTCGACGGCGGCCCCGGGGTCGCTGCGGCCATCGCGGTGCAGGGCAGCGAGGCGTGCGGGTTGCGCCACCTCCAGACAGCGCCTACATTGATGTCATGAGCACGCCGGCCGAGGCATCGCTGCGAGCTGAGGAGCGGGCGCTGCTCGATCGGTTCGTGCGGGAGCTGCGGCTGCGTATGGGGGACGAGCTGCACGGCGTGTGGCTGTTCGGCTCGCGCGCTCGCGGAGAAGAGCCCTGCGATCACTCTGACGTTGACGTGGTCGTGTTCGTCGGGGACGCCTCCTGGGACGGGCGCATGGGAGTACGCGGCATACTCGATGACGTCGCGCGCGATCTGAACCTGGACGCCCTCACATGGTCGTTCTCGATCCACGTCCACACCCCCGACTGGCTGGCCCAGCGTCGTGAGATCCGCTCGTTCTTCGTCGCGGAGCTCGACCGCGACAAGGTCGTGCTGTGCGGGGAGCTGTGAGCCCGCGATCGAACGAGTTCCTGCAGGCGGCACGGCGACGACTCGCAGCCGCCGAGGTGGTTGTCGAGGAGGATCCTTCCACCGCATTGAGCGCCGCGTACTACGCGATGCTGTATGCCGCCAGGGCAGCGCTCAGCGAGCGTGACACCTCCGCCAAGACCCACAAGGGAACCTGGCACGAGTTTCGCGAAGCGTTTGTCGAGAGCGGCGAGATGGACGCCACGCTCGCGGCCGAGGTGCAGAAGATCCAACCTGAGCGCGAGCAGGCGGACTACGACGCATGGTTCGCGCCGGCCGGCGAGGCTCGGCGCACGATCGATCTGGCGCACAGCTTCATGGCCGCGGTCGAAGCGCTGCTCGACTGAGCGCGGCTCAGGTGCCGCTGTACTCAAACGGCAGCTCCTCGGCCACCTCGCCCAGGCGGGGGGCGGCGCGGTCGCGCTCTGAGACGATCAGCTCATCGAGCGGCAGCGGCCAGGCGATCGCGATGTCCGGGTCGTCCCAGGCGATCCCGCGCTCCACGGCGGGGTCGTAGTAGGCGGTCTGCTTGTAGAGCACGTCGGCGACGTCGGAGAGCACGCAGAAGCCGTGGGCGAAGCCGACCGGCACGTAGAGCTCGCGCAGGCTCTCGGAGTCGAGCTCTACGCCCTCCCAGTGCCGGTAGGTGGGCGAGCCGCGTCGCAGGTCAACGGCCACGTCGAGGATGCGCCCGCGCGAGCAGCGCACGAGCTTGGCCACGCCGGGGCCGATGTGAAAGTGCATGCCGCGCACGACCCCGTGCGATGAGCGGGAGTGGTTGTCCTGGACGAACTCCTGCCCCGCCGGTATGCCCACGGACTCGTGCCAGGCGCGGCGGTAGGTCTCGCTGAAGAACCCGCGCTCGTCGCCGTGCACGTCGGGTTCGATCGCGGTCAGGCCGGGCAGGCGGCAGGGGACGGTGCGCATGGGTGGGAGAGGGTATCCGGCCAGGGCACGGGAGGCTCGCACAGGCGCGGCGGGGGCCGGCGAATGGTACGCCGCGGGCTCCCGGACCCGTTCGGTGCAATTGGATTTGCCCTAGCCGCACAAATGGGAGGCTGAATAGCTTCATCCGCCGGCGACCCACCGCTCGGCGTTGCGGTCGTGGATCTCGCGGAGGATCTCGGGCACGTCGCGGGTCACCTCCCAGCCTGGATAGTCGCGCTTGAACGGCTCCAGGCCGCCGATCCACCAGCGGTGATCGCCGATGCGGGGCTTCTCGTCAAGGCTCCAGTCGAGCTCGCGCCCTGAGATCTGCTGGCACAGGTCGATCGCCTCCAGCATCGAGCAGTTGGACGCGCGGCCCCCGCCGATGTTGTAGACCGCCCCGGGGCGCGGAGCGCAGTGGAAGGCCGCGAACGCTGTGACGAGGTCGGCCGAGTGGATGTTGTCGCGCACCTGCTTGCCGGCGTAGCCGAACACCGTGTAGGGCTCGCCGGTCATCGTGCAGCGCATCAGATAGGAGAGGAACCCGTGCAGCTGGGTGCCGGCGTGGTTGGGGCCCGTCAGGCAGCCTGCCCTGAAGCACACGGTGGGCATTTCGAAGTAGCGCCCGTACTCCTGCACGAGCAGATCGGCGGCGGTCTTTGAGACCCCGAACAGCGAGTGGGTGCTCTGGTCGATCGACATTGAGGTGTCGATGCCCTTGTAGTAGCGATGGTCCTCGGGGAGCTCAAGACGCTGGGGCAGCTCCAGCAGCGGCAGCGAGTTGGGCTCATCGCCGTAGACCTTGTTTGTCGAGCAGAACACGAAAGTCGCGGTCGGGGCGTGTGCGCGCGCGGCCTGCAGCAGGTTGAGCGTCCCGTTCGCGTTGACGGCGAAGTCCGTCTGCGGATCGGATGTCGCCCAGTCGTGGGAGGGCTGCGCCGCGGTGTGGATCACCAGCTCCAGCTCCCGCGCGTGCTCGGCGAACAGTCGCTGCACCCCCTCGGCGTCGCGGATGTCGAGCTCGAGCGTTGGGAGCTCCCGCGGATAGCGCTTGCTCAGCGCCGCGGTCGTGCCGGCGGTTGACGCGTCTGAACCAAAGAACCGCGCGCGCATGTCGTTCTCCAACCCGACCACCCCATAGCCGGCCTGCACGAAGTGGTTGACCGACTCCGAGCCGATCAACCCGCCTGAGCCGGTGACGATGGCGGTGGGCATACGGGTCTTACTCTAAAGCGCCCGGACAGGTCCCCGTCGAGATTGTGGACTTACGCCCCTTGAAATGGTTGATTCAATACTCGACATGCGTGATACGGTTGGTATCTCCTGCGTGAGATGGCTATTATCTGGTGCGTGTGATGGTTAGCGCTAGTTCGACCCAATATCGGCCGCGTCTGATCGACCCACTGCTGGAGGAGCTGCTCGCGCAGCTGCCCGCGATGCTGGTGCTCGGCCCTCGCACGGCTGGCAAGACGACAACCTTGGCAAGGCGCGCGGCGACAGTCGTCAGGCTCGATCGGCAGACGGGGGCGGCGGCATTCGAAGCCGACCCCGATGTGGCGCTGCGTGGCCTTCCCGAGCCGGTGTTGCTCGATGAGTGGCAGCGCGTGCCGGGGGTCCTCGGCGCGGTCAGGCGCGCCGTCGAAGCCGACCCTCGTCCGAATCGCTTCTACGTCACTGGTTCCGTGCGCGCCGAGCTTGAGCATGAGGTCTGGCCGGGAACCGGCCGGCTCGTACGCCTGACGATGTATCCGATGACGGTCGCAGAGCAGCTCGGTCACGGTGGCCCACCCCTGCTCGACAAGCTCGCCGACGGCACGGAGCTGACGGTCCCCGAGGATCCTCCAGACCTGCGCGGCTACGTCGAGCTCGCGTTGCGCAGTGGCTTCCCCGACGCAGCCCTGCGCCTGACAGGCCGCGCACGAGAGATGTGGCTGGAGAGCTATATCGAGGATCTGCTCAGCCATGACGTGGAGCAACTCGAGGAGACCCTCGGCAGACGACGGGACACGCAGCGGCTGCGCCGCTACCTGGAGGCGTACGCGCTCAATTCCGCCGGCGTCGCCGAGCACAAGACGATCTATGACGCCGCGCAGGTGAACAAGGCGACGGCCGCCGCCTATGACGAGCTCCTCGCCGGTCTGCTGATCGCCGAGAACGTACCGGCGTGGACGTCAAACCGGCTCAAGCGACTCGTTCACCGGCCCAAGCGCTACCTGATCGACGCGGCACTGGTCGCGACGGCGCTGCGACTCGACGAGCAGGGGGTGATGAACGACGGCGATCTGCTGGGCCGCATCCTCGACACGTTCGTCGCCGCACAGCTGCGTCCCGAGCTTCAGATCTCCGCAACCCGGCCGCGACTGCATCATCTGCGCACCGAGCAGGGCCGGCACGAGATCGACCTGATCGCCGAGCTCGCGGGACAGAGGGTCGCCGGCATCGAGGTCAAGGCAAGCTCCGCACCCACGCGCGAGGACGCCAAGCATCTGCGCTGGCTGCACGACGAGCTCGGTGAGCGCTTCCTCATCGGCGTAGTCCTGCACACAGGCCCGCACATGTACGAGCTAGACGACAAAATCATCGCCGCACCGATCGCCGTTCTGTGGGAATAGCGCTAGGAGTCCGGGGATTGCGTATGCGGAAAGATGCCTGGTGTAAATGCGGAGTCGAGGACTCGACGATCAGCTGGGAGCCCCGCGCCGCGGGTGGTCATAGACGCCGAAGCGGTACTGGAAGATCCCCGTTTGAGGTTAACATACGCCCGAGTAACTAATACTGGCGTATGTTCCGTTCCAAGCCGAGCTGGAGAGCGGCCTCAAGCCCAAGGACCTGTGGCAGAGCGGCGTCAAGCCCGCGCTGAGCGACCACGTGGCACTGGTGTTCGGGGATCTCTGCCGCGACTGGACAGGGACGCGCTACGGACAAGCGGCGCAGCGTGTCGGCAGCTGGTGGGGCAACGCTCGCAACGACCTGGGGCCGCACCGGCCAGCGCAGCACCGAGGAGGTCGACATCTTCGGACTCGCACACAATCGCGTTACGGTGATCGGCGAGTGCCGCTGGCCCGGCGCGGAGGGACCGGGCGGCATGGTTCAGGGAGCTGACCGCATGGATCATCCGGGCTTCCGATCTGCGTAACCGGGATGGGCCGCTGCGGTATCAGCGGAGCGCCTCGGCGAGATCGAAGCAGCGGGCGAACAGCGGGCGACTACTCTCTTCATGACTGAAGATCTCTACTCGACTGCCCCGCATATGCCAGATACACATCGCCCTTGTTCGATTCCAACCGCCTTTGAGCTTCAGGCCGATATCCATCCTGAAGCAACCGCCGTCGAAGCCGCCGGACAGCGTATGACCTACGCGCGACTCGATGCGGAGAGCAATCGAATCGCTCATTGGCTCAGAGCAATCGGCGTGAGGCAGGAAGACACAGTCGGGGTCATGGCGCAGCGCGGGATCGAGACCATTGTCGCGATCCTGGGAACGGTCAAGGCAGGCAGTGCATATGTGCCGCTCGATCCCGAGAGCCCCGCTGAGCGTATTCGCGGACAACTGCACGACGCACGTACGCAAGCGATTCTCGGGCCCATCGAGCTGGAGGATCAGATCAGCGCGCTCGGAGTCCGAGCCGATGATCGCGAGCTCTCCGCCCTCCTGCTCGATCCTGATTTGAGTGCCATTGCCAACGAAAGCCCAAAGCGTCTGAGATCGGTGGCTGCGCCCGAGGATCTTTACGCGGTCCTCTTCACCTCTGGCTCCACGGGTCGTCCGAAGGGCGTCGCGCTCGAGCATCGCAACCTGCTGAACCTGCTTTGGAACGCTCCCGAGCTGGCGCCCGAGCCAGGCGAGGGAACGCTGCAAATCTGTGCTCCGCAGTTCGATGTGGCCACATACGAGATCTGGGCAACGCTCTTGAGTGGTGCGCGCCTGGTCTGCCACCCACCTGGACGACCCGATCCTGGAGCAGTATGTCGCCTCATCCAAGAGCACGAGATCACCTGGTCTGCGATGGCAACCAGCATCTTTCATCAGCTCGTCCAGAGCGGTCCCGAAGAGCTCGCGGACATGCGTCTCGTGCTGACCGGCGGCGAAGCGCTGCTGCCACGTTATGCCCGTCGCTTCCGTGCCGCCTGTCCAGAGACACGACTCTTCAATATCTACGGTCCGACCGAGACGACGGTGTTCGCCTGCGCTCACGAGGTCGGCGAGGAAGTCCTTTCCGATGACCCAATCCCGATCGGGCAAGCCGTGGCCGGGGCGCAGCTGCATGTGCTGGACGAGGACGCCAAGCCGGTCGCACCGGGCGGGCGAGGCGAGCTGTATATCGGAGGGCCGGGCGTCTCCCGCGGCTATCTCCATCAGCCGCACCTCACCACCGAACGCTACCTGGACAACCCATTCTCAAGCTGACGGTGGACAAATCTATCGCAGCGGAGACATCGTTCGCGTCCGAGTCAATGGCGCGATCGAGATCTTTGGTCGCACCGACGATCAGGTCAAGGTGCGCGGCTACCGTGTCGAGCCCGGGGAGATCGAAGCTCAGCCTGGCTGCCCACCCCGCCGTGCTCCGCGCCGCTGTCATTGCCCGCGAAGACCTGCCTGGGCATCGGCGCCTCGTCGCCTACGTAACGCTCGATAACCCGAGCACCTCGATATCGGAGCTGAGCCGGCACCTGCAAGAGCGCCTACCCCCGTACATGGTGCCCTCGGCGATCGTGACCCTCGACCAGTTGCCGCTCAATCCCAACGGCAAGGTCGATCGTGCGGCGCTGCCAATCCCGGGACGTGAGCAGCTCACCGAGGAGCAGCTCGATGCTCTACCCACACCGTACGTGGGAGAAGCTCCCACCCTGGAGATCGTCCAAGAGGTGTTCGCCGAGGTACTCGAGCTGCCCACGGTGGGACCGGAGGAGGACTTCATGGAGCTGGGCGGCGACTCGCTGCTGGCGATCCAAATCCTCGTCCGTCTGCGCACCGTCCTGGATGTCGAGTTGGAGATCGCGGCGATCTTCGATGCCCGAACACCGGCCGCGCTCGCCGAGCGAGTATCGGCGGCCGGCGCACCGGTGCTGCCGCCGCTACACCCAAGGTCGCACTCCGGATCGACACCGGCTTCCGATGGCCAAGCCAAGGCCCTTACCATCAGTGAGCTCGCCGCCGAGAGCCTCCCTTACCAGAGCCAGGCGATGCACCGCATCGTCGGTGCCCTCGACATCGAGGCACTTGAGCGCTCGCTCTCGGAGATGGTGCGACGCCACGAGATCCTGCGCACGACCTTCACACGCGAGCAGAGCGTGTGGGTGCAGAACGTGCATGAGCCGGCGCCCGTCCGCTTGGTGGTGGAGGATCTGAGCACGGAGGACGATCCCGAGCGAGCCCTGCAGGCGCACTTCGCCCGCGTATGCAGCACGCGACTCGATCCCGGCCAACTGCCCCTGGCACGCTGGTCGCTGGCGCGTCTTGCTCCTGAACATCATGCCTTTCTCGCCCTTGAGCACCACGTCGTCCACGACGGCATCTCGACGGCCCTGTTCCTGCGTGAGCTCACCGCGCTGTACCGCAGCGAGCTGGATGACGAGGAGATCCCGCTGCTACCGCCCAGCGTCCAGTACCGCGACTTCGCCGTCTGGCAACGAGAGCTGATCTCGAGCGAGCACGGGCGACGCACGCTCGAGCACTGGCGCCAGCACCTGACCGCACTGCCTGCACCACTGGAGCTCCCATTCGACCATCCACGCCCGCTGCGACAGACCTACCGGGGCGAGACCCTCCGCCTGACACTGTCATCGTCGCTCGCGGGCGGCCTGCGAGCCCAGGCCCGCGCCTGCGGCGCGACCCCATTCATGGTGATGCTCGCCGCATACTGCGTGCTGCTCGCTCGCTACGGCGGAGCGGAGGAGGAGGTCGTGGTGGGCTCGGGGCTGGCCAATCGACGGACGCTCGCCAGCGAAGAGCTGATCGGGATGATCGTCAACACCGTCGCGCTGCGCGTCGGGCTGGGAGGAGACCCGACGGTGCAAGAGCTCGTCGAGCGGGCCAGGGCGACTGCGCTCGATGCCCATGCTTACCAAGACGTTCCGTTTGAGCGAGTCGTCGAGCATCTCGCGCCCGTGCGCAGCGCGAACACGGCGCCGCTCTACCAAACACTCTTCTCCTTCCACGACGCGCCCGTACAGACACTTTCACTGCCGGGGGCGACGTTGATCCCGTGGGACGCGCTTCCCAACGGCTCGGCCAAGGCCGACCTGTCCGTGATCGTCGTCAACCGTCCCAGCAAGCCAACCGCCGGCGCCGCTCACGCAACCTACGAGTCCCTCGCCGAGGAGGGCCTCACGGTGGTCTGGGAGTACAACAGCGACCTGTTCGAGCGGACAACAGCGGAGCGAATGCTGGGTCACTTCCGTGGCCTGCTCGAA
This sequence comes from uncultured Solirubrobacterales bacterium, assembly GCA_963839965.1. Classification (GTDB taxonomy): domain Bacteria; phylum Actinomycetota; class Thermoleophilia; order Solirubrobacterales; family Solirubrobacteraceae; genus Palsa-744. The sequence continues at coordinate 571,828 of CAWIWX010000002.1, forward strand.
CAGTTCGCCGCCAATGGGGAACAGGCCATCAGCTCGCTGAGGCTCGACGACGAGCGTGAGCTCGAGCACCGCTTCGCCGGCCCGACAAGCACCTACGAGCGCACGGCGACGATTGCAGAGCTGTTCCAGGCGAGGGCCGCGGAGACGCCGCACGCGATCGCCGTGAGCTTCGACGGTGAGACGCTCAGCTACACCCGACTCGAGCGCTGGAGCAACCGCCTCGCCCATCGTCTGCGCGCATGGGGCATCGGGCGCGGATCGCGCGTCGCCGTCTGCATGGACCGTTCGCTGGAGATGATCGTCGCGCTGCTGGCGGTCACCAAGGCCGGCGCGGCCTACGTGCCCCTCGATCCAAACGACCCCCCAGAGCGTCTGCGTCAGCACATGCAGACGCTTCAAATCCGGCTGGTGCTGACGCTCGGACGCCATCGCAACCAGGTGCCGGGGCCGGTGGCCAATCTGATCTGTGTCGAGGACGACCTCGACCTCGCGCGCGAGGTCGATGTTCCGCCCAGCTCCCATACAACCGCCCTCGATCCGGCGTACGTCATGTTCACGTCCGGATCGACCGGCGCACCGAAGGGAGTGGAGGTGACTCATCGGGCAATCGCGCGACTCGTCCGCGATCCCGACTACGTGGACCTCGGGCCACAGGAGACGCTGCTCGGTCTCGCGCCGATCGCATTCGACGCATCCACCTTCGAGATCTGGGGCGCATTGCTGAACGGAGGACGCCTCGTCCTGGCCCCGCCGGGACTGCCCGCGCTGGGCGAGCTGGCCGACCTGATCGTCCGCGAGGGCGTCAGCACGCTATGGCTCACCGCCGGTCTCTTCAACCGCGTCGTGGACGATCGCCCGGAGCCGCTGCATAACCTGCGCCAGTTGCTCGCCGGCGGCGAGGCGCTCTCACCCGACCACGTCCGTCGCGCGCTTGCGGCGCTGCCCGATGACGCGGTGCTCATCAACGGCTACGGACCCACGGAGGCGACCACCTTCACCTGTGCTCACCGCATGCGACCGGGAGACGCGGTGGACGGCCCGATTCCGATTGGACGCCCGATCGCCGGTAGCCGCGTGTACATCCTCGATGCCCGGGGAGAGCCGGTCCCGATCGGAGCTGCCGGCGAGCTGTGGATCGGCGGCGACGGTGTCGCGCTCGGTTATGTCGACGCTCCTGAGCTGACCGCCGAGCACTTTCGGGAGGACCCGTTCTCCTCCGAGCTCGACGCGCGGATGTACCACAGCGGCGATCGAGCCCGGTGGCGCGCGGACGGCACGATCGAGTTCCTGGGCAGAGCCGACCGCCAGCTCGAAGATCCGCGGCCATCGCATCGAGCCCGGAGAGGTCGAGGAGACGCTACGCGCCCATCCCGGCGTCGCTGACGCTTTCGTCACACCGACCTCGACCACCCTCGACCGCAGCCTCGCCGCGTACCTCGTCACAAATCCTGGAGTTGACCCCACCGACGAGGAACTGCGCGCGCATGCTTCACAGACACTGCCCGCTCACGCGGTCCCGACAGCCTGGAGCAGACTCGAGCAGTTGCCGCTGACCGCCAACGGGAAGGTCGATACCGCGGCCCTCCCTGTACCCGGGGCCGGCCGCAGAGAGAACAGCCGTTCCACCGAACATGTCCAGCTTGACGAGCTCGAACGTGAACTGACCGCGATCTGGCAGCGAGCGCTGGACATCACCGACATCCACCCAGATGACGACTTCTTCGCGCTGGGCGGCCATTCACTACGGGCAGTCGAGGTCTTCGACACGATCGAGCGCCGGGTCGGCCGCCGCCTGCCCCTGGCGACCATTTTCGAAGCGCCCACCGTGCGCGGGCTGGCGCTTGCCCTACGCGAGGATGGCTGGCGAGCCGCGCACGGTTCGCTCGTCACCCTGACGGCAACCGGTTCCCGACCGCCGTTGTTCTTCGTGACCGCCGGTGACGGCAACTCCGTCGGCTACGGCGCGCTGGCGCGTAACCTCGGCCCAGACCAGCCCTTCTACGGGCTGCAGCCACGCGGGATCGACGGCGGAGCGCCACTGCACAGCTCAGTGGAGTCGATGGCTGCCCACTATCTGCGGGCGATCCGTCGCGTGCAGCCACATGGCCCCTACCTGCTCGGCGGTCGCTGCCTCGGCAGCCTCGTCGCCTACGAGATGGCTCGCCGCCTGCGAGCCAAAGGGCAGGAGGTAGCCATGCTGGCCGTGCTCGATTCGAGTGGTCCGTCGCGACACACGCGTCGTCTTGCTGACGGCACACCATTCGACCAGTTCATGAACGGCGCCATTCGCCGGGCCGGATCGGACGCCGATCTGGACGACATCTTCAGCGTCGAGGGAACCCAGCGACTGCTGCGCTGGCTCTCAGAGCCGGTCCTCAGCGGACCGGACGGTACGCAGGTGAATCGTTACGTACATGAGGTCTATCGCGTGCGCAGCGATGTGCGCGACGCGTATCCCGACCTCGCCGGCCAGCATGCACGCGCGCTGGTTGAGTGGATGTGGATCTCCGGGCGCACCGAGCACGACCTCGCCGAACGACTGCTGCCCGCTCCTCTGGACCAGCGCTCCGCGGCTGCGTACGCTCACCCTGGCCTGCTCGATCGCCTGCGCCACACGGGGGCACGTATCTCCTGGCGGGCAGCGGAGGCCAGCGACCTGCTGCTCAGAAGACGCCGTCTCGATCTCGCCGAACGCCGGCGCGAGCGGTTACGACAGGTCAGCCAACGGGCGTGGGATGACTACCGCGCCGGCCCCTATGACGGGATCGTCACGCTGATCCGCTCAGAGGAGTACCGGACACATGCCCTGCTGGATCACTGGTATGGGCCGGAAACGGCCGGCGTGGTGGAGTACCAGGTGTCCGGCACCCACCGCTCGATGCTGCGCGAGCCCGATGTCGCCTCGCTCGCCGGCTGCATCAGGACGCTCGCGGATGCCGTCCTCACCGGCAATGGCGGTCTCCACAACGGGCTTGCAGAAGCGAGAGAAGTAGAGATGCCGGTTACAGCACTGCCAGTGGAGCGGTGAGCTACTCGCCAGAATTCGGCTCGGGCTCAGGCTCAGCCTCGACCAGCTCTCCCGAGTCGAGATCCAGGTAGCGTCGCCGCGCGAGGTCGGGCGGATGACCCTGGCCACGCTGAAAATAATTCGGCGCTCCTGTAATCGGTGCCTCATCAGCATCGAGGAAGCGCTCCTCGGCCAGATCCTCGCGCACGAAGAAGGCATTGACCCCGGACAGCTCGGTGTGCACGAGGCGATAGCCCTTGCGTTCGCCCAGCGAGCGCAACGCGCCGAGCGAAGCGCCGTAGTAGCTGGTCCCATCCCAACTCGCCGTCCAAGTCGGCCGGCTGCACCAGTCTGCGGCGAGGATCGAGCGCGCTGTTGTACTCGATCACGACGACCCGCGGGCGATACGTCTCGATCGCCTCCCAGATCCAGTAGTCCGCGCCGTCCACGTCGATCGACAGCACATCCGGCTCGGTGGGTACTCCGTTCGCCGCAAACAGCGTCCTGCACGTTCTCGGGGGTGATCATCGCCTGTACGGTCCGCACCCGGTCCTCGGCTCGGTACTTGCGCTCCAGCCCAGCGAAGAAGTCGTCGTCGCAGTCCATGAACAGTCCCGTCCAGCCAGCGACGTCGGCTAGATAGACACAGTTGCCCTCACGTCCGGACTCCACGCCGAACTCCACGAAGAAGCGCTCGCCGACCCCGACGCGAGCCAGGATCTCGGCGAGCACGCCGTCCTCGCCGTTCTGGCTGAATACACGCAGCTCATGGGCAGCGAGCGAGTCCGTGTCGGCGCTCGCACCGGGTAGTCCGGAGATCGCCCGGTGACGCTCAGCCAAAGCGCCAGGGCCGTGTAGAGAGTGCGATCGGTTTCCAGCACATGCTCAGCCTGGAAAGCGCGATCTAGGCGATTGACGCGACCACCCAACTCCGTCAGCGTCCCGTTCACCGAGTCGACCGCGCGGCTCTGGGCTTCGATCACGGCGGGCAATGCCTTGATTCCGTCATACGAGCGCAGCTGTCCGAGGATCATGGCGTTGGCGCGTACCAGACGCTCGCTCAGGTCCTCGAGCTCGATCGGTGACGTCATCGCTGATCGTATTCAGCGAGCGCAGAACCTCGGCGTTGACGGTCTCCTGGTAGGCGGTGTACGGACGCATCAACCGCAGCGCCCCCCGTCGCGCCGCGCCACCCGACAGGCCCGACCTTCGTCGAGGGTCCCGCTACAGGCCCTTGCTGGATTCTGGGCCCAAGCGACTCGACCACCATGGGTCGCTCTCCATCGACGGGGGCGGTATGCCGGCCAGATACTCCGATCCCACGCAGATGCTCCAGCCGATGCCGCATCAGCTCACCGGCCGCCTCGGGGGAGTGGGTTCGATGGATGTCCTGCGCCGCTCGCTTCGCCGAGCGCAGTCGCGGCAGCCGGATCGTCGAACACCAGACGCATCAGCGCCGCGGCATGCTCGACGTTCGGATCGGCCCACTCGCCGTCGGCGGGATAGGGCGGCGCGCCGGGACCGATCGGCACGAGCTCATAGTCAACGAGCAGTCCGTTCTCGGCGGTCATGAAGTCGAGGTTGCCGGAGTAGCCGGTGGCGATCACCGGCTTGCCCACGTACATAGCCTCGGCCATCGTCAAACCAAAGCCCTCGGAGCGGTGCAGCGAGACGTAGCAGTCGCAGGTGGCGGTGAGCGCGTTCTTGTCCGACGGCGTCAGGTAGCGATCGATCACGTGCACGTCCGGGTGCTCACCGGCGGCCGCGAGCAATCGCTCGTGGCTGGCTGGGTCGCGCTCGGCGTTGATGCACTTCAGCACCAGGCCGGGCCCCTCTCCGGGGCGAAAGCGCGCGCGAAGGCTTCGACTGTCGCGAGCGGGTTCTTGCGCTCGAACACGCTGAGGTAGTCGAACGAGAAGAGGAAGAAAAACCCCTCGGGCACGCCGAGCTCCGCCCGCGAGCGAGGGACGATCGGCGGCATCTCCACAGGGATGCGGATCGGCGACCACGGGGATCGGCGAGATCGGGGCGAGCGCCGCCGCGACGTGCTCGGTGGGAGCCCACACCTCGTCCAGCAACTCGAACGAGCCCTGCCACTCCGGGCGAAAGCGCGAGACCTCCCAGAACCACAGGCCGATCGAGTAGCGCCCGGCGAAGAAGCGCTCGCCGGCGCGGTTGGCGAAGTCGGGCAGCATGTCGGCGTTGACGCAGATCAGGTTCACCGGGAACTGCGCGTCGCGATGATCGGACTGGGTGAACAGGTGGCCCTGGCGGCTGAGGGGCAGCGTGGCGCCGTGCACCGCCAGCGCGGGGACGCCCGCGGTGTCCAGCGCCGTGATCACCTGGCGAGCGGCCTCGCCCACGCCCAGCTCCGAGCGGAAGTAGCCGACGACGTTGACCCCCCACAGCTTCGAGCGCGACCGGTGGTGGCGCGGCAGCGACGGCCTGCTCGGCGGTCTCGGTCAACGGCAGGCGTCCCAGGGCCGGCACTTCCTCTCGCCCACCGTTCTGCGACCACTCGAGCAGCCCGCCGAGATCGGGGCCGTTGAGGTCAGGGAACGCCTCGCGCAGGTCCACGCGCTCGCCATAGAGATGAGCGAGCAGCCGGTTCACGCCCTGTGGCGCACCGGGCGCCGGGGCGCCCAGCCACTCGAGCAGCGCCTGCGCGCCATCAGCGCTGAACGGCGTAGCCGACAGCTCGCCGCGAGCCTCGGCCTCGATGTAGAGCTTGCGCACCACCGGATCCAGGGGCGTGCCGTCGGCGAGCCGATCGAATGCGTAGGGCCACTCCTTTGCCTGCGCGTAGCCCTCCCTGCTGAGCGGCATCGGCGTACTCGCCGAGGATCCGGCGCACCACCGGATAGCGATCCAGGTCGATCCGGTTCTGGTGGCGGCTGAGGACACCGCGGTGTCGTCGGGATCAAAGCCGCTGAAGTGAAAGAACGCGAGCGGTTGACCATCGACGGTGTAGCGCTCTCCGTCGTGGGCCAGCTCGCGGCTGTGGAGGTTCCAGTAGGCGACGTTGTACTGCGGGTCGCGCACGATCGCGTAGTCGCTGACAAAGCCGGGAGCGAGGTCGAACCAGCGCTGATCGACGAAGTACCCATACACGGGATCGACGCGACAGTCGCGGCGCAGGCGATCCGACCACCAGTCCAGCAGCTCGTCGATCTCCGCGCCGGGGGCGAGCGAGACGTAGCCGAGGTTGTAGACCCCGGCGATCATGATGTCGATCTGGCTGGGCCGCTTCCCGTCGGGCGGGATCGGCTCGCTGTTGTGCGGCGTCAGTACAAGGCCGTGCTCGAGCGCAAGCCGGTCGAGCTCCTCGAGCGAGCCGAACACCTGGATGTCGGGGTCCAGATAGGTGATCGGTCCCTGCACCTCGCGCATCAGATGACGCAGCAGCCAGGGCTTGACCGCGGTCGACAGCTCGATCACGCTGTAGCGCACCGCCATGTCCGCGAACGGCTCACAGTCGATGTCGGCGGGAGCGAGGATCGTGAACGGCTCCCGCGCCGAATCGATGTAGTCGGCGAAATCGTCGATGATCAGCGTCCAGAAGCGTCCGTCCGGATGGTGCTCGGCGAACGAGCGCGCGAGCACGCGTGCCTGCGCCACATAGTTCTTGGCGATGATCGTGCAGACGTCCACGGCCCGCACGGTACCAGCGGCGCATGTGGCCGGGCGCGCTGCGTCGTCGTCCCGGGCAGCCACTGGGCGGGGCCAATCGCCATGCCTGCCGCGTCCCCTGAGGACGTCCGCTCTGCCGTGGGCGCGTCAGTCCTCGAAGATGTGCTCGTCGGTGAGCGCCCTGTGCCGGCCGATCGCCCCTTGGGACAGGGATCTCGCGTTGATTCTTGGCTTCGGTATCCGGCCGACGAACCGCTCGGCGGTCTGGCACACCACAAGCTCCGCACCGACGCTGTCCAGATAATCGGGATCCCAGCCAAAGGGCGCCCAGATGAAGTGGACCTCGCGAAAGACCTGGGCCAGGAACCATGAGAGGCCCTGGTAAGCATCGTCCCCAAAAGCGTAGGAGTCGCCAAAGATGACGACAGTCCGGGGGTCCGGCGCATCGTCCCGGCGAAACACACGCATCGTGCCGATGTGACCGCCGACGCTCGATATCTCCGCCCAGTTGTCGGATGCGATCGTGGCACGAGATTTGCTCGCCAGCGGTTCCATGACCTCCACCACCGGTGGATCAAAGTGAAGACCCAGGTCTCCGCTGCCGAGATGCGACCTGGGCGCGTCGTCCACCTGGTCCAAAAGAGCCGGGGAGACACCCAACTCCCGCAGCGTGGCCGCGACCAAGAGCCGGTTGCCAGTTGGTGTCAGATGGCTGTCGGTCAGCAGGTAGGTGTCGTCGTCTTTACGGGCATCCCGCAACGCCCGGAGGGGATAGACGAGCGGTAGCTGGCCCTCGTCGAGCAGGCGCAGCACGGGGCGCGGGCGACTGGGCGTAAGAGGCTCGGGAAAGTAGTCGGCGTAAACGGCGAGCTTCTCCGGCACGACCAAGGACGCCAGACGCCGCCCGGCGCGCTGCGCGTGGTCGAGCCGTTCGGTCACGATGCTCCGCCAATCATCGAGCCAGCCTGCCGCCATCTCCACTTCCCCCCGCTGCGCGGCCAGGTTGTGGTTGCTGCCGCCGTGAATGAAGAGGTGGCCGTGCTTGCCCACAATCACGACGCCGTCGGGCGAGAGTTCGCCGGGAGGACGAGCAAAGCCCTCCCATCCCGCTATCCAGCAGTTCAGAAACGGTCTGCGGGCCTGCTCCGCGTCACCGACACGCATGGCGACCCGCCGGGCGTACTCCTCGGAGGCAAGCACACCATCGAGAAACGTGCGCAGCGATCCGACCTGCATCCACATGGCGACGTCTCCCGAGCTCGCATCCCTGCCCAGGAACTCCCGAAAGACCGCCTCGATGTCCTCGGGACGTAGATCGGCTGGCCCGGTATCGCCGGCGCCGGGCACAGGGGACGAGGATGACATCCGCGCTAGCGTAGCGGCGAGGCCGGTGGTCCGAGATGCCTGGCGACCGGGGTAGACTGCCGCGATGCCTTTCCCGCTTTCAGCCCCGGATGTCGAGGCGCTCGCCGCACGAACCGACTTCCTCTGGCATCAGCGCTTCGAACTTGCGCCGGGCATCTTCTCGCCAGGAGCGAACGACGTGGGCTGGCTGCTGCACACGGCGGGGGTGCCGGCTGACCTGACCGGCGCGAGCGTGCTTGACATCGGCACTACGAACGGAGGCGCGGCGTTTACGCTCGAGCGCCGTGGCGCCGCCAGGGTTCTCGCAACCGACATCGTCGACCCGATGCATTTTGGTTTCGAGGCCATCCATTCCGCCCTCGGCTCCAACGTCGAGTTTCGGCAATTGAGCGTGTACGAGCTGTCGCGGGTGTTGCAAGAGCGGTTTGACTACGTCGTGTTCTGGGGCGTCCTCTACCACCTGCGTCACCCTCTGCTCGCCTTGGACAACGTCCGAGCCGTGACGGCACACACGGCATACGTCGAGACGGCAGTATGCGACGCCGAATCCCCGGAGCACACGGAGACCGCGATGGCACGGTTCTATCGCCGCGACGAGCTGGGCGCGGATAGCAGTAATTGGTTCGCACCCAACGTCCGCGCGCTGGTCGATTGGTGCGGGTCCTGCGGGTTGGAGCCCACGGCTGTCAGCTCCTGGCCGGAGGAGAGACCGACTCGGGCGATGGTGACGGCCTCTGCTTTACCGGGCGCTCCCGAGTACCAGACCGTGTCTTACGAGCGACCGCTGCTCTGCTCGGTTGGCGGGATCGGGCAGTGAGCCTGCTGATTCGTCACCCGCCGTTGCGATGCTTCAGCGGGTAGCGTCGGCGCATGAACGGGGAGAAGTGGGGCACGGTGAAGTTGACCTCTCCGTGGTCGGGACTGAAGATCAGGCCCTTTTTGATGAGCGCGTCTCGGTGGACGGAGGTGGATGAGACACCGATGCCGAGTCGTTTGGCGACGTCGCCTGTGCGGAAGGGACCGTCGCCGAGGTCGGCCATCGCGGCCATGTAGCGCCGCTCGGCGGGCGTGGCCTTCTCGAAATGCACGTGGAAGAACTGCTCGTCGAGCCTTGCCTGCACGACCGGTTCGGCGGCATGCACGTCAGCGAGGGCGATCGGTGAACCGGGCGCCATGTTCCACGTCTCCTTGCCATATGCCTGTACGAACGCCGCGTAACAACCCGACAGCTCTACGATCCGCTGCAAAGCGTCCTCCTGGAAGCTGACATCCTCGGCGTCGGCGGGCTCGACAAGGGCCTGCGGGCGGCCTCTTGGCTGAGGGGTCCGATCTCCGGATAGGAGAACAGCCGCTCGGCGTATGACTTGGCGACGACCATCAGACCGGGGAGCTGGGGAAGGCCCGCTCCGGCGAGAGCGACAGGCAACTGCTTCTGGGACATCCGGTGCATGGCTGCCGCGATCGCCTCCATCTCCTCGCGCCCCAGGAACTGCATCTCATCGATCAGGAACACCACCCCGGTGTCGTGCTGACGCGCGGTCTCACCCAGCTCCACGAACAGGTCGGTCAGGTCACGCTCGAGGTTTCCTGTCGATCCGCTCACGGCGCTCGGGTCGAATGAGAACTCGACATTGCCCTCGATGGCTGCGCCGATCTTGAAGCCGCTCAGCAGCCGGGTGAACGATTTCAACCGCTTACCCAGCGCGCGGCGGCGGTCCAGCCGCAGCAGCGCCTGGTAGACGGCGTCGGCGAGCTCGGCCCTGAAGTCGGTGTCCGAGCGGATCTCGATCGGGTCCGGCGCGGTCCACCCCAAGCCGTCAGCGATGCTCTCGAACTCCAGCAGCAAAACCGTCTTGCCGGCACCCCGCAGGCCAAAGATGACCATGCTCGGCTCGTTCATCCCGCGGCCCAAGCGGCCGAGCAGCGTCCTGAACTGCTCATCTGCGCCTCACGGCCGGTCAGGGCACGCGGAGGGTTGCCGGCACCCATCGAGTAGGGGTTTGCGAGCGGGTCCACGGGCAGGAAGATAGCAGGACTATCAGAAAGTATAAGGTGCTATCAAGAAAACCTGATAATGCACTATAGACTCTGATAACCGATGTCCCGGTCCAACCCCCAACGGAGCCCTGCGCGACTCTCCCCAGACGTCGGCGACCACACCGCCTGTCGGGGCCAGACCGCGATGACATCGCCCTGCGGATCGACCGCGACACGCGGGAGGCCGGCGGCCTGAGTCGTCTCACCAGGTCCTTGCCCGCGCCCCTCACAACGACCCGGTCATTCGATCGCAGCAGGACTACTCCCCGCCGCAAGCTGATCCCAATAAAGCCGCGTAAGGTGCCAACCTTCGGTCGCATTATACGTCCAGTAGCTGAGCGTACCGTTGTCGTTGTTGTCTGAGAAGAACACCTCGGGCACCGTTGACGAGGATCGCGCTGGGGCTTGTCCCAGGCTCGAATTCATCCTGGTAAAAGCGATCTGCCAGCCCGTACTGGAGCTCCACGCCCAATCGCTGATCTCGCCATTGTCTTCTTTGTCGGAAAAGAAGACGTTGGGATCGCTGTTCACCATCACCGCACTGGGGCTTGAGCCTTTCGCCACCGGATCTCTGTAGAAGCGGGTTATGTGCCAGCCTTCCATCGCACTGTATGACCAGTAGCGTAGGAGATCTATGGGCGACGCAGCTCGTGAAAGGCTGCGGCGAGCCGAACCTTCAAGGATCGTGGTGCCGTTGTCCGCTCGTCGAGAACCGTTCCCCGCGGGACGATCCATTGGCTGCGAAAGTTCAGAACCTCAGCCAGCCGATCAAAGTGCCGGTCGTAATGCAGCACGCCGACACCGGCACCGGCCGCCGCCGCGGCGAGAATCACGTCGGGCAACGGCACGCGATGATGACGCTCACCATGCTCGACCAAGTCACGCATCCCACCGACAGCCGCGGCGAGCTTGAGCGTGTGATCGGGATGTCGCGCAGTGCCGCCAGATCGGCCTCCCACGATGCGAACTCCTCGACTCCGCGAGCGCTATAGAGCAACTCAAGCCGGCTGATCGCGCAGGTGGCGATCTGATCCGCACGCAACGCCTGCTCCCACAACGGTCGCACCTGCGGTAGACCAGCTCGATCCCAGACCGACTTGTCCGCTATGAACAGCCCCCCACCCCATAGACGCTCAGCATTCATTCAGCGCTGGCGCCGTGCCCCCACGCCTCCCGATCCACTCGGGAGTACAGATCCCAATCCAACCCCTCCCTGCTCGTAGAGCGCGCGAGCAAGCGCTCGATCGCCGCCGCACGCTGCTCCTCCGGTAGCACAATCGTTGCACCGGCACGAACGCTCCTCGGCTGAGGACCCGCATTGATCAGACCAGGGTGATGAGCATCGCGACGAGACACACGACAAGCATACCAATGCTCCTGCATAGATTATCCCCGCATCAGCTGCTTCCCCTCCCCAGGATCGCCGCGACACGCATGATCTCCTCGACAAGCCGCCTACTCGTCTCCTCCGGCGTCAGACTATCGGCGCAGAAGTATGCCGACCCATCACGGTCGCGAGGCTTCGAGAACGTCGTCCGGGCGGCGTTGACATTGCGAGCTTCACCGATGCCAGCCGCTCAGATCGCGACGGCATCGTCCCGCGGATCGACCGCGGCACGCGGGAGGCCGGTGCCCTGAGTCGCCTCAGGGATCCTCACCGGCGCCACTCACAGCGACCCCCATCATTCGATCGCGGCCGGACTACTGCCCGCCTCTAGCTGATCCCAATATAGCCGCGTGAGGTGCCAACCTTCCGTCGCATTATACGTCCAGTCGCTGAGCGTACCGTTGTCAGTCTTGTCCGAGAAGAACACATTTGGCGTGCCGTTTACTACCACTGCGCTCGGACTTGTTCCGGGCTCGACTTCGTCTTGGTAGAGACGCACTATATGCCAGCCTTCCGCTTCGTTGTATGTCCAGTAGCTGAGTGTGTCGTTGTCATTCTTGTCTGCAAAGAACACCGCGGGCACACCGTTGATGAGGATTGCGCTGGGGCTTGTCCCAGGCTCGAATTCATCCTGTTTAAATTCATTCCCCAGCAGCCAGCCAGTAGAGGCGGTCCAGATCCAGTCGGCGAGCGCCCCTTTCTTGTTCTTATCGGAGAAGAACGCATTAGCACTACCAGTCCCGCCAATGGCGCTCGGACTCGTGCCGGGCTCGGCTTCGTCGCGGAACAAGTTTTGTAGCTGCCAGCCCGTACTAGAGTTCCACGCCCAATCGCTGATCTCTCCGTTGTCTTCTTTGTCCGAGAAGAAGACATTTGGGTTACCGCCTACCGTTACCGCGCTGGGGCTTGAGGCCGTTGCCACGGAATCCTTGAACAACGAGACAATGTGCCAGCCTTCCGTCGCGTTGTACGTCCAATAACTCATCGCGCCGTTGTCAGCCTTGTCGGCGAAAAACACATCCGGCGTGCGGACGGTCTCCAAGCTGGCGCGGGCGCTTGAGGTCTCCGCCTCGGAGCTGTTCGATGGCATCGATGGGCGGAATGAGCGCGCGGGCAACGGCTCCGACCACCCAGGGCTACTGCCGGCAGATCAAGGCCATCCTTGACCGCGGACCTTTCGAGGCGTGCGTCGATCCAAAGACTCGGCCAATCCGCCCATCTGTCCATCGATATGGAACCTACTACATGGCGCAGATGCCCACGTAACGGAGGGTTCGATGCGTGGCAAACACTGCCAAGGACCCCCAAGTCGCCCTCGGCCGCGCGATCCGTCTGCGCAGAGAAGAAGCCCGGCATCTCTCAGGAAGACCTCGCGCTGGAGCTCGGCTACGACCAGGGATGGATCTCGCACATCGAGAACGGCCACGCCAACCCGGCCTACGGGACCGTAGACAGGCTTGCGCGAGCCCTTGCTTGGCCTCTGTCCCGGCTCGTCATCTTGGCCGAGTCGGTCGAGACTGAGGACCGCAAGCCGCTTGATCGGCCTCTGCGGGATCAAGGTCAAAAGTCTAGCTCTGCTGGTACCAGTCGACCAGCTTGCCACAAGCCTGGCGCAGCGGAACTGTTCGCTCGCCGCCCACGGGAGTCGCTGTGAGAGGACCCAGGGTGGCGATGTCCGACATCGGCGTCAGCCAGTACTTCTTCACGTGGAACGTGACCGCGACCGGGCCTGAGCGAGCGACGACGATCTGCCCGATCGGCCAGCGCGGCCCGGGACGCTCCAGATTGGCCGGCAGGCTCGCTTTTAGACCCGGCGCCGTGACGGTCAGCGGAAGCGGGCTCAAGTAGGGCGTCTCGAGGTCCCATGAGCCTGCTGTAAGGGAGATGTTTACCGTTGCGCTGCCCCCCGGTGCGATAGCGGGGACTGCAACTTCCAGCGAGGGTGGCCTTACGGCCGCTATCCCTCCACCACGCAGGATCGCGCGAGCCTTCAGGCGTCTTGCAGTTGAGCCTGGCCGCTGCATTGGAACCCTCGTCCAGAATCTTGAAAGGCGCCACCTCCCGCACACGCTGCCATAGCTCGTAGTTTTGCGTCATCCGCACAAGACGCATCCCCGCGGGCGCCTCACTTCCGGCCGCGTCACGCGTGGTTATGACCCAATCAAATTCGTTCAGCGTGGCTGCAGTCACGTCGTCAAAGTCCAGCGGCTGTCCATACGCGAAAGTCTTTTCTGGTCGAAACGGAACCTCTGGCATATCTGCAAAGTAAGCAGGAGTTACGCGAGCGCCGGCGAGCTCCCACTGGATAAAGTCGTCATCGCCTAGAAACAGCGTCTTCTCATCCCCCAGCAATGGCCGTAGCGAGCGTAGTTCAGCGAGATGATTAGTCGGACCCACTTTGCTGAAGCGCAGGGCTTCCCAGCTCGAGTCCACGACTCGCACGAGGAGAACCACGGCAAGTAGAGGCCCCAGAAATCGCCACCACGAGGTCCGCGGGAATCCCCCTTCGACCAAGGCGAGCCCCGCAAGCAACAATAGTAGCGGCGAGGCGATCACGAGCGCCTTGGCGGCAATGTACGGTGATTGGTTGTGCGCAGAGTAGGCCCATACGAGCATCGACACAGCCGCTGCTACCGGCAACATCCATCGCCCTCGTCGCAGCAAGACGAGCCCACCGAAAATAACCAACGCCAGCACAAATGCCGTCCACATGCCTGCGCTGAAGGCAGATGCAGGCCGCAATTGATAGTCAGGGTTACTCCATACGCCAAATGCCTCCCAGCCGGGAGCGGGCCGACGAGGTTTCCAAGATTGTTCTTCGCGATGACATAACTCGCTCCTTTGGAGGCGAACTTCTCGATGCGCGGTATTTGCGGCACCAGCACGACGATCAGAACTCCAAGTCCAATCGCACCGGGCACCAACTCAGCGCGCAGCTCGCGCCATGCTTGGCCGAGACCTCCTGTCCATGTCCGGATGGCCGCGCGTCCCAGAACCCACATTGCGAGCATCAGGGCCGGCCACACGAGACCCTGCAGCGAGTAGACGGACACCGCCCCCGCGGATATCAGGGCCAGCGGTATCCAGCGCCGCCATCCAAGCTCGGGCTGAAAGCCGGCGAAAATCAGAGCGGTGGCCAGTACGAACTGCGCCTCCAGGACCTCCTTGAATGAGCCCTGACCGTAGTACGCCGCCACCAGGAATGGAATCCCTACCACGGTGGCTACCAGCACCCGCCGGGCCAGCGAACGCGACGGACGGAGACTTACAAGCGCGGTCCAGGCCAGCAGGATTGGGGTCGCCGCAGTGAGGCCCGCAAACGCGAGATCGGTGCGAATGCCTAGACCCTCTGCAAGAGCGGCGGCTAGGGCGTGTGGTCCGATCGGGTAGTAGGACAGGATCGGTGAGACCTGCGCAACGGCGCTTGACCGGTAGCCTTCGGCAAGCAGCAGATGCGCCGCCATGTCGTTGTCAAATGACACCCCCAGCGTCCCGGCGCGGCCCGAGGCGGCAAACGGGACGAGCACGAGCAGCGCAACCGGAAGACCCGCGAGCAGGTCGCCCAGTGGCGGGCGATGCGCCGGCCGGCGAATCCAGAACACCAGCCCGGCCACGATCAGTATGGCCGTCACGGCAGCGACCGTCGCGGAGCGACCCGGAACGTGGATCGCGGGAATCGCGAGCAGCATCATGATCGCCACTCCCACCGGGGCAGCCAGCCATGACCATGACCGGATACCGCAGACAGCGAGCGCCGCTTGGCCGAGGACCAAAGATCCCAGACATGTGACGGCGGTGGCGAGCAGCAGAGCGAGCATGGCGCGAAAGCATACGGACCACGGACGCCGCAAGGGAGCCCATGTCCCTACCTACAATTGGTGATCCATCTGCTACACGTCGGCTGGCTTGCTGTGGAAAATGCCGTGGCGAAACACCAGGAAGTTGGTGCTGAGGACCACAGCCACAGTCGCCAGATAGACGATCTCGGTGGGTACCCCCAGGGTCCGTCGGCAGCAGGGACGTGGATGCAGCAGTCACGCCGTATTGCATAGCGGCGACCACAAGATATCGGCCGACCTGGTGGTGGAGAGGCAGGGCAAACTCCTCGTGATGGGTCCATACAAACAGCCGCTGGAGCGTGAAATGAACCATCAGCCCAATGCAGAAGCCAATCGCCAAAGCTGCCTGAAAGGGTAGCCCCACGACATCGGCGAGGACGGTGGTACTCGTCAGGTAGACCAGCGCCACGGTGCCACCCGCTAGGGCGAAGCGCATCCCCTGGCCGAGCAGGCCAGAATCCGGTGAGCGCAGGCTTCGCCCGGCCGACAATACGCGGCTACGAGAGGTGCCCGGTGCCCGCAGAGTCCGCGTCACGCACTTAACCGTAGTCGATGCGCCAGAGCCTCCACGTGTCCCACATGGCTAACATGCGCCGCTTGCCCGATCCAGACCACGGAACCCCTTCCTGCCGCATCTGTGGAGGCCGGACCAACTCCGTTGGCGTCGTCTACGGCCGCTTCAGCCAGCGCGACTACCACCTCGCGCGCTGTCCCATGTGCGGCTATGCCTTCATCGTCGATCCCTGGCTCGACTACGCCGAGATCTACAACGATCGCTACTACGCGGGCCAAGGGGCGGACCCACTGGTGGACTATCGCTTCGAGCTGGAGCATCCCGAGCGCTCGATCCGCCGCTACGAGTGGGAGGGGATCGCCGCTCTTATCGCCGATCTAGCCGGTGGTCCCGAGCCCTCCCGGCGTTGGTTGGACTACGGGTGCGGCAACGGTGCCTGGTGCGCCATTTGCGTGACCGGCATGCTGCCGAGGCATTTGGCTTCGATGAGGGCTCGATAGTCGCCGAGCGCAAGGGCACGTGGCATCCCGATGCTGAACGCCGGCGATCTCGACACGCAGGCGGGATCCTTCGACGTCGTGACGGCGATCGAGGTAATCGAGCACACGCTCGACCCCGTGGCAGAGCTGCGCCGCATGCGTCAGTCTGCTGCGACCAGGCGGACTGCTATTCCTGACCACCGGCAATGCGCAGCCATATGCGGATCGACTGAGTCGTTGGAGGTACGTTCTACCGGAGATCCACATCTCGTTTCTTCGAGCCACGTACGCTAGAGCTTGCCCTGATAAGCGCGGGCTTTCGACCCGAGCGGCGACCGCTCGGACATGGATTCGACGAGGTCATGAAGTTCAAGGTGCTCAAGAATCTCCACATCCGCCGCCGTTCGCCCTCACCGATGCGCTCCCGTCACGCCTAATCAGTCCGATCGCCGACCGCATGGTCAGGCTCAGCGAGCATCCGGTGGGCTGGGCGTCGTGAGCTCGCGCAGAAACGCATCGGTGTCAGCAAGCCCCTCCGGCGTACCGATCTCATAGAAGCGCTCGCTCGCCTCGAAGCCGTAGAGCAGCCCTTCATCGCGCCAGCCGTGGTACAGATCGGACAGATCTCGCGTACCCGATGGAGCGAGGTCGAGCGCCGCTTGCTCAAGGCCACCGAGACCGTAGTCGATCCAGCGCATCTGCTGGTTGCGGCGCCTGCTTGTCGTAGGCCACCACGCGACCATCGGCGTAGAGGACGTTGGAGGTGTCCCAGCGGCCTTCGTTGCGCAGCACGGTCATCATCGCCGGCAGTCCGCTGTCGCGCCAAGCCTCCGCTCGCTGCGGATAGTCGATGCGCAGATAGGTGTCCCCATAAAGCACCAGGAAGCGCTCGCCGAGCAACTCGCGGGCCCGCACGGATCGCGCCGAGCGTACCGTCCAGATCCGGGTCCGTCATAGCTGTAGGCGATTCGCAGCGCCGAAGCGCTCGGCGCCGAGTGTCCTTCTATGACATCTCCCAGATAGCCAACGCAGAGCACGATCTCACGCGCACCTGAAGAGGCCAGAAGCCGAGCTGGTGAAACAGGAACGGCTCGCCGGCCACCTCGATCAGCGGCTTGGGCGTATCGCGGACCCGCTCGCCGAGGCGGGTTCCCATACCGCCGGCCAAGATGCACACCGGCGGGAGCGCGGTCATCCGTCGCGCTCAGGTGCCGATGATTCCAGAGTCTGGACAGTCCCCGGTCGATCCCTTCTCAAAGCGATGGACCGCAAGTCGATCATCGCCCAGACTCGTCCTCGTCCCATCCGTAGCTCGACTCGACGATGTACCGTGGCCGACGCCTGGACTCGTCGTAGATCCGGCCGACGTACTCACCCATCACACCGAGCGAGAGCAATTGAATCCCGCTGAAGAACGAGACCACGATGACAATCGTCGGATTGCCAACTGGAAAGGCAACACCCGAAAGCTTGAGATCAGGTAGACGACCGCAAGCAGAAACGCCAAGACCGGCGAGGAGGATCCCACCAACCGAGATCACCTGCAGGGGATAGCGAGAGAAGCCGACCACGCCGCTCAGCCCGTCCGACCACGATCCGTAGAAGCGATAGTGGCTACGTCCCGCCAGCGCGGGGCTCGCGGTCGTAGAGGACACCAGTCTGCCGGAAGCCCACGAGTGGCACAAGTCCGCGCAGGAAGATATGGCTCTCCTGCAGAGCTGAGTCACGTTGTCCACCACGCGCCGGCTCATCAGGCGGAAGTCGCCCGTGTTCTTGGGTATCTCGACCTCAGCAATGTGATTGATTACCCGATAGGCCATAGCCCGCCCACAGCTTCTTGGCCCAGGTCTCCCCGAGCCGCGTTCTGCGCTGCGCATAGACCACGTCGTAGCCCTCCCGCCAGCGAGCGACGAAGTCGGCGATCAGCTCCGGGGGTCCTGGAGGTCGCAGTCCATCACGACCGTCGGCGTCGCCGCTCGAGGCTTCCATACCGGCGATCGTCGCGGACGGCTGGCCAAAGCGACGTGAGAAGCGCAGCATCTTCACGCGTGGATCGAGCTCTCTTAGAGCGAGGATCAACTCCTCGGTGCGATCGGTAGAGGGATCGACACTGAAGATCAGCTCCCACCAGTCCAGATCAACGCCGTCGAGCACCGCACGGAGGCGCTCATAGGCGTGCTCGACGTTGGACTCCTCGTTGTAGGCGGGCAGAACAACGCTCAACGAGCGCTGCCTGACCGGCCCACGGCTGATGGGAAGGACCAAGCGTCTCCGCTCATCCACAGGAGGCGCCACCTCTTATGTCGACACGAGTCTCGCTGCTCATGCGTACTCACTTGGCATAGGCGCCGCCAAACTCGAAGTCAAATGGCAATTCAGGCGCTCCCGCGGCGGCCATCGCCTGGCGAGTGTCGTCGGGTCTACGCGCATAGACGAGCAGGAAGCCCCCACCGCCGGCGCCGACGAGCTTGCCACCGACGACGCCACTGCGTCGAGCGAGCGTATAGAGCCGGTCGATATGCTCATTGGCCATACCCGGCGAACGCACGCGCTTGTGTTCCCAGTGCTCATGCATGAGCTCGGCATAGCCATCGAGGTCGCCTTGTTCGAGCGCCTCTCTGCTGCGCAGCCCAATGTCCTTGGTGCGATGCAGGTTTTCGAGCATGACCTGATCTCCCGTCTGCGAGCGCGTATTCTGATCGGTCAGCATCTTCGATGCCGAGCGAGCCTCGCCTGTGTAAAACAGCAGCATATGATCTCGTAGACGGCGCAGTGTCAGGGGAAATCCAGCTCCAGCGGCTCCACCTTACTGTTCCATCAGGATTGTATGTATAGGCGCAGATGCCGCCGTGAGCCGCGACGTACTGATCTTGCTTGCCTACGGGGTCCGAGAGCACATCGATCTCGATCTCGCAGGCAGCCTCGGCCAGCATTCCCGGCGTTATCGAAGTGCGTCGCGCGTGAGCCAATCCCTTAATCAGGCAAACCGTATAGGCACCCGATGACCCCATGCCCGTTCCGGCGGGCACATCGGCCACGGAGGCGATCTCCAACGGTTTCCCACGCCAGTGGCGTAGCAGCGTCTCTCGCAGAATTGGATGACGGATCTGGGCGACCTCGTCGACCTCCTCGGTCTCTGAGTACTTCATTCGCCAGCGATGCTGAAACTCGGTGTGGGTAAGCATGTACACGTACTTGTCGATAGCGCCGGCCACGAGGAACCCGCCATGCTCGCGGTAGTAGGAGGGCAGATCGGTGCCACCACCACCCAGCGAGACCCGCAGAGGGGCGCGACTGAAGATAACACTCATGAGTGCGGATGTCCCATGAGTCGTCAGAGCGTGAAAGCCCGCGGCCACAGCGTCGCCGTGGAACATCTGCACCGTCTCCAGCGAGTACTGCTCGAGGCTCTTGCCGAGGCAGTCGAGCTTCTTCAGCAGATCGTGGGTCATCGTAATAATGTGACAGCCGACTTGGTCGGCCTGCACGAGGTTAAGATCTCGCGTGGCGAGGCCCAGATCAGCTCCGAGCGCGGCGCCTGGACCATGATGTCCACGGAACGGGCCATGATCGGCACGGGGTCGATGCCCGCATCGGCGATACGGCCGGCAAAGACCGAGATGTAGGACGGCGCGCCGTCCTTGACCGCCGCCGTGATCAGCTCCACCTGCGCGGTCGTAAACAGCGCCGTGACGTTGACCTTGACGCCATCCTCGGACAGCTCGCGGACGAGCGGCGCCATCGACTCGCCACCGGTCGTCGTGACCGGGAATCTTGACGTACACGTTTTCGCCCCACGAGGCGATCAAGCGCGCCTGACGGCGCATCTCGATCGGGATCGTCGGCGAAGACCTCGAAGGAGATCGGGTGCTTGGTGATCCGCTCGAGCAGTCGCTGGGCGAACTCGGCGTAGTCGGTCAGGCCCGCCTTCCACATCAGCGTCGGATTCGTCGTGAACCCCACGATCCGCGGGTCGGCCGCCAGCGCCAAGATGCCGTCGAGGTCCGCGCCGTCGGCAAAGATGCGTGTGGAGATCTGGTCTAGCACTTGGTTCACCGTGTCATGAGACCGAGCTGGGCTCGATCTTCGGGCCTTTGGAGCTTAGCCGGGCATGTGGTCGAGAAGCCGCGATAACCCCGTCCGACGAGGTCCGCGGCGCGCAGATCCGGGCTTGTCCGACCCGACCGCTTATGGGCGCTGCCTGGGTACTCGATCAGTACAGTCCGGCAGCCCGCGGCCTGGCCCGCATCCACATCGGTGTCGGTATCGCCCAGCATCCAGGAGGCGCTGAGGTCCAGGCCGATGACACGCGCAGCGTCGAGCAGCATCCCAGGCGCCGGCTTGCGACAATCGCACGGACCGGCGAGCCCCTCGACCACCCCATCGGGATGGTGTGGGCACAGGCGCGAGGCATCCAGGCTCACGCCCTCTTGCGCAAGCAGCTCGACCACGCGCTCATGTACTTCAAGCAGCTCTTGCAGAGAAGTCTTCCCCTTGGCGGCAGATGGCTGATTGGAAACACATACGAGCCGATAGCCGGCCTGAACAAGCTTGCTGAGAGCCTCCGCTACGCCAGGGAGCAGGCGCACATCCGCGACCTTCAGCGGAGACTCAAGTAGGCCCGATTCCGGGTCCGGAATCCCCTCGTTCAGAACCCCGTCCCGGTCGAGAAACGCCGCTGAAGGACGACCTGCGGTGTCGGCTCGACCAACTACTGATTCCAGGGCCAGCGGCCCATTGTCCCGTGCAGCGAACCAGCGTCCTCTCACGACTTGGCGATGGCGGCCAGCGACTCCCAATGGCCCCGCTTGACGGCCAATGCCGGATGAGAGACCAGCGCGTGCCAGACGACCGCCTGGAAAGACTCGACCAGCGGCGTGCGCAGGGCTGACGGCGGATCGATCAGGATCGCAATGTCAGCCAGCTCGCCGAGCGTCCCACCGGGGGCACCGACCACACCGTAAATTGAGGCGCTGGCGTCCCGTGCGGCTTCCATCGCGCGCACGAGATTCGTCGAGACGTTGTGCTCGCGCGAACCCCCCCCGACCGAGAAGACGAGCAGCGCATCCCTGTCCGACAGGCGCGAGACCTCGAGCCAAGCGCTGAAGGAAGTCTCCCATCCATCGTCGTTAGTGCGGGCTGTGAGCTCGGACACGTTGTCGGTCGGCGCATAGCTCTCCAGCCCACACAGCTTGCGAAAGTCATTGACCGCATGCGAGGCATGCCCAGCCCCACCCCCAACGCCGAGGATGAACAGGCGTCCACCTCGCTTGCGCACCTCCGCCAGACCGCACGCCATGGCATCGAGCGTCGCCGGATCGACGGAGCGCGCCAGATCGACGACTGCAGACAAGTACACGATGCTGTGATCGCCTTCGGTCATCGGTCGTTCCCCCGACAATTCGGACAACGAGGCGGGCTGAGTTTGGTTCTTGGCATGCTTACCCATTTGATCCAGCTTAAACCACTCCAATGAGCCTCAACGATCTGACGGATACAAGCCGACCCGACCTGGCTAGGGGCCGTCCATGCGTCGTTGTTGCGGCAACCGCGATCGACGGCAGCACACCTGCGAGCCTGGAATCGGCGTTTGCGCACACCCCAGCCAATGTGCCGATCGTGATCGTGTCAGCCACGCCGGCCACAGCGTTTCGGGATCTGCTCGAGGAGTGCGGAGGCAGCCGGCATACGGTGTGGCTGGCGCCGTTCGAGACCTCCGTCGATGAAGGCACGGGCGCACTGACCGCCGCCATCGACCGGGTGCTGTCCCTGCTGCGACCCGCCGACATAGCCCTGCTGAGCGAGCCGTGTCGCGTGACCGAGGGCTGGCTTGAGCGGATGCGCGAGGCGGCCTATGCCGACACCAACACCGCGACCGCCAGCGCCATGACCGACGCCGGTACGACGCTCGCGATCTCCGACTCCGACCGTCCGACGGAAGACCTCTCAACGCTCGCGGATCATGTTGCCGCAAACACGATGGCGTTGCACCCACGACTGGGCCTTGCGGTCGGGCCGTGCGTCTATCTGCGACGGGATGCGCTCGAGCTGGTCGGCTCGCTCGACGGCGGGCTCGGGCTGCGCTGGGCGCTGGAGGTCGACTTCGCCCAGCGCTGCCTGCTCGCCGGCCTTGCGCATGTCGTCGCCGACGAGGTGGTCGTGGGGCATCTCGCTGGAGCAGGGGATGCCGACACCGAGCTGCCGGCATCTCTACGCGATCGCTACCCGTACCTCTCCCAGCCTCCGGTCGTTGCCGCTTCCGGGGCGCTCCCGCGCGCATTGGAGGCTGCGCGGCGCCCCCGCTCGCGCCTGTGGGTAACGATCGACGCGCGCGCGCTCGACGCCGGCATCACGGGCACTCAACGCCACATACTCGAGCTGATCAGGGCGCTCGCCGCCACCGGCAGCCTGCGTCTGCGCCTTCTCATCAGCGATGACACGAGCCCCATCAACGTGGAGCTTTTGCGCTCGCTCCCGGAAACAGAACTGCTGCCGATCGACGCGATCGACGAGGCCACGCCGCGCAGTACGGTCTTTCATCGCGCGCAGCAGGTCTTCGGGCCTCCCGACCTGCGACTCGCCCTACGGCTCGGCGAGCGGATCGTGCTCAATCAGCTCGACCTGATCGCCTACCGCAACCCCGGCTATCACGCGAGCGCCAAGATGTGGCGCAGCCATCGCCGAGTCAGCCGCCAGGCGCTCGCGGCAGCCGACCGCGTGATCGTCTTCTCCGACCACACGCGCATGGAGCTGCTCTCCGACGAACTGGCCGAGGACGGGCGGATCCGGATCGTCCCACCGGGTCTCGACCACGCCTCGCCCGGCGACGGTCGCCGCCCGTTGGGGTTGGAGGAGCCACCCGACCTGCCGCCCGATGGTGGGAGCGCAGCCGGCTTCCTGCTCTGCCTCGGGACCGACTTTCGCCATAAGAACCGGCTCTTTGCGCTGCGTCTTTTTGCCGCGCTGCGTGAGCGCCACGGCTGGGACGGGCGTCTCGTGCTCGCCGGAACCCACATTCCGAACGGGTCGTCACTGGAGCTCGAGCGTGACTTCCTGGGCAGGCACCCGCAGCTGCGCCCGGCGGTCGTCGACTTGGGATCGGTAGATGAGGAGGAAAAGGCCTGGCTGATGGGCCGTGCGGCGGCTGTCGTGTACCCATCGGTGTACGAGGGCTTTGGACTGGTGCCCTTCGAGGCGGCGCTGAGCGGCGTGCCGTGCCTGTTTGCCCCCCAATCCTCGCTGGCCGAGCTGTTGCCCTCCGACATGGCCGCGATCGTCCCCTGGGATCCGCGGGAGAGCGCTGACCGGGCACACGTTCTGCTGAACGATCCCGCCGCACGCGCGCGACATGTTGAGGCGCTCGCCTCATCCGCCCGCCGGTTCACGTGGGCCGCCGCCGCCGCGGCGATGGTGGAGATCTACGACGAAGCGGCCATCGCGCCCGTGCGGGAGGCCTCGATCCTCAGCCGCGACGAGCTGGGCCGCGAGCACGAACTGCGCGAGCTGATCACGGCGCAGGACGCCCTCGTCGCGACGCTCGCACGCGAACGCGACCACGCACGGCGCATGTATGACGAATTGCACACCGAGACTGGCTTCGCCCTGGGCCTGATCGGCCCCCACGGCGCACTGCCCGAGAACCTCCAGCGCGCCTTGCTCGCGCTCAGCGCCCGACCGACGTTAAGCCGCCCGCTCTATGGAGCGGCGTCAGGACTATTCCGTACCGCGCGGGCTATGGGTCGCCGCGCCGGCGGTGGATCACGAAGCGCGGAGTGATCCAACCCCCGTCCTCTCGCGCCATACACGAGGACTCCCCGACACGTTTGGGAGGAACACCGCTCCTATCGGGACGGACTCGTCAAGGAGCGTCGGCTTTGAGCAGCTCCACCCGGCAGCTGAGTCCCTTGACCTTCGGCCAGTCGCCGTCGGCGCATAGGACCGTTTCGACCTCTGGCTGGAGGTCCGCCGTGGCGAGGATCAGCGCGTCGGGCATCGACAGGGACCTGCGCTCGCCTCGCAGCGTCGCACCGCGTGCGGCGACCGGCTTGTCGACCGGCACGAGATCCTTGACGAACGTGTCGAAGAACCCCTCCACGCGCTCCTCGGGGTGATGCCCAAGGGCGACCCCGGTCATGACCTCCGCGTAGCTGATGACCGAGGCCGCCAGCGGATGGCTGCCCACGATCTCCTTGAACCTGGCGACGGTGACCTCGTGTAGCGCATCGTCGGCGTCCAGAAACCCGACGATGATCGTCGAGTCGAGCAGAATCAATCCCACTCCTGACGCAACTTGCGCACGGCTCGTCCGAGCTCACCGCCCGTGCTAAGAGCGCCCGCGTACTCATCGACGAGGTCGTCCATGCGTGCAATCACCACGCGCCCGCGACCCTCAGCCCTGACCTGCACCACGTCTCCCTCGCGCAGCCCCGCCTCGCTGAACGCGCCGATCGGGATCGTGATCTGATGCTTGCCGGACACCCGGCTGCGACCCGCCGTGCGCCTGGCTTTTGCTTTGGGTTTCTTTACTTCTGTTGCCATAGGTCAAGGATAGCGAGGCATTGAGCGGCAGGCCTCCGCGCCAGCCCCCGGTACCCTTCCCCGGATGCCTGTTCCGCCCACCAGCTCCGTGCCCCCGATCGTCGTGCAGGCGGTCAGCAAGACCTTTCGCGTGCCCGAGGAGCGCACCCATACGCTCAAGGAGCGCGCGCTGCATCCCCTGCGCCGCACCCGTCACGAGACGTTCAAAGCGCTGCGCGACATCTCCTTCGACGTGCGCCCGGGCGAGTTCTTCGGGATCGCCGGGCGCAACGGCTCGGGCAAGAGCACACTCCTGAAGTGCCTGGCCGGCATCTACGGCGTGGACACCGGGCGGATCTGGATGCACGGGCGCCTCTCCCCTTCATCGAGCTCGGCGTCGGCTTCAACCAGGATCTGGCCGCGCGCGACAACGTCGTGCTCAACGGGATCATGATGGGCCTCTCCCCGCGCGAAGCCCGCGCGCGCTATGACGCGGTGATCGACTTCGCCGAACTGCGCGAGTTCGAGGAGCTCAAGCTCAAGAACTACTCCTCGGGCATGAACGTGCGCCTTGCCTTCTCGGTCGCGATCCAGGTCGACGCGGACATTCTGCTGGTCGACGAGGTGCTCGCCGTCGGCGACGCCGCCTTCGCGCAGAAGTGCTTCGACGTGTTCAACCGCATGCGCGACGAGGGCCGCACGATCGTGTTCGTCACCCACGACATGGCCACGCTCAACCGCTTCTGCCACCGAGCGATGCTGCTGGAGCGCGGCTCCATGATCCATCTCGGCGAGCCCCACGAGGTCGCCGACCGCTACCTGGAGATCAACTTCGGCCGAGATCCGGCAGCGGCGGCGGCCAGCGGCGATGAGCGCGGGGGCGACGGCGAGGCGCGCATCGTCGAAGCCTGGGCGCAGGACGAGCACGGCGAGCGCTTGGCCTCGCTGCCCCAGGGCCGGCAGATCACGCTCAGGGCGCTCGTCAAGTTCTCGGTCGACGTCGAGGATCCGGTCGCCGGTGTCTACATCCTCAACGAAGATCATGTCGCCGTCATCGTCGCCACGACCGACCGCGAGCAGGAGCGCAGTGGGCGCTTTGACGCCAGAGAGGAGGTCCTGTTCTCCTTCTCCTTCGACAACGTCCTCGCCCCCGGGCGCTACAACCCCCTCTTCACGCTCGCCCACCGCGGCACCGGCCTGGACCTGATGGACCGCTTCGAGGGCGCCTTCTCGTTCGTCGTCACCGGCCCCGAAGCGATGGGCGGCCTGGTCGACGTGCCGGTCGAGATGAGCGTCAGCCGGGGCGCGGCGCCGGTGAGCTCGGAGCGGGTGCGGGCGTGAAGGGTGCGGGCATGAGGGATCCTGGCATGGGGGTGCGAACGTGAGCACCGAGGCCTTTCCCTCCCACGAGCCTGCCCCTCCCTACGCGGGCCTGGGGCGCCCGATCAAGGGCCCGCGCGCGCTGACCAACGACTGGACGCGCTTCTGGCACCTGACCTACAACATCGCGCGCAACGAATTCAAGCTCAAGTTCTTCGGCTCGGTGCTCGGCTACGTCTGGCAGGTGATGAAGCCGCTGCTGCTGTTCGGCGTGCTGTACGTGTTCTTCGTCCTGGTCGCCCATGTCGGTCGCGGCGGCAAGCCCAGCGAACAGTTCTACGGGGTGCAGCTGCTGGGCTCGATCGTGCTGTTCACGTTCTTCGGCGAAGCCACCGCCGGCGCCGTGCGCAGCGTGGTGGACCGCGAGAACCTCGTGCGCAAGATCCAGTTCCCGCGCATGGTCATCCCCCTGTCGGTTGTGCTGCTCGCCTTCTTCAACCTGATGCTCAACCTGCTCGTCGTCCTGATCTTCGCGCTCGTCTCCGGTGTGCACCCAATGCTCAGCTGGCTGGAGCTGCCCCTAATCTTGATCATGCTGATCGTGTTCGCGACCGGCATGGCGATGCTGCTCGCCTCGCTGTTCGTCAGCCTGCGCGACATCCAGCCGATCTGGGAAGTCTTCAGCCAGATCCTGTTCTACGGCTCCCCGGTGATCATCCCAGTCGTGGCGGTTCGCGAAAAGCTCCTCCCCCATCACACATTCCTGTATCACCTCTACACGCTCAACCCCCTCGTCGCCGTGTTCCAGCAGTTCCGCCATGCGATGGTCACCCACGCCACCCCCAGCGCCGGGGCGACGATCGGCGGCTGGACCGGCCTGTTGGCACCGCTGGCGATCGTGGCTGCGATCTTCGCGCTGGGCTTCTGGGTGTTCAACCGCACCGCACCGCTGGTCGCCGAGAACCTCTGACGTACCGCACTACCGCTCACAAAGCTCAGCCCGTTTCTGGGGAGGAGTTGCCCGCGGCGGCCTGCATGGCGGCCGCGGCCTGCTCAGGCGTGCGCGGCAGCCGCGGCGGAGCCCGGGCGAGCGCGCCAGGCGCGCGGCCTTGACCCGCAGTCCCGCGGCGGCGGTACGCAGCAGGCGCTCGACCAGCGCCATCGGCTCGTGCCGGCCCACGAACCGCAGCGGCTTGGTGGCGATCATGTTCATCGACACGCCCCCCCACACGTGGTTCAGCCAGGTCAGGTACAGCCGCCGCGCCAGGCGATTTTTGTGCAGCGCGAAACCGAGCTTCCACCCCATCGCCCTCATCCCCGAGGCGCCGGGGGGGAGGACGAGCTCGGTGTCGCCGAAGAACGCGCGGTAGTGCGGCTCGGTCACTTCTGTGAAGAAGCCCGCGCGCGTCGCCTCCCAGCGGTAGCCCAGCGCCCAGTGCGCGTGCTCATACCCCTCGAACTGCTCCACCGCCTCCACGTGCACGCCGCTGCGGTCGCGCAGCGTCTTGAGCGTCTCATTGACCATCAGCAGTCTCCCCCCCGGGCGCAGCACGCGGAAGATCTCGCCGAAGGTACGACGCAGGCTCGCCGGGTCGTTGTGATGCAGCACCTCGCAGCAGTACACGTAGTCGAGGCTGCTGGAGGCGAGCGGGATCGCATCCATCGAGCCGAGCACCCGCTCGAAGTAGACGCTCCCATCATCGATGAAGTACTCGGCCGTATACAGCCCCTGCAGCTCGGTCGTGGCGATGTCCAGCGCGATCGCCTGCAGGCCGCGCTCGGCGAAATGATTTGCCGCCCAGCACGTGTTCGAGCCCACGTCCAGGATGCTCTGCCCCGGCCAGAAGGGCACCGTGCTCAGCAGCTGATACATCGAGCGGGCCTGCACGTACCAGTACCCGTGCTCGAGGTACGGCAGCTTGCGCACCAGCTCGCGATCCCAGCCGCCCCCGCGCATGTGCTCCGCGAATCGCTCTAGCCCCGCGGCCTCGGCGAGGATGTGCTCCGGCGGCTCGTGCAGCAGCTCGACCACGCCGCGGTGCACGGCGAACTCGCTGTGGCATATGCCGCAGCGCAGCCGGCCCTCGCGCACCTCGCGCCCATCGCTTCGACTGCACGCTCAGCGCCAGCGTGTGGTCGCGCCTGCAGACCGGGCAGCGCAGCTGCTCGGTGAACTCGGCCTTCACGCCCCTCGACGGTTCACTGCTCGCGGTGTGGCCACCTCGGCGAGCGCGAGACCTCTCCAGCGCGTCGATCCGTCGCTCCCACGCGTAGTCGGCGGCCGTCTCGATGCCGGCCCGGCCGAGACGCTCGCGCAGCTCTGGATCGGCCAGCAGCCTTGCCAGCGCGGCGCTGACCGAGGCGGTGTCGGGCGTGGGCATCAGGCAGTTGATCCCGTCCTCGCAGAAGTCGCGGTTGCCGTGCGCGTCGGTGCACACGACCGCGCCGCCGGTCGCCATCGACTCCAGCGCCGGCAGGCAGAAGCCCTCGTGCGTGGATGTCTGCACGAACACCGCCGCCTCGTTGAACAGCTCGCCGACCTGCTCATCGCTGGGAGCTTCGACGTAACGCATCCCCTCGTCGGTGGCCAGCTCCGGCTCGATCCCGAACAGGCACAGCTCCGCGCGCCGGCCGGTCTCGGGACTGTCGGGCAGCGCGCGCCAAGCGTCGATCGTCAGCGGCAGGTTCTTCAGCGGGTTGGAGCGGCCCAGCGCGAGCACCATGTCATCGCGCCGTGCGACCTCGGGCCGCGGGCGGAACGTGTCGAGGTCGATCCCCGGTGGGATCAGCTCGGCGTCGAGTCCCAGCTCCTGCAGCCGCTCGCGGTTCCACGAGGAGATCGTCATGTAGCGGAACTCCGGACGGTAGGAGTCGAGCACCGCGTGGCGCGTGCGCTCGTCGTCGGGGTAGTAGGAGGTCTCGATGTCCTGGACGAAGTACACGGGAATCCCGCGCAGCACGCTCGCGTGCCAGACGGGCAGCGGCCGTGTTCCACCACGTGGCGACCTTGATGGCGTCGAGGGGCGCGAGCGCGTCAACCAGTTCGTCGTAGTACTCGAAGCTGTACACGGGCACATGCAGGTCGAACCAGTCCGGTCGCTCGCCGAGCGTGTACAGCGACACCTCGTGGCCGCGCTCGGCCAGGCGATTGAGGTGCTCGAAGATATCGCGGTGACCGCCCCCGATACCGGTGTCCTCGGTCACGTAGGCCATGCGCAGCCTCCCGTCCTCGGTGCGAACGTCGCGCGCGTCGAAGAACTCGCCCCAGCGCTCCCAGAACAGCCGCTGTGAGACGCGCTCGCGCTCGCCGACATCGGTGCCGCGCGTGACTGACTCGTGGTGGTAAGGCTCGCCGCCGGGAAGTAAGCACGCGAAAGCCCGCCTGCCAGGCGCGCAGGCAGCAGTCGACATCCTCGTAGGCCATCGGGTAGCGCTCGTCGAGCAGCCGACGCGCGTCGAGCACCTCGCGCGCGCACGTACATGCACGCGCCGGTAACCGCGAGCACCGGGCCGGCCAGCCCGGCCGGACCCCAGTCGCTCGGGCTTGAATCGGTAGCGATGGTCGAACCACTCCGGCGCGCCGAGGTTGCGCACCGTGCCGGCGAACTGGATGCGCCCGTCGGGATAGAGCAGCTGCGCGCCGACGACGCCGATGTCCTGCTCCTGGCTAGGCGGCGTACTGCAGGCACGCCAGCCATCCCGGCCGCGCCTCCATGTCGGAGTTGAGCACAACGACGTCGCGGTCGGGATCGGCGGCGCGCAGGCCGCGGTTGACGTTGGCGGCAAAGCCGCTGTTGTCCTCGCCCTCGACGACCTCGATGCCGTGGATCGCGCCGCAGCGCGGCGACGTGCTCGGGGCCGCTCGCGTCGTCGGCGACGATGATGCGCGCCATGTCTTGCGGCACAGTCTTGCGGATGCTCGCGACGAGCGTCGCGACGCGATCGGCGTCGCGGTAGCTCGGGATCACGATGTCGACCGGCTCGCCATGCTCGCGGTACCAAGCCAGCGCGCGGCGGTAGGCGTCGTCCGCCGCGTCCGAGCGCAGACTCAGCCGATGGCTGAGCGGCGTGAAGCGCAGCGGCAACGTGAGCGCGCGGAACAGCAGCGTGCGCCAGCCGAGGTAGTGGTAGGTCAAATAGATGCGCCGGCGCAGCCCCGCGAGCGGTCCGCGGAACTCGCCGTCGAGCGCGCGTCGCGGCGATCAACTGCCGGGCGAGCGATCGGCGGTCGTGTCTCCGTCTTGGCTCTCTGGCGTCGGTCACGATGCGGTCTCGTCCTGTGTCGATCGGCGGCTCGACGGCGTCGAGCTCCAGCGACACGAAGCTCGCTCGCCCCTCCAGCGAGAGACGGCGTCGCACGCCCGGCGGGGAGCCGGTCGGCGCGCGAGCCGAGCAGCGCCCCGGCGAGGCGCACGACATGGTGACGGGCTGACGGCCGCGAGCGTCGCGCGACGCGCGAACGCGGGGACGCCCTGCGCGGTCGAGCTCGCGCCGCGCGAAGCCCAGCTCGCCGCGCAGCCGGCGGGCGAGATGCACCGGAGAGGCCGGCTCGCGCCAGCCGTAGACCTCGCGCAGCCCGCGCCACTCGTCGAAGCAGCGGCGCAGCTCCTGAGTGGACGTGTATGCGTGGGAGTGCAGCACCGCCGCGCCAGGCACGAACGCCTTCGCGTAGCCGGCGCGCAGCATGTCGATCGCGAGCACCCGGTCCTCGGCGTAGGGCGACCTCGCGAAACGGCGCCCGCTCCCACGCCGCGCGCGCCACGCAGGCGTTGGCGTCGGTGAAGAAGCCGCGCGCGCCGATCAGCGCGCGCCGCGGGCAGCTCGCGGCGCTCCTCCTCGCTCAGCCGATCCACGCGCGGGGCGCCGTCGGGGGCGAGCGAGTCAAACCAGCGCTCCAGTTCCATGCGCACCGCCGCCGGCGCGCCGCGGCCGCGGGCGGTATGGCCCGTAGACGATCCCGACGTCGTCGGCGAGCTCAAAGCCGCCGAGCAACCGCTCCAGCCAGCGCTCGTCGGCGGGCTCTGCGTCCTGGGTGAGCAACGCGACGCGCGCGCCGGCGGCCTCGTTCATCAGCAGGTTGCGCGTGCCGCCGTGACTGAAGTGCTCGGGCGCGATCTCGATCACGCGCGCCCCGTGCTCGCGCGCGAGCCGCGGCGAGCCGTCGCGGGAGTGGGAGTCGCAGACGAGCAGCTCGTGCGCGACCGTCTGCGCGGCGACGGCCTCAAGCGTGCCGGCTAGCTGGCGCCGCCGTTGCGCACCGGGATCGCGCACAGGCGACCGGGTCGATCGCGGCATCAGCGCTCGCATAGAATCCGGTCAGGGTCAGCAGCTGCGATGGCGTAGCTGAGCGCGATCATCGCCACGAGCAGGCCAGCACCGGCGAACACGATCCAGCGCCGTGCCGAAGGCGTGCAGGCTGGCGACGACGAGCACTGCAAGCGGAGCGATGGCGGGGAAGGCGTAGCGGCCGAATTCCGCGACGGACGGGCGCGTGCCGGTGGTGTAGAAAGCCGCCTCGAAGCCCGCGATGACCGCGAGCGGCATCAGCGCGAGGATCGCGAACTCGAGCAGGTGGGCGCGCACGAACGGCCACTCGCGCCGCGATTGCGCACCAGGCCGAGGAGGGGAACCGCGAGCATCGCAGCGAAGATGACGTCGAAGACGCCGGTGCGGGAACAGCACGTCATACCAGCCGAACGCACCCCAGCCGCGTTCGACGAAGATCACGAAGCCGGGGTAGTTCGTGGTTTCCCAAGTGCCTGGCCATGAACGGCAGGCGCGGCAGGAAGCACCTCCCACAGGTAGGCGAGGTAGCCGAGCGGATGCGCGAGCGCTTCGCTGACCGCGCCCACAGTGCGCGCCGACTCCAAGCGGCGTGCTCGAGCTCGCGGCAGCCGGGTGAAAGACGTGCGCGAAGTGCGCCGAGGTCTCGCGTAGCACAAGCACCGTGGCCACCAGAGCGCTCCAGCCGGGAGATCTGATCGCGGCGGTGGTGACGCCAAAGCGTCGCCACCAGCGCAACGACCGCGACCGGGTAGAGCGAATAGGCGGTGCCCTTGACGACGGGCAACCGCCACCAGGACCGCCCCGGCGAGCAGACCCCAGGCGCAGCGTGACCCCGCGGCGCAGCATCATGATCAGCAGCAGCTCCAGCGCAGCCGCACCCGCGTTGACACCAACGTCGTTGTTGACCGCGCCGGAGATGAAACCGTACATCGGCTGATAGGCGACGAGCAGCGCCGCGAGCACCCCCAACCAGGGTCGGCCGGGTGCCAGCTCGCGCCCAATCAAGAACGCGAACACGACCGTCAGCGCTCCGATCAGCGCGGAGGTGAGGCGCATCAGCGTCAGCTGCGAGAACGGCGAGCTGGAGGCGAGCAGGTAGGCGGGCGCGAGCGCCGCGTAGTAGATCGCGCCGTGCGTGGCGGCCGTCTCGTTGCCGCCGCCGTCGGATGAGCTGCGGATGCTCGGCGGCGGCCTGCCGGTGGTATTCGTCCTGCTGGCGGGAGGTCCACGGCGCGCGCGAGTCGCCGACCTGGTGGTCGGTGAAAAAGCTCTCGTCTTCGAGTGCAAGCGTCTCGGCGTTTGACCAGCGCTGAAGCGGCGAACCGGGGTTGCGCGAGGGGGCTTCCCCGCGCTGCACGAGCGACTGCGTGTAGGCGAAGTGGTCGACCTCGTCGGGTGCCTGAAACGGCGGGGTGATCAGCGCCCAGCAGGCGAAGTTCAGGGCGGCAATCGCAAACAGCCACGCCGCCGTGCGCCGCACGCTTGGGCCCTCGCTGGCGAGCGCCAGCGCCAGGCAGCGCACCGAAGCCAGCGCCAGCGCGGGCAGCAGCACGAACAGGATCAGCACATACAGCCACGGCCCGACGGGACTTGGCCTGAACAGCGATGCACGATCCAGGATCTCCCCGATGCGCGAGAGATAGCTGCGCTGCGAGCCCGCGGGCGGCAGATACCAGACGGCGATCCGCCCGGTCAGCGGATGCCCGCCAGCGATCGGTGGCGAGGGGCTGGGGACCGTCGTCAGGGGAGTGCCGCCCCAGTTGACCAGGCCGGCGGCAGTCACGCACAGGCTCGCGGGGCGTTCGGCCGGATGGGAGGCCAGGCGCGGGATCGTGAATGCCGCGGCGCTGATCCGGTTCGACGGGACGGCCAGGGGCGGGAGCGTGCTGTCGATCGTCCGCGCGCCGTCCGAAGCGCCCTTCGCGCCCGAGCCGGCGGGTCCGCCCAGGCGCAGCACCATCCGTAGCGCCGGGCGGGTGGTGGTGAGCGAGACGCAGCTCGCAGCTGGATGCGCCCGGTGCCGGCCGGTATGTGCAGTCCCGGCACGCACATCGGCTCGCCCGCGGGCGTTTCGGCGATGTAGGTGAGGGCCTCGACCGAGTTCGTACCCGTGTAGTAGTCGCGCGGGCGTAGGCAGTAGAACGCGATCAGCGCCAGCAACGGCACCGCCGCGACGGCGGCGGCCTTCCAAACACGGCGATCACCGGCGAACAGAACTCGCGTGGCCGCATCCGCAAAGGCCCTCGACCGACCGAGTCGCACCCCTAAGCCTTAGCGGCGGCGCAGACCGAGGATCGACAGCAAAAAGGAGGAGAAGAAGATCTGGATGCCGACAATCAAAAGCGTCGCGGCGATCACCGCGAGGTGTTCGTCGGCGAGCGATCCGAACCCGTGCGCTATCCAGGTCGCCACGATCAGACCGCCCATCACCAAGCCCACAAGGGAGAACACTCCCCCGAGGAGCAGCCCGTGCTCGAGACGAAAGCGCGCGCGCATGCGATCGAACCACGGGTCCCGCTCGCCCATGAAGTAGGTGCCGTACGCGTGCGCGCACAGCCCCAGCGCAAGCACCTGCGTGCCCACGATCATCAGCAGCGCGCCGCCGATCAGTGCATGCACCCCCCACGCGCGCCCGAAGAAGTCAACGCCCGCGCCGACGACCACGACGATCAGCGTGCCGAGGCCGGCGAGCACCGCGCCGGGCGCGATGAACAGATGGTTGGGCGAGTGCACGAGCAGGAAACGCAGATGGCGCCAGCCGTCGCGGAAGCTCGACAGCTTGGACTCGCCCCCGCGCGGGTGGTATTCGATCGGGAACTCGGCGATCGTGAGCTTCTCCTTCGCCGCCCTGATCACCATCTCCGAGGCGAACTCCATGCCGGTCGTGCGCAGATCGAGACGCGCCAGCACCTCGCGGCGCACCGCGCGCATGCCGCAGTGCGCGTCGCTGATGCCGGTGCGGAAGAAGAAGTTGAGCAGCCCGGTGAGGATCGGGTTGCCGATGTACTGGTGCAGCCACGGCATCGCACCGGGCTGGATGTTGTCCATGCGATCGCCGATCGCCATCTCCGCCCCGTCCGCCAGTGCCGCGACGAAGCGCGGGATCTCCTGGAAGTCGTAGGTCAGATCGGCGTCGGCCATCACGATGTACTCCCCGCGCGAAGCGGCGAACCCCGCGAGGTAGGCGCTGCCGTAGCCGCGCCTGCGTTCGACCACGACCCGCGCCCCCGCCAGCTCGGCCAGGCGCGCGGAGTCGTCCTCGGAGTCGTTGTCGGCGACCACCACCTCGCCGTGCACTCCCATGCGCTCGATCGCCTCGAGCGCCGCGGTCACGCAGGACTCGATGTTCTCGGCCTCGTTCAGGCAGGGGATCACGACCGAAACGAGCGGCGTGTCGGAGTCACGGGGGTCGGGCACGCGAGGAGTGATTGTCTGGGCGAGTGTGCTCATCGGCTCTCGGCGGCTCCACCGCCGGCACGCCGTGGGCAGCGGGCGCGGGCGGCGAGCCATCCGGTTATAACGCGCGGCAAGGCGGAAAGTGGCGTCGAATGCGCAGATCGATGCTATCGGAGCGGCGAGGCCGGATAGTGCATGCTTGCGGGCCATGCGCGTCTGCGTCGTATACGACTGCCTGTTCCCGCACACCGTCGGCGGCGCCGAGCGGTGGTATCGCAACCTCGCCGAGCACCTCTCGGCCGAGGGCCACGAGGTGACCTACCTGACGCTGCGCCAGTGGGAGCGGAGCGAGCGCCCCCAGATCGATGGGAACGTGCGCGTGGTGAGCGCCGGCCCGCGCATGGATCTCTATACAAACAGCGGGCGCAGGCGCACGATTCCGCCGCTCGTGTTCGGGTTGGGCGTGCTGTGGCACCTGCTGCGCCACGGGCGCCGCTATGAGGTCGTGCACACTGCCTCGTTCCCCTACTTCTCGCTGCTGGCCGCCGGCGCGCTGCGCTCCTTCGGACGCTACGCGCTCGTGGTGGACTGGCACGAGGTCTGGAGCCGCGGCTATTGGCGCGAGTACCTGGGCCGGGCCGGCGGGGTGATCGGCTACACGGTGCAGCTGCTCTGCGCGCGGTTGCCCCAGCGCGCCTTCTGCTTCTCTCGCCTGCACGCCGCGCGGCTGCGCGAGGAGGGGCTGCGCGGGGAGGTGACGGTGCTGGAGGGGGAGTACGCGGGCTCGCTCGATGCGCCCGCGCCGCGGCCGGCCGAGTCGCTGGTGGTGTTCGCCGGGCGCATGATTCCCGAGAAGCGCGCGCCCGCCGGTGTTGCCGGCGTGGTCGCAGCGGCGGAGCGAATCCCCGACCTGCGCGGCGCGTTCTTCGGCGACGGACCCGAGCGCGCGGCCGTGCTCGCGGAGATCGCCTCCCACGGCGCGCAGCAGAGCATCGCGGCTCCCGGCTTCGTAGCGGCCGAGGAGATCGACGCCGCTCTGAGCCGCGCGCTGTGCATGCTGCTGCCCTCCCGCCGAGAGGGCTACGGCATGGTCGTCGTGGAGGCCGCCGCGCGGGGCACGCCGAGCATCGTGGTGGCCGGCGAGGACAATGCCACCACCGAGCTGATCGAGGAGGGCGTCAACGGCTTCGTGGCCGTCGACGCCAACGCCGACACGATCGCCGCGGGGATCGTCCGCGTGCACGAGGGGGGCATGGCGCTGCGCGAGAGCACAGCAGCGTGGTTTGCCGCCAACGCCGAGCGGCTGTCGCTGGAGGGCTCTCTGCGGACCGTGCTCGATAGCTACGCGAGCTGATGTGTCATCTTTTCAGGACGAATGTAATGTTTTCGAGGCATAAGTATGGTATAGTGGACACCTTGTGAACGTTTCCCGTTCCTACAGCGCCGTAGCCCCGACCGTGGCGGGGGACGTGCTGGTCGTCCTCGCCGGAACGACACAGCCACTCACGGGCCGCCGGATCGCTCGGCTCGCTCGGCGCGGTTCGGTGGCGGCGGTAGCCAAGGCGCTTGACCGGCTGGTGAGCCAGGGACTCGTCCTGCGCCAGGAGGCGCCGCCGGCGTCGCTGTACACGCTCAACAGGCAGCACCTCGCAGCCCCGGCCGTCGAGACCTTGGCGCACATACGCACCGAGCTTCTCGACCGCCTGCGTCACGCTTTCCCGACCTGGGGCATTCCGCCGGTGCACGCATCTCTATTCGGGTCGGCCGCCCGGCAAGATGGGGACGCTGACAGCGACATCGACATCTTCCTCGTCCGCCCGGTTGGTGTGGATGCCGAGGACGCCATGTGGAGCGAACAGCTGCGAGACATCGGTGATGCCGTTCTCGCGTGGACGGGCAACCACGCCGGCATCATCGACTTCGCCGAGCAGGACATCGGGCGGATGCGCGACGAGAGCCCGCCCGTCCTTCAAGACCTCCTTCGAGACGGGATAGACCTCGCCGGAACGCCGCTCCGCGAGCTGCTTGGGAAAACCAGGTGAGCCCTAGCGCAAAGAACCCTCGCTCGCGCCAGTGCGACGCGGCCGACGCTCGTAAGCGACTCGCAGATGCGGAGAAGTACCTGGAAGTCGCGGAGCTCGTCGCGACCGAAGACTCGCTGGAATCCCATAACGTTGCGGCTGGACTCGCGGTGCTCGCGGGCATTGCGGCCGCCGACGCCGCCTGCTGCAAGACGCTGGGAGAGAGCTCTCGGGGACCCGACCACCACGATGCGGCTGTCTTTCTGCGCCGAATCACCCCGGGCGGCGAGAGCGCAGCGAAGGACTTCGAACGGCTCGTGGGTCTCAAGGACAAGGCTCACTACAGCTTCCTCAACGTGTCCGGCCAGGACCGAACAGGTGCGATCCGCCGCGCTGCCCAGCTGGTCGACTTCGCCCGCCAAGTCCTACAGCGCTGATGGACTCAGCGCTCGTGCACGTCGACCACGTTCGACGCGCCGCCCAGGTACGGGAAGTCCGCCTCGTCTGGCGAGACGGCGCGGAAGCGGTAGGTCACCGGGCCGGGGAATTTGAAGCGATAGCTCGCGCGGTAGCGACCCTTTGCGTTGGTCGTGACCGTGCGGAATTCGATCCATTCTCCGCCCGAGCTGGCCTCCAGCACGAGCTGCTTGCCGCCCGGCGGGATCGGACCGCCCAGCAGTGTGCCGGTGAAGTGGATGGTGTGGCCGACGCTCGTGACGTGAGGCGCGATGCGCAACTCGATACCGGCATGCACGTGCAGTGTCAGGGCCGCCGTGGCGAGCGGAATCGTATCGTCCTGCGGATCCGGGTAGACGAAGCGAAGCACGGCCGAGGATGCGTCTCCGGGCAAGCTTAGAGTCCACTGGCCGGTCGCTCCGGTGCGCACCTCGCCGATGCTCCGCGTCGGAGCGCCGTCATATGCCGGGGTCTCACACACATCTATCTCAGCGCCCGCCATACCCGCGCCGGCACTGCTCATCAGACGCCCAGTGATGCGATCGGCCGCCCCGTAGCGGCTCGTGCGCAGCGCCTTCTCCGTGCTCGCCCAGCGGGCGGTGAGCTTGGCCTGACCGGAGGCGTTCGCAGTGCCGAGCGTACTGCGCAGCGCGGTCGGGCTGCACGGTTCGGTGGCCGCCGTGCCTCCGGGGGCGTTTGGGGTCGACGGCGGGCCGGCGACCGTGATCGTGCCGTCATAAGCCGTCGCTTGATCGCCGGCGGCGTCCGTGACCAGCACCTGCAGCCGATGCTGCCCCGCCGAGATCTGGGATGTGTTCACGCTGAGACTGACGTTCTCTGACAACGGGCATGGCTGGGGCGCCGCGAACGCCATCGTCGTGCTGGACGCCGGCGCGAGGTTCACGCACAACCCACCATTGGTATTCGGCACCTCCCACGCGACCTGCTGCCCGTCGATGAGCGCGGCGGCGCTGTAGACGCCGCCACCGCTGTCCGAGGCCGTGAAGTCGATCGCGTCGGTGCCCGTGAGCGTGCCGCCGGCGATGAGCGAGCCCGAGACGTTCGTGACAGAGGGGACCGTCGAGTCCAGGAGCGCGAAGCTCCCACCGCTCACCAGCGCGCGGGACTCAGGGCCCACGGAGGTGGAGCCGGGGCATTTGTAGTTGAGATCCTGCCCCGCATCGCAACTGACGTTGACGCTCACCGTGTCCACGCCGCTCAGTTCTCTCGCGCTGACCGTCGTTTCCTGCGCGCCATACCCGAGGTTGCGGTAGTCGTAGTTCGGGTCGCCCTGGCCGGTGTGATTGACCCACACCTGGCCCATTCCATCGGTGCACTGCTCGTTCACGACCGCACAAGGTCCGCCGAAGGCCTCCAGCTGCAAGCTGTAGCTGAGGATCGACAGCCCCGCCGGCACCGAGTAGGTCATCGTGTCGCCGTTGCCGTTGCTGTATTCGCCGATCGGGTCGGGGCCCATGGATAACCCAAACGAGCCTTCGCCGCCGCTCGCACAACTGTCGCCGAACGTGATGTATTCGGCGCTTGGTGTCCCTACGCTCCATCCCCGCGTTCCCACCGCGTTCCCGGCCGCTTCGTGACAGGTGAAGGCCGTGAACGTGCCCGCAGAGGCAAGCGACGGCACCGCGAGGAGATATGCAGCGCTGGCCAACAAGACCGCGACCATCGATATTCCGTGACGCATCTCATCTCGCTTTCCGAAAACACTCTGCTTGAAACCCCCTGCCTCTTATACCGACCGTTTCCGCCAAACGGGACACTTCGTTCGTCTCGCGCTATAGCGCACGGCGGTAGCTTTCGAGCGTCAGCCGCGCGGTGCGCTGCCAGGTGAACCGCTCCGCGTGGGCCAGGCCGCGCGCGCGTGTGCGTGCGCGCGCAGCCTCGTCTTGGGAGAGCAGCGTCTCGATCGCAGCGGCGACGGCACGCTCATCGCGCGGGTCGAACAGCAGCGCCGCGTCGCCCGCCACCTCCGGCAGCGAGGAGGCGTTCGAGCACGCCACCGGCACCTCCCGCGCCATCGCCTCCAGAACCGGCAGTCCGAAGCCCTCATACAGCGACGGGTACACAAACGCGCGCGCGATCGTCCATAGGCCCTCGAGCTCAGCATCCGCGATCCATCCGGGAAAGCGCACGTCCGCGGCGACCCCCAGGCTTGCCGCACGCTCGCGCAGCTCTCCCTCGTGCCAGGTCGGATAGCCCGGGAGCACGAGCAGCGGGCGGCGCTCGACGGGGATAAGCGCCAGCGCGCCGATCAGCGCGAGCAGGTTCTTATGCGGGCGCTTGGCCGACAGGCTGAGCACGACCTCGCGCTCACCGAGCTCGAACCGCGCGCGCGTCTCGGGCTCGGACAGGGGAGTCGCGCGCCGCAAAGCGCCCAGGCCATTGGGCACCACGTCGATGCGGTTCGGGCTCACACCCAGCAGATCGATCAGGTCGTTGCGCGTACTCTGGGAGATCGCGATCACCCGATCGCAGCGGCGCACCCCCCATGGCACCAGCACCCTCATCCCCCGGTCGCGGATTCCCGCGTGGGCCTCGGGAAAGCGGGCGTAGATCAGGTCGTGCACGGTGCTCACGCGGCGAAACGGCCCCCACAGCGGCGCGGTCGAGGCGAGGCTGTGCACGAGATCGACGCGTGCCCGTGCGGCCAGGAGCGGCAGCGGCGCCTGCTCGCCCAGTACCCACTGCACGCGGCTGCTCGCGTTCACGGGCACGGTCAGCGAGGGCAGCGACTCCCCCCACGGCCCGTCGCCCGCCGCCGCGGCCGCCTCGCGGTTGACGAACGCGGTAAAGCGCGTTCCCTGGGGAGCCTGCGCCAGGAGCTCTGGAATCAGCTCGCGCGCGTAGACCTCCATGCCGCCGGTCTCGCCGGGGACGAGGAAGATTAGGTTCAGGCCGATGTGCATCGCTCGGCGGAGGCTACTGGAGGCGACTCGGGCGAAAACGGGTTCGACCCCCGCGCTAGATCGGGATTGAAAGGTGTGCTAAATCGGGAACAAGGTGCTTCAGGCACCCAGCAACCGATCGTACACACCAGCCAGGCGCTCGGCGGCGGCAGCCGTCGAATAGCGGTGAATGATCTCCGCGGGATATGAGACCCGTGTGCCCGGTGGGCGGGTCAGCGGGCCGGCGGCCAGCGCACGGGCGATCGCCGGCCAATCGCCCGGGGCTACGAGGTCAACCGGGGCGCCCCTGACAACCTCGGGGATGGCGCCACTGGTCGTGGTGACGATCGCCAGCCCAGCGGCCATCGCCTCAGCCAGAACCATCCCGAACTGCTCCTCCCAGAAGGCGCGGGGAATGTCGAATAGGTGGTAGGCGGCGCTCGCCGACGGTTGGCTTGCGAGCACCATCGCCGAAGCGTCCGCGAAGACCGCCGGCATCTCCTCATAGGGGACGCCCCGAATCTCCACGGCGTCGCTCAATCCGAGCTCCGCGGCGTAGGCGCGCAGGCGCGACTCCTCGGGACCCGAGCCGACGATGAGCAGGCGCGGGCGGACAATCTCCCCAGCAGGCGTGCGAATCGTTCCCCCATGCAACAGCGCGAGCGCGCGCAGCACGTCCTGGTGGCCCTTCTCCCAGACGAGCCGGCCCGGGGAGACGATCGTGTGCTCGTTCGGTGGAGGGTCCGTCAGACAGACCTGAAAGCGCTCGACATCAATCCCGGGTGGACAGACGAGCATGCGCCGCTCCTCAACTCCCTCCAGGCATAGAGCGTCTAGCTGCCCGCTCGGTTGCAGGCAGGAACAAATCCGTCTCGGCGAGCACGAGTTCGCGGTATTTGCGGGCGTGGCGATTGCGGTAGGCGGTCAGGAACGGCAGCGTCTCCCACACCGTCTGCACGAGCTTGAAGCCATGACGACGCCTGCGCTTGGCGGCCTCCGCCGCGAACCAGAACGACAGCTCCTCGGCGTGGACCACGTCGGCTGTGGCAAATGCCCGCTCGGCGGATAGGTAGCGGTCACCCAGAACACCAGCTCCTACCTCGCCAAGCGGACCAGCGGGGAGCAGATCGCGTAGTGCGCGTGCCGGCACGGCCCGCAACCGCTCCGGCGGCGTGTACCGGTTGGATCGCGTGAGCAGGAAAGAGACCTCGAAGCGCTCGGGCAGCTCCTGCCAGGGGCGCAGCTCCCAGGGGGTAACGAGGTGACCACGTACGATCAGGATGCATGGCACGGACGAGCACCTTAGTGGTCTCGCGCGCAAAGTCCGCGCACGTATTGGTTGAGCGGCTACTGTGGTCGCGTGGGGGCCTACGGGCGGTTTACCGCGGCGAAAACCCCGTGCGGTTCATTGTTGACCCAGTCGCTCCAGATCACGAGCGCATCGCCGGCGCTGTCTATGCCGGTCTGTACCGTGTCGGACGCGACATCGCCACTGGCGATGGTGTGTGCTTGGTCGAGGTGACGATCGTTACCGGTGGCTGCGACCACGCTAGATTCAGCGGGGTTACGGTGCCGCTCAAACTGTCGTTGTGCCAGGCGATGACGATCAAGGTGTCCACAAAACCGGGGGCACTCCACCCTGCGGTCGCGCTGCCGCTGGCCACGGTCGCAGCTATCCCACACAATGCCGCTACAACCCAAACCCAACGCCACCGAAGTACTCACCGAGTATGACAGTCGCGCTGACTTGCGAGCGAGACCGTTTTTAGGCACTACTCGCTGAGGATCAATACCTACCGCGCGTGGCGATCGCGCGACGGTAGCCCGCCAGACTGGCCTCACCGGTACGCTTCCAGGTGAAGCTTTCCACGCGCTCATACCCCCGAGCGACCAGCCGCTCGGCCAGCGCGCGGTCGTCGAGCAGGCGGCGCACCGCCGCGGTCACCTCGTCCTGGCGCTCCGGATCGAACAGCAGCGCGGCGTCGCCCGCCACCT
This sequence comes from uncultured Solirubrobacterales bacterium, assembly GCA_963839965.1. Lineage (GTDB taxonomy): Bacteria > Actinomycetota > Thermoleophilia > Solirubrobacterales > Solirubrobacteraceae > Palsa-744. The sequence continues at coordinate 613,980 of CAWIWX010000002.1, forward strand.
CCGGTAGCGCGGAGACGTTCGCACACGCGACCGGCACGCCCCGCGCCATCGCCTCGAGGACTGGGATCCCAAAGCCCTCGATCAGTGACGGCAGCACAAACGCGTGACTGAGGGCGTACAGCCCGTCCAGCTCCTCATTGGAGAGCCAGTCGGGAAAGCGCACCCGCGCGCTCACCCCGAACTCGTCGGCAAGAGCGCGCAGCTCGGTCTCGTACTCGGTCGGCGATCCGGGCAGCACGAGCACCACGTCGTCATCCAGATCCGGGAGCGCGCGTACGAGGCTGTGCAGGTTCTTATACGGGCGCTTCTGAGCCACACACAAAACGACACGGGCCGTGCCCAGCTCAAAGCGCGCGCGAAGCTCGGTCTCGGGAACGGGCGACGCTCCGCTCGGAGCACGCACCCCCAGGGGAGTCACGTCGATCCGCTCGCGCTGGACCCCGAGCGTGCGCACGAAGTCCTCTGCGGCTGCGTGGGAGATCGCGAACACGCGGTCGGCATGGCGTACACAGTGAGACACCAGCATTCGCATACGGCGGTGCACACGCGTGCTGGGCTCCCATTCCGCCGCTCGGTGCAGCCATATGAGGTCCAGCAGCGACACGACGCTCGCCAGGCCCGGCGTGATCACCGGGCCAGTGTTGGCAGGGCTGTGCAGCACGTCCAGCCGCCTTGCCAGCCCCAACGGCGGCAACCCGATGAACTGAGCGGGCACGTGCAGCGGCGGGCCGTGGACACGCACAGGCACGGTAACCCAGCGCACATCCTGCACCCACGGCTCGCGACGCAACTCCGCCGGAGCGTCGCGCGAGACAAACACATGCACCTCGGTCTGCGGCTCAGTGGCCAGCAGCGCGCCCGGCAGCTCCATCGCGTAGCGCCCCGCCCCACCCGCGCGCTCACCCAGAAACAGCAGGTTCAGGCCGACCCGCAGAGGACGGCCGGTCTCGTCGCGGTCATCGTTCACAAGATGCGGAGGCTATCTGAGAGCGTGTCAAGGACCACAAGGTGGCCGGCGGTTCGTTAGGGCGCCGCGCAGCTCAGAAGATTCCGCGCAGGCGCACCGGCAGCAGCTCGACCGCCTCAGCCGGCACCGCCCTGGTGATCACGATCAGCAACCCGTACACAGCGAGGGCGAGGAGCATCCGCACGAGCGACGGCATCCCAGACAGCAGTGCCAGCACAACCGCTGGCGCCGTTGCGAGCGCCACCTTCAGGACGATCACGAGCTTTGGGCGCAGCTCAGGATGCCCATGCAGCAACGCAAGCAGCGAGCCGAGTGCAAGCACACTCTCCCCGCAGAGCGTGGCGATCGCGGCGCCGGTCGCCCCGTCGCTGCTCGCCAGCACCGCGGTCAACGAGCAGCTGACCAGAAAGGCCGCTAGGTTGGCCAGGAGCACACCTTTGTAGCGTTTGAGCGACAGCAGCGCAAAGCTCCAGCCGGCGAGCACGAACGATGCGACCAGCGCGAGTCCCTGTATCTGCAGGACCCCGGTAGAGGCGGCGTATTCGTGCCCGGCGACGACATGGATCATGAACTGAGCGCCGGCGAGCGTAGTCAGGGCAGCCGCGACACCAAGGATCAACGAGACCTCGAATATCCGCTGCAGTGCATAGCTCAGGCGTTGACGATCGTCGCGCGCAGCACGGGCCAGCAGCGGTAGCGCACCGCCCACCAGCAGACCGGGGACAGCGCTGACGACTATAAAGATTCGAAACGACGCGGCAAACAGCCCACTCTGATGGGAGCTGGACACAAGACTCGTGAGGATCTGCGCTGTGAATACGTAAAGCGTGCCGACCGCTCCGGCAAGTGAGAACGACACCGTCAGCCTCAGCAGCGAGAGCCAGCCGCGCGGACGCAGTCCCATGCGCAGCGAGATCTGATGGCGTGCGAGCGCGGCCGTGGGGGGAATGAGCACGAGATTGACCGCCAGTGCAACGGCGAGCAAGGGCAGCACCCCGGCACCAAGCACGACCAACACGACGATCATGCCCACTGTCAGTACCTGGCGCGCAAGATCGAGCGCGGACAGCGTGCCCAGGCGCAGCGCGGCGGAGATTGGGATCGTGTGCGTGTGCTGCACGACCAGCGCGATCGTGCCGAGGCTCGCGAGCACCGCACCCAGCAGCAGCGCAGTGTCGTATCCGGCGGCAAGGGCGAAGCCAAGGACCAGCAGCAACCCGACGGTCGTCAGCATCATCCGCAGGCCGAGTAGATCTCGCATCAGCACATCGCGCTCGGCGCCCTGGCGCACGGCAAACTCGCGCGTGCCGATGGTGACATGCCAGCGTCGGTGATAGCCGAGATGACTCCCACAAGCGATAGCACGGTCGTGTACTCGCCAAAGCGAACGACTCCCAGGTGGCGGGTGAGCAGCGCCGCCGAGAGCACCGACAGCGCAACCATGAGCACGTAGGTGCCAAAGCGCACGGCACCGCCGCGGACTATGCGGCCTCCGGCGTCGGCGCTGTCCAGCACGTCTCCGATCTCGACGGAGGTCTCCCCGAACGGCTGCTCCGTTGCGCTCATTGCCGCTCTCGCCAAGCCCGCGCGTAGCTGTCGAGCGTGTTGCGCGCGGCTCTCCCCCAGGTGAACATGGCCTGGCGCTCACGGCCACGCTCAACCAGGCGCGCGGCCAGGCCGGTATCGCCGAGCAGCTCGCTCAGCGCACGGGCGATGTCCGTTACGCTGTACGGATCGAAGTAGAGCGCCGCGTCGCCGGCCACCTCTGGAAGCGCCGAGGCGCGCGCGCAGGCGACGGGCACGCCCCGGCGCATGGCCTCCAGGATCGGGATGCCGAAGCCCTCGTTGATCGAGGCGAACACGAAGCAACGCGCAAGCGAGTACAGCCCCTCGAGGTCGGCGGCGTTGACATAGGGGGGAAACGCGACGTTGGCCGAGATACCAAGCTCGGCCGCGAGCTCGCGCAGTTCGCGCTCGTGCGGGGTCGGGTTGCCGGGCATGGCGAGCACCGCGTCGGGCCAGCGTTCGGCCACAGGCACCATCGCACGCACGAGGCGTTCGAGGTTCTTGTGCACCTTCTTGGCCGAGACGGTCAGGACGACTGGCCCCTCGCCGAGCGCCAGCCGCGAGCGCAGCTGCACGTCGGGTGTCGGGGCTACATGCTCGACGAGGCCCTGGCCGTGGGCTATCACGTCGATGCGCTCACGCGGGACTCGCAGGTGGTCGACGACATGCTCGGCCGCGGCTTGGCTGTGGACGATCACGCGATCGGCCCGGCGGGCGACGGGCGGCACGATCAGGCGCCACAAGCGGGCGGTCGCCACCTCTCCCGGGTCGGGGGCGACGATCCAAGTGACGTCGGGGATCGTCACGACGTTGACCGCGCGGGTGTGCAGAGGGGCGGTCAGGGCGAAGCTGTGCAGCAGGTCCACCTGGCCTCCAGCCAGATACCCGAGCACGCTCAGCTCGGTGAGAGCCTTGGTGCCCCGCCTGCCGAGTAGCGGATGAGTCACAAGAGGGGCGCACGTCCAGCCTTGCTGTTCGAGATAACGGCGTCCTCCAGGACTGCAGTAGACGCGGAAACTCGTCTGCGGCGCGAGGCGCACCAGCTCCGGGACCAGCTCGCGCAGGTAGGTCTCGACGCCTCCCATGCGCGGCTCCAGGAACACGGCGTTGATCCCCACGCGGCGGGGCAAGGTCATGCTCACAGGGTATGTTCCGAGATCGTGGCGGTGGACCCAGCTCGAGAGATCACCCCCCCATCGTCGCCGAAGGGCCGGATCGCACGCCAGCTCCTGTGGACTCCGCTCGTGCTCGCCTGCGCCTACCTGATCGCCATCGCGGTCCAGTTCGGCCAGATCGTGGCCGCCACGTATCTCGACGCCGACGCGGCCTCCGCCCCGGTGATCGGGCAGCTGTACGGTGGCTCGCCGCTGCATCGCGATGTCGTTCTCGGCGAGATGGCCTGGTTCTCGACGCTGATGTTCGAGATCGCGACGCGCTGGCTGCCTCTTCACCGCCAGATCTGGGAGGCGGCCCCGTATGCGATGGCGCTCGCCTCAGCGGCGCTGATCGCCTGGGGGCTGTGGCGCGTGGCGGGACGCTGGGCAGCGGCGATCGGAGGCGCGATCGTGGTGTGCGCAGCGCCGCACACACTGCACCTGCTGTTGTCGCTGAATGACCACTCGCCGACATGGTTCTCGCTGGCGCTGCTGGCCGGCATGCTCGTGCTGCTCGAGCGCCGCGCCCGTGAGCCTGGGAGAGTCGTGACGGTCCTCGTCGTGGTCGTGGTCGGCGCGATCGTCGGCGTTAACGTGGCCTCGGACACGCTGCTGATCGGCGCGGGCCTCGCGCCGTTTCTGCTCGCGGCGGCCGCGGCGTATGCGCTGCCGTGCGAGCGCAGGCGCTTGCGTCCTTTGCTGCTCGCGCTCGCCACGCTCGCCGTCGCGGTGCTCAGCGATGTGGGCACGCGCCTGTTGATGCGCCACGAGAACGTCACGATCCCTCCCGGCGTAACCCACACGGGGCTGGCGAGCGCTGAAGCGCTGACGAACAACTTCAAACTCTGGTGGCAGTCGATCGCGGTGCTCGGCAACGGCGAATTCTTTGGCCAATCGCTGGGCTTTACGACCACGCTGGAGGTGGCCAGCGCGCTGCTCTCGCTGCTGGCTGTGGCGGTGCTGGTCCCCCGAATCGCCTGGCGCGAACTCGCAAGGGCGCTGCAAACCCGCGGGCCAGAGGGGAGCACCGAATTACGCCGACCTCAAGACCTCCGGCGCTCGGCCACGGGGGCCAAACGCATCCGAGCAGCGGGCGGCGCGGATCGCCTGGTGCGTTTTCTGGGGCTCCTCGGCGGTGCTGCTGTCGATCGGCTTCATCGTCAGCTCAACGCCGGTGGACATCAACTCCGACCGCTACCTGGTCGGTCTCATCTACGCGGCGGCGGCGCTCGTGCCGCTGCTGGCCGGAGCGAGCACGCTGCGCCGCGCGGCGATCTCGATCGGAGTGAGCGTGTTCGCGTTCACTGGCTTGGTCACCCTCGTGCAGGGCACGGTCACCGGGAACCCGGGACACTTCCCGTCCGACAGCGTCTCCGCCCGGGTCGCTCAGATCGCGCGCCGCGAACACCTCACGGTCGGCTACGCCGGCTACTGGGACGCGGCGCCGATCACCTGGGCCACGCACCTCGCAGTGAAGATCTATCCCGTGTATGCCTGCGGCGCCGGGCTGTGCCCGTTCTACTACCACAACATCAGCAGCTGGTACACCCCGCAGCCCGGCCTGCGCACGTTCCTGATCTCAGACCCAACCCAGCCGATCGCCGCCCCGCCGGTACCCGCGCTGGGCAAGCCGAGCGCGGTCTACCAGATCGACGAGCTGACGATGTACGTCTACCCCTACGACATCACCAGCCGCCTGCAGTGAGAGCGCGCCTGCGCCCGAGTCCGGCGCCTGCCAAGCGCTAAGCGGACGGTGCGATGCTGGCCGAGCGCGCCCTCCGCGGCCGGAGCCGCGACGCCACCCGCCGCCAGATCTCGAACCCGCCGATCGCCGCACCCGCGGTGAGGGGGCCGAATACGGGGATCATGTATCGCCAGTCGTACTGGGTGACCAGGATCGGAGCGAGTATCAGGACCGCGGAGACGATCGCGCAGAGGATCGCCAGCCGGCGGGGACCGTCGCGCGCCAGAAACGGCGCGAGCAGCGCGAGGATCAGGACGATCGCCATGAACGGGCCCTCGATTCGCGTGTCGCGATCCCAGCTCTTGAGGATGTTCACGTTGCCTTGGAGCACCCCGGGTGAGTGGTAGTAGCTGTTGATGATGAGCTCGACGTTGCCCAGGTTTGAGGTGTTGAAGTAGTATTCGAGGAGCCCTTCGGGCGTCTCGCCATAGCCGGCCTTGCCGATGTTCTTATACGGTGAAGAGGAGAAGGTGGGATCGACGACTCGCACGAGTTCGCGGCCGACGTAATGCAGGTAGGTCAGGGGCTGGCCCTCGATGGCCGCTATCGCAAACGACCGCAGCTGGGCGTTCTCGTCCTTCTGCGGCGGGGGCCCGTACCACTCGGGCGAACCGTAGGCCTGGACCGCCGGAGAGCTGCCCAAGAACTCCCACGCGTTGACGCCCTGGCGCTGGGAGACGGGCGTGTCGATGCACAGCTTCGCCGTCCCGGGCGGAGGGGTGAACTTCGAGCATTCGGCCCACGGCGCCACGCGACCGTACAGGTCGAAGTAGGACGTTAACGCGAATTCGTAGCCGCCGGTGTCCTCGTTGTGGGCGTACAGGAAAGGGAAGATCACGACCAGCGACCCGACGACGCCGATCAGCAGCGCCCCCAGCCGCCAGACGGCCACCGGGTGCCTCATCCGCAGGCGCCGCAGCGCGGCGAACCAAGGGGCCCCGGCAGAGCGCTCCGAGCCCATTGTCGTGCGTCCGCGGAGCCTGCTTCCGGGAACGAGTAGCAGGCACGCCAGCATGAACGGCAACAGCTCCAGGCCGACCGTCCTGTCGATCGTCGCGCAGCCCATGCTCACGCCGACTCCCAGCGCCCACCATGCGCTCCCGCCCCAGGCGCGCACCACGAACCACAGCGACAGGTCGGTGAAGAAGATGAACAGCGAATCGGTCAGCAGCGCGTGCTCGAGCATCAGCTCCGAGCCGCCCAGCATGACCACCGCGGCGGGCACCAGGCCAAGGCCGATGGGAGCCCCCGCGCGGCGTACGGCGTCGAACAGCAGAAGGCCGCTCGCGAGCCCCAACCCGTGCTGCACGATAGTCACGAGGATCAGATGCGGGCTGATCGCGTGCAACAACCGCAGAAACAGGGCATAACCGCTCACCCGCAGCGGGTCCGCGAATAGACCCTGGTGAGCGTCGATCACATACACCACGCTGTCGGGAAACCCGAGCAGCGCCGGCCGGTAGCGATACAGAAAGAAGAGCCGCAGGAGCGCACCCAGCAGCGTGATCGCAGCCAATGCCCACAGGGCCGGCGTCTCCCTCACCACTCGCAGCCGCGTCCTGATCCAACCTCCCTTCTCGCGCGGCGCGACCGTCGGCTCCGGGCGGGTGTCCGTCATTCGGGAGCATGCTAACCGACGTTCGGGCGCATTCGCGCGGCGTCAGCGAGGCGACCTGCGGCGAAGCCTTCGGTGCCAAGCACCACCTGGCAAGATCAAGCAGGCCGGGTCTGACCGTTCATGCCGAATATCACGGTGACACCGATTACTCTGACCCCATGCCCTACACCACCACCGACGGCCGACGCCAGCTCCTCGACGCGCTCGCGCACGCTGCGGAGCAGCTCGGGGTCGCCCTGGCGTCCCTCGGCGAGGCCTACGAGCTGCTCGACGAGCAGACCGCCGACCGCTTGGAGCGGGGCCTGTTCCGCCCGGTGCAGGTGGCCTACGGCCGCGCGCAGCGCACCTACACCGAGTTCGCCGCCCGTCACGACCTGCCGACACGCACGTTCGAGCCCGCCTCCCAGGGCGCGCCCTCGACGGGCGTCAAAGGCTTCATCGACGGCGCCCTGGACGCCGCCGGCAGGGCCGACGGCGAGCTCGCGGCACTGCAGGACTCGATGCTGCCGATCGAGGTCGGCGACGCGAAGCTGCGCGCGGGGCTGCAGGAGGTGCGCGAGCTCATCGGCGGGCTGCGCGGCCGCGCCCGCGAGCTGGTGCGCACGCTGGGGCGCTGAGCCTCTACGACGGCTCAGGATCCGCAGGCACTGGCACGACGATCACCCGCAGATCGTTGACCCCCTCGAAGTCGGCGGGATTGCAGGTGTAGACCGGCAGGTCATTCGCGACGGCCGTCGCCGCAATCATCGCATCGTAGGTCCTGGCGGCGGTCTTGCGCCCGGCCCGGCGCAGGGACGCGGCGACGCGGCCGAACGCGCGTGCGGCATCGGTGTCGAAGGGCAGCGGATCGAAGTCCGCCTCGGCCTGCTGAAGATGGGCCTGGCGGGCGGCACGCTCCGCGCGATCTTCTGTGACCAGTGGGCCGACCGACAGCTCGGCGAGCGTCACGGCGGTGATGAGCGGCTCAGCCGGCAACGCATCGGCATCAGCCAGACACTGGAGCATGATGACCGTCGAAGTGTCGAGTACGCCGCGAATCGGATCTGGCGTGCCCTCGGGTCGATCCAGCGCGTCTTTGGCCGAACCTGGCGCATGGCCACTCAAAGGCGGGCATCCATGATCTCGTTGACGTCCACCCGCAACGAGACCGGATCGACGGCGGGCAGCCGGCGCCACCGGGCCAGCAGCGATTGAGCGGACAGGGGGGGCTGAGCAACCGCCCGCAGCCTGGCGACCGCCCTGCCGGACCGTGTGATCGTGATCTCCTCACCATGGGCGGCTCGATCGACCACGTCGCCGCCGTGATTGCGCAGCTCGCGAATGCTCACCTCGGTCATCCAGGCAAGTGTATCACACGTGATACCTACTGCCCACGATCCCCCGTGCGCATCCCAGTCGCCCGCGTAAGTCCCTCACCCCCGCCACTTGATCGAACACCCAACGGGCGGGGTCTCCGCCAGCCCGGGCTTGCGGCCGGCGAGCACCGCGTCGAGGGTGTCGCGCACGAACGCGGCGTTCTGGGGCGGGTCGTCGTAGTCGCCGTCGGGGGCGCCGCGGTAGCGCAGCACTCCGCCGGCGTCGAGCACGAACACGTCCGGTGTCGTCTTGGCGTCGTACGCCCGGGCCACCTCCTGGGTCTCATCGCGCAGGTACGGCACGCCGTCGAACTCCCCGCGCTGCACCCGCGCCCGCATCGCATCGGGCGAGTCGCGCGGGTAGCGCTCGGCGTCGTTGGAGTTGATCGCCAGCACCCTCACTCCGCGGCCGGCGTAGTCGCGCGCGAGCGCGACGATGCGATCGTGCCAGGCCAGCGCGTATGGGCAGTGGTTGCAGGTGAACACGACGACGGTCGCGGGCGCGCCGCCCGGCTCGTACGTGTTACCCTCGGTGTCCGGCAGGGTGAAGGTGGGGGCAGGATCGCCGATCGCTGGCATGTCTCTCCTTTCTCTATATCCGTCGGTCGGTCAGGCCGGTCTTGCGGTCGGGTCGGTCTGGAGGTCTCGGTCCATCATCTGGGTCGCAGGTCAGTCCGGGTGGTTGGGATCGCGTGCCGCTCCGGTGCGCCGGCCGGCCGCACCCGGGCGGGTCGCCAGCGCCTCGCGCACGTCGGCCGGGTCCGGCGTCGGCGAGATTCGGCCGTCCCGGCGATGGTAGACGCGACACGTAAGCCCGAACGGCTCCTCTCCGGGCGGCGGCTGCACGTCCTCGCCGTCGATGCGGATCGTCGGCGACCCGATGAACCGCTCGCGCTCCGCGTCGGCCTGCGTACTGACCTCGCGCACAACGATCGCGCTCTCCTGGAGCCCTATCTCCGCCATCGCCGTGCGCAGCTCGGCCAGCGCCCGCGGATGCGACGGGCAGTCCTCCCAGAACAGAAGCTCGACGCGCATGTCTCCCAGGCTAGCCACCGCTGGATGAGCACAACCAAGACGACGCGCACGAGCAACTACGGGATCACCGCCCCCGTTGCATACGGCGACGGCGGGCTCACCCCCATAGCGTGCAGATCGGCAGCGCGAAGATCCGCTCTGCGAGCCCGAATGGTCGTGGGCCGGTGTGGAGCACCGCACCGGCGAGGAAGCGCTCGCCGAGCTGATCGCGCAGCCACTCCAAGTGTCCGGCGTCGCTGCGCTTGGGCGCCGCGGAGGACTTGATCTCGACCGCAACGACGTTTCCGCCGGAGAGCTCGGCGATCAGATCGATCTCGTGACGGCCGTTCTTCTCGCGCAGGTGATACAGGCGAGGCGTGAAGCCGGCCAGCTCCAGCTCCGGCCTGATCTGCGCCAGCACATAGGTCTCGATCAGACGCCCCAGCAGGTCTCCATCGCGCATCACGGTGAGCTCCTCCAGGTGCAGGGCGGCTGTGAGCAGCGAGGTGTCCGTCAAATAGCGCTTGGGGGCCTTGACGAGACGCGAAAGCCTGTTCGTGCTCCAAGCGGGGAGCGAGTCGAGCACGAACATGTTCCTCAGCAGCCATTCATAGGCGGCGGCCGTCGACCGACTGATCGAGGCCGCGTCGTAGACGGTCTTCTCAGCCGCGATGCCGGCGGTGTTGACGGCCAGCGCCTCGAAGTAGCGTCGCAGCAGCTCGGGGTCGCGGGGGCCATCGAGACTCACCGCGTCGCGGGTAAACAGCTCGCCCAGATAGCTGTCCAGCCAGCGTTCGCGTGCGCCGCCCTGCAGGCGCAGAACGGGTTCGGGATAGCCGCCAGCAAGCGCAAGCTCGACGTAGCCGAGTAGATCGGGAGCGTCGACCGGCGTGTTAAACGCGGTGAGATCAGCGTGCGCGAGGGTCTGCAGGAAGGGCGGTTTGGCAGGCGAGTGAAGGATCTCGCGCGCGGTGAGTCCCCACATCTTCAGGTGCACGAGCCTGCCGGTTCCGGGCCAGGTGGGAGCGTCGAGGCGACCATGGACGCTGCCGGTGACGAGAAAGCGCCCGGCGCCCGATCCTTGATCGACGGCCCGCTTGACAGCTCCGAGCACCTCCGGAACCGCTTGCCACTCGTCAAGCAGCACGGGCTCCGGTAGCGAGCGCAGCGCGGCGTCCGGGTCGTCGCGAAACGGTTCGGCTTCCGCCGGCTGGTCGAGGCGCACAACGGTCGCGGCCAGGCGCCCAGCCGTCGTCGTCTTCCCGGCGGCGCGGGGGCCGGTTATCAGGAGTGCGGGCAGTTCATCGAAGAGCTCGCGCAGCCATTCGTCGATCAGCCGAGTCGTGTAGGTGGGGCCAGACATAAAGCCATAATAGCGCTTTGGACCAAGTGTTACTAGCGGTTTGGACCAGCTTTTAATGACGCTCTGGACCGCTGATCACCCCCATTTTCGCCCACATCACATTCCACTTTCGCGCGCACATCGCTCCGCTTTCGCCCCTATTGTTGCGGTCCAAATCTCGACGTGCCGAACCGAGCCCTCTATGTGACACTCCCCCCATGCGAGCCGGCGCATGACCCAGCCAAAGGTCGCGGTCGTAGGGCACGTCGAGTGGGTGCGGTTCGCGCGCGTGAGGCACGTGCCGCGGGCCGGTGAGATCGTGCACGCGCGCGACCCGTTCGAGGAGCCCGCCGGGGGCGGGGCGGTGGCGGCCGTGCAGCTGGCGCGGCTGGCCGGCGAGTCCACGCTGATCACCGCGCTGGGCGACGACGACCATGCCCGCCGGGCGGTGGCGCGGTTGGGCGAGCTCGGCGTGTGCGTGCACGCGGCCACGCGCGCGCGGCCCACGCGGACGGCGGTCACGCTCGTCGACGACGCCGGCGAGCGCACGATCACGACGTTCGGCCCGCGCATCGAGCCGGACGGCAATGACGGGGGGCTGGCGTGGGATGAGCTCGCACAGATGGACGCCGTCTACTTCACCGCCGGGGATCTCGCGGCGCTGCGCGCCGCGCGCGCGTCGCGGGTGCTGGTGGCCAGCCCGCGCGCGCTCGACGCGCTCGGGCACGACGTCTCGCTGGACGCGCTGGTGCTGAGCGAGGACGATGCCACCGAGCGCCACGAGGCCGCGCGCGCGGGCAATCGGGCCGCGCTGGTCGTCCGCACCGAGGGCGCGCGGGGCGGCGTCTACAGCCGGCGCGGAGACGGTGGTGAGGAGGACGAAGTGGAGGGCTCCTGGACGGCCGCCCCACCGCCCGGCGAGGCGGTGGACAGCTACGGCTGCGGGGACTCGTTCGCCGCGGGGCTGACCTACGGGCTGGGCGCGGGCATGCCGACCGCTGGCGCGCTCGACCTGGCCGCCCGCTGCGGGGCGGTGTGCCTCACCGGCCACGGGCCGTATGAGCGCCAGCTGTCCGAGCCGGAGGCCTAGACGTCCAAGTCCGGGCCGGGCGCGCCCACGGCGCCGGGGCCCGCCGGCCCATGATGGAGGCGGGACGGGCTCCCGCTCCGAAAACGGCGCCGGACCGCCTATGGGGAATCGGCTGGCAGCAGCGTGAACGCCTGTCCGTCGAGTGCTGTGACGGTGCGAAAATGTCGTTCGTCGAAGGTGGCGAGCGTGTGGGTGGACCACTGTCCGGCGAGCACCACAATCGAGGCATCCGCGAGCCCGAGCTCGAGGTCCCGGTAGCGCGCGCAGAGCTTTCGGGCTGTCTTCATGCCGCGCGCGTCGAGCGCCTGCACGGTGTACGTCACCGCGAGATCCTCGAGCAGCGCCAGCTCGGCGTCGATCCCCAGACGGGTCAACACCAGGTGGTCGGCCTCGGCCGCCGTGAACGCGGAGACGACCAGCTCACCAGGCCACCCTTCGAGTGTCGCGACGACCGCCGCGTGGTCGGGATCGCGGGCGTCAGCGGCGCCGTAGAGCGCCCCGGCGTCAACGATCAGCGCGGTGATCGCCCAAGCTCCTCGCGCACGATCCGATCCGCGTTACGCGCCACCGAAGCGCCGCTTCCCCGCCCCACTCCCGCGGAGCGCAGCCGCCGAGGGCTCACGGAGCGCGTCGTGCGACCGATCGCCTCGCGGATGATCTCCGCCTGCGAGCGGCCCGACTCCGCCGCGATCCGCCGCAGAGCGGCCGCATCCCGATCGTCGAGGTAGACCGTGGTCTTCACCATGCCATATATGGTACCATCTTTCCCAAAGCCGTGCCGTCTGGATGATCGCTGAGCCGCCGCGTTCAGGCCGGATCGGGCCGGTAGGCGCCGCGGCTTGCGCCGCGGGCGCCCGCCCGGAAACGCCAGGCGCAGGATCGTGCGGTGCACGCTGCCGAGCTGCGGTGCAGCGGCCCGGTGTTGTAGGGCAGGCCGTAGCGGCTGGCAGACGTCGCGCACGCGCGGCGCGATCTCGGCGTAGCGGCTGGAGGGCATGTCGGGGAACAGGTGGTGCTCGACCTGGAAGCTGAGGTTGCCGCTGAGCAGGTGGAACAGCGGGCTGCCGTCGATGTTGGCGGCGCCGAGCAGCTGGCGCACGTACCAGCCGCCGCGCGTCTCCTCGGCGACCTCCTCCTCGCTGAAGGTGTACGTCTGGTCGGGGAAGTGCCCGCAGAAGATGATCGAGTGGGCCCACACGTTGCGCACGATGTTGGCGGTGAAGTTGGCGGCGAGCGTCGCCTTGAACGTGCGCCGACGGGCCGGGCGTCCTCGCCGGCGAGCCGCCGCGCCGCCGAGCAGCGCGCCGACAGCGAGCGGGAAGGCGAGGTAGTCCTTGACGATCTGCCGGCGCGCCTTCGACGCCGATCGCCTTCAGCTCCTCGAGCACCTGCGCCTTGGGCTTCTCGCCCGTGCGGATCGCCTCGAAGTTGAGGTCGTGCAGCGCCACGCCCCACTCGAAGAAGCCCATCAGCAGCAGGTTGTAGAGCGGCTGCAGCAGGTAGACCGGGTGCCAGCGCTGGTGCGGGTCGATGCGCATGATCTCGTAGCCGAGGTCGCGGTCCTTGCCGCGGATGTTGGTGAACGTGTGGTGCTCGTAGTTGTGCGAGTGGCGCCACGCGTCGGCCGGCGAGGCGGTGTCCCAGTCCCAGTTGCGGGAGTTGATGTCGGGGTCGTTCATCCAGTCCCACTGGCCGTGCATCACGTTGTGGCCGATCTCCATGTTCTCGAGGATCTTCGCGAGCGACAGCGCGGCCGTGCCCGCCAGCCACAGCGGCCTGCTGGCGCGAGCCGAGCAGCAGCGCGCGCGCGGCGAGCACGAGCTGGCGGTGCAGCCTGATCGTCGCGCGGATGTAGCGCGCGTCGCGCTCGCCGAGGTCGGCGTACACCTCGTCGTGGATCGCGTCGAGCTCGCGGCCCAGCTGCTCGAGCTGCTCGGCGGTGAGGCGCGCGAGCGGGCTCTCGCGGCTCCCGGGCGACTCGAGCTCGCGCGGGGCGGCGTCGGGCGCGCTGCTCGCGCCGGCGGGTGCGCTCGGCGGGCTCGGTGCGCTGTGGCTGCTCGTGTCCGTCTCGGCTCGCGCGGTTGCTCAGAGCTCGATCTCGATCGCGCCCTCGGGCGCGTTGATGCAGGTCTGCAGCAGCTCGCCGGGCTGGCCGTGCACGCGGCCGGTGCGCAGGTCGCGCACCTGTCCGCGAGCGCAGCCGCCCGACGCAGCTGTGGCAGATGCCCATGCGACAGCCGTACGGCAGCGTCGCGCCGGCGCGCTCGCCGGCCAGCGAGGATCGGCTGCTCGCCGTCGCTGCGCGCCTCGACGCCGCTCGGCGCAGAAGTGGATCGTGCCGCCGCGCGCCGCGCTCGCCGTCGCCGACGCCGGTCGTCCGGCTGGAAGCGCTCGACGTGCAGCCGCGCCGGGTCGCCCTCGCGCGCGCCAGTGCTCGCGCGAGCGCCTCGAGCAGGCCGGCGGGCCCGCACAGGAACGTCTCGCGCTCGCGCCAGTCGGGGCACAGCGCGTCGAGCTCGCGCCGGCGCGAGGCGGCCGTGCTCGCCGGTGAGCCGCAGCGTGCAGCCGGTAGCCGCGCTGGCGGCGCGTCCAGCTCGCGCAGCTCGCGCGCGAAGATCACCGCCGTCGGCGTCGCGCGCGCAGTGGACGTGGACCACGTCGCGCAGCGTCGCCTCGCGACGCGCGAGGCTGCGCAGCATGCTCATGATCGGCGTGATGCCGCTGCCGGCGCTCACGAACAGCAGCCGCGCGGGCAGCGGGTCGGGCAGCACGAAGGTGCCTTCCACGCCGCCGAGCCGCACGATCGCGCCGGGGCGCAGGCGCGTGCACAGGTACGGCGAGACCTTGCCGCCGCGGCACCAGCTTCGGCGTGATCGCGATGCAGCCGTCGCGCGCGCCCGGGGTCGGAGGTGAGCGAGTAGGCGCGCCAGTGGTGCACGCCGTCGACCTCGATGCCCAGGCGCAGGTACTGCCCGGGCGGTGCCCCGGCCACTCCCAGCCGGGCTTGATCAGCACGGTGACCGCGTCGCGCTCTCGCGCTCGACGCGCTCGACGCGCCCGCGCAGCTCGCGCGTGGACCACAGCGGGTTGACCAGCTCCAGGTAGTCGTCGGGCAGCAGCGGCGAGGTGAACGAGCGCGATGAGGCGCAGCGCCCGGCGGCGCACGGGCGAGACCGTGCGGGACGGCGCCGCGTTCAGCCATGGGCGGCGCCGGGACCGCGGAGCTCGTGGTCTCGT
Source organism: uncultured Solirubrobacterales bacterium (assembly GCA_963839965.1). Lineage (GTDB taxonomy): Bacteria > Actinomycetota > Thermoleophilia > Solirubrobacterales > Solirubrobacteraceae > Palsa-744. Next base: position 629,067 of record CAWIWX010000002.1, read on the forward strand.
CGGTGCTGGAGGGTGCGGAAGATCATGAGCCGATCGATGTTACCTCAAATGAGGTTACATCAAACGTGGTATCCTTAGATGCGGATGGCACGCGCAGGCTAGCACGACCGCCGGCCCAGAACGATCGCCAGGACGCGCCGACCGGCACGATCGCCGCGCCAACGAGGACGGCCCGCCCGAGTACGACCTGACGATCGAGCAGCTGGCCGCCGAGGTGGGGATGTCGGTGCGCAACATCCGCAACCACCACACGCGCGGCCTGCTGCCCGCCGCCGGAGGTGCGCGCGCGCGTGGGCTACTACAGCGCCGAGCACGTCGCGCGGCTGCGGCTGATCCTCGACCTGCAGGCCGACGGCTTCAACCTCGCCGCGATCGAGCGGCTGCTGAGCGGCTCCGGCGGCTCGGCCGACGCGCCTGCTCGGGCCTGCGCAACGCGGTGACGACGCCCGTTCGAGAGCGAGACGCCCGGAGGTGATCACCGCGCGAGGAGCTGCGCGAGCGCTTCGGCGAGGTGGACGCCAAGGACGTCGAGCGGATGCGCAAGCTGGGGCTGCTCGTGCCGCTCGGCGACGGGCGCTTCGAAGTGCCCAGCCCGGCGCTGATGCAGCGCCGCCGAAGAGGTCGTCGCGCTCGGCATCCCGCTGCACGCGGCGCTCGCGCTGGTCGAGCGCGTCAGCCGCGACTGCGAGTCGATCTCGCGCGCGTTCATGAAGCTGTTCCTGCAGGAGCTGTGGGAGCCGTTCGAGCGAGGCCGGCCAGCCCGGAGGAGCGCTGGGACGAGCTGATCGACGCGATCGGCTCGCTGCGCGCGCTCGCCTCCGAGGCGCTGCTCGCGCTGTTCAAGCAGCGCATGACCGCGCAGGTGGAGGCGGCCTTCGGCAAGGTGCTCGAGCACCAGGTCAAGCGCAAGTAGCGGGCCGACTCAGGGCGCCTTGGCCAGGTAGTGGTGTCCGGTCTTGACCTCGACTTTGCGGTGGTTGACGAGGTTCGTGACCGCCACCTCGTCGCGGGTGACCTTGATGTACGTGCCGTTGCAGCGATCCTCGGTCAGCCATTCGGTCCCCTGCACGGCGCCGGCGGCGTAGTTGCCCTTGGTCGAGAATTTGCCGTGGGCGTTTGCCCACAGTTTGCGCACGACGTGGCTGCCGGATGCGGACGCGGCCCGCGCGAACGGGTTCCCCGCGCCGGCGATGTGGGCACGCTCGCGCTTGGTCGGACAGACCGAGAAGTTGCCCCCCGTCAATTCCGCGATCACAAGTCCATTGGAGCCCTGCCTCAGGACGAACTCGCCGGAGAAGAATTCTCCCGTCTGCGTCTTTCCATTCGGAAGCGTCACAGTGACGCTGACCCGACCCCTCGTCGCATCGAGCACGGTCCCGAACGGTATCTGTATGAGCGTGGACAGCGGTGCGAATTTGCTCGCCCCTGGAACTTTCACCGAGACATCACCCGACACCGGCGCGACGTTGCCGGTTTTGCCGAGCACGGGAGGCGGGACGACGAGCGGCGCCATGACAGCCTGGACGGTGGTGGTGAGTGGCGGCGTTTTGGGCGCTTCTTCCGATTTGGGAGCCGGTTCCGGTTCTGGCACAGCACGCGCCAGCTCGACGATCGCGTGATCGTTCTGCCCGGCCACGTACAGGTTGTTGCCGTCGGGGCTCACGGTTACGCGCCGGGCGCCCGCGATCCCCTCGATGTCGGCGGCGCCACACGTGCTTCTTTTTCTTTCCCAGCGCATTCGTAGGGTGCGGGGAGCGGCATGAGCGCGCCGGTTTCGGCGTTACGGGTGAAGACCGCCTCGTCATCTTCAAAGGAGCTGCTCGCGTATACGCTTTCACCGCCGGGACTGATCGCCACGCCCAGTGGTTCCGTGAGGCCCTTCGTTTCGCTGCAGCCCGCTTCCGCGGGCACGGTTTCCGTGGGCGTCATGATGCATATATTCGGTGGGGGGAGCTGCGGTAAGCGCCCCGGAGGGTTCGCGCTGGAGCTCGAGCACCGCGTTGTTCTGGTTCGAGTTCACGTACACGTTGCGACTATCCGGGCTGACGGCGAGGTCTTCCGGGCCGTCGATCGCAACAGCGGCGGCGCATTCCACATCCGACGTGCTGATACAGCCCGGAGCTCCTGCAAGCTGTTTGAGGGCTCCCCCGGATTCCCGCTCGAAAGCGGCGATCGCACCTTTTCCTTCCGTCCCGCCGGCCGCCGTGTAGAGATCCTTCCCGTCAGGGGTCGTAACCAACCCGATCACGTGTTCGAGCCCGAGGGCTTTTTCAGTACCACAGCCTGTTTCTTCGGTGGTGAGACTGCTGATACAGTTGTTGGGGAAGGGCAGCTGGGTCAAGAGGCCCGTCGCTGGTTCACGTGAGAACTCCGCGACCGCCTCCTTGCCAAAGCTCGTCACGTAGACGTTTTCGCCATCTGGGCTGACCGTGACGTCATATGGGTTTCCGATGCCCTTGGCTTCGTGCGAGCTGCATTCGGCGTTTGCTTCGTCGATGCAGCCGATCTCGGTCAGCAGGCCGGTTTCCGCATTGCGGCTGAACTCAACGAGCGCGTTGCCGCCCTTGGTGACCACATAGGCGTTCTTACCGTCCGGGCTGAGCGCGATCGCAGCTGGATTGGCCATGCCGGGCGCGTTGGGAGTCACGTTTGACGATGCACACGATTCGCTGGCAGAGGTCACGCATCCAATCGGAGTGAGGGCTCCGCTGGCCGCGTTGCGCGAGTACTCGACCAGGGCCCCAAGGACCGCGACTGAGTAGACGTTCTTCCCGTCGGGACTGACCTGCGCTTCGTAGGTTTGGTTCATCGCTTCCGGCGAGACGAGAGTTCCGCATCCGATGAACACTTTCTCTTTCAGTTCAGATTCCAGTTTCTGTTCGTAGCCTTCTTCGCTGACGCAGTTGAACGGACTGGCCAGCTGCGTGATCGAGCCGAGCGGCGGCGGCGCACCGGACGACGTCGGGGCCGTGAGCAACGCCCAGAGCGCGAGCGGGACGAGCGCGAGCAGCAACACCCCTCCTCGCGAGCGAGCGCAGCGCAACGGCTTTGGATCGGTGAGTACGGTTAGCATCGTCCTGGTGCCAGCGGTGATTCTGACAGGAGCGGACTGAATGGGTCGCGCCAAGGGGCAGCGGCGCACGCGGGGACCACTGTCTGACGGAGAACTCGTGGCAATCAGATGGGGCGAACCGGACCCATGCCTTTAGCTTACCGCACAACGGCGCGCATGTGGGCGGCCACGGATAAACGCCTACCAGCGGCTCCAGATAGCCTACACCAGTCATGATGAGCGGCTCGACGGCAGCCCAGTGGACTACGGCGATTGTGGCGATCGTCGCACTGGCGGGCGCTCTTGTGACGATCCTCGACAGTAGGCGCACCAACCGGCGGCGGCTGGCTTACGAATACGTCGCCCGCCTCGGTGATCCCGAGCTGATCGAGCATATGGCGTTGATGTCCTCGTTCTTGCGCGGCGGACTGCGACCACCCAGTATCTCTGACGCCAACTGGGCAGCCATGAAACCCCAGGAACGCCGTGATGCCGCCCCTCTTTATGTGGCGGCATCTGAACGATTCCTCAGAGGTAGCCGATCGCAAGACCCTGCTCCAGATTCTTGTCTATCCCAACATGCTCGATGGGCTGGCGGGCATGTACAACCAAGGTCTCCTCGACCGCAAGATCATCAGGAGCCATGTGGAAAGCGAGGCTAAGAACTTTTGGACGGCGGCAAGCTGGTGGCTCGACGAAGTACGCTCCGAGCCGGAGAGCAACATTTACCGAGACATCGAGGTCATGCTGATGGATCTCGCCAAGCGTAAGCGCCCCTCTTGGTATCACAACAAGCAGTGACAGGACGGTACTGAGATGGGGCGCACCGGATGGCGGCGGCGCAAGGCGACGCTCCTGATCGCGACGGCCGTCGTGGCCGCCGGCGTTGGGATCGCGGCCTACGCGACCGACCTGCTGCGGCGCACCGAGCTGCAGACGATCGACGCGCGCTATTCGATTCGCGGACCGCACAAGCCGCCATCGAGCATCGTCTTCGTGGCGATCGATCCCGAGACCTTCCAGGAACTGCGCATGAACTTCCCGTTCCCGCGCCGCTACGACGCGACCGTGATCGACAACCTGCGGCGCGCCGGGGCCCGCACGATCGCAGTGGACATCGACTTCTCGCACGCGACCGACGAACGCGACGACCTCGCTCTGTTCGAAGCCGTTAAACGGGCTTACGGCAAAGTGGTGCTCGCCGCCACCGAAGTCGGGGCACACGGCTACACGGAAGTGCTCGGTGGCCCACAGAACCTCGCGGAAGCTGGTGTGCGCGCGGCTGAGGATCACTTCTCTCTGGATCCTGACGGGGTCGTGAGACGCTTTGCCGGCTCCTACGAAACGCTCGGCAGCTTTCCGGTGGTCGCATGGGAAGTCTTTACCCACCGTCGCCTGTCGAGGTCGCGTTTTGCTGACGGACCCTTGCCGATCAACTACGCCGGGCCCTCGGAATCGTTCCCGGTGGTTCCCTACGCAAAGGTCCTGCGCGACCGGTTCCCCCCGGAACGTTTGCGGGCAAGCTCGTGATAGTCGGCGCATCCGCGCCGATACTTCAGGATCTCCACGCAACGCCCACCAGCGGCGGTACGATGCCCGGCCCCGAAGTGTGGGCCAACGCGACGGCGACCCTCCTCGAAGGCGTCCCCCTCACCGACGCGCCGACCTGGCTGGACGTCCTGTTGATCGTGCTGCTCGGGGTGGCGGCGCCGCTATCGAGCCTGAAGCTGGCCAGGTGGCGCTCGATGGCGAATGCGCTGGCACTGGGGGTGCTGTTCACGATCGCGACACAAATCGCGTTCGACAGGGGCCTGATCTGGACGTTCGTCTACCCCCTGCTCGCGCTGGCCGTCGGCACGCTGGGGACGCTGGCGGTCTTGTATCTGGTCGAGGCGATCGAGCGCGAGCGCGTGCACGATCTCTTCTCGCGGTTCGTCCCTGCCGACGTCGTCGACCAGATCGTGGCCAGTGCGGGCGACGACCTGCGGCTGGGAGGAGTCGAGCGCGACTGCACCGTCCTGTTCAGCGACCTGCGCGGCTTTACGAGCTTCTCCGAGACCCAACCGGCGGCGAAAGTGATCGAGGTCGTGAACTTCTATTTGAACGAGATGACCGAGGCGATCCTCGGCGCCGGGGGCACGCTGATCGCCTACATGGGCGACGGGATCATGGCGGCGTTCGGCGCGCCGCTGGCCCAGGAGGACCACGCCGACCGGGCGCTGCGGGCGGCGCGGGAGATGATCGGGCCGCGCCTACAGCGGTTCAACGCGTGGCTGACCGAGCAAGGGCACGAGCGCGGGTTCGTGATGGGGGTGGGGTTGAACAGCGGTCCGGTGATGGCCGGTAACGTTGGATCGGAACAGCGCGTCGAGTACACGACGATCGGCGACACGACCAACACGGCCTCGCGGTTGGAGGGCATGACCAAGGGCTCCGGGCACATGCTCTTCATCGCCCAGTCCACCTACGACCGCCTGCACGATCGCCCCGGCGATCTCGTGCTCGTCGGCGAGTTCGAGGTGCGCGGGCGCACGGCCAAGCTGCCGGTGTGGTCGCTGGCCGGCGAGCAGACCGAGCCGGCGCGCACCCCCGAGGCCGCCTCGTCGGGCGCGGTCCCATCGCCGGGTTCGACCGCGTAGGCCGCGCTGACCGCGGGCTCGGCGATCCGGTCGCGATCACGGCCGTATGAACGTATCGGGATCGGGCCCGATGCGCGTGCCGGCATCGAGCCCCGGATCGCCTTCATCTCCTCGTCGGAGAGACGAAAGTCGAATACGTCGAAGTTCTCCACGATCCGTTCGGGCGTGACCGACTTGGGAATGACGACGTTGTGGAGCTGAATGTGCCAGCGGATGATCGTCTGCGCGGGGGTCTTTGCGTGCGCGGCGGCTATCTCGGCGATCACCCGGTCGCGCAGCTCCAGGCCCTGCCCCAGTGGACTCCACGCCTCGGTGACGATGTCGAGCTCCTCGTGCTCGTGGCGCAGGCCGGCCTGCTGGAAGTAGGGGTGCAGCTCGACCTGATTGATCGCCGGCACCACGCCGGTCTCGGCGATCACGCGCTCCAGGTGCTCTGCATTGAAGTTGGAGACGCCGATCGCGCGCACCAGGCCCTCCGCCTGCAGCTCGATAAACGCCCGCCAACTCTCAACGTAGCGGTCGTGCGCGGGTACCGGCCAGTGGATCAGGTACAGGTCGATGTGCTCGAGCTCCAACCGCCGCAGGCTCGCCTTGCACGCCGCCTTGGCCTGCTCGTAGCCCTGGTCGTCGTTCCAGCACTTGGTCGTGACGAACACCTCCTCGCGAGCCACGCCCGACGCGCGGATCGCCTGCCCGACCGCCCCCTCGTTGCGATACGCGGCGGCCGTGTCGATGTGGCGGTAGCCGGCTTCCAGCGCAGAGAGGACCGCCTGCTCGGTCTCGCGCGCAGGGATCTGGAACACGCCGAACCCGATCTGGGGGATCGCGACGTGCGGACGCAGTGAGATCTGAGGGATGGTCCGTGTCGAGCTCATGCCGTCTGACTTGCCCAGTATGGCGCGAGCTAAGGGCGTATCCCGATAGGAACGTGCGGTTGGGGCGTTCTAGGGTCGAGCGGGGCGCAGACGCAAGGGCGAAGGCATGGTGGGCCCATGTCGAGCCCGAGGACAAAGCCCCGCGAAGGCCATCGGGCGCATCCAGACGTGCGGGCCTAGCGGGATACGCCCTAAACCTCGGCGCCGGCCCACCCGCGGATGCGCGCCTGCACCAGCGCCAGGCGGGCGGCGGCGTGGCCGGGCACGCCGTGGACCCCCCCGCCCGGGAACGTCGCGGCGCTGCCGATGTACAGACCGCGCAGCGGCGTGCGGTAGGGCGCGGGCGAGCGCACCGGGCGGAACAGCACCTGCATGAGCGCATAGCTGCCGCCGCCGACATCGCCGCCGACGAGGTTGGCGTTGCGGCGCTCCAGCTCCGCGGGCGTGAGCACGTGGCGGGCGAGCACTCGTTCGCGAAACCCGGGCGCATACCGCTCGATCTGCGCCTCCATGCGCTGCACGTGGCGCTCCGCCTGCCCCGCCCAGTCGAGCGCCGGCGGCCCGTGCGTGTACGCCCAGGCGGTGTGCTTGCCCGCCGGCGCACGTGTTGGGTCGGCCAGCGACTGCTGGCCGAGCAGCATGAACGGGCGCTCGGGCGGCCCGGTCTGCATCGTCTCGGTCGTGTGCAGCAGCTCAGGCGCCGGGCCGCCGACGTGCACGGTGCCGGCTTCGCGCGCCTGCTCCGCGCTCCAGGGGATCGGGCCGTCCAGCGCCCAATCGACCTTCAGCGTCGCCGGCCCGTAGCGGTAGCGGCTCAGCGCACGGGTGTACCCGCCGGGCAGGTCCTCGCCCGCGAGCCTGACGAGCGCGCCGGGCATCACGTCGGCGATCACCAGCGGCGCGCCTATCCGCTCGCCCCCGGCCAGTCCGCCTGGTAGATCGCCCGGAAAGTCGTCCGAAGGCCGGTCGCCAGCGGCGGATCGCGCGTCGCGCGCGGCGGATCGGCTCGCGCCCCCCGCCAGCTCCACGCCGACGACGCGGCCGCGCTCGGCCAGGACTCGGGTGACGGTCGCGCCCGTGCGCACGGCGCCGCCGAGCTCCAGCAGATACGAGACGAGCGCCTGCGCGAGCCGGCCGGCGCCGCCCTCGGGGCTGGGCCAGCCGGCGCCGTGGCCGAGCAGGGCCATGTACGCGCCGGCGATCGCGCTGCCGGCGCCGGTGAGCGGCGCGTCGGAGTGCATCGCCGACCCGTACAGCCAGGCGCGCGCGTCCTCGCCGAAGAACAGCCGCTCGCCGAGCCCATGCGCCGAGGAGAACAGCAGACGCGTGAACTGGAGCATCCCCCGCGGGCCGATCCCCGCCGCCAGGCGCACGGGTCCGCGCACAGGCGGAAAGCCTGAGAGCATGGTCTCGCGCAGCGCCTGGAAACTGTGCACGTAGGGCTCGGCGAACGCCCGCCAGCGCTCGCCGTCGCCCGCGCGGCTCGCATCGAGGCTCGCCGCGGTGCGCTGTAGATCGCGGTACAGCCCGATCGCCCGATCATCGCCCAGCGGATGAGCCATGCACACGGGGGGATGGACCCAGCGCAGACCATGGCGCTCCAGCGGCATGCGCGCGAACACCGGCGAGGCCGCGCCGGCCGGATACACCGAGGAGAACGTGTCGTGCACGAACCCCGGCAGCGTCAGCTCCTCGCTCGCCACCGCGCCCCCGGCGCGCTCGGCGGCCTCCAGCACGAGCACCCGCAGGCCGTGCTCGGCGAGGGCGATGGCCGCCGCCAGGCCGTTGGGCCCCGACCCGACGACTAGCGCGTCGTAGTCCATGACGGCAAGCCTAGGGCGTATCCCATGTGCCCATAGGTTTCTCATGCGCCCGATGCGTTCTCAATCGGACCCGCCCCTTGGAATACGCCTCTGCGCCGGGCAGTGCATAATCCCCGCGATGCGCCATTCAAGCTCGATCACGTCGGTCTCGTGGATCCCTTCCGAGGCGGTCGAGGGCTCGCAGCGGATCGCGTTCGACGCAGGCATGGCCCACTACGACGCACCGCCGCCCGATCGGATCGACGACCTGGAGCGGCTGCGCGACGAAGACCGCTTCCGCTTCGCCAACGTCCTGAGCGCGTGGATCGAGGTTAACGACTCGGGCCGCGTCGTCGACTGCGGGTACGACGGTGGCGGGATGATGGGCGCGACCACGGTCAAGGTCGGCCCACTGGCGCGCACGTTCGAGGCGATCGGCCTGCCCGACATCAAAAAGCAGCCGGTGCGCGGCGACGGGTGGGTGCGGTTCGTACAGACCGCCGGGGGGCGCACGGGCGTGCCCGCGCCGCGGCGGGTGCGGCGCAAGCCGTTCATCCAGTGGCAGGCGCCGCTGGTGTGGACGACGCTGTCGCTGACGATCAACGCCGACGGAACCACCAAAAGCGCGCTGACCGGCGCCAGCCGCTTTCCCCGGCACTGGGCGTACGACGATCGGCTGCGCCTCACCCACAAGTCGGGCCTGGCCGACTTCAAGGACTGGTATCGCGTGTCATTCGGCAAGCACACTCCCTGGGGCGACACCGACTCCAAAGCCCTGGTCACCGCGGTGGAGAGCGCGCTCGAGCGCACACTGTCGGCGCAGATCATGCAGGGCGGGCGCAAGCCGCAGATCCGCAAGGTCAAGGCCGGGACCGAGCTGGTCAAACAGGGCGAGCAGGATTCAGAGGTGTTCCTGCTGCTCGACGGCGTGCTGCGCGTGGAGGAGAACGGCGTGCGCCTGGCCGAGTACGGCCCGGGGGCGCTGCTCGGCGAGCGCGCCCATCTGGAGGGGGGAGAGCGGACCTCGACGCTCGTGGCCGTCACGCCGTGCCGCGTGGCCGCGGTGGAGGCGGCCGCAGCTCGACCGCGGCGCGCTGCAGGAGCTCTCCAAGGACCATCGCCGCACACGACCCGACCCGAGCTGAGCTTTGCGGGTCCACTTCTGTGGCGTGCGTGGCTCCACGCCCGCGCCGGGCAGCGAGTTCGTGCGCTACGGCGGGCACACCCCCTGCCTGGCGCTCGCGCATGACGGCCAGCCCCGGTCCTCGCTGATCCTCGACGCCGGCACCGGTCTGCAGCGGGCATCGGCGCTTATGGCCGGCCACGCCTACGACGGCACGATCCTGCTGACCCACCTGCACTGGGACCATGTCACCGGCCTGCCCTTCTACGCCGCCGGCGACGACGATCGCGCGCGAGTCGACGTGCTGCTGCCCGCGCAGGAGAACGGCACACCGGCAGGCGAGCGTGCTCGCCGGGATGATGAGCCCACCCTACTTTCCGATCTCTCCGACCGAACTGCGAGGGCGCTGGAGCTTTGGATCGATCGAGCCGGGCGAGCACGAGATCGAGGGGTTTGGCGTGCTCGCCCGCGAGATCCCCCACAAGGGCGGGCGCACGTTTGGCTACCGCATCGCCGACGGGCGCACAGCGATCGCCTACATGCCCGACCACTGCCCCACCGCGCTCGGCCCCGGGCAGGACGGCCTCGGCGAGTACCACCCGGCCGCGCTAGAGCTCGCGCGCGACGTGGACGTACTCATCCACGACGCCCAGCTGCTCGGCCCCGAGCAGGCCCGCGAAGCCGCGTTCGGACACGCTTTTGCCGACTACGCGGTCGCGCTCGGAGCGCGGGCGGGCGCGGGCGAGGTCGTGCTGTTCCACCACGGCCACGACCGCACCGACGAGGAGCTCGACGCGCTCGCTCAGAGGCTTGGGGACGATGGGCCCGGCGGCCGGGACAGGCCACGCGTGAGCGTCGCCCGCGAGGGCGCGGTGACAGAGCTGTAACTTCGCCGGGCGCCGAGGAGGAGTACAACTGACATGTCGGCGCACGGCTGCCGGCGCCACATCCACTCGCGGCCTTTTCTCAGAGCCGCGCCCAACCACGCAAGCAACGCAAAGGAGGAGCGAACATGGGAGCACCAGTCGTCCACTTCGAGATCATGGGCCGGGACGCCGACGCGCTGCGCAGCTACTACGGCGAGCTGTTTGGATGGGAGTTCAACACCGACAACCCGATGAACTACGGGATGGTTTCGCGCGAGGAGAACCTCTCACCCGAGGGCATGGGCATTGGCGGGGGCATCGGCGGGGCGCCGGAGGGGTACGAGGGCCACGTCACCTTCTACGCCGGCGTCCCCGACGTCGAGGCGGCGCTGGCCAAGGCCGAGAGCCTCGGCGGCTCGCGCATGATGGGCCCGGAAACGGTGATGGAGCGGATGGTGCTGGGGATGTTCAAGGATCCAGAGGGTCACGTCATCGGCCTGTTCTGCCCGGTCTCCACAGAGGGCTGACCGGGCGGAGGACCTCCCTCGAACGCGGGGCAGGACGCCCCGCGCCCACCGGCCATGTGGGCGCCAACCACCCGCCAGGATGCGGCCACCCAATCCAATCCCACCCGTTTGGCCTGCGACAAACGGGCATCCGCGGGGCGCGTAGTTCGGCCAGCCGTCCAAACCGGCGGGCCCGCGTGCGCGGGAGAATCTCGCGGTGAGTCCTGAGACGACCATGCCCGTCGTGCCGGCGGCCGCGTCCGGGCAGGGCAGGGAGTACCGCCCGAGTGCGCCATATCTGGACGAGCTGTTCGAGGCCGACGGCTCGCCGCGGCCGGCCGCGGCCCCCCTGGTCGAGGAGCTCAGACGCCTGGGCCCGGAGGGGCTGATCGAGGCAGGGCGCCGGCGCGACGCGGTGTTCATGCAGCAGGGGATCACGTTCGAGACAAGCGGTGAGAACGGGGCCTCCCACGAACGCCCGTTTCCGCTGGATCTGGTGCCGAGGGTGGTGACCGGCGAGGAATGGCGCGACATCAAGCGGGGGCTGGCGCAGCGGATCAGGGCGCTGAACCACTTCGTCGACGACGTGTATCACGCGCGCGAGATCGTGCGCGAGGGCCTCGTGCCGTGGCGGCTGGTCGCCGGCTGCTCGCACTTCGCCCGCGCGGTGCACGGGATCAGGCCCCCGGGCGGCGTGTACACGCACGTCGCCGGGTGCGATCTGGTGCGCCATTCGGACGGGTCGTGGAAGGTGATCGAGGACAACGTCAGGATCCCCTCGGGGATCAGCTACATGCTGGAGAACCGGGCGGCGATGGCCAGGCTGGTGCCCGAGCTGTTCGCCTCCTATCGGGTGCGCCGCGTGGACCACTACCCGCAGCTGCTCTTGCGCGCGCTGCGCTCGGTCGCGCCCTCGGCGCAGAGCGAGGCGACGGTCGTGGTGTGGACGCCGGGGCCGGCGAACTCGGCGTACTTCGAGCACGCGTTCTTGGCCCGGCAGATGGGGGTCGAGCTGGTCGAGGCCTCGGATCTGGTGGTGCGCGACGACGTGCTGTACATGCGCACGACGCGCGGCCTGGAGCGCGTGCACGCGGTGTACCGGCGGATCGACGACGACTACGCCGACCCGTTGGAGTTCCGGACGGACTCGCTGCTGGGGGTGCCCGGGCTGATCAGGGCCTACCGCGCGGGGAGCGTGGCGATCGCCAACGCGTTCGGCACGGGGGTGGCCGACGACAAGGGGATCTACTGCTTCGTGCCGGGGATGATCAAGTTCTATTTGAACGAGGAGCCGATCCTCGAGAACGTCGAGACCTACCTGCTGTCGGACCCCGAAGTGCGTGAGCACGTGCTGGGACGGCTGGAGGAACTGGTGGTCAAGCCGACCGACGAGTCCGGCGGGCGGGGCGTGACGATCGGCGCGCACGCCTCTGAGCAGGAGATCGTGCGGATGAGAAAGCTGATCGAGGCCCACCCCGAGCGCTGGATCGCCCAGGACATCGTCGATCTTTCCACCGTCCCGACGGTGGGGCCCGACGGCGAGCTGCGCCCCAGGCACGTGGACCTGCGCCCGTTCGCGGTGTTCGGCGAGCGCATCGACATCGTCCCGGGCGGGCTCACGCGGGTGGCGCTCACAGAGGGCTCGATGATCGTCAACTCCTCGCGCGGGGGCGGCTCCAAGGACACGTGGGTGCTGGAGGACGGGGACACCGCCGACCGCGCGGGGCCGCCGATCGCCGACACGCTGCCCCCGGCGCTGCCGGACCTGCGCTACGGCGAGTGGACGGGCCAGCAGCAGCAACAGCAGCAGGGGCAGGGGTCAGGCGGCTGATGCTGGCGCGGATCGCGCACGAGCTGTACTGGCTGGGACGCAACCTCGCGCGGGCCGAGTTCACCGCGCGCGCGGTGGAGGCGGTGTTTGGAGCCGAGCTGCAGGGGACCGCGGAAGCGCTGCCGAGCGTGAGCTTCGGGTCGGGCGGGCTGGTGGCGATGCTGGGGAACGTCCAGGACGAGCAGGAGCGCAGCGCCGAGGCGCTGGTGGGGTTGACGCTCGACGCGGACCGTCCGGGATCGATGCTCGCCAGCATCGAACGCGCGCGCGAAGGCGCGCGGACGGTCAGGGACGTGATCAGCGCGGAGATGTGGGAGGCGATCAACACGACCACGCTCAGCCTGCGCGGCTCAGAACAGGCGCGCCGGTCAGAGCCGACCGGGCCGTACATCGCCTCGCAGTACGTCAAGCAGCGCACCGCGCTGATCTGGGGGGTGGCGAACAGATCGATGCTGCGCGACGAAGCCAAGTGCTTTTTGGACGCGGGCGGGCTGATCGAGGTCTCGGACATGGTGCTGCGCATGCTGCGCATCGCGCTCGCGCCGGGCGAGCGCGCCTCGGCCGCAGACCGGGGGCGCGCCCCCGCGAAGGGCGCCCCGGCCGAGAGCGCCCCGGCGGACGGGCATGCGCTGATATTGCTACAGGCGGTCGGCGGGTTTCACGCCTATCTGCGCGCGGTGACCTCGCCCCCAAACGCCCATCCTGTCGCCCGGTTTCTGATCTTCGAGCGGGCCTATCCGGACAGCGTGGCGGCGTGCGTGGATTCGCTGCACGAGGCGTTCACCGCCGCGGACGCGGGTCCGCGCAACTCAAAGCCGGTGCTGCGGGTGAGCCGGCTGGCGGCGGATCTGGACTTCCAGCGCCGGGCTCTGCCCGACGGAGCGGAGCTGACGGGGATCTGCGAGCGCACGCAGCAGGAGCTGGCGCGCATCGATCAGGACGTCGCCGAGCGCTACTTCGCGGGAGCGGCGCCCGCGGGGCAGTGGCGATAGGCGGGCGAGGCAAGCGAGAAAGCGAGACGACACAGATGCACTTTGCGATCCATTACATGAGCGAGTACCGCTACGACGCCCCGGTGACGGACAACCTGAACGCGCTGCGGGTCAAGCCGGCGACGACGTCCTCACAGAGATGCGACGAGTTCCACACCCGCATCGAGCCCGAGGCCAGGGTGAGCCGCCATTTGGACTACTTCGGCACCGAGGTGCTCGAGTTCGGCATTCCCACCAGCCACCGCCAGCTGGCGATCGACGTGCGCACGCGCGTTGTGACCTCCGAGCCCGCGCGAGTCGTGTCGGGTGGGTGGGAGAGCCTGCGCAGCGCGGCGTATGAGGATGCGGCGGGCGAGTTCGCGCTGCCGTGGCAGGACCAGCCGGAGATCGCGGGCCTCGACGACCTGCTTGATGCCCGGCAGACCGCCAGCCCGCTCGACGCGCTCGAACTGCTGTGCGAGCTGATACCCGATCGCTTCGAATACAGGCCTGGAGCGACCTACGTGGGATCGACGGTGAACGATCTGCTGAAGCTGGGGGCGGGGGTGTGCCAGGACTTCGTGCACCTCGCGCTGATCCTGCTGCGCCGCACGGGAATCGCCGCACGGTACGTGTCCGGCTACCTGTGGGCGGCGCCCGAGGACGGCGGCGCGGACTCGCTGGAGGTCAACACGCACGCGTGGCTGGAGGCGCTCTTGCCGGGGGATCCGAACCCGCCCGCCCACGGCGAGCCGGTGTGGGTGGGCGCCGATCCGACCAACCGCCGCCTCGCGGGCGAGACGCACGTGAAGATCGGCCACGGGCGCTTCTACGCCGACGTGCCGCCAGTGAAGGGACTGTATCTCGGCGGAGCGACCAAGGATCTGACGGCTGCGGTCACGATGTCCAGGCTGGACCCGCAGGCGGGGGCGAAGGCCTGAGGCGGGAGGGGTTGGGCCGCATCCTGGCGGGGGGTGGTGCCTAACAGAGGTGGAGGGTGCGGGGCGTCCGGCCCCGCAAACGCTCCTCGCGCCCTTCAGCTTTCTTTCACGTTTGCCTGTCAGCATCGGCTCATGCGGCTACTGGTCGTCGACGACGAGGCGGCGGTACGCGAGGCGCTCGCGCTCGTGCTCGACCTGAGCGGATTCGAGGTCGCGACCGCGGTCGACGGGCGCGAGGCGATGCGCACGCTCGCCGTCGATTCGCCCGACGCGGTGATCCTCGACGTGCTGATGCCCGGTCTCGACGGGCTGGAGGTCTGCCGGCGGATGCGCGCCGGCGGCGATCGCACGCCGGTGCTGATGCTGACCGCCCGGACCGAGGTGTCGGAGCGGGTGGCGGGTCTCGAGGCCGGCGCCGACGACTACCTGGCCAAGCCGTTCGCCCGCGAGGAGCTGATCGCGCGCCTGCGCGCGCTCTTGCGGCGCACCGGCTGGGAAGGGGACGACCAAGCTCTGCGCTTCGAGGATCTCGAGCTGGATCCGCTCGCGCACGAGGCGCGCCGCGGCCAGCGGGCGCTCGAGCTCACGCGCACCGAGTTCCTGCTGCTCGAACTGCTCATGCGCCACCCCCGCCAGGTGCTCACACGCGCGGCGATCTTCGATCACGTGTGGGGCTATGACTTCGGTCCGTCCTCGAACTCGCTGGAGGTCTATGTCGGCTACCTGCGCCGCAAGACCGAGGCCGCGGGCGAGCCGCGGCTGCTGCGCACGGTGCGCGGAGTCGGCTACGTGCTGAGATCGGCAGAGCGCGCGCGGCGGTGATGCGATGAGCTTTCGCCGGCGCATGATCCTGCTGGCCGCCGGAGCGGTCGCCGCCGCGATCGTGATCGCGTCTGTCGTGGTGTACGTCGTGACGCGCAACGAGCTCCAGGGCCAGCTCGACTCTAGCCTGCGCGCGAAGATCACGCCGGGGCAGCAGTCCGCAGTCCGCATCCAGGTCAGCGGCACGCGCAGCCAGCTCGCCAAGCTTGCCAAGGAAGGGAAGCTGCCACTCCCCGTCGCCGGCGTGTACGGGTTCGCCGCCGGCGAGGGCGCGTCTGGGGTGCATGCCAGCGGCGAGATGGTCGCCCCCGCGAACGGTCCGAACGGCCTCGCCACCCCAGTCGGAGAAGGATCCTCCAACGAACCAGGCGCAGCTCACGCCGAACCGAGTGCAACCCACGCCGAACCGGGCGCGACTCACGCGGGCAACGGCGCCCGCCACGAAACCGTGACGATCGAACACCAGACCGTGGCCCCGAACGACTCGGTCGCCGTCGCCAAGAAAACGCTCATTCACGCTCAGCCAGGGCATCCCTCGCTGGTGCTGCCGCCCTCAGAACTGGGCGGCGCGACCGGCTATGTGCAGCTGTTCCTCTCAAACGGGGAAATCATCCACACCCCGAGCAAGGGATCGGCGCTTGCAGTTACAGCCGCAACCCGGGCAGTGGCCGCGGGCCGGCGCGACGCGTTCTTCAGCGACGCGGCCGTCGCCGGCACGCCCGTGCGGGTGCTGACCGAGCGCGCCCCCGAAGCGGACGGAGTGTGGCAGGTGGCCCTGCCGCTGACCGACCTCGACAGCACGCTCACCCACCTGAAGCTCGTGCTCGCGCTCGTGAGCCTCGGCGGTATCGCGCTCGCGGCGGCGCTCGGGCTGCTCGTCTCGCGGGCGGCGCTCGTGCCGGTCCGCCGGCTGACCGGCGCCGCAGAACGGGTGGCCCGCACGCAGGACCTCACTCATCGCATCGAGGCCGGCGAGGAGGACGAGCTCGGGCGGCTCGCGGAGAGCTTCAACACGATGCTCGCCGCGTTGGAGCGCGCGCGTCTGGCCCAGCGCCAGCTCGTCTCCGACGCCTCGCACGAGCTGCGCACGCCGCTGACGAGCGTGCGGGCCAACCTCGACGCGCTCGCGCTGGGCGAGCGGATGCCCGCGGATGAGCGCGCCCGCGTGGTGGCCGCCGCGCAGGCGCAGCTGCGCGAGCTGACCGTGCTGGTGGGCGATCTGGTCGACCTCTCCAAGACCGAGATCGACGAGGTCGAGGTCGAGGACGTACGCCTCGATCTGGCCGCCGCGGGAGCCCTCGAGCGCGCGCGCCTGCACGCGCCGCTATGCCAATTCATGCTCGACTCCGAGCCGTGCCTGGTGCGCGCGGCGCCGGCGCGGCTGGATCGGGCGATCGCAAACTTGCTCGACAACGCCTGCAAGTGGAACCCCCCCTCCCCGCCGGGCGGGCGGGCGGGCGATCCAGTGGAAGTGCGCGTGCGCGCTGGCGCCGTCGAGGTGCGCGACCACGGCCCGGGGATCGCCGCTGAGGACCTGCCGCGCGTGTTCGACCGCTTCTACCGCTCTCCCGCCGCCCGCGGGCTGCCCGGGTCGGGCTTGGGCCTGGCGATCGTGCGCCAGGTCGCCGAGACCCACGGCGGCTCGGTGCACGCCGCCAACGACCCCGGCGGCGGCGCCCGTTTGACGCTCGAGCTGGCGCCGCTGCAGATGACCGCCGCCGAGCTGGCGGCGCCTGAGCCGGGGGATGTTCCCCAGATCACCCCCGCCGGCCCGAACCCCACAGCCGCCGGGCCCACGGTCTCCGCGGCCGCACAGCCGCCGGCCCCGTAGCCTTCCGCGCTCTGTTTTGCGGGGCCGGACGCCCCGCACCCCCCACCTGCGGCACGCTCCACCACCCGCCAGGATGCGGGCCAACCCCCCCTCAGCAAGTTCCTCGACTTTTCTCAGGCTCCTCTCAGGTTGAGCTGGCTTGATGTCGTCAGCGCCATCGACCACCGATCAGAGATCGTCCGCAAAGGAGCCTTCATGCCCCGCCGTCCCGCACCCTTGCCTCCCGCGCCAGGCCTGCGGCGCCTCGTCTTGCCCGCGTTCGCGCTGCTCGTCGTCTTGCTGGCGCTCGCGGGCTGCGGCGGCTCCTCCTCGAGCCCCGGCGTCGCCCACGTCGGCGCCACGAGCGCCTCCAGCCCTTCGAGCGGGTCGGGCGGCGGCACGCCGGAATCGCCCGAAACGAGCGCCGCCAACCAGCAGAAGATGGTCAAGTTCGCGCAGTGCATGCGCACCCACGGGGAACCGGAATTCCCCGAACCGACCGAAGGCGGCATCCGCATCCAGAACCACAACGGCCACGGCCCTAATCCGGAATCGTCGCAGTTCCAGGCGGCCGAAAAGGCGTGCAGCAGTACGCGCCGCGTGCGCCGGCCCCGAGCCCGGCGCAGCAGGCCAAGATCCAGGAACAGGCGCTGAAGTTCTCCGAATGCATGCGCCACCACGGGGTCCCCAACTTCCCCGACCCGAAATTCTCCAACGGCGGCGGGACGGTGCAGCTGAAGGTCGGCTCGTCGAGCGGGATCAACCCCGGCTCGCCGCAGTTCCAGGCGGCGCAGAAAGCGTGCCAGTCGGTCTTGCCGCTGGGAAGGCGGGGCTGACGGGGCGCCTCCCGCGCGCCAAGGCGGGCGGCCCCGGGGGCAGTCGCCAGTGGCGTGCTCCGTCAATCCTCCGAGCAGACGGTCGGTGCGCTCCGTGAGCGAGCGGTCGCGGCGCGGCCGCTGGGCGGCCCTCGCCGCCATCGTCGTGATCGTGATCGCCGTGCTGCTGATCGTGTTCGAACCGTTTCACACGTCCGGCAAGGCGAGCGCCGGCGTGGCCGACAACTCCACGCCGACGAGCCTCACGACGGTGAAACGCCAGTCGCTGTCCTCGCAGACGCAGGTCGACGGGGACGCTCGGCTACGCGGGCTCCTCGAAGATCCTGGTGCCCTCGGGCAACGCCCCCTCGGCCGTGCAGCAGTCAGAACAGCAGGTGGCGAGCGGCGAAGCGCAGGTGGCCTCGGCGCAGCGTTCGCTCGAGAGCGACAGCGCGGCGCTCCAGCGCGCCCAGAGCCAGCTGGCGGCGGCGCGGGCCAAGGAGGCGGTGGACTGCGCCGGCGAAGGCGCCGCCGAAGCCGGCTCCTCGTCCGCCGGCGGCGGCTCGGGCACGTGCGCGAGCGACAGGCAGACGGTGACGCAGCGGCGAACAGAGCGTGACCGGCGCCGAAGCGAAGGTCACGGCCGACCGCACGCAGCTCGCCTCCGCGCAGACCTCGCTGGCGCATTCCTCCTCGGCGCTCGCCACGGCGCGCGCGTCGGTGGTGGGCTACGCGCAGGGCGCGGTCTACACCTCGCTGCCCTCCGTCGGCGAGGTGATCGCGCGCAATCACAGCGTGTATGCGATCGGCGGAGCAGCCCACGATCCTGCTGTACGGTCCGACGCTCGCCACGCGGGCGTTCCTCGCGGGCATGTCCGCGGGCCCGGACGTGGCCGAGCTGAACGCCAACCTGGAAGCGCTCGGATACGGCTCGGGGCTCACAGGCGACGAATTCACCGCCGCCACCGCCGCGGCGATTCGCGCCTTCCAGGCCGCGCACGGGCTGGCGCAGACGGGAGAGCTGGCGCTCGGCTCGGTCGTGTTCGAGCCCGGACCGGTGCGGGTGACGAGCGTGACCCCGACGGTCGGCATGGACGTATCCCCGGGACCGGCGCTGGGGGTCAGCTCGACCGCGCGGCAGGTGACCGTGAAGCTCGACGCCTCCCAGCAGTCGAGCGTGAAGAAGGGCGACCGCGTGGTGATCACGCTGCCGGACAGCCAGACCACCCCGGGCACGGTCTCGTATGTCGCGACCGTCGCGGTGGCGCCTGCCAGCGAACACGGCGAAGAAAGCACGCCGACGATCGAAGTCGACATCACGCCGAACGAACCGAACGCGACGGGCCATCTCGATGCGGCGCCGGTGCAGGTCTCGATCACGACCGCGAGCGTCGAAAACGCGCTGGTGGTGCCCGTGACGGCGCTGCTCGCCCTCGCCGGCGGCGGCTATGCCGTGGAGGAGGTGCAGCCGGACGGGGTGCACCGGCTGCTCCCCGTCACGGTGGGACTGTTCGACGACGAAGCGGGCGACGTGCAGGTCAGCGGCCCGGAACTGGCGGCCGGCCAGAGCGTGGTGGTGCCGAGCACATGAGCGAGCACCCGACCGCAGCCGCAGCGAGAGAGACGCCGGGGACAGCCGGCCGGCAGCGCGCGCGGCGAGCGTCGGCGCCGCGCCGGTGCTCGAGCTGCGCGACGTGAGCAAGCGCTACGGCGCCGAGCCGCCGGTGTATGCGCTGCGCGACGTGAGCTTCGAGGTGTGGGAGGGCGAACTGGTCGCGATCGTCGGGCCCTCCGGCTCGGGCAAGTCGACGCTGCTGCACGTGATGGGCACGCTCGAGCGCCCGAGCTCGGGCGTGGTGTCGATCACCGGCGTGGACGTGGCGAGCCTGTCCGACCGCGAGCTGGCGGCGCTGCGCGCGACGCGCATCGGCTTCGTCTTCCAGCAGTTCTTCCTCGCCGAGCACTCCACCGCGCTCGAGAACGTCGCCGACGGGCTGCTGTACGCCGGCATGGCGGTCGCCGAGCGCCGCGAGCGGGCGGCGCAGACACTCGCCCGCGTCGGCCTGGCCGAGCGCGCGAGCTTCCGTCCGAGCAAGCTCTCCGGCGGCGAGCGCCAGCGCGTGGCGATCGCAAGGGCGCTGGTGGGGCGGCCGGCGATCGTGCTCGCCGACGAGCCGACCGGCAACCTCGACAGCGCCTCCGGCGTGGCGATCCTCGAGCTGCTGGAGGCGCTGAACGCAGACGGCGCCACGATCCTCGTGATCACCCACGACACACGCGCTGGCCGCGCGCCTGCCGCGCCAGGTGCAGATGCTCGACGGGCAGATCGTGGCGGACAGCGCCTCGCGCGGCGCCTCGAGGGGGCGGGGCGATGAGCTGGGCGAGCGAGGCGACCGCGGGCGCTCGCGATCCTGGCGGCGGCCGGCGCGCTCGGCGCGGCGCGCGAGCACGCTCGGCCGGAGGGGCGGCCGCGGCCACCGGAGAACCCGGCGGCGGCTCCAGCTCGAACTGCCCTGCCACCACCTCCCCGAACGCGATGACGCTCGTGGCCGGCACACCCCAGACCGCGACCCTGAACAGCGCCTACGCGTCGGGACTGCAGGTCGCGCTCACGAACACCGACGGGTGCGCGGTGACGAGCGGCGCCGCCGGCGTGGCGGTGACGTTCACCGCGCCCTCCAGCGGCGCCAGCGGCGTGTTCTCGGCCAGCGGCACGAACACGGTCACCGTCGGCGCCGACAGCAGCGGCGCCGTCATGGCCGCGCCGACGTTCACCGCCAACGGGATCGCGGGCAGCTACACGGTCACCGCCAGCTCGCAGTACGGGTCGGTGTCGTTCGCGCTGACGAACACGGCGGCGGGGGTGCCGGCGCGGATCGTCGCGGTCTCGCCGCTGAAGCAGACGGCCACCGTCACGCGCGGCTACAGGCAGGCGCTCGCGGTGCAGGTGCTCGACGGCGACGGCAACCCCGTGGCGGGCGCGAGCGTCACGTTCACGCTCACCGCCTCCACCGGCTCGTCCGCGTGCGGCACGAGCTCCAGCTCGAGCGAGCGGCGCGGGATCGGGCGCCGACGCGAGCTTCGCCGGCGGCGCGAGCGAGGCGAGCGCGACCAGCAACGCCTCCGGCGTCGCGACCTCGCCGGCCCTGACGGCCGACAGCGAGGCCGGGACGTTCACCGCGAGCGCCGCGCCGGGGAGCTCCGGCGGCAGCGAACCGCACGGCGGCGCATCCTCTGGCAGCGTCACGCCGGCGCTCTTCACGCTCACCAACCTCGCGGGGGCGCCGGCCAAGCTCGCGCCCGGGGTCGGTGTGACGCAGTCCACGCGCGTGGGCGCCCGCTTCCCGGTCAGCCTCGCGGTCACCGTCACCGACGCCCAGGGCAACCGCGTCCCCGACGCGCTCGTGTCGTTCGCCGCGCCCGCCGCCGGGCCCAGCGGACGCTTCACCGTGCGGGTCGCGTCGCGTTCGCGCCGGCGTGGGCGCACGCGCCAGACGCGCGTGGCGAGCGTGAGGACGAACGCGTGCGGGATCGCCGTCGCGCCCGCGTTCACCGCCAACGGCGAGCCGGGCGGCTATGTGGTCAAGGCAAGCGCCGGCCACGCGCGGGCGGCGGCGTTCGCGCTCGTCAACGAAGCCCGTGAGCCAGCAGCCGTGAGCGCGACCGTCGAGACCGCCGAGCCCGCCGCCGCCGCGCTGGTTCCCGCCCGCCTGCGTCCCGGCGACCTCGCGCGGGTGGCGAGCGTGGGGCTGCGCACGCGGCGCACGCGCGCGGCGCTGTCGGCGCTGGGGATCGCGATCGGGGTGGCGGCGATCGTCGCCGTGCTGGGCCTGTCCTCCTCCTCCCAGGCCGGGCTGCTGGAAGAAATCGACCGGCTCGGCACGAACCTCCTGATCGTCACCAACGGCCAGAGCTTCGCCGGCAAGACCGCCGAGCTGCCGCTGGCGGCGCCGGCGATGATCGCCCGCATCTACCCGGTCGAACACGTCGCCGAGACGGGCAAGGTGAGCGGCTCGGTGTACCGCTCGCCGCTGATCCCGAGCGTCGACACCAACGCCCTCGAGCATCGCGGCGGCCAGCCTCAACCTGCTGCGGGCGCTGAACATCACGGTGACGCAGGGCCGCTACCTGAACGCCGCCACCGCGAACCAGCCGGTCGCCGTGCTCGGCCCCGCCGCCGCCCAGCGCCTGGGCATCGACCACATCTACCCCGGCGAGCGGATCTGGCTCGCCGACCAGTGGTTCTACCCGGTCGGCATCCTCGGCTCCTCGACGCTGACGCCGGAACTGGAAAGCGCCGTGCTCGTCGGCTTCCCCGCGCCAAAAAGTATCTCGGCTTCGACGGGCACCCGAACACGGTCTACGTCCGCGCCCAGGACAGCCAGGTCCCGGCCGTCCAGTCCGTGCTGGCGGCCACTGCCAACCCCGAAGCGCCCAACGAAGTCAACGTCAGCCTGCCCTCGGCAACGCTCGTCGCGCGCGCCGACGCGCAGGGCGCGCTGAACGGCCTGTTCCTCGGTCTCGGCGCCGTCGCGCTGCTGGTGGGCGCGGTCGGCGTGGCGAACATCATGGTCATCTCCGTGCTCGAACGCCGCTCGGAGATCGGCTTGCGCCGCGCCCTCGGCGCCACCAAAGGCCAGATCCGCATGCAGTTCCTCTCCGAAGCGATCCTCCTGTCGCTCGCCGGCGGCGCCGTGGGCATCGCCGCGGGCATTCTCGCGACCGCCGTCTACGCCGCCACCAAGCACTGGACGATCGTCATCCCCACGCTCGCCTGGGCGGGAGGCTTCGGCGCGGCGATGCTGATCGGCGCGATCGCCGGCCTGCTGCCCGCGATACGGGCCGCGCGCCTGTCGCCGACGGAGGCGCTGCGAACAGTGTAAGGGGAGATCTCGCGGCCGACGGGCCGATCGGCGCCGTGGTGCGGCGCCGTCGTGCGGCGCTGCGGAGCGTGTGAAGGGGAGGGTTTTTACAGACCGTGCGCGCGGGCGCGGGTCAGCAGCGTCGAGAAGAGCTTTTCCTGGGCGGACGCCGGGAAGGGCCGCACAACGCTCGAACTCGACAGGGTGACCTGGGAGGGGCCGTAGACGAAGCCGAGGATGTCCAGATAGAAGGAGAGACGGATGCCGCGGATGGAGAGCGTCGCCGTCACGCGCCAACCGAAGCCCCCGGTCGTACCCGGCGCCGGCGGAGTCCCCGACGCGATCGAGACCCCGGTGACCGCGCCGCCGTGCTGCTGGGATTTCAAGAGCCGAGAGAGGTAGCGGGTGAAGCACGCGCGAAGATGCGCACTGTGTACGGCCTGAAGCGTGGCGGCGGCCTCGGCGGAGGTCTTATCCACGCTGACTTCGGAGCCCACGGTCAAATCGAGGATGCCGCGATGGAGCTCGAAGTTCGGAGAGCTCGCTTCGACGAGCGTGCTCTGCGCGCCCAGCAGAGCACGCGAGCCCTGCGCGCCCGCACAACTCAGAAGCTCCGGCTTGAGTCTCCGTTCGATCGCTGTTTCGTTGTGTTCAGAGGGGGTGGCGGTGAAACCCGGAACGTCGGCGGCGGTCAGGTTGACCGCGTGCGCGAACGCGAGCGCCTGCGCGTGCGTGGGGGACGCGCTCGTGATGGCGCCCCGCGAGGTTCTGACGGCGCCGGGCGAACGGGGGGCGTTGCCCGCGTATCCGCCCTTGCCGCAGGCTGACAGCGGAGCGCAGCACAGGACGAGCGCACTGAGGATGGCCGTCCGGCGCATTGAAGACAGTGTGACAGGGCGCAAAGAGGCCGCGGATCGCCGCCCCTCACGCGAGGAGCCGCTGCACCCGGTAGCCGCGGGCGCCCCGAGGCGTCTGCACCTGCACCGACTCCCCGGCGCCGCGGCCGAGCAACGCCTTGCCGACCGGCGACTGCGCTGACAGCATGCCTTTGGCGAGGTCTGCCTCGGTCGCGCCCACGATCGTCCACGTGTGGAGCACGCCGCTCTCTTCGTCCAGCACCTCGGCGGTGCGCCCGAAACCGAACGTGCCGTCCTCAGCGTCGTCCGCCTCCACGATCAGCGCGTCGCGCCGGCGCCGGCGCAAACGCTTGATCTTCGTCTCGAGGTGCGCCTGATCCTCCTTGGCGATGTGATAGTCGGCGTTCTCGCTGAGATCTCCGAGCTCGCGTGCAGCGAGAATGCGCGCGGCCATCGCTCGCCGTCCAGCGGTTTCGAGCTCCTCGAGCTCGGCTTCGAGCGCCACCAGTCCAGCCGGTGTGATCAGCTCCCCGTCCGGCCCGATCGAGCTCATGTTCTCACCGCGATGCATGCTCGCAGATGGATCCACCACAGCGTCAAATCCTCTCAGCCGACGAGACCAGACCCAGCTGCAGGCTCAGGAGCCGGGAGTATCGATCCGGCTGGTCGTCCACAGCGGGCCGATCACCACCGCGGGCGCCGCCTTCGCCCACATCGATCTGGCCATGAGCCTCGTCTCCCAGGCCAGCCCTCAGCTCGCCGACGCCGTCGCGCGCTTCCTGCTGGTCGACGAGCGTCCCGCCGTTAGTGTCGAGGCCGCGACCAGCCACCTTGCCACCGTCGACGGCCTCGCGGCAGAGTTTGAGAGCTGGGTCCGCGATCATCTCGACGAGAGCTTCACGATCAGCGACGCGGCCGCCGCGATCGGCGCGACACGACGCACACTCGAGCGCCACACGCATACCCGCACCGGCCTCACGCCCCTCGGCATCATCCGGCGACTGCGCATCGAACATGCCCACCACCTTCGTCGCACCACCGCCATGAGCTACGACCAGATCGCGCCACTGGTGGGGTACAAAAACGGATCCACCCTGCGGGCGCTCCTACGACGGAACACCGCCTTGACCCTAACAGCAAGCGTTACGCCGCCTCGGTCCGAGCCGACCACGTCGGTCGCTGATGTCGGGCGCTCTCGGACTACGCCGGCGCGCTGACCCCGCTCAGTGCCTCGACGCTCATCTCGCTCTCGATTGCCGCACCGATCGCAGCGAGCGACGGCGACCGTACGCGCTGCTTGGTTGCTGTGTGCGCCACGCGGTTCAGGCCGGCGAGTCGCTCCGCCTCGCGCCGTGCCGCCTCGCCAAGCTCGGCCGCTGGCACGACCTCGTCGAGGTAGCCGACCTGCACGGCCTCTCGGGGCGTGTATATCGCAGCGTCGATCACCGCACGCGCCAGGTGACCGGGGTGCAGCCGCTGGCGCGCGAGCTCGATCACGAACTGGGGCATCGTCAGCCCGATCTGCACCTCGTTGAGGCCAACTCGAAACTCGCCGTCCACCCCGATCCTCACGTCCGCGGCCATCAACATGAATGCTCCCGCCGCGACCGCGTGACCGTCGCTGGCGATCAACACCGGCGCCGGAAAGCCCATGATCCGCTGCGCCAGGGTCGCTCCCAGCCGGAGCATCTCGACGGTCCGCTCCGCGTCCCCGCCGGCGAAGACCCGCAGGTCGAAGCCCGCCGAGAAGTAGCCGTCGCGACCGCGTAGGAGAACGACCGCACCGTCGCGCTCGGCTTGGTCGAACGCCTCGTGCAATGCGCCCAGCATGTCCAGGGAGAGCGCGTTGACCTTGCCATCGTCCATCGCGATGGTCGCGACGGCGCTCTCGAGGTGATAGTTGACGAGTCCGCTCACCGGTCTACCCTCTCATATATGGTCGTGATCGTTCGTGACGGTCGCCTGGGCAACTCGCGCGCGTCGATCGACCGGCACTGGCGATCGACGCGATGATTGCGGGCTTCGGCTCGGGGCTCGGCGCGCAGCCCCAAAACCAGCGGCGAGGCTGGAACCGGACGAGCACCCGACCTACTCAACGTCGTTCGCGAGCCAGTCTACCGCGAACCGGCTTTCTCGGAGGCGGTTAATCTCGGCCAGCGGCTCGGCTACATCACTCCCATGCAAACACCTGTGGCCGGCCCGCGCTGCTGCTTCCGGTGAGCAAGCGGGCGTCTCGATCGACCTCCGCAGCCGCTCGCGTCGGACGAGGGGCAGGCGGAGACATCAGCCTCGGACTGTCTCGGAGATAGCCCGCGGCGAAACCGATTGCCGGACGCGCATCGCAGATGGCTAGATTGGGCGAGGCCATGAATCGCGCACATGCCCTCATCTGTTCATCCGGCTGGTGGGCGCGAACAGTTGAGCGTGAGCTGCTCCCCTGGGGCCTCGAAGGAGTGGAGCTCGGGGCGGATGTCTTGGAGATCGGCCCAGGTCTTGGGGCCACCACTCGCGTGCTCGCCCGGCGCGATTGGCACCTGAGCGTGCTCGAGCTCGAGCAAGACTACTGCGAGCGGCTGCGTCGCGTGCTGTCCGACCGCGTCGCTGTCGAGCAGGGCGACGCGACCCAGATGCCGTTCGCCGACGGCCGTTTCTCTGCAGTCGTGTGCTTCACCATGCTCCACCACCTACCATCGGCGGAAGCTCCAGGATCGCCTGTTGGCAGAGGCCGCGAGAGTGCTGTGCGACGGGGGTGTCTTCGCAGGAACCGACAGCCTCGGCACGGGGCGGTTGTTCAAGCTGCTGCATGTCCATGACACGCTCGTTCCGGTCTCCCCAGATGGGCTAGCCGAGCGCCTGGAAGGGGCCGGTCTGGCCGACCCGAACGTCAAAATCGGCAGGCGCTCGTTTCGCTTTCGCGCGTGCAAGCCGGACTGATCGCCGACCGGCTTCTCCCTTAGGGCCAAGACCGTTAAGTTAGGCGGCTAGGATGGTGATTCTCTCGTTGGCTGGCTTGGTTGGTATTGACCGGTCGTGGTGGTTGGGGCGCTTGACGGGCCACTTGGACATCTTGCGCTTGATGACGCGTGGGTTTGAGCGCTGTCGTCGTTCGGGGAGCGGCTCAGCGAGGATCTCTGTGATCGCTTGTTGGTGCGCGGCCGCGAGGCTGTGTGAACCGCCCCGGGAATGTTGGAGGCCTGATCGCTTGAGAGGATTGGGCGATGGCCAAGAACAAGAGGTATCCAGCAGAAGTGCGTGAGCGGGCGGTTCGCCTGGTCATGGAGCATCGTGGTGAGTACGCGACCGAATGGGCGGCGATGGTGTCGGTCGCGCAGAAGTGCGGGATGACGGCTGAGACGCTGCGGAAGTGGGTGCGCCAGTCCGAAGTCGATGGTGGCCGTCGGCATGGGGTCACGAGCGAGGAGGCTCAGAAGATCAAAGATCTGGAGCGTGAGAACCGGGAGCTGCGTCGCGCGAATGAGATCCTGAAGGCCGCCTCAGCTTTCTTCGCGCGGGAAGCTCGACCCGCAGCCGAGGAGATGAGCAGGGTGGTTGACGCGCACCGCGATGAGTATGGGGTCGAGCCGTTCTGCAGGACGCTTCAGATCGCCCCGTCAACGTATTACGCGGTCAAGGCCCGCGAACGATCGCCCTCAGAGCGAGCGCTGAGGGATCGGCGCCTGCGCGGTGAGATCCGTAGGGTGCACAAGGAGAACCTCGGCGTCTATGGCGCCAGGAAGGTCTGGTGGCAGCTGGCGCGCGAAGACGTCAAGGTCGCCCGCTGCACGGTGGAACGCCTGATGGCCAGGGAGAGCCTGAAAGGCGCTGTGCGGGGCAAGAAGCGCCGCACCACGATCCCGGACGGGCAATCAACCCGCGCGCCCGACCTCGTGGACCGCGACTTCAAAGCGGCTGCCCCGAACCGGCTGTGGGTCTCCGATTTCACGTATGTGCCGGCGTGGTCAGGGACGGTGTATGTCGCGTTCACGATCGACGTGTTCTCCCGCAGGATCGTCGGCTGGAAGGCCGACACCACGATGAAAACACCGCTCGTCCTGGACACGCTGGAGATGGCGCTCTGGGCCCGCGACCATCACGGCACCCCCGTCCCGGAGGGCCTCATATCCCACTCCGATGCCGGGAGCCAATACACGAGTTTTGCGTTCACCCAACGGCTCGTTGATGCTGGCGCGGACCCCTCGATCGGATCGATCGGCGATGGGTATGACAACGCCGTCGCCGAGTCAACGATCGGGCTCTACAAGACCGAGCTGATCAACCAGCAAGGACCATGGAAGACGATGGAGCAAGTCGAGTTCGCCACACTGCAATGGGTCAACTGGTACAACCACAAGCGACTACACAGCTCCTGCGAACGACTCCCACCCGTCGAGTACGAGAACAACCACGCCGCCACGACCGCGGCCGGGACGACGAACAAAGGCCCGTGGACATGACGGGCTGTGGACAGCAAGCTGACCACAGCCCTTGGACAACCCTACGGGTTGCCCACATGCCCACCGGCACGACTGCAACACTGAAGAACACCGACACGACTACTCAAACAAAAACGCCTCCAACAAACCCGGGGCAGTTCAGTGGGGGGAAAAATCCGGATGGGTGCGGGTGCTGCGGCGGGCGGCACGGAGGCTGCGGATGAACGATAATCGGTCGGGGTCGAGGTCCGCGCGAAGCGCGGCGTCGTGCATCAGGCGGCGGATCGCGTAGTGGGTGCATAGGTACCCGTAGGCCTCCTGGTAGACGCCATCGGGGCGCTTTGAGCGCAGCACCGCGCGCGGACCGCGCTGGTGAGTCTTCAGCTCATCGAGCATTCCCTCGATCTCCCATCGCTCGGGGTAGAGCGCGGCGAGCTCTGAGGCGGGTGCCTGTTCGGGATCGAGGATCGTCGTAATCAGCCGATAGCGCTGATCCTCCTCGCCCTGCGCGGGATCCTCGAGCTCGTACTCGACGACGCGGGCGCTTTCGCCACCACGTCGGGCACGGCGGTCTTTGAGCGGATATACGCTCGTCAGATACGACCCGTCCGGGAGTGTCTGCTCACGCGGTAGCCCAACCGTGGACTTCACGCGCCACAGTAACTGCGCACCGGTCTGGCGGGCCGCCTGGAAGCGCTCGAAGCTGTAGAAGCCACGGTCGGCCAGGCACAACATCCCCTCCTGTAAGGAGCCGAGCAGCTCGTCGGTCAGCTCCTGCTCGGAGCTCCTGTATGGGCCGAACGCGGCGTGAGTGATCGCGTGCGTGCCAGACTCCGCCAGACCGACCATCCGCAGTTGCGGAAACGCGCCCCCACCCTCTCGCCGCGAGGACCCCGGCCGCCCGAACGCCTCATCGTTGGCCGGGGTGTCGGCCACATCCAGACACGTCCCATCGAGGCTCATCAGCTTCAAGCCTCGGTAGAACGCCCCCCGCGTTCTCTCGCCCGCCAACGGCCGAGCGACCACGCCGAAAAGAAGCTCGATCGGTTCAACCCCTAACCGCTCCCGAGCCAGGGAGATCGCGACCTTGCTCGGCACCTCCCACGAGCGCTGCCAGCCGGACTCCCACGAAAGCCCCTCCACCAACTGACGCATCACCTCCTCATAAGAAGACTCCGCGAAGAGCGCCATCGCCAAGACGTAGTAAACGACCACCCGCGCCGGCAAAAGCCGACTGCGACGCTCCCTACGCCCCGCTTGAGCCACCACCTCATCGACGAGCTCGGGTGGGAAGACCCGCGTCAGAACACCAATCGAGATGTGATCCGACAGCCGCTGATCAGTCGCCGGCTTGACCCAACCAGACCGAGGCACACGACGACAATACCCCACCAACCAGACACTAACTTAACGGTCTTGCCCTTAGGGCGTATCCCGTTAGGCCCGCACGTCTGGATGCGCCCGATGGCCTTTGCGGGGCTTTGTCCTCGGGCTCGACATGGGCCCACCATGCCTTCGCCCTTGCGTCCGCGCCCCGCTCGACCCTAGAACGCCCCAGCCGCACGTTCCTATCGAGATACGCCCTTAGCGGCGCTGCTCGCCGTGACCGGCGCTCTCACGTGGCTTGCCGGGCATTGGCTGTTGCCCGTATTGCGCCTTCTCCCAGTCGCCACATCGCCTGCCCAAAACCAGCCCATGTGCAGAAGTCTGAAGAATGGCGAGACTCGGAATCGAACCGAGGACACCACGATTTTCAGCCGTGGCGCCCGCCGACCGAC
>CAWIWX010000003.1:0-161265 GCA_963839965.1 uncultured Solirubrobacterales bacterium
CTCACGATCATCGCGACCGCAACCCGCCCGTTCGGCGGTGAGACCACAGTGATCGCGCTCGACCCCGCGCTCGCCGGTGGCGATGGACCTCCCCTGGATCTCGCCGCGAGCGGCACCCTGCGCGCCGAGCTGCTGGTCGGCGAGGAGGGCGCGGCGGCGATCGCCCGCGCCCGCGCGAACGCCCTGGCGCAGGGCTGACACGGCGTCGGGCCGGGCGGTCTGGCACGACTCGCGGCGTGCCTCAGAGACGGTGCGGATGCTGGCAGTCGGGCCCCAGCCTGCGTGGGGGCTAGCGTCTATAGGCCACGCGGCCCCAGGAGGGCTCGCGGGCGAGCTCGATCGGCGCGTCGCTGCGCTCGGGCTGCACGTAGGAGAACCCGCCTGTCTGTTCGTCGAAGCAGATCCCCAGCTCGCCCTCGTTGACGCGCTGGTCGAGCCACGCCCCGCGGAACACGAGCCGGCGCAGCCAGTGCACGAGCGAGCGCTCGGCCGGTCCGATGAGCCGGCCAGCAGTCGTTGACGTGCTCGCCAAGTGCCGAGGCCGGATCGTAGACCTCGCCGTTGACCGCCAGGTTGACGAGGTCTTCGAGCTCGTCCGAGCCCAGCCGCGCGCCGACGAAGCCGAGCTTCAGCGCCGCCTGCTCGCAGCGCTCGGAGAAGTCCGCTTCGTTGAATGTGAACCGCAGCTCCCCGTATTCGAGGACGAAATCCTCACCCGAGTCGTAGTTTCCGCGGCGGTGCGACGTCTGGTCCATGGGTCTTCTCGCCGGGGATCGATTGTGGCCCGGGTCGTCGTCGAGATCATAAGCGGCGTTCCTGCTTGGCCCGTGACCATGCATGGGATTTTGCATGCCCCCGGCTCTCGCGCCGCCCGATGCGCGCGGGGCGGACGCGTCCCCAGCCAGTGGGGCCGGGTCGGGCCGAGCGCCCATATACGCTTGCGCTGAATGGCTCGCCTCAGAGAGCACGGACTGCGCCGCTCGGTTGGCGTCCCCGGCCTGTTCGCGACCGCCTACGGCAACGTCGGCTCCTCGATCTACTACGCCCTCGGGCTGGTCGCCTACTACGCCCTGGGGCTCACCCCGGTCGTGTTCATGTTCGCGGGCGGGCTGTTCGTGCTCACGGCCAAGACCTATGCCGAGGGCGCCGCGATGTTCCCCGAAGCCGGCGGCTCCTCCTCGTTTGCGCGCCACGCGTTCAACGACGTCGTCTCGTTCTTCGCCGGCTGGGCGCTGAGCCTCGACTACATCATCACGATCGCGATCTCCGCGTTCTTCGTGCCCCACTACCTGGGCGCGTTCTTCCCGGCGCTCGTGCACAACCCGGGGGACATCATCGGCGGGTTGATCACGATCGCGCTGCTGGCCGCGCTGAACATCCGTGGGTTGGGCGAGTCGGCCAAGCTCAACCTGTTCCTGGCCGTCACCGACCTCTGCACCCAGGTGCTGCTGGTCGGGCTCGGCGTGGTGCTCGTGCTCAACCCGTCGCTGCTCGTCGACCAGGTTCACCTGGGCACGGCGCCCACCTGGCACAACCTGATCTTCGCGCTGTCGGTCGCGATGGTCGCCTACACGGGCATCGAGACCGTCTCAAACATGTCCGAGGAGGCCAAGGACCCCGGTCACGACGTGCCCAAGTCGGTCAACCTCGTGCTGATCGCCGTGCTCGGCGTGTATGCCGGCATCTCGGTCGTGGCGCTGTCGGCGCTGCCGGTCGTCCATCACGCCCACGGCTACTCCACCGAACTGGGCACGACCTATGAAAACGATCCGGTGCTGGGCATCGTCAGACACCTGGGTCTACACGGCCTGGTGCTGAGCATCGCCCAGTACTACGTCGGCATCCTGGCGGCCACGATCCTGTTCATCGCCACCAACGCCGGCCTGATCGGGATCTCGCGGCTGTCGTGGTCGCTGGCCGAGCACCGCCAGCTGCCGAGCATCTTCTCCCAGCTGCACGCCCGCTATCGCACGCCGTGGTTCACGATCGTGTTCTTCTCGGCGATCGCCGGACTGCTGATCCTGCCCGGCGAAACCAAACTGCTCGGCAACCTGTACTCGTTCGGGGCGATGCTGTCGTTCACGACCGCCCACGTCGCGGTGATCGCGCTGCGCGTCAAAGACCCCGATCGCGAGCGCCCCTACCGGCTGCCGTGGAACGTGCGCGTGCGCGGGAGTGAGATCCCGATGACGGCCGTGCTTGGCGCGATCGGCACCTTCGCCGCCTGGTGCGCGGTGGTGGCGCTGCACGGCGAGGCCCGCACGATCGGCATCCCCTGGATGATCGCGGGGATGGCCGGCTACTTCTACTACCGCCACCGCCAGGGTCTCGATCCGCGCAAGGGCTACCGGATCGAGCGCGAGGAACGCCCTCCCGACTTCCACGAGCTCGACTACCGCACCGCGCTAGTGCCGATCTTCGGCGAGGACGTCAGCGCCTCGGCGCTGTCGAGCGCCGCCAAGCTGATCGGCAAGGACGGCGTGGTGTATGCGATCTTCGTGCTGCCGGTGCCCAGCCAGCTGTCGCTGGACTCCGGCTTGGAGGAGGAGGAGGCCCAGGGGCGCTCGGTGCTCGAGAGCGCGCGCATCAAGGCGCGCCGCGCCGGCATCAAGATCCACACGGGCCTGATCCGCACCCGCAACCCAGGGGCCGCGCTCGTGGAAGAAGCCATCCGCGTGGGCTCGGACGTGATCTACTGGTCGACGATTCACGCGCCCGCCGGCGAGCAGCGGATCGGGCCGACCGCTGCGTACCTGCTCGCAAAGCGCCCCTGCCGGGTGATCATCGAGACCGAGAACCGCGCCTCGCGTGCGCGGCGCGAGCCCGGGCCGGCGCCGACCCCGGCCTGAGCAGTGGCGAGCCGGCTCAGCCCGAGGCGCCGCTCGCCGGCTGAAGTCCCAGCACCAGCCGCAGCCGCTGCACGCCGCCGCCCAGGCTCTTGCCCCCACCGGAGAGGGTCGTCGCGGAGCGCAGGTAGGGGGTGAAGGGCGCCACGGTCGGGTCTTCGCCCAGGCCGACGCCTTCGAGCAGGCTCAAGAGCGAGGGGAAGTCGACCGAGATGCTCGGCTGGATGCCTTCGCCCAGCGCGCTCTGGGCGGCGGCGTAGGTGGCGGAGCCGCTCGACAGCGTGCTGGAGGGGTTCAGGGCGTCCTGAATCGATGCCTCGCCGAGGCCCATCACGAACTTGCTCTGCCCGTCCGCGGCGCGACCGTCGGCGATCACGAGCGTGACGGGCAGACCCGTGAGCTTGGCTTCGACCGCCGCTTCGGCGCCCGGGATGCTCGCGGCGGTGGCTTCCCCGCCCGAGGCGCGCAATGCGCTCGCAAGCTTGCCCACGGCGGCGCGCGAAGCGGACGGGTCCTTGGAGTCGATCACCACGCCGGCCTTCAGTTCGAGCACGCTCGAGCCACTGGCGAAGATGCCCGCTTCGCCCATCCAGTCGAGGTAGTCGCTGCGCGCCTGCGCGGTGTTCGCACTGAGCGCGTCCAGGGGCACGAGCAGCCCTTCGAGCAGGCCTTTGACGCTCAGCGTGCTCTGCGGTGAGGACGGCGAGAGGACCCCTTCGCCTGCGCCGGAGGAGCCCAGCGTGCTCCCCAGCGAGAGCAGGCCGTGCAGTCCGTCCAGCCCGCCTCCAACTGCACCCGGCACGTTGCCGAGGCCTGCGGCCAGCCAGGATTCCCCAGGCAGTTCGCCGAACGCGCGGCTGCCCGCCGCGGCCGCGGCCACCAGCCCGCCACTCTGCGTCCCGCTCGCTCCCGGGGCGGGGGGGCCGGCGTCGGCGTCGAGCGCGAGCGAGTCGGTGGAGGGCACGAGCGAGACGTTGAGCGGGCGCGCCCCCGCGAGCAGGCTGAGCAGCCCCGGCAGTCCCTGCGCGCCGGCGCCGGTGCCTCCGTGCGCTCCCGTGCCGCCGTGCTGGGCCGCGGTCAGGGCCGCGGGGTTGGCGTAGAGATGGCCCAGCGCGCCGGACGGGGCGAGCGACTGCAGCTTGGCGTAGGTGGGCTCGCTCTTCAGCGAGGCGCCGGTCTGGGCCGTTTCGATCGCCGCGCGCACGCCCGATTCGCTGCCGAGAACGACAAAGCGGTCCACGACCGCGAACGCGTCCCCGCTGGAGGTGGCCTGGTAGGCCACGCCGCGATAGCTGCTTGCGTGCGCACCCGCGTGCGCCGATGCGTTTGCGACGAACGTCTTGGCCGCGGATAGGTTGGAGGTGTCGAGCACGATCGCGCCCTGAGCACCGCCTTTAGCCGCGGTGCCCTGGCCTGAGTCGAACGGCCACTCCGTGGCGCCCGCCCCGCCGGCGGAGCCGGAGCTGGAGCCCGAGCCGCTCAGGCTTTGCTGCAGAAGGCTCTCGATCGCACTTGAGGAGCCGAGCGAGGTCAGGAACAGGCCCGCGTTCGGACCCAGCCACGGCGCGATGTCATGGCTGTAGTCGAGGGCCGGGCTGCCGGGCGTCTGCAATACGCCGAGCAGGCGGCTGTAGGGGTCGGCCTGGTGGGTGAGGGCGCGCCCGGTCGCGAGCGCGTTGGTCTGCAGGCTCCCGCTTGGGCGCACGACCGCGCCGACATAGACGGGCGCTGAGCTGGGAACGAGCCCGGCGGGGTCGGCGCTCGTGCCGGTCGAGGAGCTCGACCCGCAGCCGGCGAGCGCCGCGACGAGCGCGCCGAGCGCGAGCGCCGTGGAGACGATTCGTATGCGCATGACGCGATCGTATCTGCAAGGTGCGATGCACATCGATGGTATGCACGGCCGCTTGCAGAAAAACGGATCGCTGGGCGGTCCGAGCGGCAACCTGCGATGTGCGCGAGAGCAGGCGTTTTGACCGTTTCGAGGGACTGTGGGCAGGGATGTGGGAAAAAATGTGCAAGTAGAGTTGCATTGTGGGGGAAAGTGGGGTAAGTTGGCGCCAGCGAGCCGAGGTGGAGGGGCTCCTCCCACTCCTCCACCCCGGCTCGGTAACTACTTGGAGCCCCCGGAGCCCCCGACACCGACATGGTCCATTTCCGCGGCACGTTCGACCACACTCTCGACGCGAAGAACCGGTTGACGGTCCCGGCCCGCTATCGCGCGGCGCTGGCCGAGGGGGTGGTGCTGGCGATGCCCGTGGATCTGAAACCGTGCGTCGGGGTGTGGCGCCCGGAGGACTACGAGCGCTACACCCAGCGCGCGCTCTCAGACCTGCCGCCGCTGTCGCCGCGGCTGACCGAGCTGGAGCGCTTCTTCTACGGCAGCTCCCACGACGCCGAGTTGGACGCGGCGGGCAGGATCATGGTTCCGGGCTTTCTCGGCGAGCACGCCGGCCTGGCCAGGGAGGTCGTCGTCGTCGGGGTAGGCGACCGCTTGGAGCTGTGGGATCGCGGCGGCTGGAACGACCATCGACCGACGCTGCTGGGCGGAGTGGCGGAGATAACGGCGCGCGTGGACGGCCCCGACAGCTCGAACTCACCACCTATCGTGACCCTCACCTTCGACATGACCGCAAACACCCACGTCCCCGTGCTGGCGGGCGAGCTGATTGACCTGCTTCAGCTGCGTCCGGGCCAGACCGCGATCGACTGCACGTTCGGCGGCGGCGGGCACGCGCAGCTGATCGCCGAGCGCCTCGGCCCGGAAGGCACGCTGGTCGCGATTGACCGCGACCCGTACGCGCGCGAGCGCTTCGACGAGCTGGCGAGCGAGGTGGCCTGCACGGTGCGGTTCATCCGCGCCGGCTACGCGCAGGCGCTTTCGGAGTTGAGTGAGGAGGGCGTGCGCGCGGACGCCGTGTACTTCGACCTGGGCATGTCCTCGATGCAGGTTGACGCGCGCGAGCGCGGGTTCTCCTACTCATACGACGCGCCGCTTGACATGCGTATGGACCCCGACCAGGAGCTGACCGCGCACGAGATCGTGGCGACGTGGGACGAGCGCCGGTTGGCGCGGACGCTGCGCGACTTCGGCGAGGAGCGCCACTCCGGCGCGATCGCCCGCGCGATCGTGCGCCGGCGTGAACTGGGTGGTCCCGATTCGATGCAAACGACCCAGGAGCTGGTCGAGACGATCGTCTCGGCGATACCCGCACCGGCGCGGTTCGCCGGCGGGCATCCGGCCAAGCGCTCGTTCCAGGCTCTGCGTATCGCCGTCAACGACGAGCTGGAGCAGCTCGAGGAAGCGTTGCCGCTCGCCTGGGGCCTTCTGCGGGAGGGCGGCGTGCTCGCCGGGATCAGCTTTCACTCTTTGGAGGACCGCCGCGTCAAGCGCTTCCTCGCCGAGCGCGCCCAGGGATGCGTATGCCCGCCCGAGCTGCCGGTGTGCGTGTGTGGGCGCGAGCCCGAGGCGACGTTGTTGACCCGCCGCTCGATCGTGCCCTCGGCGGGGGAGATCGCGGGCAACCCGCGCTGCGCCTCCGCGCGCCTGCGCGCGGCTCGCAAGCTGCGCGAGCAGGCCGTGCCCGGCGAGCCGGGCGGGGGAGCGCCGGGCTCCGTATCCACCGGGCGCGGCGATCGCTTCCCGAGGTCCTCGCCGCGTCGCGCGGACCGGCGGCGCGGACATGGACGGGGACTTGGAGGGTCCACGTGACACCCCCAGCTGCTGCTGTTGCCGCCAGGACCGCGCCCGCCGTCCATCCGCGGCGCGTGCCGCCGGCGCCGGTGCGCAGGCCCCGGCGTGTGTCCGGACCCGCCACCCGGCCGGCACGGCAGGTGCGCAGGGCGGCGAGCACGGCGAGCGCCGTTGCCACCCATCCGCTGCTCGACCGGCTGATCCACGGGCGCGCGTGGATCGCGATGGTCGCGTTCGCGCTGATCGGGATCGTGACGATGCAGCTCGGAGTGCTGAAGCTGAACGCCGGCATCGGGCGCGCGCTCGAGCACGAGGCGGCGCTGCAGCGCGAAAACTCGGCGCTGAGCGTGGAAAACTCGGAAGTGGCCGCGAGCGAAACGGTCGAGCTGCGGGCCGCGCACATGGGTATGCAGCTGATCCCGGCGGGCGCGCTGCGGTTTTTGCCGGCGCGGGCGCCCGCGGGAGATCTGGCCAGAGCCGTGGCGGCGGCGAGCGCTCCCGCGAGCGCCGCGGGCTCGGCCGCGAGCACGATCTCGACCGGCGCGTCGGAATCGTCGAGCGAAACAGAAGCCGGGCCCCAAGCCGCGGCGAGCGCGACGTCGGGGTCTGAGGAATCGAGCGAATCCACGAGCGTCGCGGCGCCGACACCGGAATCCCCGTCCTCCGGCGAATCGACGGCGGCGCCCGCCGCCACCTCGGCCGCGCCGGTGGAAACCACCGCCGCGGCGAGCGCGCCCGCCCCAGCTTCGGCCCCAACTCCGACCGGCGAAGCGGGCGGCGCGAGCGCCGGCCCGCAGGGATAGCAGGTGGCCACCGTCCAGCACAGGATCGGGGTCATCTTCGGACTGTTCTTTCTGCTGCTCGTGCTCGCCGCCGCGCGGACGCTGTACCTGGGGACGGTGCGCGCCCCGGTGCTGCGCAGGGCCGCGCAGACCCAGCAGGTGAGCACCGAAACGCTGCCGGCCCAGCGCGGCACGATCACCGATCGGGGCGGCGTGGACCTGGCCGTGTCCGAGCCCGCCCAGGAAATCTCCGCCACGCCGTATCTCATTAAGGACCCGCTGGAGGTCTCCCAGCAGCTGGCGCCGCTGCTGGGGTTGACCCAGGCGCAGGTACTGGGCAAGCTGAGCGAACGCAGCGGGTTCGTGTATCTGGCGCGGGCGCTGCCCGCGAGGCAGGCGCGCAAGGTGATGGCGCTGAAGATCGAAGGGATCACGGGCACCGCGACGATGCGCCGCGTCTACCCGCGCGGGACGCTGGCGGCGCAGGTGCTCGGGTTCGTCGGCGCCGAAGGCAAGGGGTTGTCCGGCCTTGAATACTCGCAGGGCTGGCTGCTGCAGGGCCGCGCGGGGGAGCGGCGCGTGGTCAGCGACGCGCTTGGTCAGCCGATCTCGATCTCCAACGTTCGCCCCGAGAAGCCGGGCGCGAAGCTGACGCTGACATTGGACGCGAACATCCAGCAGCGCGCCGAAGACGTGCTCGACGCGGTCGGGCGGGTGTTCAGCCCCAAAGACGCAACGGCGATCGTGATAGACCCGCGCACGGGGGCGCTCTTGGCCGTTGCCAACTGGCCGCAGGTGGACCTGAACGACCCGGGGGCGTACTCCAAGACGGAGCTGGAAGCGGCGGTGCAGGATCGGGCGGTGAGCTTCAATTACGAACCGGGCTCGACGTTCAAGGTCGTCGCGGTCTCGGGC
Organism: uncultured Solirubrobacterales bacterium; assembly: GCA_963839965.1. Classification (GTDB taxonomy): domain Bacteria; phylum Actinomycetota; class Thermoleophilia; order Solirubrobacterales; family Solirubrobacteraceae; genus Palsa-744. The sequence goes on from CAWIWX010000003.1 coordinate 8,235, forward strand.
GGACTTGAAAGCGGTCTGATCACGCCGAACACCCCGTTTGCCATCCCCGATCAGATCCAGGTCGCCGACCGCACGATCCATGACGCCGAGGAACACCCCGAAGAGACGCTGACCACCTCGGAGATCCTGGCGCAGTCAAGCAATGTGGGGGCGATCAAGATCGGCGCGCTGGACGGCCCGCAGCAGTTCAACAAGTGGGTGCACAGATACGGCTTCGGCGCGCGCACCGGCGTGGAACTGCCGGGCGAGGAAACGGGCGTGGCGCTGCCGCTGAGCGAATACTCGGGCTCCTCGATGGGCAACCTGCCGATCGGCCAGGGCGAGCTGGTGACGCCGCTGCAGATGGCGAGCGCCTACTCGGCGATCGCCGACGGCGGGGTCCTGCACCGTCCCCACATCATCGCCGCAATCGATGGCCGCCCCCGGCCCGAGCCCGCGGGGCGCCGCGTGATCTCGCAGACGACCTCCGCGGAGATCCGCACGATGCTCAAGGGCGTGCTCGCGCCCGGCGGCACCGCCAGCGAGGTATCGGTTCCGGGGTATGAACTGGCGGGCAAGACCGGCACCGCCTCGAAGATCGACCCGGCCACCGGCGAATACTCCGAATCGGCCTACGTCGCCTCGTTCATCGGCTTCGCACCCGCGTCTGACCCACAGCTCTTGTGTGCGGTGGTCGTCGACGAACCCCAGTCGGGCTCGATCTACGGCGGCACGGTGGCGGCGCCGGCGTTCGGGCAGATCATGAGCTTTGCGCTGCCTTATCTGCGGATTGCGCCGGGGTGAGTTGTCTCCCCCGAGGTCTGAGCTGTCATACGCTGTAATTGTTGTGATACAGTGACGATGTGGCCACCAAGTCAGCCCCGTTCAGCATGCGGTTGTCCAAGCGGATGGAGACGTTCGTCGATCGGGAGGCCAGGCGCACGGGCCGCAGTCGGGGCGCGGTGGTGGAAGCGCTGGCGGAGGAGGCGTTGCGGATGCGGTTGTTTCCGGGGATCGGCTTCAAGGGACGGGATTGGGAGCGGCGCGCATGGGTGATGGGGACGGGGCTCGACGTGTGGCAGGCCATCGCTGTCTACAAGGATGTCGGCTCAGTGGAGCGCATGGCTGAAGGTTGGTCCATCAACGAGCGGCAGATCCAGCTTGCGCTCGACTACTACAAGATGTTTCCTGAGGAGATCGACGCCGCCATAGCCGATAACAGGCGGCCGATCGAGCAGCTCGAAGAGGAATACCCGTTTGTTTCCGTGGTCCGGATCCCGTCTGAGCGGGCGCCAGACGATTCGTGAGACTGCTCCTCGACGCGCACATATCGACGCGACGTGTCGCCGCGCCGCTTCGCGATCGAGGCCACGACGTGCGTGCCGCCGATGAGGAGCGCGAGCTGGACGGCGTGAGCGACGAAGAGTTATTGAGCCTGGCGGCCGGCGAAGAAAGGGTGCTCATCACTTTCGACGTTCACGACTTCCCCGCGATCGTGCGCGAGTGGGCCGAGGCCGGGCGGGCGCACGCAGGCTGCGCGATCATTGTCGGAATCGACCACAGCGAGTTCGGCGCGATCCTCGATGCGATAATTCGCACGATCGCCGTGTATCCGCGACAGACCGACTGGACAGACCTCACGGTGTTCCTGGCTCGTGGGTCTTGAGCGCGCGGGGTGCAACCTGAGTCCGGCGAGGATGACCTGGATCGAGTGCGCGGAGGCGGCGCAATGACCCGAGCCGGCGGTTGACTGAGCCGTCACCGGTCAGTGGCGCTTGGGCTGCTTTGACTTTTGCTTCACGAGCAGCACGCTCCTGGTTTGCGGCGGAGAGGCAGATGACCCGCTCAGCGTGAGTCTGGCCGTCAGTCGCCCGTGATCCTTGCGCAGCAGCGTCATGCCTGCCCGGTCGAGTACGAGTTTCACCGTGCCGGTCTTGCCAGCCGCGATCGAGAACGAGCCGGTCGCGATCGTCTCGTGCTTGACGCGCTTGTGCTTGCTGTGCTTGATCTTCACCGCGATCTCGAGCGTCAGCTTGCCGGTGCACATGCCGCTGCCCGTGTCATGCAGATCGATCTCGGTGGTGGCATGACTGCCCTTGACGATCACCGACAGATGCGGGCTGGCAAGCGTGACGTCGCACGTGGCCGTGGCGGTCGATCCGCCTCCGCCTGACGTGCCTGCGCCGCCCGAGCCGCCTCCGTGTTCTTCTTCATGCTCGATTGGGGCATGAGGAGGCCCGCTGCATTCGGTCGGGCCGGCAGGACATGCGGTTTCTTCGCTCCCCGATCCCTTGACGGTCTGGGCGATCGCTTCGGAGCTGGCCGGCCGGTTGGCGCCGTCGCCGCTGTATGAGACGGTGATCGAGTGGGCGCCGGGCGCGAGCGTGCTCAGCGTCAGCTTCGCTTCGCCGTTCTGCAGCACGCCATCGCCGATCGACGCGCCCCCGTCGTCGAACGTGACCGTCCCGGTCGGGCTCGTCCCGCCGCCGACCTTCGCCGTGAACGTGACCGGCTGGCCGTATTCGGAGGTGGGCGCGGAAGAGGAGACGCTCGCGTTCGTGGCGCTTCGCGTGGGCGGGTTCGTGCAGGTGAGCGTCAGTTCGAGGTTGCTGACCGGCGGTGGGATGCTCAGCACCGACGTGGTCTGGCTTGCGCAGCCGGTCTTGCTCGCTTCGATCGTGTAGTACCCGGCGAGCACGTCCCAGCCGAACAGGCCGCCGGCGTTGGTCGTGCCGGGGTTCGTGCGGTTGGCGGGGGACATGACGGCGCTTTCGTTGGGCACCGCCTGGAACGGACCGGCGCTGTCGAAGCTCTGCCGCAGCGTGACCGTCGCGTGGGGCAGCGGCACCGGGCCTTCCGGTGTTTGCGCGTAGACGACTCCGCTCGGATCTTCATATTCTTCACCTGCCGCGGCCGATCCTTCCCCTCCTTCTCCGCCTTCGGGGCTGCCAATTGCTTCTTCTTCCAAATCTTCTGTCAGTTCGTCAATTTCGTCCAGGATTTCTTCCTCTATTTCCACGATTTCGGGAGTCTGTGGAAGTTCTTCAAACAGTTCAAGTTCGTCGTAGAGTTCACCCAGTTCTTCTTCGATTTCTTCCAGGCGTTCTGCTTCTTCCAGTTCCAGTTCGAGTTTCAGCGCTTCCAGTTCTACCTTGAATTCCTCGAGTTCTTCTTTGAGTTCCTGGATTTCATGCTCTTCGGCTTCTTCTGCTTCCAGCCTGGTGAGTTCTTCTTCGAGCGCTTTGTCTTCTTCTTCTATTTCCCGCTGCTGCTGTTCGGGTCCGGCGGCGTTTTCCTCGTGCCCGTTCACGCCCTGGTAGCAGGCGCCCGCGCCGGTGACTTCTCCGGCCTCTTCGGCGACCCGCGCATCGCAACCGAACAGCGTGACGGGAATCGTCGTGGCGTCGGCGCCCGAGCCGGAGGTGACATCGAGCGTGGCGCGGTAGTAGATCTTGTGCGCCCGCGCGGCTTCCGGCGGAGTGAACCTCACGGCGACGCCGCACTCGGTCGAGGGCGGCGGATTGGCGGGAGTCCCGTCGAAGCGCTCCAGCACGGTGGCGGCCGAACCGCAGTCGGTCGAGGTTTGCGGCGCGCCGCTGGAGCTCAGCGGGACGATCTGGAAGTACTGCTTGTCGGGGCCCTTGATGCTCCCCGGGCCGATCGAGACGCCGGCCGAGTCGCCGTAGTTCACGAAGTAGGCCGGCAGCGGATCGGTCGGTATCTCGCCTTCGCTGGGGTAGACCTCGTCGAGCACCTGCGTGCTGGCCACGCCGGTGTCGCTCCCGTTCTGCGCCTGTGCGGGCACGGCGGCACGACGGACGAGGGGGCGACGGCCGTCCGCGTGGGCACGGGTCAAACCGGCGCCACGGACCGCGCCGGCACGGCGGGCCACGTCGGTGTGGACCCCGCCGCCTTTGCGGCGGAGCATCCGGTAGTTCACGCTCGTGCTCACCTCGCCGTGCATCGGGTACGCAGCCGGCATGTCCACCGTGAGCGGGCCCTTGCGCTTGCCGAGCACGAGGCCGGTCACCAGCCCGTCGACGCTGCCGCCGACGTCCGTCACCTGCGTCATCGGCTCTCCGGTCAGCGCGTCGGTTCCGTGGCGCACGATCTGGGTCACGAGCACGGTCCCGTGCTTGGGGAACAGGCTCCGCGAGAGCTTCAGCTCATACGGTTCCCCCCAGAACTTGACCGGATCGCTGGTCGCTGAGGTCTGTTCGCCGTGACCGGCGCTCACAACGGCCACTCCTTCGGCGATCTTGCCCGGCGTACTGAGCGCGAGATCGATGCCGGTCACCCCGGCAGCGCCCGGGATCGTCACACGCGGTATGCGCCCCTGGGCGGCGGCGAAGGAAGCCGGCGGGTTGGCGGTCAGCGCGTAGCTCGCCCCCGCGGTCGCGGGCACTCCGAACGTGAACTGCCCGCTGGGGTTCGTGCTCGTCGTCAGGCACGCGCCGGAGGGCGTCCGGCACGCCTGCACGCTGGCCCCCGACACGGGAGTTTTGTTGTAGGTGACCGTCCCGCTCAGCGGCGCCAGCGGGGTCGATCCTACGCTGACCGGTTTGGCGTCCGAGGAGGTCGAGATCAGAGCGGAGGCGGTCGGGTTGCCGGTGACGCCGGCGATCTGGAGCGTGACGAGCGAGCCGGCTTCGATCGTCTGGCGCGGCTTGACCCTGACGGTTTCGCCGCTCGCTTCCACGTGCAGAACGCCGGATTCCTGAGTCCCGTGCTGCACGCTCGTGACCGTGAACGTGTAGTCGCCGGCGCTGGACGGCATCGTGGCGCCGGGCAATGAGACCTGGACGTAGCCGGGCTGTTCGTTGTCGCCGAACTGCTCGTAGTCGCCGTTCGAGACGTTCGAGCGGGTGGCGAAGCGGACGGTGTAGGCGCCGCCGAGGGAGCCGATGCTCGGATCCCCGACTTCCGTTTCGGGCCCGATCGGCAGCGGCGTGGAGACCGGTTGCACGTCGGAGGTGGTCGACACGGAGAGCTGGCCGGCCGGGACTTCGGAGGTCGGGTTCTTGGCGCCGTAGGCTTCGATGGTGACCGTTTCGCCGGCGGATACGCTGGCTTCGAAGGACGGCGGCACATTGACGTCGACGACGTTTTCGCCCAGCCCGTCAGGGTTGACCGTCACGTGCGTAGCCTGCTTGGATTCGTGTTCGTCGCTCACCTCGTAGCTGTCGCCGTCGATGTTGAACACGGTTCCCTGCGGTGCCGTCAGGCGGATGTACCCCGGCTGTTCATTGTCGCCGAACTGCGCGGCATTGCCGCTGGAGATCGCGCTCGTCGATTTGAACGACGCCGTGTACAGCACGCTGCTCGCGCCGGCCGAGGTCGTGCTGGCGCTGACGCTGAGCCCGCTGATCTCGCTCGGGGCTTCGATGGGGAAGGGCATCGAGACGGGTTCGGTGTCGGCGGAGGTGGCGACGGAGAGTTTGGCTCCGGAGTCCGCGGAAGTGGGGTTCTTCACGCCGTAGGCTTCGATCGTCACCGTGTCGTTGGCTTTGACGGTGAAGCTCCCGGGGATGTAGACGTTGACGACGTTTTCGCCGCCGCCTTCCGGATCGACCTGCACGTGACCCGACTGCGCTTTGCTGGCGCCATCGATCACCTCATAGCTATTCCCGTTGGTGTTGAACACCGCACCGGCGGGGGCCGTCAGCGTCACGTAGCCGGTCGAAGCGGCCAGTTCGTGTTCGGCCTTGAACGTGACCGTGTAGAGAACCTGGGTCGCGCCGGCCGAGTCAACGTTCGCGCTGGCGCTCACACCCGAGACCTTTGTGCCGGCCAGCGGCGAGACGAGCCCGTCGGCCGGCGAGAAGACATTTTCGGCGCGCGCCACGCCGGCGCCGGCGCCGGCGCAGAGCCCCAGCCAGGCGAGCACGGCCGCGCCCAAGATGGCGCCCAAGATCGCTCCCGGGGCAACCACTCTCGCCCGGACCAGCCGCACGATCGCGGCTGCGCCTCGTCCTCCTCGGCTGTCCGTCTCTCCCATCGCCGTGCGTCCGTCCCAGACTCGGATCCGTGCGCGACGGGTCCGAGCCGGCCACCGCGCCGTTACGACGCATATGATTGCACATTCGAGTCCGTGACCGCACCCCACAGCCTCAGACGGCTCGCCCTCCTCGCGGCGGACGCCACGCGCACACCAGCGTCACGCACAGCCCGACGCCCAACAGCGCCAGCCACCCGAGTCGGGTCTGTACTCGTGCTCCTGCGATGCCGTGATCGATGATATTTTGCCTGCGGATCGCCGTCTCAGCATGTGCGGCCGTGGCTGCACAGTAACGACCGATTGGAGTGGAGATGGCCAAGCTGATCTATGCGGCGATCGCCTCGCTTGACGGGTACGTCGAGGACGAGGAGGGCAGGTTCGACTGGGCGGCGCCGGATGACGAGGTGCACGCGTTCGTCAACGATCTGCAGCGGCCGATCGGCACCTACCTATACGGGCGCCGGATGTACGAGACGATGGTGTTCTGGGAGACCGTGAGCACCGAGGCCAATGAGCCGGCAGTGTTCTGGGACTATGCTGGGATCTGGCGGGCAGCTGAGAAGATCGTGTACTCCCGGGCGCTTCAGACGGCATCCAGCGCGAGGACGCGGATCGAGCGCGAGTTCGATCCAGACGCCGTCCGGGGGCTCAAGCGGTCCTCGGGGGCCGACATCACAGTCGGGGGTGCCGAGCTCGCTGGCCACGCAATCGGCGCGGGGCTCCTCGACGAGTGCCATCTGTTCTTGTGCCCGATCGTGGTGGGTGCCGGCAAGCGCGCCCTGCCAGAGGACGTCCGCGCGCAACTCGAACTTCTCGATCAGCGCCGGTTCCGAAACGGCGTCGTTCACCTCCACTACCGCGTAAGCGTCTGAGGAAGCCGGCAACGCGACGCCAGGCAAAGACCTGCTCTAGCGATCGCGCGAGCATCTGGCCGGCTCGCCGCAGCGACCCGCTCAGCGCGGAAAGCAGGCGCGCCCCGCGCAGCCAGCGAGACGCCCGCTGCGGCGATCGGAGCCGGTCCGCTGCTGGTCCTCGCTCCGCGCGGAGGATGAGTGACCAGCCTCGAGCTGATCGTGGTTGCTCGTAGGAGGCGATGTGTGGCATGATGTATGGCATGAGACGCACGACGATCTACCTCCCGGATGAGCTGAAGGCTGCCCTTGAGCGCACCGCTACGTCACAGGGCCGCAGCGAGGCTGAAGTCGTCCGCTCGGCGCTGGTGACGGCGACGGCCGAGCACGTCTACCCGCCGCCGCGCTTGCCGCTGTTCAGCAGCGGCGATCCGACGCTCGCCGAGCGCGTCGACGAGGAGCTCGCTCGCGGCTTCGGCGAGTGATCCTGCTCGACACAAGCGGCCTGCTGGCCGCGCTCGATTCTGACCAGCGCCAGCACAAGGAGGCTGCCGCCAGTCTCGCCGGCGCTTCCCCGCCGCTGCTGCTCTCGCCCTTCGTTCTGGCGGAGCTCGACTACATGCTCCTCTCACGCGTCGGCGCCGCCGCTCGCGCCAGCTTGCTCGAAGAGGCCGAGCGCGACGCCTACCTGCTTCAGACCATAACGGGCGCCGACGTCGCGCGCGCCCACAAGATCATCAAGCGACACGCCGACCTCGGGATCAGCCTCGCCGATGCGTCCATTGTGGTACTCGCAGAGCGCCATCGAGTGCGTGATGTCCTGACGCTCGACGAGCGACACTTTCGCGTACTGACCGCGAACGGAAAGCCACTGCGCCTGCTTCCGGCAGACGCCTGATCTTCCGACGTTCACCGTCGCCGCGCCGCGGTTTTCGTGCAGTAGTAGGGTGGAACGATGGGAAGGCAGGCAGGCGTCGTGCTTTTTTTTACGTGCTCGCGCTGGTAGCCGTCGTGGCTAGCGCGACGTACGTCACCTCGTCACCCGCCTCGCCGGAGATGACTGTCTTGCCGCCCAGTACCTCGGTGTAAAAGCGGCGGGAACGCTCGACATCATCCGAAACGATGAAGTGAGCCAAGACCATCTCCTCGTCGATGTTGCTCATGCTGACCCTCCGTTGTTGGAATTGACGCCGCGCTGCGCAGACAGAACGCGTACGGCTGTTAGAGCCCCGCAGCGCGGCTGATGAGCCTATCCATCGTGCGGGTCGGCAGCAGTCGCGTGAGGAGGAGGCGCATCTTGGCGTCGCGTCCCACGACGTAACGGGGCTTCGGTCGGCTGGCGGTCAGGGCATGCTCCACGGCCCGCGCGACCTCGAGCGGCGGTATGCCTGTGCGCTCACCGAGAGCGATGAACTTGGGTATCGCCGCCATGCCGGCGCTGTAGAGCTCCAGAGCTTCGGCGGGCATGTTCGCGGTAGCCTCCCCGAGACTCGCGCGACCCTTCTCCCAAATGGGCGTGGCGACCGCCCCCGGCTCGACCGCTGTGACCCCGATGCCGAACTGGCGCAGCTCGAGTCGTAACGCGTCGGTGACGGCCTCGAGCGCGAACTTCGACGCGTTGTAGGGCCCGAGGAATGGGCTGGCCAGACGACCGCCGATCGAGGTCATGTTCACGATGCGCCCCCGTGCCCTGCGCAGTGCCGGCAGGGCGGCTTGGGTGACGGCGACCTGGCCGATGAAGTTGACCTCGAGCTGACGGCGCCAGTCGTCGATCGCGACGAACTCGAGCGGTCCTCCCACCGAGATCCCGGCGTTGTTGACGAGCCCGGCGAGGCCGGCGGGGGAAGTCTCATCGACGCTCGCCATCGCGGCGGCGATCGACTCGCTGTCGGTGACGTCGAGCATCAGCGGCTGCATGCGCCCAGATCCTGCGCCCCGCAACGAGTCGGCGTCTGGCTGCTTGCGCACGCCGGCAAAAACGGTGAAGCCGAGGCTGTCGAGATGTTCGGCGCAGGCCCGCCCGATGCCTGTCGAGGCGCCGCTGATCAGGACCGTGCCTCGGCTCAGGTCATCCGCCATACCGGCGCGATCCTATACGGCGCGTCTGCCTGGCAGTCCCACCATCGACCTTCTCGTCCGTCGATCGAAAGTTCTCATCTGGATCGGACGCGGACTGCCACCGACGCGCGCCGGGGCCGAGTTGATTGCGGCCTCGAAGGCGCTATGAGCCGGATGGAGTGGCCACGAAGACTGGAATGATCCGGCTGGTCTTCGTTTGATAGTCCGCATAGCTGGGATAGGCCTCGACGGCGCGCTCCCACCACAACTCTCGCTCGTCGCCCTGGAGTTCTCGTGCGACGAAGTCGTGCGGCTCCGCGCCGTCCTGAATCATCAACGCGGTGGGGTCGGCGATCAGGTTGCCGTACCAGGTCGGGTTGTTCGGAGCGCCTCCCAACGAAGCGACGAGGGCGTACTCACCGTCGTGCTCGACCCGCATGAGCGGGAACTTGCGGATCTTCCCGCTCTTTCGCCCTCGCGTCGTGATGATGACCACGGGGAGGCCGGTCTCCCGGAGAGTGTTGGCACGCTGGCCGTTGCTCGCCTCGTACTCTTCGACCTGTTCGCGCACCCAGTCCCACGGGCTCGGCTCGTACTCACCTTGTAGCGGCATTTCCACTCCTTAGAAAGATTCATTCTCGATGGTAGCTCTTGATGGTGGCTCTTTGATTCTTCACGCCCGGTAGCCGGCATGTCTCAGAACTTGAATCCAAGCGCCCTCCCGACGAGGGCCAGCACCTTGAATACCCCGCTCAGCGGCCCGGTCGCGCGGATCTCGTCCGGGTAGCTGGTGAACAACATCGCTGCGTAGATCGCGGAACGGGGCTCCTTCGGCGGCAGCCGCTTGATCTTGTCCTCGTGGATCAGGCGATGCATCTCCCGAAAGAACGCCTCCGATCTCTGTGCCGGGCGAATCCTGGTCACAGCCCTCACCGGCTCCTCGCCGGCGTTGCGAAGCGTGTGCGGCACGCCCGCCGGCACACTCGCCGTCTCGCCTGCGCGCACCTGGCTCCATGTCCCGTCAACGAAGACATCGAGAGTGCCCTCGATCACCTCGAAGCTCTCCTCCTCGGTCGGGTGCACATGAACGGGAGGGCCCGCCATCCGGGGGTCGAGCCAATTCGTGGACTCGAACAGCTCTCCCGCAGTGTCTGCGGTGCTGCGCGTGATCTCCCACCGCATCCCCATCGCGGGATGGAAGTCGAGCTGGCGATCCTCACCGCCGGATGTCCCGCTGTGTGAGGGCTCTACCTGTTCGTGACCGGCCATAGTTCTCCTCCGATAGACGACGTGAACAGAAAGCCGCCGGGAGCGAACCCGTCCGGCGCCGGCCCGTGCCGGCCTGTTGATCGCATCGAGGCTCACTTTACTTCCAGTGCTTGACGAGTACCGCTTGACGAGCGGCGGCATAGTTGGCAGCTCCCGGGCGCGGAGTGCAAACGCTAAACCTTGGCCGTGTCTCGACGATACGCCCAGGCTGCACCGTTCGCAAGGATCAGAGTCCACGCCGCGACAGTGATCCAGCTCGAAGAAGCGCTCGCAGCGCCGCCCATTCGAGTTCCAGCTCGGCCTCCAGCACGGGCCCGGGATGGGGCTGAGCATGGAGATGGGGGTGGGGATGGGGATGGGGCAGGGGATGTGGATGGGGCGCGAGCAGCTCGCTTGGCGCGGGCGCGCCCTGGATGTCGGGCTTGGTGACGGTCACGTAGGCGACGAGCGCGATGAACACGACGAGCGCCAGGGCGCTGACCGTGCCGTCGCCGAGGCCGAGACCGGTGATCGAGGGCGGCTTGCTGAACCAGTCGGCGAAGGAGGCGCCGAGCGGGCGGGTCACGATGTAGGCGAACCAGAACGCGACGATCGGGTTCAAGCTGAAGCGCCACCAGCCGATCGCGGGGATCGCGATGATCGCGGCGAACAGCAGCACCGACCCGAAGAAGCCGAGGTGAAGTGTGGTCGCGGTCAGATCGCCGGCGGCGGTGCCGAGCGCGAACGTCGCGAGCACGGCGGCCCAGTAGAAGCTCTCGCGCCGGCGGGTGGTGATGGTGTGGATCGAGAGGTGCCCTCGCTGCGATACCAGAAGAAGAACACGGCAGCCACGATGCCCGCGAACAGGGGCGTGGTCACCGCGTAGGGAATGCTCGCCCCGTCGTGGATGCCGTCGGCGGCCATCGTGCCGAAGATCGCGACCATCATCACCGCGAACCAGTAGATCGGGGCGCGGTACTCGCGCTGGCGCAGCTGCAGCCACAGCGCGAACCACAGGCCGAAGATGCCGATCGCCCCCGCGATCGGAACGCTGTGCTGGCCGAGGAAGTCCGACATCGACTCGCCCATGCCCGTGGTCAGGAGCTTCAGGACCCAGAAGATCAGGGTGATCTCGGGCACCTTGGCCAGGGCGTGGCGGCCTTGGTGTCGCGATGAGGGTGCGGGCGCGCTCATGTGTTCATCGTGCTCCTTGGGAGACAGAACCCCGCTGCCACGTTTCGCCGGTCGCGCGGGGGGTCATATGAGCGACGGCTCAATCCACCAGGAGGTTTCAGTCATTGCTACAGACATGCCCGTCAGAGCGCTATCCGGTGCAACCTTGAGGCTCCTCAGCGTGAACGGCACGGCCGCAATCCTATTGTCCATCAGGCTGGCCCATGCTTGCCAAGCATCGCGCGCGTAGCTCGAGGCGCCAACCCCGAACGGCCGAGTGCGACGACCGAGGGCGGTCGGTCTCGCCCACACGCACAAGCGCCACACGGTGGCGCTATGATATAGAGACAATGGCAGTAGATACAGCGACAATCAGGGTGGCACGGGACATCCGTGACCTGCTTGCCGAGCAGGCGCGCGAGCGCGGCATCTCGCTGGCGGCGCTGCTGGCGGAGATCGCGCGCGAACGGGAGATCGAGGCGATCTTCGAGTCCGAGCGCCAGGCTACGCTCGCCGACGCGCAGAATCCGGCTGCGCTGGAGGAGATGCGTCTCTGGGAGTCAACCCTGGAAGACGGCATCGACTTCGACGATGGCCTCAGCGTCTGAGCCGCGCCGTGGCGAGGTGTGGCTGACCGTGTTCGGTGCCGCCAGGCCGGGCGAGCCCGGCAAGAATCGTCCGGCGATCGTCGTCTCTATGGATCACCTGAACGCTGGCACGGCCGCAGACCTGATTGTGGTCGTGCCCTTGTCGAGCTCCAGGGTGCCGTCGGTCCTCCGTCCTGAGGTCAACGATCTCGAGGGTGTCAACCGTCTCAGTCGAGCGATCTGTCGGGCCGTACGAGGTGTCGCCCGCTCGCGTCTGCTCAGCCGGCTCGGCGAGGTCAGCCCGGCGACGCTCGCCGAGGTCGAGCGCGCGCTCGTGCTGATCCTCGGGCTGGACGGTGGTGGTGGCGCAGGGCCGCTCGGGCCACCCGCCTGAAGGTCGGCTCACCAGATGGAACATGGTCATCACACGATGGTCTGATTTGTTGGGATGTCGCGCCTCGACTTTGCCGCATGAGTCCGGCGGGGCCGGAAACTAGACTCAGTACGTGTTGTCGCATAGACCGCTGAGACCGGACCGACCGATGGAGCTGGGCGAGCTGGTCGCGGGCATTGGCCAGGTCGCGCGCGGGTTCGGCGGCGGCGGCGGACCGCCGGGCCCGGGCGAGGAGGCGTGGGCGGACGTCGAGATCGAGGGTCTCGCCTACGACAGCCGCAAGGTGGCGCCCGGGACGCTCTTCTGCTGCGTGCCGGGGTTTCGCAGCGACGGGCACGCGTTCGCCGCGACGGCGGTCGCGGACGGCGCCGTGGCGCTGCTGGTGGAGAGGCCCCTGGGGCTGGGCGTACCAGAGGTGATCGTGACGTCCGTGCGTGCGGCGATGGGACCGATGGCGGCGCGCTTTTACGGCGATCCGACATCCCGGTTGAAGGTGGTCGGAATCACCGGCACGAATGGCAAGACGACGACCGCTTTTCTGGTGCGCGCGCTGCTGCAGGCCGCCGGCGTGCAGACCGGGCTGCTGGGGACGGTCACGTCGATCGTGGGCGGCGAGGAGCGATCTGTGGACCGAACGACCCCCGAGGCGATCGACCTGCAGGCGGACTTCAGGGCGATGCTCGACGCGGGCGACGGGGCGTGCGCGATGGAGGTCTCCTCGCACGCGCTCGCGCTGGGAAGGACGAACGGGATCAGGTTCGCGGCTGCGGTGTTTACGAACCTGACCCAGGACCATTTGGACTTTCACGACACGATGGAGGACTACTACAAGGCCAAGCGGAGGCTGTTTCTGTCCGGCGCGGCCCCACGTCCCGATGGTTCGGGTGCGCCGACGGATTCGGGATCGGATTCGGGGTCGGATTCGGATTCGGGGTCGGATTCGGGGTCGGAGCCCGGTGTGAGCGTCGTTAACGTGGGCGACCCCTATGGCCGCCGGCTGGCGCAGGAGATCGGAGCGGGGACGGTGACGTTTGCGGTGGAGGACGCCGCCGCCACCGCCGATGTCGCCGATGTCGCCGTCGCCGATGCCGACTACCGCGCGAGTGACGTGAATTGCGACGCCGCGGGGTGTGAGTTCACGTTGTACGCAGCCGGCGAGGCGCGCGCCCGCGAGGTCGTCATCGCGTTGCCGATGCCGGGCCGGTTCAACGTCGCCAACGCCCTCGGTGCGCTCGCGGTCGTGCACGCGCTCGGCTTCGATCTCGACACGCTGATCGCGGCGCTGGGGCGTGGCGTGAGGGTGCCCGGGCGCTTTGAGCCGGTCGCCGCGGGTCAGGAGTTCGCGGTGATCGTCAACTATGCCCATACGCCCGACTCGCTTCAGAACGTGCTGCGCGCGGCGCGCGAGGCGGCTCCCCGCGGACGCGTGATCTGCGTGTTCGGGGCGGGCGGGGACCGCGATCGGGGCAAGCGCCCGCTGATGGGGGAGATCGCGGCGCGGCTGGCGGACGTCACGGTCGTCACTTCAGACAATCCGCGGTCGGAGCCGCCCGAGGCGATCGTCGATGAGATTGTGGCGGGCATCCCGTCTGGCGCCGGCCACCCCGGGGAGTCCGCGATCCATGTCGAGGTCGATCGCCGTGCGGCCATCGAGCTGGCTGTGGGGCTGGCGCGGGCGCAGGACGTCGTGGTGATCGCCGGCAAGGGCCACGAGCAGGGCCAAGAGCTGGCCGGCGGCGTCAAGGTGCCGTTCGACGACGCGACCGTCGCGCGGGGGATCTTGAGCGCCCGGATGGCCGCCGTGGGAGCCGGCGAATGAGAGGCTGGGACGCCGACCGCATCGCGCGCGCCTCCGGGGCGGGCCTGGTGCATCGGCCGGGTCCGGGTGAGGGCGCGGGGCCATCCGGGCCGCTCAACCCGCCCGAGTCTTCCGGACCGGTCGGACCGGTGGGTGTGAGCATCGACTCGCGCGCCCTGGCGCCGGGCGAGCTGTTCGTCGGCCTGGCGGGCGAGAACGCTGACGGAGGCGAGTACGCCGCGCAGGCGCTGCAGGCGGGCGCGTGGGGCGTGCTGGTCGCGCCCGAGCACGCGCTCGCCGCCGCCGCCATCGCGCAGGCGGCCGGGGCTGGGGCGGCCGCTGGGGCTGGGACGGCCCTCGGGGCTGGGATAGCTGCCGGACTGGACGGATCGCGCGGGGGAGCGTCCTCCGGCGGGGACGGCGTCGTGCTCGCGCACCCTGATCCGCTGGCCGGGCTGCAGGCGCTCGCGAAGGCGTGGCTCGGCGAGCTGCGGAGCGAAGGGGCGCGCGTCGTGGCGATCACCGGATCGACGGGCAAGACCTCGACGAAGGACATCCTCGCGGCGCTGCTGGCTCCCCACCTGCGCACCTTTGCCAGTCCGGCGAACTTCAACACCGAGATCGGGCTGCCGCTCACGATCCTCGCCGCGCCCGCCGGAGCGCAGGCGCTGGTGCTCGAGCTGGCGATGCGCGGGAAGGGCCAGATCGCGGAGCTGACGAAGATCGCCGAGCCGGACGTGGGGGTGATCGTCAACGTCGGCCCCGTCCACCTGCAGCTGCTGGGAACGCTCGAGGCGGTCGCCGCCGCCAAGGCCGAGCTGATCTCAGGCCTGGTGCCCGGCGCCACAGCCGTCGTCCCCGCCCGTGAGCCTCTGCTCATGCCGTATCTGCGCGAGGACGTGCGCACGATCACCTTCGGCGAGCGCGCCGAGGGGGCCGTCGGCGCCGAGGGCATCGGGGTCGCCGGGGTCGGCGAGGGCGCTGAGCACGTCGAGAGCGCCGAGAGCGCCGGGGGAGCCGGGCGAGCCCGGGGGGGCGGAGTCGGCGAGCGCGCCGAGCACGTCGAGAGAGCCGACGTGGAGCTCGTCGAGCGCCGCGGTGCGGACGGGAGCGTCGTGATCTGTCACGACGGCGGCGAGGAGATCGTGCTGGAGCCGTCGTTCGGCCAGGCTCACAACCTGCGCAACCTGCTCGCCGCGGTCGCGGCCGCCCGCGCGCTCGGCGTTACGCCCGAAGGCGAGGTTACTGTGCGGTTCTCCGCACTGCGCGGCGAGCGCATACAGCTCTCGAAGGGGATCGTGCTGATCGACGACTGCTACAACGCCAACCCGATGTCCATGCGCGCCGCGATCGACGACCTCGCCGAGGCCACCGCCGGGCGGCGCGTCGCGGTGCTCGGCGACATGCTCGAGCTCGGCCCCGGCGAGCGGCGGTTTCACAGCGAGATCGGCGCCCACGCGGCCCGGCGCGGCGTGGACGTGCTCGTGACCGTCGGTCCGCTCGCGGCCGAGATGGCGGGCGCGTTCACGGGCGCGCGCGCGGGGGGGAGTGAGGGGAAGGTCCGCTCCGTGGCCGACGCGCCCGCGGCGGCGGAGATGCTGAGGGGTCTGCTCGCGCCCGGCGACACGGTTCTCGTCAAGGCCTCACGCGGGGTCGGGCTGGAGCGCGTGGGTCAAGCGCTGCTGGCCAGAGACCCCGTGCTTGCGCCGCCCCCCGCCGCGTCTCAGGCGGGCCGGGGCGGGGCCCAGGCGGGGCCGGGGGGTGTCCGGACGGGGCCGGACGGGGCGCCGGCGAAGAAGCCGGGGGGCGCGCAGGCGAGCTCCGAGCGCCCCCAGGCGGGCAGGCGCTGAATGGGGCGCATTCTCTTCGGCGGCACCTCCGCGCTGCTCATCTGCATTTTTTTGAGCCCCAAGTTCATCGCGTTTCTGCGCCGGCGCGAGTTCGGTCAGCAGATCCGCGAGCACGGCCCGGAGGGTCATCGCCAGAAGGCGGGCACGCCCACGATGGGCGGCATCATCGTCATGCTCGCGGTGGCGATCCCGTTTTTGATATTGACCGACTACGACTGGCGCTCGGTGGGGGTATTCGGGGCGATGATCGCGTGCGCGCTGCTCGGGTTCGCCGACGACTACGTAAAGCTCGTGCGCCGCCGCTCGCTTGGGTTGCGCGCGCGCACCAAGCTCGCGGTCACGATCGCGATCTCGCTCGGGCTGTGGTACGTGGCCAGCCACGAGGCGCATCTGGCCAGCGAGCTGCGGTTGCGATTCGTGGACTACACGATCGACGTGGGGCCGTTCTATCCCGTGCTGATCTATTTGGTGCTGGCCGGGACGACGAGCGCGGTCAACCTGACGGACGGATTGGACGGGCTGGCGGCGGGGTGCGCGGCGATCGTGCTGCTGTCATACATCGCGATCGCGTTCGTGACCGAAGACTACGACCTGGCGATGCTCGCCGGCTGTCTGGTCGGCGCGTGCATCGGGTTTCTGTGGTTCAACGCTTTTCCCGCGACGATCTTCATGGGCGACACGGGGTCGCTCGGCTTGGGCGGCGCGATCGCGGGGCTCGCGGTGATGACGCACACCGAGGTGCTGCTGATATTGCTCGGGGGAATATTCGTGATCGAGGCCCTGTCGGTGGCGATCCAGGTCATCTCGTTTCAGAGCACCCGCAGGCGCGTGTTTTTGATGGCGCCGATTCACCACCACTTCGAGCTGAAAGGGTGGTCTGAGACGAAGATCATATTGCGGTTCTGGATCGTCGCGTCGATCTTCTGCGCGATCGGGTTCACCATCTATCACCAGAGCATCCGGTGACGGTCATTGATGTGAAAGCGTCACAGAATGTGGGCTGGTTTGGGGGAGACAATTACGCGAAGTTATCCGAATTGAGCGTAGTGTGGCCGGTCACCAAGCGAAGATGACGCGCAGAGCGTTTGAAGTTATGGTGTGAGCGCCGTGTCACGACCGAAGCTGCCTGAAGGACCGTATCTGGTAGTCGGGTTGGCCCGCTCGGGGGTGGCGGCCGCGCTCGCGCTGCGCGAGCGCGGCGCGCGGGTGATCGGCGTCGACGCCGGTGAGCCGGACGCGGAGGGACTGGGATCGCTGGTGGACGCCGCGGTCGAGGTGCACGTGGGCGAGGACGGGGTGGAGCTGGTGGATCGGGTGGGAGCGGTCGTCAAGAGCCCGGGGGTGCCCAGAGAGGCGCCCGTAATCGCGAAGGCGCTCGCGCGGAGCATGCCGGTCATGGGCGAGCTGGAGCTGGGGTGGCGGATGTTGCCTTCGAACGAGCTCATCGCCGTGACGGGCACGAACGGCAAGACGACGACGGTGCAGTGGATCGGGCACATTCACCGCACCGCGAACCTGCCCGTCGCCGTCGCGGGGAACGTGGGCAACGCCCTGAGCGGGCTCGTCGGGAAGATCGACCCCGAGGCGACGATCGTGTGCGAGGCGTCGTCGTTTCAGCTGCAGGACACGGAGGCGTTCGCGCCCGAGGCGGCTGTATTGCTGAACATCACCCCCGACCACCTCGACCGGCACGGCACTGTCGCCGCTTATCTCGCCGCGAAGCTCAAGATCTTCGAGCACCAGTCCGCGGACGGGATCGCGGTCGTGCCCCCCGCCCTGCACATCGAGATACCAGGGGCGGCCCGGCGCGCGAGATGGGAGCAGGTGAAAGTCGAGGAGGTGGGTCTGCGCGGTCGGCACAACCTCCACAATGCGACAGCGGCCGCGACTGTATGTCTGGCGCGCGGGATCGATGCCGACGCCGTGCGCGAGGGATTGCGCACTTTCCAGGGAGTGGCGCACCGACTGGAGCAGGTGGCGCGCCGCGACGGTGTGGTGTATGTGAACGACTCCAAGGCCACGAACGTCTCAAGCACGCTCGTGGCGCTGGATGCCTACCCTGCCGGCGCCGTGCATCTGATCCTCGGCGGCCAGGGCAAGGGCCAGGACTTCTCTGCCCTGAGCGGCCCCGTGAAGCGGAGCTGCCGGGGGGTGTACCTGATTGGAGAGGACGCCCCCTCGATCGCGGCAGCGCTGGCGGGCGCCAAGAACGTGCCCGTGCGCGAGTGCGGCGATCTGGAGCGGGCGCTCGCCGCCGCCACGGCCGCGGCCAAGCCCGGCGATGTGGTGCTGCTCTCCCCGGCGTGCGCGAGCTTCGACCAGTTCGCCGACTTCGAAGCCCGCGGCGAGCGGTTTCGGGAGCTGGTCTTGGGATAGAGGCTTCGGCACGCGGGCGTCGAAGTGGGCCGGGATGCCCCCAGCAGCCGCAGTCCGGCGCGAGCGCCCCGCGCGAGCCCCCAAACCTAAGGGGGCGGTGCGCTCGCAACCGTCGGGGAAGGCGCGTGCGGGGCAGCACTCGCTCGAGCACCGCATCCTCGTCACCGCCACCATGTGCCTGCTGGCCTACGGCGCGGTGATGGTCTACAGCGCGACCTCGGCGACCGCGCTGCTGCAGGGCAGTGGGATGGGCAGCGGATATTTGATCAAGTTCGTCGCCTACGGCGCGGTGGGGTTGGTGCTGATGCGCCTGCTGGCCCGCGACGGGATCGCGAAAGTCCAGAGCATCGTGGGTCCGCTGCTCGCCGTGTCGTTCGTGCTGGTGCTGGCCGTGCACGTGCCCCACGTGGGGGTGGCCGTCAACGGGGCGAAGCGCTGGATCGGCCCGAGCATGCTCCAGTTCGAGCCCTCGGAGCTGCTCAAGCTCGCGCTCGTGCTATACGCCGCGACGCTGCTGGCCAGGCGCCCGGCGCGCGTGCACGACCTCGGCGAGCTGGCCAAGCCGCTTTTGATCGTGGTGGGGGGCGCGTGCCTACTGGTCGGCACCGAGCCCGATCTTGGCAGCGCGATGACGATCGCGTTCACGACCACGGCGCTGCTGGTGGCGGCCGGCATACCGGCGCGCAACCTCGCGATCGTCGCCGGCGGCGCGCTGGGGGTGGTGTTGTTGTATGCGATCGCCGAGCCCTACGCGCGCGCGCGGCTGACCTCGTTCGTGGACCCCTGGGCGCACGCCTCGGGCAGCGGGTTTCAGGCGGTGCAGGGCCAGATCGCGATCGGCTCGGGCGGGCTGTTCGGGGTCGGGCCGGGCCAGTCGGTGCAGAAGATCTTCTATTTGCCCGAGGCGCCGACGGACTTCATCCTCGCCGTCATCGCCGAGGAGCTGGGGGTGATCGGGGTGTGTGCGCTGCTGTTTCTGTACGGGCTGATCGCCTACGCCGGATTGCGCGTGGCGAAAGCTGCGCGCAGCCTGCACAGCGCGCTGATCGCCGTCGGGATGACGACGCTGATCGTCTCCCAGGCGCTGCTGAACGTGTTCGCCGTGCTGGGCCTCGCGCCGCTGACGGGCGTGACGCTGCCGTTCGTCTCCTACGGCGCCAGCAGTCTGATCGTGATGCTGGCCGCGATGGGGTTCCTGCTGAACGTGGCCGCGGGCGGGACCGCGCACGTGCGGGCGGTGCCCTCGCGGGGTCGGGCGCCCACGAAGTCCGTTTCGCGCGAGCAGCCACAGCCCCGGCCGGAGTTCCGGCCCGGGCGCGGACGCAGGGCCACGGCCTAGACCGGCCGCCGCGCGGCGGGGGCCGCCCAGCGGGCCGCCGGGTCGCGAGGGCGGCCGATGTGCATAGGCGAAAACCGGCAGGATGGGGCCGTGGAACAGACGCAGAAGATCGTGATCGCGGCCGGTGGCACCGCCGGGCACGTGGCGCCGGCGCTGGCGGTCGCGGAGGAGCTGCGGGGTGAAGGCGCGGAGGTGTCGTTCATCGGCGGGGCTCGCGCCGAGGCGGAGCTCGTGCCCGCGGCGGGGTATGAGCTGCACACGATCTCGGTCGAAGGCGTGAGCCGCACCAACCCGCTGCGCGCGCTGGGCGCGCTGGCGCGTGCCGCGCTGGCGCTTTCGCGCGCGCGGCGCATCCTGAAGGAGCTGCGCCCGGACGCGGTGCTCGGCGGCGGCGGTTACGTGACCGCCCCGGTCGGTTTGGCCGCGCTGAGCCTGCGCATCCCGCTCGTGCTGAGCGAGGCCGACAGTCATCTCGGTTTGGCCAACCGGTTGCTCGCGCGCGGCGCGCGGCGGGTGTGTTTGGCGTTCGCGATCCCCGGCCGCGACGAGCACGCGCGGGGCGGACGCTACCGGGTGACGGGCCGCCCGATCCCGGTGCCCGGAGCCGATCGCGCGATCGCGCGGGAGCGATTCCAGATCGGCGAGGGAGAGACGTGCGTGCTCGTGTTCGGCGGCTCGCTCGGGGCGCGCTCGATCAACCTCGCCGCGATCGCCGCGTTTGCCGGCGATGAGGCTCAGAGCTCTGCCCCCGACCCCGGTTTGGGCTTTGATTCCGGTTCGGGCTCCGCCCTCGACCCCAGCTCGGGCTCTGACCCAGGTTTCGGCGCGGGTCCGGACAGGGATGCGAGCAAAAATCTCGGGCCGCGCGTACGCGCGCACGCGCGCGCGGCCCGTCCTTTGCGCATACTGCACATCGCCGGGCGGCGCGACTATTCCGAGCTGGCCAGGCACGAGCTGCCTGCCGGGTATGACCTGTGCGAGTACCTGGACCTGGACGAGTTCGCCCAGGCGCTGGCCGCCGCCGACCTCGTGATCGCGCGCTCGGGGGGCTCGGTGTTCGAGATCGCCGCATATGGCCTGCCCGCGATCCTGGCGCCCTACCCGCACGCCTCCGCCGACCACCAGAGCGCCAACGCGCGCTGGATGGCCCAGGCGGGCGCCGCGGTCGTGATCGCGGACTCCGAGCTGAGCGGTGCCCGGTTGGCGGCGGAGGTGGCGGGCCTGCTGGAGGATCGGGCACGGCTGGCGGCGATGGCGAAGGCCTCCAAGGACCTCGCGCGGCCGCATGCCGCGCGCGAGGTCGCCGAAGAGCTGCTGCGGGCGGCCGGCCAGAGCGCCGGGCGGGCGGGGCGGGCATGACCGCACCGGTGTCAGAGGGACCGTGGAGCGGGCGGCGAATCCACTTCGTCGGCGTGGGCGGCGCGGGCATGAGCGGGTACGCGCGTGCGGCGCACGCGCTCGGGGCGCAGGTCAGCGGCTCGGACCGCGCCGCGTCACCGTACACCGAGCGTTTGGCCGCAGACGGCGTACTTCAGGCGCGGATCGGCGAGCACGACGCCGCGAACGTGCCGGACGGAGACGACGTGGAGGTCGTCTACTCGAGCGCCGTCCCGCCCGAGAGCCCCGAGCGCGCAGCGGCCCGCGCGCGCGGCCTGCCCGAGCGCCCGCGAGCCGAGCTGCTGGGCGAGCTGACCACGCTGCGGCGCACGATCGCCGTGGCCGGCACGCACGGCAAGACGACGACCTCGGCGATGCTGGTGAGCGCGCTGCGCGCCGCCGGAATGACGCCCGACTGGCTCGTGGGCGGCTCGATCGGGGTGGGGGAGACCAATGCGCGGTGGACGGGCGAGGGCGAGTGGCTCATCGTCGAGGCCGACGAGTCCGACCGCTCGATGCTGGCGCTGGACGTGGACATCGCGATTCTCACCAACGTCGAGCTTGACCATCACGCGACGTTCGCCTCGCTGGGAGAGCTGCGCGATGCGTTCCGCGCGTTCCTGGCCTGCGCGCGCGCGGCGATCGTCGTGTGGGATCGCCCGGAGCTGTTGGAGCTGACGCCGGCCGGGGTCGAGGTCGTCATCTATAACGCGCCAAGCCCTGTGCTCGTGGAGGGCGAAGAATCGGAGGGCGCTCAGCGGTTCACCTGGCGCGGGCACGAGGTGGCGCTGGCGGTGCCCGGCGCGCACAACGCCCTGAACGCGACCGCCGCGCTGGAGGCCGCGCGGCTGGCGGGGGCCGAGGAGGATCGCGCGATCGCTGGGCTGGCCGAGTTTCGCGGCGCCGGGCGGCGCTTTCAGCTGGTGGGCAGAACTGTGCGCGGAGCGCGCGTGTACGACGACTACGCTCACCATCCGACCGAGGTCGCGGCGACGCTGGCGGGCGCCCGCACGCTGGCGCACAAGCGGCTGGTCGCCGTGTTTCAGCCGCACCTGTTCTCGCGCACGGCCATGTTCGCGCGCGAGTTCGGCGCGGCGCTGGCCCGGGCCGACATCGTGGTCGTGCTCGATGTGTACCCCGCGCGCGAGCGCCCCCCGGATCATCCCGGCGTGACGGGAGTGCTAGTTGCGCAGGCCGCCGCGGACGCCGCGGGCGGCAGGCCGGTGTACTGGCTGCCGGCGTTCGCCGACGCCGAGCCGGTGCTGCGGGAGCTGCTGGACGCGGGGGATCTCTGTGTCGTGATGGGCGCCGGGGATGTGGACGCCCTCGCGCGGGCCTTGGTCCCATGAGCACGCATGGCGGCGCTGGATCGGCGTCCTCGGTCGCTCGCGTGCGTAGCACGCCACGCTCCCTGCGTCCTTGCCCAGCTTGCCCTGCGTGCCCATGGGAATGTGATTGGTGTAAGGAGTGTCAGATGAGTGATCGTGGCTAGGGACTCACCCATGACCGTGCCGTCGATCGTGCAGCGGGACTATCCGCTTGCTCGCATGGCGACGATCCGCACCGGCGGCGAGGCCGAGTACTTCGCCCGCGCGGGCTCGGGCGCCCAGCTGCGCGAGCTGCTGGCCTGGGCGCGCGCCGCGAACCTGCCAGTGGCGGTCGTGGGCTCGGGCTCGAACCTGCTGATCGCCGATGAGGGCGTGCGCGGGTTGGTGATAAAGCTCGACCGCAAGCTCGCGCTGATCCAGCGCGAGGGGCCCGATCGGATCGTCTGCGGCGGGGGCGCCCGGCTGCCCTCGGTCGCGGCGCGCGCGGCCCAGGCGGGGCTGTCGGGGGTCGAGTTCGGCGTCAACATCCCGGGCACCGTGGGGGGCGCGGTGCGGATGAACGCAAACGCCTACGGCGGGGAGCTCGCGCGCACGCTGGAGTGGGCCGAGGTCGTGACGGCGGACGGCTCGGAGCGCCGCGCGCCGGAGCGGCTCGGGTTCGGCTATCGCCGCTCCAACCTGTGTGCGGGTGAGATCGTCGCGCGCGCCTCGTTTGCGCTGCAGCCCGCCGACGTGGACACGGTCAAGGAAACGCTCGCGGACATGCGCGCCCACCGGCATGAGGCCCAGCCGCAGGGGATCAAGACGTTCGGATCGACGTTCACCAATCCCGACGATCCTCGCGCGCGGGGCCGCACCGCCGGTCAGCTGCTGTCCGGGGCCGGCTGCAACGGTCTGACCGTCGGCGGCGCCCGGTTCGCCGTCAAGCACGCCAACTTCATCGAGAACACCGGCTCCGCCACTACGGCCGACGTGGTCGCGGTGATGGCCGAGGGCCGCCGCTGCGTGCTGGAGCGGTTCGGGATCGCTTTGGAGCCCGAGGTGCAGACGCTGGGAGACGTGCGATTTCCGTGGTAGGGGTTCGCGTGGGGAGGTCGAAGACCTCGTGAATGGCCCGCTCGATCGCCGCGCCCGCCCCACGTCGCCTCGTTCGTGGTCCCATGCTCGGGATTCCGCGCCCGTTGGGAGGTCTCGCGTACCTGACCCGCGCCGGCATCGCATTCATGTGGCGGCGCCGGCCGCTGCGAATCGCGCTGATCGCTGTCCTCCTCGCCATGCCCCTGCTGGGCGGCGGGTGGTGGCTGGCGCGCCACTCTTCGCTGACCGCGGTCGAGCGCGTGCACGTCAGCGGGCTCGCCGCGGCGACCGGCGCCGACACCGCCGCGATCGAAACGGCGCTGAGCGGCGCCGCGCGCGGCATGAGCACGCTCGGCGTCAACCCGACCGTGCTGCGCGCGGCCGTCGCCCAGTATCCGATCGTGCGCTCGGTGCGGACGCGCACACTGTTCCCGCACGGGCTGCGCATCGAAGTGGTCGAGCAGCCGCCCGTGGCCACGCTGGTCGAGAATGGCGCCCGCACCGCCGTGGCGGCGGACGGGGTGGTGCTCGGGCCCGGATACCTGTCGAGCGCGCTGCCGCTCGTGAACGCCACCGCGACCGGGGCCGCGACAGGGAGCGCAATCGCGACCGGGAACGCGGCCGGAACTGCGACTGGGACGGCAACGGCGGCTGGGACCGCAACAACGACCGGAACAGCCACGGGTGAGGCGGGTATCACGCTGCCGGCGACGGGTCACAGCGTGCGTGGCGCGTCTCTGCTGGGAGCGTTGAGCGTCCTCGGCGCCGCACCGGCGGCGCTCGAGCGGACGGTCACGCGCGTGTATTTCGGGCCGAGGGGGCTGACGATCGTGCTGCGCAGCGGCCTGCTCGCCTACTTCGGCGACGCCACGCGAGCGCACGCCAAGTGGATTGCGCTCACCCGCGTGCTCGCCGACCCTAGCTCAGTGGGCGCCGCCTACATCGACGTGCGCCTGCCAGAACGCCCGGCCGCGGGGTGGGCGCCCGGCGCGGCTCATCCCGAAACGAGCTCTTTGAGCGAATCGGCATCCTCCACCAGCGGTTCGGACCCGGCCACCGCCGCGGAACTGGCCGCGGGCCTGGACGCTGCTGTCGAGGGCGGGTCGGGCACCGCGAGCACGGGCGCGAAGCCGCCGGCGAACCGAGCTCCGCTGGCGAACCGAGCGCGGCCGGCGAACCCGCTCCCGCCGGCTCGAACCTCTCCGGGGAAGCGCCCTCGGGACCCTAATTCTCGACCTCAGGTTGATGGTATTGGGGAAGGGGATCTCGAGGTGGAGTCGAGAGTTCCTGGTTCTGCAACGATTGTTGCGAGATTGGTCGATATTGTTGACAGGGTGAAGTTCCCTGCATAACGTGCACAATTCAGGGGGTCGCCGCTGGCGGCCGATTATAACCCTTAACCATTACTGAAGGCTGCGGACGGGAACCCAAATCATGGAGAGCACATCTTCTGCGAGCGGTGGCGCCGGCATGGCTCACGCCGGCAGCTATTTGGCTGTGATCAAGGTCGTGGGCGTCGGCGGCGGCGGCACGAACGCCGTCAGCCGCATGGTCGACGCCGGCCTGCGCGGTGTGGAGTTCATCGCCGCCAACACAGACGCGCAGGCGCTTCAGATGTGCGACGCCGACGTGAAGCTGAACATCGGCCACGAGTCGACCAAGGGTCTCGGCGCGGGCGCCAACCCCGAGGTGGGATTGGCCGCGGCGTCGGAGTCGCGTGACGACATCAAGGAGTCGCTGAAGGGCGCCGACATGGTGTTCGTCACGGCGGGAGAGGGCGGCGGCACGGGCACCGGAGCGGCGCCCGTGATCGCCGACATCGCCAAGAACGAGATCGGCGCGCTGACGGTCGGAGTGGTCACGCGCCCGTTCGACTTCGAGGGCTCACAGCGCGGCAAGCAGGCGGCCGAGGGCATCGAGCGGTTGCGCGAGGTCGTCGACACGCTGATCGTGATCCCCAACGAGAAGCTGCTCACGGTCGTCGAGCGGCGCACCTCGATGCTGGACGCGTTCCGCGAGGCCGACGACGTGCTGCGCCAGGGCATCCAGGGCATCACCGACCTGATCACGATCCCCGGTTTGATCAACCTCGACTTCGCCGACGTGCGCACGATCATGCACGACGCCGGCTCGGCGCTGATGGGGATCGGCGTCGCGGGCGGGGAGAACCGCTGCGGGGAGGCCGCAAAGGTCGCGATCTCCTCGCCGCTGTTGGAAGAGTCCGTCAACGGCGCCACGGGCATCCTGCTGAACATCACCGGGGGCAAAGACCTCGGCCTGTTCGAGGTCAACGACGCCGCCGAGATCATCCAGAACGCGGCCGATCCGAACGCGAACATCATCTTCGGCGCGGTCATCGACGAGTCGATGTCAGACGAGGTCCGCGTCACCGTGATCGGCACGGGCTTTGACCACCGCCCCGGACGCGCCGCGCGCGCGGAGGGCCGCTCCCGGAGGGATCGCAGCCCGCGCATCGACGACCGGCAGCGCTCGTCGCTTGAGATCTCAGACGACGACATCGACGTGCCTCCGTTCTTGCGCTGATCTTGGAGTGGCAGGGGCCGCATGCGGCCCCTGCCCCGGAACTGCACATGTGCAGTTCCGCCGAAACGGCGCATGCGCCGTTCGGAATGACGTGCCGCATGCGGCACGTCACGGGAGCGCGCATGCGCGCTCCCGCCGGGGGCGCATGGCCCCCGGAACAACGCAGAGAGACAGACGCAGGTCTCGATAGCCTGCGGGCGGTGTCTGTCGCCTTGCGCCGCACCGTCCTGTTCGACCGCCACCTCGCCGCCGGCGCGAAGATGGTCGAGTTCGCCGGCTGGGAGATGCCCGTCCAATACGAGGGTGTCCGCCAGGAGCACATGGCGGTGCGCGAGGACGTGGGCATGTTCGACGTCTCGCACATGGGCCAGATCGAGACTTCTGGCCCGCAGTCCCTGCAACTGCTGCAGCGGCTGATCTCCAATGATCTGTCCCGAGTCCCGGTAGGCGGCGCGCAATACGGGGTGCTGTGCCGCGAGGACGGGGGCGTGCTCGATGACCTGTTCACCTATCGATTGGACGCCGACCGCTGGCTGACCGTGACGAACGCTGCCAACCACGCGCACGACCTGGAGTGGTGGCGCGGGCACGCGCGCGCGTACGACGATGTGCTCGTGGAGGATTGCATCGACGAATACGCGATGCTGGCGGTGCAGGGCCCCCGCGCGCGCGAACTGGTCCAGGCGATCGCCGACGCGCCGCTGCCCTCCCGCATGACTGCGGCCGCCGGGCGGCTCGCGGGCCACGAGATGCTCGTGTGCGGCACCGGCTACACCGGCGAGGACGGGGTCGAGCTGCTGCTCTCGCCCGCCGACGCGCCAGCCCTGTGGGATGAGCTGACCCGCCGCGGCGCGGTTCCGGCGGGGCTGGCCGCGCGCGACACGCTGCGTCTGGAGGCCTGCTACCACCTCTACGGCAACGATCTGTCCACCGAGCGCGGGCCGATCGAAGCCGGGCTGGGCTGGTGCTGTGCCGAGGACACCGGCTTCATCGGGTCCGATGTAGTGCGGGCGGTGCGCGCCGCCGGACCGGCGCAGAAGCTCGTCGCGTTCGCGATCGACGGTCCCGGGATCGCGCGCGAGGGCAACCCGATCTCAGGCGGCGGTGTGGTGAGCAGCGGCACGCTGTCGCCCTGCCTGGGTGTGGGCATCGGCCTCGCCTATGTACCCGCCGAGCGCTCGGCGGTGGGGACTCGTCTCGAGATCGACGTCCGTGGCAAGATGCGCTCCGCTGTGGTTCGCGAGAAGCCCCTCTACCGTAAAGACGAGCCGCCCGCGGCCTAGCCCAACCGCCGAGAACCGCCAGAGCACCATCCACCACACACGATCGAGCGCCAGACGGCCGCTCCGCAGAAAGGGTCCGAGCATGGCCGACGCAAGCTACCCAGATGAGCTGCTCTACCACCCCGAGCACGACTGGGCTCGCATCGATGCGGATGGACCGGATCTCGCCCACCCGGAGGCGACGCTGGGGATCACCTGGTACGCGCAGGACGCGCTCGGCGAGGTCGTGTTCTTCGAGGCGCCCGCCGTCGGGACGCTGCTCGTGCAGGGCGCGCCCTACGCCGAGGTCGAGTCGGTCAAGGCCGTCTCCGACGTTCTCGCGCCGCTGTCGGGAGAGATCGTCGCGGTCAACGACGCGCTCGCCGAGAACCCGCAGCTGATCAACGAGGATCCCTACGGCGAGGGCTGGCTCGTGCGGATCGCCCCGAGCGACTCGGCCGAGCGCGATGCGCTGCTGGACGCCGAGGCCTACTCCGCAACACTGGGCGGCTAGGCTCCCTAGAGTGACCTACAGCGCTTATCTGTGCCACAGGGGCCGGCTTTGCCGCCCCGACGCTGATCGACCACGGCGGGGTGCCCGCCCGTCGGGGGCCTGACCCCCTCCCGCTCTACGATGAGCCGCTACACCGCCGCCACCGAGTGCGATCGCGAGCAGATGCTCGCCACGATCGGCGTCGGCTCAGTGCGGGAGCTGTTCGATCGCCAGATACCGGCCGGCGTGCGTTTGGAGCGCGCGCTTGCGCTGCCCGGCGGGATGGGCGAGCAGGACGTGTACGCGCACCTGCGCGAGCTGGCCTCGCGCAACGTCAGCGACGAGGATGAGATCTCGTTCCTCGGCGCGGGCATGTACGACCACTACGTGCCGGCCCTGATCGACATGTTGATGGAGCGCTCGGAGTTCCTGACCCCCTACACCCCCTACCAGCCGGAGATCTCCCAGGGCGGCCTGCAGGTCTCCTTCGAGTACCAGACCGCCATCTGCGAGCTCACGGGCCTGCCGGTGTCAAATGCGTCCGTCTACGAGGGGCCGTCGGCGGTGGCGGCGGCGGGATATCTGGCCAAGCTGCACAACGGCAAGCGCAAGATCGTCCTCAGCGCCGGCATGCACCCGCACTCGATCGAGACGCTGCGCACCTATGCCCACGGCTACGGCATGGACGTGGTCGAGGTGGGGCTCTCCGGCGGCGTCACCGACATCGAGGCCTGGCGTGCGGCGATCGACGCCGACACAAGCGCCGCGATGTTCGCCCAGCCCAACTTCTACGGAGCGGTCGAGGACGCCGCGGCCCTGAGCGCGGCGGCCAAGTCGGGCGGGCATGCCCCGGTCGTGACCGCTCAGGTCGACCCGATCACGCTCGGCGTCCTCGCGGCGCCCGGCGAGTGCGGGGTCGACGTGGCCGTCGGCGAGGGTCAGTCGCTCGGCAATCGCCTCGACTTCGGCGGCCCCTCGTTCGGATTGTTCGCGGCCCGCGAGGAGTACCTGCGCCGGATGCCAGGCCGGATCGCGGGGGAGACCGTGGACGTGGACGGACGGCGCGGGTTCGTGCTGACGCTGCAGACCCGCGAGCAGCACATCCGCCGCGAGAAGGCCACCTCGAACATCTGCACCTCCCAGGCCCTGAACGCGCTCGCGGGCGTCGTCTACCTGGTGTGGCTCGGGCGGCGCGGGATCGTCGAGCTGGGGGAGCTGCTGCTCGCGCGCGCACACTACGCGCGTGAGACGCTATCCGCGCTGGACGGTGTTCAGACCATGCACTCACAGCCCGTGATCCGCGAGTTCGCTATGCGCCTCGACGCCGACGTGGCCGCCGTCAAGGCACGCTGCGCGCGCGCGGGCGTGAACCCTGGTGTTGACATCCAAGCGCTGAGCGGACGCGAGTCCGACCGTGGGGGACTGCTGGTTGCGATTACCGAGCAGCGCTCGCGCGCCGACATCGATCGGCTCGCAGACGTGCTTGGTGCGGCCGTGGCAGCGGAGCGTCAGGCGGTGCCGGCATGATTGCCGAGACCCCGCAGCAGCGCGACCGTGCGCGCACGATCTTCGAGAAGGGCGCCCCGGGGCGCCGCGCGTTTGTGTGTCCTGCCATCGACGTGCCCGAGGTCGCCGCCGAGGAGCTGCTGCCTGCGCGGTTCCGCCGCACCGAGCCGCCCCGCCTGCCGGAGGTCTCAGAGCCCGAGATCGTGCGCCACTACGTGGGCGTCTCCAAGCGCAACTACGACCTGGACTCGGGCTTCTACCCGCTCGGCTCGTGCACGATGAAGCACAACCCCCGCCTGCACGAGCGCGCCGCCGCGCTTGACGGGCACGCGCGGCTGCACCCGCTGCAGGACCCCGCCCGCGCGCAGGGGGCGCTCGAGCTGATGTGGCGGCTGCAGACCGCGCTGGCGGAGATCTCCGGCTTGCCGCATGTCTCGCTGCAGCCCTCGGCCGGGTCCCACGGCGAGCTTGCGGGCCTGCTGCTGACGCGCGCCTACCACGAGTCTCGGGGTGAGACGCATCGTCACAGGGTCCTGACCCCCGACACCTCGCATGGAACCAACCCGGCGACCGTCACGATGGCCGGCCTTCAGGTCG
This sequence comes from uncultured Solirubrobacterales bacterium, assembly GCA_963839965.1. Taxonomy (GTDB): domain Bacteria; phylum Actinomycetota; class Thermoleophilia; order Solirubrobacterales; family Solirubrobacteraceae; genus Palsa-744. Next base: position 38,070 of record CAWIWX010000003.1, read on the forward strand.
TAAAGCTCGCGACCGACTCGCACGGAGGGATCGACCTCGACGACCTGCGCGCGCACGCCGACTCTGACGTGGCGTGTCTGATGTTGACCAACCCGAACACGCTTGGGATCTTCGACCCGAACATCGAGGAGATCGCTCGGGTCGTGCATGGGGTCGGCGCGACGCTGTACTACGACGGGGCGAACCTGAACGCCGTGATGGGCCTTTCCCGGCCTGGCGACATGGGGTTTGACATCGTGCACTTCAACTTGCACAAGTCCTTCACCCAGCCCCACGGCGGCGGCGGCCCGGGGTCGGGCCCGATCGCCGTGTCGCAGCGGATCGCCCCGTTTTTGCCGATGCCGATCGTCGTGCGTCAGGATGGCCCGGCGAATGGTTCTGACGGGAGAGAGAGCGCGCGCGCGAACGGCGCCGCGCCGGCGGGCGACCTCGCGAACGGGGCCGCACTACCGGAGACCGTGTTCGACCTCGCCTACGGCGACGGCGGTGGTGGTAGTGACGGCGATGGCGGCGCGGACGGCGAGCGCCCGGGCTCGCGCTCGATCGGGCGGCTGCGCGGGTTTCACGGCAACTACGGCTGCTTCGTGCGAGCCTATGCCTACATCTGCTCGCTCGGTTCAGACGGCCTGCGCGACGCCTCGGAGACGGCGGTGCTGAACGCCAACTACCTGCTCGCGCGGCTGCGCGAGGCCGGCGTCGCGGAGCATCTGCCGCTCGCGTACGGGGATCTGTGCATGCACGAGTTTGTGCTCTCGGGCGGCCCGATGAAGCGCGAGCTCGGGCTGAAGACGCTCGACCTCGCCAAGCGGCTGCTCGACCACGGGTTTCACCCCCCGACCGTCTACTTCCCGCTGCTCGTCGACGAGGCCCTGATGGTCGAGCCGACCGAGACCGAGACCCGCGAGACGCTCGACTCCTTCGCCGACGCGATCGCCGCGATCCTGCGCGAGGCCGCCGCTGACGGGCCCGAGATCGCCTGCAACGCTCCCTACACGACCCCGGTCCGCCGGCTGGACGAGGTCGCCGCCGCGAAGCATCCGGTCATCCGGCAGGCTCTCCCGTAGATGCGCATCTTCTCCGGCATCCAGCCCACGGGGTCAAAGCACCTGGGCAACTACATCGGTGCGATCGCCCAGTACGTCTCGGGGCAGGACAGGGGCGAGGCGCTGTACTGCATCGTCGACCTGCACGCGATCACCGTCTCCTACGAGCCGGCCAGGCTGCGCGAGAGCGTGTATGACCTGACCGCGCTATTGCTCGCCGCGGGCCTTGACCCGGCGCGTTGCATCTTGTTCCGCCAGGGCGACGTCCAGGAGCACACCGAGCTGTGCTGGCTTCTGTGCAGCGTGACCGAGCTCGGGCGCCTGCAGCGGATGCACCAGTTCCGCGACAAGTCGCTCACCCAGCGCGAGCTGATCTCCGCCGGGCTGCTCGTCTACCCGGTGCTTCAGGCCGCCGACGTGCTCGCCTACCGCGCGCAGGAGGTGCCCGTGGGCGAGGATCAGCGCGAGCACCTGGAGCTGATGCGCGACGTCGCGCGGCGCTTCAACTCGCGGTTCGGCGCCGGCGAGGGCGAGGCGGACGTGCTGGTCGTGCCCGAGCACCGCATCCCGCCGGTGGGCGCGCGGATCATGGACTTGCAGGACCCGACCCGCAAGATGTCCACGACGGGCGCCTCGCGAGCTGGGGACCGTGTATGTGCTGGACGAGCCGCGCGAGATCGAGACGGAAGATCAAGAGCGCGGTCACCGACTCGGGCAAGGAGATCGCCCGCGGACCGGACAAGCCGGGCGTGTCGAACCTGATCGAGATCCTCGCGGTCGCGCGCGACACGACGCCCGAGGCGGTCGAAGCGCAGATGGCCGACGCGCGCGGGTACGGCGATCTGAAGGCCGCGGTGGCGAGGCCGTGTTCGAGTACCTCGCGCCGGTGCGCGAGCGCTACACCGCGCTGCGCGCGGATGAGGCGGCATTGGATGCGATCCTCGCCGATGGGGCCGCGCGCGCGCGGGCGATCGCGCGCGGCACGCTTGTGGAGGTGCGCGAGCGCATGGGCGTCGGCCCGGGCGGCGGACCGGCCATCGAGCTGATCGGTACGGTGAAGAGCATGACCATCGCCACGCTCGACCTCGACCTGGACGTGTTCAGCGGGCCGTTCGACCTGCTGCTGACGCTGATCTTGCGCGAAGAGATCGACCTGCTCGAGCTGGCGCTCGCGGACGTGGTGCTCGCCTACCTCGACCACCTGGAGGTCGCGGGGCGAGCTGGACCTCGAGACCGCGACCGAGTTCATCGTGCTGATCGCCGCGCTCTTGGAGCTCAAGTCCAAGCTGATGCTCGCCTCAGAGGACGAGCAGGAGTTGCTCGACATGGAGCCCGAGCAGGCAGCCGAGGAGCTGCTCGAGCGGATGCTGGACGCGCGCCGCTACCGCTCCGCAGCGGGCCACCTGAAGGAGCTGCTCGCGCGCGAGCACGGCACGCGCTTTCGCGAAGTCCCGCCGCCCGCGCACCTGCGCCGCTTACCGGCCCGGCGTGGGATGGCCCCTCGCAGGACCCGGCGATCCTGGGTGAGGCGATCGGACGGCTGCTTGCGATGCCGCCGACGATCAGCCTGCGCCACATCTGCGCCCAGCGCGTGACGCGTCTCAGAGCGCCTTTCGCATCTGCGCGAGCTGCTTGCGCGCGGGGCGTTTAGCTTCGATGAGGCCGTGCGCGGCGCCGACCGCATGACTGTCGCGGTCACGCTGTTCGCGCTGCTCGAGCTGTACAAGCGCGGCGAGGCCGACTGGCGCCAGCCGGAGAGCTTCGGCGAGATCGAGATCGAGGCTGTGGCCGCCCGACCCGCGGCCACGATCGCGGCCGTGGCAGGATAGGCGGCGTGGATACGCCGATCGATGCGCCGACGGACATCTTCGCCGGGGAGCGACCCGGGGAGCGCCTCGGCGCGCAAGATGAGATTCCCGTACAGGCGCCTGCACAACGGCGCTGGCGAGGGCGCCGGCGAGGCGCAGCTCCAGAGCACGATCGAGGCGCTGCTGTTCCTCTCCCCCGATCCACTGAGCGCCGAGGAGCTCGCCGAAGCGGCTCAAGCCGGCGATGCGGACGTGCAGGCGGCGCTCGGCGCGCTGGCCCGGCGCTACGCGCCCGGCATGCGCGGAATCGTGCTGCGCGAGCTGGCCGGCGGGTACACGTTCGCGACCGACCCCTCCAGCGAGGACGCCGCCAGGCGCCTGTTCAGCCGCCCGCGCACGGCCACGCTCACGCCCGCACAGGCCGAGACGCTCGCGATCGTCGCCTACCTGCAACCGGTCTCGCGCCCGGAGATCACGCGTATCCGCGGCGTCAACGCCGACTCGGCCGCGACCACGCTGCTAGAGCGCGGCCTGATCGAAGAGGCCGGGCGCTCGCAGTTCGGCGCGATCATCTATCGCACGGGCGCGCTGTTCCTGAAGCTATTCGGCTTGCGCTCCCTGGAGGACCTACCCGACGTCGCGCGCTGGGACCCGACTCCCGAGGAGCAGGCCGAGCTGCGCGAGCGGTTGCTGGGCGCCGGGGAGGCTCGGGCGGGGGCGGACCGATCCCGGAGTAGAGGCGTCAGAGGGATGCGCTTGGCCAAGCACCTCGCCCACGCCGGCGTCGCCTCGCGGCGAGCGGCGGAGGAGCTGATCGCGCAGGGGCGCGTCAGCGTGGACGGCGAGACCGTGACCGACCCTGCGTGCGGCGTTGACGAGGACAATCGCGTCGAGGTCGACGGCCGCGTGCTGGCGGGCGCCGAGCCCAGGGTCGTGTACATGGTGAACAAGCCCCTCGGAGTGGTCTCAACGGCGCGCGACACCCACGGTCGCCCGACCGTTGTCGAGCTGGTGCCGGCGGGTCGGCAGCTGCGCCTGTACCCGGTCGGGCGCCTGGACGTGGACAGCAGCGGCTTGATCCTGCTCACCAACGACGGCGAGCTCGCCAACCGCCTGACCCATCCCCGCTATGAGGTCCCGCGACCTACCGCGCCAGGGTGGGCGGCGGCCCCGTCCGGGAGCAGGCGGTGAGGGCGCTGCGCCGAGGAGTGCGACTGGACGACGGTCTCACCGCGCCCGCGCGCGTACACCGGCTGGGTGGGCGCGCCTCGAATCTGATCGAGCTGACCCTTCACGAAGGTCGCAACCGCCAGGTGCGGCGCATGTGCGAGGCGGTCGGCCATCCCGTGCTGGCGCTCGAGCGCGTCGCGTTTGGACCGCTGCGCCTGGACGGCCTCGCGCCCGGGGCATACAGGCGCTTGAGCGACACAGAGGTCGAGCAGTTGCGCATCTACCCACAGCGTTGATCTTTTGCCACGAGGGCCGGCTTTGCCGGCCCGGCGCTGGCGCATCCACTGCGGGGGGTGGTCGGGAGGGGGGCTCGCCCCCCTCCCGCTTCGCCTGCCCCCCTCCCGCTCTGACACAATCGCCGCGATGTCCCAACGACTGTTCGCCCTGCGCGGCGCCACGAGCGTGCGCGCGCAACGACGCCCAGGAGATCCTGGACGCGACCACCGAGCTGATGAGCGCGATCATGGAGCGCAACTCGCTCACGCCCGACCACGTCGTCAGCTGCATATTCACCGCCACGAACGATCTCAACGCCGAGTTCCCCGCCGTCGCCGCGCGGGCGCTCGGGTTCGAGCGCGTGCCGCTGCTGTGCGCGCGGGAGATCCCGGTGCCGCGCTCGATGCCCCGCGTGATCAGGGTCCTGATCCACTACCACGCCGACGAGCACCACGAGTCCCGGCACGTCTACCTCGGCGAGGCCGGCGCAGCTGCGCGCCGACCTGCAGTCGGCGCAGTAGGAGGGATCGATCGCCGGCCGCGCCCCGCTCTATGCGGTCGCGGCGGCCCACCCCGGCGTGTCGCCGCGGCCTCGGGGAGATTGCGCTGCGGCGGGTCGGTCGCGGGCGGCGGTCCGTCACAATAGAGCCCCATGCCCCTGGAGTTCGCCGAGCGCATCCGCCGCATCCCCGTCTACCCGGCCGCGGGCGGCTACGCCGAGCAGGCGCCGCTCGTGCGGTTGGCCAGCAACGAGTCGCCCTATTCGCCCCTGCCTGCGGTGCGCGAGGCGATCGACCGCGCGCTGTCCGATCTGAACCGCTATCCCGACCCGTCCAACTCGATCCTGCGCGAGCGGCTCGCCGGCCGCTACGAAGTGCCGGTGTCGTGCATCGCGATCGGCAACGGCTCGTGCGACATCCTGCTCGCGGCCGGCGAGGCGCTGCTCGAGCCCGGCTCAGAGCTCGTGCACGCGTGGCCGTCGTTCTCGGTCTACCCCCACCTCTCGCGCGGCCTCGGGAGCGAGCGCGATCACTGTCCCGCTGGACTGCGCCCAGCGCCACGACCTCGCGGGGATACTGTCGGAGATCACGGTCGCCACCCGCCTTGCGATCGTGTGCAACCCGAACAACCCGACCTCCACCGCGCTGGCGCCGGCCGACATCGCCGCGTTCGTCGCCGAGGTCCCGCCGCACGTATGCGTGATCGTCGACGAGGCCTACTGCGAGTTCAACCTGCTCGGCGACCCCGACGCCTCCGTCGAGCTGCTGCCCGCCCACCCCAACCTCGTGCTGCTGCGGACGTTCTCCAAGGTGCATGGCCTCTGCGGCCTGCGCGTCGGGTTCGCGCTGTGCGGCTCCGAGGACCTGCCCCGCGCGGTCGATCAGGTGCGCCAGCCGTTCTTCTGCAACGCGCTCGCCCAGGCCGCCGCGGTGGAGGCGCTCGCCCATCAGGACGAGGTCGAGGAACGCGTGCGCGCACCGTCGCCGAGCGCTCCTCCGTGGCCGAGGGCCTGCGCGCGCTGGGCCTTGCGGTTGCCGACTCGCAGGCGAACTTCTGCTGGATCGACCTCGGCGAACGGGACGAGGCCGAGGTCATGCGCGGATTGGAAGAGCGCGGCGTGCTCGTCCGCGGCGGCGGCGCGCTGGGCTCACAGACGCCCGCGCTGCGCGTCACCTACGGCACGTCCGCTGAGAACGCGCGCTTTCTGGCGGCGCTCGCCGAGGTGCTGTAGGGCTCATCGGGCATGTTCGACGCCGCATCGCATCGCGCATCGCCTCGCCCCGGGCCATGCCCAATCGCGCCCGCACCGACGCGATCGGTGCCCGACGCGACACCGTTATGCGGGGCGGCGCATGCGCCGCTCCCTGCGGCTCGGTGACCGCAACCGCCTGCCAGGACGCGGCCCAACATAACCCGTTCGGGCTTGTGCGGGCAAATCTTCTCTGCTACAACCATCTGAGAACGGCCATGGCCACGGATCGCACATCATCCTCTGGCAGCACTCGCGCCCGCACCGCGTGGTCGTCCTCCTACGCCTATCCGCCTGGCGATTTATCTAGGCGCTTCGGCCCCTGCCCGTCGCGTGAGCGGGCGCCGGCGGCCGCACCCGGGTCCGATGTCCGGACCGAGCGCCACACCCGGCGTGCACGCGCCAGCTCACGCTCTCAGTCCATAATCCAGGCGTCAGTGAAAGGATGAGTCGATGATGATCGTAATGGAGGAGACCGCGACCCCCGAGGAGGTCGAGGCGGTCGTTGAGAAGATCGAGCGAGCCGGGGCGCTCGCCCACCGCAGCACCGGGCGCGCGCGTGACCGTGATCGGGGCGATCGGCGACGTCGAGCAGGACGCGAACGTCGAGAGCCTCGGCCTGGAGGGCCAGCCCGGGGTCGACCGCGTCGTGCCGATCCTCAAGCCCTACAAGCTCGCCTCCTCGCAGATAACCCACGGCGAGCGCACGGTGCTCGACATCGAGGGACGCAAGATCGGCGGCGAGCACTTCTCGCTGATCGCCGGCCCCTGCACGGTCGAGTCGCGCGAGCAGGTGCTGCAGACCGCGCGCGCGTACGCGATGCGGGCGCGTCGCTGTTGCGCGGCGGCGCCTACAAGCCGCGCACCTCCCCGTACGCCTTCCAGGGGCTCGGCCAGGAGGGGCTGCGGCTGCTCGCCGAGGCCAAGGCCGAGACGGGCCTGCCGATCGTCACCGAGCTGATGGACATGCGCGACCTCGACGCGGTCCTGGAGGTCGCCGACGTGATCCAGATCGGCGCGCGCAACATGCAGAACTACCCGCTGCTCGCGGAGATCGGGCGCTCGGGCCGCCCGGCGCTGCTCAAGCGCGGTCTGGCCGCGACGCTCGATGAGCTGCTGATGGCGGCCGAGTACATCCTCAAGGAAGGCAACCCCAACGTGATGCTGTGCGAGCGCGGGATCCGCACGTTCGAGACCGCCTATCGCCGCGTGACGCTGGATCTGATGGCCGTGCCGTGCTCAAGGAGCTCTCCCACCTGCCGGTGATCGTCGACCCCAGCCACGCCGCGGGCCGGCGCGAGCTGGTGTGCCGCTGTCGCTGGCCGCCGCGGCGATCGGCGCCGACGGGATCATCGTCGAGATCCACCCCAACCCCGAGGAGGCCGTCTGCGATGGGCCGCAGGCGCTGCGCGCGGAGTCGTTTGCGCGAGTACACCCGGGCAGTGGCGCGCGCGACGGAGCTGGCGGGCAAGGCGCTGGGGTCGGTGTCAGGAGAGGTGGCGGGCTGACGGCGATGTCATCCCGGCACTCTCGCACCCGGTTCTCCCGGGCGCTCGATGAGGCCGGTCAGCACTCGCGGGGCGGGCTGGCTCGCGGGGCGGGGGTGAGGATCGCCGTCCTCGGGGTCGGGCTGATCGGCGGCTCGATCGGCCTGGCCGCGCGCGCGCGGGCGGACGCGCGAGGTGTGCGGGTATGACCCCGACGAGCGCGTGCGCGCCCTGGCCGTACGGCTGGGGGCGATCGATGAGCAGGCCATGGACATCCCCGGCGCGGTGCGGGTGTGGACGTCGTATTCGTGGCCACGCCGGTGGGGGCGCTCTCAGAGACGGTGCGTGCAGGCCCTCGCCGATGCGGCCCCGGGCGCCGTGGTGAGTGACGTCGGCTCGACCAAGCGCGTCGTCGCGCGCGCGGGCGTGGCGGACGAGCGCTTCATCGGCGGGCATCCCCTGGCGGGCGCGGAGACCGCCGGGGTGGAGCACGCCCGCGCGGACCTGTTCGACGGCGCCACGTGGTACCTGGCGCCCGCGCGTGGCAGCACCGCCGGCGTGCTGTACGAGCGCCTGCACCGGCTGCTGACGAGCTTCGGGGCGCGGCCGAGTGCGATCGACGCCGAGACCCACGACCGCCTGATGGCGTCCGTGTCGCATCTGCCGCATGTGCTCGCCAACCTGCTCGTCGTTCAGGCGGCGAGCGCTCTTGCAGGCGAGGCTCGTGAGGATCGCCAACGCCTGCCGGCGGTCGGCCCGAGCTTCCGCGACGCCACGCGTGTGGCCGGCGCGAACACCGCGATCTGGACGGACATCTACCTATCCAACCGGGACGCGCTGGTCGCGGGCATAGAGGGGTTGACCGAGAGCCTGGACGATGTACGCGCGGCGCTGGAACGGGGCGACGCTCAGGCGATAGCCGCCTGGAACGAGCGCGCGCGCGCCGATCGCGAGGCGCTGCTCGGCGCGGGCCTGACCGGCGGGGCGGTGCTGGAGCTGCGCGTCTCGGTGCCCAACCGCCCGGGCGTGATCGCCGAGCTGGCGCTGACCCTGGGTCAGGCGGGCGTGAACATCGTCGACATGGTGCTCTCCCCCTCGGAGAATAACCGCCAGGGGGTGGTCGCGCTGTGGGTCGGCGGCGAGCCCCAGGCCGCTCGCGCCGAGCAGCTGATCGCCGCCCTGGGCTTTCCCGTGGCCCGCGCGTGAGGGGCACGCTCTCGGACGTCGCCGGGTCAGCGTCGGCGCGAACAGCAGGCAGCGTCGCCACGGCGGCGACGAGGGCCACGGTCCGGCTCAACCGGCGGCGTCGGCCGGCAGCAGCGTGAACGCATCTGCTCCGGACAACGGTTTCAGCGCGCGGAAGTGGCGTTCGTCGAGGGTCGCGATCGTCGTGGTCTGCAGGTGTGCCGCCAACGCTACGAGCGAAGCGTCGCTCAAGCCGAGCGGCATCGACTCGTACTGTTTGGCCACGGCGACGGTCTCGTGGATCGCGTTCGGCCACCATTCGACCAGATAGGCGCCATCGTCGAAGTCTTCGTGCAGGATGCGAGCGGCGTCGCTGCCGCCTCGCCTGTGCAACGAGATAGTCGAGCTCGGCCACGACGAGCGGAGTCGTGACCAGCTCGTCCTCCTGGGTGCGCATCCATGCGTCGACGAGCTCGTGATTGGCGTCGTTGCGGTCCAAGAAGGCCAGCACGACTGACGTGTCGATGACGATCAGTCTTCTCCGAAGCCGTCCAGATAATAGTCGACGTTCTGGGAGAGGTCGCCCGGGCCCGCGAACACTGCCTCCCCGCGGCTTCACGCGCATCGCCGGCGCCGCCGCGTTTGCGAGCGCCTCGCGGATGAGGGCGGCCTTCGTCGTGCCTTCTCGCCTGGCCCTGCGAGCGAGCGCGCGATCGACCGCCGGATCGATGTAGATGCTGGTCTTCTTCATTGTCATCGTCCACTGAATCATACCACCTACCACCTACCACCTGTTTGCTGTTTGCAAAGTCTCCACATCTCTCATTCCGACCGGCGGTCGGCAAACGGGACATCTCGCACTGAGCCTCGACACCCGCATTGACTGATCCCGCCCGGGCCGCCCCGCCCGGTCATACTGCCCGCATGGACATGCGCTTCGAGCCCTCAGGCGGGCTCACCGGCGAGCTGCGCGCGCCGGCGGACAAGTCGATCTCTCATCGCGCCGCCCTGCTCGGGGCGATGGCCGCAGAGCCGGTGCGGATCGAGAACTACCTGCATGCCGCCGACACGACCTCGACCTTGGACGCCGTGCGCGCGCTCGGCGCGCTCGTGGAGACGCGCGGCGAGCAGATCACGATCCGCGGGACGGGGCTGCGCGAGGCGCGCGAGCCCGACGGGCCGATCGACGTCGGCAACGCGGGCACGCTGATGCGCCTCCTGCCCGGCTGGCTGGCCGCGCAGGAGGGCCGCTCGTTCACGCTCGACGGCGACGCCTCGATCCGGCGGCGCCCGGTGGACCGCATCGCCGTGCCGCTGCGCCAGATGGGAGCGGAGCTCGACGCGCACCGCGGGCGCTTTCCGCCCTTCACCGTGCGCGGCGCCCGTCTGCGTGCCATCTCCTGCGAGCTGCCGGTCTCAAGCGCCCAGGTCAAGTCGTGCGTGCTGCTGGCCGCGCTCGCCGCGGACGGCGCCACGACCGTCGGCGAGCCCGAGCGCAGCCGCGATCACACCGAGCGGATGCTGCTGCGAGCCGGCGTCAACATCCACCGCAACGGCCGCCACGTCACCGTCGTCAACGCCGACGAGCTGATCCTCGACCGCCTGCGCGTTCCCGGCGACGCCAGCTCGGCCGCGTTCCTCGATGGCCGCCGGCGTGCTCGTGCGCGGCTCGCGCCTTCTGCTGCGCGACGTCGGCGTCAACTGGACGCGCTCGGGCTTTCTGCGGATCGTGCGGCGCATGCGCGGGATCGTGCTCGGCGACCTCGAGGACGAGTCGGGCGAGCTCTCCGCGCTGGAGCCGGTCAGCGACCTCGACGTCGCCCACGGCGCGCTGGAGGCGACGGTGGTGGAGCCCGAGGAGGTGCCCCTGGCGATCGACGAGCTGCCTCTGCTCGCTCTGCTCGGCTGCTTCGCCGAGGGCGAGACGGTCGTGCACGGCGCGCAGGAGCTGCGTGTGAAGGAGTCCGACCGCATCGCCGGGGTGGTGGACGGTCTGCGCGGCCTGGGCGCGGACATCGAGGCCACCGAGGATGGCTTCGCCGTGCGCGGCACGGGCGGTCTGCGCGGGGGCGTTCTCGACGCGCGCGGGGACCACCGCATGGCGATGATGGGCGCGGTGGCCGGGCTGGCCTCGCGCGAGGGGGTCGAGGTCGTGGGGATCGAGGCTGCGGCCGTGTCCTACCCGGGGTTCGTGGAGGACCTGGCACGGTTGTGCTCGTGATGGTCCCTATGGTCCCTATATGGCAAGGACGCTTGCGCGGCTGACGGGCGCGGGCGGATCGCGTGCTCATAGCGATCGACGGTCCTGCCGGCGCGGGCAAGTCCACGGTTGCACGGGCGCTTGCGGAGCGGCTTGGCTTTACCTATCTGAACAGCGGCGCGATGTATCGCTGCGTGGCGCTGCTCTCGCTTGGGCAGCCGCACGAGAGCCGGCGTCACTGGCGCGCCAGGCGAGCATCGAGTCTGCGGGAGCGCGAGTCGTTCCTCGACGGGCGCGACGTGACCGAGGAGATCCGCACGCCCGAGGTTTCTGAGGCGGCCTCGCGTGTGGCTGCCGATCCGGGCGTACGTGAGGCGCTCGTGGCCAAGCAGCGCGAGCTGATCGCACGCGGCGATTTGGTGGCAGAGGGACGTGACATCGGCACGGTCGTCGCGCCCGACGCGGAGCTGAAGGTCTTCCTCACCGCCGACTCTAACGAGCGCGCGCGCAGACGAGCGATCGAGCTGGGCGCAGATCCGGACACGGTGCTCGCCGAGCAGGCCCTGCGCGACGAGCGCGACTCCACACGCCAGCACAGCCCGCTGGCGCCCGCGCCGGGCGCCGTCATGCTCGACACGACCGGTCTGAGCGTGGAGGAGGTCGTCGATCGCATCGCCGGCCTGCTAGCTAGTGCCCTGAACGTCCGCGGGTGAGGCTGGAATCCGGCCTTCAGCCGCACAGCGTTCGGGCGCGAGCCGGAGCCTCGCGCCCGGCCGGTCATACTGGCTTGATGCTGAAGGTCGCCGTCGTCGGCTATCCCAACGTCGGGAAGTCCTCCCTGATCAACCGTCTCACGGGCACGCGCGAGGCGGTCGTGCACGAGCGCCCCGGCGTAACGCGCGACCGTAAGGAGCTCGACTGTGAGTGGAACGGGCGCCAGTTCAAGCTGATCGACACCGGCGGGGTGGACTTCGAGGACGAGGATCCTCTGGCGGGATCGATCCGCGACCAGGCGCGCGCGGGGCTCGCCGACGCCCAGGTCGCGGTGCTCGTCGTCGACGCGCGCGCGGGTGTCAGGCCGGGCGATGAGGAGCTGGCCGACCTGTTGCGCCGCTCGCCGGTGCCGGTGATCGTGGCCGCCAACAAGTGCGATGGCGTCGGCGACATTCCGCTATGCGCGCCGAGTTCCACCGTCTCGGGCTCGGGCGAGCCGCTGGCCGTATCCGCCGCGCAGGGTCTCGGCTCGGGCGACCTGCTCGACCGGATCGTGCGAGCTGCTGCCGGCCGGCGAGCCGACGAGCCGCGACGAGGACACCGTCCGCCTCGCGGTGATCGGGCGGCCGAACGTCGGCAAGTCCTCGCTCGTGAACCGTTTCCTCGGCGAGGAGCGCGTGATCGTCTCCGAGGTCGCGGGCACCACGCGCGACGCGATCGACACGCCGCCTGATCGTGGACGGACGCCGAGCTGACGCTGATCGACACGGCCGGCATCCGCCGCCAGTCGAAGGTGGCTGACTCGGTCGAGTACTACACCTCGCTGCGCTCCCGCCGCGCCGCCGAGCGCGCCGACGTCGCGCTGGTCGTGTGCGACGCGCGCGACGGCGTCACCTCCCAGGACCAGCGCATCGCCGAGCTGGCGATGAGGGCCGGCTGCGCGACCGCGCTCGTGCTGAACAAGTGGGACATCTGCGAGAGGCGACCGAGAGCGGGACTCGAGCACGAGCGCGCGCGCGTCGCGGAAAAGCTGCGCCTGCGCCCCCGCGTGCTGACCGCCAGCGCGCTGACCGGCCGGCACGTTTCGCGCCTGCTGAGCGAGGCGATCGCGCTCGGCGACCGCACGGCCGGGCGCATTCCCACACCCGAGCTCAACCGCTTCCTGGCCGAGGCCGTGCAGGCGCGCCAGCCGCCGGTCGGTACGCGCCGCGGCGCCGGCCAGCATCGGCTCAAGCTGATCTACATGGCCCAGATCGGCGAGCGCCCGCCGCGCTTTGCGATCCAGGTCAACTCCCGCGCGCGCGTCACGCGCGACTACGCCTACTTCATGGAGAACCGCCTGCGCGCGCGCTACGGGATGGACGGCGTGCCGCTGATCATCGACTTCGTCGAGCGCGGCCAGCGCGGACGCGGGCAGACACGCTCCAGGAGCGGTGGGCGAGCGCCCGCGCGTGGATAGACTCTGCCGACTTTTCTCCACGAAGCTCTCTGATACCTCTCGCCCGACGACCGTGGAGCCGACCCAACGCCATGAGCCAGCATGCAGACAACGAGTTCCTGTTCACCTCCGAGTCCGTCACCGAGGGCCACCCGGACAAGATCGCCGACCAGATCTCCGACGGCGTGCTCGACGCCGTCCTGACCGACGACCCCTACGGGCGCGTCGCCTGCGAGACGCTCGTCAACACCGGCCTGATCGTCGTCTCCGGGGAGATCTCGACCGACACCTACGTCGACATCCAGGAGATCGCGCGCGAGACGGTGCGCCGGATCGGCTACGACAACGCCGCGTACGGCTTCGACTGCGACACGTGCGCGGTGATCAACGCGATCGACAAGCAGTCCCCGGACATCGCCCAGGGCGTCGACGCGGCGTATGAGACGCGCCACGACCCCGCCGACGAGGACGAGCTCGACGTCGCCGGCGCGGGCGACCAGGGCATGATGTTCGGCTACGCCACGCAACGAGACCGAGGAGCTGATGCCGCTGCCGATCGCGCTCGCGCACAAGCTCGCCAAGCGCCTGGCGGAGGTGCGCAAGGGCGAGGTGCTGCCCTACCTGCGCCCCGACGGCAAGACCCAGGTGACGGTCCGCTACCGCGACGGCAGGCCGGTGGCGATCGAGAAGATCCTGATCTCCACCCAGCACGCCGACGGCATCGACGCCGAGAGCGCTGATCAAGCCCGACCTGTTCGAGCACGTGCTGCGCCCGGTGCTGCCGAGCGGGCTGTACGACGAGAAGCAAGCTGCTGAAGAACTTCCTCGTCAACCCGACCGGGCGCTTCGTGATCGGCGGGCCGATGGGCGACTGCGGGCTGACCGGGCGCAAGATCATCGTCGACACCTACGGCGGCATGGCCCGTCACGGCGGCGGCGCGTTCTCCGGCAAGGACCCCTCCAAGGTCGACCGCTCGGCCGCCTACGCCGCGCGCTGGGTGGCCAAGAACATCGTCGCCGCCGGCCTCGCCGACCGCGCCGAGGTGCAGGTCGCCTACGCGATCGGCGTCGCGCACCCCGTGTCGGTGATGGTCGAGACGTTCGGCACCGAGCAGATCGGCCGCGCGCAGATCGCCCAGCTCGTCGACGAGCACTTCGACCTGCGCCCCGGCGCGTTTCCGCGAGGAGCTCAAACTGCACCGCCCGATCTACCAGAAGACCGCCGCCTACGGTCACTTCGGCCGCGACGACCACGACTTCACGTGGGAGACGCACCGACAAGGCGCACGGCGCTGCGCTCCGCCGCCGGGCTCTGACCCAGGCGCGGGCGCCGGCAGTCGGCTAGAGGGGCGGTCCGGCGAGGCGGCCTAACCGTCCACGGGTCGGGTCGTGCGATGTCAGCCATCGCCCAGGTCGAGCCGATGACGACCGCCCGCGCGCTGCGCGGGCCGTTCGACTACCGGCTGCCCGAGGAGCTGCGTGGAGGCGTCGTGGACGTCGGCTCGATGCTGGTCGTGCCGTTCGGCCGCCGGCGAGGTGCTCGGGGTGGTGTCGGCGCTGGCCGAGCGCAGCGAGGTGTCTGAGGAGAAGCTGCTCGCGCCGCTGCGCGCGCTCGGAGCTGGCTGTGCCCGTCGAGCTGGTGGCGCTGGCCGAGTGGATCGCGGCCGAGTACTGCTCGACGATCGCGCGCGCGCTCGCGCTCGTGCTGCCGCCGGGCGCCGCGCGCCGGCTGAGCGGGCGCAAACGCCGCGCCGCGCCCGCCCGAGCGAGCACCTGCCGGTCGGCGCGCGCCGCCCGAGCCGCCCGCGCTCACAGCCGAGCGAGCAGGCGCGTGGCACTCGCTGAGCACGGCGCGCTGGCGAGCGACCGCTTGCGCAGACACGGCTGCTGCACGGGGTGACGGGCTCGGGCAAGACGGAGATCTACCTGCGCGCCGCGGCGAGGCGCTGCGAGCAGGGCCGCGGAGCGATCGTGCTCGTGCCCGAGATCGCGCTGACGCCGCAGATCGTCGGGCGCTTCTCCGAGCGCTTCGGCGAGACCGTCGCGGTGCTGCACTCGCGTCTGCGCCCGGGCGAGCGCTATGAGGAATGGCGGCGGCTGCGCGCAGGGACAGGCGCGCGTGTGCGTCGGCCCGCGCTCGGCCGTGTTCGCGCCGATCGAGCGACTCGGCTTGATCGTCGTCGACGAGGAGCACGACGCCTCCTACAAGCACGAGGGGGACCCCGCTACGACGCGCGCGAGGTCGCCGCCGGCGCGCGCGCTGCAGCGACGCGCTGCTGCTCCTCGGCAGCGCGACACCGCGCCCGGAGAGCGTGCTGTGCGCCCGCCCGCCGACGGTCGCCCATCGCCGACTCGCGGCTCTCTGCCCGCCTGTCCGACGCGTGGACGGCCGCCCGCTGCCGCGGGTCAGCGTGCTCGACATGCGCGGCTGCGAGAGCGCGGGCCTGCATCCGCGAGACCGCGCGGGCGCTCGCGCGAGGTGCGCGCAGCGCGCGGGCAAGGCGATCGTGCTGCTCAACCGCCGCGGCTGGTCGAACTTCCTGTCCTGCCGCTCGTGCGGGCGCGTGTGGGGCTGCCCGCAGTGCGACGTCTCGCTCGTGCTGCACCGTGCGCGGCGGCTATCGTCGCGTGTCATCACTGCGGCCACCGCGAGCCCGCGCCCCAGCGCTGCGAGCAGTGCGGGTCGATCTCGGTCGCCCGCCACGGCGCGGGGACCGAGCGCGTCCAGCACGATCTCGCCGCGCGCGCTGGGCGACGGCGATCGCTTCCCGGTGCTGCGCCTCGACGCCGACACCGTCGTCAGGCTCGCCCGTCCGGGGGAGTCGCCGCGCTGCTGCGCCGCTTTCAGGCGGCCGAGTCGGGCGTGCTGATCGGAACGCAGATGGTCGCCAAGGGTCACGACTTCCCCGACGTACGCTCGGGGTCGTGCTCGACGCCGACGCGACCCTGCGCTTCCCCGACTTCCGTGCAGAGGAGCGCACGTTCGCGCTGATCGCCCAGCTCGCCGGGCGCGTCGGCCGTGGGGCGGACGGCCGTGTGCTCGTGCAAACGATCGCGCCCGAGGCGCGCGCGATCGCCCATGCCGCCCGGCACGACAGCGACGGCTTTCTCGCGGGCGAGCTGCAGCGGCGCCAGGAGCTCGCGCTACCCGCCGTTCTCGCACCTGATCAGGATCGTGTGCGCCGCCTCCGAGAGCGCTCTCGCGCGGGCGGCGGCGATCGCTATAACCGAAGGGCTGAAGGCGTCGTCGCTGGCCGGTTCTGTGGGCGTGCCCGGGATGGCCGGCGATGCTCTCGGCGCAAGCATCCTGGGGCCCGCGGCGCTGTTCAGACTGCGCGGGCAGGAGCGCCAGGTGCTCGTCGTCAAGGCTGCGGAGCGCCGCCCGACGGTGCGCGCCGTCGGCGAGGCCGTACGGTACGTCGCGGGCGGATCGCGCGCACAGGGGCGTGAGCTTCAGCGTGGACGTCGATCCGCAGTAGGCGGGACGAGATCGCACTCACAGACTCATAAACTCAGTCATACGATGCACGCGCAGGAGAACACCGTCAAGGAAAGCACGCCTCAGGGGCTTGCCAGCGCGCACCCCGACGAGGACGATGTGGAGGTTACCGATCGAAGATCGGCCAGCGAGCAGGACGCCCCTGCTGTCGAGGAGCTCGACGCGCGAGACGCGTGCCAGACGCGACGCGGCGCTTGAGCGTGTGCGCAAGCTCGGAGACCCGGTGCTGCGCGCGAGCGCGGTCGAGGTGGAGCGCTTCGACGACGCGCTGCGTGCCGAGATCCAGCGCATGGGCGAGCTGATGCACGACGCGCTGGGGATCGGTCTGGCCGCCACGCAGGTGGGGATGCTCAACCGCGTGCTCGTGTATCGGGTGCACATCGAGGATCCGATTACGGCGCTGGTCAACCCTGTGCTCGAGTGGTCGAGCGAGGAGCTCGAGACCGCCTCGGAGGGATGCCTGAGCCTGCCCGGCGTGCACGTTGAGGTGCAGCGACCCGCGCGGATCCGCGCACGGGCGCGCGACGCGAACGGCGCCGAGGTTGCTGGTCGAGGCCGAGGGTTTGCACGCGCGCGTCGTCCAGCATGAGATCGATCATCTGGACGGGGTCCTGATCCTCGACCGCATCCCGCGCGAGGCGCGCAAGGAGGCGATGCGCGCGATGCGCGAAGCGCGAGAAGGCGCCACCGATGCGCGCGAGGGTGCCACGACCGGCGACGATGATCGTCCCGCGCGGGTGGCCGACCCCGACGCGGGCCCCGCCTGAGCGCGCCCGCGAGAAGCGGCGGGGCGATCGATCATGCGCACGGTCTTCATCGGGACCTCGGCGTTCGCGGCGGCTGTGCTCGAGCGCCTGGCCGAGAGCGAGCATCGCCCGGCGCTGGCGCTGACGCGGCCCGACCGCCCGCGTGGGCGCGGGCGCAAGCTCGGCGCCCCACCGGTGGCGCAGGCCGCCCGCCGGCTTGCGATCGCGCTGGAGCAGCCGGAGAACGTGAACGAGCCACCCGCGCGGGAGCTGATCGCGCTCACAGAACCGGAGGCGGTGATCGTGTGCGCGTTTGGCGCGCTGATCTCCGGGCCTTTGCTATCAGAGCACGAGCTGCTGAACGTGCACCCTTCGCTGCTGCCGCGCTGGCGCGGCGCCGCTCCCGTGGAGCGCGCGATCATGGCCGGCGATGAACGCACGGGCGTCTGCATCATGCGCCTGACTGCGGGCCTTGACAGCGGGCCGGTGTGCCTGGCCGAGCCGGTCGCGATCGAGCCGGGCGACACGTACGGTTCGCTGGCCGAACGTCTGCAGGTGCTCGGGGGAGATCTGATCGTGCGCACGCTCGACCTGACCGCTCAGGGGCAGCCGCCCGCGTTCGTCGAGCAGAGCGAGTCGGGCGCGACCTATGCCGAGAAGATCGGTCCGGAGGATCGTCTGCTCGACCCGGCCCGGCCGGCGCGCGAGTTGGAGCGCATCGTGCGCGCTCTGCACCCGCACATCGGCGCGCGCGTCGCGCTCGCGGACGGGACGTCGCTGGGGGTGCACCGCGTGCGCGTGGCGGACGGGCCTGGCGAGGAGTCGAGCGAGTCGGGTGGTGGGTCAGGGGATGGGTCGGCAGGCGCACTGCCCTCCGCGGGCTCGCTCATACGCGACGGCGAGCGGCTGCTGTATGGGACCGGCGGCGGGGCACTGGAGCTTTTGTGCGTGCAGCCGCCTGGCGGGCGGACGATGGACGCGGCGGCTTATCTGCGCGGTCGCGACCTGCCCGGACGCCGATAAGCGGTCGTGTAGGCGGGTGGCGCGATCCCAGCTCGCAGGCGCGGGTCAGGCACGGGCGCCAACGCCTCGCTGACCAGTGGGATCACGCCCGCCCAGGCAGGCAGGGCGTAGTCCTCCTCGTCGTCCAGCGGCGGGCCGGTGCGGACCTTTGCCGAGGCCTCGTCGATCGTCAGCGCCAGGACCGCCGTGGCCTTCATCTCGTTTGGCGTCGGAGGCCGGACCGAGGGCCAGCGCCCGGGGACGATGTGTTCCACGATCGTCTGAAACGCGGCCATCTTCTCGTTGGAGTCCTGCACCTCGCGCGCCTGTCCGAGCAGCATCGCCGAGCGGTAGTTGGCCGAGTGGTGCATCGCCGAGCGGGCCAGCACGAGCCCGTCTATCAGCGAGACCGTCAGGCAGGCCGGCATGCCGGCCGCCAGCGCACGCAGCGTGCGGCCGGCAGTGGAACCGTGGCAGTAGACAACGTCGCCGCAGCGTGCGTGCAGCGTCGGCACGACGATCGGCTGGCCGTCCTCGGTTACGATTCCCAGGTGCGCGATCAGCGCCTCGTCGAGGATCGCGTCGATGACCGCGCGGTCATAGCTGCCGCGTTCGCGCATGCGCCGCAGGCGAACGCGATCGGAAGGAGGGTCGGTGGGGATTGGGCTCGACGAGCGGGGAGCGGCGGACATGGTTCCAGCATAGTTGTGTCCAATGCCCAAACGTGTTGCATGTTCGTCACGACAGACGGCCGATGAGATGGCCACCGTGCCCGGCTCACCACAGGCCCCGATCGCTCCGGCCCGTATGTGCGCGTACGCGGTGCTGCGACGGGTGTTCGAGGATGGCGCCTACGCCGACCGCGCGCTGCGCTCCGCGGCGCAGGAGCAGGGTCTCGACGCACGCGACCGCGCGCTGGCGATGCGCCTGGCCTATGGCGCGGTCCAGCGCCGGGGCACGCTCGACCATGTGATCGGGCTGCTGGCCCAGCGCCCGCCGCAGCGGCTTGACGCGCCCGTGCTGGCGGCGCTGCGGCTCGGCTGCTACGAGTTGCTGTACCTGCGCGGCGCCCCCGACCATGCGGTGCTCGACGACACGGTGCAGCTGGCCAAGTCGGGCGCGCGGGCCGGGCATGGGCTCGTCAACGCCGTGCTGCGACGCGCCACGCGCGAGGGGCCGGACGCGCTTCTTGGTGCGCTCACCGACGACACGCCGGCGCACGCCGCGGTCAAGCACTCCCATCCCGAGTGGATCGCCCGCCTGTGGTGGGAAACGCTGGGCGCCGAGCAGGCGCGCGCGCTGATGGCATACGACAACGAGCCCGGCGAGGTGGCTTTGCGCGCGAACACGCTCGTGAGCAGCGCGCCCGCGCTCGCGCGGGAGCTCCTGGCGGGCGAACCGGACGACGGCGGCGGACGCGATCCGAAGGGCCACCGCGCGGGTGGTGGACGACCTGTGCGGACGCGCACCGATCCGGACATCCCCGAGGCGCTCGTGCTGGAAGACCCGTTCGACATGCACGCCTCAGGCGCGTGGCGGCGGGGAGAGTTCCTGGCGCAGTCGCGCGCGGCGATGCTCGTCGCTCGCGTCCTTGCGCCCCAGCCGGGTGAGACGGTGCTCGATCTGTGCGCCGCGCCGGGCGGCAAGAGCACGCACCTCGCCGCGCTGATGGACGGTACGGGGCAGGTCGTTGCCGTCGAGCGCGACCGGCGCCGGGCGGGAGCGCTGCTGCACACCGCGCGGCGGTTGGGCGCTCACAATGTGCGCGTAGAGCTGGCTGACGCCGCGCAGGCCCGTCCGGAGGGCGCCGTATTCGACCGCGTGCTCGTCGACCCGCCGTGCTCGGGGCTGGGGACGCTGCAGGCGCGCCCTGACCTGCGCTGGCGGATGCAGGTCTCGCGACTGACCGAGCTGCAGCGCACGCAGGCGAGGATCCTCGCGGCCGGCGCGGGGGCTGTCCGTCCGGGCGGCGTGCTGGTCTACTCTACATGCACGATTTCACCAACCGAGAACGAGCGCCGCATCGTTGCCTTCCTGGATACCAACCCCGACTTCTCGCTCGATGACCTCGGCGTCGAGCTCCCGGGGCGCGCAAACCCGAACGCACCCGAGACCGTGCTGACCCTGCCCCATCGCGACCGCACCGCTGGCTTTCTCATCGCCCGCCTACGCCGGGAGGGCTGACACGGTGGCCCGTGAATCGCAGGCGCCCAGCAAAGCCCCGATCGAGCTCGGGCCGATCTGCCCGCACTGCGGCGAGCCGTGGCTGCGCCCGACGAACCTGCCCGGGCGCTACCGCTGCGTGTACTGCCTGCGCCGCTTCGAGCTGACGTCGGTCTGTCCGAACTGCGGCGAGCACTCGACGATCGTGCGCATGTCCTCGACGGCGATCCTGAAGTGCAACAACTGCGGCGACTCGATGTTGCAGGCCATCTGAGCCCGCATGGCTGCGCTGGATCTGCGTCCTACCGATTGGAGATCAGAGGGATCTCCAATCGGCCAGCACATGTGCCAAGCACACTACGCTCGGTGCGTCCTTGCCCAGCTTGCCCTGCGAGACTCAGATGGGGGCTACTCCGAGATGACCGCGCCTACGAGCAACTTGGCGGAAGGCGTGCACGTGGCGCCGTCGATCCTGTCCGCGGACTTCGCGCGCCTGCGCGAGCAGGTCGGGGAGGTGCTGGAGGCCGGCGCTCGCGTGATCCATGTGGACGTCATGGATGGGCACTTCGTGCCGCCGATTACGGTGGGACCGCTGGTCGTCGCGGCGCTGCGCGAGCAGACGCACTCCGCGGGAGCGATGCTCGACGTGCACCTGATGATCGAGCGCCCCGAGCGGCTCGTATCCGACTTCGTGCAGGCGGGCGCCGACTCGATCACCTTCCATGCCGAGGCCACACCGCACGTCGCCTACACGGCCGATCTGATCCGCCAGGGCGGGGCCGGGGTCGGGGTGGCGATCAACCCGGCAACTGCGGTGGGCGCACTGGCCGAGGTGACCGGCGCGATCGACATGGCGTTGTGCATGACCGTCAACCCGGGCTGGGGCGGGCAGCCGTTCATTGCCCATTCGCTGGACAAGATCGCGCGCGTCCGGGCGATCGTCGGCGCCGATGTCGCCGTCGAGGTCGATGGGGGGATCGATCCTGAGACCGCGCCTGGGTGCAGGAGCGCCGGCGCGAACGTGTTCGTCGCGGGCTCGGCGATCTTCAGCTCTGACGATCTCGGCGAGGCCTACCGCGCGATCGCGCGTGCGGCGGGCGCAGATTGAGCCGCTCCGCGCTCGGCCGCCGAGGAACCCTGGCGGTAGAGCATTGACAACAGCAGCGCGAGCAGCGCCGTGGCGCCGACGTAGCCGATCTCCGCGCGCAGCACCTGTTCGCTGACAGCCGGTGTGAACATCCAGGCGAGGAACGCCACGGCGGCGATCAGCCAGCAGGTGGCGGCGGCACGAGCACGGTTGCGTGCGAGCGCGGCCTGGTTGAGCGCGCCGGAGGTCAGGTGCGTGCCCATTCCGATACCGATCAGGGCGAGGCCGAAGCGGTTATAGGCGTAGTGCTGGCCGAACAGGTGGCTCATGACGAACGGACCGATCGATCAGCAGCCCAAGCGCGACGGCGGTGGCGAAGGTGGCGATTGCGAGCACCGTCAGACGGATCGCGCGAGCGAACGCCGCGTGGCCCTCCCTGGTCTCCAGGCCCGTGAGGTGGGGCAGAAGCGAGGTCTGGATTGCCTGGAACAGCTGCAACGGCGCGCGCGCGATCAGCATCACGTTGAACACGATTCCGGCGAGCGACTGGTTCGAGGTCGCATAGACGGTCAGCACGGCGGCGTTCAGGAGCGTCTGCTCGGAGAGCATGATGCCCGGAGACCGCAAGTGCGAACCGCCCTCCGCGTCGCAGCGAGAGCTCACCATGCGCGGCGGTCTCCTGCACGCCCTCGGTGCCGGGCCCGGCGAGCGCTGCGTCGGCCTCGTCCACGGTGTCGGTGCGGTCGCGTGGTGGCGTTCGTGCCCGCGCCGGGCGAACGCGGCGGGCACCACGACGAGCGAGAGAACGGCGCGGCGGCGATGCCGAGCGCGACCGCGGTCTGGCCGTTGCGATGCCGAGCGCTACGGCGAGCGCGAAGCAGATGCGCGAGAGCGACTCCATCAGGACAGACCGCCGAACAGTGCGAAGTACTCGTGACCGGCGAGCCAGCCGCGTGCGAAGTAGCTGGCCGGCGTACGCGAGCGTGCCGACGACGAGCACGTCAGTAGAGCGACGGGTAGTGGTCGAACACGTGGTCGACCAGCTCTTCGTGCAGGGCCAGCGCGACGGCAGAAAAACCAGCGCGAACCCGGCCTGGATCGCGAACGGGGACGCGCACGGAGTGCTCGGCGTGCCCGCGCGCTCGGCGCTCGGCGATCGTGCGCGAGAGCAGCTGTTCGATCGGCCGGTAGATGACCGAGATGATCACGAACATCACCGACCACAGCACGTCGACCGCCTCGGCGGCTTCTGCTCCGAGCACGTGGCTGGCGATCGAGAAGAATGCGAATGTCAGCAGGCCGGTCGAGGCGATCCCAACCGAGAGGATTCGCGCGCCGCTGCCGTAGGAGCGGCTCCGTGCTCTGCCGGCCGCGGGCTTAGAGACGGACAAGCAGCATCGTCCAGGGAAACGGCGAGCGCACCTCGGCAACCTGGCCGTAGCGCCCCAGCAGCTCGACGAAAGAGCGCCTGGACCAGTGGTTCAGATGCCCTGGCGTGTTGCCGAGCTCAGACCAGTACGCGCCGCGGGCCATGTTCAGCATCCGCCACAGCGGCTCTCGCGGGACTGACACGAGCAGATGACGCTGCGCGCAGCGCGCCATCTCGCTCAGCGTGTGCTCGGGGTCGGGGACGTGCTCCAGCACCTCGATCGCCGTGGCCAGGTCGAACTCATCCTCGGCGAACGGCAGGTTCTCGGCCTGCATCACCCGATACTCGAGGTTCGGCGCGCTCCGCTGCGACCAGCCCGCCTGGATCGACTCCTCCTCCAGGTCGATCCCGACGACGCGCCGCGACTCGCCCAGGCGCTGGGCCCACTTGTGCACGAGCACGCCCTCGCCGCAGCCGACGTCCAGCAGCGAGCCCGGGTTGGCGCGGGCGAACAGCTCGTCCAGCGCGCCCTCGAACCCGTCCATCATGCGCCGCACGAGCGGGTTGGTCGAGCCGTACTTGTCGTAGGTGTTGCCGGTGACGATCCCGTCCTCGGACACGGTCACACCCATGCTCACAGTCTCACCGCCTCGTGCTCCTCGGTCCCGCTTCTGTCCTCGGTCCCGTCCCTGTCGCTCTTTTTTGGGTTTCGCTGATCGTTCTTTGTCCTTGACCCAGACGCCCTCGTCGCTCGCCTGGGCAGGCGGAGCGCTCGATTCGTAGTGCGACGGCGCCACGCCTAATTGCAGCTCGATGCGGCGCACCCGCTCAAAGGTCTTCTGGGTCATCACTCGCTGCGCGGCGAGCAGGTCGCCGATCACGCCCAGCGCCCACAGCACGATCGCCGCGATGAACAGGACTGCACCGAGGATCAGCGATTGCACGTGCCCCTTGCCGCTGCCTTCGGCGTAGGCGACGGCGAACCGAATCCACACGCCCAGCGCGACGACGCCGATCAGCGCGGCGAGGCTCCAGAACACGCGCAACGGCTCGTACTGCGCGTAGATGCGAAAGATCGAGATCGCGTTGCGCCGCACGTAGGCGCCCATCGAGGGGAACAGGCGCGACTCGCGGGTCTTGGGATTGGTGCGGACCGGAACATGATCGATCGCGACCAGCAGCTTGCCCGCCTGGATGATCGTCTCCAGGGTGTAGGTGAACCTCGACACGACCATCATCTGGATCGCCGCCTCGCGGTTGTAGGCCCTGAACCCCGACGTCGTGTCGGGCACCGAGGTCGAGGATGCCTGGCGCACGACCCATGAGCCGAGGCGTTGCAGCATCTTCTTCAACGGGGAGAAATGTTCGATCCCGCCGACCTCGCGGTCCCCGACGACCATGTCCGCGCGCCCCTGCACGATCGGCGCCACCAGCCGGGCGATGTCCGGTCCGTAGTACTGATTGTCGGCATCGGTGTTGACGATCACGTCCGCGCCGAGCTTCAGCGCCGTGTCGATCCCGGCCTGAAACCCTGTCGCCAGTCCCTTGTTGTTCGTCAATCGCACGAGATGGTCGACGCCGCGATCGCGTGCGACCGCGACCGTCGCGTCGGTCGAGCCGTCGTCGATCACGAGCCACTCCACGACGTCGAACCCGTCCAGGACGCGCGGCAGGTCAGCGAGCGTCTGGGGGAGCTGATCGGCCTCGTTGTAGCAGGGGATCTGGATGATGAGCTTCACTGCGTGAAAGCCTACCCCGTGGGGCTGCTTGCAAGGATAGGCTCTGCGACTAATGGCCAGCGCGACGCTCAGCAAGCCGCGGCAGGATACGACCCCGCTGCGGCGGCTGCGTGCGGTCGATGCCTCGACGTGGGCGAAGATCGGCTTCGCCGTGCTGTGCGTGGGGGCGCTGGTCGGCTACTTCGCCTACCCCACCTATCCGACATACGACTCGTTCTACGCGCTGCTGTGGGGCCGGGATCTCCTGCACCTGCATCTGCCCGACTTCCGCGTGTATCGCGGTCCGACCGAGCATCCGCTGGCGATCGCGTTCGGGATGGTGTGCTCGATCTTCGGCCAGTCCGGCGCGCGGTTGATGGTGCTCGGGTCGATCGCCTCGTTCGTGGCGGTGCTCGCCGGCATCGTACCGGCTGGGACGCCTGTGCTTCGGCCCGGTCGTCGGGCTGCTCGCGGCGCTGCTCGTGCTGAGCCGGTTCTTCGTCGAGAACCTCGCCGCGCAGGGGTATCTGGACATCTCCTACGTCGCGCTGATCGTGTGGGCGGTCGTGTTCGAGGTCGAACGTCCCCGGCGTGGCACGCTCGTGTTCCTGACGCTCGCCGCCGCGGGGCTGCTGCGCCCGGACGCGTGGGTGCTGAGTGGCTGCTACTGGCTGTGGTGCGCCTGGCCCCGGCCGGGGGACGTCATCGATCGACAACCCCCGGCGCCTGGGGTACCTCGGCCTGGCCCTGATCGCCCCGGTCGTGTGGGTGGGCGTGGATACCCTCGTGACCGGCGACCCGCTGTACTCATTGCGCTCGACCGCCGAACTGGCCCAGGAACTCGAACGCACACAGGGGCTCTCCAGCGTCCTCGCCTCAGTGTGGACGTTCGGGGTGCGGATCGACAAGCTGCCTGTGATCCTCGGCGCGCTCATCGGCCTACCGATCGCGATCTGGCTTGCGCCGCGGCGCGTGCTCACGCCGCTGGCGGCGCTGATCGTGCTGATCGGCGTGTTCATCGCCGAGGGAGCGGCCGGGGCGTCGGTGATCGACCGCTACCTGATGGGCGCCTCGATCGTGGCGCTGCTGTTCTGCGCGGTCACGATCGGAGGCTGGGCGATGCTTGAGCCCGGATCGGCGCTGCGGCGCATCTGGATGGTCGGCGCCGCTGCGCTGGTCATCTACGGCGGCGTGTCGGTCGCCACGACGCTCAGCCTGTCGAGCCTGCGCACGACGCTGGCCTACCACGAGGACTTTCACGAGGAACTGGCGGCGGCGCTCAAAAGCTCGCGCGTGCACGCGGTGTTGCAGCGCTGCGAGCTGCTGTCGCTGCCGGACAACAAGCTGATCCCCGACGCGCGCTGGATCCTCGACAGCGTCGGCCAGCAGAACATCGTGGCGCGCAGCCAGGCGCGCGATGACGCCGAGCGAGGCGCCGATGAGTTGGAAGACCGGTTGCGCAGGGGCAGCGTGGCTGTCTACCCGCTCGGCAGCGCGGTGTTCTTCGAGGCGATCGTCGACGTCGGAGACGATCCCCGCGTCCAGGTCCCCCAGGCCGGGTACCACCGCATCTACACGAGCCGCTACTACGCCGTGTATGACAACTGCTGAGGGCTCGCCCCGGGGTGGGGGGGGAACATGCGCGCAGCGTCGGCGAGGGGGGACGCCGATGCGCTTGTTGGCGATGCGGGCGCGGGCGAGGCCCACGCCGGCGACCCTCCCGGAGACCGAGCGGCGGGCGCCCGGACAGGCTCGCGCCGGTGGGCGTGGGGTGGGCTTTTGCTTGTGCTCGCCGGCGGTCTGGGGTTGCGCCTGTGGGGGATCGAACAGGGCCTGCCATACGCCTATAACGCCGACGAGGCCGACCACTTCGTCCCGCACGCCATCGCCATGTTCGGGCAACACCTGAATCCGCACTACTTCGCCAACCCGCCGGCCTACACCTACCTGCTGCATTACCTGTTCGCGCTCGCCTACGGGGGAGCCGCGGGCGTTCAGCACGCGATCGCGGCGCACCCCGCAGAGGTCTTCACGCTCGCGCGCGTGGCCGCGGCGGTGCTGGGGGTGCTGGCGCTGTGGCTGCTGTATGCGACCGGCGCGCGACTCTTCGGCCGCGGCGTGGGTCTGCTCGCTGCGGCGATTCAGGCGGTCGCGTTCTTGCCGGTGTTCTACGCCCACCTGGCGCTGGGCGACGTGCCGACGCTCGCGCCGCTGACGCTGTCGCTGCTGGGAACCGCGGGGGTGCTGCGCAAAGGCCGTGCGCGCGACCATCTGCTGGCGGGCGTCGGGCTGGGGCTGGCGTGTGCGACCAAGTACACGGCCGGGATCGTGCTCGTGCCCTACCTGGCCGCGGTCGCGGCGCGCTATTTGGATGTAGCGGCACGGCTGGGGTCCCCGCGAGCCGCGCGTGGCGCGGTGGGCGGGATCGCGCTCGCCGGGACGGTGGCGCTGGTGGCGTTCCTGCTCGCCAACCCGTACGCGATTCTCGATTACTCGGACTTCCACTCAGAACTGGTCCACCAGTCGACGCTCTCCGCCGAAGCCCAGGGCAAGCTCGGCGCGCCCAGAGACGGAGGGCTGGCCTACTACCTGTGGACGCTCACCTGGGGTCTCGGCTGGGCGCCCGCTCTGGCGGCGCTGGCGGGCGCGGTGAGCGTGTGGTGGCGCGAGCGCGCGCTCGGCTGGCTGCTCGTGCCCGCGCCGGCTCTGTATCTCGTGTTCATGGGTACTCAGGGTCGTTACTTCGGCCGCTGGCTCTTGCCGATATTCCCGATCCTGTGCCTGCTCGCCGCGCTGTTCGCGTGCCAGCTCGTTGACACCGTCGTGCGCCTGGCGAGCCG
This sequence comes from uncultured Solirubrobacterales bacterium, assembly GCA_963839965.1. Lineage (GTDB taxonomy): Bacteria > Actinomycetota > Thermoleophilia > Solirubrobacterales > Solirubrobacteraceae > Palsa-744. The sequence goes on from CAWIWX010000003.1 coordinate 65,565, forward strand.
ATCGCGGCGGGTGGGGCCTCCATTCGACCCGGATGACGCGGCGGGCACCGGCGCTGGACGCGCCCCGGCGCCTCGCGCCGGCGGACGTTCGCCGCTGCGCATTGGACTGACCGCGCTGCTGGTCGCGGTCCTGCTCGCGCAGGGGCTCGTATACAGCGTCCATGCGGGAAAAGTGCTCGCGCGCGCGGACACCCGCAACCTGACGCGCGAATGGATGCTCGCGCACATCCCCGTCGGCGCGCCGATCGTGGTAGAGCCGGTCGCACCCGACGCGTGGGGCGAGCGCTGGAGGAAGTACCCGTCGCTGTGGTCGCAGATATCGTCCACGGGCGCGCTGGAGCCGGGCTTCACCCACGAAGTCGGGATCGAGGACTACGAGCGCACGCTCGCCCCGGCCCTGATCGGCTACTACGAAGCCCACGGCTACTGCTGGGTGGTGAGCGGCTCGACCGAGTCCGGACGGGCGCTGGCCGATCCGCGGGAAGTGCCGCTGGCGATCGCCTACTACCGCGCGCTTTCAAGGCGCGGCGAGGTCGTCTACCGCGCCTCGCCCTACGCGCGCGGACAGGGGCCGGTCGCGTTTGATTTCGACTGGAGCTTCGACTACTACCCGCTCGCCTACCACCGCCCGGGCCCGGACATCACGATCTACCGGCTGCAGGGGGCCGGTGCCGCGGCTGAGCGGGGTTATCCTGAATGCACAGATGAGCACCTGCACAGACACCGATTCCGAGCACCTGGCGCGCGCGATCGAGCTGGCGCGCAACGGCGGGGGCACGGTCCGGCCCAACCCGGTCGTGGGCGCGGTGGTGGCGCGCGACGGGCAGGTGCTCGGCGAGGGTTGGCACGAACGGTTTGGCGCGGCGCACGCCGAGGTCAACGCGATCGAGGCGTGCGGCCTGGCCGACCTGAGCGGCGCGACGCTGTACGTGTCGCTGGAGCCGTGCTGCCACGAGGGCAAGACGCCGCCGTGCACCGAGGCGATCGTGCAGTCCGGGATCAGGCGCGTGGTGGTCGGCTCGGACGATCCGACCGAGAAGGCCTCGGGGCGGGGTTTGGGGATACTGCGCGACGAGGGCGTGGAGGTGGTGCTCGCCGACGGCGAGCTGGCAACGAGCGCGCGGCTCTTGAACCAGGCCTTTCGCAAGCACGCGCGCGTCGGGCGCCCGTGGGTTCTGTTCAAGTCCGCGATGACCCTCGACGGCAAGGTCGCGACCCGCACAGGGCGACTCGCAGTGGATCAGCGGGCAGGACAGCCGCGAGCTGGCGCACCGCTGGCGCGCGTCGGTCGACGCGGTCGTCGTGGGAATCGGCACCGCGCTGGCAGACGACCCCCGCCTGACCGCGCGCCCGGACGGTCTGACCGAGGAGCTCGAGCTGGAGCACCAGCCCAGGCGCGTCGTGTTCGATTCGCTCGCGCGCCTGTCCCCGAGCTCCCAGCTGGTCTCGGCGGCGCCCCAGATCCCGCTCACGGTTGTCGTCTCGCGCGCGGCGGCGCACGCGGACACGGACGCGCTGGAGGCCGCCGGGGTGCAGGTGCTCGTGGCGACCGGTGAGAACGAGCCGGCGCGGGTGCGCTCAGCCCTTGAGCAGCTCGGCGCGATCGGCGTCTCATCGGCGCTGCTGGAGGGCGGGCCGCATCTGGCGGGCGCGTTCCTGGACGCGGGGGAGATCGACGAAATCCGGCTGTTCCTGGCGCCGCTTCTGCTCGGGGGAAGCGCCGCGCGCGACCCGCTGGAGGGCAAGGGCGTCGAGCGGATATCCGAGGCGCTGCGGGCGCTGACGTGCGAGTGCGAGAGCGTCGGCGAGGACCTGCTGATAAGCGCGAGACTGCGCGAGTGGTGATCGACGGACGGCTGGCATGTTCACCGGTCTGATCTCCGATCTCGGCAGCGTCACGGCGCTGGAGCTGGGCGGCGAGGGCGCGACACTGCGGATCTCCACGCGCCTGGCGAGCGAGCTTGAGCGGGGCGACTCGGTCGCCGTCAACGGGGTGTGCCTGACCGCGACCGAGGTTCGCGACGGGGAGTTCGCGGCGGAGGCGATGGCAGAGACGCTGCGCCGCTCCGCGCTCGATCGGCTTGCACCCGGGGCGAAGGTCAACCTCGAGCTGGCCCTGCGTGCCGAGGATCGTCTCGGGGGGCACGTCGTGCAGGGCCACGTCGACGGCACCGGCACGATCGGCGAGATCCGCGCGGAGGGCATCGCGCGCGTGCTGAGAATCGACGCCGACCCCGGGCCTCGGCCGCTATCTCGTGGAGAAGGGCTCGATCGCGGTGAACGGCGTCAGTCTGACGGTCAGCGCGCTGTGCGAGCACGACGGGTTCGAGGTTTCGCTGATCCGCGAGACGATCGCAGCGCACGAACCTGGGGGAGGCGTCCGTCGGCGATCGGGTCAATCTGGAGGTGGACGTGCTGGCAAAGCATGTAGAGCGACTGATGGAGGCATCACGCGTATGACCAGCCCAAGACGACCATGAGCGGTAAGCGCGGCCCGCAGGACTCGCCGTTCGCCACGATCGAGGAGGCGCTGGAGGAGATTCGCGCGGGGCGGATGGTCGTCGTGTGCGACGACGAGAGCCGCGAGAACGAGGGCGACCTGACGCTGGCCGCGCAGTTCGCCACGCCCGAGGCGATCAACTTCATGGCCAAGGAGGGGCGCGGTCTGATCTGCCTGTCGCTGACGCCCGAGCGCTGCGAGGAGCTGGGCCTGGAGCTGATGGCGGCCAAGAACGAATCGTCGTTCGAGACGCCGTTCACCGTCTCGATCGAGGCGCGCGAGGGCGTGACGACGGGGATCTCCGCTCACGATCGCGCACGCACGATCCAGGTGGCGATCGATCCCGAGGCGCGCCCCGCGACCTCGTCCAGCCGGGGCACATATTCCCGCTGAAGGCGCGCGCCGGCGGCGTGCTCGAGCGCACCGGACAGACCGAGGCGGCGGTCGATCTCGTGCGCCTGGCGGGGCTGAACCCCGCGGGGGTGATCTGCGAGGTGATGAACGACGACGGCACGATGGCGCGGGTGGACGACCTCGCCGGCTACTGCGCGCGGCACGGGCTGAAGATGATCACGATCGCCGACCTGATCGCCTACCGCCGCCGTCACGACAAGCTCGTCGAGCGGGTCGTCGCCGCGCGACTGCCGACCGCGTTCGGCGAGTTCGAAGTCGTCGGCTACCGCTCGCTGCTGGACTGAAAGCACCACGTGGCGCTCGTCAAGGGCGAGGTGTCCGGGCGCGAGCGACGTGCTCGTGCGCGTGCACTCGGAGTGCCTCACCGGCGACGTGTTCCACTCGCTGCGCTGCGATTGCGGCGAGCAGCTGGAGTCGGCGCTGGCGATGATCGAGGCCGAGGGCGAGGGCGTGCTGCTTGTATCTCGCCCAGGAGGGTCGCGGCATCGGGCTGCTGAACAAGCTCAAGGCCTACCGCCTGCAGGAGGGTGGCCTGGACACGGTCGAGGCGAACCTCCAGCTCGGGCTGCCCGCCGACCTGCGCGACTACGGGATCGGCGCGCAGATCCTCGTGGACCTAGGCCTGTCCTCGATCCGGATACTGACGAACAACCCCAAGAAGATCAAGGGCCTGGAGGGCTATGGGCTGTCGGTCAACGCGCAGGTCCCGATCGAGCACGCTCCGAACCCGCACAACGAGGAGTACATGCGCACGAAGGTCCAGCGGATGGGTCATACCCTCCACCATCAGGGACTCAACCTCGACGCCGAGCTGCTGCGCTCCGAGCGTGAGCAGAAAGCCGATCAGGAAGCGGCGAGGTGAGCGTGAGGGCGCGAGGCCGGACGGTCCTGACACGCGGCTGGTTGGGTGGAGCCGGCGCCGCCCGCTATGCGATCGCGGTCGGGCGCTTCTATGAGGATCTCGCCGAGCGACTGCTGAGCGGTGCGCGACAGGCGTTCGCGCAGGCGGGGCACGACGACGTCGAGGTGCTGGACGTGCCGGGCGCGTTCGAGCTGCCGCTGGCCGCCAAGTACGCGGCCGAGTCGGGTCGGTTCGCCGGCATAGCCTGCCTCGGCGCGGTGATCAGAGGCGAGACCGACCACTACGACTTCGTCTGCGCCGAGACGGCTCGCGGTGTGATGCAGGTGCGGCTCGACACCGGCGTGCCGTGCGCGTTCGGCGTGCTGACGTGCGCGACGATGGAGCAGGCGCTGGCGCGCGCCGGCGGTGGCAAGCGCGACCAGGGTCGTCACGCGGCCGAGACGGTGCTGCGCATGGCAGCGCTGCGCGGCGAGCTGGGCGGGCCGGAAGCCGAGCGGCTAAACTGCCGGACGCGATGGCCAAGGTATGTCATAGCTGCGGTAAGGGTCCTGCGTTCGGGCAGAGCCGCAGCCACTCGATGGTCGCGACCAAGCGCCGGTTCGATCCGAACCTGCAGAAGGTGCGCATCCTCGTCGGCAAGGCGCCGCGGCGCGTGTATGTGTGCACGCGTTGCTTGAAAGCCGGCAAGGTGACAAAGGCCCTGTAGGGACCGACCCAGCCCTCCGGGCTGTGTGCCCGCGGCGCCATACTGCGTCCTCAGTCGCTCGCGTGCTGGCCGAAACGGGGATGCTGGCCGAAACGGGGATGTGAGCGAAGCGAACGTCTCCCGGCTTCGGTAGCGGAGTGTCTCCCGGATTCGGTACGCCACGGCTCCTTGCGTCCTTGTCTGGCTTGCCCATCGGCCCTACAGGAGGCTGCGAACAGATTCGGGCGGGCCGTCACACAGGTTCGCCTCCGCCGGACCTGATAAGACCTAGCGCAGTGAGCGATACCAACCTGGTTCGTTTTCGCGCGGCGGTGGCGGGGGCGCTGGCGCATCTGGAGTCCCGCCGGGAGGAGGTCAACGACCTCAACGTGTTTCCGGTCGCCGACGGGGATACGGGCGACAACATGGCGCTGACGTTGCGCGCGGTTTTGGCCGAGCTGGATCGTCTGCTCGGCGCCGACGGGCGGCAGCGTACGATCGACGAGATCGGGCGCGAGGAGATCGTGCAGTCGGTCGCCCGCGCGGCGCTGTTCGGCGCGCGGGGCAACTCGGGCGTGATCCTCTCGCAGCTGATCCGCGGCGCCGCCGAGGAGCTGGTCTCACGGCCGGGACAGCTGATCGACGCGACGTTGATCGGGGCGGCGCTGGCGAACGCCGCGGACCGTGCGTATGCGTCCGTGCGCGAGCCCGCGGAGGGCACGATCCTGACGGTCGCGCGCGAGATGGCGCACAAGATCATGACCGACGTCGCCCACAGCCCCGAGGTTCGCGCCTGGGTCCGGCGACCGACCCGCGGATTCAGGACTCCGCGATCGCCGACGCGCTGGAGCGCGCGGTGGTGAGCGGGCAGGAGTCGGTCAAGCGCAGTCCGGAACTGCTGGCGGCGTTGCGCGAGGCGGGCGTCGTGGACGCGGGCGGGTATGGACTGACGATCATCTTCGCGGGCGTCGTCGCGGCGTTGCGCGGCGAGGACGCGCCCGAGCTCGAGCATCACGCCCCGGCGCAGATCACCCATCCGCAGCACGTTTCGGGCACGTACCGGTTCTGCACGAACTTCGCCGTCACCGGCAGCGACCTGAGCGCGGGGAGGTTCATCGCGCCGTTGGAGGCGCTCGGGGACTCCGTGCTGGTCGTGGGCGACAGAGCACGCTGAAGGTGCACGTGCACACCGACGAGCCCGAGCGCGCGACCGCCGTGTTCGCCGACGCGGGAGAGATATCGCGGCTGGACATCGCGGACATGCGCCTGCAGGTGGCCGAGCGTGACGAGCGTCTGCATGGCTCGAGCGCGGGGACAACGGTGCTCACGGGGGCGCCGCACGTGGCGGGCGTCTCGAGGACTCCCCAGGCGCGTTGCGGAGCGCTGGCGGTCGTCAGCGGCGACGGGGTGCGGCGCGATGTTCGAAGAGCTGGGCGTGTACACGATCGACGGCGGGCCGACGCTGAACCCGTCCACGTATGAGCTGCTGGCGGCGATCCACGAGGTGCCGGCCGAGGAGGTGCTTGGTGCTGCCGAGCAGCCCCAACGTCGTGATGGCGGCGGAGCGCGCCGCCGAGCTGTCGGACAAGCGGGTACTGGTCGCGCCGGCGGCCGGTCAGCAGGCGGGGCTGGTGGCCGCCGTCGCGCTGGAGGCCGATCGCGGCGTGGAGGAGAACGCAAAGGCGCTGGTGGTGGCGCTCGCGCACGTGCGCACGGGCGCGGTCGCGCAGGCCGCGCGCGACGACGTGCAGGGGCGGTTCAGGCGTGGCGAGGCGGTCGGGCTTCGTCGGTGAGGACGTGCACGCTTGGGGGGACCCCGCGCAGACGCTCGGCGCCGTCGATCGCAAGGCTCGCGCTCAGGAACGCGCCGAGCTGATCAGCTGCCTGGCGGGCGAGGGCGCTCCGCTCGGACGCGAGGGGTGCGGAGCGATGGTCAACGGCGGCGCAACGTCGAGCTGGAGTGCGCGACGGTGGTCAGCACGCGTACTGGTGGCTGCTGCCGCCGAGTGATGACCTGCGAGTAGGCGCGGTACCATAGTGCGGGATGATACAGGATGTCCTCCGCCGACCGGGCGGTGGGCCGTCAGGTTGGATTCCCCGCTCGCCCGCGATCCCTGGCGTCGATCGCCCCGAGCGGCGGTCCGCGCGCGTTCGCCTCCAGGAGGAGCTGACCGCTGGGCGAGCTGCTGGCCGCGCCCGTGCGCTGGCCGAGGCCCTCACGCCTGGAAGAGCCGCTGGAGGTGCCGTCGGCAAGACGGCGGACGGCCTGAGGACGCTCGGGCTGACGAGCGTCGGCGCGCTGCTCGAGCACCTGCCGAGGGACGGCAGGGACGCGCGCACAGTGCAACGAACTGAGGGAGGGCGAGGCGGCGACGGTCGCCGTGCAGGTGCGCGCGATCGGCGCACGGCCGGTCAGACGTCGGGGGATGAAGCCGCTGGTGCAGGCGAGCGTGTTCGACGAGACGGGATCATGCGCGCGACGTTCTTCAACCAGCCGTGGCTGGCGCAGCGATACAGGCCCGGGACGCGGCTGGTGCTGCACGGCAAGACGACGGCGAGCGGGAACGTTCAACGTCGTCTCATCACGCCCGGCATCGGCGTGGATACTCATTGCCTCCGGGCGCGACCCCAGCGAGGACCGGCGCGTCACGGCGCCAGACAGGCACCGGCGCCGGCGCTGGCACCGCCGCGAACATCGGCGCCGGCGCCGGGCGAGATCGCCCATTATCCCGCGAGCGAGGGCGTGAGCTCGACGCAGATATTGACGCTCGTGCAGGGTGCGCGGAGGCGATTGGGAGACGTGCCCGAGGCGCTGGGCGCGGGGATGAGGGTGAGCCGAGCGACTGCCCGACAGGGCGGGCGCGCTGGCGGCGATGCACTTCGCGCGTACGCCCGAGGAGCGCGAGGCGGGCAGGGAGAGGCTTGCGTTCGAGGAGTTGCTGCTGTCCCAGCTCGTGTTCCTGCGCCGCCGGGCCCGACGACGCGCGCCGAGGGGCGCCGACGCTGTGCCAGACGCCGTCGCTGAGCGAGCGCTGGTTGAAGAACGAGCTGCCGTTCGAGCTGACGGACGATCAGCGCAGGGCGATCGAGGCGATCGGCGAAGACCTCGCGCGGGAGCGCGCGATGCAGCGACTGCTGCTGGGGGAGGTCGGCAGCGGCAAGACGGTGGTCGCGGTGTGGGCACTGCTGCGCGCGGTCGAGCACGGGATGCAGGCCGCGTTGATGGCGCCGACGGAGACGCTCGCCGAGCAGCACTTCGCGACGCTGCAGCGACTGCTGGGAGGCAAGCAGGGAACGTGACGTGCGCGCTGCTGACGGGCTCGACCGCGCGCGCAGGCGCGCGGACGTACTGGGCAAACTGGCGAGCGGCGAGCTTCAGCTGGTCGTGGGCACGCACGCGCTGATCGAGCCGGACGTTCGGTTCGCCGCGCTCGCGCTGGCGGTGGTGGACGAGCAGCACCGCTTCGGCGTGCGCCAGCGGGCGGCGCTTGAGACGATTGGAAACCCCGCCCGCCCGGAACCGCCCACCCGACCGGCGACCCCGCCCGTCCGGATCCCGCCCGGACGGGCACGCCACACGTGCTGCACATGACCGCGACGCCGATCCCGCGAACGCTCGCGCTCGCCAAGTACGGCGATCTGGACACGACGAGGCTGCGCGAGCTGCCGCGGGGCAGGCAGCCGATCGACACACGTATCGTCTCCGGTGAGATCCGAGCGCGCGCGCGCGTACGACCAGGTGCGCGAGCAGTTGCGCGCGGGCCGGCAGGCTTATGTCGTGTGTCCGCTGATCGACCGAGTCGAGCCGAGGAGGCGAGGAGGGCGAACTCCGCCCGAGTCCGGGAGCCGCAACCGCAGCGACTATGGGGAGCGCTGTTGCCGGGGCTGTCGGCGAACGGCGCCGCGGTCTCCCCCGTGTGACATGCGCGCCGCGACTGCGGAGCTGGAGCGGCTGCGCAAGGGCGAGCTGAAAGACCATCGCCTGGTGCTGCTGCACGGCGGGATGAAGCCGCGCGAGAAGGCGCAGGCGATGGCGGGTTCGCCACGGGCGCCGCGGACGTGCTGGTGTCGACGACGGTGATCGAGGTCGGGATCGACGTGCCAACGCGACGGTGATGGTGATCGAGAATGCCGAGCGGTTCGGGATCTCCCAGCTGCACCAGTTGCGCGGGCGGGTCGGACGAGGCGAGCATCGCTCCGCGTGCTTTCTGCAGCCCGCCCATCCCCGTCTCGCGAGGCTGAGGGCGCTGGCCGAGCACTCCGACGGGTTCGAGCTCGCCGAGATCGACCTGCGACTGCGCAAGGAGGGAGAGCTGATCGGTATCCGCCAGTCTGGGATCGGCCAGCCACCAGATCGCCTGCCTGCCCGATGACGCCGGACTGCTGGAGCGCGCACGGGCGCGCGCGGAGGCGATCGTCGCGGCGGATGCGGGGCTGGCGAACCCGAGCACGCGCTGCTGGGCTACGCGCTGGAGCGGGCGTTCGGCGCGCAGGCGCTGCAGCCGATCCCGGGATGAGGGTGATCGCGGGTCGCTACTCCGGGCGGCGGCTGAGCGCGCCGAAGGGGAGGAGCACCCGCCCGACCTCTGATCGCGTGCGCGAGGCTATGTTCGCGATGCTCGGCGATGTGCGGGGCGCGCGCGTGCTGGACCTGTTCGCGGGCACGGGCGCCCTGGGGATCGAGGCGCTGTCGCGAGGGGCGCGCCGGGCCGTGTTCGTAGAGCGCGATCGACGCGCGATCGAGGCGATCGAGGCGAACATGGCGAGGCTGGGGCTCGAGCGGCGAGCAGGCGCTGATCAGGCGCGAAGACTTCCTCGGCGCTCTGAAGGCGGCACGCAAACGCAAAGAGACATACGATCTGATCCTGATCGATCCTCCATACGGGCGGGTAGGCGAAGTGGGGCCGCGGCTGCAGGCGGGGCTTCAGGCATTGCTCGCGCCGGGAGCGCGCGTGGTGATCGAGAGCGATCGGCGGGCGCCGCTTGGGCTCGGACCGGGGCTGGCGATCGAGAAAGAGCGCACCTACGGAGATACCACGATCGCAATCCTCAATCGTCACGAATGACCGAGAACAAGCTCATAGCCGTGTGTCCGGGCTCCTATGACCCGATCACCAACGGCCATCTCGACGTGATCGGGCGCGCCGCGGCGCTGTTCGACGAAGTCGTGATCGCGGTCGTAAATCGCTCGGTGCGCAAGGACAAGACGCTGTTCGCGATCGAGGAGCGGCTGGCATTCGTACAGCAGGCGACCGCCGAGCTTGCAAACGTGCGGGCGGAGCCCTTCAACACGCTCGTGGTCGAGTTCGCCCGCAAGGTCGGCGCGCGCGCGATCGTCAAGGGGCTGCGGGCGATCTCGGACTTCGAGTACGAGCTGGAGATGCACCAGCTCAACCAGCGGCAGGACCCGGAGGTGGAGTCGGTGTATCTGATGGCCGGCTCGCAGTACAGCTTCCTGTCTTCCAGCGGTGTCAAGGAGTTGGCGATATTCGGCGGGCGGATCGACGATCTCGTGCCCCCGGAGGTGGCCAAGCGGTTGCAGGAAGAGCTGAGACGTTGACGAACTGGACTGAAGATTTGCCGCACGAGCCCGGGGGCGAGGGCCGCACGAGAGTGCCGGCCGTGCCCCACCGCAACCAATCGTCCCGCCGCGCAGGGCGCGCGGGACGCGAACGGAGATAGTGTGTAAAGACGATGGACGTCCTGGTGCTGATCGACAAGCTCGACGACTTGGTGCACAACGCCAAGTCCGTGCCCATGACCGACCAGGTGCGGGTCGACAAGGAGGAGATCTACGACATCCTCGACCAGATGCGCGCGACGATCCCCGAGGAGATCAAGCAGGCCCGCTGGATCGTCAAGGAGCGCCAGGAGATGCTCGCCGAGGCCAAGAAGGAGGCCGAGCGGATCCTCAAGGAGGCGCGCGAGCGCCAGGAGCGGTTGGTTGGCGAGGAGGAGGTCACCAAGCAGGCCGAGCGCGCTGCCGAGGACATCGTCGAGGACGCTCGCGCGCGCGAGCGTGAGATCAGGTTGGGCGCGGAGGACTACGCCGATGAGATCCTGAACACGCTCGAGGTGAACCTGTCGAAGTTCATCGCCGCCGTACAGCGCGGCCGCGAGCGGCTGCAGGGCAAGGACGAACCCGCAGAGGTCGGCTGAGCCCCGGTTCGGTAGGGTCAGCGCGCAATGAATGTGCGCGAAGCGAAGTACAAGCTGCAGGTCGCCCGGACGCTGCTCGGCACCGGCATGATCGCGCCGATGCGCCCGGACAAGGCTGCGCGCTCGCTGCTGGCGTTGCGCCGCTGGGGGCCGACGCCGGCCGCCGCCTACACGTCCTCGGCGATCAGGTATCCCGACCGGCAGGCGATCGTGGACGAGCGCGGGGTGCTGACGTTCGCCGAGGTGGACCGGCGCACGAACGCTCTCGCGCAGGGGCTGGCACAGGTGGGCGTCAAAGAACAGGACGGGGTCGCAATCATGTGTCGCAACCACCGCGGGTTCATCGAGGCGACGCTCGCGTGCTCGAAGCTGGGGGCGGGGGCGCTGTATCTGAACACCGCGTTCGCGGGGCCGCAGATCGCGGACGTGATGCGGCGCGAGGACCCAGTCGCACTGGTGTACGACGAGGAGTTCGGCGACCTCGTCAGCGAGGGCGGCGAGGGTCGCAAGCGGTTCGTCGCCTGGCACGAGTCAGGCGTTCGGCGGCTGTCGGAGTCCGATCCACTGCTGGAGGAGCTGATCGCAACCGAGACCGACTCGCCACTGCAACCCCCAGCCGAGAAGGGCAGCGTGGTGATCCTCACGTCTGGCACGACCGGGACGCCCAAGGGCGCCGCGCGCAAGCAGCCCGACTCGATGGAGCCGCTGGCGGCGCTGTTCTCGAAGATCCCGCTGCGTGCGCGCGAGACGACCGTGATCGCCGCGCCGATGTTTCATTCGTGGGGGTTCGGACACTTCACGCTCGCGCTCCCGCTCGCCTCCACGCTCGTGCTGCGGCGCAAGTTCGACCCCGAGGACACGCTGCGGGCGATCGCGCATCATCGCGCGACGGCGCTGGCGGTGGTGCCGGTGATGCTGCAACGGATGCTGGAGCTGGGCGAGGAGACGATCGGCAACCTACGACCTGAGCTCGCTGCGAGTGATCGCGCTGAGCGGCTCGGCGCTGCCGGGCGAGCTGGCGACACGCGCGATGGACACGTTCGGGGACGTGCTCTACAACCTGTACGGGTCCACGGAGGTGGCGTGGGCGACGATCGCCACGCCCGAGGACCTGCGCGCGGCGCCTGGGACCGCGGGCAGGGCGCCGATGGGCACGGTCGTCAAGCTGCTGGACTCCGAGGGTCGCGAGGCGGCGCCCGGTGAGGGCGGGCGCATATTCGTCGCCAACGAGATGGTCTTCGAAGGCTATACCGGGGGAGGCAACAAGGAGATCGTAGGCGGGCTGATGAGCACCGGTGACGTCGGGCGCTTCGACGCGGGCGGGCGGCTGTTCGTCGATGGGCGCGACGACGAGATGATCGTCTCTGGCGGGGAGAACGTGTTCCCGCGCGAGGTCGAGGACCTGCTGGCCGATCACCCGCAGGTCGAGGAGGCGGCGGTCGTGGGCGTGCCCGACGAGCAGTTCGGGCAGCGGCTGAAGGCGTTCGTAGTGGCGCGCAACGACGCGCAGCTGGACGAGGAGGCGGTGAAGTCCTACGTGAAGAGCCAACCTCGCCCGCTACAAGGTCCCGCGCGAAGTCGTGTTCATGGAGCAGCTGCCGCGTAACGCGACCGGCAAGGTGCTCAAGCGCGAGCTGAGCACGCTCGCGTAGTCGTTTGGGGGACGCTAGCCTCGGAGGTGCGCATGGCTGCGATGACACACGACCTCGACTTGGCGGGTCTGCGGCTCAGTCCCGGGGAGGGGCGCACGCTCGATCTGCGGGTGCCGATCGGCGCGCTTGAGATGGGAGGCGAGCGCTATGAGGCCGATCCAGCCAGCGCGCCGGTGCGGTTGGATGTGTCGCGCATGACGGGTGGCGGGTATGCGCTCAAGCTGAAGCTGCGCGCGAGGCTGAGCGGGCCGTGCATGCGCTGCCTGAAGGACGCTACGCCCGAGATCGAGGTGAATGCGCGCGAGGTGGAGGTGCCAGGCGAGGATGAAGAGCTGAGAAGCCCGTATATGCGCGGCGAGACGCTCGACCTGGCGGCATGGGTGCACGACGCGTTCACGCTTGCCGCGCCGGCTGAAGGTGCTGTGCGATTCGGAGTGCCTGGGGCTGTGTCCGGAGTGCGCGCTCGACCTGAACGAGGCCGGCCCCGAGCATCGGCATGAGCGCGCGGGCGATTCGCGGTGGGCGAAGTTAAGCGAGCTGAAGCTTGACTAGCGGCGAGGGCTGGTCACCCACGCGCGCGCGCGCGGACGTGGTGATCGCCGTGGACTGCAACGGCGCGGACCTCGGCTCGGCGGAGGTCGCGGCGGGGGCCGCGCTCGCGGCGGAGCAGGGCGCGAGGGCGATCCTGTTCGGCCCTGCACAGGCATTGAGCGTCGCGACGAGGTACGCGCCCGAGGGGGCGATCGAGATCGTGGACGCGCCGGTGTCGATCGCCAAGAGCGCCGATCCGGCGAGCGCGGCGCGGGCGAACCCAGACGCCTCGATCGTGCAGGCCGCGCGCGTGGTCGCGCAGGGCCGCGCGCAGGCGCTGGTGTGCGCGGGCGCGACCGGAGCGGCGCTGGCGGCGGGGCTGTTCAACATCAAGCGCGCGCGCGGCATCCACCGCCCGGCGCTGGCGCTGGCGCTGCCGGTACCCGGCCGGCCGGTGACGCTGCTTGACGTCGGCGCGAACGCGCAGGCGCGCGCTGAGCACCTGGAGCAGTTCGCGTTCATGGGCGCGGCGCTGGCGCAGACGGTGCTCGGCGTGCAGCGCCCGCGCGTGGGGCTGCTGTCAAACGGCGAGGAGGCCGGGCGCGGGAGCCCGCTGGTGATCGAGGCGCACGAGCGGCTGCGCGCGCGCATGGAGGCGGGGGCGAGCACGTTCGAGCTCGTCGGCAACGTCGAGGGCGGCGACCTGGTGTCGGGCGTGGCGGATGTGATCGTGACCGACGGGCTGACCGGGAACGTGGCGCTGAAGGTGATGGAGGGTGTGTCGCAGACGCTGCTCGGGGCGATCAGGGACGCGGCGATATCCTCCACGAAGGCAAAGCTGGGGGGAATGCTGCTCAGAGGAGCGCTTCGAGGATTGCGCACGGAGATCGATCCCGAAGCCCAGGGCGGAGCGTACCTGCTCGGGTTGCGCAGGCTCGGGGTGATTGCGCACGGCGGGTTCGCCCACCGCGGATTCGCGCAGGCGATCCTGCGCGCGCGCCGGGGCGTGCAGGAGGATCTCATCGGCCGCACGCACGCGACGCTCGTGCAGGCAGGCGCGCTCAGAAGAGCGCCCGTGTCCGCCCAGGCCGCTAGCCTGCCTGGACGTGACGCGTGAGGAGGTGTTCGAGCTGATCTCAGGTCATCTGGCCGACGAGCTGGACGTCGAGCCGAGCGCGATCACGGCGCAGACGCGGTTCAAGGAGGACCTGGAGGCGGACTCGTTGGACCTGTATACGCTCGTGCAGGAGCTGGAGGACACCTACGGCGTGCGCGTCTCAGACGAGCAGGCCGCGAAGATCACGACCGTCGGGCAGGCGGTGGACTTCGTCCTGGCGCATCATGCGCCTGCGTGATGCTTGCCAATGGACCTGCTAGGCGAACTGCTCGAAGAACTCCCCGAGGAGCTCCAGCGTCAGGTGTTCACGCACGCGTCCTGGACCGAGCGCCGCGAGGAGTCCTACTCGCGCCTGGCGTTCCTCGGCGACAGCGTGCTCGGACTGGCGGTCACGACACACCTGTATCCGCGCCTGGAGGCGGAGCGGTTCGGCGCCGGGCGGCTGACGAAGATCCGCGCGCAGGCGGTGTCCGGTCCGAGCTGCCGGGCGGTCGCCGAGCGCCTGGACGTTCCCGCCCGGCTGCGCGCCGCCGCACCCCAGGGCGCCTCCGGCGGGGCGGTCGCGCTGGTGGAGACCGAGCGCGTGCTCGCGTCGGTGATCGAGGCGGTGATCGGCGCGTGCTACCTGACCGCCGGCTACGAGCGCACCGCGCAGGCGGTCGTGCAGGCGTTCGCGCCGGAGATCGAGCAGGCGCTGGAGCACCCGGTCGACTTCAAGTCCGCGCTGCAGGAGCTGCTCGCGCGGCGCGGGTCGGTCGTCAACTACGAGGTTGTCGGCGAGAGCGGACCTCCACACGAGCGCACCTACGAGGTGGCGGCGCTCGTGGACGGCGAGATGGTTGGCTCTGGCAGCGGCAAAAGCAAGAAGCATGCCGAGCAGGAGGCCGCGCGCGAGGCCGTAGAGGGGCTGGTGAGCGAGTGAGGCCCGTGATCGCATGCGCCTGAAGTCGCTCACGCTGAAGGGGTTCAAGTCCTTCCCCGACCGCACGCGTCTGGACTTCGGCCAGGGCGTCAGCGTCGTGGTTGGGCCGAACGGATCGGGCAAGTCCAACGTCACAGACGCGGTGCTGTGGGCGATGGGCGAGCAGTCCCCGCTCGCGGTCAGGGGCCAGTCGATGCAGGACGTGATCTTCGGCGGCGGGCGCGGGGTGCAGGCGCGCAGCGCGGCGGAGGTGGAGATCGTGCTCGACAACTGCGACGGCACGGTAGATCTGCCGCTGAGCGAGATCTCGATCTCACGCCGCCTGGATCGCACCGGCGAGGGCGGCTATCGGCTGAACGGCGCGCGCTGCCGTCTGACCGACGTGATCGAGGTGCTCTCCGACACGGGTCTGGGCAAGGAGACGCACTCGGTCATCTCCCAGGGTCGCGTGGAGGCGATCGTGACCTCAAAGCCGCGCGATCGGCGCCTTTTGATCGAGGAGGCCGCGGGCCTCGGCAAGCACCGCAAGCGCCGACGCCGCGCGCAGCTGAAGCTGGAGCGCACCCAGGAGAATCTCGATCGCGCGCTCGACGTCGAGCGTGAGGCGCGGGGCAGGCTGCGTCCGCTCAAGCGCCAGGCCGAGGCCGCACAGCTGCACGAGCGGTTGGAGGGCCAGCTGCTGCAAGCGCGCTGGACGCTCGCGCGCGAGACATTGCGCCTGCGTGGCGCCGACCTCGACGAAGCCGAGTCGCGCGTAGGGGCGGCGCGTGAGGCGCGCATGGCGATAGAGGCGCGTCTGCAGACGGTGATCGGGAGGCGCACCACAGCCGAGAGCGCGCTGACCGAACGCTCCGAGCGCCACGACGCGCTCGCGCGGGGAGTGTATGACGCCCGCTCGGCGCGCGACCGTGTAGGCCTGCGCGGCGAGCAGGCCGGCGCAAGCGGGCAGGCGCTCACGCGGCGGATCGAACGTATCGAGGCCGAGCTGCAGGGCTCGGCGACGACTCCCCATCCGATCACGACCGTCAGCGCGGGCACGACAGCGGGGCGCAGAGCGAACAGCCGGCTCCATCCGGGGACAGGGCCGGCGAGCCGTCGTGGGAGCATGCGTGGGATGAGATTCACCAGGCTCTGGTCGGCGGCGTCGAACGGGCGCTGCAGCAGAGCGACGCGGACGCCCGTGCGCTGGTCGTCGGCAAAGTCGTGGCCGAGGCCGAGGGGCTGGCGCGCGGCGCGGTCGAGCGGGCGGTGGCACAGAGGCTGGCCGAGCTCGAGGTGGCGGAGGGAGATCCGAGCGGATGGCGCCGCGAGTCCGAGCTGATGGACGAGCGGGCGCGACGGATCGAGCGGCTGCGCGCTCAGCTCGCGGCCGACCGCGCGCTCCTGGCGGTCGCCGAGCGCCTGCAGGAGGCGCTGGCGCGCGCCGGCGAGGCGATCGAGGATGGTGTCGTTGAGCGCCTGCAGGCGGCGCTCGCCCAGGACAGCGCCGCCGGCGCGCAGGTCGCTGGGCAGCTGCGCGCGTGTGCGCAGGAGGAGGCCGAGATCCAGACAGAGCTGCGCGTCGCAAGCGAGGTCGTCACCGAGGCCGAGGTCGCCGCGCAACGCCTGCGCGACCAGGCTTCGGAGGCGGAAGTCGAGGTCAAGACGATCGCCGAGCGCCTGCAGCGCCCGCAACCGGCGGCGCCCCTCGTGCGTGAGAGAGAGTCAGATGAGGCGCAGTCAGATGAGGCGGGGAGCGAGTCCAGCGGGGGGATGATGGTCCAGGCGAGCGAGTCCGGCGAGTCCGGGCGTGGTGTCGAGTCTCGGGAGGGCATCGAGCCGCTGGCGCCCGAGGAGGCTCAGGCGCTTCAGGCTCGGGTACAGCGGCTGGCACGACGCCGCGAGCTGCTCGGCCCGGTGAACCCGCTCGCCCAGGAGGAGTACGCGCAGGCGCTCGCGCACGTGCAGGAGCTGGAGTCCAGGCGCGGGGACCTGGAGACCGCACTGCGCGAGCTGAGGACCGTGATCAGGGACACCGATCGCCAGATCACGGAGACCTTCGAGCAGACGTTCGCCGCGGCGGCGCGCAACTTCGAGGAGCTCGCCGGCGATGTGTTCCCGGGCGGCAGCGGGCGGTTGCGGCTGGTGCACGACGAGCACGCTCCGCGCGCCGTGCTCGGCGGACAGACCCCGGCGCAGGGCGCCGAGGACGGCGGCGATTTCTCCGCGGCCGCGGATGCGTCCGAGGCCGCGGCCGACGCGGAGGTCGAACTGGAGGAGCGCGCGGGCGCGGAGGGTCAGGAGGACACGATGGGCGTGGAGATCGAGATCACGCCCGCGGGCAAGTCGACCAAGCGCCTGTCGCTGCTCTCGGGCGGGGAGAAGTCGATGACTGCGCTCGCGTTCCTGTTCGCGGTGTTCCTCGCGCGGCCGTGCCCCTTCTACATCCTCGACGAGGTCGAGGCGGCGCTGGACGACCTCAACCTCGACCGGTTCCTGGGGCTGCTGCGCCGCTATTCCGACAGGGCCCAGTTCATCGTGATCACCCATCAAAAACGCACGATGGAGGCCGCCGACTGGCTGTACGGGGTGTCGATGGGCGGCGATGGCGTCTCCAAGGTGATCTCGCGCAGACTGCCCCCCGAGGCGGTCGAGCAGGTCGGGGAGGACGTGACCGGCGACGCTGGCGCCGCGCCCGTCGCGGAGGTCGCCTGAGCGGCGCCTCAGGGTCCATGGCGCGCGACTGGAGCGAGCTGTTCATCACCGACACGCCCGCCGGCGAGTCGGGGTCCGGCGCGTCCACTGAACCCAGGCGCGGGTTGTTCAGGCGCCTGCGCGAGAACCTGTCGAAGACTCGCGAGGCGCTCGGGGGCGAGATCCAGGCGACGCTTTCCGGCACGCTGGACGCCGACGCCTGGGAGCGGCTGGAGGAGGTTCTGATCCTCGCCGACCTCGGCGCGCACACGACTGCCTCGATCGTGGGCACGCTGGAGGCGGAGGCGGAGAGCGGCGAGCTCGCGGGGGGCGAGGCGCTCAGCGAGCGCCTGATCGGACTGCTCGCGCAGACCGCTCGCGTAGGCGACGCGCGCATCGACATCCGCGCACGGCCGACCGTGATCATGGCGGTCGGCGTCAACGGCACGGGCAAGACGACGACGATCGGTAAGCTCGCCTGGCATCTGCGCAATGAGCTCGGCCGCACCGTTCTGCTCGGCGCGGCCGACACGTTCAGAGCGGCGGCCACCGAGCAACTGCAAGGCTGGGCCGGGCGGGCGGGCGCCGAGATCGTGACCGGGTCGGAGGGCGCCGATCCGGGCGCCGTGGCGTTCGAGGCGATCGCCCGTGCGCAGGCCGAGAATGTGGACGTCGTGATCATCGACACGGCTGGGCGGCTGCACACACAGGAGGACCTGATGGCCGAGCTGAGCAAGGTCCGCCGCGTGATCGCCCGGGTGGGTGGGACCGAATACGGAGGCGCCCCGCACGAGACGATGCTGACGATCGACGCGACCACCGGCCAGAACGGGCTGCGCCAGGCGCAACTGTTCGCCGCCGCGGCGGATGTCAGCGGGATCGCGCTGACCAAGCTCGACGGAACGGCCCGCGGCGGGATCGCGCTGGCGATAGCCGGCGAGTTGCAGCTGCCGGTGAAGCTGATCGGGATCGGCGAGACGGTGCAGGACCTGCGGCCGTTCGATCCCGAGGACTTCGCCCGCGCGCTGATCGCCGAGGGGTAATCTCAGGGTATGGACGCATGGATCGTGTGGCTCGTCGCGGCATGCCTGCTCGGCGTCGGGGAGATGCACCAGGGCGGCTTCTACCTCGCCCCGTTCGCGGCCGGCGCCGGGCTGGCCGCGATCGTGGGACTGCTGGGCGTGGGGGCGCCGCTCAGCGCCGTCGTGTTCCTGGCCGCGTCGGGCATCGTTTTCGCCACGCTGCGGCCCCTCGCGCGCAGGCACCGCCGGCTGGGACCCTCGATCCGGACCGGCGCCGCGGCGCTGGTCGGCAAGCGTGCGATAGTGATCGAGCGGATCGCCAACGGCGAGGGCGTCGGCTGCGTGAAGATCGACGGGGAGGTGTGGACCGCGCGCAGCTACGACGAAGACGAGATCATCGACGCGGGCGAGCGGGTCGAGGTCGTGGAGATACGCGGGGCGACGGCTCTTGTGATGCACTGAGCCGCAAGGACACTGAGAAGGGAGCTGACAAATGGTCGCAATCATCGTTGTCGTCGTGGTGGTGCTGTTCGCACTGCTCGTCGCGGCGCGCACGATCCGCGTGATCCCCCAGGCCAAGGCCGGGGTCGTGGAGCGGCTCGGCCGCTACAGCCGCACGCTGGAACCGGGTCTGGCGATCGTCACGCCGTTCATCGACCGCGTCAGGCCGCTCGTGGACCTGCGCGAGCAGGTCGTGAACTTCGCGCCGCAGCCGGTGATCACCGAGGACAACGTGGTCGTCGCGATCGAAACGGTCCTGTACTTCACGATCACCGACCCGCGCTCGGCGACGTATGAAATCGCCGACCCGCTGCAGGCGATCGAGCAACTGACCGTGACCACCTTGCGCAACGTGATCGGCGGGCTGACGCTGGAGGCGACCCTGACCTCGCGCGAGAACGTCAACGCGGAGCTGCGCACCGTCCTGGACGAGGCGACCGGCAAGTGGGGGATCAGAATCAACCGGGTGGAGATCAAGTCGGTCGATCCCCCGCCGGACATCAAGACCGCGATGGAGAAGCAGATGCGCGCCGAGCGTGACCGTCGCGCCGCGATCCTGACCGCCGAAGGCGAGAAGCAGTCCCAGATCCTCACCGCCGAAGGCGCCAAGCAGGCGGCGGTGCTCACGGCCGAGGGCGCCCAGCAGGCCGCGGTCCTCGACGCCGAGGGCGAGCGTCAGGCCGCGATCCTGCGCGCCGAGGGCGAAGCCAAGGCGATCGACACCGTGTTCAAAGCGATCCACGAGGGCAAACCGAACCGAGAGCTGCTGAGCTACGAATACCTGCAAATGCTGCCTCAACTGGCTGAAGGCGACGCCAACAAGGTGTTCGTCGTGCCGAGTGAGTTCGCGCAGGCGTTCGGCGGAATCGGCGAGGCGCTCTCGCGGGGCGCCTCCGGTCAAGCCCCCGAGCGTCCCTCCGGGCCCCCGGAGCGACCAAATGCCCCCGGCGGGGCCGCCAAGCGCTCGTTGGACCGACCCAACGCAGCGGGTTCGCCCGCGCGGCGCGAAGACTGAGGGCCAGCCAAGTCAACACGCGGCGCGACGGGCCGCGACGGCGAGGGCAACACGAGCTGGCGCCCGCGTCCGCGATCCTCGTCGCGAGGCTGCGAGAATCAGCGCACCCATGTTCGACGCCCTAGCCGAGAAGCTGCAGGCCACGCTTGCCGACGTGCGCCGGCGCGGCACGCTGACCGAGCAGGACATCGACACCGCTATGCGCGAGATACGCCTCGCGCTGCTGGAGGCGGACGTCAACTTCAAGGTCGTTCACGCGTTCACCGCGCAGGTCAAGGAGCGCTGTCTCGGAGCGGACGGGGCACCGGGCCGGGACGGCCTGGTCGGCAAGCTGAATCCCGGCCAGCAGGTCGTGAAGATCGTCGCCGAGGAGCTCGCCGTATTGATGGGAGGCCCGCCCGCCCACGGCCCGCCCGCCCCCGGCGCCTCGGCCGGACTGAGCTTTTCCGCGCACCCCCCGACCGTGATCCTGATGGTCGGACTGCAGGGCTCCGGCAAGACGACGGCGACCGCGAAGCTCGCACGACATCTGCGTGAGGAGCGTGGCGCCGCGGTCGCGGTTGCCGCGTGCGACACCTATCGCCCGGCGGCGGTCGAGCAGCTCATCAAGGTCGGCGCGCAGGCCGGGGCGGAGGTGTATTTCTCGAGCCCACCCGCCCCCGAGCGCGATCCGGTCAACATCGCCGCCTGGGCGCTGCAGCGCGCCACGCAGGAGGGCAAGGACGTGTTGATCGTCGATACCAGCGGGCGCCTGCACATCGACGAGCAGCTGATGGCCGAGCTGGTGCGGATGCGCGACGCAATTAAACCGAGCGACGTGCTGCTCGTGCTCGACGCGATGACCGGTCAGGACGCGGCCGCCGTGGCCGAGCGGTTTGCCGCGGAGGTCCAGTTCGACGGCGTGATCATGAGCAAGCTCGATGGCGACGCGCGCGGCGGCGCCGCGCTGTCGGTGAAGGCAATCACCGGCAAGCCGATCATGTTTGCCTCCACCGGCGAGAAGCTCGAGCAGTTCGAACGCTTCCATCCCGATCGCATGGCTCAGCGGATTCTCGGCATGGGCGATGTGATGAGCCTGATCGAGCACGCCGAGCGCCAGTTCGACGAGGACAAGGCGCTCGAGTTGCAGAACAAGCTCAGGCGCGACGAGTTCGGCCTCGACGACTTTCTCACGCAGCTGAAGACAATCCGGCGGATGGGCCCGCTGACCAGCCTGCTCGGCATGATCCCTGGGCTCGCGGGCCATCAGCTGCAGAACATGAAAGTCGACGAGCGCGAGCTCGACCGCGTGCAGGCGATCATCCTCTCGATGACGCCCGCCGAGCGCGCCCGGCCCGAGCTGATCAAGGGCTCGCGCAGGCTGCGCATCGCGCGCGGATCGGGCACCAGTGTGCAGCAGGTTAACCAGCTCGTCAAGCAGTTCGGCCAGACCCGCAAGCTGATGAAGCAGGTCGGCCGCGGGCAGATGCCGGACATCGGCGCGCTCATGCGCCAGGCGCGGTAGACGCTGCCGCGAGTCGGGCTTCGCGGACCGGTTGGCGAATGCGCGCGGAAAACCACTAAGCTCTGCGTTCATAATCGAAGACGCATAGAGAGGAACCAAGTTGTCGGTACGGCTCAGGCTCACCCGGGTGGGCGGCAAGAAGGACCCGATCTGGCGCGTGGTCGTCGCCGACCAGCGCTCTCCGCGTGACGGTCGCGTGATCGAGACGATCGGCCACTACAACGCGCAGACGAACCCCTCGACGATCACGATCGATTCCGAGCGCGCGCGCGGCTGGCTGGCGCGCGGGGCGCAGCCTTCGAGCACGGTTCGCAAGTTGCTGCGCATCCAGGGCATCACCGCCCAGGGCGACTGACGCGCCGGCGCGCCGAGAGGTGGGACGGTGGCGGCGCAAGAGGACAACTCCAGCGAGAGCCCCCGGCGGCTGCTCGAGTATCTCGCCGAAGGGCTGGTCGACGAGCCAGAGGATGTGTCCGTCGAGCAGTTCGAAGAGGACGACGGCACGATCGTGCTGGAGCTGTGCGTCGGCGACGGCGACTACGGCAGGGTGATCGGTCGTGGCGGGCGCACCGCCCATGCGCTGCGGACGGTCGTCAAAGCGGCCGCGACGAGCGTGGGACGCAGGGTGCTCGTCGACATCGTCGATTGACGCGCGCGCCGAGCGCTCCTCGCGGATGGGCGGACCTTGGCGGTGAGCGGATGAGTGCCACTGACCCGGCTTGCGAGAATCGACTACTGCATGCGGGCAGGGTCGGTCGTGCACACGGTCTCGACGGCAGCTTCTATGTCACCGGCGCTCGC
This sequence comes from uncultured Solirubrobacterales bacterium, assembly GCA_963839965.1. GTDB lineage: Bacteria > Actinomycetota > Thermoleophilia > Solirubrobacterales > Solirubrobacteraceae > Palsa-744. The sequence goes on from CAWIWX010000003.1 coordinate 87,923, forward strand.
CCGCGCCTGCTCGAGCTTGGAACGGAGGTGACGATCGCGGGCAGGACCGCGGCGATCGTGCGGCGTGCCGGGACCGACCAGCGTCCGATCGTGTGCCTGCACGGCGTCGAGGATCGCGCCGGCGCGCAGGAGCTGCGCGGACTCGAGCTAACCGTGGCCGCGGCGGATGCACCCCAGCTCGCCGAGGGTGAATGGTGGGCGCACGAGCTGGAGGGATGTCGCGTCGTTGACGGTGCGCGCCGCGTGGGGACGGTGATACGGATGATCGAGCTGCCCTCGTGCGAGACTCTGGAGGTGCAACTGCAGCTGGGAGGGGAGCCGCTGCTCGTGCCGATGGTCAAAGACGCCATCCGCCGCGTGGATGTCGCGGCGGGAGTGATCGACGTGAACATGGACTTCCTCGCGGACTGAAACGATCGCCGTGGAGATAGACATTTTCACACTGTTCCCAGAGTGGTTTGCGTGGTTCACCGAGCAACGCCACGTGCGCAACGCGCTCGCGTCGGGCACGCGCATCGAGTGCGTGAACTTCCGCGAGCACACCCCGCTCGGCTCGGGCCAGGTCGATGACACGCCGTTCGGTGGTGGCGCGGGTATGGTGCTGCGCGTCGATGTGCTGGACAGCGCCCTGCGAGCCCGCTACGGGGAGGATCCGATGCGGCTGCGCACTGAGCGCCGGGTGATCGCGCTCACCCCTGGCGGGCGGCTGCTCGACGACGAGCTGGCGTGCGAGCTGGCCGGCGAGCCGGCGCTGACACTGCTGTGCGGGCGCTATGAGGGTTTTGACGAGCGCATCCTCGATCACCTCGCGTCCGAGCAGCTCTCGATCGGACGCTATGTCCTCGCCGGCGGCGAGCTTGCGGCGATGGTCGCGTGCGACACAGTGCTGCGCAAGCTGCCTGGCGCCCTGGGGCACGAGGAGTCGGCGATCGAGGAGTCCTTCAGCGCTGCGCTCGAGGGCCGGCCCGAGTACCCGCACTACACCCGCCCCGCGGAGTATCGCGGCTGGCGCGTGCCTGAGGTCCTGCTGTCCGGACACCACGAGCAGATCTCGCGCTGGCGGCTGCAGCGCAGCGGTGAACGGGCGCGCGAGGATTGACTGTCCGCTACCATTGCTGACCGCGCTGCCGCCCATCCCCCCTTGCGGACCCGTCGGCGGTCCGTTCAGGCGCGCCTCCCGCACCCCTTCATCATGAGCAGCGTCATCGAAACCATCGAGCGCGCGCAGTTGCGCCGCGTACCTGACTTCGCGCCGGGCGACCGTGTCAAGGTCCACTTCCAGGTGATCGAGGGCACGCGCCGGCGCGTGCAGGTGTTCGAGGGCGTAGTCATCAAGCGCCAGGGCCACGGCGCGCGTGAGACCTTCACCGTGCGCAAGCAGTCCTTCGGCGTCGGTGTCGAGCGCATGTTTCCCGTGCACTCGCCCAAGATCGAGCGCATCGAGCTGGCCGCCCGCGGCGATGTGCGCCGCGCGAAGCTCTACTACCTGCGCGACCGGGTGGGCAAGCGCGCCCGTGTCCGCGAGCGCCGCTACACCGGGCCCGAGGAGACGGTCGAGCCCGGCCTGCTGCACGAGCCCGAGGGAGCGACCGACGCCGAGGGCATGACCGCGGAGGAGACGCTTGCGGAGAGCGTGCAGGCGGCGGCCGAGGCCTCGCGGAGAGCGCAGGCGTCGAGCGGGGACCGGGTCCTCGGCGGAGACGTCGACGGCGTCAGGCCGGAGGCAGCGAGGCGCAGGCTGCGGGGGCAGAGCCGTCCGCGGAGGTCGAGACGGGCGCGGAGTCTGAGGCCGAGACCGCGGGCCGGAGACGACGCCCGAGCGCCAGATTCTCCGTCCCCCGATGCCGGCGATACGCGGGAAGGAGAGCCGCCGGCGACGACGCCGGCGTGAGCCCCGCGCGAAGCGCTCCAAATCGACGACCAACTCGATCGTCGAGCTGGTCGTGATCGTGCTCGTCGCGCTCGGTCTCGCGCTCGGGATCCAGGCGTTGATCGTCAAGCCTTATCGCATCCCCAGCGGCTCGATGGAACCGACGCTCACGGTCGGTCAGCGTGTGCTCGTCAATCGCATCGGCACGCACTTCGGCAAACCGCACGTCGGCGAGATCACGGTCTTCCATCCGCCCGAAGGCGCCGCAGCAGGAGGCAGTGCGGACCCGTTCCGCACACCGTCAAATTGGGTGGCGCAGCCTGCGCGGAACCGGTGCCGAAGAAGGCGAGCGTCAACTTCATCAAGCGCATCGTCGCCGGCCCGGGCGATGAAATCTATGTCAAGGAAGGCCACGTCTATCGTAAGGCCGCCGGCACGAGCGGCGTTCGTGCGCGAGCAGGACTCCTACATCCGCGAATGCGGCGCCAGTCCGGAGTGCAACTTCCCGACCCCGATCAAGATTCCGGCCGGACACTGGTTCATGATGGGGGACAACCGTGGCGAATCCGACGACAGCAGGTTCTGGGGACCGGTCCCCACCGGATGGATCATCGGCGGAGCCTTCGCCACCTACTGGCCCCCAGACCGCATCGGATTCTTCTAGCGCCGGTCCCCCCGCTCGGCGCTCATCGCCACCGCGCCCCGCGCCGCGCAGACGCAGCCCGCCGCGAAGGTTGCGGGAGGCTCGGCTCGCGCCCGGCGCCGGCGCGCGCGCGCGCGCCGCAGCAGCGGACGGCGCCTGTTCTCGTTCGACCGTCGCCTCGGGGTCCCGCTCGTCGCGGGCGCTGACGAGGCGGGGCGGGGCTGTCTGGCCGGGCCGCTCGTCGCCGCGGGCGTGCTGTTCGACTATGAGACGCTGACGAGCCGCGAGCTGCGCTCGCTGAGCGCGCTGAACGACTCCAAGCAGCACACCCCGAGGCGCGCGAGGAGCTGTATCCGCTGGTGCTTCGCTGCGCCGCCCGCGTCGTGGTCGTCTGTCGCTGCGTGCGCGGGATCGACGCGCGCGGCCTGCACAACACGAACCTCGCGGCGCTTCGCGATGCGCTGCGCGGCGTGACCGCCGGCGTGCCCGGCGAGGTGCTGTGCCTCGTCGACGGCTTCTCGGTCCCCGAGTTCGAGCGTCCCCAGCGGGCGATCGTCGACGGCGACGCCACCAGCGCCGCGATCGCCGCCGCCTCGATCGTCGCGAAGGTGACGCGCGATCGCTACATGCGCCACGCCGACGCCGAGCATCCCGGCTGGGGCTTTGCCGAGCACGTCGGCTACTCCACCCCACTGCACCGCGCCGCGATCGCCAGCCAGGGCGTATCGCCGCTGCACCGCATGTCCTTTCAGTCACTGGCCTACCAGCAGCTGGCGCTGTAGCCGGCGACTCGATGCTGAGGTTGCTCACCACGCTCCCTCGACGTGCTCCAGCCGCAGCAGTCGGTCCCGGCTGTCGAACATCACTCCGATCGCGTCAAAGCGGATCATGTGGGCCGAGGGACGGATGTGCTTCTGGTCGGTCAGCCAGGCGATCGCCAGCTTGCGCAGGCGGACGCGTTGGCGTGGGCGCAGCCAGTGAAGCGGCTCTTGGTCCGGCCGTGGACCGCCCGGGCGGGCGTCCACGCGGCGTGTCTTGACCTCAGCGAACACGAGCGTGCGTCCGTCGAAGGCGATCAGGTCGATCTCGCCGTAGCGGGTGCGCTCGTTGCGTGCGAGCGGGTGAAGCCCAGGCGATGCAGGTGGGCGGCGGCAAGCTCCTCTCCGCGCCGGCCGAGCGCGTGGCGCGGATCGGCGCGTTTGACGGAATCGCCCGGCTTGGCGGGCTCACAGGGCTTGCCGGGATCGCCGGACCTGCCGGTTGCGCCGGGATCGTCGGGACCGGGACCCGGGTCGGAGGGGCTGGTCTTGGGCATATCGATCACGCTAGATCGACAGGTGTGACCCGTGGCGCGCAAGTGTGACGATTTGCTGTCCCGACTGTTACAAGTCCGTGACGCCGGCCCGATCCGGCCCGCGCTGCGCGAACGGGCACGCTCGCGTAGCCTGCCGTCGTGATGAGCGAGCCCCCTGTCGAAGGTCCCCAGTCGCTGGACGGCGTCAGCAGCTTCATGGGGATGCGCTGGGACGACCCGCAGACAGTTCGCCTGCAGATCCGCCCGGAGCTGATCAACGCGGGCGGGCTGCTGTCCGGGGTGGTGACCTACGCGCTGGTCGACTACTGCATGGGCTCGACGCTGTGGGCGCAGACGACGGCCGAGGAGCGGATCGCGACGATCAACATCTCGATCAACTACATCCAGACCGCCGTCGAGGGCGAGATCGTCTGTCGCACGACGCTCGACCGTCGCAACCGCTCCGCTGCGGTGATGAGCAGTGAGGTGCATCACGAGGACGGTCGCCTGCTCGTGACGGCGATCGGCAGCTACACGATCTTTCAGCGCCGTCGTGCCGGCAAGCAGCGACCGGGCTGACGGGCGATGACGCGCGGTGGGCGCGAGCGGTCGCTGGCGGCGAGGCAGGGATGAGCGCTGCGGTGCAACGCAGAACCCCAGTCGCCCTGACGATCGCCGGCTCGGACTCCGGCGGGGGTGCCGGCATCCAGGCCGACCTGAAGGCGTTCGCGCGCTGCGGGGTGCACGGCACGAGCGCGATCACCGCGATCACCGCGCAGAACACCCTCGGCGTGCGAGCGATCCACCCGCTGCCGGCGCAGATCGTGCTCGCGCAGGTGCGATCGGTCCTCGGCGACATCGGCGTGGACGCCGTCAAGGTGGGGATGCTCGGCACGCGCGCAGGTCACGCTCGCTGTGGCGCGAGCGCTTGATGAGCTGCCCGCGGGCACGCCGGTGGTCATCGACCCGGTGATGGTCGCCGAGTCGGGCGCGCGCCTGCTCGACGCCGACGCCCAGGACGCGCTCGTCGCGCAGATCGTGCCGCGGGCGGGCGTGCTCACGCCGAACCTGGCGGAGGCGCGGGTGCTGGCGGGGCGGACACCGCCAGCGCCTGGGGCCGGCGCCGGGATGTCTCCCGGTCCGGCGGGGGCCGCGACCTCGCCGGCCGCCGCCGCCGCGACACCGGGGGCCGCGACCGCGGCGCAACGGGCCGATGCCGCGACGCAGCGGCCCGATGCGCCCGAGGACTTCGCCGCGGGGGCAGGCGTGGAGGCGATCGACGCTGAAACCGAGGAGGCGCGCGAGCTTGCCCGGGCGGTGCTCGCGCTCGGGCCGCGGGCCGTCGTGCTCACCGGAGGGCATCGCGCGCGCGCGGTTGACCTGTTCCTCGACTCGGCGGGCGACGGACAGGCGATCGAGATTGCAGGCGAGCGACATCCCGACGGCGCCGCCCACGGCTCGGGGTGCACGCACTCCTCGGTGCTGGCGGCGCGGTTGGCGCTGGGCGACACTCCCTTGCAGGCGGCCCGGGTCGCCCGCACGCTGGCGGGGGAGGCGGTTGCGCACGGGCTGCGCGATGTCGGCACCGGCGCAGGACCTGTCGATGTGATCGGGCTCGCGCGGATGCGCGCTCTCTGATGGGCTCCTGGCGGGGGAACAGCACGCCGCCCGCCCGGCCGGCATTGGCGGGGAGCAGCGGCGATCCACTACGCCGCGGCGTGGCATAATTGAGGGCGATGAAGCTGCTGGGAATGAGGCTCGGTCTTCGATGAAGCTCTTGCGCATGAAGCCTGGTTACGGTGAGATGGTGCTCGCCGAGGGGGACGTGGACATCGCCGAGCAGGAGCGGGCGCTGATCGAGGCGTTCAGGCGTGAGCTCGACGCGGGGATGTGGGCGGCGGTGCCGACGCAGAGGACCGACGGACGACGCGAGGCCGAGCTGGTCAAGAGCTTCGCCGAAGTGCCGCGCGATGCGGAGCGGGTGATCTTCTTCCCCCGTGCGGCCGGCGGCGCGCCCGGGCCGGCGCGGCGCGATATGACGCCGCGCGCGCCGGAGCGCTCCGGTAACGCGCTGCCCGGAACGCCGCCTTCCTCGGCGCTGTAGGCGTCGTGCTGCTCGGGCTGGCGACCGCGGCGCTGGTGTTGGGCGCGCTCGTGTGCGTACTGGCTTGGCCGTCGCTGGGGGCGGGACTCGCGCGCGCCCGAGAGTACGGGCGCGCGTGGCGAGTCGGGCTCGCCCACGGGCGGGGCGGCGGGCGCGAACTGGACTATGACCCTGGCCGGGAGCGACGCGCCGAGCAGCGCGCGCGCACACTGCTGCGTTCGTGCGTAAACGAGCGCGAGTGGGCGATGTATCGCGATCTAGGGTTCCTGCGCGTGTTCGGTCGCTCGGGGGCGCGCTACGCGTATCTGATCTACCCGCACAAGCCGATCGTCTCCTACGTGCCTAGCACGGGGGCGCTGCTGAGCGAGTACTGCGTTGCGTTTCCCGACCACTCAAGACCCTACGGCAGCGCGCGGCTGCCCGACTCCGACGATGTGCTGGCCAAGTGGATGGCGCTGCGGGCGGACGAGCGCGGGCTGATCGCCGACGCGAACATGCACCTGCCCGGACGCCAGGTCGACCCGGAGCGGATCAAGCGGGACCTGGCGCGGCTCGCGGGCTGGGAGCGCGAGCGCGACCGGGCGCCACGCGCTCGGCAGGACGACGGGCGGGGTGGCTGGGATCCCGATAACGTGCCGGACCGGGTGACGCTCGCTACCGAAGCGGGCAGACACTCGCTTACGCTCGCATCCCCCGTTCGGCCAGCATCCCCGAACCGGCCAGCCGCGTGAGCGATCCCGGTACGGCATTCGACGTCAAGCACCGCAGCCGGGCCCTGACCGAGGGGCCCGAGCGGGCGGCCGCGCGCGCGTATCTGCACGGGATCGGCTACAGCGCGGAGGATCTGGCCAAGCCGATCGTTGGGGTCGCGCACTCCTGGATCGAGACGATGCCGTGCAACTTCAACAACCGCGTGCTGGCGTCCAAGGTCAAGGAGGGCGTGCGCGCGGCGGGCGGGACGCCGATGGAGCTGAACACGATCGCAATCTCCGACGGGATCACGATGGGCACCTCGGGGATGCGCGCCTCGCTGGTCTCGCGCGAGCTGATCGCCGACTCGATCGAGCTGGTGGCGAGCGCGCACTGCTTTGACGCGCTCGTGACGATCTCCGGCTGCGACAAGACGATCCCGGGGAGCGTGATGGCGCTCGCGCGGCTGGACATCCCGGGGCTGATGCTCTACGGCGGGTCGATCAAGCCTGGCCACTACAAGGGCGCCGAGGTGACGATCCAGCAGGTGTTCGAGGCGGTCGGCGAGTACGCGGCCGGCAAGATCACAGAGCAGGAGCTGCACGAGCTGGAGGAGGTCGCCTCGCCGGGCGCCGGAGCGTGCGGGGGGCAGTTCACGGCGAACACGATGGCTATGGCCTTCGAGGCGCTGGGGATCTCACCGGCGGGCTCGGCGATGGTGCCAGCCGAGGACGGGCGCAAGCTCGATGTGGCGCGCGAGTGCGGGGAACTGGTGATGGACGTGTTGCGCGCCGGGCGGCTGCCGAGCGAGGTGATGAGCAAGGATGCGCTGGAGAACGCGATCGCGGCGGTGGCGACCAGCGGGGGCTCGACCAACGGCGTGCTGCACCTGCTGGCGGTCGCGCGCGAACTGGGCGTGCCGCTCGGAATCGACGAGTTCGACGCGATCTCAGAGCGCACGCCGCTGCTGTGCGACCTGCAGCCGGGAGGGAGGTATGTCGCGACGGACCTGTACGAGGCGGGCGGGGTGCCGCTCGTGCTGGGGCGGCTGCTGGACGCGGGTGTGCTTCACGGCGAGGCGCTGACCGTGACTGGCTCGAGCATCGGCGAATGCGCGGCCGGGGCGCACGAGACGGACGGCCAGAAGGTGGTGCGGCCGTTGAGCGATCCGCTGAAGCGGACGGGCGGTTTCGCGATCCTGCACGGGAACGTCGCGCCGGATGGGTGCGTGGTCAAGCTCGCCGGGCACGAGCGCCGCAAACACGTCGGCCCGGCAAAGGTGTTCGACGGCGAGGAGGCGGCGATGGCGGCCGTGCTCGCCAAAGAGGTCGCGGCGGGCGCCGTCGTGGTCATCCGCGGCGAGGGCCCGGCGGGGGGGCCGGGGATGCGCGAGATGCTGTCGGTGACCGCGGCGATCGTGGGTGAGGGGTTGGGGGAGACGGTCGCGCTCATAACTGATGGGCGCTTCTCCGGCGCCACGCACGGGTTCATGGCTGCGCACGTCGCCCCCGAGGCAGTACGAGGCGGGCCGATCGGCGCGCTGCGGGACGGCGATGAGGTGAGCATCGACGTGGATGAGCGGCGCATCGACGTGGCCTTGAGCGATGAGGAGATCTCGAGGCGCGTAAGCGCCTACGAGCAGCCCCCGCGCGCGGATGCGCACGTGGACGTCGCGATCCAGAAGTACGCGCGGCTCGTCGGCTCAGCCGCCGAGGGCGCGATCACTCGCTGAGGGGCCAGTCACCGATCTCGGTGGGGCGGCTTGAGAATGCCCGCATCTGGCTGGAGGGACTGAGGTCTACCCCGGCTATGAGTGCCGTGCCTCGAATCGCCGGATAGCGGTGTTCGTACTCGACACAGCCTGATAACACACTCGCTCAGCCGGGGCGAGCGTCGCCGATCGCCGTTAAACGTAACCGACGCGGTTCCGGGCCGCTTGAGGAACCCGCCCCGGCGCGCCTTGCGGCGCAATCGGCTTGGGTGGCGCGGCCTCACACCTCGTTGGCCTCGCTCTTGGCGGCTCGGTTCCGCGTCTGAATGCAACCTATAGCGCCCACGGCTGCGAGCGCAATCCCTCGGGTCGCATGCTTTCCGCAGCTTCCGAGAAAAACCGCGTCTCGTTTTGACATCTCAGCGCCTGAACTTGAGCCCGATCGTGTGTGAGCGCGCTCGTGCTTCGATTCGAGGCAGGCGGCTAACCCACCGGCGAAGCTCGTGGCTGCGAACAGGACGACGTCGAGTTCGCGGTCTGTGCTCATACAGGGGATACTGAGCGGCGGCGAGCGTGTCGCCGCGGTGCCCTGCGGGGTGCTTCCTTCTTGCCATTCACAGGAGGGCTGCAATGCGCGTTGACGTAAACGATGTCGGCAGCGAGTGCGAGGCGACCTGCGAGGGTCGCCCAGTGGTGCAGTCCCACGGCTTCAGCGGTGCCCAATGAGCGATCAGGTTGCTCTCATCACGGGCGCGGCGAGTGGCTTCGGCCGGGCTCTGACACAGGCGCTCACCGGCCGTGGGGTGCGGGTGCTGGCGTGCGATGTGGACAAGGCGGGTGGCCGCGAGGTGGCCGAGGCGACCGGTGCGCTGTTCCTCCACTGCGACGTCAGCGATCCCGCGCAGAACAGCGCGACCGTCGCGGTCGCGTTGAAGGAGTACGGCGGGCTGGACATGGCGTTCCTGAACGCCGGTATCGCAACCGGGACCGGGCTCGGGGAGAGCTTCGACCTGGCGGCATACCGGCGCGCGATGGGGGTCAACCTGGACGGCGTCGTGTTCGGCGTCAATGCGGTCATCCCGGCGATGAAGGCCCGGGGCGGGGGCTCGATCGTGGCGACCGCGTCGATCGCCGGGCTGGCGCCCACGCCGATGGACCCGATCTACTCGGCGAACAAGCACGCCGTCGTCGGTCTCGTACGGTCTCTTGGGCCGGCGCTCGCGGGCGAGGGGATCCGCATCAACGCGGTCTGCCCCGGCTACGCCGACACGGCGATCATAGCGCCATTCCGCCGGCAGCTCTCAGACCAGGGCCTGCCGATCATCCCAGTCGAGCAGGTCACGGACGCCGTGATCGATCTCTTCGACGGCGAGATGACCGGCGAGTGCTGGTTCGTGCAGGCCGGCCGCGAGAGCCAGGCGTTCAACTTCCGTGGCATCCCCGGTCCACGACCCTGACGTGGGACGGCGGTCGGCGAGCCGCCCGCCCGGATGACCCGGAGCATTGCCGGCCCCGGGTCGCCCGTCGAGGCGCCTACATCAGGCGAGCGCGTCCATGATGAGCGGCACGGCCTGCTCGACCGTCAGCATCACCTTGGTGTCGTACTCGACCCACTGGGTGTAGTTCAGCAGGTTCCTGTAGGCCGGCTGCACGTCGTCAGATTCCGAGATCACCACGCCGTGGCTCCCGTCGGCGGCCACGTAGTGAGCCGTCGTGCCGGGGCCCGCACCCTCCTTGGCGAATACACCCATCAGCTCTCTGGTTTCCGCGTTGCTGAGAAATGGCTTCAGCTTGTATGTCGTGATGAAAATCATGCTTCCCTCCGCGTTTGCTTTGACCGTGTGCTGAACCCTACGCCAAACCGGAGACCCGTGGGGATTTCATGTTCCAATATATCCCCGACAGTCAGAACGGTTCTATGACTGAAGGAACTCCGCAAGCAGTGCGTTGAACGCGTCCGGGCGCTCGACCTGGGGGATGTGACCGGTGTCCGGAAAGACGACCTTGCGCGAACCGGGGATCAGCTCGGCGTAGACATCAGCGTCTCGCACAGGCACGAGATGATCGTTCTCGCCCCAGACGATCAGCGTCGGGCAGGCGATCTCGGGCAGGCGGTCGCGCAGAGAGTAGGTGGAGAGCGCCTCGAGCGCCTCGGTGAAGCCGGGCTTGCCCCCGCCGCCGCGCACGAGCTCGGCCGCCAGCGGGGCTTTCAGCCGGCGGGGATGGCGGGTCAGGTCGCCGAAGATCGCCTCGCGCAGCCTGGGCCGGCGGGCTAAGACGTCCGCGTTGAGCGCTCCCCAGCTCGTGAGCGTTCTGAGAATCCGCTCGAACCGGCGCGATATGGACAGCGCACGCGTCGTGTACGGGCTCATGTAGGTGCTCAGGCCGGCGGCGGACACGAGCACGAGTCGCTCGACGCGCGCTGGAAAGGCGATCGCCAACTCGGTTGAGACGAACCCGCCCATCGAGTGGCCGACGACCGCGGCGGCGTCGATGCCAAGCTCGTCGAGCAGCCCGTCGAGCAGGTGCGCGTAGAGGGGGATCGTGATCGGTTCTCGCGGCATCGGGGAGCTGCCGAAGCCGGGCAGGTCCATCGCGACGACGCGGTGCCCACCGATCGCAGATCCGGCTGGACGATCGAAGGTTGGCAGAGCGGATGAGATCTCCGACCCTTGGGCGTTCGATCCCCGAGCGCTCGCCCTCGCGGCGAACACCGGCAGCTGCTCCAGCCAGTTAGGCCAGGAGCCCGTCAGTCCGTGCACGAACACGATCGGCGGTCCCTCTCCCATGTCGATCGTGTTCACCGGCTGACCCTCGACGCACACCCAGCGCTGGTGCTCGCGCCAGTCGACTTCCAGCCACGGTGGGCGTCCGGACGGCCCGTACAGGCCGGCACCGTGATGAGCGTTGTGCGAGGCGATCCTGACCGCGCCGGCGCCGGAAGTGGACGCGGTGCGCCTCATCTGCATAATCTACCGCGGCCGGGGGCCCGAGGATGAGGATCGCGATCGACATCGACTCGACGCTGCACCACTACTGGGACACGCTCTCGGAGATCGCCGTGCGCCGCTTTGGGATCGAGCTCCCCTATGAGGAGCAGATCACGTGGGGCATAACTCGGCTGAAGCCCGAGCAGCTTCAGATCTGCATCGAGGAGAGCCACAGCGAGCCGTGCATCCTGGCCGGCACGCCCTACCCGGGCGCGGTCGAGATCGTGAGCCGCTGGCATGACTCGGGGGGGCACTACATCCACGTGACCAGCCACCGCGATCCGCGCTGCGCCCCCGCGACGGCGAGCTGGCTGCAGCGGATCGGCCTCCCATGCGACGAGCTGTGCTGCTCCTGGGACAAGGTCGCGCGTTGTGCAGAGCTTGAGATCGACGTGCTGATCGACGACAGCCCGCTGAACCTGGTGGCGGCCCTCGAACGTGGGATCGGCGCCGCCACGATCGCCCACCCGTGGAACGTGGAGGTGCGTGAAGAAGAGGACATCATTGCCGCCGCCGACTGGCCTGGGCTCGCGCTGGCGTTGGAGCCGGTGCTCAGCGCCGGGCGGCCGCCGGGTGGTGGGAGATCGCTGAACGGGGATGGCTCGCGGGCGCCCATTGCAGCTGGCGCCGGCGCAGGGCATGGGGGTCGCCGCGGCGAACTAGGCCTGCATGACCACCGTCCCGGCGGGCGATGACGCGCCCGGGCACGCGTACGCGGGCAACGACGTCCAAAGAGAACAGCAAGGCGCAGATGCCGCGATCCTCCGCGCGTGGCACGGCGCGATCGGGCTGCTGGAAGACGAGCTGAACCGTCGCGACGCGGCCGCAAGGACCGTGCGCGCCTACCGGGTCGATCTGGAGCAGTTCGCCGTCTGGGCCGAAGCGCGCGGGCTGCCCGTGGCGGATGTCGGACCCAAGGATGTGCGCGCCTACGTCGCGACGCTGTCCGAGCGCGCGCTGGCGCCGAGCACGAGCGCGCGCAAGCTGGCGGCGCTGCGGGCCCTTTTCTCCAGCCAGCGCGAGCACGGGCTGATCGCGCAGAACCCGGCCGAGCTGGTGTCCACGCCCAGGCGCGCGCGCGAGCTTCCACGGGTGCTGAAAGCGCGCGAGGCCGCCGCGCTGCTGGACGCGATCGGGCCGGGCGGGCCATCGATCAAGGGAGCGCTGCAGCTGCGCGATCGGGCGATGTTCGAGCTCGCCTACTCCTGCGGATTGCGCGCCGAGGAGCTCGTCTCGCTGGGCCTGCGCGACGTGGACCACGACGGCGAGCAGGTGCGCGTCGAGGGCAAGGGCCGCAAGACCCGGTTCGTCCCCACCGGGGAGGTCTCGCTGGAGGCAGTGAGCGAGTATCTGCGGCGGGGTCGCCCGCGGCTCTCCAGGGCAGCGGGACCGCCAGACTGGATCAACGGGGCCTTTGTGGGTGCCAACGGCGGGGGTGTGACCCGCGGGGCCCGCGCGCACGCATCCTCGCAAGACCTCGCAAAGCGCGCGCGCGCCGGCGAGCGGCGCGAGGAACGGCGTGAGCGTGAGGACGCGGTGTTCCTGAGCAAGACGGGCCGGCGGTTGAGCACCAGCGATGTGCGCCGCCGGCTGCGGGGATGGGCGCGCGCCAGCGGGGTGGAATCGACGGCGGGCGCGATCAGCCCCCACGCGCTGCGCCACAGCTTCGCGACTCATCTCCTTGACGGCGGTGCGGACCTGCGTTCGATCCAGGAGCTGCTCGGGCACGCGAGCGTGTCCAGCACCCAGATATACACTCGGGTAGAGTCCGCCAGACTGAAAAGCGCCTATGCTCGCAGCCACCCCCGGGCCTGATCACGGGAGATAGGACGCAGGACGAATCCCCGGATGGAGACGAATGTCAAAGCGATCGAGCTGCGCGAACTGTGGCGGCGATACAAGTCCGAGGGCGACCAGCGCGCCCGGGAGCGGCTCGTCGTCGCCTACTCGCCGCTCGTCAAGTACGTAGCCGGGCGGACCGCCGCCGGGCTGCCGCCGCACGTCGAGGAGGCCGACCTGATCTCCTACGGCCTCGTCGGGCTGATCTCCGCGATCGAGCGCTTCGACTTGGCGCGCGAGATCAAGTTCGAGACCTACGCGATCATGCGCATCAAGGGCGCGATCATCGACGAGCTGCGCGCGATGGACTGGGTTCCACGCAGCGTCCGCGCCCGCGCCCGCGAGCTGGAGCGCGCCAATGCCAAGCTGGAGAACGCGCTGCAGCGCGCACCCACCGATCAGGAGATGGCGGCCGAGCTGAAGATCACGGTGGAGGAGCTGAACGAGTCGCTGCTTGCGATCTCGCACTCCTCGATGGTCGCGCTGGACGAGCTGTGGAGCACCTCTGACTCAAGCGGCGATCAGGTCTCGCTGATGGACACGATCGAGGACCCGACAGCGCCCGACCCCGCGAAGGCGCTCGACGTGGGCGACCTGAAGGACCGCATCGCCGATTCGATCGCCAGGCTGCCCGAGCGCGAGAAGCTCGTGATCGCGCTGTACTACTACGAGAACTTGACCCTGCGCGAGATCGGGGAGGTGCTCGGCGTGACCGAGTCGCGGGTCAGCCAGCTGCATACGAAGGCGGTTCTGAGGCTGCGTTCGCGGATGCAGGAGGAGTCTTTCGAGGAGTAGAGTCTCTTTACACCCGGAAAAGGAGCTGCCCATGCGCCAAGCAGCGGATCGGATTCGCAACGTCGCCCTCGTCGGTCATCGCGGGGCGGGAAAGACGTCGCTGCACGAGGCGCTGCTGTTCGAGGCGGAGGTGATCGACCGGCTCGGGTCTGTGCCGGACGGGAGCACCGTGTCGGACTCTGCCGCCGACGAGCAGGCACGGCAGATGTCGATCTCGGCGGCGCTGCGCTCGCTGCGCTGGCGCGAGCGCAAGGTCAACTTGCTCGACACGCCCGGTGAGCCGAGCTTCATCGCCGATGCCCTGGGCGCGCTGGGGGTGTGCGAGTCGGCGGTGTTCGTCGTCAACGCCGTGATGGGTGTCGAGGTGTCCACGGTGCGGCTATGGCAGCGCGCGGCGGAGCTGGACATCGCGCGGATGCTGTTCGTGAACATGCTCGACCGCGAGCGCGCCGACTTCTACCGCACGCTCGAGCAGCTCAAGCAGGTGTTCGGGCAGCATGTCGTGGCGACCGAGATCCCGATGGGCTCCGAGCACGAGATCGAAGGTGTGATCGACCTCGTGGATATGACCGCGTTCCGCCAGGACTCGCCAGAGCGTGGGGGCTGGAGTGAGATCGCGATCCCTGTAGAGCTGCAGGAGCGGGCGAACGAGTATCGCGAGAAGCTGATGGACGAGGTTTCAGAGGTCTCAGACGCGCTGATGGAGCGGTATCTGGAGGGCGAGGAGATCGCGCACGATGAGATCGTGGGCGCGCTCAAGGAGGGGACCAACCACGGCAAGATATTTCCGGTCGTATGCGGTGTGGCCACGCGCAACCTCGGCACGACGCGCCTGTTGGACGCGATCGTCGAGGATTTGCCCTCGCCGGTCAAGCACGGTGGGTTTCGGGTGCGAGGAGAGGAGCAACTGCTGGCGGACCCAGACGCGGAGCTGTATGCATACGTGTTCAAGACGCGCGCGGACCCGTTCGCGGGGCGGCTGAACCTGCTGCGCATATATCAGGGGACGCTGCGCGCGGACAGCCACGTGCTGAATGCGCGCGCGCATTCCAGGGAGCGGATTGGGCAGCTGATCGTGTTCGCCGGCGCGGAAACCGGCAATCTGCAGGAGCTCGGCCCCGGCGACATAGGGGCGGTGGCCAAGCTCAAGGAGACACGCGCGGGGGACTGGCTGATCGAGCGGGAGACGCCTGCTGGCGCCGCCGTCGCGACCCAGATGCCCGCGCTGAAGCTGCCCGCGCCCGTGATGGCGTTTGCCGTTGAGCCGGGGAGCCGCAGCGATGAGGAGAAGGTGTTCGCCGCGCTGCGTCGCCTGCAGGAGGAGGACCCGACGATCGACCTGCACCGAGACCAGCAGACGGGTGAGCAGATCGTGGCGGGGCTCTCGCAGGTGCACGTCGAGGTGATCGTCGATCGGCTGCGCGAACGCTTCGGCGTCGAGGTTTCGCTGAAGCCGCCGAGGGTGCCCTATCAGGAGACGATCCGCGGCTGCGCAAAGGCACACGGGCGCCACAAGAAGCAGTCGGGGGGACGCGGACAGTTCGGCGACTGCCACATCGAGATCGAGCCCCTGCGTGCAGGCATGGGGTTCGAGTTCGTCGATCAGATCAAGGGCGGGGTGATCCCAAGCTCGTTCATAGGAGCCGTCGAGAAGGGCGTGCGCGAGGCGATGGAGGTGGGCGTGCTGGCTGGGTATCCGGTCAAGGACGTGCGCGTGCGGCTGTATGACGGTTCCCACCACAGCGTCGACTCCTCGGAAATCGCGTTCAAGCTGGCCGGCGCTCAGGCGATGCGGGAGGCGCTGCGGGCGGCCGATCCGGTGCTGCTGGAGCCGATCATGCTGATCACGCTGTCCGTCCCGGAGGCGTGCGTCGGAGACGTCATCGGAGACCTCTCCAGCCGTCGCGGCCGCCCTCAGGGGATGGAGCCGGCCGGCGCGATGATCGAGATCAAGGCGGAGGCGCCGATGGCCGAGATGCTCGGCTACGCGCCCGATCTGCGCTCGATCACGGGCGGGCAGGGCGATTACACGCTCGAGTTTCTGCGCTACGAGGAGGTGCCGGGTCAGCTCGCGCAAAAGATCTTGCGGGGCGCGAGCGCACAGCACGCCGCGACGCCCGCCTGAGTCGGAGAGGGACCGCCTCCAAAGAGCGCGCAAGCGCGTCCGGGCGGGTACCGATACCCTGACGCACCCGTGGCCACGCGCATGATCGTCACATCCCAGCCGGACATAGCCTGCGACGTATGCGGGCGCAGGCTGCTGCGAGGCGAGCAGCCGGACGTGTTTCTGGCCGGCGGACGGCGCCAGACGGTGTGCGAACTGTGCGCTCCGCGCGCCGCCCAAGAGGGGTGGTTGCGCGAGACCGACCGAGAGGGAGACTCCCTGCACCTGGCCCCGGCGCGTCCGCGACGTGCCCGCAACCTGCTCGGGCGGCTGCGCCTGCTGCGCCGGGGCCAGGTCGAGAGAGCTGGGTCGGGCACGCAGCCCGAAGAGCTGGGTCGGGCGGACAGTCCGCAGGGCAGAAGCGGGCCGGGAGCCCTCGATGCGGCCGAGCCTTGGCCGGCGCAAGCGCCATTGCCACCCCCGGTGCCGCCCGCGCCGGATCCCGCGCCAGGATCCTACGAGGACCCGCTCGAGGGCCTGCCCGTGCTCGCCGAGGAGCCGGCCGTGGCGCATAAGCTCGCCGTAGCGCGGGAGTCCGGCCTCGCCGGGCTCGCAGCGAAGCACGCCGCCGCCGGCGGCGTGCTCGAGGCACGGCGCGCGCTTGAGGTGTTCAACGCCGGCGAGCATCCGCGTCGCGTTGCCGGGGTCGCCCGCTCGCTCGGAGCTCCGAGCGTGACCGTGCGAGCGCTCGGGCAGTCACCGGGCACGGTCGTGGCGATCGTGATCGCGTGGGAGCTGTCGTGGTACCGGTATGAGGTTGACCTCGAAGACGAGGCGTCCGGCGTGAGCGTCGTCGCGCAGGGAACCGAGCTGGGCGAGCTCCCGCCGAGGACCGTTTGGCAAACGCGGCGGCGTCTGATGATGGGGCGCTGTCGCTGGTAGGATGAGTGGCGCGATGATCTACTGCGTGGTGCCCAGGGAGCTGTCTGAGACGCTGTATACGAAGCTCGCAGAGCACTATGGCGACGAGGAGAACGTCACGGTGATCGTCGATCGCCGTGAGTTTGACCGCCGCGCGCGCGGGGTGCGCTCGAGCGATGCGGTCAAGCAGCGTCGCGTCGTGCGCGACCGCCGCCGCGCGCGGATGCCGGGGGACATGCCGCCCCTGGCGCGAGCCCTGTAGCTGGGTCCGCCCCGCGACGACGGACTACCGTCGCGGTGCCGTCCACGACCGTTCTATACGCTCCCGGTCCGGTCCCGTCCCAAGCGACCTGCATAATCTCGCCGCGTGAAGGCGATCGTCCACGTCGATGGCGGCGCGCGCGGCAACCCGGGACCGGCGGCCGCCGCGTGCGTCATCTCAACGCCCGCGGGCAAGGTTCTGGGCGAGCACGCGCAGCTGCTGGGGGAGGTCACGAACAACGTCGCCGAGTACCGCGCGCTGCTGCTGGGCCTGCAGCATGCGAGCGAGCTGGGGGTGAGCGACATCGAGATCATCAACGATTCGGAGCTGATCGCCAAGCAGATAAACGGCCAGTACAAGGTCAAGCACGCGGCGATGCGACCGCTGTACCTGGACGCGATGGCGGCGCTGCGCGGGTTCGAGCGCTGGAGCGTGCGCACGGTCCCGCGCGCGCAGAACGCCCAGGCCGATGCGCTGGTGAACGTCGCCCTGGATCAGGCGCGCGACGCCGGAGTGATGTGACACCGGCCAGGGCTCGCCTCGGCCTCAGCGCAGCGGCTGGGCGGATTTGGCAAGCGCGAGCATCTGCCGGTTGGAGAGTTCCTCGAGCAGGGTGTTCGTCAGCCAGTAGACGACGCGGTGGTTGCGCCAGCCGATCACGTGGATGTGGGAGCCGTCGTCGACGAACCAGTATTCGCGCCCGCCGATGACTTGGGTGCGCGCGTGCGCGAACAGCGGCGGGTTCTGCCAGTCGCTGCCCTCGAAGTCGTAGTAGCCGCCGATGCTGAGGTGCCACACGATCACGTAGGCGTGGTGGAGGTTGCCCTGCTGGTCTTTGAGCCTGTAGGCGCGCACCTGCTGCTGTTCGGCGGGGCCGGCCTGCAGGGTCGGGTAGAGCACCGGGAATGGCACTTCGACGGCCGGTTTGACCATTTCGCTCTCGCCCGCGGAGGATGTCGGGACGAGGTCCAGCGCTGACGCGGAGAACCCGCCCGAGGAGGAGTGCCCGTGTGAGTGCCCGCCGTGACGGGAGCTGTGGGCGGGCGCGGGGCTGGGCGCGGGCAGTCGCAGCTGTTCGCGGCCGTTCAGGAAGTCCGCAAGCGTCGCCTGCTCCAGTTCGGGGCTCGAGGTCACGTAGTCCACGCCGCCGACCTGATCGTCGACGTTCGCCGTACGGAACTTGACCTGACGCAGCGGCTTGGTCTGCGAGAAGGCGACGAGCTTGGCGAGTTCGATCAGCTCGCTCGCGGACGCGTGGAACGTGGTCGAGATCGCATGCCCGACGGCCCTGGCGACCTTATCGATCTGGCCTAGCTCATCGGCCGGCTCGATCTGCTCGCGCAGGTCGCGCAGGAAGTCCTGCTGACGGGCGACGCGCACGAAGTCCGAGTCGTCGTGACGGTAGCGGACGTAGTCGAGCGCGTTTTCATAGCACAGCCTCTGATAGCCCGGCTGGATGTTGATGAACGTGTAATTTTCTTCGGGGGTTCCGCCGCCGTAGTAGTGGTGGTCGACGTTCACGTAGGCGCAGCCGAGCGTGTCGACCACTTCGATGAAGCCTTTGAAGCTGACGTCCACGATCCCGTTCAGCTTCAACCCGGGGAACACTTCGCGCTCGATCGTTTCGGCCGCGAGCAGCATCCCGCCCTTGGTGCCGCCGAGCTTTGAGCCGATCGTGTATGCGGCGTTGATCTTTTCCTGCGTATAGGTTTCCCCGTGCGGGGTCCCGATGTTGACCATCAGATCGCGCGGGATCGAGAGCACCGAGGTCTGTTCCTGTTCGGGATCAAAGCGCACCAGCAGGATCGTGTCCGAGTGCGGCGGGTCTTCGCGGTCGTAGGAGTCCTTCGCGCCCACACGCCTGTCCGAGCCGAGGATCAAGAACGTCTGCGGACCGCCGCTGTATTCCGGCGTGACGACGCTGCGCGGCGCGTTGATCTCGTTGAGCTTGGGAAACACCTCTTCGGCGATACCGGTGATCTTGTTCAGCGCCACCGTCGCGGTCGCGCCGGCGCTGAGCGCGACGATCAGCACCGCGGCGAGCGCGAACCGCCTGGCCATGCTCCAACCGGGCGAGGGCGGGCGCTCGTCCTGTTGAGATGTCGCTGGATAACCGCTCATAGGCAGCCGACGCCGCCTCCCACCGATCGACCGATATGGATCAAATGCTGGACGATCGGAGATTCCGTTCAATCTTCGATCGGTCGATCGTCCAGCAGAGATCTCCGATGGTTGGCACGCCGACCCTAAGCGTACCGACCGGTCCGGAGAGCTACGCCGGATGTCGGCTCTGCGCGCCGGGCGTGCAGGTACGCTCGCAATGCATGCTCAGTCCTCGAAACCGCGAGCTGGTGGGCCTGATCCCCGCCGCGCTGCTCGTAACGGCCGGGTTCACGGCGATCTTCATCCAGCAGCAGGACACGGGGCGCGAATCGGCGACGAGCCTCACGCTCAACCACGCCTCCAGCGTGTCGCTGACATACGGCGCGCTGTTTCTGGGGCTGTGCGTCGCCGGGCACCTCGTGATCCGCTTCTGCCTGCCCGACGCCGACCCGTATCTGTTCCCGCTCGGCGCGGTGCTCGCGAGCGTGGGCATCGTGATGGTCTATCGCATCGAACCGACGCTCGCGCGCCAGCAGGCGCAATGGATGGTGCTCGGCCTCGTGCTGTTCGCCGCCACGATCATCGCCCTGCGACGGCGCGGAGTGGCCGTGCTGGAGCGTTACCGCTACACGATCGCTGCGGTCGGCATCGTCATGACGGTGCTGCCGCGGATGCCGGTGATCGGAGAGGAAGTCAACGGGGCGTATCTGGACGTGCACGTGGGCGGCGTCTCGTTCCAGCCCGCCGAGCTCGGCAAGGTCGCGATTGTGATCTTCCTGGCCAGCTACCTGCACGAAAACCGCCAGGTGCTGGTCACCGCGGGACGGCGCGTGCTGGGGCTGACGATCCCGCCGATGAAGCAGTTCGGCCCGATGCTGATCGTGTGGGGCGCGGCGATGGCGACGCTCTTGATCACGCGCGAGCTGGGCACCTCGCTCATGTTCTACGGCGCGTTTCTGGCGCTGCTGTACGTCGCCACGGGCAGGTTCTCGTTTCCGCTCATTGGGCTGGCGCTGTTCGCGGCAGGCGCGTGGTTCGTGGCCGTGCACGTGGGTCACGTGCATGCGCGCGTGCTGGCCTGGGAACACCCGTTTGACCCGGCGCTGTACAACGCGCCGGGGGGCAGCTATCAGCTGGCGCAGTCGCTGTTTGCCCAGGCCGATGGCGGGCTGCTGGGGACCGGCTTCGATCAGTCGCTGCTGCGCTACCCGGTCGAAGTCGCCCCGCACGTGATCGTGCGCCGCTCGATCCTGCCGGTCCCCGAAAGCGACTTGATCTACGCGGTCATCACCGATGAGCTCGGCCTGATCGGCGCCGCCGGGTTGCTGCTCGTGTACCTGCTGTTCGTCGCGCGCGGACTGAAGACGGCGATGCTGGCCAAGGACTCATTCTCCAAGCTGCTGGCCACAGGGCTGTCGTTCGTGGTGGCCATGCAAGTGTTCGTGATCGTCGGCGGCGTCACGCGCGTGATACCGCTGACCGGCGTGACGCTGCCGTTCGTCGCCTACGGGGGGTCGAGCGTGGTGATGAACTTCGTGCTGCTGGCGCTGCTGCTCGTGATCTCAGACCGCGCACGCCGGCCGTATGCGCGGCGGAGGTGAGCCCCACTCGACCGATGGATGGCCTGCGCACCGGACACGTTCGCAGAGGGTTGGCCCGGGCGCACCCGTCGGGGATCTGAGTTATGTATAAACCATAGATATATGGACTTTCTCGTTGGAGCAACGACTATAGGAGCAACCTGCAGGTTGCTCTGCGCACGAATGCGCAGGTTTGCTGAAGGTTTTGCGCCGAGAGTCTCCATATCGCCGCGTGGCGCAGGGCGCGGGGGCGATCGCGTCGAAACCCTGGGCCATGCACTCCTTCACGCCCGCCTACCACGCCACCCCCCGGCTGTGCCTGCGTACGCCCAAGGTGCCCGCGGGCAGCCATCGCTACGGAGGCGCGCTCACGGAAGGGTTCTCATCCCCGGCAGGCCTGCACCGCCGCCCGTGGCTGGCGCGCCTGCGCCGCGCGCTTGAAGACGATCTGTTCGCGGTGCACTACCAGCCGATCGTCTCCCTCGCCGACGGGAGCGCCTCCCACTACGAGGCGCTGGTGCGCCTCGCCGACGAAGGGCCCGCCGGGCGGCTGGTAGCCCCCGGGCAGTTCCTGCCCGCGGCCGAGCGCTACGGGCTGATCTGCGAGATCGACCGGCTCGTGCTCGACCGTGTCGCCGGGCTGCTGAGCGGGCGGGACAGCAGCGCCGGCGCGCGGGTCGCGGTCAACATGTCCGCCCGGTCGGTCACCGACGAGACGATGCTCACGCACATCGAGCGCTGCCTGGACGCTCACGGCCTGGACCCGGCCCGCCTGGTGATCGAGATCACCGAGACCGCCGCGATTCACGACATGGCTCGCGCACGGGCCTTTTGCGAAGGTCTCGCAAGGCTCGGCTGCGCGATCGCGCTCGACGACTTCGGCGCGGGCTTCGGCTCCTTCCAGTACCTGAATCTGCCGTTCGACTACCTGAAGATCGACGGAGGATTCATCCGCGCTCTGCCCGCATCGCCCAAGGACCAGCTCGTCGTGCAGGCCCTGGTCGGGCTGGCGCGCGGAATGGGCACGCGCACGATCGCCGAGTATGTCTCAGACCGCGCGACGCTCGAGCTGCTGCGCGACTACGGCGTGGACTACGCCCAGGGGTTCGAGCTGGGGCGCCCGCATCCCAGGGTTCCGTTCGGGGTGTAGCGCTGTGTTCAGCGCGGCTGCGGGTATTTTCAGGCTGCCTAGAGCAGCTTTTCTGCAATAATGTGGTTCTGATGCCGAGCAACGTCGCTCATGACGCGTCCATGCTGCTCGCATTCCGCGCCGAGAACGTTCGCTCGTTTCGCGATGAGATAGAGCTGTCGATGGTCGCGACCTCGATGTCGGAGCCGCGCGTTGTGCGTCAGGTCGACTGGCGCGAGGGCGGACGGCCGATCGGGGTTGTGCCTGTGGTTGGCGTGTTCGGTCCCAACGCGTCCGGGAAGTCCAATCTGCTGGAGGCGATGGACGACATGCGCATGTACGTCCTGGAATCGTTTCGGCGCGATCTGCGTCCCGGCGAGCACTGGCCCTTTGGTTTCGACACCGAGACCCGGGAGCGCCCGTCTCGCTACGAGGTCGATCTCGTGCTGGGGGGAGTCCGGACTGAGTACGGCTTCGCTCTTGACCGGGACCGCGTCGTCGAGGAGTGGGCGTTTCGGTATCCGCGCGGGCGCGCGGCTCTCTTGTTTCATCGTCGTGGCGAGAAGGTCGAAGTCGGCGCATCTGGACGTGGTGAGACGCGCACTGTCGAGAAACTCCTATGAACCGCCCCGGGAATGTTGGAGGCCTGATCGCTTGAGAGGATTGGGCGATGGCCAAGAACAAGAGGTATCCAGCAGAAGTGCGTGAGCGGGCGGTTCGCCTGGTCATGGAGCATCGTGGTGAGTACGCGACCGAATGGGCGGCGATGGTGTCGGTCGCGCAGAAGTGCGGGATGACGGCTGAGACGCTGCGGAAGTGGGTGCGCCAGTCCGAAGTCGATGGTGGCCGTCGGCATGGGGTCACGAGCGAGGAGGCTCAGAAGATCAAAGATCTGGAGCGTGAGAACCGGGAGCTGCGTCGCGCGAATGAGATCCTGAAGGCCGCCTCAGCTTTCTTCGCGCGGGAGCTCGACCCGCAGCCGAGGAGATGAGCAGGGTGGTTGACGCGCACCGCGATGAGTATGGGGTCGAGCCGTTCTGCAGGACGCTTCAGATCGCCCCGTTCAACGTATTACGCGGTCAAGGCCCGCGAACGATCGCCCTCAGAGCGAGCGCTGAGGGATCGGCGCCTGCGCGGTGAGATCCGTAGGGTGCACAAGGAGAACCTCGGCGTCTATGGCGCCAGGAAGGTCTGGTGGCAGCTGGCGCGCGAAGACGTCAAGGTCGCCCGCTGCACGGTGGAACGCCTGATGGCCAGGGAGAGCCTGAAAGGCGCTGTGCGGGGCAAGAAGCGCCGCACCACGATCCCGGACGGGCAATCAACCCGCGCGCCCGACCTCGTGGACCGCGACTTCAAAGCGGCTGCCCCGAACCGGCTGTGGGTCTCCGATTTCACGTATGTGCCGGCGTGGTCAGGGACGGTGTATGTCGCGTTCACGATCGACGTGTTCTCCCGCAGGATCGTCGGCTGGAAGGCCGACACCACGATGAAAACACCGCTCGTCCTGGACACGCTGGAGATGGCGCTCTGGGCCCGCGACCATCACGGCACCCCCGTCCCGGAGGGCCTCATATCCCACTCCGATGCCGGGAGCCAATACACGAGTTTTGCGTTCACCCAACGGCTCGTTGATGCTGGCGCGGACCCCTCGATCGGATCGATCGGCGATGGGTATGACAACGCCGTCGCCGAGTCAACGATCGGGCTCTACAAGACCGAGCTGATCAACCAGCAAGGACCATGGAAGACGATGGAGCAAGTCGAGTTCGCCACACTGCAATGGGTCGACTGGTACAACCACAAGCGACTACACAGCTCCTGCGAACGACTCCCACCCGTCGAGTACGAGAACAACCACGCCGCCACGACCGCGGCCGGGACGACGAACAAAGGCCCGTGGACATGACGGGCTGTGGACAGCAAGCTGACCACAGCCCTTGGACAACCCTACGGGTTGCCCACATGCCCACCGGCACGACTGCAACACTGAAGAACACCGACACGACTACTCAAACAAAAACGCCTCCAACAAACCCGGGGCAGTTCAGATCGTATCGGTACCGGACGAGTGAGCGGTG
Organism: uncultured Solirubrobacterales bacterium; assembly: GCA_963839965.1. Taxonomy (GTDB): domain Bacteria; phylum Actinomycetota; class Thermoleophilia; order Solirubrobacterales; family Solirubrobacteraceae; genus Palsa-744. The sequence goes on from CAWIWX010000003.1 coordinate 112,036, forward strand.
GCACGAAACCGCCGCAGAGGGTCACCACGCCCACGGACCACACCGCAACGGCAAATTCGCCAGATTCTCGTGTTCGTGGAGGGCGAGCGGACCGAGGACGGCTACTTCAAGCACTGGGGACGTCGCCACCGAAGCGAAGTAATCGTCAATATCGATGAATTCAACGGCGCTCCGCTGTCACTGGTTGAACGGGCGATCGCCAAGCAGAAACAAGAGGCATACGATGCCAGGCACGGACGTGGCCAGCCCTATGACGAGGTCTGGTGTGTGTTCGACGTCAACTCACACCCAAATTTGACTCAGGCGATCAACCTCGCCGCGACACACGGCATCGAGGTTGCCGTCTCAAACCCCTGCTTTGAGCTCTGGCTGGTATTGCACTATCAAGATCAAACCGCGCCCACCGAGCGTCGCGAAGCCCAGGGGCTCGCCAAATCACATCCTCCTGAAATGCGGCAAGGCATTGAGCACGCAAGCGCTCGAAACTCTGACGTCAAGGTACGGGGAAGCTCTCAAGCGGGCCAAGGCTCTCGACAAGAAGCACAAAGACGATGGTAATCCGCCGCGACACAATCCAAGCAGCGAGGTCTGGAAGCTTGTTGAGCAGATAAGAGGCTGGCCAATCGCTGATAGGTGATCGCCAGGAGCTGATCGGTCAGCGCGGTTGCGGGTACTGCGTGCGCATCGCCGCGTCCCAGGCGCGGTCTGGCGTCAGGCGGCGCTGCAGGATCGCCAGTCGCGCGGAGGGCGTCACGCGCACGCGCGCGGGGGGACGCCGGCGGGAGATCGCCCGCTCGATCGCCTTGGCGACCGTGTTCGGGCCGCCGCCGAGATGGCGCAGCGGGCCTTTATACACGCCCGTCGTCAGCGCCGCGAGCTTGGCGTTGAACTCGCCGTACGGCCCTTCCTCGCCGACATCGTCCATGCTGGCGACGGCGGCCGTCGCGAAGTCCGTCACGATCAGCCCCGGCTCGATCAGGATCGTGTCGATCCCGAAGCCCTTTACCTCGAAGCGCAGAGCGTCGGAGATCGCCTCGATCGCGTGCTTGGTCGCGTGGTAGTAGCCGGCGCCCGGGAACGTCAACCGCCCGCCCATCGAGCCGACGTTCACGATCTTGCCCCAGCGCTGCTCGCGCATCTTTGGAAGCACGAGCTGGGTCAGCGCGACGAGCCCGAACACGTTCGTCTCGAACTGCCTGCGCACCGCCTCCAGCCCGACCTGCTCGACCGGTCCGCTCTGGCTGTAGCCGGCGTTGTTGACCAGCACGCCCACGGCGCCGTGCTCGCGCTCGATCTCGTTCACGCCCGCGCGCATCGAGTCTTCGTCGGTCACGTCCAGCTGCAGCGTCCGGCAGCCCGCGCCGGCGAGGTCGGTGATCGACTCGGGCTGGCGCGCGCTCGCGTACACCGTCCAGCCTGTCTTCGCCAGGCGCAGCGCGGTGGCGCGACCGATGCCCGAGGAGCAGCCGGTGATCAGGACCGCTCTGGACGGTGCGGACACGTCCGGCAGCATACGCCGCCGCATCGGTCCAGCACGGTGCGGTCGTTGTGGGCGGACGGTGCATGCACCGTCCGTCCGGGGTGGCACATGTGCCACCCCGCCACGGGCACATGTGCCCGTGGAAAGATGGGCCGCATGCGGCCCATCTCGGGGTCGTGCATGCACGACCCCGACCCTCTCAGCTTTTACAAGTGCATGTGCGCCCGGTCCCGTAACCGAGTTCTCCACTAGGCTCCCGTCCTTCGATGCGCGCAGTCACCTTCCAGGCCCCCGGCGAGGTCGCCGTGCGGGACGTCCCCGAGCCCGAGCTGATCGACGCCGGGGATGCGATCGTGCGGATCGAGGCGACGGGCGTGTGCGGGTCGGACCTGCACATCTACCACGGCCGCGTGCAGATCGAACCTGGCTTCACGATCGGCCACGAGTACGTTGGCACCGTGCTCGCCGCCGGCGAGCGCGTCAGCGGCGTGTCCGTCGGCGATCGTGTGCTCGGCTGCTTTCAGACCGCGTGCGGGGTCTGTTGGTTCTGCCGTGCCGGTTGGTATGACCGCTGCGCGGAGTCGCGCACGTTCGGGCACGGCGCGGCGCTCGGCGCGCTGCCCGGCACGCAGGCCGAGATGGCGCTCGTGCCGCACGCGGACCTCGTGCTGCGTCGCGTGCCCGACGGCATGAGCGACGACGTCGCGCTGTTCGCCGGCGATGTCATGGGCACCGGCTTCCACGGCGTGGTGGCGAGCGGTTTGCGCCCTGGGGACGTCGCCGCGGTGCTCGGGCTCGGGCCGGTCGGGCTGTGCGCGGTGCAGGCCGCGCGTGCGGTTGGGGCGGCGCACGTGCTCGCCGTCGACTCGGTGGGAGAGCGTCTGGCCGTCGCCGAGTCGTTTGGAGCGGAGCCGGTCCACCTCACCGAGCAGGACGTTCGCGTGCTCGCACGCGAACGCACCGAGGGCCGCGGCGTGGATGTCTGCATCGACGCGGTCGGCGACCCGCGCGCGCTGCAGATGGCGCTCTACATCACGCGCGCGCGGGGCGCGGTGCAGTGTCTGGGCGTGTACGCCGAGCGCGCGGAGGTGCACATGGGCCTGCTGTGGATCAAGGCGCTCACGCTGCGTGGCGGTCAGGCCAACGTGATCGCCCACGTCGATCGCGTTCTGTCGCTGATGTCCGCCGGAGCCCTCGACCCGACCCCGCTGGTCACCCACCACATGCCGCTGGACGACGCCGCCGAGGCCTACCGTGTGTTCGACCGCCACGAGGCGCTGAAGATCGTCCTGAAGCCGTAGCTCAGCGCTCGTACGCCCCGAAGCTGGCAATGGGACCACGGGCCCATGCCCGGACCAACGGCCGCCCGTGACAGGTAGTCTGCATGTCATGCCCACTGCCTCCATCACCCTCCCCGACGCGCTCGGCGACGCCGCGCGCGAGTTCGTCTCAGGACCCCACGGCCTGCTGATCGGCGCTGAGCGCCCCGACGCTGCGGACGGGCGCACGTTCGCCACGTTAGATCCCTCCAGTGGGCGCGAGATCGCCCAGGTCTCGCACGCCGGCGCAGAGGACGTCGCCCGGGCGGTCGATGCCGCGCACGCGGCCTTCAGCGAAGGCCCCTGGTCCTCGCTGCCCGCCTCAGGGCGCGAGCGGCTGATGCACGCGCTGGCGGACGCGATGGCCGAGCGTGCCAAGGAGCTCGCCCAGATCGAGTCGCTGGACAACGGCAAGCCCGTGGGGCTCGCGCAGTACGTCAACGTGAACGGGGCCGTGGCGCATCTGCGTTACTTCGCGGGCTGGCCGAGCAAGATCGAGGGCGCGGTGCTGCCGGTGAGCGCGCCGAACATGCACTGCTACACCCGTCGCGAGCCCGTCGGCGTGTGCGCGCAGATCATCCCCTGGAACTTTCCTCTGCTGATGGCCGCCTGGAAGCTCGGCCCTGCCCTTGCGGCCGGCTGTACGGTCGTGCTCAAGCCGGCCGAGCAGACCCCGCTGAGCGCCCTGCGCCTGGGCGAGCTGGCGCTGGAGGTCGGGTTCCCGCCGGGTGTCATCAACGTGCTGAGCGGGGACGGCGAAACCGGTGCCGCGCTCGTGGATCACCCCGGCGTTCAGAAGATCGCCTTCACCGGCTCGACCGCGGTCGGGCGCGAGATCGGCGCCAAGGCCGGTGGGGCGCTCAAGCGCGTGACGCTGGAGCTCGGGGGCAAGTCGCCGAACATCATTCTGCCCGACGCCGATATCGACGCCGCTGTCAAAGGCTCCTTTCAGGCGATCTACTTCAACTCCGGCCAGGCGTGCAATGCGGGCTCGCGCCTGTTCGTGCCGGCGGAGCGCTTCGATGAGGTCATGAGTGCCCTGGCCGAGGCGGCCGGCGCGGCGCAGCTGGGCTCGGGTCTCGACCCCGCCACCCAGCTCGGGCCGCTCGTCTCGAGCGAGCAGCACGAGCGGGTGCTGGGCTACATCGAGGCGGGTCGCGCAGAAGGCGCCGAGGTCGTGGCGGGTGGGGAGGCGGTGCTGACCGATAGCGGCGGCTACTTCGTCGCCCCGACGCTGTTCAGCACGACCTCCGACGAGCTGGCGATCTCCCGCGAGGAGATCTTCGGGCCCGTGCTCGTGGCCTCACCCTACGATTCCCTCGAGGAGGTCGCCGAGCGTGCGAACGCCGGCGAGTATGGGCTTGCCGCTGGGGTCTGGACTCAGCGACTCTCAAGCGCCCACCGCCTGGCCGCGATGCTGCACGCCGGCATGGTCTACATCAACACCTGGGGGGTGGTCGATCCGTCGGCGCCCTTCGGAGGCTTCAAGGCCTCGGGCATCGGTCGCGAGCATGGCCACGACGGCCTGAGCGCATACCTGGAGTCAAAGACGGTTTGGACGGCGTTGCAGTAGGGGCCCGGGTCCGCGCGGTCGCTCACGCCCGGGGTCGGCTGCCGTGACACGAGCCATCGCCACAGGCCCCCCGGCGCGGGCGGCGCCCTCCGCCGCGCGGCTCGCGGGCTCTAACGCCGGGCCTCGGACCGTGGCGCTGGCGGTGGTCTGCGGGCTCGTCCTCATCGCGGCGAGCGTCGAGATCGTGCTCGACGCCGCCCAGGAACACTCGCCGCTGATCCCGCACCAGCCGCATATCGCCACCTGGCTGCAATCGCTCGGGGGCGAGCGTCTGGGCTACCGGGTCTTCCTGATCGCGCTGCTGGCGTTCACCGTCGCCTACGGCGTGCTGCTGTGGCTGGCGCGCGCGCGAGCGCACAGCGACCGTACACCGGCCAGATGGGCGATCGGGCTGGTCGCGGTACTGAACCTGATCGTGCTCGTCGGTCCGGTGTTGATCTCGACGGATGTGTTCAGCTACATCGCTTACGCGCGCATGGGGATCGTGCACGGTGTCGATCCGTACACGCACGGCCCGACGGCGATCGTCGGCGATCCCGTGTTCCGCTACGTCGGGCACGACTGGCTGAAGGTCGCCACGGCGTACGGTCCGGTGTACACCCTGATCACATATCCCCTCGGCTTGCTGGGCGTGGTGGGCGCGGTGTGGGGAATGAAGGTGTACGCGCTGATCGCCTCGGCCATAACGCTCGCGCTGACCTGGCGAGTGGCGCGCCGGCGCGGGCATGACAGTGTGTTCGCGCTGCTCGCGGTCGGCGCCAACCCGCTGTATGTGATCTACGGGCTGGGGGGGGCGCACAACGATCTGATCATGCTCGCGCTGATGATGGGCGCAGTGGCGCTGACGCTGTCCGATCGCGATGGCGCCGCGGGTGCGGTGGTGGTCGCAGGAGCGCTGGTCAAGGCGACGGTGGCGGTTCTGCTGCCGTTCATGGTTCTGGCCCGGCGGCGCGCCGCGACGCTTTACGGCGCGCTCTGTGCGCTCGCGCTCTGTGCGCTAGCCGGGTATGCCGTGTTCGGCATCCACGGCATCGATGTGATCTCGGCGCTGAACCGCGACTCGGCGTTCGTCTCCACCGACAGCTTCCCCAACGAGCTCGCCCACCTGTTCGGCAAGCCCGGCGTGTTCCCCGTCGACCACGACCTGCTCAAGGCCGCGCTCGTGCTGATCCTCGCGCACCTGGCGTGGCGCACCTGGTGCGGCTATGACTGGGTCGCCGCCTCGGGCTGGGCGCTGCTTGCGATCTCGGTCACGAGCACGTGGCTGCTCGCCTGGTACATCCTCTGGCCGCTGCCGCTGGCGGTCGTCACGCGCGACCGGCGCCTGCTCGCCGCGACGCTGTTCGTGCAGGGTCTGTTCGTCATCCACCAGACCTCGCCGCTGTGGGTCCCTGTGCAATGAGCCGCGTGCGCCTGATCGAGACGACCGTGCTGGTCCTCGCCGGGCTGCTGCTGGCGGTGGCCACCGTCAACGACGTCGTGCGCCAGACACATGTCAACCATCGCCTGATCGACGACCTGCGCACGTGGCGCGCCTACACCCGCCACGACTATCACAACCTCTCGATCGAGCAGACCGTGTTCGGGGAAACAAGCACCACCGACGTGGTATGCGGCAACACGGTCCCCGGCGCCCCGAAAGCTCGCGTCCAGATCTGCCTGGTGGTCGGCGGGTCGGTCATCGACGGCAGACGCGCGGTGCGCGGTGGCTGGTATCTGCCGGCGTACGCCTCCGAAGACCTGCCCGGCGTCCGATACGGCTGCTTTGGCGCCGCCGGCGCCGGCATGTGCCCGGGCTCAGCGCACTCAGCGAACGCTGAGGCCTCGGCGGACTCGGCCCGCTCGGCGAACGCGGGGGGAGCCTCGGGCATGTCGGCAGCGGCGCGCCCCGCCGGGCCGACGGGGAGTCGCGGGTGAGCTCGGGCACACCTTCGACCGCGGCCGCAGCACCGGCGCCGGGCGCGATCGAGGGAGCGGCGCGGGGGGGACTGGTGGGAGCCCTACCCGCGTGGTGGCCGCTGGCCGCGCTCACGATCCTCGCGGCCGCGCTGCGTCTGTCTACGCTCGATTTGCAGAGCTTCTGGTATGACGAGGCGTTCACGCCCGTCCACGTGCTGCACCCGAGCCTGTGGGCGACGCTGCGCTCGGTCGTGCACAGTGAGAACACGCCCCCGCTCTGGTATGTGATCGCCTGGGCTGACGCGCGCGTGCTGGGAAGCGGCGAGGTCGCGCTGCGCCTGCCCTCGGCGCTCGCGGGCATCGCGACCGTGCCCGTCGCTTGGGCGATCGGTCGCGAGCTGACGGGCCGGCGCGCCACGGCCATCGCGGCCGCCGCTTTCGTCGCAGTCAACCCGCTGCTGGTCTGGTACTCGCAGGAGGCGCGCGCCTACGGGCTGTTCGTGCTGCTCGGCGCCGTCGCGATGCTGTGCTTCCTGCGCGCCCTGCACGCGCCCACCCGCGGGCGGATGGCGGCGTTCGCGCTCGCCGGCTCGCTGGCGCTGCTGAGCCACTACTTCGCGGTGTTCCTGCTGATCGGAATGGTCATCTGGCTGGTGTGGGACCCGACCGATCGGAGATCCGCCGATCTCCGATCGGCCAGCAGGCGCGCGGCGCTGCCGGCGATAGCGGTGCTCGCGCTCGTCGGCGCGGCGCTTGAGCCGCTGATCTCAGCGCAGGGCGGGCACGGCACGCAGTGGATCGGCGAATGGGCGCTGAGCAGCCGCTTGCAGGCGATCCCGCAGTACTACCTGACGGGCTACACTGGCGCACCGCTGGGGCACGGGATCGAGCTGCTGGTGGCGCTGCCGATCATCGCCGGGATCGCCTTCGGCCTGTGGCGCGTGCTGACCCCGCGCGAGGAGCGCGGCGCCCTGATCGCGCTCACGATCGCCGCTTGCGGCATCCTGATCCCGATCGCGCTCGTCGCCTTCGGCGCCGATTACCTGGCGCCGCGCAACCTGGTCGCGGCGATGATCCCCGTCACGGCGCTGATCGCGATCATCGTGCCCTCTCAGCGGGCGGGTCTGACGGGGATCGCGCTGGCTGCGCTGATCGCGATCGCGTTCGCGGCGATCTCGCTCGACGTCGACCTCAGCCCGCGCCTGCAGCGCGGAGACTGGCGCGGGCTGGCCAGGGTGCTGCGCGCCTGGGCGCCGGGTGCCGCCGCGGCCGACAGTCGCGCGATCACGACCGTCGAGCTCGGATCCGCGCCCCTTGAGTACTACATCCCGGGCTTGCGCAATCTGGCCCGGGGGATGTCGGTGACGGTGCGGGAAATCGATGAGACCGGCTACTCGCCGCTGCGGTCCTCCGCTGGAAGTCCGCCAGCGCCCGGCTTTCACCTGCTCGGCCGCCGTAACGTGGGCGGCCTGATCGTGTATCGCTTCGTGTCCGCAACCCCCCGTACGGTTTCCGAGTCGGCGCTGCGCCGGCACGTGATCACGTTCGCGTATCCCGAGGTGCTGGTCGGAGCCGATGTTCAGATGTCGCCCGCGGACAAAAACATCTAGCTTTCCCCGCATGTCCACTTCGATCGTTCAAGCACCCAGCGACGCTCAGGTGGCATTGGAGCGTGCGTGCGAGCATCTGCTCTCGCTGCAGAGCGACGCGGGCTGGTGGCAGGGGGAGCTGCAGACGAACGTGACGATGGACGCCGAGGACATGCTCCTGCGCGAGTTCCTGGGCGTGCGCCGGCCCGAGGAGACCGAGCGCTCGGCCGCGTGGATTCGCTCCCAGCAGCGCGCGGACGGTACCTGGGCGAACTTCCACGGCGGGCCCGGCGAGCTGTCCACCACGATCGAGGCCTACTGGGCGCTGCGCCTGGCCGGGGACCACGCCGAGGCCGAGCACATGCGCCGGGCGGCAGCGTTCGTGCGGGCGCAGGGCGGGATCGAGCGCGCGCGCGTGTTCACGCACGTGTGGCTCGCGCTGTTCGGGCTGTGGTCCTGGGAGGAGATCCCGGCGCTGCCCCCCGAGATCGTGCTGCTGCCCCGGTGGGTGCCCCTGAACGTGTATGACTTCGCGTGCTGGGCGCGCCAGACGATCGTCGCGCTCTCGCTGGTCAAAGCGCACCGGCCTGTGCGCTCGCTCACCTTCGGCCTGGACGAGCTGACCACCGCCTCCGGTGGCGGCGAGCGTTCTCCCTCCCGGCGCACACACACGTGGCATGGCTTGCTGCTGACTGGGCTGGACAGGGTGTTGCGCGCATACGAGCGACATCCGCTCGGTCTGCTGCACCGGCTCGCGCGTGGCCGCGCGGAGCGTTGGATCGTGCGCCGCCAGGAGGCCGACGGCTCCTGGGGCGGGATCCAGCCTCCCTGGGTGTACTCGCTGATGGCTCTGCACCTGGGCGGCTATTCGCTCGAGCACCCGGTGATGCGCCGCGGGCTGGAAGGCCTCGAGCGGTTCATGGTCGAGGACGAGGAGGACTCGCGCGGCGTGGGAGCCTCCAGCCGGCTCCAGCCGGCGCCTGGAAGCTTGCCAGTCGCCTGTGTGGGATACCGCGCTGGCCATGATCGCGCTCTCCGACGCCGGCGTCGGAGCGGACGATCCGGCGATGCTCGCGGGTGCGCGGTGGCTGCTCGGCGAGGAGGCGACTCACAGCGGCGACTGGGCGGTCGCGCGCCCGGGCCTTGCCCCGGGAGGCTGGGCGTTTGAGTTCGCAAATCGCAACTATCCCGATGTCGACGACACCGCTGAGGCCGTGCTCGCGCTGGGTCGCGTGATGAGCGCCGCGGGTGGTGCCGGAGCAGCGGGCGCGAGCGCCAACGGCGGCTCCCCGGTGGCCGGGCTGGCGCCCACGATCGAGGCCGCGGTCGGCCGGGCGCAGCGCTGGGTGCGGGGCATGCAGAGCGCCGACGGAGGCTGGGGCGCATTCGACGCCGACAACACGCGCTCGCTGGTGCGCGAGCTGCCGTTCCTTGACTTCGGCGAGGTGATCGACGAGCCGAGCGCCGACGTGACCGCCCACGCCGTGGAGATGCTCGCCGCGCTGAACCTGCTCGACACGCCCGCCGCCCGCCAGGGCGTGCGCTGGCTGATCGCCGCGCAGGAGCCCGACGGGTCTTGGTTCGGGCGCTGGGGCGTCAACCACCTGTATGGGACCGGAGCCGCCGTGCCGGCGCTGATCGCCGCGGGCGTGGCCCCGGGCGATGAGTGCATCCGCAGCGCGGTCGGCTGGCTCGAGTGTCACCAGAACGAGGACGGTGGGTGGGGCGAGGACCCTCGCTCCTACGACGATCCCTCATGGGTCGGGCGCGGTGAGAGCACCGCCTCCCAGACCGCCTGGGCGCTGCTGGCGCTGCACGCCGCGGGACGGATCGACTCGCCGGCGCTCAGGCGGGGTGTGGACTGGCTTACGGTCACCCAGCGCGCGGACGGGACCTGGGATGAGCCGCAGTACACCGGCACCGGGTTTCCGTGCGACTACTACATCAACTATCACCTCTACCGGGTCGTCTTTCCGATCGCCGCTCTCGGTCGCTGCCTGCGCTCCGTCAACGCCGCGAGGTGATGGCGGGGACGATGAGAGCGGCCTCGCCACCGCCGCGGGGCTCTCCGCAGGACGCCTCCGGGGCGCGGGCGGCGGGCGAGTGCCCGCCCGATCCGAGCCGGTCGCCGGGCGGTCGGGCCAGTGATCTCTGGACATCGCGGGCGCCGGAGGTGATGGCACGCGCCTCCGGGGAGAACTTCCCGGTCGCCAGCCGCCTGCTCGGGCGCCGCACGCGTGCGCATCTGCTCGCGCTGTACGGGTTCGCGCGACTCGCCGATGAGCTCGGCGACGGCGCACCCTCGCCTGACGGCCCGGCTCTGGCAGTGCCCGAACGGCTGGCGGCGCTGGGCGAACTCGAACGGGACCTCGACCGCGCGTTTGCAGGCAGGGCGGAGCACCCGCTGCTCGAGCGCCTGCAGCCCACGCTCACGGAGTGCTCGCTTGCGCGTGAGCCGTTCGTGCGCCTGATCGAGGCCAACCGCATCGATCAACGGGTCGACCGCTATCGGACATGGGAGCAGCTGCGCGGCTACTGCACGCTTTCGGCCAACCCGGTCGGAGAGCTCGTGCTCGGTGTGTTCGGCCAGGCCACGCCCGCGAATGTGGCGCTGTCGGATGCGATCTGCACCGCGCTGCAGCTCACCGAGCACTGCCAGGACGTGGCCGAGGATTACAAGCAGCGCGGGCGCGTGTACCTGCCGGCCGAGGACATGGCCCGCTTCGGCGCCACGATCGCCGACCTGTCGGCCGAGCACGCCGATGAGCCGTTGCGCCGCACGATCGCCTTGCAGCTCACGCGCGCCCGCGAGCTGCTCGCGCGCGGAGCGCCGCTGATCGATCGGCTGCACGGCGTGCGCGAGCGCCTGGCGGTGGCCGCGTTCCTCGCCGGGGGGCGCGCGGCGCTGGATGCGATCGAACGGGCCGGCTGTGACGTGCTCGCCGGGGGGCCCAGCGCCGGCACGGGACGGCGCCTTTTGGCGCTGGTCGGCACGCTGGCGGAGCGCCGGCGGTGAGCACGCGGGAGGCATACCGGCAATGCGAGGCGATCACCCGTGCCAGCGCGGCGAACTTCTACTACGGCATCCGCCTGCTCCCGCGCGAGCGGCGCTTGGCGATGTGCGCGGTGTACGCGTTCGCGCGCCGCGTCGATGACATCGGCGACGGAGAGCTGGCCCCGGAGGAGAAGCTGCGCGGTCTGCGGGAGCAGGCGCTGGCGCTCGCGGCGCTCTCCGAGGGCGGCGTCCGGGCGGTGGGCGCCGGGGCGATGAAGACGGCCGATTCCCGGCGCGCCGGGGTGGGATCGCGACCCGTGCTCCGCGCCGGCCGAGGCGCCGACCAAGAGTTTCCGGGCCTGCCCGCAGGCGCCCAGGATGGACGTGCGCCGGATCCGGTGACGATCGCGCTGGCGGATGCGTACGAGCGCTTCGCCGTGCCCCCCGACGCGCTGGAGGCGCTGATCGAAGGGGTTCGCATGGACGTTGAAGGGGTGAGGTATGAGAGCTTCGAGGACCTCGTGCTCTACTGCCGGCGCGTGGCCGGCGCGATCGGACGGTCCTGCCTGGCGATATTCGCGCTGCGCGACCCCGCCGGTGTCGACCTGGTGGGCGCAGGGCGCCTGGCCGACGATCTCGGCGTGGCGCTGCAGCTGACGAACGTCCTGCGCGACGTGCGCGAGGATGCCGATCGCGGGCGCGTGTACCTGCCGGCGGAAGATCTGCGTCGCTTCGGCCTGATCGCCGCCGGCGAGGAGCAGCGAGCGGCGAGCCTGATCGCGGGGCTCGCCGGCGCGCGTGGTTACCCAGGGAATGGCGGGGACGGCGAGGCGGGTCCGATAGGGGCCCTCGTGCGCTTCCAGGCCGAGCGCGCGCGGGAATGGTTCGAGCGCGGGATCGAGCTGGCGCCCCTGCTCGACAGGCGCAGCGCGGCGTGCCTGCTGGCGATGGTCGGCATCTACAATCGCCTGCTGGAGCGCATCGCGGCAGACCCGGAGCGTGTGCTGCACGAACGCGTCGCGCTGAGAATGAGCGAGAAGGCGTGGGTCGCGGCGCGCAGCATGATCGGCGGCGGCCGTTGAGCGCCGAGCAGCGCCGGCGCGAGGTCGTCGTGGTCGGCGGCGGCCTGGCGGGGATCGCGGCGGCCTTGGACTGCGCGCAGGCCGGCGCGCGGGTGACGCTCCTGGAGGTCAGGCGCAGACTCGGCGGCGCCGCCTACTCGTTTGAGCGCGATGGGCTGCGCATCGACAACGGCCAGCACGTGTTCCTGCGCTGCTGCACTGCCTACCGCGGCCTGCTGGCGCGGATTGGCGGCGAGCGCGGCGTTGTCCTGCAGCAGCGGCTTCAGATCCCGGTGCTGAGCCCCGGCCGTGAGCCGGTCGTGTTGAGTCGAAGCTCGTTGCCCGCGCCGGCGCATCTCGCTGGGGCGCTGCTGCGCTACCGGTATCTGACGCTCAGCCAACGTCTGCGGGCGGCTCGTGCCGTGCTCGCGCTCGGGCGGTTGGACTTGGACGATCGGGCGCTTGAGCGACGGACTCTCGGCGAGTGGCTGGCCGAGCACGGCCAGAGTCCGGACGCGGTGAGCGCGCTGTGGGACCTGATCGCGCTGCCGACGCTGAACCTGCCGGCGGCGCAGGCGTCGCTGGGGCTCGGCGCGTTTGTGTTCAAGACGGGCCTTCTGGCGAGCGCGAGCGCGGGCGACATCGGCTTTCACGAGCGTCCTCTGCATGAGACGATCGGCGAGCCGGCTCGCCGGGCGCTCGCCCAGGCAGGAGTGCAGGTGCGCCTGGGCTGGCGCGTGGAGCGGATCGAGCGCGTCGGATCGAGCTTTCGAGTGCACGGCCCAGGTGCAGCAGGCAGGCCGGATGCGCTGGATGGGCCTGGGGGCTCGGACAGCGAGGCTGCCCCTGGTGGCACGGATGCCTCGGATGTGCCGGACATGCTGGAGGCGCCAGCCGTGATCGTGGCGGTCCCGCACACCCGCGCGGCGGGACTGCTGGAGGAACTCGAGCCCGAGATCGCCGGCAAGCTCCGCCAGATCGAGAAGCTCGCCGATCGTGAACCTGCACGTCGTATACGACCGGCTCGTGTGTGAGCACCGGTTCGCGGCCGGAGTGAGAACTCCGGTGCAGTACCTCTTCGATCGCACCGCCGCCGGCGGCGCTCCGCCGGGGTGCCAGTATCTGGCGGTGTCCCTGTCGGGCGCCGAGCGGGAGATGAGGATGAGCGCCGACGAATTGCGCGAGCGCTACCTGCCGGCCCTGTCGGCTCTGCTGCCATCCACTCGGCAGGCACGCGTTGAGAGCTTCTTCGCCACGCGCGAGCACGCCGCCACGTTTCGCGCCGTTCCCGGTGTGGCTCGGCTGCGCCCCGGTGCCCGCACCGACGTGCCCGGGCTCGTGCTGGCCGGCGCTTTCACCGACACGGGTTGGCCGGCGACGCTCGAGGGCGCGGTCCTGAGCGGTCACACCGCCGCGCGGGCGGCGCTGGCGGCGCTGTGAGCCGGCCTGTGTCAACCTCCGGGTGTCGCACTGGATTTGAGCTTGCCGTCATGCGCTTGGCGCTGGCGGCCGAAGCAAAGGATGAGCTATGAGCGAGGTCGTGATGCCCCGTCTGTCGGACACGATGGAGGAGGGCACGATCCTGCGCTGGCTGGTGGGCGAGGGCGATCCGGTGCGCCGCGGTCAGGAGCTCGTTGAGATCGAGACCGACAAGGCGACGATGACCTACGAGTCCGACCTCGACGGCGTGCTCGCGGTCCTCGCCGCCGAGGGTGACACGCTTGCGGTCGGCGCGGTCATCGCGCGGGTGCTCGCCCCCGGCGCCGAGGCCGCTGGCGAGACGCGCGGTCCCGGTGAGGGGCATGCCGCGCACACCGGCGAGTCCGGCGCCGTTCAGCGCTCCGATGTGTCGGAGCCCGCTCCCCGCAGCGGGTCCGTCCATGAGGCCGTGTCTGCATCGGCGCAGGCGGCGAGAACCGGAGAGTTCCCGCACGGCGAGCGCGTCAAGGCCTCCCCGCTGGCGCGGCGCATCGCGCGGGAGAGCGACATCGACCTGCATGCGCTCACCGGCAGTGGTCCGGGCGGGCGCATCGTAAAGGCCGACGTGCAGGCCGCTGCCGGCCGGGAGCCCACCGCGGGAGGGCCGTCCACCGGCGCGCTGCCCGCAGGCGCAGGCGCAGCCCGCCCGCAGGCCGAGGGCGCCGCGAGTCTCACCGGCGTCGCGACCGCCAAGGGCCAGACGAGCGAGCTGGAGCTTTCGCGCACCCAGCAGACGATCGCCCGGCGCATGGCCGAGTCGAAGGCCACGATTCCCCACTTCGCGTTGCGGGCCGAGATCGACATGCAGGAGTGCGTCGCGCTGCGCACCGAGCTGAAGGAGCTGGGCCAGGCCGACGCGCCCACCTACAACGACATGGTCGTCAAGGCCTGTGCGATCGCACTGCGCGAGCATCCGCGGGCGAACTCCAGCTATCGCGACGGGCGATTGCAGCTGCACTCGCGCGTCAACATCGGCGTCGCCGTCGCGCTCGATTCCGAGGAGCCCGCGGGCGGGGCGCTGATCGTGCCGACTGTGTTTGACGCGGACGTGATCTCGCTGGGGGAGATCGCGCGTGAGACCCGCGCGCTTGCGGCGAAGGTGCGCGACGGTTCGATCACGCCACCAGAGCTGGGGGGCGGCACGTTCACCGTCTCCAACCTCGGCATGTTCGGTGTTGAGAGCTTCACCGCGATCATCAACCCCCCGCAGGCGGCGATCCTGTCGGTGGGCTCTGTGCGGCCGCGGGCCATCGTAGGCGAGGATGGTGAGATCCTCGCGCGTCAGACGATGACCGTAACGCTCGCCTGCGACCACCGCATCCTCTACGGCGCCGACGCTGCTCGGCTGCTGAGTCGCATCCGCGAGCTGCTCGAACAGCCCGCCTCGCTCACGCTGTAGAGCCGCCTCCAGCCCGCCTCCGCTGGGGCCCCCGAAGCGAAATGTGTAGGTTTTTCGACAGGGTTGTCGCCCACCGCCCGATCACGCCGGCCCGAGGCCGACCGGCCCGGGAAAGGAGGTGACGGGATGAATCAGTCAATAGCACTCATCTTGGCGATAGCGCTCTTGGTTGTGGTCATCCGCAACCGGACGTAGAGCCAACCCAGCTCCGGCGGGAGTCGGCCCCGATGCCCGCCGGGGCGCATCCTAACAAAGGCGGGGCCCGGCGAACCGGGCCCCGGAATGAGCAACTCAATAGCGCTCATCTTGGCATGTCAAGTGTATCGAACACACGGCGGAATGACCCAAACGCGCCAACTTTGCGCCCAGGGCCGCGGTTCGCCGTCGCCATCGCGTTCGCGCCTCCTCAACCCAGCACCCGCACCGCCAGGTCGCGAAAGAACTCCGCCGCGAATCCCAGATCGCGCACGTCGATGCGCTCGTCCGCGCCATGGATCAGCGGCGCTGTCTGCAGCAGCGACTGGTGGCGCTGGGGGAAGAACCCGTAGGCGACACAGTCTCTGAACGCCGCGCGGAAGTGGCGCGAGTCGGTGAACCCAGGCAGGATCGTCGGAGCCGTGCGCGCGCCCGGGTCGCGCTCTGAGACCCACTCGGAGATCGCATCCATCAGCGGCGATGACATCGGCGAGCCGTTGCCGACGATGCGCTCGGTGAACTCCACCTGGAAGCCGTCTTCGGGGCCAAGCACCTCTGCGATCGCGCGCCGGACCTCCTCCTCGCCCAGGCCCGGAGGCACGCGGCAGTCCACCCGCAGCACCGCCCGGTTGGGGATCACGTTGATCTTCTCCGACGCGCTGATCCGGGTCGGCGCGAACGTGACGCCGAGCATCGGCTCGAACATCGTCGCCAGGCGCTCGTCGGCGGCCCGCAGACGCGCGACCGAGCCCGCGGGGTCCTCGGGGTCCTCACCGATCGCCTGCAGGAACGCGCGCGACACGCCGGTCAGCTCGTAGGAGGGCCGGCGCATCCCCAGGCGCTCCAGCAGTGGCGCCATCTTCAGCAGCGCGTTCTCGCCCATGCTCGGCATCGACGCGTGCCCCGCGACGCCGCTGGTCGTGAGGGTGAAGCGGAAAACGCCCTTCTCGGCACAGCACACCCCGTAACGGCGCTCGCCGCCGTACTCGAACACGCACCCCGCGCCCTCGTTGACGAGCATGTCGCAGCGCACCCGCTCGGGGTGGGTCTGCGTGATCCACTCCGCGCCGAGCGCGCCTCCCGTCTCCTCGTCGACGAGCGCGACGACCAAGAGCTCCCCGCGCGCGGGCCGCCAGCCCGAGCGCGCAAGCGTCGCCGCCGCCGCGATCTCGGCGGCGACCTGGGACTTCATGTCCAGCGCCCCGCGCCCCCACAGGTATCCGTCGGCGACGTCGCCCGACCAGGGGTCGTGCGCCCAGTCGGCCGGGTCGGCGAGCACCGTGTCGACGTGGCCGAGATAGCACAGCGTCGGGCCCTCCTCGTGCGGGCTACCCGATCCGCCGCCTCCGCGCAGCCGAGCCACGAGGTTGGGGCGGTCGGGCTCGGCGCCCAGCAGCTCGCACTGAAATCCCGCTCGCGTCAGGTGCTCGGACAGGTATTCCTGGGCGGGGCGCTCGTTGCCCGGGGGGTTGACCGTGTTGAATTGGATGAGCTTCTGCAGCAGTCCCTGTGCCTCATCCGCCAAGTCGGGGCTCTCCCAGGGCATATCACCCGCCAGACCCGGGCTCTCCCGGGGTGTCGCGCCCGCCGGGCCGCCGGAGCTTGCCCCGGGTGCGCCGGCGCCAGCACCGGGGTGCGGTCGGTCGCTCATGCCGGGATCGTACGCTTTGGCACCCGGCGTGCACCGGGCACCGCCGCGAGCAGTTCTCGCGTGTAGGGGTCGCGAGGCGCGCTGTACAGCTGCTCGTTGGACGCGAGCTCGACGATCCGTCCCTCGTGCATGACCGCGATGTGGTCGCACATGTGCCTGACGACCGACAGGTCGTGGGAGATGAACACCATCGTCAGGCCGAACCGGCGCTGCAGGTCGCGCAGCAGGTTGAGGATCTGCGCCTGGATCGAGACGTCCAGCGCCGAGACGGGCTCATCGGCGATCAGAAGCTTCGGGCGCAGCGCCAGCGCGCGCGCGATGCCGATGCGCTGGCGCTGGCCGCCGGAGAACTCATGCGGGTAGCGGTTGTGGTGCTCGGGATTCAGTCC
Source organism: uncultured Solirubrobacterales bacterium (assembly GCA_963839965.1). Classification (GTDB taxonomy): domain Bacteria; phylum Actinomycetota; class Thermoleophilia; order Solirubrobacterales; family Solirubrobacteraceae; genus Palsa-744. The sequence goes on from CAWIWX010000003.1 coordinate 129,065, forward strand.
GACCATCGCCATCAGCTCCTGCACGGTGCGCATGCGCTCGGCCCGGTCGGACTGCACACGGTGGATCGCCAGCGGCTCGGCCACGATCGCGCCGATCGTGCGGCGGGGGTTCAGCGAGGAGTACGGGTCCTGGAAGACCATCTGCATTGCGCACCTGACCTGCTTGAGACGGGACCCTCGCAGCACTGTTATGTCCTTACCGTCGAACTTCACCTCCCCGGCGGTCGGATCCAGCAAGCGCGCGATCAACCGCGCGGTCGTGCTCTTGCCCGAACCGGACTCGCCGACGATCCCGAACGTTTCGCCCGCGTACACCTCGAAGTCGATGCCGTCCACGGCCTTGACCGCGCCGACGGTGCGCCGCAGCATCACCCCGCGGTCGATCGGAAAGTGCTTGACCAGGCCCTTCACTTCGATCAGCGGCTCGCCCGAGCTCATGCCAGCGCTCCTTCCAAGTGCACATCACGCCTGCATGAGTGCGCAGGGCAAGCTGGGCAAGGACGCAGGGAGCGTGGCGTGCTCGGCACGCGAGCGACCGAGGACGCAGATCCAGCGCCGCCATGCGCACTCATGCCAGCTCCCTCCACAGCCGCCGGCGCGCCTCTGCATCCAGCAGGCACGCGACCCGGTGCTCGGGCTGACCCGCCACGGGCTCGAGCCCCGGCTCGGTGCGCGCGTGCTCTGGCTCGGCGTAGGGGCAGCGGGGGTGAAAGCGACAGCCCGGCGGAGGCGCGAGCGGACTCGGGGGGCTGCCTGAAATCGGCTCCAAGAGCTCCTCGCGAGGGCCGTCGAGCGAGGGCATCGAGCGCAACAGGCCCCACGTGTAGGGGTGCTCGGGCGCGGTGAGCACCTGCTCGGCGGGGGCGCTCTCGACGATCTGCCCCGCGTACATGACGGCGATCTCATCGGCCATGTCGGCGATGACCCCGAGGTCGTGGGTGACGAGCACGAGCGCCATGCCCCGTTCGCGCTGCAGCCGCGACAGCAGCCCGAGGATCTGGGCCTGCACGGTTACGTCGAGCGCGGTCGTGGGCTCGTCGGCGATCAGCAGCTTCGGGTCGCCCGAGAGCGCCATCGCGATCATCGCGCGCTGGCGCTGACCGCCGGAGAGCTCGTGCGGGTAGGCGTCCACCGCGATCGGACGCCCGCCCGCTCGGGGAATGCCGACGAGGTCGAGCAGCTCGATCGCTTGCGCCCGCGCGGCGGCCTTGGCGAGGGGTCGGTGCGCGCGGATCGCCTCGACGATCTGCGCGCCGACGCGATACAGGGGGTGGAGCGAGGACAGCGGGTCTTGAAAGATCATCGCGATCTCATCGCCGCGCAGACTCCGCAGCTCGCGCTCTGTGAGTGTAAGCAGATCTCGGCCCTCGAACTCGATGCGCCCGCTGACGCTGGCCCCTTCCACGCGGGTCAGTCCGAGCACGCTGAGCGCCGCCACTGTCTTGCCCGAACCGGACTCGCCGACGATCCCGAGCGTTCGTCCGCGGGCAAGCTCGTATGAGATCCCGTCCACGGCCTGCACCACGCCGTCTTCGGCGGTGTAGGACACGCGCAGGTCTTTCACCCTGAGCAGCGGCTCGCGCGCTGAGCTTCCCCGGATCTCGCCCGCCGGCAGCGGGGCTGGCGCGGTCGTGGTCGGGGCCGAGGCGGTGTAGCTGATGTCCTGGCGGCCGAGCGGGCTCACGAGTAACGCACCCGCGGGTCCAGGTAGGCGTAGGCGATGTCCACGAGGATGTTCGCGACGATGATGAACAACGCCGCCAGCAGCACGGTGCCCTGGATGATCGGAAAGTCGCCCTGGGTGATTGCCACGTAGTTCAGGCGGCCGACCCCAGGAATCTGAAACACCGTCTCCACCAGCACGGCTCCCCCCAGCAGCACGCCGACGTCGAGCGCGAACACCGTCACGATCGGCGTGATCGCCGCGCGCACTCCGTGGTGCAGTACGACCCGGCGCTCGGGCAGGCCCTTGGCGCGGGCGGTGCGGATGTAGTCCTGGCTCATCGTCTCGATCAGGCTGCCGCGCATCAGCCGCGCGTAGACCGCCGCGAACCCGGCGGCGAGCACGAGCCACGGCAGAATCAGTGAGGTGAGCCATTGCCACGGATCCGCCGTCAGGCCGGCGTAGGAGTCGGCGCCCGGGAAGACCTTGATCTGGCCGATGTCGGCGGCGAACAGGTACAGCACGATCAACCCGAGCCAGTATTCCGGCGCTGAGATGAACAGCAGCGCGGCGCCCATCGAGGCACGGTCGGCGCGCGTGCGACGGCGCAGCGCCGAGAGGATCCCGATCGGCAGTCCGATCGCCATCCAGATGATCGCCGAGCCGATCGTCAGCGACAGCGTCGCCGGCAGGCGGTTGAAGATCAGGCTCCTGACCGATGCGCCCGAGTAGTAGCTGTAGCCGAGGTCGAAGTGCAGGAACAGACCCTTCATATACAGCCAGAACTGGGTGATCAGCGGCTTGTTCAGCCCGAGGTCTGAACGCAGCGCGGCGATCGCCCGGGGACTGGCGTTGTGCCCGGCGCGCAATCGCGCCGGTTCGGCGGTGGGCAGGATCCGGAACAGCACGAACGTGAGTGCCGAGACGACGACCAGCAGCAGCACGCCCCACAGCACACGGCGGACGACGTAGCGGGTCATCTCAGGGGGCCCTCACTTCAGCGACGTGAAGCTGTAGTCCCAGACCCCTTGATTCCACACGTCGCCCACGCCGTTCACGTTGCTGGCCTCGATGTTCGGCGCCTTGCTCCAGGCGAACGGGATCGCGACCGCCTGGGCGACCAGTTCCCGGTCGATCTTCGCCCACGCTTGCGCGCGCGCCTGCGTGCCGACGACCAGTTCGCCCGCCGCCATCGCCTTGTTGATCGCGGGATCGTTGACCTGGCCATAGTTGGAGGTGCCGGTGGGTTCGATGTAGGCGCCGTTGAACGGAACGTCGAGCACCGCCTGGGGGTCGCCGAAGTCCGCGACCCAGCCGACGTTGGGGCAGACGTCGATCTCTTCGGCGGGGACGCCGCAGAACTTCGAGTACATGGTCGCCGTTTCGACGAGGGTGAGCTTTGTGTGAAAGCCGAGGTTCTCGAGCGTCTGGTTGACGATTTCCGCGTCCTCTGATTCGGGGCTGCCAGTCGCGCCGACGATCTGCAGGGTGGCGGAGCCGGTGTACTTGCCGCTCCCATAGCCCGCCAGGCGCATGTACTTGGCGGCGATCTGGGCGTTGCCTTCGGGGTAGTCGTTGTAATCGACGCGCGGACCGGCGAGGCCGCCGGCCTGTTCGAAGCCGGGGATTTCGGGGTAGATGAAGTGGGTCATCACGTTCGTGACGAGTTCGCCGCCGCGGGCCTTGTTCATCGCGACGCGGTCGAGCGCTGCCCAGAAGGCCTTGCGCACGTTGAGGTTGGCGAATGGGCCCTGCTTGTTGTTGACCGCTATGTAGTGGGAGCCCGCGCCCGCCGATATCTCGAGCTGGGAGCGGTGCTTTTCATACGCGAGCTGGACGATCGGCTGGGCGACTTCGTCGTTCTGGACCATGTCCGAGCCTTCGAGCACCTGCCGGCCGATGACGTTCGGATCGCCGCCGATCTCGATGTCGATCTGGTTCAGATACGCCGGTCGAAAGTCGGTGGAGGCGCGCCAGTTGGGGTTGCGCACGAGCGTCGCGGACTTGCCCGGTTCATAGCCGACTCCAAGGACCTTGCCTTCTGAGTTTGACTTGAACATGTACGGGCCGGTCGCGACCAGGTAGTTGCCATATTCGGTCGGCTTGTGCGCGTCGTAGGAGCGGGCGAATTCCTCGGGCACAGGCGCGGTCAGCGGCAGCACGAGCGCCGCGGCGACGATCGGCGCCTTCGGTTCGCTCAGGTGAAAGACGATCGTGTGCGAATTGGGCGTGGAGATACCGGGTATCGGTCCGCCATCGGCCTTGCTCGCGCCTTCCAGCGAGCTGAAGTAAGCGGAGAAGTAGGGATTGGCGACATTCGGATTGGCTCCGCGCTCGATCGCATAGGCGATGTCGGCGGAGGTGACTTCGCGGTTCACCGGCGGGCTGAAGTGCACGCCCGAGCGGATGTGCACGGTGATGGTCTTGCGGTCGGAGGATATTTCCGGCGGGCCGGAGGCCATGTCCGGGGTGACTTCACCCAGCGCGTTCGGCTTGTGCGAGTAGAGCGGGCGCTGGGTCGCGTAGACCGCCTCGTAGTCGACCGAGGAGTAGGCCTGGCCGGGATCGAGGCGTTCGAAGTCCGTGTGGTTGAGGACCGTCAGTGTGCCCCCGTGAACGCCGCCGGTCTGGGACTCGGTCAGTGGCGTCTGCACGCCGGGGGGCGCCTTGATCCCGCTCGATCCCGAGATCGAGCCGGAGCTGGAGCTGGAGCCGCACGCGGCGAGCGCCGGCACGAGCGCGAGGAGCGCAACCGGTGTGAACTTCTTGATCGTGATCGACCTCATCAGCGTGGCGCCTCCTGTGTAGATGCCGAGACCGTCCGGGCAGCGGACGGCGGGCGATTCGCCGCCCACCCGTGCGGGCGACGGTTGGTTTGAGTTGACCCCCGGATCATCGGGCGATCCTCGGGTTCAGAGCGTCCTGCAGGCCGTCGCCGAGCAGGTTGAAAGCGAGCACGGTCAGCAGCAGGGCGATGCCGGGAAAGGCCATGTACCACCAGGCCGTGTTGAAGATCGGCGTCGCCGCCGCGAGCATCTGCCCCCAACTGGCGGTGGGCGGGCGCACGCCGACGCCGAGATAGGAAAGCGCCGCCTCCAGCAGGATGTTCTGCGGGATCAACAGGCTCGCGTAGACGATGATCGGAGCGAGCAGGTTGGGCAGAATCTCGCGCGTCATGATGCGCGCGTTCGAGGCGCCCTGCGAGCGGGCGGCGGCGATGAACTCCTGCTCGCGCAGCGAGAGCACGAGGCCGCGGACGATGCGAGCTATGTAGGTCCAGTTGACGAGGGCGATCAGGAAGATGATCACGCTCAAGCCTGGCTGGATGTGACCGCCCAGGCAGCCGCGGACCTGGCAGGCGGCGCCGAGCCCCAGGCCGAGCAGGAGGATTGGGATCGAGAGCACAACGTCGACCAGGCGCGAGAGCAGGGTGTCGGTGAGGCCGCGGTAGTAGCCGGCGAGCAGGCCGACGATCGTGCCGAGAACCGCCGCGATGCCCGTGCCGAGAATGCCCACGATCAGCGACACGCGGGTGCCGTAGATCACGCGCGAGGCGACGTCCTGGCCGAGCGGGTCCACTCCGAAGGGGTGCGCGAGGCTCGGGCCGAGCGGGCTGCCGAAGGTGTTCGTGAGGTTTGGGTTCTGCACATCCGGGCCGGGCAGGCCGAGCAGCGAGACGACGAGCGGCGCCGCGATCGCGACGATGATCAGCACAAGGATGAACGCGAGCGAGACGAGCGCGATGCGATCGCGTCGAAAGCGCCGCCAGAACAGCTGCAGGGGCGAGCGCGCGGCGTAGGAGATGCCGTCCGCTCCCGCGAGGCCGGTGAGTTCCAGACGTCCGCCCGCGCCGGGCAGCAGCTCGGCCGCGCCGACGCTCATCGCTTAATCACCCGCAGTGTGGTCTTCACATGAAACACCGAATATCCAGTTCGACACCCACTCGTCGGCAACCTCCCGAAGAAACTGAACAACTGCAATCGCCCGCAGGCGACCGTTATGCGCGCGGACATGGGTGCGAACGCGGAATACTCAAGGCGTGCAGACTCTGTTCGAGGACGATCCCGCTGGCGCGCCGGGCGCGCGGGGCGATGGAGGGCCGTCCTCGCCGGCGGTGCGGCGCCCGCTGGCAGTGCGGATACGCCCGGAGCGGCTGGATGAGCTCGTCGGGCAGAGACATCTGCTGGGCGATGGCTCGGCGCTGCGCACCGCGATCGAGAACGGCCGGCCGCACTCGATGGTGCTGTACGGGCCGCCGGGGTCAGGCAAGACGACGCTCGCGCGGATGGTCGCGGCCAACGCGAACGCGGCGTTCGAGGAGCTGAGCGCCGTGCAGGCCGGTCGCGCGGAGGTGCGCGCGGTGATTGAGCGGGCGACGCACAGGCGGAGAATGGGAAGCCCGCCCACCCAGACGGTGCTGTTCCTGGATGAGATCCACCGCTTCAACAAGGCCCAGCAGGACACGCTGCTGCCGGCCGTCGAGGAGGGGCTGATTGTGCTGATCGGCGCCACCACCGAGAACCCGGCGTTCGAGGTGAACGGCGCGCTGCTCTCGCGCGTGCGCGTGTACGCGTTGAGGGAGCTCTCTGCGCAGGAGGTCGCGACGGTGCTGCGCCGCGCGATCGAGCGCGAGGTCACAGAGGCGGCGGCCGAGGGTGGCGCAGGCGCCGACAGAGACGGCCAGAATGGGCCACCCGGCGCGGACGCAGGGACCGCCGCCGGCGCCGCCGCGAACACGACGGGCGGCGAGCGTCCGGGAGCGACGCGGCACGTGGCCGCGGGAAAAGCGAGCGAGGGCCCGGGCGTGGATGCGGATGCGGCCATGGATCTGGACGTGGACGTGGATGAGGCGGCGATCGAGTTCCTGGCCGCGCGCAGCGCCGGCGATGCCCGCACCGCGTTGAACGCGCTGGAGCTGGCCCTGGAGACGGCGGTGGAGCTGGGCGAGACACGGGTGGGCATCGAGCGGGCACAGGACGCGCTGCAACGCAGGGCGGTGCTGTATGACAAACACGGCGATCGCCACTACGACTACATCTCGGCGTGGATCAAGGCCACGCGCGGATCCGATCCGGACGCGTCCCTGTACTACCTCGCGGTGATGTTGGAGGGCGGGGAGGACCCGCGGTTCATCGCCCGGCGGATGGTGATCCTCGCCTCCGAGGATGTCGGCAACGCCGATCCTGGCTCGCTGCAGGTGGCGGTCGCCGCAGCGCATGCGGTCGAGCACGTAGGCATGCCCGAGGCCAAATTCGCACTCGCGCAGGCGGCGATATACCTGGCGCTCGCGCCGAAGTCAAACGTCGCCGGCAGGGCGCTCGGCGCAGCGGTCGCGCACGTGCGCGAGCACGGGGCGGCGCCCGTGCCCGCGTGGCTCAGGCCGGGCTCAAGGCCGGGACAGGAGGTGGGCGGCTATGACTACCCGCACGATCGTCCCGGCCAGGTCTCGCCCCAAGAGCTGCTGCCGGAGGGAGTCGCCGGCGAGCGGTTCTTCCAGGCGGGCGAGGCGGAATCGCAGCTGGCGCAGCGGTTGGAGCAGGTACGCCGGATGCGTGGGCGGTGAAGTGTTGGTGATGACGCCGATGACGCCAGTGCAGTGGGCGATAATCGAGTCGATGGGATGCCCATGAGTACCGCCGCAGACAAAGACACGAGGCCGACTCCGGCTGCGCGGCCAAATGGGGGCGTGCAGCCGGACCGGGCCGCCAAGGTTGACGGGGGGGTTCCAGGCGAGGAGGCAGGGCAGCGTATGCTGCTCGCGCGCGATCCCGCGACGGGGGCGAGGCTGGGCGAGGTGCAGGCGAGCGCGCCCGAGCGGATCGAGGAGGTCGTGGAAGGGGTGGCGCGGGTGCAGCCGCTGTGGGCGCTGCTGCGGGTGGTGGACCGCGCGCGGTACATGCGCCGCATGGCTCAGGCGATCGTCGACGAGTACGACACGCTGGCCGAGACGATCGCGCGCGAGCAGGGCCGCCCGTGCGCGGAGGTGGCGACGCTCGAGCTGCTGGCGGGTATTGACGCGCTGCTGTGGATCGCCGACGACGGCACGAAGGTGCTGGGGGGACGGCGCGTGGGAACGCACCGCTCGCTTCAGATCGCCACCCACGCGCGGGTGGCGTATGAGCCATACGGGACGATCGGGGTGATCGGGGCGGGCAGCGCGCCATTCGCACAGCCGCTGAGTCAGATCGCGGGGGCGCTGCTGGCGGGCAACGGGGTCGTGTTCAAGCCCGCGCGGCGAGCGTGGTTGGCGGGCGAGGCGATCATGCGGGTACTGGGCCGGGCCGGCCTGCCGGAGGGCCTGGTGGCGATCGCACACGGTGGCGCGCAGGTCGGAGTGGCGCTCGCGCGGGCGCCGATCGGCAAGGTTCTGTTCACGGGCTCACCCACGGTCGGGCGGGCGGTGGCGCGGGAATGCGTCTCGCGCGAGCGCGAGGTCACGGTCGAGTTCGGGGGCAAGGACGCGATGCTCGTGCTCGCAGACGCGGATCTCGCCAATGCCGTGGCCGGCGCGCTGTGGGCGGGCTGCGCGGGCGCGGGGCAGGCACGGGGGGCGGTCGAGCGGGTGTATGTCGCGCGGGCGCTCGCCGAGCCATTCGTCGAGCGGCTGGTCTCGCGCGCGAGAGCGCTGCCTGTCGGCGACCCGGCCGATCCGCGCGTGCAAATGGGCCCGCTCGCGTCCGAGCGCCGGCTGGCGCACGTGAGCGAGCTGGTGGACGAGGCCGTTGCCCAGGGGGCGCAGCTGCGCTGCGGCGGGCCGCTGACGCCGGCGCCGGCGGGGTGCTCGGGTGCGTTCTACGCGCCGGCCGTCCTGACCGGCGCGACGCCGGCGATGCGGCTGATGCGCGAGCCGCTGGACGGGCCGGTGCTGGCGGTCGTGGCGGTCGACTCGGTCGAGGAGGCGATCGCGCTGGCCAACGACTGCGAGTACGGGCTGGGCGCGTCGGTGTGGACGGCCGACCGCTACCGTGGGGCGCGGATCGCGCGCGAGTTGCACGCGGGCATGGTCTGGTGCAATGACCACATGCCCGGGCCGGTGCTCACGCGCGGACCGTGGGGCGCGGCGAGCGGTGGTGGTCTGGGAAAGACACTGGGCGAGACCGGCCTGCGAGCCTGTGCGCAGGAGAAGCTGATCGCGTGGAGCCCGCCGGGACTGCGCGGGTTGTGGTGGGGTCCCTACGACGAGACGACCGCGCGCGCGGCGCGAGCGGTCGCGAAGCTGCGCTCCGGGCGGGAGTCGGACCGCGAGCGCGCGTGGCGCCGTGGCGCGCCGGCGCTGATGCGTGTGGGAGCGCGGATGCTGGGCCGGGGCGTGCCGCGGTAGGGAGATCCTGCTGTTCCGGTCGGCACATGTGCCGACCGGCGGGTCCGCACATGTGCGGACCCTGTGTCGTGCCGCATGCGGCACGACTACCGTTGGCGCATGCGCCAACGGCTATATATTATAGGGGGGTAATCGGACGGACCCATGTTTGCGGGCCTTTTGAGTCAGGCATAGGTCTTTTGCCGTGGGCCTGACCGGAGGGAGGTCTCGCACGTAGCGTGCAAGACCTCCCGTGGCGGAGCACAGTTCAGGCTGCGAGGTCCAGGACCGTTCCTTCGTCCTCCCTGACCGCCAGCGCGTCGATGCGAACCTGCGCCGTCTGCATGAAGTCACAGAGCACCCCGACACGCTCGGTGTCCTCGTGGTGCTCGGGCGCCAGATCCTGGGGTTCGGCGTGCTCGACCATGCTGCACGCCGTCTCGCTGATGTCCTCGTCGGCGAACTCCAGCGCGCTTGCGAGCACTCGCATCAGTGCCCAGCTGTCCTCGCTCAGATCGAGCTGAACGCCGAGCGGGGGGAGGGTCTTGGCCCACCCGATCGCGTCGAGCAGGGCATAGACTTCGCGCAGGTTCTGCATGGGTCCGCGAAACCACTCGGGATGATCTTCACGGTCGATCGAGAACGCGGCCGTGTCGAGCGCTTCTGCTGCTGAGCCGATCTCAGCGTAGGCGGCGCGGCGCATCCAATCCACGATGCTTGCGGGGACCGTCACCAGCGCCTCGCCCGACACCTGCCTGTGACTGGATATATTCCTGTCTTGCATGGGAGCTTTATCCTCGCCGGGTAGGCCGGGTGCATTGCTGCACCCGGCCCCCCTCAGAACCGGACGTGCACGTTTCCGCGCATCCGGCTCAAGCAAGCCTCGTGGGATCGCGGGAGGTCAGAGGTAGTGGGTTGTGAACCGCCCCGGGAATGTTGGAGGCCTGATCGCTTGAGAGGATTGGGCGATGGCCAAGAACAAGAGGTATCCAGCAGAAGTGCGTGAGCGGGCGGTTCGCCTGGTCATGGAGCATCGTGGTGAGTACGCGACCGAATGGGCGGCGATGGTGTCGGTCGCGCAGAAGTGCGGGATGACGGCTGAGACGCTGCGGAAGTGGGTGCGCCAGTCCGAAGTCGATGGTGGCCGTCGGCATGGGGTCACGAGCGAGGAGGCTCAGAAGATCAAAGATCTGGAGCGTGAGAACCGGGAGCTGCGTCGCGCGAATGAGATCCTGAAGGCCGCCTCAGCTTTCTTCGCGCGGGAGCTCGACCCGCAGCCGAGGAGATGAGCAGGGTGGTTGACGCGCACCGCGATGAGTATGGGGTCGAGCCGTTCTGCAGGACGCTTCAGATCGCCCCGTCAACGTATTACGCGGTCAAGGCCCGCGAACGATCGCCCTCAGAGCGAGCGCTGAGGGATCGGCGCCTGCGCGGTGAGATCCGTAGGGTGCACAAGGAGAACCTCGGCGTCTATGGCGCCAGGAAGGTCTGGTGGCAGCTGGCGCGCGAAGACGTCAAGGTCGCCCGCTGCACGGTGGAACGCCTGATGGCCAGGGAGAGCCTGAAAGGCGCTGTGCGGGGCAAGAAGCGCCGCACCACGATCCCGGACGGGCAATCAACCCGCGCGCCCGACCTCGTGGACCGCGACTTCAAAGCGGCTGCCCCGAACCGGCTGTGGGTCTCCGATTTCACGTATGTGCCGGCGTGGTCAGGGACGGTGTATGTCGCGTTCACGATCGACGTGTTCTCCCGCAGGATCGTCGGCTGGAAGGCCGACACCACGATGAAAACACCGCTCGTCCTGGACACGCTGGAGATGGCGCTCTGGGCCCGCGACCATCACGGCACCCCCGTCCCGGAGGGCCTCATATCCCACTCCGATGCCGGGAGCCAATACACGAGTTTTGCGTTCACCCAACGGCTCGTTGATGCTGGCGCGGACCCCTCGATCGGATCGATCGGCGATGGGTATGACAACGCCGTCGCCGAGTCAACGATCGGGCTCTACAAGACCGAGCTGATCAACCAGCAAGGACCATGGAAGACGATGGAGCAAGTCGAGTTCGCCACACTGCAATGGGTCGACTGGTACAACCACAAGCGACTACACAGCTCCTGCGAACGACTCCCACCCGTCGAGTACGAGAACAACCACGCCGCCACGACCGCGGCCGGGACGACGAACAAAGGCCCGTGGACATGACGGGCTGTGGACAGCAAGCTGACCACAGCCCTTGGACAACCCTACGGGTTGCCCACATGCCCACCGGCACGACTGCAACACTGAAGAACACCGACACGACTACTCAAACAAAAACGCCTCCAACAAACCCGGGGCAGTTCACTCCGGTGAGACCACCAGCGAAGGCGTGCGATCCTCATGGAACGGGCAGCAGCCGATCAGGTCCTTGCCCTGGCGGCGCAGCTCAACGCCCGCCAGCTCCACCAGCCGCGCCAGCGCGACCTCCTCCTTCAGCCGCTCGATGACCTCATCCGGGATTCGCGCCATGCCTTCCTCAGCCACACCTTGTCAAGACGAAATTATAGCCGTGCTGCGCTAGCATATATGCGTGCAAGGACAAGTGCTCCCCCAAAGCGGCCATATCGTCACGCGACCAGGACTGGATCTGATCGCGATGGACTTCCCCAAACGCCTAGCCACCCTGCGCAACGAGCGCGGAATGACCCAAGGCACCCTCGCCGAGCACGTCGGCATCCACGTCTCCCAGCTCCGCCGCTATGAGGCCGGCAACTCCTCACCCACCCTCGACGTGCTACGCAAGCTCTCCATCGCTCTGTCCGTCAGCTCAGATACGCTCGTTTTCGACGCCGAGCGAGACTCGGACGAGGAGCTACGCCTGCAACTAGAAGCCACCCAACGACTCACAGACGAGGACAGACAACTCGTCAAACGCTTCATCAACGGCCTCCTCCTCAGCCACGAGGCCAAACGCCTCGCAGCGTAACCGAGCGGCCGCTCGGTTACGCTCGCCGCTAGCCAGGAACGGAACCAGCAACGATCAACGAATCACTGCCCTGGGCGAGCACACTTGAGCCTGGATCGAAATGGGAGTGCATGCCCGGCTCGGAAAGGTCGTTGTAGCCCCCGAACTGCCTGACCTCACGCGCCAGACGAACAAAGCTCGCTGGACTCCCCGTAATGGTCGCCGCGTCGCCATCGATCGCGACGACAACACCGTCATCGGCAGTCGGCTGCAGGCGCAGAGTGCCAATGGGCCGTGTCGCAGAATACTCAGGCGCTGACCCGAGTTCCACCGTTGTCGCCTTCGGGTCCTCCAGCAGCTCCACCAGCTCTTGCAGGCCCCGAGCATCCACTGTAAGGATCAGCGCGCCGGTCTCGATATCAACTGCTCCTTGCATGAGTCACCACACCGGAATGTGGTTGACAGGCCCAACGTGGATATGTGGTTGCGAGCCGAACCCACGTCCAGGGTGCGCCTCGGGTCCACGGAATGGCACGTCGTACTCTTCGGCCCATTCTCTGAGCACTTCCGCGTCTTCCGGTGACAGTCCGTTTCGTTTCGCTTCTTTCGCGATTTTGATGAGCGCATCTTGGTCGCCGGTGAAGGCTTCCCCACATTCCGAACTCGACTGAGTTTGCGTGCCTGCCCTGCTGGATTCACCTTCGCCGGTGACTTCGTTCCACACGCTTTCGATGCCGTGTCCGATTTCGTGGCCGAGTTCTTTGGCGGCTTCTATGGCGCGTTCGGTTTCTTTGGTGTTGGGGAAGGGGAAGCAGAGCCCGGGGGGACAAGAGGGGGCTTCGCCTATCGATTCGCCGGCGAGGCCGCGTGGGTCGCCGTAGTTGAGCGGGTTGTCGCCGACGTAGCCGTATGGCTCGCGCGTGTACATCGCCAACGGGTCTGCGGTGAGAAACTGTGCGGTGCTTGGGTCATACTCCCGGGCGTGCAGATAGATCAGGCCGGTGTCCGAGTTGGTGTATTGGCCGTCATACGCCAGTGGCGTCGAGGCTGACCCTTCGCAGCTCGGGCTCCCGTAGTCCGCGTAGCTGCACCTGCCCACAACTTCGCCCGAGTCGATGTCAGAAGCCGTGTGGACCCCTGCTGATCATGGTGCAGATACTGAACGGTGCCTGTGCCGTTATTGATTTGCTCGATCGGCAGTCCCCCCGGCCCGTAGATGAAGCTGTCTGTCCCGTCACTGAGCATAGTAGGGAGTTCTTCGGCGGTGTCCCAGGTCAGGTAGTTCGTGATCCCGCTGATGGTTTCGGTGATGCGCAGTCCTTCGCCGTTGTAGGCGTAGGAGTCTTCGATCTTTGGCGTGGAGCCTTCTTCTTCTTCGGGTCTGGAGACGGAGGTGAGCTCTTCGGCCTGGTTGTGGCCGTAGGTGGTGGCCGGGCCGCTGTTTGGCGTGGCTTTGGTGCGCTCGCCCTCTTCGTTGTAGGCGAAAGATCGGTGCTGGCAATGCAGAGGCAATGAGCATTCGAATGACGAGGTCAGCTCATCGGCGGAATCGAAGATGTTTTCCCAGAAGTAGTCCTTTTCGATGTTGCCAGCAGCGTCGTATGCGTAGCGTTCGACGCCGTTGACCGTGCTGAGGCGTCCATCTTCGTCGTATTCGTATTCGGTCGTTTCTCCGCCCGGCAAACCCTTGGCGACGGTCTTCGTGACGTTACCTTCGGGGTCGCGTGCGTAGGCCAGCGAGGCGAGGGTTTCAGAGCCCTTGGCGAAGCTCGCTTCGCTCATCAGGCCGCCGTCGTCATAGGCATAGTGGTCTGACTCGCCCGTGCCTGCCGGGAAGGTGATCGCGGTGAGCTCCGAGTCGGGGTCGTAGGAGAAGCTCGTGGCCTCGCCGAGCCAGTCGGTAACGGCGGCGAGGCGCCCATCGGCATCGTAGGAGCGTTCGACCGCCTTGCCGTTGGGGTAGGTGACCTTCGTCGGCTGGTTGTCCAGGTTGTATTCGTAGCCAACTGTGTCGCCGTAACCGTCCGTGGCTTCGGTCGGGTGATCGAGCTGGTCGTAGGCGTAGGTCGAGGTGCCAGTCCCATCGATTATCTTGGTGCGGTCGCCGTCGGCGTTGTATTCGTATTTGACTGCCGGGGTTTTCCCATCAGAATAGCTGACCTCGGTCAGCCGATTGGCGGCATCGTAACTGTAGCTGGTCGTGCGACCTTCTGGGTCGGTGAGGCTCGTGAGGTTGCCGGCGGGGTCGTATTCCTTGGTCGTCTTGCGGCCGAGCGAGTCGGTGACTTCGGTGACCTCGCCGAGCACGTTACGTGTGTATTTGGTGGTGTTGCCGCTGCCGTCTGTCTGGCTTATGACCAGCCCGTCGGCATCGTATCCGGTTTCGGTTGTCGCGCCCCCGGGTTCTGTGACCTTGGTCTGTTCGTCGTCGGGGTCATAGGCGTAGGTCGTCGTGTCGCCGTTTCCGTTAGTGCGGCTCTGAAGGTTACCATCGGCGTCGTAGGAGTATTCGGTCACGCGCACCGCGCGCGGGACCATCGGGCTCGCCGGCGAGGTCGCGCCGATCGAACCAACCGAGTTTTTCGCGGTCACGAGGACCCGCAGCGTGCCGCCGCCATCGCCCAGCCCCAGAGGGTAGGTCGTGCCGGTCGCGCCCGAGATGTTCGCGCAGCCTTCGCCCGCCCCGTTGCAGAGTTCCCACTGGTAGGCGTAGGAGAAGGGTTCTGTGCCAGCCCACGAGCCAGTGCTCGCGCTCAGCGTATGGCCCGATCTCGGCTTTGCCCGAGATCGCCGGGAGTTCGACATTCACGGGCGGGCCCGTCGTGACCGCGGCGGTCGCTTCGGAGTCCGCGCTTTTGCTGCCCGCCGGGTTTTCGTCGGTCACGACCACGCGCAGCGTGTCCCCGACCTGCGAGGAGCGCACGCGGTATTCCGCTTCTTTGGCTTCGCTCCCTTCGGCTTCTTTCCATTTTTTGTCCACATAGACCTCCCACACATACTTGAATTCTTTCGGCGGGGTGCCCGACCACGTGCCGGGATGCGCCTTGAGCACTTTGCCGACCTTTGCTTCGCCTTCGATCGAGGGCACGACCGTGTTTTTCGGGGCGACCGCCGCCACCGCCACGGTCTGCGCGGAGGTCGCTTCGCCAGAGCCCGCGACGTCTTCCGCGCCGACACGCACGCGCAGCGTCGAACCCACGTCTTCATAGGTCGCCGTGTATTCTTTTTCCTTAGCTTTTGCGCCTTCGATGTTCGGGCATTCGCTTTTCGCGTTGCAGCGCTGCCACTGATAGGCGAACGTAAACGGCGTCAGACCCGCCAGCTGCCTTCTTTGACTTTCAGGGTGTCGCCTTCCTTGGCCGTGCCCGAGATCGTCGGCGGCGAGGTGTTCACCGGAAACTCCCCCGCGTAGTAGTGTTCGCGGACCTGTTCTTCGGACAGCGCCTTCGTGTAGAACGCGACATTGCTCATGCTGCCCTTGAAGTCCGGTTCGCCCGACACCAGCGACTTGCCCAGATAAGCGTCCGGCGCGCTCCCCAGCGAGGACGGGACAGACGTCGCCCCGGTTTTGACCGCCCTGCTTCTTTTCCATCGACATACAGCGTCAGCGTGCCCGCGCTCGTCTCGGTCACAGCCACGTATTCCCACGCTTTGGCCGCCAGTTTCGTCGCCGTGAGCTGCACGTCCGAGCCTGCGCTCGTATGGATTTCGAACAACATCTTGTGAGCGCTCAACGACGAGGCCGGCGTCAGGTACATGTAGTTGGACGAGCCCGACCCGAAGTCAAAGATCGGCTGTTTGTAGGAGGAACCACCTTCCCAGTCCACCCACGTCTCCACCGTGAACGCGCTCGCACCGGCCAGCGGATTCGAGGCCAGCGACGCGTACTCTTCCCCACCGAACGCGCCCGACCTGCTGCCTCCGAACGGGCCTTCCCCACCCAACGTGATACCGTCGTTCGTAGCCGTATCCGAGCCCACCGCGTCCGCCAGCGTGCTCGAACCCGCCGCGTCATCGAAGCGATACTGCGCCACCGGTTCGGAGGCCGCGACCGTGCTCTCATAGGTTTCATAGGACTGGGCGCCACCGGCGAGGGCGGTCCAGGCGAGGAAGCAGGCGAGTGCCAGGAGGACGGCGGCCACGACACGCACGAGCGCCCTTCGCCGCGGTCGGCCGCCGCCGCTGCTGCTGCGGAGCGGGCTCATGGGCGGACAGGCCCCAGGTAGTGGGCCAGCGCTGGCGGGCGGGAAGTCTTGACGGTCGGTCGGCATCGTTATTCGAGCGGTTCTATGACTCTCACGACTCGTCCCTGCGCGTCGCGTTCGATGATCGTCGTGTACTTGGCCGGTTCGCCGCCGTGCCCGTTGCCGCGCGGACTTGTGGTGGATGTCTCCTGCGAGTCTTCGTTGTAGCCGAATGTCCGCTTATCGTCTTCCGGATCGATTTCGGCGGTTCGGTCGCCGTAGCCGTCGTATTCGTATTTCCATTCGTGGCCGAGCGGATTGGTCATGCTTTCAACGTCGCCGTACGAGTCGTATTTGTATTTCGTGACCTGCATTTCACTATTGGGCGCGGGACGCGAGACGCTGATGGCGTTGCCGTGGCTGTCGCGTTCGACGGTCGTCTTCTCGCCATCCGGCGTGGTGATGCCGATCACGTCGTGGGTCGAGTCATATTCCCATTTCGTTTCGTCGCCATCAGCGTTCTTTTCGCTCGTAAGATCGCCGTTTGCGTTGTAGCCATATTCGGTCTTATGAAGGTCGGGGTCGGTGAGAGCTACCAGCTCACCCGAGCCGTTATATTCGTAGGCGGCCGTGGCAGCGATAGACGTGCTGGCGGCGTGGGTGACGCTGGTTGGCTCGCCAGCTTCATTGAACTGCTCGACCGTGGTTGCACCGTTTGGTTCCGTGATCCTGGTTTCGGAGCCCTGTTCGTATTGAGTGTATTTCCATGTGCGTTTGCGCGACATCGCGTCAGTCTGTGCGGTGACCTGGTGATATCCGTTGTATTCAGTCGTGATGGTATTGCCGCGACCGTCCGTTTCGGAGGCCAGCTCGTGTGAGCTGTTGTATTTGAACTGCCAGCGCGGACTCGTTTCGCCGGGCAACGTCACGCTCGCGAGGTTCCCGCCTTCGTAAGCGTATTTGACTGTGTGCCCCATTGGGTCGCTCGCGCTTTCCACCTGACCTTCCGAGTCATATGCAAAGGTGATCTTACGCCCGGCCGAGTCGGTGACCGATTCGAGCTGCCCTTTCGAGTTGCGGCTCATCGTCAGGGCGCTGCCGTTGCGGTCTTCCTCGCTCGTCAGTTGCCCCGACGAGTTGAAATGCAGTTTCAACTGGTCTGGTAGCGTGTACACGTAGCCGCTACCTTCGTCGGCGAGCGTTGCCTCGACCAGAGCACTCGACGGCACCCAGCTTGCGCCAGACGACGCATCTCGGATCGTATCAATGTGCTCTTCTTCGAGCGTATATCGGATCGTGCTGCCGTCTTCTTGGTGGACGATCGCTTCTTTACCTTTTTCTGCGAGTTCCAGATGTGCGCTGTAAGGCCCCGTCCATCCAAATCCGAAAGACCCGGGTTGAACTTGATGCGCCGCGAGAAGTGAGTTGTAAGTGCGCGTCAAGTCGAGCGCTGGCCCACGCCCTCCAACAGTTAGGTCGGTCTGCGTCGCCGTCTCATCGCCGGTGGCACGGTTAACGGGTTTGCCCAAGAGGCAATACTTACGATTTGGCTCGCCTTCGTTTTCACTCCCATACGATTCTTCTTCACCGACTCTCATCCTTCTTTCTTCTTCTTTGGTGTCTTCTTCTTCTTCTTTCTTTTGTTCTTCTTCCTGCTCTTCTTTAGTCGGGGGGCGTGTCAACACTATGTCGCGAATGGATATGGAGGCGCTGCCGGTCAAACTGCCTTCGCGCGGAGCATTGTTAGAAAGTGCCAGGAGGACTTCCCGCTGACAATCGAACCCGCTAAAACCCATGTCGGCGTCAGTTAAAGCGCGTTCGATGATCACGTAGCCGTCAAGGCAGTAGCTGTAGAGTAGCCCTATGAACTGGCCGTTACCTCCGCCTTCCCACACCGAGTTTTGCTCAAACGAGACACCCTGGAATTGTACTTCAGTTGCGCTAGGTACGTTGCTAGGCCATTCACCGTCCCATTCAAGGAAATCTACATCTGTTTCTGATCCCGGCGTATATGTCCCATATGGAGCATAGACAGATACAGGTCCGCCATTTGGTGCACTGCAATCAAACGGACTCGGCGGTTCGAAAGGAGCATAACACCTCCACGCCGAGCCTTCTTCGGTGATCACGACTTCGGGATCCACAAATATCGGGTAGGCAACTTCCCTCTGACGGTGATCAACGGTTATCACTAGATCATCTCCATCTACCTGGATACTGGTCGCCACTTGAGTTCCCTGTGCGTCTTGCGACACCGGCGCCGGTATGTGTGCGACGGTTCTGCCTGCACGAGTAATCACTGCCCCGTCGTCAGGGGCGGTCGTAAGCACGTCTCCTTTAGGTAGCGTAAGCCTATATGTGAGCCGTTCCGGACTCAGACGCGACCGCAAAACCGCAGATAGCTCGACACCATACAGCGTCGGTGCCACGACGCTATCCACATCTGTACCTACCCCGGCGAAGAACACATCTTGTCCATTCATGGTTCCCCCGGTATTCTTATCGCCCTGAAAAGCAATCCCCAAACCTTCAGCGCCTACGCTTACTGCGCCATTCGATGTTCGAGGTATGGAAACAGGCACCAACGGATTCGCTGGCACCGACTCTGAACCGCCCTTGATAAGGCTCAAATCGACCGGGCGCGCGCCGCCGGAGCCATGGACTGTCCGCAACGGAGCGCTAGACGACTCAACCTCTAGGCCATGTGAGGTCCTCACGACTGCGCGATAGTTCCCAAGGTAATGCACGAGATGGCCCTCACGCGCAATCAGGGCGGCTGGATTAGAACTCACGCTTGCCAACGTTAACCCAAAATCATGCGCAAGCAATTGCTGTGAGGCGTGTGCCCCTAACCCATGAAACGCCATACGCGAGATCACGCGCTGGTCACGCTGCTTCGACTCCTCAAGCCATCGGTGCCGCGCGGTCGCCTGCGTCGCGGCCAGCCGGGCCGGATTCCGAAGCCGCGCACGTGAAGGACTTCCTGGCCGCGGCGCGGGTGGTGGCCAACCCGGCCGATGACATCGCCGGTTCCGGGTGCTCCGGCTGCACGAGGGCGTCGGCCCGGCGCACG
The DNA here is from genome assembly GCA_963839965.1 of uncultured Solirubrobacterales bacterium. Lineage (GTDB taxonomy): Bacteria > Actinomycetota > Thermoleophilia > Solirubrobacterales > Solirubrobacteraceae > Palsa-744. The sequence goes on from CAWIWX010000003.1 coordinate 148,230, forward strand.
CCGGCCGGCTGGTTGACGCGCTGCGGCTGGAGGAGGCGGACCCGCTGAGCCGCTGGGCGGAGGCGGCGGCCGCGATTCCGGCCAAGTACCGCGAAGCGGTGACCGCGACGCTGTCGGCACTGGCTGGCGCGGTGGCGCTGGAAAAGACGGCGGACCGGGCGACCGCGATCCTGGCGGCGCTGGATGCCCCGCTGCGCGGCAGATACCCGGATGCTGGCGTTCGGCTAAATGATCTCCAGCGGCTGGCGGACGCGGCGGCCACCCGGCCGTCGCTGCATGACGCGCTCGTGGAGCTGGCCCTCGACCCCCCGGTGTCAGCGTCGGATCTGGCCGGGCCGCCGCGGCTGGACGAGGATTACCTGATCCTGTCCACCATCCACTCGGCCAAGGGGCTGGAGTGGCCAGTGGTGCACCTGATGCACCTGGTGGATGGCGCGGTGCCCAGCGACATGGCGCTCGGCAGCCCGGAGGGGCTGGCCGAGGAGCGGCGGCTGTTCTACGTGGCGGTCACCCGGGCCAGGGACGAACTGTACCTGTACGCGCCGCTGCGGATGCACCTGCACCGGATGTCCGCCGACGACCGGCACGGGTACGCGCAGCTGACCCGGTTCCTCAGCCCGGCGGCGCAGGCGGTGTGCGAGCCGGTGGAGGCCACGCCGCCGGAGCCGGTGCTGCCCACCATCGGGCCGCTGTCCGCCACCGTTGACGCGGCGCTCGACTCGCTGTTCGGCCCGGCCTAGATGTCTAGATGTCCGCGGCGTCCCAGCCCTTGACGACCAGGCCGTGCAGGTAGGCGGCCTGGCCGGCGTGCTGCAGGTCGTCCGAGATCACGCTGACCAGTCGGACGCCCAGGGTGACCGGCGGGACCCAGGCCCGGTCCACCACGCGGTCCAGGTCCGGCTCGGTAAGGCCTTCGACGTAGCTGACCGTGTTGCGGTACACGGCGTCGTGGTACCCGGTCAGCAGCCGGGCCGCGACCCGGCAGGCCGCGACCTGCTCGGAGCTGTGCCCGTAACCGGTGTCGCCCGGCGGGTAGGGCAGCGCGAACCGGTCCGCCCAGCCCTGCGCCGTCCAGGCCTGCTCGGTGCCGGCCACGGCGGCCATGTGATCGTCCTGGATCCGGGTCAGGTGCCAGACCAGCCAGGCCACCGAGTTGGCCTGCCCAGCCGGGCGGAACGCGAGCTGGTCTTCGGTCAGCCCGCCGCACACGTCGTGCACCACGCCGCGGACCCGGCCGAACGCGTCGGTCAGCAGATCACCCAGGGTCATCCAGTTCCTCGCTTTCTTGGCGCTACAGCAGCCCGCCCACCAGGCGGCGCGGCCGGGCCAGCCCGTACCGGTGCCGGGCCATCCCGGCCCAGGGGTCGCCCGTGCTGGCCAGCTGATCCAGCCGGGCGGCGATGGTCCGTATGGTCACGCCGCGCGGGCTGAGCTGCGGGTCGGCGACCTCGTCCCAGTGCAGTGGCACCGCCACCGGGGCGCCCGGGTGGGCCCGGACCGAGTACGGCGCGACCGCGGTCTGCGCGTACCCGTTGCGCATGATGTCCGCGTAGATGCGGTTGCCGCGGGCGGCCTTGCGCGGCTCGACGGTGACCAGGCCGGGCTCGGCCGCGGCCAGCACCATGGCCACCTGGCGGGCGAACTCGCGCACGGTGTCGAAGTCCTCCTGGGCGTTCAGCACGACCTCGACGTGCAGCCCCCGGCTCCCGGTCGTCTTCACGAACGAGGTCAGCCCCAGGTCGTCGGTCAGGATGGCGCGCAGCCGCAGCGCCACCGTGCGCACGTCGTCGAACCGGTCGTCGCCGGGCGGGTCCAGGTCGAAGATCAGCTGGTCCGGCTGGTGCAGCGCCCCGGTCCGGCTGAGCAGCGCGTGCAGCTCGATGCTGGCCTGGTTGGCCAGGTAGACCAGGTCGGCTGGCTTCTCGGCGAGCACCTGGCACAGTTCGCCGCCCGCCTTGTCCACCTCGGCCCGCGGGATCCAGTCCGGGAAGTGCCGGCCGACGTTCTTCTGGAAGATCCGCTCGCCGGTGATGCCCTCCGGGTAGCGGGCCAGCGACAGCGGCCGGTCCCGCAGGTAGGGCAGCATCACCCCGGCGATCTCCTGGTAATACCGGATCAGGTCGCCCTTGGTGATGCCGTCCGGGAAGAGCACCTTGCCGGTGTTGGACAGCGGGACGGTCTGCCGTCCCACCCGCAACTGCTCGCGGGCCGCGGTGTCAGCCATCGTCTTGCGGCACCTCCTTGATCACCTCTCGGGCGCTCTTGTCCCGGCGCAGCCCCTGGAACCGGGGGTGGCGCAGCTCGCCCGCCGTGGTCCATTCGCTGAACCCGACCTGCCCGACTAGCTGTGGCTTGACCCAGTGCACGCCACGGCGGCGGGGCAGCTCGCCACGGCTGAACGGTGGCTTGGCCTGCTCCAGCGCGGTCAGCTCGTCGTGCAGCATGCGGAGCGTGGCCGTGTTGAAGCCGGTGCCCACCTTGCCCGCGTAGACCAGGTCATCGCCGTCGTAGTAGCCGATCAGCAGCGCGCCCAGGCCGATCCGGGTGCCCTGCGGGTCGGTGAACCCGCCGATCACGAACTCCTGGTTGTTCTCGCACTTGAACTTCAGCCAGTCCTTGGTCCGGCCTGCCCGGTACGGCGCATCGGCCCGCTTGGCGATCAGCCCCTCCCAGCCCTGGCGGCAGGCCTCGGCGTAGTACTGCTCGCCGTCACGCACCCGGTGCTCGACGAACGTCAGCGGGCCGCCCCAGCGCAGCAGGTCGCGCAGGTGCTGCTTGCGTTCCAGCAGCGGCAGCGGGCGCAGGTCGGTGCCGTCGGCCCACAGCACGTCGAAGATGTAGTAGGTCACCGGCACCTTGCGCAGCAGCTCGGGATCTGGGTGGGCGACGCCCAGCCGCTGCTGCAGCTGGGCGAACTTGGTCTGCCCGTCCTCGAACGCGACCACCTCACCGTCCACGATGAAGCCGGTCGCCGACTGGCCGCCCAGCGCCTCGGCCAGCTCCGGGTAGGTGCTGCTGACCACCTTCCGGTTCCGGGTCTCTAGCCGGAGGTCGCCGCCGTCCTGGAACGTCAGGCACCGCTCGCCGTCCAGCTTGCGCTCGTAGATCCAGGCCGGGTCGGAGAACCGCTCCCTGGTCAGCGTGGCCAGCTCCGGATCCAACCAGTCCGGCTGCCGGTCCGGTCCGCCCATCGGGGTCACCTCCGCTCGTTGCTGTCAAGGACAGCGTCTCATCCGGTCCTGACCGTCTCTTGACAGCATCCGCCCCGTACAGCAAGCAGCCCTGGCTGGCTGGAAGGCGAAGTTGAGGCGGCATCCGGGGCGACGTAAAAAACGGGCCTGTTCAACGGCCTGCACACGAGGTAAAACCAGCGTAAAACCTAAGCGTGCTGCGGGACCGGATCACCCCCGAGTCGGTCCCGCAGCACCCTCTCCGGGGTCCTGGATTAGCGGTGTACTTCGCTGCCCCTATAAGGGCAAGGATGTACACCGCTAATTCTTTACTGCGAGTCGTGACCGGGATCCCGCTCCGCGCCTGGCTCGCCGGTGGGTCGGTGCCGGACCTGAGCGGTGTGTCACCCCGTCCGACGCCGGACGGGCCGCCGCCGGCTGGCGGGGCGGGCGGCGGCGCGTCCTCGTGCTCGGCCTCGGCGTGCTGCCAGTCTTTCTTGGCCGCCAGGTACTCATCCGCTTCTTGGACGTCCGCTCCCTGCCGCCGGGTCCGGTACGTGCTGTACAGCGGCCACCCCGCGAAGATCAGGAAGATGAGGAGGGCGACGCCGATGACAATCCAGATAATCGGGTTCAACGAAGTTCCTCCGGCCGCTCGAAAGTAGGCAGCCCCCGATCCAGTTTTCCACCGATTCTTGATCATTGAGTCGTGACCCTGGATTAGGCCAGAGTCCCGCGTCTGTTCAGTGTGAGTCGCGGGTTACCTCGTGACCGGTGGAGCCGGCCAGGAAATCGAGGTCGGCGCCGCGGTCGGCCTGCATGACGTGGTCGATGTACAGCCGCTCCCAGCCGCGCGTGGGCGTGGGCAGCGCGGCCAGCATCGGCTCCGCCGGGGACCGGCGGGCCAGCTCGGCCGTGGGCAGGTCGATGTCCAGCCGCCGGCCGGGCACATCCAGCACGATCGGGTCGCCGTCCCGGACCAGCGCGAGCGGGCCGCCCGCCGCGCCCTCGGGCACCACGTGCAGCACGACCGTGCCGTACGCGGTGCCGCTCATCCGGGCATCACTGACCCGCACCATGTCGCGCACCCCGCGGGCGAGCAGCTTGGCGGGCAGCGGCATGTTGCCCACCTCGGGCATGCCCGGGTAGCCGCGCGGCCCGCAGCCGCGCAGCACCAGCACGCTGGACTCGTCCACGTCCAGGTCCGGGTCGTCCAGCCGGCGCCGCAGGTCCTCGATGCTGTCGAACACCACCGCCCGGCCGCGGTGCCGGAGCAGTTCCGGCGAGGCGGCCGCGGGCTTGATGACGGCGCCACCCGGGGCCAGCGTGCCGCGCAGCACCGCGATGCCCGCCTGGTCGAGCAGCGGGTCGGTGCGCGGCCGGATCACCGCCTCGTCCCAGATCCGGGCCTCGCCGAGCTGCCCGGTGAGCGGCTCCCCGGTCACCGTGACCGCGGCCGGGTCGAGCAGGTCGGCCACCTCGCGGAGCACCGCCAGCAGGCCGCCGGCCCGGAAGAAGTCATCCATCAGGTACTGGCCCGCCGGGGCCAGATCGACCAGCAGCGGCACCGCTGACCCGATCTTGTCGAAGTCATCCAGCGTCAGGTCCACACCGGCCCGGCCGGCGATGGCCAGCAGATGCACCACCGCATTCGTCGAGCCGCCGATGGCCGCCAGCGCGACGATAGCGTTATGAAAAGAAGCCCTGGTCAGCACCGTCGACGGGCGCGGCCTGCGTGCACGAGGTTGACCGCCAGCCGGCCGGAGCGATGCGCCGCCTCCAGCAGCCGGCTTGTCCGGGGCCGGGGTGCCGGCGACGCCGGGCAGCGTCATGCCCAGCGCCTCGGCCATGCAGGCCATGGTGGACGCGGTCCCCATCGTGTTGCAGTGCCCCTTGCTACGGATCATCGCCGACTCCGAGGCCAGGAAGTCTTCCTCGGACAGGGTGCCCGCCCGGACCTCCTCGGACAGCCGCCACACGTCGGTGCCGCAGCCCAGCGCGGCGCCGCGGAAGTGACCGGTGAGCATCGGCCCGCCGGGCACCACCACGGCGGGCAGGTTGACCGAGGCGGCCGCCATGAGCAGCGCCGGGATGGTCTTGTCGCAGCCGCCGAGCAGCACCACGCCGTCCACCGGGTTGGCCCGGATCATCTCTTCGGCGGCCATCGCGGCCAGGTTGCGCCAGAGCATGGCGGTCGGCCGGACCTGAGTCTCGCCCAGCGACATCACCGGCATGTCATGCGGGATGCCGCCCGCCGCCCAGACACCCGCCTGCACGCTGGCCGACACCTCGTTCAGGTGCTTGTTGCACGGGCTGAGGTCGGAGGCGGTGTTGGCGATGGCGATGTGTGGCCGCTCGCTGAACGCCTCGCCGGGCAGGCCGCGGCGCATCCAGGCGCGGTGGATGTAGGAACCGCGGTCCGGGCCGGCGTACCACTGGGCGTTTCGGTATGGGGGCATGATCGGCAGGCTAACCCGCGGCGGCCGGGCCGGACTACGCCGAAGCGCAGCGGATGCAGGTCCGGGCGGCCGGGCGGGCGGCCAGCCGGGCCGGGGCGATCGGCCGGCCACACCGCTCGCAGCGGCCGTAGCTGCCCTGGTCCAGCCGGCTGAGCGCCTGGTCCAGGTCGGCCAGGTGCTGCTCGGCCTGGCCGAGCAGCGCGGCCAGCTGGGCCCGCTCGAACGCGATGGTGGCGCCCTCCGGATCATGCTCGTCGTCGGTGGCGACCAGCGCGGATGAGTTGACGATGCCGTCGAAATCGCGGCGCAGCGCGGCCATCCGGTCCAGCGTCGCGGCCCGTTCGGCGGCCAGCGCGGCGCGGATCTCCGCGTCCTGGCTCATCTGACCGGGGCGGGCCCGGTACTGGCCTGGGCGGTGCCCGCCGGGGCGGCGGCGGCCGGGGCCGGGCCTGCCGGGGGCTGCTGGGCGGCGGCGCTCTCATGCAGGTCGTGCAGGGCCTGCGCGGTGCGCAGCGAGGTGTCCAGGGCCAGCTCCCGGGGCTCTTCCGCACCGCGCAGCGCGGCCTGGATGTGCCGGATGGCTGCGGCGAACGGCTGCTCCGGGCCGGCTGCTGGGTAGCTGCGCAACGGCTTGCCCGGCACGACGACCTGGAACGTGTCGGCCGCCCGGGGGTGGTAGGGAGCGGTGATGTTGATCTGCCCACCGGTGCCCAGCAGCCGGCCGAACGTGTCGTCCGCGCGGCGGAACCCGCAGGACAGCAGCAGCCGCTTGCCACCCGGGTAGCCCAGGCTGCCCTGGGTCTCCACGTTGACCCCGTCGCCGCCCTCGATGGAGGCCGCCCAGGCCGACTCGTGCGGGGCGGTGATCAGCTCGCCGGCCAGCCGGACCGGGTAGCAGCCGACGTCGTTCAGCGCGCCGCCGGCCAGGTCGCGGCGCAGCCGGATGTCGTCCGCGCCTGGTCAGCTGGAAGTGGAAGTTGGCCTGGATCTCCCGGAGTTCGCCGATGACACCGTCCGCGAGCATGCTGTGCAGCTGCCCCATCTGAGCCTGGAATGGGAAGACGAACGCCTCCCAGAGCAGCGTCCCGGTCTGCTGGGCGACCGCGAGTACCTGCTGGGTCTCGGCCAGCGTGCCGCACAGCGGCTTCTCGCAGAGCACCGGCTTGCCCGCGCGCAGCGCCTTGATCGTCCACTCGGCGTGCAGGCTGTTCGGCAGCGGCAGGTAGATCACGTCCACGCCGGGGTCGTCGAGCAGCGCCTGGTAGCCCTGGACGGCCCGGCCGATGCCCTGGCTGGCCGCGTACTCCTCGGCCCGGGCCAGGTCCCGGCCGGCCACCACGGCGGCGGTGCCACCGGCCTCGCGCAGCGCGGGCAGGAACTGCTTGCGCGCGATGCCGGCCGTGCCCATGATGCCCCAGCGGATCTCACCCGTCCCTGCCATCTCTTCACCGTAGACCGCCCGGCCGGATCTCGCCTGCGGCAGGTCAGCCACGTAGCCTGAAACCTCCGGTGCCGGGAACGGCGCGCTCGCTCCCCCTAAGTGAGGCAGACGATGGCGGTGGTATTCGGTGGCGTGGGCGTGGCCCTGGTCACGCTGTTCGGCCCGGACGGCGAGGTTGACCCGGTCGCGACCGGCAAGCACGCGGCCGACCTGGCCAGCCGCGGCGTGACCGGCGTGCTGGTATGCGGCACCACCGCGGAGGCGGCCACGCTGACCGAGGCGGAGCGGGTGATGCTGATCGAGGCGGTGCGCGCCGCGCTGCCCGAGGACGTGCCGGTGATCGCCGGGACCGGTGCCCCGTCCGCCCGGCAGGCCGTGACGCTGACCAAGATGGCCGTGGCCGCGGGCGCCGACGCCATGCTGACCTGGTGCCCGGTCAGCGCGGCCGGGCCGGTCAGCGCGGGCGCGCTGGCTGTGTTCTATGCCGAGATCGCCGGCGCGGCCGGGGACCGTCCGGTGCTGGCCTACCACAACCCGTTCCTCACCTGCGCCGACATCCCGGTGGCCGGGCTCGGTGCGCTGCCGGTGGCCGGCCTCAAGGACTCCTCGGCCGGCCGGACCGGCTGCTGGACGAGCTGACCAGCTACTCCGGGGACACCTACGTCGGCTCGGCCGGCTTCCTGGCCCTGGCCGGGCCGCTGGGCGCGGCCGGCGGGCTACTGGCCCTGGCCAACCTGGCGCCGGAGGGGTGCGTCGCCGCATTCGGCGGTGACGTCGCCGCCCAGCGTGATCTGGCCGGGCAGCACCTGGCCCTGGCCCGGGGTGGCATTCCGCAGCTCAAGCGGATGCTGGCCGAGGCGGCCGGGCTGTCGCCGGTCTGCCGGATCTGGTAGCGGCTGCCCGTGACGTCGGGGGGGACCGGGCTGCGGCGCGGGCTGGCGGTGCCGCCGTTCACCGCCGACCCGGCCGACATCATCGGCCTCGGGCTGGCCGCCGAGCAGGGCGGCTTCGACGGCTTCTTCCTCTGGGACCACCTGGTGCACGACGACACCGGCGACGGGCCGCCGGTGCTGGACCCGTGGTCGCTGCTGGCCGTGCTGGCCAGCCAGACGTCGCGGATCCGGCTGGGCACGGTGATCACCCCGGTGCCGCGGCGGCGGCCGTGGCAGCTGGCCAAGGAGACGGTCACCGTGGACCGGCTGAGCAACGGGCGGCTGATCCTCGGCGTCGGCCTCGGCTCGCCCCCCTATGCCGACTTCGGCATCTTCCACGAGCCGGTCAGCAACCGGGTCCGGGCCGAACTGCTCGACGAGGGGCTCGAGGTGCTGACCGGGCTATGGACCGGGGAGCGGTTCGCGTTCAGCGGTGAGCACTTCACCATTGAGCCGGTCCGGTTCCGCCCAGTGCCGGTGCAGCAGCCGCGTATCCCGATCTGGGTTGGTGGCGTGCTGCCCGCCGTCGGGCCGGTGCGGCGCGCCTAGCCGGTGGGACGGGATGGTGCCGCTGACCTGGCACGGTGACGGGCTGGCCCGGCCGTCGCCCGAGGAGATCGCCGCGGTCCGCGAGCAGGCTCAGCTGGCCCGGGGCAGTGCGGCCGGGTTCGACCTGGTGGTCTGGGCCGACCTGGAGCAGGAGCCGGGTGAGGTGGCCGGGCTGGCGCCGGACTACGAGGCGGCCGGCGCCACCTGGTGGGTGGAGAGTGCGGAGTCCGGCCCCGGCTGGCTGGACCAGGCCACCGAGCGGGTCGCCCGCGGCCGCTGACGCCAGCTGGCCGGCGCGCCCCCGCGCGCCTGGCCACCCGGGGAACGGCGGCCTTACTTGGTGCTGATCAGCTCCGGCTCGGATTCGGCGGTGGTCGCCGGGGCCGGGGTGGGCAGGCGGCGCAGCGTCAGGTAGCTGATCACCACACCGGCCAGGATGAGCGCGATGGTGACGACCAGGCCGGCGTGGTAGCCGTCCAGGTAGGCCGACGGGGCCGGCACCCCGTGGCTCAGCGCCACACCCTGGCGGGAGCGCAGCACCGCGCCGATCACCGTGATGCCGAGCAGTCCGGCCAGCTCACGGGAGTTGTTCAGCAGCGCCGAGGCCATGCCGGCCCGCTCGCTGCGGCACGGCGCCCAGCGCCGCGTTGGTCAGCGGCGCGTTCATCAGGCCCGCAGCCGGCGCCGAACAGCACGAAGCCGGGCATCAGCGCGCCGAACGAGGTGTGCTGGCCGAGCCGCCAGAACAGGAACAGGCCGATCGCGTTGAGCACCAGGCCGAACGAGACGATCCGGTATGCGCCGAACCGGGCGGCCAGCGGCCCGCTGATGGGGGGAGAACGCGGCCACACACAGCGCCATCGGGACGAACGCCAGCCCGGCCTTGGTCGGCGAGAACCCGACCACGTCCTGCAGGTACAGCGAGGTGAAGAAGTAGATGCCGAAGATGCCGAACGCCCACACCATCGTGGTGCCGATCCCGCCGGTGAAAGACCCGGGAGCGGAACATGGACAGCGGCACCATCGGCTGGCTGGGACCGGGACTCGATGAACAGGAACGCCGCGCCCGCCACGGCGGCCAGCGCGAACGCGCCCAGGATCGTGCCGGATGTCCAGCCCTTGTCGTGCCCCTCGATCAGGCCGTAGGTCAGCGAGAACAGCGCGACCACGGACGCGGCCAGCCCGGGCAGGTCCAGGCGCCGTGCGGCTGACGTGTCCCGGGATTCGGCGACGGCGAACAGGGCCAGCGCCATGGTGATCGCGCCGACCGGCACGTTGATCAGGAAGATCCAGCCCCAGTGCAGGTGCTGGCTGATCAGGCCGCCGATCAGCGGGCCGACGGCCAGCGCCAGCGCGCCGATCGCGGCCCAGACCCCGATGGCCTGGGTGCGCTCCCGGCGGTCGTCGAACGTGGCCACGATGATGGCCAGCGTGGTCGGCACCATCAGCGCCGCGCCCAGGCCCTGCACCAGCCGGGCAGCGATCAGCACCGCCCCGCTGCCGGCCAGCCCGGCGCCCAGCGAGGCCAGCGTGAAGATGGCCAGCCCGGTGACGAACAGCCGCCGGCGGCCAAACACGTCGGCCAGCCGGCCGCCGGCCAGCAGCAGGCTGGCGAAGACCAGGATGTAGCTGCTGACCACCCACTCCAGGCCCGCCGACCGACAGGTGCAGGTCCCGCTGGATGGTGGGCAGGGCCACGTTGGTGACGTTGTTGTCCAGGTAGGTCATGAAGGTGGCCAATCCGACGGCCACCAGGGTCCACCAGCGTCTGCGCACGGTCTGCTCCCTCCGGGGAATCGTACGTCGTTCTTGTACGTAACTCTTGTACGCCGTTCCTATACACTGTAGAGGTGATGCAGACAGCATGACTTGTACGGCGTATAGTTGTCAAGCGAGATGACTCCCACGACTTCCAGCCAGGCCGAGGCGCAGCGCTCCCGGCTCAGCAAAGCCACCGTCGTCCAGCGGGCACTGGCCCTCGCCGACGCCGGTGGCCTCGACGCGCTCACCATCCGGCGGCTGGCCCAGGAACTCGGCGTCACCCCGATGGCGCTGTACTGGCACTTCCGCAGCAAGGAAGAACTGCTGGCCGGGCTGGGCGACCAGATCTGGACCGAGGTCAGCACCGACATCGACCCGGACGCACCGTGGCACGCACAGCTTCGCGCGATCATGGAATCCCTGGTCGCGGTGCTGCGCACGCACTCGAGCGCGTCCGAGCTGCTGATCACCGGGGAGAAGAACAACAGCCCGGCGGCGCTGGCGGTCACCGAAGACGCGCTGGAGGTGCTGCACCGCGCCGGTTTCGACGCCAAGTACGCCAGCTCGGTGGCCCGCAACGGGCTGTGGACCGCGCTGACGCTGGCCATGAGCGAGCCGGGGCGATCGGCGGCGATGGCGGCGATGAGCGAGGCGGAGCGGGTCGAGCATCAGCGGCTGGCCATGATCCGGCTGGCGTCGCTGCCGCCGGACCAGTACCCGCGGCTGGTCGAGGCGGCCGTCCCGATGACCGCCTGCGACGACCCGGACTTCCACTACCGGCTCGGCATCGACCTGTTCATCGAGGGCGTCCGCGCGATGGCCAGGCGGCAAGACGCTGCCGCCGCGAATCGGATCATGACTGAGTGCCGTCAGGGTGCCACGGGGGAGTCCAGACTTACGGCCGCCAGCCAGGTGTCTAGCCGCCGGGCGTCCGGCCCCGGCAAGCTCGGCCAGGTGGTGCAGCGAGTTGCTGAGATGCTCAGGGCCGAACGGCGGGAAATGGAGGTACTCCCGGATGGACTGCGGCACGGCCGACCAGTCGTAGGTGAGCGTGACCTCAGTCTCGGACGGGCCGAGCGTTGCCAGGTCGTAACGCCAGATCCAGCCGCCGAACTCCAGGTGACCGTCGTCGTTGCGGTACCCCGGCCGCCAGCTGATGGCGCGCGGCGGGTCGAGCACCTGGACCTCGTTGGCCATCTGGTAGTTACCGTCCGGATGGTTGGGGTGATACATGTCTATCCGGAAAATCTGCCCCACCTCGGTCAGCGGCGCCCGGTCGACAGCTTCCTGAACCCAGCCGGTGCCGTCGATCGCAGAATGGCTCGCCGGGTCGGCCAGCACCCCGAACACCCTCGCGGCGGGCACGGCGACAGTCAGGGTAGCGCTCACGTTCTCCTGGTCCACGGTGTGCACGCTCCTTGTCCTCTCATCCGGGGCCTCCCGCTGCCGCGGAAGGGGGACGTTCCCAGCATGCAGACGACGTGGCGGGGCGCAACTCATCGGTCGTGCGGGCCCGGGCCACCGCCACCCTAATGCTCTCGGTAAGGCCGGCCCGGCTGGCGGCTCGCCTGCCGACCCGGGCATTTGGTATATCCGCTGGTTAATTCGGGTATACCTGGTGTTTACCCGGCGGTAACACGCGCGTCCCACAGGATGGCTGGTCAGCGCCGGGGCCAGGAGGTGACCGATGGGCCAGGTACGGGGGATCGGGGCATCCGGCGGGCGGGTTGGGCTGGTGCTGGGGGCGGGCGGCGTGGTCGGGGCGGCCTGGATGACGGGTGCGCTGCAGGCGGTTCAGGACCGGCTGCCGATGGCGATCAACGATGTCGATCTGATCGTGGGCACCAGCGCGGGCAGCGTGCTGGCGGCAGCGCTGCGCTGCGGGGTCAGCCTGGACGACATGATCGCGCTGCAGCGCGGTGACGAGGTCCGCTGGCTGCGCGAGGCGGGGGTGGCGACCTGGATGAGGGGCCACTGCCGCCGCGGCCGCAGTGGCGGGCCGGGTCGCCCCGGCTGATCCTGCACACGCTGCGGGCCCCGCACCGGGTGCATCCGGGAGTCGGCGCCAGCGCATGGCTGCCCCGCGGCCGGGCCCGGCACGAGACGCTGCACGCGATGGTGCAGGCGCTGCAGCAGCACGCGCCGCGGCCGGTGACCGGCTGGGTGGACACCCCGACCTGGATCGTGACGGTGGACTACGACTCGGGACGGCGGGTCATCTTCGGCCGGGACCGCGCCCCCGAGGCTGAGCTGGCCGATGCCGTGGTCGCCTCGTGCTCGATCCCCGGCTGGTACGTGCCCCGGGACATCGGCGGGCGGCGCTACGTGGACGGCGGCGTCCGGTCGCCCACCTCGCTAGCCGTGCTGGCCCGGGCCGGGGTGGCCGAGGTGTACGTGCTGGCCCCGATGGCCAGCCTGGTCACCGACCGGCCCGGCACCCGGCTGGAACGGCTGGAGCGGCGGCTGCGTGCGCTGGTCACCCGGTCGCTGCTGCGCGAGGCCCAGGCGCTGCGGGCCCAGGGCATCCGGGTCACCCTGCTCACCCCCGGGCCGGAGGACCTGGCCGCGATGGGGGTGAACCTGATGGAACCCACCCGCCGCGCGGCCGCCCTGGAAACTTCGCTGCGTACCTCGGCGGCGGCGTTCGCGGCCAGCCAGGCCCAGGTCGCCTAGCCAGGCGGCGACAGCGCGGACACCGGCCGGGTCCAGCGGAACATCGCGCCA